>NZ_JAOXLP010000030.1 GCF_025791835.1 Roseomonas xinghualingensis
CAGCTCTATGCGGAACTACCGCCCATCGCGCTCCGCGAGGGCGTTGTCGCGTACTGCCTGGACGGCCGCGGCGGCCTGCCCTGCTGGGCCTGGGTGCGCGCCGGTCAGTGGTGCCTGCTCAACAGCGAGACACCGGTGTCCACCATCCCGGGCGCGCTTGGCCTGCCGGTAACCCACCCGCTGGATCCGGACTTCGCCCGTAGCAACGAGCCAGCTCTTCGCGTCACCGCCCGGTGGTTTGAGCCGGCCCTTCGCATCAGTGCCCGCGCCCGGCGCGGCTTTCTTTCGGATAACGGCAGCCCCGGGCGGGCCATGCTGGGAGCGCGCGCATGAAGATCGAGCGCCTCGATCGCCTCGTCACCTATTCCCGCGCCGATCGGGCGATCCATTGGGATGAGGGTGGACTGCCGCTGAGCCACGCGGCCAACGTCCTGCCCTACGAGTATAGCTTGGCCTCGCCCTACGAACTGCTCGGCTGGCCCTGCTTCGATGAGCTGGTGAACTGCATCCGCAACCCGCTGGGGGTTCCCTCCGGCGGTGCGGGGAGTGCGCCGGTCAACGTCAGCACCTCCATCAACGCCGGCGGGCCGAGTGTGTCGTGGCTCGGGCCCATGACCGTTGACGGCATCGAGGGATGGGGCTTCGCGCTCGGCGGCACGTCAACCGCCGTCGGAACGGTCCAGATCCTGCTGGAGGCGGCCAATGTCGTCACCCAGCCGAGCTCCTACAGCGCGGCGGACGGGCTGGCGCTGGGCTTCTACACCAAGCTGCTGGGAGGCTCGACCGCCCTGCTCAGCAGCCATGGCACGCGCATTTCCGAGTATAATGCCGAGAACTCCAGCATCGCGACGGGTTCCCAGACCGGCCTGGCGCTGCCGACGGCGGAGCCGGCGGTGGATCAGTACCGGGAGCAGAGCCGGGTTGGCACGCTCAGCGGCAGTGCGGCCTACGCGCGTCCTATCCTGCAATGGGGTTGCCAGATCGGCACCCATGATGCGCAGATCTTCATCGGTGCTCCCCGTTTCCGGCCCGCCAATCAGCCGGCCGGCATCGTCCTGCCGGCGGCCGGCACGGTCGCCAACTCCCACCGACGCGCCGGCCTGCTGGCCTACGCGCCCCGCTACGTGGCCAGCCAGCTGAACCCTCTTGGCGGCATGACCTGGGTCGAGTTCCTGGTCTCCGGCGTCGCCTCGAAGGACCGGGTCATCGTCCAGCGCGACGATGGCACGGATGCCAGCCGTGTGGCGCTGGTGATCCCGGCCGGCACGCTGCAGGTCGAGGCGCGCGCCTATGTCGGCGGGGTGCTGGTGGGTGTGACGGGACGGGTCGGCACGATCACCCCGGGCGTGGTCTCCCGCGCCGGCCTGCGCGCCGTGCCGGCCCGCGTGGCGGGGAACATCGCGAGCCAGATAGGTGTGTGCCTGGACGGCGGCGAGATCCAGTCCGTGGCATGCGCCCTGCCGACCTGCACCGCCCGCCTGGTCGGCCGCGCCCGCGCGCCAGGGGCGGCGCTGGATGGGTGGGTGCAGGACACTGGCGAGTTCAACCTGCGCGTGGGCGACGGCGACTTCCGCCGGTTCAGCGTGGCGGGCACCGAGGTCGCCCAGTAGGGCACCTCCGAAAGCGGTTGAAATGACCAAGACGAGCGAACCAGCCCGGGGGCCATCGCCATGGCTGTCCCCGGCAATCACGCTGGCCGGCATGGCGCTGACCATCGGACTCCTGCTGATCGGCGTGGGCCGTGACAGCGGCACCATGGCGGGGCGGCTGGATGCGCTGCAGGGCGAGATCCAGCTGGTGAAGTCCAGCCTCTCCAGCCTCGATGCCAGCATGAAGGCCGCCCGCAGCGAGCAGCGCACCGATATGGAGCGGCTTGCCAGCACGGTCACCAGCCTGGACCGCCGGGTGATTGAGGTCGACGCCACTCAGCGTGCCTCCGACCGCCGCTGGGAAGAGACCAACCGCATCCAGGACGATCGGCAGCGCGTCATGGGCGACATCCTGACCGCCATGCGGGACGAGTTTGTCCGCAACGGCCTCCGGCTCTCCCCGCCGCAGCGGCGGCAGAACGGCAGCATCCAGAGTGGTCCGCAGCCCCTCGACCTGCGCCCCGTCCGCTGGCTGGCGCCGCTCGAAGGAATCGTCGCGGCTCCCTGAGCCGCCGCTTCTCGCCTCCACCCCTGAGCTCACCCCCCGCCGGCATCTCGCCGGCGGCGCTGCCGCGCGTCCGCGGTCCCGAGGATCCCCATGCCCGAGCTGCTCTCCCTCCTGATCTCCTCCTTCGGCTCGGAGGCGATCGCCTATGTGGCCTCCGCCCTGGCCGGCATCGTCAGCGCGGCCGTGCTGGCGCTTCTGCGCGCCGGCTGGCGCAGCCTGGTGGCACGCGGCGCCCAGCAGCAGGCCGACGCGAACCGCACCACGCTTGGCCACCTGGCCGACTTCGCCGGCCGCGCCGCCAACCTGCTGAACCTGGCCGTGCTGGCGGATCCCGACGCCTCGGAGAAGATCAACCAGATCCTCGCCCAGCTGCGGGACGACATGGCGGCCGAGGCCCAGGGCAGCTTGGCCAAGATTGGCAGCGATGCCGCCGGCGCCGAGCGCCTGATCACCCGCATCGCTGCCGAGAAGCTGCCGGCCCAGGTGGCCGCCGTGGCGGCGGCTTCCGGGCAGGATCCGCAGGCCGCCGTGAAGGCGGCCGCCGAGAGCCTGCTGCGCGCCGCCGGCCTCTCCCGCTGAGGGGGCGGCGGTGACCGTCCCGGCCGCCCTGGTCCTGCGCTGGGGCTCGGTCGCTCTGGTCGTGTTCGGCCTGGCGGTCGCCCTGCTCTGGTACCGGGCGGAAGCGACCAGGGCGCGGGCCGACGCGGCCCAGCATGCCGCCGCCCTGGCCGCCGGCCAGGCCGCGCTGGCCGAGCTGCGCGCCAGTGCCGCGCGCAACGAGGCCGCCCTGACCGCCGATGCCCAGGCCCTGCGGGCGCGGGCGGAGGCGAGCGCCGCCACCAGGAGAATCATCCATGCCGCCGCACCCTCGGCCGCCTGCCTGGCGAGCCCTGCTGTTGCTGCTGCCCTTCGCAGCCTGCGCGGCACCGGCGCCGCAGATCCAGCTGCAGCGCCTCTCGGTCCCGGCCGGCCTGCTGGCCTGCCAGGCACAGCCGGAGCCGCCCCTCGATAGCGCCGATGACGCCGACCTCGCGGGCTGGGTGCTCGACCTGGCCGAGGCCGGCGCGGACTGCCGCGCGAAGCTCGAGCGCGTGCGCGACCTGGTCGCGGCGCAAGCCGCGCACCCCTGATCCCTCTCTTCCCGGAGCGCCCTGTGATCCTGCTTCCCAACCTGCAGAAGTACGACCCCTATTTCGGCTATGCGCGCGGCACGACCGGCGGTGACGGTGGCACGCTCCACACCTGCACCTCCGCCCAGCAGATCGCGGACGTGCTGAAGGCCAAGAAGCCCGACGACAAGGCCATCATCTACATCCCCGGCCTTCTCGACGCGGGCAAGTTCAGCGATGTCGAGGTGAAGGGGCAGAAGAACATCACCTTCGTCGGTGACGGCCGCTCGACCTCTATGGTCGGCATCGGGCTCAAGCTGGTTGCCGCCGAGAACATCATCCTCTTCAACCTGTCCATCGGCCGGGTGAACCGTGGCCCGAAGGATGCGATCGGCATGGAGACCGATTGCCGCCGCATCGTTGCCCTGCATTGCGACCTCTACGGGGACATGAAGGCCGGCAAGGATACCTATGACGGCCTGTTCGACGGCAAGCGCGGGACGCAGGAATACGCGATCGTGCTCTGCGACGTGCACGACCACCACAAGGCGCTGCTGCAGGGCTACAGCGACGGCGACACCAAGCCGGACAATGACCGCTACTTCTCGGCCATCCTGAACCGCTTCCGCCATTGCGGCTCGCGCCTGCCCTCCATCCGCTTTGGATTCGCGCATGTGTTCGGCAATCTCTACGAGGACATCGAGACCAGCGGCGTGAACTGCCGCATGGGCGCGCAGGTCTGCGTGGAGCTGAACACCTTCCGGCGCGTGAAGAACCCGGTTGTGGCGATCGACAGCGACTTGCCGGGCTTCTGGAACCTGATCGACAACGAGTTCCAGGACTGCGAGTACAGCAAGCTCGGCAAGGGCGAGGCGAGCGCGGCGGACGGTCAGCCCACCTGCAGCTTCCGCCCGCCCTACACCCTGCCGCCGCTGTCCCGGACGCAGTGCCTGGAGCTGGTGCAGCACGCCGGCCTGATCACTGCTGACACCGTGCCGCTGCCCGGCTTGTCCGATGAGCATGCGCCGCAGCCGGAGCCTCCTCCGTTCGTGCCGCAGCCCTCCGAGCCGGAGCCCGCCGAGCCGCCGCAGGAGACGCCGGCCGAGGGCCCCTCGCTGCTGGAGCGGGTGACGGCGCTGGTCGTGGATCTGCAGGGCCTGCCGGCAAGCCCCGAGCGGGATGCCGCGGTCATGCGGGCGCGGGAGACCCGCTTCTGGGTGAAGGAGGCCTCGGCCGAGGCATGAGCGAGGTCCTGGTGCGGGGGCTCACCCCCGCAGACCGCGCCCGCGCCGCCATGGCGCTGGGCGTGGATGTCCCCACCGTGCAGACGGTGCTGACCGTCGAGACCGGCAATGCCGGCGGCTTCCTCGCCGACGGCCGCCCCAGGATCCTGCTGGAGGCGCACCTCTTCAGCCGGGCCACCAAGCGCCGCTGGGATGCCTCGTATCCCAAGATCTCGGCCCAACCCTGGGATCGCCGGCTCTATGTCGGCGGGGCAGGGGAGTGGCGCCGCCTAGACCAGGCCATCGCCCTGGACCGGACGGCGGCGTTGCGCAGCTGCTCCTGGGGCCTGGCGCAGATCCTGGGCTCGAATTTCGGCGCCTGCGGCTTTGACGATGTGGAGGCCTTCGTGGCCGCCATGTCGGAGAGCGAGGGGCGGCAGTTGGACGCCTTCGTGGCCTTCATCATCCACGAGGGGCTGGCGCCGCTGCTGCGGGCCCGGGCCTGGGCAGCCTTCGCCCGCCGCTACAATGGGCCGGGCTACGCCCAGAACGCCTATGACCAGAAGCTCGCAGCCGTGTATGCCGAGCTGGCCGGCAGGCCGGCGCCGCACCTGCCCATCGTCGGCATGCTGCGAATCGGCATGCGGGGCGAGGCGATCCGCCGCCTGCAGGAAGCGCTGAACCGAGGGGCCAACCGGCCCCCCATCCTGGTGGACGGCATCTTCGGGCGCAGCACCGAGATCGCGGTCCAGCAGTTCCAGGCCGCGCGCGAGCTGGATGTGGACGGCGTGGTGGGGCCTGTCACGGCAAAGGCCCTGAAGCTTTAGCGCCTACCGACTAGAAATTCCCGAGAGGCCCATTCAGTATCTGGGGCTCTCGGCGACGTCCGCCGCGCGAGCACCGGCGCGGGGGCCCAGGCAGCTGCAACTGCCCGAGCCGCATGGCTGGAGACCATGCACGGATAGACCGCCCCGCTTCCCCCGGCCGGGGAGGGGCTTAGTAGAACGTCACGAGAACATGGTGTCCACCCTCCTGCCGGCTTCGCCGGCGGCGCCGCCCGCAGCTTACCTGGGCGGCAAGAAGAACCTGGCGCGGCGAATCATCGCCCGCCTCGGTGCCATCCCCCACACCACCTATGTCGAGCCTTTCATTGGCATGGGCGGCATTTTCCTCCGTCGCCCCTTCCGGGCGAAGGCGGAGGTGATCAACGACATCAGCACCGATGTCGCGAACCTCTTCCGGATCCTGCAGCGCCACTACGTGCCGCTGATGGACATGCTCCGCTGGCAGCTCACCAGCCGCGCCGAGTGGGACCGCCTGAAGGCGGCCAATGCCGACACCCTGACTGACCTCGAGCGCGCGGCCCGCTTCCTCTACCTGCAGCGCCTGGCCTTCGGCGGGAAGGTGTCCGGCCGGAACTTCGGCGTGGATCCGGCAACGCCCGCCCGATTCGACGTGGCGAAGCTCGGGGGCGTGCTGGAGGAGGTGCACGAGCGGCTGTCGGGCGTGGTGATCGAGCGGCTACCCTACAGCCAGCTGCTGCCCCGCTACGACCGGCCGGGCACCCTCTTCTACCTCGATCCGCCCTACTGGGGCTGCGAGAACGACTATGGAGAGGGGGTTTTCAGCCGCGAGGACTTCGAGCGCTTGGCGGATCTGCTGGCGGGTCTGAAGGGCCGCTTCCTCCTGTCCCTCAACGACACGCCAGGTGTCCGGCAGGTCTTCAGCCGCTTCGCGATCGAGGAGGTGGAGGTGACCTACTCAGTCGGCCAGCACGCCGGACGTCGGCCGCCTGCTCGCGAGGTCCTCATCTCCGGCCCGATGGCCGGCTGACCATCATCAGAACTGTGTAGAAGCCCCCCGGTGGAAATCCCACCGGGGGGCTTTTTTTGTGCCTTTAGTTCCGAGCTGTGGGTGGAGCCGACAGGCCGATCTGGTAGCCAAGACTGAGCTCTGTACGGGGCCACGGCTAACCCTATTTGCCTTCGATGCCTGGTAGCCGGGTGGTAGCCCGCGGGGCCTCGAGCCAGTGGGCTGGGTTGTGCATTGCAGCAGGGATAGGCCTTCTGCCTCGCTGACCCAACGCCTGGGGGACTGGGGGTCGTGGGTTCGAATCCCGCCGCTCCGACCATTCTTCCTCCGGCACGATATATCATCCCTCAATCGCTTGCACGGCCCTGGTGGGACCGGCATGGTTTCGTTCCAGCCGCGAAGACGGCGCTCAGGGAACGAGGCGGACCGGGTGAGGGATTACATCCTCGAGACGGAGGGTTTGACGAAGGAGTTCCGCGGCTTTGTCGCGGTCTCGGATGTGTCGCTGCGGATCAGGCGGGGTTCGATCCATGGTTTGATCGGCCCGAATGGGGCGGGCAAGACGACCTGCTTCAACCTTCTGACGAAGTTCATGCAGCCCACGCGTGGGGTGATCCGCTATGACGGGCGGGACATCACGCGGATGCCGCCGGCCAGGGTGGCGCGTCTGGGGCTGGTGCGGTCCTTCCAGATTTCAGCGGTGTTCCCGCACCTGACGGTGTTGGAGAATGTGCGGATAGCGCTGCAACGCGAGCGCGGCGGCTCCTACGACTTCTGGCGCAGCGATGCGGTGCTGCGGCGCTATGACGAGCGGGCGATGGCTTTGCTCGGCGATGTGGGGCTGACCACCTATGCCCAGGCGCCGGCCGGAACCCTGCCCTATGGGCGAAAGCGGGCATTGGAGATCGCGACCACGCTGGCGCTTGAGCCGGTGCTGATGCTGCTGGACGAGCCCACCGCCGGCATGACCCATGAGGATGTGGACCGGATCGTCGAGCTGGTGCGCCGGGTGGCGCAGGGACGGACGGTGCTGATGGTCGAGCATAATCTGAAGGTGGTGGAAGGCTTGTGCGATGCCATCACCGTGCTGACGCGCGGGCGGGTGCTGGCCGAGGGGCCCTATGCCGAGGTGTCGCGCAACCCGGAGGTGATCGCGGCCTATCTGGGGAGCGATCCCTCGGTTTCGGGCGGCAGCCAGGGGGGAGTGGCGGCCCATGCCTGACGCCCTGCCGCCCGTGACGGGCATCAAGGCCGAGACGATGCTGGCCATCCGCGACCTCGAGGCCTGGTATGGCGAGAGCCATGTGCTGCATGGCGTCTCGCTCGATATCCGCCCGGGCGAGGTGGTGACGCTGCTGGGGCGCAATGGCGCGGGAAAGACCAGCACGCTGCGCGCCATCATGGGGCTGGTCGGGCGGCGGAGCGGCTCGATCGTCTTCGAGGGACGCGAGACGATCCGCATGAGCCCGGACCAGATCGGGCGCGCCGGCATCGGCTACTGCCCGGAGGAGCGCGGCATCTTCGCGAGCCTGGACGTGACCGAGAACCTCATGCTCCCGCCCAAGGTGCGCGAGGGCGGGCTCGACCTGCCGACCATCTACTCGCTGTTCCCGAACCTGAAGGAACGGGCGCGCAGCCAGGGTACGAAGCTCTCGGGCGGCGAGCAGCAGATGCTGGCCATCGCCCGCATCCTGCGTACCGGCGCGCCGCTGCTGCTGCTCGACGAGCCCACCGAGGGTCTCGCGCCCGTGATCGTGCAGCAGATCGGCCGCATGATCCGCGAGATCAAGCAGCGCGGCTTCACCGTGCTGCTGGTCGAGCAGAACTTCCGCTTCGCCCAAACCGTCGCCGATCGCCACTACGTCATGGAACACGGGCGCGTCGTCGACAGCGTCACCAATCAGGAAATGGCTTCCAGCCTCGACCGGCTCCACGCCTATCTCGGGGTCTAGGCGCGTGGCCGTCTGAAGGCGGCCCGTGCATCGAATACCAAAATCAAAGATTATTTGGGAGACGAACAGGAATGACCATCGACCGCCGAACTCTCCTGGGTGGCGCCGCCGCCGTGCCCGTCCTCGGCGCGCTGCCCTGGCGCAGCGCCCGCGCGCAGGCGAATACGCTCAGGCTTGGCGTGCTGACCGACATGTCCGGCACTTACCGCGATGGAAGCGGACCGGGCTCTGTCGCCGCCGTGCGCCAGGCCGTGCAGGACAGCGGTGTCGCCGGCCGCGGGATCAATGTCGAGGTGCTGCAGGGCGACCACCAGAACAAGCCTGACGTCGCCTCCACCATTGCCCGCCAGTGGATCGACCGCGACGGCGTGGATGTGATCATTGATGTCGCTACCTCCTCCTGCGCCCTCGCCGTGCATGGCGTGGTGAAGGAGAAGAACCGGATCATGCTGAACTCCACCGGAGCGACGGCGGATCTGACGGGCTCGGTCTGCAATCCGAACACCATCCACTGGACCTACGACACCTGGATGCTCGCCAACTCCACCGGCGGTGCCATGGTGAAGGCGGGTGGCGACAGCTGGTTCTTCATCACGGCTGACTACGCCTTTGGCCATGCGTTGGAGCGCGACACCAGCGATGTGATCAAGAAGGCGGGCGGCCGCGTGATCGGCTCGGTGCGCCATCCCTTCCCGGGCACGACCGATTTCTCCTCCTTCCTGCTCCAGGCGCAGCAATCCCGCGCCAAGGTCGTCGGCCTCGCCAATGCCGGCGTGGACACCATCAACAGCGTGAAGCAGGCGGCGGAGTTTGGCCTGCCCCGGCGGCAGAAGCTGGCCGTGCTGCTGATGATCATCAGCGACGTCCACAGCCTCGGCCTGCAGACCGCCCAGGGGCTGGTGCTCAGCGAAACCTTCTACTGGGATCTGAACGACCGCACCCGTGCCTTCGCCAACAAGGTCAAGGGCGCGATGGGCGGCGCCATGCCGAGCATGTGGCAGGCGGGCTGCTACAGCGCGGCGCTGCACTACCTGAAGGCGGCGGCCGAGATGGGCGTGGCCCAGGCCAAGGCGAGCGGTGCCGAGACGGTGACGCGGATGAAGGCCATGCCGACCGATGACGATGTGTTCGGCCCCGGCTCCATCCGTGCGGACGGCCGGAAGATCCACCCGTCCTATCTTTTCGAGGTGAAGGCACCGGGCGAGAGCAAGGGTCCCTGGGACTACTACAAGCTCGTCCGCACCACCCCCGCGGAGGAGGCCTGGCGCCCGCTGAACGAGGGCGGCTGCTCTCTCGTCCGGACCTGATCAGCAACGCGGGGGGCCCCATGCCCCCCGCCCATCACGGGTGACGCGCCTTGCTCGAGGAACTTCTCTTTCAGCTGGAGATGTCGGCGCCGCAGATCGTGCTGGGGCTGGTGAACGGCGCGTTCTACGCGTTGTTGTCGCTGGGTCTGGCGGTGATCTTCGGCATGCTGAATGTCATCAACTTCGCCCATGGCGCGCAGTTCATGATGGGCGCCTTCGTCGCCTGGATGCTGCTGAACTGGCTGGGCATCCCGTACTGGGGAGCGCTGGTGCTGTCGCCGCTGATTGTGGGTGCATTCGGGGTTGTTCTCGAACGCACCATGATCTCGCGCCTTTACAAGCTGGATCATCTCTACGGGTTGCTGCTGACCTTCGGCCTGGCGCTGATCATCGAAGGGGTGTTCCGCAACCAGTTCGGCTCCTCGGGCCTGCCCTATTCGCCGCCTGCGGCGCTGACCGGCGCACCGATCGATCTCGGCTTCATGATGCTGCCGAAATACCGCGTCTGGGTCGTCGTCGCCGCCATGGTGATCTGCCTCGCCACCTGGCTGGTGATCGAGAAGACCCGGCTCGGCGCCTATCTGCGCGCCGCCACCGAGAATGCCCCCCTGGTGCAGGCCTTCGGCGTCAACGTCCCGCGCATGATCACCCTGACCTATGCCGCCGGCGTCGCGCTGGCCGCGCTGGCCGGGGTGCTGGCGGCCCCGATCTACTCCGTGAACCCGGGCATGGGGTCGAGCTTCATCATCACCGTCTTCGCGGTGGTGGTGATTGGCGGCATGGGCTCCATTCTCGGATCGGTGATCACCGGCTTCGGGCTCGGCCTGGTCGAGGGGCTGACCAAGGTCGTCTACCCCGAGGCCTCGGCCACCGTCATCTTCGTCATCATGGCGATCGTGCTGCTTGCACGCCCCGCCGGCCTGTTCGGGAGGGCCTGACACCATGGCTTCCGCCACCACCGCCCCGCCCGGCACCCCCGCCCTGCCGCCGGTCGCCGCCCAGAGCTTCCTCGGCTTCACCCGCGCCCAGGCCATCGCCCTGCTGCTGATGATCGCCGCGCTGATCGTCTGCCCCTTCTTCCTCTACCCGCAGTTCCTGATGAAGCTGCTTTGCTTCGCCCTCTTCGCCTGCGCCTTCAACCTGCTGATCGGCTATGTCGGCCTGCTTTCCTTCGGCCATGCCGCCTATTTCGGCATGGGCAGCTATGTCGCCGCCCATGCGGCCAAGGTCTGGGGGCTCACCCCCGAGCTCGCCATCCTGCTCGGCGGCGCCAGCGGTGCCGTCCTCGGCCTCGCCTTCGGCTGGATCGCCATCCGCCGCCAGGGCATCTACTTCGCCATGATCACCCTGGCCCTTGCCCAGATGGTCTATTTCTTCTGCCTCCAGGCGCCCTTCACCCATGGGGAGGATGGCATCCAGGCCATCCCCCGGGGCCATCTCCTCGGCCTGATCGACCTGCGCGCCGATATGAGCCTCTACTGGTTCATCGCGGGCCTCTTCCTCGCCGGCTTCCTGCTGATCCACCGCATCATCCACTCGCCCTTCGGCCAGGTGCTGACCGCCATCCGCGAGAACGAGCCGCGCGCCACCTCGCTCGGCTACCGCACCGATGACTACAAGCTCGTCGCCTTCGTCCTCTCCGCGGGCATCGCGGGCATCGCGGGGGGCGCCAAGTCCATCGTCGTCGGCATCGCTACCCTTACCGATGTCCACTGGACCATGTCCGGGGAGGTCGTGCTGATGAGCCTGCTCGGCGGCCTTGGCACCCTTTTCGGGCCTGTCCTCGGCGCCGCCACCATCGTCTCCATGCAGACCTACCTTGCCCCGTTCGGCGCATGGGTCACGGTGATCCAGGGGTGCATCTTTGTCCTCTGCGTCCTCGCCTTCCGCGCCGGGATCGTCGGCGAAATCGGGCGCATGCTCCGGGTGAGGCTGTAGCTCTCGCGGGGAGCTTGAAGCGGGGGCATCGCGGGCCGATCTTCGGCAGGCCATGAATCCTGCTTCCGTCCCCACACCCGCCCGGCGCCTGGCGGGCCTTGCGCTCCTCGCCGCCGGCGTCGGCTTTACGGGGATGCTCAGCTTCATCCATGTGCTGGTGGAGTTGTTCGGTTGAAGGCGCCGCGCAGCCCCTACCGGGGGTTCGATAAGCTTCCCGGCTGGTGGACAAGCCTTCGCGGCCTTCCCATCGGGTTTTTCGCGCTGCCCTTCGTGCCAACCTTCTTCTTCGCCCTGGCGGGCGGGAATGGGAGGCTGATCGGCGGCTGCATCGCGGGGCTGGCGGGTGTTGGCCTGGCGATGGTCCGCCTTGCCCGTGCCCGGCACGGCGATGCGCGGCAGGCGGCGGCGATGTTGGGGGTGGGGATCGGGTTGGCGGCCGGATTTGCCGGTGGCACGGGGCCGATCGGCGCCGTGGTGCTTGGTCTCATGGCGTGGGGCGGCGCCCGGCTGCTCTATGAGGGCGTGACGGAAGCCGCGCCGCCACCCCCGCCACGCCCCGCGCCGCCGGATGGGCTGGACCCCCTGCGCGCCCGCATCAGGGCCCTGCAGGAGGGAGATCCGCGGCTGTTGCCGCCGGCGAATGCCATGCGCGGGTTGCTGGACGAGTTGTCGGTGCGTCCGGACGCGGCCGGGCAGGCGCGCCGGGTGCTGGTGGTGGGGGTGGACGGGCTGGAACGCATCGCTGCGCGGCTCGCCCAGGGAGCCCGGCCACCGGAGACGCTGCCGGTTCTGCTGGGCGACCTGACGAGGGCTGCCCGGCAGTCTGCGGATGATCTCCGCTCCGCGGAGACCGAGGCGCTGGAGATCCAGGTGAAAGTTCTGCAGGACCGCCTGCACCAGGAGGGCATTGCGTGAGCGAGGATATGCTGCAACCCGCGCCGGAGCGCGTGACCGAACTCGCCGACCGGATCGACCTGAACGATCCCGTCAGCATCACGCGCTTCGGGCAGGAGGCCCAAGGCCGTGCCGCAGCGGCCGCCGATGCCATGCTCGGCTCCGCCCGCAGCGACGCGGTGGGGGAGGCGGGTGAATCCCTCTCCAAGTTACTCTCCACCCTGCGCGGCTTCGATGTGACGAAGCTGGATGAGAAGCCCGGCTTCTTCGCGCGGATATTCACCAAGGCCGGTGCCGAGACCACGGCCATCCTTCAGCGCTATGAGAGCGTGCGGGGACAGGTGGAGTCGATCGGCGACAAGCTGGAGACGCACCGCACGCGGCTGATGGAGGATGTGGAGCGGCTGGAGCGCCTCTATGAGGCGACGCTCAGCTGGTTCCATTCCCTGGCCGACCATGTGGCGGCGGGCGAGGCCGTGCTGGCCCGCACCGACGCCGAGGCCATTCCGGCGGCCGAGCGCGCTGCGCAGGACCCCTCCGATCCGCTGGCGCCGCAGCGCCTGCGTGACCTGCGCGCCGCGCGGGAGGACTTGGACCGGCGCGTGCACGACCTGCGGCTGACGCGGCAGGTGGCGATGCAGGCGCTGCCCTCGATCCGGCTGATCCAGGAGAACGACAAGGCGCTGGCCGGGCGGATCTATTCCGTGCTGGCCAATACCGTCCCGCTCTGGCGCACCCAGCTGGCCCAGGCGCTGGCCCTGCAGCGCATGCGCGAGGCCGGGCAGGCGGTGCGCGCCGCGACCGACCTGACCAATGAGCTGCTGACGGCCAATGCCGAAGGGCTGCGCCGCGCCAATGTAGAGGTGCGGACGGAGATCGAGCGCGGCGTGGTCGATCTGGAGGCCGTGCAGAAGGCGAATGTCGCGCTGGTTTCGACCATCGAGGATTCGCTGCGCATCGCGCAGGAAGGCCGGGAGCGGCGGGTGGCCGCCACCAAGGCGCTGGGCGAGGCGGAGGCGGAGATCAGGCGCGCGCTGATCGCGGCCCGGGCTCCGGCCTCAACCCCGGCCAAGAAGCACTAAGCCGGGGGCACGGCGCCCACCTGCTCGACGATCCGGCGGTAATGCTCCGGCCGGCGGTGGGCGGCGAAGTTGAACATCTTCTCCTTGCCCTGGCGGCAGAGGTCGAGGTCGCAATCGGCAACCAGCACCTCGTCGCCCAGGGTCTTCGCCTGCGCTACGATCACCCCGTTCGGATTGACGATGACGGAGCCGCCGATCAGGCCGGAGCCGTCCTCATTCCCGGCCTTGGCCACGCTGACGGCCCAGGTGGCGTTCATATAGGCGTTGGACTGGGCCGCGAGCGTCGAGTGGAAGGTCCGCAACTCCTCGTTCTCGGTGCTGCCGCCATTCGGATCATAGGCGGCGGAGTTGTAGCCCATCAGCATCAGCTCCACGCCCTGTAGCCCATAGACACGCCAAGCCTCGGGCCAGCGGCGATCGTTGCAGACGAGCATGCCCATCACCAGCGCACCCCATCCGTCCGGGCCCCTGAAGGCAGGGAAGCCGAGATCGCCATATTCGAAATATCGCTTCTCCAGCTGCTGGAAGCGGTCGCCCGCGCGTGGCTCGACCGAACCGGGAAGATGAACCTTGCGGTACTTGCCGAGGATGGCGCCATCCGGTCCCGTGGTGATGGCGCTGTTGAAGCGCTTCCCATCCTCGGTGCGCTCGGCATAGCCGACATAGAAGCCGACCCCGAGCGAGCGCGCCCGGTCGAAGAGGGGCTGCACCTGTGGGTTGGGCATCGACGTTTCGTAATAGGCGTCCAGCTCCGCGCCATCGAGCAGCCAGCGGGGGAAGAAGGTGGTGAAGGCGAGTTCGGGGAAGACGACCAGCTTCGCACCCTGGCCCGCCGCCTGTTCGAGCAGCGCGATCATCCTGGCGAGGATGGCCTCGCGGCTGTCGGTGCGCTGGTTGGGGCCCATCTGGGCTGCGGCGAGACGAAGGATGCGGGGCATGGCGGATATGTCCTGACGCGGGTCGGCAAGGGAGCCGGTGGGATTCATGCCGCAAAGGGAACCCGCCGGTCGAGAGCCGGCCAGGGGCAGGCCGGTGGCCTGCCCCTGAGCCATCAGCGCCGGGCGGTGGCCTGGGCGACGTAGTTGTCGAAGGACAGCTCCGCCACGCGGTGCCAGATCCGCATGTCGTCCCGGTGCTTGGACCAGCTCTCGTGGATCCTCGCGAAGTCCGGGTTCTTCGCTACCAGCTCCTTCTCGATGTCGAGAGAGACACGCAGGCAGTTGTCGAGCATGTCGCGGGAGAAGGGGCGGAGCTGCGCGCCCTGGGCGACGAGGCGGCGCAGGCTGTCCGGGTTACGAATGTCGTAGCGCGCGACCATCCAATGGGTCGCCTCCGCGCAGGCCGTGCGGATGGCGGCCTGGTAGGACTTGGGCAACTCGTTCCATTGGTCGAGGTTCACGTAGAAATAGGTGGAAGCCGCGCCCTCCCACCAGGCGGGGTAGTGGTAGAAAGGCGCGACGCGCACGAAGCCGAGCTTCTCGTCATCATAGGGGCCAAGCCATTCGGCGGCGTCGATCGTGCCGCGTTCCAGCGAGGCATAGATGTCGCCTCCGCCGATCTGTTGCGGCACGCCGCCGAGGCGCGAAAGCACCTCGCCCGCCAACCCGCCAAGGCGCATCTTCAGCCCCTTCAGGTCCGTGGCGGGGCCGAGAGCCTTGCGGAACCAGCCACCCATCTGTGCGCCGGTCGCGCCCAGTGGCATGCCGTAGACGTTGAACTTGCGGTGCAACTCATTCATCAGCTCGATGCCGTCGCCCTGATACATCCAGGCATTCTGCTGGCGGGTGTTCAGGCCGAAGGGCAGGCCCGTGGCGAAGGCGAAGGCCTCGTTCTTGCCGGTGTAGAAGAAGCTGGTGGTGTGGGCGCATTCCACGCTGCCGGACTGCACCGCATCCAGCGCCTGCAGCGGCGGCGCGATCTCTCCGGCAGAGAAGACGCGGATCTGGAAGCGATCGTCCGTCAGCTCCGCCACCGCCTTCGCGAAGACTTCGCCGGCGCCATAGATGGCGTCCAGCGAGCGCGGATAGGAGGAGGTGAGGCGCCAGCGCAGGGGCGGCTGCGCCGTCTGCGCAATGGCAGGTGCGGCAAGACCCGCGGCTCCGGCGGCAAGCGTCGCGGCTTGCCCGGCCCGGCCCAGAAGGGCGCGGCGTTCCATGGCTTTTTCCTCCGTTGATCTCTCGGCCACTACCGCCATAGCGGGGGCAAGGCCAGCGCCGTGTGCTTGACCTGCCTTCGCCATGGGTGTGCCATCCTCGCATAAGGAACAGGAGGACGGACCGAATGCGCGCCTGGGCAGTGGTAGAGACAGGGAAGCCCTTGCAGGCCCTCGACTGGCCAACGCCGGAGCCTCAGGGCACCGAGGTGCTGGTCGAGGTGACGCATTGCGGCGTCTGCCATTCCGACCTTCATATCTGGGAGGGTGGCTACGACCTCGGCAGCCGCGGGCGGCTTTCCATGCAGGATCGAGGCATGTCGCTGCCGCTGGCCATGGGGCATGAGATCGTGGGCCGCGTCGCCGCCATGGGGCCGGAGGCCGAGGGCGTCGCGGCCGGGGAGATGAAGGTGGTCTTCCCCTGGATCGGCTGTGGGCGCTGCGAGCGCTGCTCCGCCGGTGAGGACAACATGTGCGCGAATGCGGCGCGCACCATCGGCATCTATCGGCACGGCGGCTATGCGACGCATGTGCTGGTGCCCGATGCGCGCTACCTCGTGCCGCTGGATGGCCTGCGCCCCGAGATCGCCGCGACCTATGCCTGCTCCGGCATCACCGTGCATTCCGCGATCAAGAAGCTTGGCGATATCTCGCCGGACGAGCCGGTGGTGATCATGGGTGCGGGCGGGCTTGGCCTGAATGCCATCCATATGCTGAAGGCGCTCGGCCACAAGCGGATCGTCTCGGTCGATCTCTCGGCGGAGAAGCTGGAGGCGGCCAGGACGGCGGGCGCCACGGAGACGGTGCTGGCGCAGGGCGAGGGGGTGAGCGCGGCCATCGTGGAGGCCTGCGGCGGCCCCGTCATGGCGGTGATCGACCTGGTGAATGGCAGTTCCACCGCCCGCTTCGCCTTCGATGCGCTCGGCAAGGGAGGCAAGCTGATTCAGGTCGGGCTGTTCGGCGGCGAGCTGACGGTGCCGCTGCCGATCATGGCCATCCGGGCCCTGACGGTGCAGGGCTCTTATGTCGGCTCGCTGAACGACCTGAAGGCGGTGATGGAGCTGGCCAAGTCTGGGAAGCTGGCGCCGCTGCCTGTCACCACCGAACCCATGCCCGAGGCCAATGCCGTGCTGCAGCGGCTGCGGGACGGCAAGGTGACCGGCCGCGTGGTGCTGCGGGCCGAGGCCGCCTGATGGGCGGGCAGGGGCCTCACCGGCTCCTGCCGTCAACGCACCTCCGTGGGGCACCGCGCCGATGGCGGATGGAACGCACGAAAACCGCGCAAGGCATAGCCTTGCGCGGCGGCTCTGTGGGAACCGGTGCGGGGCGGGCGGTGGCCCGCCCGCGGATTACTTGATCTTCGCCTCGCGGAAGACGACGTGCTTGCGCGCCACAGGGTCGTACTTCCTCTTCTCCATCTTCCCGGTCGCGTTCCGTGTGTTCTTCTTGGTCACGTAGAAGTAGCCGGTGTCGGCGGAGCTGACGAGGCGGATCTGGATGGTGTTGGACTTGGCCATTTTCTGACTCGGGACTCGATTCCACAGGGGCGGTCACCGGCCAGAGCCGGTTCGCTAAGGGGGCGCAACCTAGCGGGCGAGGCGCGCGCGTCAAGCATAAAGGCGCCCATGACGGCCGTGCATCAGCGGGCGAGGGCCGCGCGGTACAATTCGGGCCTTTCCAGCACGGCCTGGGCGGCCAGGCGATCGGCATCCCGGCCCTCGCTGGGCGGGCAGGCGTTGCGGAGGGCCGCGACCTCGCTCATGGGCACCGGCGCCCTGGCAGCCCGGGCGCGGGCGAGGGGAACCGCCATCGGGTCGTCGCGCGTGCCCAGCGTCGCCAGGTTGCGCGCCATTTCCTGCTCGCCCCTGCTGGTGCAGACCGCCGGCAACACGCCCAGCATCTGAAGCGGCCAGCCCCGCGGCGCCAGGATGAGTGACCAGGAGAGCGCCAGCTCGGCCCCGTTGGGCAGGGGCACGAGAACCTGAATCAGCCCCTTGCCCATGGTTGTGCTGCCGATCACGACCCCTCGCCCATGATCCCCGATCGCCGCCGCCACCACCTCGGCGGCGGAGGCGGTGCGGCCATCCACCAGCACCACCAGGGGGCGCCCATTGGCGAACTCCGTTCCTTTGGCGTTGAAGCGGCGGATCGAATCCGGGTGGCGGCCCTCAGTGGCGGCGAGCGTGCCGGAGGTGATGAAGGAATCCGCCACCTGGATTGCCTGCTGCAGCAGCCCGCCGCGATTGCCGCGCAGATCCAGCACCACGCCCAGTGGTGCGGCCTCCGCCGGTACATCGCCCAGAGCGCGGTCCAGCTGCGCCGGGGTGGCGGTGGAGAAGAGCGGCACCTGCAGCCAGAGAATGCCGTTCCGCACCTCGGCCGATACGGAGTGGCGCGGCGAGGCGCGGCGGGTCAGCACCAGTTGTAGGCGCCTCCTGCCGCGCTGGACGGTGAGGAGCAGGCTGCTGCCCGGCGGGCCCTCCAGGGCGGAGAGCGCCTGGCCTACGTCATCCACGCTGATGGCGATGCCATCGGCATCTAGTAGCCGGTCCCCGGGCCGCAGACCGGCGCGGGCCGCCGCGCCATCCGGGGTCACCTCGCCCACGGCGATGCCGCGCCGGCCCTGGCCGATGAGGGTAAGACCGAGGTCACTGGCGCCCAGCCGCCGCTCCCGGCCCTGCCGGGCCTCCTCGGGCGTGGTGTAGCGGCTGTAGGGGTCCAGGTGGTTGAACACCTCCTCGAAGCCGGCCTGGAGCATGGCTTGGCGCCCAGCGCGCCGCAGGGCAGGGGATTGCCGCTCGGCTTCGGCATAGAGGGCAGCCACGGCATCAGCGGCGGATTGCGGCGTGTTGCCGGCCAGCCGGTCGGCCGAGAGCTGGTCCGAGAAGGACAGCACCAGGGCCTGTTCGCGCCTGGCGGCGGAAAGATAAGGGTCGATCGCCTCCAGTCCGCGCAGTGCCCAGAGGCCGACGAGCACCGGGTCCGTGGGTTCCAGGTGCCGCTCGGCGATGGCGGTGAAGGCGGCGCGCAGGATCGGCGCCATCTCCTGCGCCCGGGCGGGCAGGGCGAAGGCGGCGAGCACGAGCAGAGCGGTGCCGGCCAGCATCGGCCGCACCCGGCCCATAACCCGGTGGAGAAGGCAGGCCGCGCCCTTCAGCGCCGATGCTTCTTGGCGGATTTCGGCTGCCGCATGGTGATCTTCTGCCGCCCGCGCGGCGGCGTGCCCTGCCGTGGAGCGGGAGTCGCGCGCGGGTCGCCCTGCATGAGCTGGAAGGTCAGGCTGCCAGTGCGTGGCACGGCTTCCGACAGCCGTACCTCGACCTCCTGCCCGAGCGTGAAGGTCAATCCGGTGCGGCGGCCAATCAGGCGCATCGCCGCTTCCTCGTGGAGCCATTGATCGTCCGGAAGTGCGCTGGTCGGAACGATTCCGCTGGCGCCGTTCTCCTCCAGTGTCACGAAGAGACCGAAGCGTGTCACGCCCGAAACGCGCGCCAAGAATTGCACACCGACGCGATCAGCCATGAATGCAGCGAGATACCGGTCCACCGCATCCCGTTCCGCCAGCGCGGCGCGTCGTTCGGTTTTGGTGATGTGCTCGCCCGTATCCGGCATTTGCGCGGCCTCGGCATCGGTAAGCCCGTCATCACCGAGCTTCAGGCCGCGAATCAGGGCGCGATGCACCAGCAGATCGGCATAGCGGCGGATCGGGCTGGTGAAATGCGCGTAGCGTGGCAATGCGAGGCCGAAATGACCGATGTTGTCCGGATTGTACTCGGCCTGCGACTGTCCGCGCAGGATGGTCTCGCTGACCAAACGCGACTCGGGCGCGTCCTTCATCTTGTCGAGGATGTGGGCGAAGTCGCGCGGCTTCACCTGGCTGGATGGCGGCAGGGTGATGCCGAATCCACCGAGGAAGCTCCGCAGCGTCTCCATCTTCTCGTCGGATGGGCGATCATGGATGCGGTACATGCAGGGCATGTGCAGCCGTTCCAGCTCCTCGGCCGCGCAGACATTGGCGGCGACCATGAACTCCTCGATCAGCCGGTGGCTGTCGAAGCGCGGGCGCGGCGCGACGGAGAGGACCTTGCCGTCCGGATCCAGGATCACGCGGCGCTCGGGGATGTCGAGGTCGAGCGTGCCGCGTCGCAGGCGCGCTGCCAGAAGCGCATCGAAGGCGCCGTAGAGGCGGGCGATATGGCCCGGTGCGAGCCCGGCATCCTCAGCAGCATCCCGCGCGGCTTGCACCTGTTCGTAGGTGAGGCGCGCGGCGGAGCGCATGAGGCCACGGCCGAACCGGTGGCCGGTCTTCATGCCTTCGCGGTCGAAGCGCATCTCGACATAGAGGCAGCCGCGATCCGCGTCCGGCTTCAGGCTGCACCAGCCATTGGAAAGGGCCTCGGGCAGCATCGGCACGACGCGGTCGGGAAAATAGACGGAGTTGCCGCGCAGCTTCGCCTCGCGATCCAGCGGGGAGGCGGTGCGGACGTAATGCGCCACATCGGCGATGGCGACGATGATGCGCCAGCCATCACCATCGGGCTCCGCGAAAACGGCGTCGTCGAAATCCCGCGCATCCTCGCCGTCGATGGTGACGAGGGGAATGTCACGCAGGTCGTCACGGTTTACGAGGGGCACGGCCCGCGCGCGCTCGGCGGCCTTCACCGCTTCATCGGGAAACTCGGCCGGGATGCGGTGGGCGGCGATGCAGAGGCGGGAGACGGCGCGGGGCTCATCCATCCGCCCCAGCCGCTCCACCACGCGCACGGGCTTCGGGCCCATGAAGCGCTCACGCGAGCCGCCGGGAATGAGTTCGGCCAGAACCAGCTCACCTTCCTCGGCCCCGTTCTCCTGGCCAGGCGGCACGATCCAGGCTGTGCGGACGCGGCGATCCACCGGCTCGATCAGCCCTGGGCTGTAGATGCCCAGGATGCGGGAGGGAGAGCCGCCGCCGATGCGCTTGAAGGTGCGGCCTTCATACTTGTTGCCGCCGATGCGGGTGATGCGGGCCAGTACGCGGTCCCCCGGCGCCAGGGCGGGTTGGCCAGGGCGTTCGGGGCGCATGTAGACAACCGGCTTTTCCGCGCCATCCCAGGTGATCGGCCGGGCCATGGGCTCGCCATCGGCGTCCAGGCCGAAGACCTCCAGGGCGGCCATGTCGGGCAGATTCGCGCTGTGGCGGATGGTGCGGCGGCCGACCGAGGCGATGCTGCCTTCCTCCTTCAGCTCGGCCATCAGGGCACGCAGCGCCGGGCGCTGGTCGCTGGAAAGTCCGAAATGACGGGAGATCTCGGTCTTGCCGACACGGCCCGTGGCGCCGCGCAGGAAGGCGCGCAGCTCCTCGCGGCTCGGCAGCGGGTTGGGCTCGCCACCGGCGGCACGGGGGCGCGGACGGACCGGGGCGTCGCCTCCCGCCGGGCCGGACCCGCCCCGGCGGGGCTTGCGCGGGGGAGGCGCCGCCAACTCAGCCGGACCGCTTCGTGCCGGCGGGCTTCGCCGCCGCCTTGGCCGGGGCCTTCTTGGTGGCCGGCTTTTTGGCGGGGGCCTTCTTCGCGGCCGTGGCCTTCGCCGGTGCCTTGGCGCGGGCAGGCGTCTCGGCGGCGGCCTTCTTCGCTGGGGCCTTGCGGCTGGCAGCGCCCTTCTTCGGCGCCAGCACCTTGCCCTTCTCGGCCAGCAGCGCGACGGCCTGATCGAGGGTGAAGTCCTCCATCTGCACGCCGCGCGGGAGTGAGGCGACCATGTTGCCGTGCTGGGCGAAGGGTCCGAAGCGGCCGCGCTTCACCTCCACCGGAGCGCCATCCTTGGGATGGTTGCCCAGGGTGACGCCGCGCGGCTTGGCATTGGCCAGCAGCTCCACGGCACGGTTCATGCCGATGGAGAGGATATCGTCGCCCGGCGTGATGCTCTGCGACAGCGCTCCCATCTTCAGATAGGGACCGAAGCGGCCGAGATTGGCCGTGATCTCCTCGCCCGTTTCCGGATGCAGGCCGATGATGCGCGGCATGTTCAGCAGCGCGATCGCCCGGTCGAGTGTCAGCGTATCGGGGTCCATGCCGCGTGGCAGGGAAGCGCGGCGGGGCTTGGTTGCCTTGCCCTTCTCATCCGTGCCCGGCTCGCCGAGCTGGACATAGAGGCCATAGGGGCCCCGGCGGACCGAAACCTCCTGGCCGGTGGCGGGATCGGTGCCGAGGCTGCGCGGGCCTTCATTCGCCGCCTCCTCGCCCTCGGCGCCGGGAACGGCGAGGGGGCGGGTGTAGCGGCATTCGGGGTAGTTCGAGCAGCCGATGAAGGCGCCCGTCCGCCCCAGGCGCAGGCCCAGCCGGCCCTGCTGGCAGTTGGGGCAGAGGCGTGGGTCGGTGCCGCCCTCATTGGCCGGGAAGAAGTGCGGGCCGAGATCCTCGTCCAGCGCGTCGATGACGTCGCTGATCTTCAGGTCCTTCGTGGCGTCCACCGCGGCGCGGAACTGGTCCCAGAACTCGCGCATCACGGCGCGCCAGTCGGCGCGGCCACCTGAGATGTCGTCGAGCTTCTCCTCCATCGCCGCTGTGAAGTTCGTGTCCACGTAGCGTTCGAAGAAGGAGATCAGGAAGGCGGTGACCAGCCGGCCGCGATCCTCGGGCACGAAGCGGCGCTGCTCCAGCCGGACATAGTCGCGGTCCTGCAGGGTCTGCAGGATGGAGGCATAGGTGGAGGGACGGCCAATGCCGAGCTCCTCCATCTTCTTCACCAGCGAGGCCTCGGTGTAGCGGGGCGGGGGCTGGGTGAAGTGCTGGCTGGCCGTCACCTCGCCGCGCTTCGGGGCATCGCCCTCGCGCATCGGAGGGAGGGTCTTGTTCTCATCGTCGGCGGCCAGGCGGCTGTCGTCGATGTCCTCACGGTACAGCTTCAGATAGCCGTCGAAGGCGATGACCTGGCCGGTGGCGCGGAGGCGTGCCTTGCCGGCACCATCGTCCAAGTCCACCGCCGTCTGGTCCATCTCGGCCGATGCCATCTGGCTGGCGACGGCGCGCTTCCAGACCAGGTCGTAGAGGCGGCGCTGGTCCGGGCTGAGGTAGCGGGCTACCTCCTGCGGCGTGCGGCTGACATCCGTGGGGCGGACGGCCTCATGCGCCTCCTGGGCGTTCTTCGCCTTGGAGGTGTATTCGCGCGGGGCGGCGGGCAGGTAGTCCGGGCCGAAGGCGGAGTTCACATGGTCGCGGATGCCCATGATGGCTTCGCGCGCCATGGTGACGCCGTCGGTTCGCATATAGGTGATGAGGCCGACCGTCTCGCCGCCGATATCCACGCCCTCATAGAGCTGCTGGGCGAGGCGCATGGTCGCCTGGGCGCCGAAGCCGAGCTTGCGGCTGCTCTCCTGCTGGAGGGTGGAGGTGGTGAAGGGCGGCGGCGGGTTGCGGCGGACGCGCTTCTTCTCGACGGAAGCGACGGTGAAGCTGCCGCCCTCGACCAGCGCCTTCGCACGAAGGGCGGAGGCCTCGTCCGGCAGGTCGAACTGGTCGAGCTTCTTCCCTTCCAGATGCGTCAGGCGCGCGGTGAAGGGGGCGCCTGCCGGGGTGCGGAAGCCGGCCTCGATGGTCCAGTACTCGCGGGCCTTGAAGGCCTCGATCTCGGCCTCACGGTCGGTGACCAGCCGCAGCGCCACGGATTGCACGCGCCCGGCCGAGCGGCTGCCCGGCAGCTTGCGCCAGAGCACGGGGGAGAGGGTGAAGCCGACGAGATAGTCCAGGGCGCGGCGGGCCAGATAGGCGTCGATCAGCGGCTCGTCGAGGTCGCGCGGGTTCTCGATGGCGTGCTGGATGGCGCGCTTGGTGATCTCGTTGAAGGTGATCCGGTAAACCTCGATGCCCTTCAGGGCGCGCTTGTTCTCCAGCATCTCCCGGACATGCCAGGAGATGGCCTCGCCCTCGCGGTCAGGGTCGGTGGCCAGGTAGAGGCGCTTGGCATGGCCGGTCTTCAGGGCCTGGGCGATTTCGCGGACCTGCTTCTCGCCCCGGTCCTCGGAGGACCAGTCCATGGCGAAGTCCTCCTCCGGCCGGACGGAGCCGTCCTTGGGAGGAAGGTCGCGGACATGGCCAAAGGAGGCCAGCACCCGGTAGCCGGAGCCGAGATACTTGTTGATGGTCTTCGCCTTGGCAGGCGATTCCACGACGACGACGTCTGTCATTACGGGCCTGCTAGGCCTCCAAATGCGTTTCGCGCTGAATGCCGGACCGCATGATGCGGTTTCCCGGCAGAGCTTCAATCAACCCCGCCAACTCCAGTTCCAGGAGCGCGGCCCGGGCGTCTGGGGCGGAGAGGTGGCAGCGCCGGAGCACCTCGTCAACCGCGACAGGTGTGGGGCCGATCAGAGCGAGGAGGCCGGAAGCCCTTGATTCCTCGCGCGCTACAGGCGCGTGCGTGGGAGCACGCGCGCGCGCGCGCGAGGGGCGCGGGGTGAACAGGGGCACAGCCTCGGCGGTGACGGGGAGGGTGGCGAGGATGTCGGCGGCACCCTCGCAGAAATGCGCCCCGTGGCGGAGGAGGTCGTTCGAGCCCTGGCAGCGCGGGTCCAGCGGGGAGCCAGGGACGGCATAGATCTCTCGCCCGGCCTCGGCGCCCAGGCGGGCGGTGATGAGGGTGCCGGAGCGTGGTGCGGCCTCCACCACCACGATGCCCAGGGAAAGACCCGCCACAATCCTGTTCCGCTTGGGGAAGTGCCGGGCAAGGGGAGCCGTGCCGAGCGGGGCCTCTGCCAGGAGGAGGCCGTGATCAGCGATGCGGTCCTGCAGGTCCCGGTTCTCGGGCGGGTAGGCGACGTCCAGCCCGCCGGGGATGACGGCGATGGTGCGGCCGCAGCGGAGGGCGCCGAGATGGGCGGCGGTGTCTATGCCACGCGCAAGGCCGGAGGTGACGGTGACACCGGCCTCCGCCAGGGCCTCGGCCATATCCTCCGCGATGCGCCGTCCGCCGGCCGAGGCATTGCGGGCGCCGACCAGCGCCACCTGGCGGGAGGGAAGGAGGGCGGCGTTGCCGAGGGCGGCCAGGACCGGGGGCGCGTCGTCCAGCAGGGCCAAGAGGGGCGGGTAGGCGGGGGTGCCGATATGGAGCCAGATGCCGCCCATGGCGAGGACGGCCTCGTGCTCCCGCTCCACGGCGCCCGGATCGGCAAGGGCGAAGCGGCGGTCGGGGTCCGCGGCGGCGGCACGGAGCGCCTGGGCGGCATTTCCGTGCCGCGCCATCAGGCGGCGGAAGGTCTGGGGGCCGATCCCCTCGGTGCGGGCCAGCCGCAGGCGGGCGAGGGAGTCGGCGGGGGTCATTACTTGCCCTGACCTATCCGGGGCTCGGTGCCGGCCAGGAGGCGCCGGATGTTCGCGTGATGGCGGATGAAGACATAGATCACGATCAGCGCCACTGGCCAGAAGAGCGGCCAGCCGCCCCATAGAAGGGCGACCAGCGCGGCCACGGCCATTCCGGTGAGGGCGCTGGCGGAGGAGATCCTCGAGATCTTCGCCATGGTCAGCCAGGTGAGGCCCGCCGCCACGAAGACCGGCCAGGCGAGGGCCAGGAACACGCCCAGCGCCGTTGCCACGCCCTTGCCGCCCCGGAAGGCTAGCCAGGGCGGGTGGCAATGGCCCAGCACGGCGCCGATGGCGGCGAAGCCGGCGGTTTCAGTGCCGAAGACGGCGTGCGCGATCCAGACGGCCACCGCGCCCTTCAGGAAGTCCAGCGCCAGCGTGGCCGCGGCTAGCTTCTTGTTGCCGGTCCGCAGCACATTGGTGGCGCCGATGTTGCCCGAGCCGATGGCCCGGATGTCCCCCAGCCCGGCGGCCTGGGTGAGGATCAGCCCGAAGGGGATCGAGCCCAGCAGAAGCCCCAGTATGCCGGCATAGGCTACGTTCATCCGAAGACGCGCCTGCCGGCCTTCCAGGTGCCGAGCACCCGGCCTTCCAGCGCCCGCCCGTCGAAGGGCGAGTTCTGCGCCTTTCCGGGTAGCTTGCCGGCCTCGACCTTCCAGCCCCGGTCGGGGCTGAAGAGCACGAGGTCGGCCGGGGCGCCGGGGGCAAGGCGGCCGGCCTCTAGGCCGAGCAGCTTCGCCGGGGCGGCGGTCAGCAGTTCCAGGGCGCGCATCAGGGAGAGCTTGCCGGAATGGAACTGGGCGAGGGTGACGCCGAGCAGCGTCGCCAGCCCGGCTCCACCGGGCTCGGCCTGGGCGAAGGGCACGCGCTTGTCATCGGCATCGCGGGGCTGGTGGTCGGAGGCGATGGCATCGATCGTGCCATCGGCCAGGGCCGCGACCACGGCCTGCCGGTCCGCCTCCCGCCGCAGGGGCGGAGAGAGCTTGGCATAGGTGCGGAAGTCGCCGATCGCCGTCTCGTTCAGGTCGAAATAGGGGGGCGCGGTGTCGCAGGTGACGCGCAGCCCCTCGGCCTTGGCGGCGCGGATCAGCTCCAGCGCGGCGCCGGTGGAGACATGGGCGAAATGCACATGGCCGCGGGTGAGGCGGGCGAGCGCGATGTCGCGGGCCACCATCATCGCCTCGGCGGCGGCGGGGGCGGAGGGAAGGCCCATTCGGGTAGCCATCTCGCCTTCGGTCGCCGCGGCGTTGCGGGTGAGGGAGGGCTCCTCCGGGTGCTGCACGATGAAGCTGCCGAAGGCGCGGGCATAGGAAAGGGCCAGGCGCATCATGCGCGCCTCGGCGATGGCGCGGGTGCCGTCGGTGAAGGCGATGGCGCCGGCTTCGCGCAGCAGGCCGAACTCGGTCATCTCCTTGCCGGCGCAGCCGCGGGTGGCGGCGCCATAGGGGAGGATGGAGAGGCTGCCCGTCATCTCGCCGCGGCGGAGCATGAATTGCAGCGTGGCGGGATCATCCAGCGCCGGCTCGCTGTCAGGCAGGGCGCAGAGGGTGGTGATGCCGCCTGCCGCGGCCGCCTCGGCCGCCGATTCAATCGTCTCCCGGTGCTCATGGCCGGGCTCGCCCAGGGAGGCGCGCAGGTCGATCAGGCCGGGGGCGAGGATGGCGCCGCCGCAATCCACCACCGTCGCGCCTTCCGGCGCGCCGGTGCCGTCGAGCGAGGCGATCAGCCCCTTCTCGATCAGGATGCTGCCAGGGGAGTCGCGCCCCGTGGCCGGGCAGACCAGGCGGGCGTTGTTGAGGATCAAGGTCATCACGAGTTCCGCCGCTGGTTCTGGGCCAGCACGTCCAGCACCGCCATGCGTACGGCGACGCCCATCTCCACCTGCTCGCCGATCACGCTTCGGGTGGGGTCGTCGGCGATGGCGCTGTCGATCTCCACGCCGCGATTCATCGGGCCGGGATGCATGACGATGGCGTCGGGCTTGGCGTGGCGCAGCTTCGCCGCATCCAGCCCGTAGAAGCGGAAGAATTCGCGGGCGGAGGGAACGAGGCCACCGGCCATGCGCTCCTTCTGCAGGCGCAGCATCATCACGACATCGGCGTCCTTCAGCCCGGCCTTCATGTCATGGAAGACCTCGACGCCCAGCTCCTCGACCTCGGATGGGATCAGGGTGGGCGGGCCGACCACGCGGACGCGGCAGTTCATCGCGAGCAGCAGGTGGATGTTGCTGCGCGCCACGCGGCTGTGCAGCACGTCGCCGCAGATGGCGATGGTGAGGTTCTCCAGCGTTCCCTTGCGGCGGCGGATGGTCAGGGCATCCAGCAGGGCCTGGGTCGGGTGCTCATGCGTGCCGTCTCCGGCATTGACCACGCCCGCATCCACCTTCTGGGCGAGCAGGGCGGGGGCGCCCGACTGGGCATGGCGGACCACCAGCAGGTCCGTCTTCATGGCGTTGAGGGTGGAGGCCGTGTCGAGCAACGTCTCGCCCTTGTTCACCGAGGAGGTGGAGACGGACATGTTGATCACATCCGCGCCCAGCCGCTTGCCGGCCAGCTCGAAGCTGGTGCGGGTGCGGGTGCTGTCCTCGAAGAAGAGGTTGATCAGGGTCAGGCCCCGCAGCACATCCCGCTGCGTCTTCCCGCCGCGGTTCAGCAGGGCATAGGACTCGGCCAGATCCAGCAACTCGGCAATATAGGGTGGCTCCAGCCCTTGCAGCGCGAGGAGGTGCCGGTGCGGATAGAGGGGCATGGGGCCTCGTGCGGACGGGGTGGACGGAGCGCGGAGTCGCGCCTGTGGCTGTGTAAGGGAGGCCGGGGTGGCGGAAAAGGCTTGGGCGTGGCGGGCCATGAGGGAAGAGGATCTTCCGGCCGTCTCCGCCATCGCTGCGGCGGTGCATCCTGGCTACCCGGAATCGGATGCCGTCTTTGCCGAGCGGCTGCGGCTGGCGCCGGAGACCTGCCTGCTCCTGGAGATGGCGGGAGCGGCGGCGGGTTACGTGCTGGCCCATCCCTGGTACCGGGGCCGCCCCCCTGCGCTGGACAGCCTGATCGGTGTGCTACCCTCGGCGCCGGAGGTCCTTTACCTGCATGACATCGCCCTGCTTCCGGCGGCTCGCGGGACAGGTGCGGGAAGGGAGGCTGTCCGGCTGGTGGGGAACCGGGCCAGGGGCCTGCCCATGGCACTGGTCGCGGTTGGCGGGGCAAGTGGCTTCTGGGAAGGGCAGGGCTTCCGCAGGATGCGGGATGAAGGCTTCGATGCGCTGCCACCAGGCTATGGTCCGGATGCGCTCTATATGGAAAAGCCCTTTCCAGGTTAGGCCGCGCAGCCCTGGCTTGGCCGTGCCGGTCAGCTCGCTTCCTCTGCCGCGCGGGGCTGCGTCGCATCCAGGGCCGCCTGGAGCATGTAGGCCGCTGCTGCCGCATCCACGGCCTTGGCCCGCTTTGCCCGGCTGAGGTCGGCCTCGATCATCATCCGGTTCACTGCCGAGGAGGATAGGCGTTCGTCCCAGAGGGCGACGGGCAGCCCAACGGCATCGGAAATGGCCATGGCCCAATCCTTCGCCGCCTGGGCGGCGGGGCCGAAGGAGCCGTCCAGGCCCAGGGGCAGGCCGCAAACCAAGCCACCTGCGCCTTCCTTCTCCGCGATGCGGCGGATCTCGGCGGCATTGGCAGCCAGCTTGGCCCGGGGAAGGCTGCCATAAGGGCTGGCTAGCATCAGCATCACGTCGGACAGGGCGATACCGACGATCTTGCGGCCGGGATCGAGCCCGATCAGCCGGGCATGGCGGGGGAGTGCGGCGCGCAGGGCGGGGAGGGGGGTAATGGGCATGGTCCCATCCATCCTAGCCCTTCACGCGGCCCTTGACTTCGGGGGGCTCGGCGGCTTCCTGACCCCACTCTGCCCAATTTAGGGATTTCTGCCCGACCATGTCCCTCGACCTGAAGACCGTGAGGCGCGTCGCGTCCCTCGCCCGGCTCCATCTGGAGGAGGGGGAGGACCAGCGCCTGCAAGCTGAGCTGAATGGCATCCTGGGCTGGATCGAGCAGCTTCAGGCGGTGGACACCACCGGGGTGGAGCCGCTCTCCGGCGCCGGGGGCACGGCCATGCCGATGCACGATGATGTGGTGAATGATGGCGGCAAGGCGGAGGCGGTGCTCGCCAATGCTCCGGACCGCGTCGGCGAGTTCTTCGCCGTTCCGAAGGTTGTTGAGTGATGAACCCCACCGATTTCACGATCCGCGGCGCGCTTGAGGCGCTGAACGAGGGCCTCGTCACCTCCGAGGCGCTGACCCAGGCCCATCTGGAGGCCATCGCCGCCCTGAACCCGCGGCTGAACGCCTTCATCACCGTGACGGCGGAGCGCGCGCTGGAAGCCGCGAGGGCTTCCGACAAGCGGCGTTCGGACGGGATCGTCGGGAAGCTCGAGGGCATCCCGTTGGCGATCAAGGACCTGTTCTGCACCGAAGGCGTCCGCACCACGGCCGCCAGCCGCATCCTGGGCAATTTCACCCCGCCCTATGAGAGCACGGTGACGGCCAACCTGCTGCGGGATGGCGCCGTGTTCCTGGGCAAGGTGAACCTGGACGAGTTCGCCATGGGCTCTTCCAACGCCACCTCGGCCTATGGGCCGGTGGAGAACCCCTGGAAGCGCGGGAATGACGACGGGACCACGCTGGTTCCGGGCGGTTCCTCGGGCGGCTCGGCGGCGGCGGTAGCCGCGCGGCTGGCGCTGGGCGCGACGGCGACCGATACGGGCGGCTCCATCCGCCAGCCGGCGGCCTTCTGCGGCATCGCCGGCATCAAGCCGACCTATGGGCGCTGCTCGCGCTGGGGCGTGGTGGCCTTCGCCTCCTCGCTCGATACGCCGGGCCCGGTGGCGCGCACGGTCGAGGATTGCGCGATCCTGCTGGAGAGCATGTCCGGCCATGATCCGAAGGACAGCACCTCCGCCAACCTGCCCGTGCCCGATTTCGCCGCCGCCTGCGCGCGGGGCGTGAAGGGCCTGCGGATTGGCGTGCCGCGCGAGTACCGGCTGGAGGGCATGCCCGAGGAGATCGAGGCGCTGTGGCAGCAGGGCCTGGCCTGGCTGCGCGCCGAGGGTGCGGAGATCGTCGACATCTCCCTGCCGCACACGAAATACGCGCTGCCGACCTATTACATCGTGGCGCCGGCCGAGGCGTCCTCGAACCTCGCGCGCTATGACGGCGTGCGCTACGGCGCGCGGGTGGGCGGCGAGGACCTGAAGGACCTGTATGAGCGCACCCGCGCCGCCGGCTTCGGCGACGAGGTGAAGCGCCGCATCATGATCGGCACCTATGTGCTGAGCGCCGGCTATTACGACGCCTATTACCTGAAGGCGCAGAAGGTGCGCGCGCTGATCAAGCGCGACTTCGACGAGGCCTTCGGCAAGGTAGACGCCATCGTGACGCCCGCCACGCCTTCCGCTGCCTTCGCGGCGGGGGAGAAGCAGGACGATCCGGTGGCGATGTATCTGAACGACGTGTTCACCGTGACGGCGAATCTCGCGGGTATTCCCGGCATGACGGTGCCGGCGGGCTATGACCGCCAGAGCCTGCCGCTGGGGCTGCAGGTGCTGGCCCGTGACTTCGACGAGGAAACCGTCTTCGCGGTCAGCGCGACCATCGAGCGCGCCGCCAATCTGACGAAGCTGCCGCAGGTGAGGGCTTTCGCATGAGCTACACCATCGAGGGCGAGACCGGCCCCTGGGAGTTGGTGATCGGGCTTGAGGTTCATGCCCAGGTGACCAGCAACGCCAAGCTGTTCAGCGGCGCCGCGACCGAGTTCGGCGCGGAGCCGAACAGCCAGGTGAGCTTCGTCGATGCGGGCTTCCCCGGCATGTTGCCGGTGATCAACCGTGAATGCGTGGCGCAGGCCGTGCGGACGGGGCTGGGGCTGAACGCGCAGGTGAACCCCTGGTCGCGCTTCGACCGGAAGAATTATTTTTACGCAGACCTGCCGCAGGGCTACCAGATCAGCCAGTTCGCCCATCCGATTGTGGGCGAGGGCAAGATCACCGTCGAGCTGTCGGATGGCAGCACGAAGGAGATTGGCATCACCCGGCTGCATCTGGAGCAGGATGCGGGCAAGTCCATCCACGACCAGCACCCGACCAAGACCTTCATCGACCTGAACCGCTCCGGCGTGGCGCTGATGGAAATCGTGTCGGAGCCCGACATGCGCTCGCCGGAGGAGGCGGGTGCGTATCTGACGAAGCTGCGGCAGATCCTGCGCTATCTCGGGACCTGTGACGGCAACATGGAGCAGGGCTCCATGCGCGCGGATGTGAACGTCTCCGTCCGCAAGGTCGGCGAGGGCTTCCGCACGCGCTGCGAGGTGAAGAACGTCAATTCCATCCGCTTCGTCATGCAGGCGGTGGAGGCCGAGGCGCGGCGTCAGATCGAGGTCTGGGAATCCGGTGGCACGGTCGATCAGGAGACGCGCCTGTTCGACACCTCGCGTGGTGTCACCCGCTCCATGCGGAGCAAGGAGGACGCGCATGACTACCGCTACTTCCCCGATCCGGACTTGCCGCCCCTGGTGATCGATCCGGCCTGGATCGAAGAGCTGAAGGCCGGGTTGCCGGAGCTGCCGGATGCGCGCTGCACCCGTTACGTGAACGAATTCGGCCTATCCGCCTATGATGCCGGCGTGCTGGTGGCGGAGAAGGAGACGGCGGCCTTCTATGAGGAAGTGGCCGCCGGGCGCGACCCGAAGATGGCGGCGAACTGGGTGATGGGCGACTTCTTCGCCATCCTCAACAAGATGGGACGCGGGATCGAGGACAGCCCGATTTCGGCGAAGCATCTCGGTGCCTTGCTGGACCTGATCGCGGACAAGACCCTGTCCGGGAAGATGGCGAAGGAAGTGCTGGAGGCGATGGCGGAGACGGGCAAGCCGCCCGGGACCATCGTGGAGGAGCGCGGCCTGCGTCAGGTGACGGATACCGGCGCCATCGAGGCGGCGGTGGATGCCATCCTGGCCGCCAACCCGGACAAGATCGCGCAGTACAAGGCCAAGCCGACGCTGTTCGGCTGGTTCGTCGGCCAGGTGATGAAGGCCTTGAAGGGGCAGGGGAACCCGGCCCTGGTGAACGAGGTGCTGAAGGCGAAGCTGGACGGCGCCTGATCCACGTCAGCCCTGCGTGTTGCCTCCCGGTTCGTCCTCGGTGGGCAATTCGCAGTGGTTGTGGATGTCGGTGGCGGCGATGGCAGCATGGCCCATCGCCACCACGATCTGGTTCAGCCCACGCACCACGTCCCCGGCGGCGTAGAGGCCGGGAATGCTGGTGCGGTTGTGATCGTCCACGATCAGGGCACCGGCCTCGTCATGCTCGGCGCCCAGGGCCAAAGCGAGATCGGAGCGGATCTTGAGGCCCAGGGCGGAATAGAGCGTCTCGAAACGGTGCTCCTGGCCGCCGGCGCGGATGGCGCTGATGCGGTCGCCCTCCATCTCCAGCGCCTCGATCCGCGAGGTGATGACGCGGATGTTGTGTTCCCGCGCGCGGGCCTCGTCCTCCTCCGAGAGTGCCTGTCCCAGGGTGAGGAGCGTCACATCCGGCGTGTAGCTGCGCGCGACGAAGACAGCCTCTCCCAATCCCCGCGCACCATGGCCAAAGACTGCGACACGGCGGCCCCTGGCCTCGTAGCCATCGCAGATGGGGCAATAGCGCAGCAGCCCGCGCTGGACGGCATCCGGCAGGTCCGGCAACTCTGGCTCGATATCGACGCTGCCGGTTGCCAGCAGCACGCGGCGGGCGCGGAGCTGCCTTGCACCGGCATCCCCCTCCAGCGTCGCCACGAAGCAGCCGGGCTGCCTGAGCAGGCCGGAGACACGGGCGGAAAGGGGCTTCACCCCGTATTGCGCCAGGTTCTCGCGCTGGCGCCGGAGCATCTCGGGGCCGCCTATACCCTCGGAAAAGACAGGGAAGTTGTGGCTGGTGGGGATCCAGGCGGCGCGGCTGGCGCCACTGTCCACCAAGGCAATGCGGCGGTTGAAGCGTACGAGATAAAGGGCTGCGGTGAGCCCCGCAGGGCCCCCGCCGATAATCAGGCAATCGAGAACGCCATCTTCCGCCATGAGCCACCTCCGCGCCTGGATAGGACGCACGGAGGGGCTTGGCGTTTCATGCGGTGTACCGCGCCTTGGGCCTGCTACCGGCCGAGCGAGGCAATGATCCCGCGATTATAGTCACGGATCATGCCGGGGATGAGGAAGAGATCCACCAGCAGCCAGAGGCCGATGACGAAAAGGCCGAGATAGCCGATGGCGATGAAGGTGAGGGCCCAGGAGATCAGGCTGATCGCCAGCATCACGAGCCCGCTGGTCATGCGCCCCGCGTAGAAGCGATGGGCGGCGAACCAGCCGAGGAAGAACCAGAGGATGTAAGCGACCAGCACCGAACGTTTGTTGGCGTCGTAATGCATCATCGCCGCGGTGTCGCTCATGCCGGGGATAGGGCCGGGGCCGGACATGCGGGATCGAATCCTTTCGTGTTGGCGGTACAGAGTGACCGCAATCGGCTGCGCAGGCCAGAAGCGGCCTCAGCGCCGCCCCACCCACATGGGCATGCCGCGGGCGGGGCGTAGGGTGATACGCATCTGAAGGCCGGGATCGAGGCCAGGTTCAGAGCGCAGCCGGGCGGCGGGCAGGAGGGTGGCAAGGATGGCCACCGCCTCGTCCATGGCGAAGCCCAGGCCAATGCAGATGCGCGGGCCAGCGCCGAAGGGAAGCCAGGCGTAGCGGTGGCGCGCCTTCACGGCTTCGGGCGCGAAGCGGTCTGGATCGAAGCGCTCGGGGTCCTGCCACAGGCCCGGCAGGCGGTGGGTGGCATAGACGGGGACGAAGACGGCCGAGCCTGGCCTGATGCGGGTTCCGTTCAGTTCCACCTCCCGCAGTGCCATGCGGGCCACGATGGGGGCTGGCGGGTAGAGGCGCAGCACTTCCTGGATGGCCTGGCGGGTGCGTGGAAGGGCCGCGACATGGGCCGCCTCCAGCGGGCTGCCGCCGGTTACACCGGCGATCTCCTCCAGCAGGCGTTCCTCCTCGGCCGGATGCTTCGCCAGCAGGTAGAAGGCCCAGGTGAGGGCGAGAGCGGTGGTTTCGTGGCCGGCGGTGATGAAGGTCAGCAGATTGTCGGCGATGTCGCGGTCGTCCATCGCCTGTCCCGTTTCGGGGTCGCGGGCGGCGATCAGCAGGGCGATCAGGTCCTCGCGCTCCGAGCCTAGGCGTCGGCGCTCGGACACCAGGCGCAGCAACTCGTCCCGCAGGTAATCCCGTGCCCGGGCCGCGCGGCGCTGGCCCGGATAGGGTGTCCAGGCAGGGGCGCGGGCCATGGCGAGGGCGATCGACCAGCCCGTGCTCTCCAGATAGTCGGTAATGCCCTGCTCGACCTTTGCCACGTCGATGGCGCCGTGGCCGGAGAGCATCGTCTCTACGATGATGTCGAAGGTGGTTCGCATCATCTCATGGCCGAGTTCCACCCTAGAGCCCGAGGGGAGGGCCAGCCAGCGGTCCCGGGTGCGGGCGGCGGCGTCCAGCATGGGCTGGAGAAAGGATTTCAGCCGCTCATGCCGGAAGATCGGGGCAACGGCCCGGCGCTGCCAGCGCCATCGCTCGCCATCGGCGGTGAGGATGGCATCGCCCAGCGCCGGGGAGAGGGCGCGGCGCATGCTGTCCGCCTTTCCATAGGCATCGGCATCGGTCAGCAGGACCTGCTGGATCAGTTCCGGGGATGTGACGAAGATGCGTTCCCGCCCAAGGATCGTACGGACGGCCATGGACTGTTCGAAGGCTTCCCGCGGCAGGGCTTCCAGCGGGTTGCGGATGACGGCCCTTAGGAGGGCGAGGCTGCCGAGCGGTTTCTCTGGCAGCGGGACGCGGGCGAGGTCGGGCAAGTGGGTGTCCGGCATGTCAGGTGGGATATCGTCCTGCGGGGCCGCTGGTTCCAGGGTGGCTTCCCTCGGCCTTCCGGCGGGGGGATGCTCCGGCACGAGGAGACCGCCGAATGATCACGCTTCACACCTGGAACACCCCCAATGGCCGCAAGATCAGCGTGGCGCTGGAGGAAATGGGCCTGCCCTACACGGTAAAGACCGTGAATATCGGTGCCGACGAGCAGTTCCGGCCAGAGTTCCTGGCGATCAGCCCGAACAACAGAATTCCCGCAATCGTGGACGATGAGGGGCCGGGTGGGCAGCCGATCAGCGTCTTCGAATCGGGGGCGATCCTGCTCTACCTCGGGGAGAAGACCGGGAAGTTCCTGCCACGCGACCTGCGAGCCCGCGTGCCGGTGCTGGAATGGCTGATGTGGCAGATGGGCGGATTCGGGCCGATGCCGGGCCAGGTGCACCATTTCCTGATGCAGCCGGACGGGCCGGCTAAGGATTACGGCCTGGCCCGCTATGGGAAGGAGACCCGGCGCCTTTATGGCGTACTGGAGAAGCGCTTGGCCGGACGGGATTTCGTGGCGACCGAGGGCGAGCCGAGCATCGCGGATTTCGCCATTATCGGCTGGGCTTGGCGGCATGAGCGGCACCAGGTGCCCTTCACCGAGCTGCCGAATGTGGCCGCCTGGTACGACCGGATGATGGCCCGGCCAGCCACGAAGCGCGGCTTCGAGGTTGCCCTGTCCTGACCGTTTGACGGGAGCGCGAGGGGCGGCTAGAAGCAGCGCCTGCAACGCCGTGTGACTTCCACTCCTGCGGAGGGGTGGCCGAGTGGCCGAAGGCGGCGGTTTGCTAAACCGTTATAGGATGTCAAGTCCTATCGTGGGTTCGAATCCCATCCCCTCCGCCATTTCCTTCTTTTCCAATACGTTGTGGTGTGGATATCCATCATTCGTCCTTACGGATGTAGGTGCCGCGTCGGCATCTTCTACGCCGGACAGGGGCATTTCTGTGCTACGTGAGTGCTACGGCGGCTGATCACGTCGAAGGGATCTCGACATGCTGGGACAGTGGTCTGCCCGCCGACGGTCGATCTGCCCGGCTGCCTAGAGTCGCTCCAGCAGAGACCGGTGCGAGGCGGGCCTCCGCCGCTCCACGGCTGATTTAGACATCCCGTATGCGGACGGTACCCGCCGATGGAGTGCATGATGACGACAGAGACGACAGATGCCGCTGGTCCCGGCCGGGGTGGCTGGATGTCGCAGCAGCGCAAGCAGGACGCGGTGTTGCGGCTGCTCCGGGGCGAGGACGAGGACCTGGAGACGGTGTCGCGGGCACTGGGCGTGACGGCGGCCACTCTGAGCGGCTGGCGCGCCGCCCTCCCGGCTGCTGTGAGGCAAGCCTAGCGACACGGCCCAATGGCGGCGAGATCTGGAGAGCGAGGGGCACAAGGCGCGGCTGGGCGAGATGCTGCTTGAGCGCAAACTGCTGGAGGCGAAGGTCGCAGCCCTTGAAGGGGGGGCACCCTTTGGTCCGGCGGAGGTCACGGCCATGAGACTGACCGCCTCGCCCAGCAAGGGCAGGTCCTACGGTCTGGGCCGGGTGTGTCGGGCCTGGCGCAAGTCCCGCGCCACCCTTTACCGCCATCGCACCCCCCTGGGCAGAGCAGCCGCGGCGGCCAGGGCCGGTTGGGCCGATGCCGGATGGCGCTGCTGGAGGCGATCCGGGCCGTCCTCGCGGCCTCTCCCTTCCACGGCGAGGGCCACCGCAAGGTCTGGGCAAGGCTGCGCCTGCAGGGTGTGCGGACCTCCCGGCGCCGTGTGCTGCGGCTCATGCGCGAGCACGGCCTGCTCGCCCCGTCGCGGGTCGGTGTGCTTACGCAACCACGACGGCACCATCCTCCCTGACGCGGTGTACATCACGTGGGGCACCGATATGACCACTACCTGGACCTACAAGGGCCAGGCGGCGATGTTCGTTGCCATCGACCACCACAGCGTCGGGTGTATCGGCCTTCATGCCGCCTGGTACGGCGCCCGCTTCGAGGCCCTTGAGCTTTTCAGGCAGGGCGTGCGTCAGCACTTCGGCGGCTTCGCAAAGGGCATCGCGGCGGGCCTCGCTCTCCGCCACGGCCACGGCTCGAAGTACATGTCCGAGGCCTTTCAAGGCGAGCTGACGTTCCTTGACGTCGAGAACTCGCCCGCCTTCGTGCGGGCACCCGAGCGGAATGGCTGCGCTGAACGATTCATCCGTACCCTCAAGGAGAACCTCCTGTGGGAGCGAACCTTCGATACCGTCGAGCAACTCCGCCAGGCGCTGCTTGATTTCCGTCGGATCTACAACTCGACTTGGCTGATCGAGCGAAGGTTTCAGAAGACCGGATGCTGTCCGACAGGATATGCTTTCAACCGCGGCACTCGCCGCATAGAATCCACTCAGGTGCATCAGAAACTGCGGGCGGTACGATGGCTCGTTCCCGCCGGCGATCCGCTCAACGTTCGGAAAGGGGGTCACCCACCGCACCACCGCCTACAGGAACAATGGGCTCGAGCAGGGTCACCGCGGTATTAAGGGCCGGGTCCGATGCATGCGTGATTTCAAGAGATTCACCTCAGCAGACCGACTTTGCCAGGCCTATGACGAACTCCGCAGCCACCTTCGCCCGCGCGCCCGTCACAACCAGTCTGTCTCCGCCAGTCGCTCTCGCCTCCTTCACGTTTGTCGTGCCATAGCCGCGCTCGCAATCCTCGGTGCGGCGTAGGCGGAAGTCGCCTTCCACCTCAAGCCGTCAGGTTCTGCGCGAGGGCTTACAGATCTCCTCCACAGCGGCAGCGCCGCGGAGTTGGCTTGGCCTCAGGTCATGCTGATGTTGGCGGCGCGGATCACCGGTGCCCAGCGCTCGACCTCCGCCCGCATCATCGTGCCCATTTCCGCGGGAGTAGAGGCAGCGTAATCCGCTCCCAGCGGCACGAGTTTTGCCTTGGAGGCGGGGTCGTTCAGTGCGTCGCCGATATCGGCCGAGATCTTCTCGACCAGCGCGGCAGGTGTCCCCGCTGGTACCGCGATCCCGTTCCAGGATTGAGCCTCGAAGCCCGGTAGGATCTCGGCGATCGTGGGTACATCTGGCAGGTTCGCGTTGCGCTTCGCGCCGGTGACCGCGACTGCACGCACGCTACCCGATCGAATATGGGGCAAGGAAGTCTGCAGCTGGTCGAACATGAGCTCGATCGTGCCGGCGAGCTGATCCGTCACGGCTGCAGCGGAACCACGATAGGGGATATGCACGAGGTCGAGCCCTGTCCGCAGCTGTAGCATCTCGCCGATCAGATGGTGCGCGGTGCCGATACCTGGTGAGCCGTAGCGCAGCGGCCCGCGACCAGCCTGCGCCTCAGCGATGAAGCTGTTCAGGTCCCGTGCCTTCACCGTTTTGTTGACTGTCATGACATGGTCGGTGGAAAAAACGAGGGAGACTGGGGCGAGATCGCGCTGCGGATCATAGGGCATCTTCCCATTGAGCAGCGGACCGGTCGCCAGAGGATAGGCCGCAGCGATCAGCCAAGTGTGCCCATCAGGAGCAGAACGGGCGACGTACTCGCCGCCGATGCCGCCACTCGCGCCGGGACGGTTCTCGACGATGACTGGTGTGCTGTAGCGCTGCGAGAGGAAGTCGGCAATCACGCGGGCAGAACTGTCGGTCGCGCCACCAGGGGTGAAGGGAACCACGAGGCGCACTGGGCGACTGGGGAAGCTCTTCGCCCTAGCAGGGTGGTTAAGCAGTGCTGGAAGGGCGAGAGCACTGCCAAGAAGAATGCGGCGCCTTACAGATAGCATAGTCGAAACTCCTGAGCAGGCATATGGCGTGTGTCGCGCCGATACTCGTCGGCACGCCACCATCTACCCTTTGATTTTCGACCGGCGTTCTTGCGTATGCTGCCCCATGACGTGACAGTGCGGGGGGATTAGCGCCCGTCCGACATGTAAGGCAAGACCCTAGGTTCAGGACCCGCTGATTTGGGGTGGCGCCTGATCTGATTGACTGTTTCCATGGCGGCCGTGTCAGGTTGGCGGCTTGGTAGGGCAGTAGCAGCCTGCCTTGTATGGCGACCCCGCCCAGTCCCTACCGCGGCTTCCGCTACCCGGCTGAGGTCGTCGAGTATGCCGTATGTAACATGGAGCGCGCTGGGGCCACCTGGGCGGCGGCTGCCCCCGGTGTCCTTGCCGCAAACACTACGGCAGACTCCACTTCCGACGTGTGGCGCGACCATCGGCAGGCGATGCGCGATCACGAGAACAGGCAGATGGAGTTGCGCCAATGCATCCGGTCATGGAGGTCTGCGCGATCAGAGGCGGAGCTGAGATCGGAGGAAGCGAGGTGATATCGCTTGAACGATTGCCTGAAAATGCAAGCCTCGAGAGGCGCCCCGATCTCGATCGTGAATGTTTGCGGCAGGGCGCTAGATGTTTTTTACTGCCGGGATGATTGGTGCAAGGATAGCCGGCAAGAGCCGGGAGGCCAGGATGACCTCCTGGCCAGCACTACGATCCAATGAAGGAGGTCCATTGGATCGTTGGCTGTGAGTTGATGGATTCCTACGATAAGGGCTTCTGCATGAGGGAAGAAGGAACGGAGAGCTGAGGCTGGATGAGTGCGGAGCCGCCGCAGGTTCGCATCATCACGCTCGAACCGTTCGCGGAAAGTCGCCAGCGTCATCTGCTATCCTGATGCAGGGCAGCCTGTGGGTCATCGTCCAGGATGACGTAGAGGACGGCTGGACGCCGCCTTGGGAACGGGAACAGCGACGACCCCATCCGCCTGGCGTGGGACCATGACGTGGAGAGTCGGGGCAACCGCTGAGGCGGGTCACCGGCCGGCGGCCCGCGCCGGCTCAATGCGAGGCGCGGGCTTCCAATCCAGGCACAAGCACAATCCGGCAGGAAACGGCATGATCAGCGCGCAGGAGGCCCGGCAGCGCGGGCTTAGGTCCTCCAGTACCATTCGCACGGCGGCGGCTCAGCACGCGAGAGGCTACTGGGTTCTGAATGACCTCGTCCGATACAACGACGGGGAGCAGGGCTGGCGGTACCGAAGAGAGCGCCCATCCTTCGGAGGATCCTGGGCCCTCGTGACGTTCGAGGGCAGGGAGGAAGCGGAAGCTGCGGCCCAGGCTGACAACGCCGCTCGCGCCCGGGAAGAGGAGGTGCGCGCGAAGCGCGCGGTCGAGGAGGCCGAGCGTGCCGCCTCCCTCCAGCGGAAGCTCGCCAAGCAGGACGAGTGCGCCCGCCGCCTCAGAGATGAGGAGGCGCTGATGCTGGAGGAGGGATCGCCCGGCACCAAGATACCCCTCGCGTCCCACCGGAGAGCATCTCCGCTACTGGAGCGACGGCGGCACACCTGGGGGAGATTGCCGCTACTACCGCAGAGATGCCCTATCTCCGGCGGGTGCTGTGCGTCAGCGCATACCCGCACCGGATCTACCATAGCGATGATGGCATCTCCTGGCGTGTTCAGGTGTCGTCCTACGGCTACCCGGCCACACCGACGGCGCGGGAGAAGGAGATCGCGCGGAGAGCCAGGATTGCTGATGGCTTTGGCTTCGATCCGGAGTCCAACTGGGCGGTGACGAAGGGGGAGATTCGAAAGATCCTCAAGCCGCGCGCCAACGAGCTGCTAGAGCAGGCGAGCATCAAGAGGCTGCTGGACGAGGCCCTCGCCGCCGGGAAGCGCTGCCTCGTCGCGGGCAACGTAGTCTTTTGGTACGAACAGCGCGACCTGTGCTGGGAGGTGAAGAAGGTGGCTCCCAGGCCGCTGAAGGATCAGGAGGGGAGCGCGCTGTGGCTGGAGGGCAAGATCCTCTCCACGAACCACGGGCGCCTCATCATCCTGCCCTACCGAAAGTCCAACGGGCAGTTGATCCCAGGCCACACCAAGAACTCGCGGAACGACGGCCCCGCGAGGAAGCGCCATCCCGACCACTACGTCGAGATCCCATTTGAGGTGGTGAAGGGCGACCTCATGGTTGGGCTGCACGGAGAGATGTTCTACGAATAGGAGCGGGAAGCTTGGTTGCACGCAATCAAGCTTGGTTGCATGCAATCAAGCTGACATCACTTTGTCAGTCTGCAGAATCATTATCCGACATCAAGAAGATCGAAATTCTATCAAGAAATATAAGGAACCTAGGCATCGCGCGGTTTCCGCTCCTATCGGCGGTAGGAGGGCACCATGCCAAAATCGCTCATCACCACTATCCTCGAAGGAGGATGCTACTGGAAAGCTCAAGATCCAGCCTATGGCCATGGGATCGCACTGGAGCGCAACACCCGCTTTCGGATAGCCGAGTATGGCGAGAAGAGCCACATCTTCACATCGGGCGTCTGCCGAGACGGCTGGTTTGTCGTGGAGGATGGGGCGCAGAAGGGGACTCACTTCCCTACTGCCAGTGCGGCTGTTAACAAAGTTCGGTTGCCGTCGACGAACGCCTACCTCTACATGCACTTCGAAATCGGGGGCAATGGGAGGTGGCGGGCCGCATGCGGGCGATGGCATGCTTCGCTGTGGATCCCGGCGAGGCATTCGCCCTGGATATCGCGGAGGGCATTCTGAGAACCAAATTTCCGGAAGTCTACCGAGGGATGGATGAGCCGTCGCTCATCAAGGTTTCAGCCCGGCTGGTCAGGAAGAATCCCGCTCTGATTGATGAGGGACGCCGGCGGCGCGAAGGTATGGAGAGCGTCAGCAGAACGCGCCTCGACAGATTGCCTTCGGATGGGCCTGAATTGCGCGTGTAGCAGTCCGCGGTGACGCTTGGCCGTTTCTTCTGTGTGAGGCTAGGCTGTTACCGCGACTTTCTCGTCGGCCGCGGAGAACCCCGATGCCTTATCTCGCCTATACGCTGTCGGACGGGGACCGCGCGAGGATCCTCGAGTTCTTCCAGCCCGCAGTGGGCATGGAGGTGGTCTGTCATCACGTCACTCGGGGGTTTCCGGCGGGGATGGAACCCGGCGCGCCGGTCGGTCTGGCCGGCTGTACCACTGCTTCAGCCTGAGCCTACGTGACGTCGAGCTGATCCTGGCCGCCCGAGGGGCCGTGGTGAGCTACGGGACCATCCGTGAGTGGGGCCTGCACTTTGGTCGGCGGTTCGCGAATGCTCTGAAGCGGCGTCGGCGGAGGCCGGGCAATAAAAGGTTACTGGACGAGGTGTTTGGCCGCATCCGCGGCAAACAGCACAATTTCTGGTGCGCGGTCGACCATGACGGCAAGGTGCTCGACATTCTCGTGCAGAGCCGTGGAAGCGCCAAGGCCGCCAAGCAGATCTTCCGCAAGCTGCTGAAGGATTTGCAATACGTCCCGCGTGTGATCGTCGCGGACAAGCTGAAGAGCTACGCCGCAGCGAAGCGCGACATCCTGCCCGGGGTGGAGCACCGGCAGAGCCGGTTTCGCAATAACCGGGCCGAAGTGTCGCACCAGCTAACCCGACAACGAGGGCAGCAAATGCAGCGGTTCAAATCGGCCCACCACACGCAGCGCTTCCTATACACACAGCCGGATCCACAAACACTACCAGCTTCGCTGCCACCGCGTGACCACCACTGAATCCGTACCGCTCGTGACGCGGCATTCCGCACAGGGCGAGATGTGGCTGGAACTGCACGTGCCGTGTGAGGCCATCAGCAGCCGTAAGCTCTCAGCATTGGTAAGCGAGGGCTACAGGCCCTTGCCGTGATTGGCTGACGCTCGGGGCGTTTTCGGGTCGGCCCAGCACCAGGGCATGAGCTCGTCGATGCGGCTGTTGGGCCAGCCCTCGACAAGGCGGGTCAGC
>NZ_JAOXLP010000031.1 GCF_025791835.1 Roseomonas xinghualingensis
CCCCGCCTTCGTAACCTTCCTGCTGCCTTCTGAGGCCCTGACCATGCGCGTGATCGTCACCGGCGGCGCCGGCTTTATCGGCTCGGCGCTCGTCCGCCACCTTGTCCTCGATCTGGGGCATGAGGTGCTGGTGATCGACAAGCTGACCTATGCCGGGGACCGGCGCACCATTGCGGGTTGCGAGGGACGGGCGGGCTTCGGTTTCCTGCAGGCCGATATCTGCGATGCCGAGCGCATGCGCGTGGCCTTCGCGGAATATGCCCCGGATGCGGTGATGCATCTGGCGGCCGAGAGCCATGTGGACCGTTCCATCGCCTCGGCCGCGCCCTTCATCCAGACCAATGTGATGGGCAGCTTCGCGCTGCTGGAGGCCGCCCGTGCCCTGGTGGCGGATTACGATGCGCCGCGCCGCGCGGCGTTCCGCTTCCTGCATGTCTCGACCGACGAGGTCTTCGGCTCGCTCGGCCCCACCGGCGCCTTCAGCGAGACGACGCCCTATGACCCGCGCTCGCCCTATTCGGCCAGCAAGGCGGGGTCCGACCACCTGGCGCGCGCCTGGCACGAGACCTATGGGCTGCCGACCGTCATCACCAACTGCTCGAACAACTACGGGCCCTACCACTTCCCCGAGAAGCTGATCCCGCTGGTCACCCTCAACGCGCTGGAGGGCAAGCCGCTCCCCGTCTATGGCGATGGCGGCAATGTGCGGGACTGGCTCTTCGTCGAGGACCATGTGCGCGCGCTGGTCGCCGCCGTCACGCGCGGGCGGGTGGGCGAGACCTACAATATCGGCGGCCGCGCCGAGCGCACCAACCTGCAGGTGGTGGGCGCCATCTGCGACACGCTGGACCGCCTGCGCCCCGCCGCCCGTCCGCGCCGCGAGCTGATCACCTTCGTGACGGACCGCCCGGGCCATGACCGGCGCTATGCCATCGATCCCGCCAAGGCCGAGCGCGAGCTGGGCTGGCGCGCGGGCGTCACCTTCGAGGAAGGCATCGCCCGCACCGTGGCCTGGTATCTGGAGAACGAGGCCTGGTGGCGCCCGCTGCGCGACAAGGTCTATGGCGGGCAGCGCCTGGGGCTGCTGACCGAGGCGGCGGGCGCCGCCTGATGCGCGTCCTTGTCGCTGGCCGGACCGGCCAGCTCGCCATCACGCTGGCGGAGCGCCTGCCGCGAGATGGGCATGCCGTGACCGCGATGGAGGCGCCGGAGCTGGACCTGACGGACCCCGCCTCCATCGCCCGGGCGGTGGAGCAGGTCGCGCCGGACGCGATCGTCAATGCCGCCGCCTATACGGCGGTGGACAAGGCGGAGAGCCAGCGCGACCTTGCCTTCGCGGTGAACGCGACCGGCGCCGGGCTGCTGGCAGAGGCAGCCGCCAGGCGCGGCCTGCCCTTCGTGCACGTCTCCACCGACTATGTCTTCCCCGGCGACGGCGGCGCCCCCTACACCGAGGATGCGCCCACCGGTCCGCTGGGCGTCTATGGCGAGAGCAAGCTGGCGGGCGAGCGGGCGGTGATGGCCGCGAACCCGCGCAGCGCCATCCTGCGCACCGCCTGGGTGTGCAGCCCGCATGGCAACAACTTCGTCAGGACGATGCTGCGCCTGGGCCAGGAGCGCGAGGCGGTGTCGGTGGTCGCGGACCAGCAGGGTGCGCCGACCTTCGCCGCCGATCTGGCCGATGCCATCGCGTGCATCCTGCCGCGCCTGGTGGCGCCGGCGGGAGACGAGGCCTTCGGCGTCTTTCACCTCACGGGTTCTCCCTGGACCACCTGGCATGGCTTCGCCGAGGCGATCTTCGAAGGCGCCGCCGCGCGTGGCCGGCCGGCGCCCCGGCTTTCGGCGATCACCACGGCGGACTACCCGACCCCCGCGCGCCGTCCGGCGGACGGCCGGCTGGACTGCTCCCGCATCGCCCGCATCCACGGGATCCAGGCCGCCGACTGGCGCATCTCCCTCTCGCAGTGCCTCGATGCACTCATCGGCTCCACGGAGAAGACAGCATGAAGGGCATTATCCTTGCGGGGGGCAGCGGCACGCGACTGTATCCGGCGACCATGGCGGTCTCGAAGCAGCTTCTACCCGTCTTCGACAAGCCGATGATCTACTATCCGCTTTCGGTGCTGATGCTGGCCGGCATCCGGGAAATCCTGGTCATCTCCACGCCGCATGACCTGCCGCTTTTTCAGCGCCTGCTGGGCAGCGGCGAGCAGTGGGGCGTGCGCCTCTCCTATGCGGAGCAGGCGCGGCCGGACGGCCTGGCGCAGGCCTTCATCCTCGGCGAGGAATTCCTCGCGGGATCGCCCTCCACCCTCGTGCTGGGGGACAATATTTTCCACGGCTACGAGTTGGACGAGCGGCTGGCCGAGGCCGCGCTGGAAGGGCCGGGCGCCTCGGTCTTCGCTTATCGCGTGGCCGATCCGCATCGCTATGGCGTGGTGGAGTTCGACGAGCGCTACCGCGCGATCTCGCTGGAGGAGAAGCCGAAGGAGCCCCGCTCCGACTGGGCGGTGACGGGGCTGTATTTCTACGATGGCCGGGCCCCCGCCATGGCCCGCTCGCTGAAGCCTTCGTCACGCGGGGAGCTGGAGATCACCGACCTCAACCGCCTCTACATGGAGGAGGGCACGCTGCGGGTCATCCGCCTCGGCCGTGGCTATGCCTGGCTCGACACCGGCACGCATGACAGCCTGCTGGAAGCGGGCGAGTATGTGCGGGCCATCGAGAAGCGCACCGGCATGAAGGTGGCGGCGCCGGAGGAAGTGGCCTGGCGCCGTGGCTTCATCGATGACGACGCGCTCCGCGTCCTGGCCGCGAAGCAGCGCAACAGCGGCTACGGAGCCTATCTTGAGGGACTGCTCGGCGCGCACTGACGCTCGCGGGGGGGGGGGCGGAGATCGGCTCGATCGCAGCCAAGATCGGCTGCACGAGCGAGACGCTGCGCGCCTGGGTGGGGCAGGCCAAGCGCGATCAGGGCCTGCGGCCGGACCAGGCTGGCGCGGATGAGGAGCGGATCAAGGCTCTGGAACGCGAGGTCCGCGACCTGTGCCAGGCAAATGAGATCCCGCGCAAGACATCGGCCGATTTCGCCGTGGCGGAACTCGACCGCCGTTCGAAGCTATGATCACCCTCATTAACAATCATTACGAGGTCTACGGGGCCCGCAGGGTCTAACGGCAGTTTGGCCAGGAGGGCATCGCGGTGGCCCGCTGCACGGTGGAACGGCTGATACAACGGATGGGCCTGCGTGGCGCGGTCCGCGGCAGAGATGTCAGGCCCCCGATCGCCGACAAGGCTTTGTCCTGCCAGGCCGACAAGGTGAGGCTGCAGTTCCGGGCGTCGGCGCCGGACGTGCTGTGGCTGTCGGATTTCACCTACGTCCCGACGTGGCAAGGGTTCGTCTACGTTGCCCTCGTCATCGA
>NZ_JAOXLP010000032.1 GCF_025791835.1 Roseomonas xinghualingensis
CGGATAAAGGATGCCTGCCACACCCGTGCGGCGCTTCCTGGCCGGCCGCGGAGCCGTTCGGAGGAGCAGCATGTCACTCTGCATGTCTTGAACGCCACGAGATCCGAAGGCTGGCAGCCCCCTCTTCCCCCGGGATCGGGCGCCATCGATACTGCGCCGGGGCAGCTGCGAGGCCAGTGTGAACGAAAATCCTTATGATTTCACCGGCGAGGAGCTGGGCGCGTTCGGGAAGAGGCTTGCCGCCGAGCGCGAGGCCTTGCTGAGGGCGGCCCAGGCCCTGCTGGCGGATTTGTGTGCCACCCGCTTCCAGGCCCAGCCCGAGCCCTATATCGCCTCCCAGACCCGCTTCGACGCCAGGACGGCCTATCTGTTGATCGGCTGCCCATTCCATGGCCAGACCGTCATTCTGGAAATGGTCGTCGAACGCGCCGACGCCCTCCCGGCCCGCCTGCCCGCTGTCCTTCGGACGCCGCTGCATGGCGAAGTCGGGATGCGGATCCTGGATGTCCCGGTGACACCGGAGCTATGGAAGGCCGCCACGGAACTGATGGACCGCGCCACGCTGGAGGCCCAGGTCAGGCAGGAGCGGGATGACAAGGCGCAGCTTCTCTGGGCGGCGCTGCATTCGGCGGCACGGGCTGCCTGGAACCGGGGGCATGCGCACAAGCTCTCCATGCAGTTCAGCGGAGCGGAGCAGGGCCCCGACGAGCTGACCTATCGCTTCCGCTTCGAGACCGAAGCCGATGACCCGCTGACCGGAGCCGGGGCGATCACCTGCGGGCCAGGGGCGGCGGGGCATTCCGGTCAGTTCGAGGTCAGGATCGATCTGGCGACGGATGCCGGGGACGGGGTGTTCTCCGAAGTCTGGAAGCACGGTTCCACCGACAGGATCGGCCAGATGTTCAGGGATATCGTGATGCTTGAGCGACGCCGCGAGGCCATCAGGCTCGGCGCCGATCCGGCTTACGCAGCCACCTCCATGCATGAGGCGCCATGGATGGCGCCGCAGGGCTGAGCATGCGGCATCCGGCTGCGGGGTAGCCTCCCGCAGCACCTTTCATTCAGGGAAGGGCAGATCATGTCCGTGAGGACGATCGGCATCGTGGGCGGTGGAACCATCGGCGCCAGCTGGGCCGCCTTCTATCTCGCGCGCGGCTTCGAGGTGGTCGTCACCGATCCATCGCCCGAGGTGGAAGATTCCGCCCGGCGCTACGTCGCCGGCGCATGGCCGGCGCTGGAGCAGCTGGGAATGGTGATGGCGGGAGCCACGCCTGATCGGCTGCACTTCGAGCGCGATCTTCGCTCCGCGCTGGCCGGCGTGGACTTCGTGCAGGAGAACGGCCCGGAGCGCGAGGCGCTGAAGATCGAGCTCTTCGCCCGGATGGATGAGGTTCTGCCGGCGGAGGTGATCATCGCCTCCAGCTCCTCAGGACTGCTGATGAGTCGCGTTCAGTCCGGTTGCCGCCATCCGGAGCGCTGCGTAACGGGCCATCCTTTCAACCCGCCGCATCTGATTCCCCTGGTGGAGGTGGTGGGGGGCGAGAGGACCTCGGCCGAGACCATCGAGCGGGCGGTCAACTTCTATCGCGATGTCGGCAAGCGGCCGATCCGCCTCCGCAAGGAGGTGCCCGGCCATGTCGCCAACCGCCTGCAGGCGGCTCTCTGGCGGGAGGCGATCCATCTTGTGGCGGAAGGGGTGGCGAGTGTCGCGGATGTGGACGCCGCGGTGACCTATGGTCCCGGACTACGCTGGCCGATCTTCGGGCCACACATGACCTTCCATCTGGGCGGCGGGCCGGGAGGGATGGAACATTTCCTGGCTCATCTGCTCGGCCCGTTCGAAAGCTTCTGGGAGGATCTGGGCCATCCGCGGATGACGCCGGAACTGCAGCGCAAGGTGGTGGACGGGGTGCGGGAGGAGGCGGGCGACCTTTCGCCCGAGATCTTGTCTGAAATACGGGACCGGCGGCTGATCGCGGTGCTGCGGGCACTTGAAGCGGCCCGCTAATTTCAGGGAAGGCGGGCACGACCTGATGTGAGTCAGGGCAGGCGATCCGAAGGGCTGGCAGTCTCCCGTAGCCTCTCCGGACCGGAGGCGCGCCGCTGTGGGAGGGTGGCTTCACGGACGACAGCGCCTTGTTGTTCATCCCGCGACGCCGGTGGAAACAGGGCGGGAGACGATGCCGATGATGTTCCGGATAGCGGGCGAGGACTTCACGCCAGGAGGCCGGATTCCGCTGCGATACACTTGCGAGGGCGCCGGTGTTTCTCCGCCATTTACATGGAGCGGCGCGCCGCAGGGGACGCGTGGCTACGCGATCGTCTGCAGTGATCCGGATGCGCCCCTCGGAACCTTCTATCACTGGGCAGTCTACGACATCCCTGCAGAGGTCCTTGGGCTGGACGAGGCGCAGCCGGTCGCCGGCAGCCCTCCCTGGGCCCATGCGCGGAATGATTTCGGGCGCGCGGACTATGCCGGTCCCTGCCCACCCCATGGGCATGGCACGCACCGCTACCATTTTCGCCTCTATGCCGTGGATGTTCTCCGGCTTCCTCTCCCGCCGCCGCGCCCGGGGTGCCGTGACGTCGAGCGTGCGGCGCATAAGCGCGCGCTCGCCCAGGCGGAGATCATCGCAACCTTCGCGCGCTGATCCGGTGTTGCATCGTGTGTCTGGCTGGAGCTGGGGGCACCTCCAGCGGTGCTGCCAGCTTTACGTGTTTCCTGCGGCCGGAGCACGCTCATTCACTGGGACAAGCCCGAGAGGCACGAAGTTGCACGAGAGGCCATGCGTCCGTGTGCATCGTGCCGCGGCAAGATCCGGATTGGCCAGGAGCTGGGCAAGCCAGTGCAGTTCAGCCTCGTCGGCTTCCGGGGCCAGGCGCCGGATCAGCTCGACTTCGGCCGCAACGTCAGCCGGGATGCTTGTGGTGTCCGTCGCAAAAGAATGGGGCAGGTGCTTTTCAGTCATGGGATGCATGCACGCGCCGCGGCCATATCGGGCGGTACGGTCATCGCGCCCGGTATCCTTTACTCTCACGCACCACCTCCATCCGGCCTGGGTTGGAGCGCAAACTATCGGAGCGTGGCCGGGAGTCCCTGATCTGTGTCAGCCTTGTCCGCCGGACAGAGCGGTTCCTCACCGCAGGATCTCGAAGAACCTGGTTTCCTCGTCGAGCCGTGCATGCTCCATCGCCCTGAAGTCGTGGCGGGACACGATGCCGATGACACGCCCTTTGTGGCAGATCGGCAGGTGGCGGAACCCGCCGTCATTGAACAGGCGCAGCGCATCGATGGCCGTCTGCTCGGACGCCAGGGTGGTCGGGTTGCGGGTCATCACCTGCTCAAGCCGGGTATGGATGGCGTCACACCCTTCCGCCAGGCAGCGCACCGCATCGCGCCCGGTGAAGATGCCGACGAGGCGGTCCAAATCCACCACCACCATCACGGCCCCCAGGCGGCGCTTGTGCATGGCGGCGCAGGCCTGTGCCACGCTCAGATCCGGCGGCACGGTAAGGGGGCGTTGATCCCGGATGATCTCAGCGCTGCTGCGATCCTGCATGATGGGGCCTCACGCCGGAACTTCCGTGAGGATGGACGGGCTGAACCGGTTAATCCCTGATCCATCGCAGCATGCCGCCCGTGGGACTGCGATAGATCAGCTCTGCCACCGGGCGTCATGGCGGATTGCGCCCCGGTTGCTCCGGATCTGCCGGGAGCGCTTATGAAAGTCAGGGAGTTGATGACGCCGGCGCCTGTCGTCGTGCCGCCGTCCATGTCGGTGCAGGCCCTGGTGCAACTGTTGAGGGAGCGCCACGTCTCCGGCGTCTTCGTGGTGGACGCCGAGGGGGCTCCGCTCGGCGTCGTCTCCGAGGCAGACCTTATCCGCCGCCTCGCGCCGGACGGCCTTGAGGCCGATCTGGGATGGATCCCGCGCCTGCTGGTCGATCAGGATCGTGCGGCCAGGCACTATGCCCGCTTGCACGGCACGCGGGTGCAGGACGTCATGACCCCGACTCTCGTCTCGGTGGACGAGGAGGCCGCGCTGGAGGATGCGGTCCGTCTCATGCAGGAGCGAGGCGTCCGGCGCCTGGCCGTGATGCGGGAAGGGCGGCTGGCTGGGGTGGTTTCGCGCGCGGACCTGCTGAAGGCGGTGGCCGCGCACCCGGCTGGGCCGGGCGGCGAGAGGGACGACAGCCGCATCCGACAGGCAATCACCCAGGAGATGCGGCGGTATCCCTGGGTGGATACGGGCGCCGTCGCGGTCATCGTCAAGGATGGTGTCGTCCAACTGGAGGGCTATTGCCGTTCCGAAGATGCCCGCCATGCACTGCGGGTGATGGCTGAACAGGTGGAAGGTGTGGACCGGGTGGAGGATCGGCTCGAAGTCGGGCCATCCTGGCCCCGACCGGACTATCCCCTGGTTCTCCCCATCTGAGCAGGGTTCTCCGGAGCATGACGGGGCAAGGACCTGCCCCAGCTTCCCACATGCCGCCGCCGTTTGGCCGGAGGTCCTGATCGGGACTCATGGGGTGGCATCAGCGGCTCAGCAGCCAGCACTCCTTGAAGTGACGGGCCGGGTTAACCTGGTTTTCCAGAGCCACCGCCCTGCAGCCGCTGGCACCGTCCACGCCCGAGACGATGAGGTCTGCTCCCAACCGCTGCGCGATGCGGAGGATGTGGCCGGGCGTCAGGCCATTCGGTTGCGTGCTGTGCATTTCCTCGGCAGGCACATCATGCCGGAGGAGGTAGCGGGTGATGTCGGACAGGCTCCTGCGGGATACGCCGTCCTCCACTCCATTGAGGGCATCCACGAGCTGCACCTGTTGTGCCAGCCTCAATAGGGGCAGCGCCGCGGTGATCGCGCGCCGTGCCGCCTGCGTGTCACTCCAGGCGACGAGGATGCGGGAGGCGTCCAGCACACCAAGGCCATCCGGCACCAGGAGTATAGGGCGCCCTGCTTGCCCAAGCAGCTTCCGGAGGCGAAATTTGCGGAATTCGGCAGGCGGCCCCGCGGCCGTTCTTCTGTTCCAGCCGAGGATGAGTAGATCGGCCGCCCGTGCTTCGCCAAGCCGCGCCTCCGCCGGAGGGGCGATGAAGGATCTCCACTCCCGAATTGGGGCGGCTTTCCGGCTGACGGTGTGGAATCTCTCTTCGGCCACGCGCAGCTCATCGGCCGCTTTCGCTGTGCCGGAGGCAAGGCCGATCAGCGTGCAGTCGAAACGGTCGGCCAGATCTGCCGCGAGGCGGATGCGGGCTTCGGATGACCTCTCTGGCTCCACCAGTACCAAAAGGGCTTTGGAGTCCCACATGGCTTCCGCTTGCCTCGCCCGTAGGCCGTCCGGCAAGAGAATATTATATTTATGAAATGAAAATGATCGGGATCAAGCCGTATCCTTTTCGGCTCGGCTCCACCATGCGAGGGGCGGCTGCCAGGATTGATCGGGCTTGAGGAGGCGACAGTAGGAGCTAGATGCTCTCCTCGTCCGCCCGCTCTTCCAGCGCCTCCCGGTTCAGGATGCGGAAACGATGGCTGCCCTGTTCCGCGATAATGCGGTTCTTGCGCAGATTGCTCAGGAGGCGGCTGACTGTCTCCGACGTCAGGCCAAGATAATCCGCGATGTCATAGCGCGACATGGGAAGGTCGATGCTTTCATCGGGCCGCTGCCCCCGATCGGCGAGGTCGAGCAGGAAGGCCGCGACCCGCTCCGCCGCTGTCCTGCGGCCGAGCATGATGAAGCGGTCCTGTGCGGCGGTCAGCTTTTCCAGCGTGTAGGTGTTCCAGGAATGCGCGGCGCCCGGTTCGCGGGACACCCACTCCGTGATCTCCTTCCGGGGGAAGGCGATCACCACCGTATCTGTCACGGCCTCGGCGAAGAAGCGGTGATGCTGAACGCCGTCCAGGCCGAAGAGGTCACCCTGCAGGGCGAAATGCGCGATCATCCGGCGACCATCCGGGAGGATGCGGCAGGTGCGGATGGCTCCCGCGACGACCTTGTACAGATGATCCGCCAGATTTCCTTCCGCATAGACCTCGGCTCCGCGTTGGAAGCGCAGGGTTCGCCCCAATGCTGATCTGAATGCGGGGGACATTCCAGAGAAAGCCACGGAAACGGGAAACGGAAGAGCGGGAGATGGCATGCTGCTGAGGCCTGCAGAAGCAACCTGCATCGCTCTGATCCTTCATAATGTAACTTGTGATGGCTTGGCTAACGCGGCGCAGGCCGGGGGGATATTCAGGAATTCTCCCATACGCAGATTCACGTAAGCCAGCTTTCCTACAGCCCTGGGAATTGCGGTCCGGCAAAATGGGGTGAAGCAGGCTGCCTCCCAAGCGGACTAGGTAGAACTCCCGAATAGCCGCCAGTCCAGGTCAGAGGCAGGTTCAGTGCACGAGCCGGATATCTCAGGGCTGCTGACTGCTTCGCAGCCCAGATGGCCGAGGAACCTGGACCCAGGGCGAGGGATACCCTGCGGATGGGCAGTTCCACTGACCCTGATGGAAGGAGCGGATTTGCCGTGTGCCTCAATGACGTGTCTTCAGCGGGGGTCCCGTTTGGCGCCGCTCGAGGCGGATATGTCGCGGGGGCTGTCGCGGAGGTTCCTGGCCATGCAGCCCTGGTCTTCGTTGTCAGCGCCGATGCGGCGGTGCGGAGAGCACTGGCGCTGCTGCTGGAAACCGAGGGCATCGGATCCCGCTCCTTCGCTTCGGCCCCGGTCTTCCTGGCCGAGCTGCCCTCCATCATGGAAGAACTGGCAGGAGCTCATCATTGCCTGCTCGTGGAGGATTGCCTGGCTGATGGCGGGAATGGGTTGGAGTTGGCGGAGCGCGTGACGGCTACCGGCTTCCCCATGCCGGCGGTGGTCCTCAAGATGCCGGTTGGGCTGGCGGCCGCATGCCGCGCTGCTCTGTCCCGCGGCAGCATCATATTCGCCGATCCCTTCCAGGCCGACGCGGTGCTCCAGCATGTCAGGGGGGCTCTCTGCCTGCCGGATGCCGCCATCCCTGCCTGAGAAGTGCCCGGGCGCCCGCAGCACGGGCCACGCTCACGAGCCGGCCGGCGGGTCGCCCATTTCCTCGGCCATCTGGGCCCAGACCGAGAGGCGTACCGCTTCAGCGAGGCTTCCGACACCCAGGCGGGACATCAGACGCAGCCGGTGCACTTCCACCGTACGCGGGCTGATGCCGAGTTCATAGGCGATCACCTTGCTGGGCTTGCCCTCCATGGCGAGGGCCAGGACATCGCGTTCGCGCGGGGAGAGCAGGGCGATCCGGGCCGCGGCCTGCGCCAGTTCCGGACGGAGCTGGCTGCCCCGGCGCAGGGAGGTGGCCTCGCCCCTGGCCGTCTGATCCATCAGGTCATGAGCTTCGAGAGCTGCCCGGATGATCGTGAACAGCGTCTCGTCATCGAAGGGCTTCTCGATGAAGTCGAACGCGCCCGCTTTCATCGCCCGCACCGCCATCGTGACATCCCCATGCGCCGTCATAACGATGACGGGGCGCGCAAAAGTCTGCTCCCTCAACCGGCGCAGCAGTTCCAGCCCATCCATCTTCGGCATGCGGACATCCGTCAGCACGCAGCCGGGCGGCTCGGTCAGTTCCGGCAGGGCGGTCAGGAACGCAAGGGCCGAAGAATGCATCGCCACAGCCAGGCCGAAGGAGCTCAGCAGCGTCGCGATGGCCCAGCACACTGCGTCATCATCATCGACGACATGCACCATGCGGTCTTTCCGCTCTGCGCCGCCGGCTGCCTCGTCTCTTGCGATCATGGCCCGCGCTCCTCGCGGATGGTTCCGTCAGGCGGCGCCGCCGGCAGGGTGAAGCGGAAGACAGTGCCGCCACCAGCCTTCGGCTCAGCCCAGATGCGCCCCCCATGGGCCTCAATGATCGAGCGGCAGATCGACAGCCCCACGCCCATGCCGGATGGCTTGGTTGAGATGAAGGCATCGAAGAGATGCGCGGCGACCATGGGAGCGAGGCCAGGGCCCGTATCCGCGATGACCAGCTCCACTTCGTCGGCGCTGCGCGAGGTGGCCGTTATCGTCAGCTCGCGGCACTCCGGAGCAGGCGAAGGGCCGTCCTCCTCTGTCATGGCTTCGACCGCGTTACGGATCAGGTTGAGCAGGACCTGCTGGATCTGGATCCGGTCCACGAGCACAAGGGGAAGGTTAGGGGCAAGCTGGCAAGTCACATGGACCCCGCGTTGCCGCGCGCCGACAAGGGCCAGCGCGCTGGCTTCCTCGATCAGGCCTGGAAGCGCCTCCAGATCCCTGTCGGCCTCGCCCTTGACAACGAACTCGCGCAGCCGCCGGACGATCTGCCCGGCCCGCAGCGATTGGCCAACGGCGCGTTCCATTGCTTCGAGCGCCTTCTCCAGAGCCGCCATGTGGGCCGGGCCGGAGGGAGGGTGCGCCTGCAGTATCCTCAGCGCGGCCTTTACGGAGCTTGCGATGGCCGTCAGCGGCTGGTTCAGCTCATGGGCCAGGGCCGAGGCCATCTCACCGACCGCGCTGACGCGCGAGACATGCAGCAGCTCCGACTGCAGTTCCTGCACACGCCGCTCGGAAGCCTGCCGTTCGGTCAGGTCCCGGGTGAAGGCAGTGAACAGATGGCGGCCCCTGGAGCGCATCTCCCCTACCGTCAACTCCATGGGGAAGGTGGAGCCATCTCGGCGGCGCCCACTGACGGTTCGGCCAATTCCCATGATCCGTCGCACGCCTGTGGTGAGGTAACGGGAGAGATAGGCCTGGTGTTCCTCACGATCGGGGTTAGGCATGAGCGTGAACACATTGCGCCCGATCGCCTCCGCGCTGGGCCAGCCGAAGAGCTGCTCGGCGGCGGCGCTGAAGGAAAGGATCGTGCCGTCCTCGTCGATGACGATCATCGCGTCCGGAACCGTCGCGAGGATCGAGCGTAGCTGTGCCTCTCCTTCCTCCAGCGCCTGCTGGGCACGGACACGTTCCGTGATGTCGATCCAGGCTGTGTAGAGCAGGGTCTGGGTGCCCAGCGTGACACGCTCCACCCGGACCAGCATGTCCAGCACCTTTCCATCCTTGGTGCGATGCTGTGCCTCGAACTCCTGGATTGCCGGGCTGCCGGAGGCGAGGCTGCCGACCCAGTCGCCAGCCTTGGATGAAACCTCGATGTCGGGAAGATGCAGGCGGGTGAATTCCTCCGGGCTGTAGTCGAGTTCACGGCAGGCGCGGTCATTGGCCGCGACGAAGCCGCGCGTTGCCGGATCAAGAAGCGCGATGCCAACGGGCGCGGCTTCGAGCAGCACGCGGGAGCGTTGCTCAGCCTCGCGCAGTGCTGCCTCGGCATGCAGGCGCTCCCTGAGCGCGGTCACATATTGCGCGATGGTGCCGAGTAGCGCGAGATCCTCAGGCGAGAATTCGTCCCGCTGCCGGGTGCCGAAGGAAAGGGTTCCAAGAAGGCGGTCTCCGGCGACGAGGGGGAAGGCGGCGTAGGCGCGGATGCCATGGCTCCGGAGGAACTGCCGCGTGTGGTCGTCCAATCCCCGCAGCGCCTTTATGTGAGCGGGCCTGCGTGTCTCGGCAACCTTGCCGCAGATGAGGTCGCCGAATGTGAGCCGTTCCAGAGCGGGCCTGGCGCAATCCGGAAGACCGAACAGTGTGGTCAGGTGAAGCGTGCCGACGTCGGCATGATCCACGATGTGGCTGCAGGAGACATCGATGCCGAGCTGGGTGGAGAGGGCTTCGAAAAGGCCGCCCAGCACCTCATCCGGATCCTTCGCGGCCAGCAGGCTTCCCGCCGCGGCCGAGAGGAGTTGCAGGCGGTTGGAGTGGTCGAGCAACTCCGCCCGTGCCCGCCACAGTGGGGTGACATCCACCATCAATTCCACGATGCAGGCCGGACGCCCCTCGGTATCGCGGCGAAGGATCTTCCGTGTGGCGACAACGACTTCAGGGCCCGTACGGATCCGGTGGTGTACCTCGCCCGTCCATTCGCCGTGTCGTTCGAGGGCTGCCTCGACCTCCGGCACAGGAATTGGGAAAATCGAGCGGAGCAGCACATGGGAAACGCGTCCCAGCGCCTCATCTGCCGTCCAGCCGAAGAGGCGCTCGCACCCCGCCGACCAGTGGCGAATGGTGCCATCGAGGTCCTGGGTCATGAAGGCTCCCAGGTCGAGCGTGCCGAGGGTTTCACGCAGGACCTTTTCGGCCGCTTTCTGTGTCGTCAGGTCCCTGACGATTCCAACCCTGAGTTGGCGCCCCTTGTAGAGGATGGGGCGGTCCTGGAGCTCCGCCGGAAAGATGGTTCCGTTCGCGCGTAACCCGAAGCCTTCATACGGGACGCCATGCGCCTGGGCCATGCTTTTGGCCGCTGCCTCGCGGGCCGCCGGAGCGATGAACTCCAGTGGATCGCGGCCGAGCACCTCCTTCTTCGATGCATGACCGAGGACCTGCCAGAAGGCGTCATTCGCCTCGACGATCCGTCTGGCCTCGTAGATCACGACGCCCTCCCGCGTGGCGTCGGCAAGGGCGCGGTAGCGTTCATCGCTTTCGCGCTGAGCCTCGGCCGCCACCCGGCGAGCGGCCTCCGTGTGGAGGGCCGCCTGCGCCTCCGCCACCTGCCGCGTGCGCCGTTGGGCGAGAATGACGAGGCTGACGAGCATGATCACAGCGGGCACGGCGAAGCCTGCCTGCCACATGACGATGTTGCGCCAGTGCTGGATCGATGCATCCCGGCTCTGCATCGCCGTGGCGTAAATCGGCCAGCCAGCAACCTGGCGCAGGGCCATGATGCTCTCCGTCCCATCGGGGCCGATGCGTCCTCTGGCCTCAGCCCGTTCGCTACCGGATTCGATGGCTTTGCGGAGCGGGCTGTCTGCCGCCAAGGGAGGGGGGAGCACTGTGAAGCCGGCGCTGCTTGCCAGGATCTCGCCATCGGCCCGGATCAGGGAAATGGATTGGTCTGGAGTCTTTGCAATCTGTTGAAGGCCGAGGGCGATATCTCCTGGGCTGAGGGACACCACAACCACACCACTGAATGGCCTGCCCACTACTTGACGAGAGGCACCACCCCAAGCGGAGATGCCGCGTCGCGCGGCAACGCCCAGGTAGAAACCCTCATCCAGGCGGCTTGAATAGATCTTGCTGACCAGCATGGCGGACGCATCGTTGGTTTGCAGGCGCTGGAAGAAATCCCGATCAAGGATACTGATGTCGAAGGGGGCCGGCAGCGCGTTATCGCTCACCACCAGCCGCCCCTCCGCATCGGCGGCATAGAGGGACCGCACGGAGGAGCGGCCACTGGCCAAGCGCCGGAGCGCCATATGCAGTTCGGCCTCTCGTTCCCGGATCTGAGCAGTGGACAGATCCTGGAGCAGCTCATCCGTCCGCTCGGTCAGATGGGCATGCGCATCCAGCAACCGGGCCGCATATTCAGCGGCGGCATCGGCAGTGCTGGCCAGTTCGGACCGGGCCTGTTCCCAGGCCTGTCCCCAGGCGAGCCAAGCACCGAGGGCGAGGATTCCAAGAGGCACCAGCAAGGCGGAGGCAAGAAGCAATCCGGATGTCAGGGCCTGCCGGGGCACCCTGATCACCCTCCGGGGGGCGGCGGAGGCCGGCCAGATCAAACCGTCATTGCCACTCACAGGCGTTTCCCGCAGGCCGCTGGGAAGGCCCATTGAACCCGCGCATCTCCTAAAAGGCAGCCGCTACCTGCAGTCCGTCCCGACGGATGGTTGCCATGAGGCTTCTTCCTTCTTGTCGAGGGCATGGCTTTCGCCTCCAGGAAGCATCAGGACATCAGCTCAATGCCAGTGGCCAGCTTCGTCTGTTCGCATAGTCGCTATTCTCTCTTGGTGTCGTCACTGCCTGCCTAGATAATAGATTCCTATAACGTAACGTAATTTTTTGCTCATGAAAGCGTCGCCTTCAGGGGAGCTGCATTGGAGTGCGGCTCTGGCCGGGTGCTCTCCGCATCGGGTCCGGATTTATGAGGATGTCGAAGGTTGCCACGAGCCTGGGGAAGAGAGAGCCCGGGCATGGGAAGCTTGCCGCGCCCGCTCAGGATGCTCCGGCACCATGGTGCGTGGGGGGAGGCCAGGGGCAGATGCGTGGCCGGCCCGCGAAAGGCCTGACGCAGATCAGGGAAGCACGGCCTCAGATCGTGACAGGATGGCCTCGGCGGACCGGCAGAGCGTGCGCCCGTTCCGCTGTAGGACAAGCGTCAGAACATGGGAGGGTAACCAATGCCCGACAGCCCTGCGGTGTCGAAGAACAAGGCTGGTGCTCCGGCGGTGAAACCCGAACGTGCCTGGCAGCCAATGATCGGCCTCCGCGAGGAGATGGACCGCCTCTTCGACAATTTCTGGCGTGGCTTCGGCGCGGATTGGCCGGCGCGTGCCGGCTCATCGGGGATGCCGCGTGGCTTCCCTGTTTCCGCCGGCATGGCGGTTCCAGCGATTGACGTGGCCGAGAACGGGAAGGAGTACCGCATCGTCGCCGAACTTCCGGGAATAGAGACAACGGATGTGGATGTGTCGGTTTCGGGAGATTCCCTGACCATCTCAGGCGAGAAGAAGGAGGAGCGGGACCACAAGGCCGAGAACTACTTCCTTTCCGAGCGGAGCTTCGGTTCCTTCCGGCGCAGCCTTCCGCTGCCTCCCGATGTGGACCGCGGCAAAATCAGCGCCGCCTTCGGCAAGGGTGTGCTGACAGTGACCCTGCCCAAGACAGGCGATGCGGCGCAGCAACAGCGGAAGATTGAAGTCAAACCCGCAGGCTCGTAAGCAAGGCACCGCAGGGGCGGGGTTTGATCTGGCGCAAAGTGCCGGCGGCGAAGGGAGTGCACCCTCCGGGAGTACAGTTCGACAAGGAGGTCACCATGAGTGCGTCTTCCCTGCGTGCGCGTGATCTGATGACGGAGATGGTGTTAACGGTCCCGCCTGGGATGCCGGTCTCGTCCCTGGCCAGGATGCTGTCGGAGCGCGGGATCTCCTCCGTGCCGGTCACCGATGCCTCCGGCCATCTTCTTGGCATCGTGACGGAAGCCGATCTGCTGCGCCGTCTTGCCGGAGCGATGGACCCGTCGCTGAGCTGGCTGCGCTCCCTGATCCGGAACGAGAGCCAGCAGGCCGAGCAATATGCCCGCACCCATGGCGTGGAGGCGCGGGACGTCATGACGACCAAGGTGGTGACCGTCGATCCGGAAGCGACGGCCGAACGTTGCGCGCAGTTGATGGAGCAACACCGCATCAAGCGTCTTCCCGTGCTGCGTGACGGGCAGCTGGTTGGGATCATCTCTCGCGCCGATCTGCTGGCCGAGGTTCTGGAACGGCCGCCGGAGAAGATCGGAACAGAGGCGCAGGACCGCGATGCCCGGATCCGCGCTGCGCTGCGGACCGAGATGCGCGATCAGCCCTGGACCCGAAGCCTGTATACATTCGCGGATGTCAGGGACGGGGTGGTGACGCTGAGCGGTTATGTCCGGTCGGATGAGGTGCGCCGGGGCCTGCGCGTGCTTGCCGGGCGTATCGCAGGTGTGGAGCGCGTCGAGGACCAGATGGAAGTGGCTTCCTTCCCGCTTCCAGGCGAACTCGTCTAGGCTTGGCCGCGGCGCTCCTGACAGGAGCGCCGCCAGACCGGCTTTTGTGGTCTCAAGCCATGCGCTTCAGTGGCTCAGGAGGCAGCAGTATTTGGAGCGCTTCAGGAGGTCGCGCGTCACCCCACCGAAGACCCATTCCCGCAGGCGGGCATGGCCATAGCCGCCCAGGACGATGAGATCTGCGCTCTGGGCTTGGGCGGCCAGTTCGATCTGATTGGCGAAGGTGGCTTCCTGCCGGCGGCAGGCACTGCCTTCAGCGCCGATTCCGTGGCGGATGAGATAACGTGCGACATCGGTCACGCGTGCCGTAGCCGCCTCAATCTCGCGCTCATCCTCGCAGATCTCCAGCACGCTGACCTGCTCGGCCCCCTGCATCAACGGCAATGCGTCCAGAACGGCGCGCTGGGCCTCTCGCGTCTCCTTCCAGGCCACGATTATCCTTGAGGGCGGTGACGTGACGGCCGCGGAGGGAACGAGAAGAACCGGCCGTCCCGCACGCAGCAGGACATCACCAGGATTGGCGGCGGTGTTGAAGTTGCTGTTGGCAGGTGTCCATTCCGGACCAAGGATGATGAGGTCGGCGGCGCGTGCCTCACGCGCGAGCGCAGTTGCAGGGAACTCCTGGAAGGCGCGCCATTCCACCTTTGCTGAAGCAGTCCCGGTGGCGCTCCCGACAGTGTCATGGAAGCGCTGCTCGGCAGCATGCAGTTCGGCCTTCAACTCCCCCGTCTCAATATCGATGAGCATGGCCGCAGCGGCGCCATCGCCCAGCGGCTCTATCGGCAAGTTGATGCAGCCTGCCCCGAGGCCGATGAGATGGGCGTCGAAGCGCTCCGCGAGGTCGGCAGCCAAGGTGAGTCGTGCAGCCGCCCCTTCCTCGGTCGTAACGTGAACCAGGATGCTCTTGTAGCCTTGCATGGAGCGGAACTCCCTAGGCCGTCAGGCGGGCGGTCTGATCCTGTCATGATAGAAGCAACTGCGGGGCCTCATATCCTTGATGTAAATCATGGGGGCAGGCCGCAACTGATCCCGCGCGCCGGCCTTAGGGGTGTTCCGGGCTGTCATGGCGCGGCCTGAGCCAGGAGGCTTGGCATGAGCAAGCCGTGGAGCAAGAAAAACCCGCTCCTGAGCGTTTTTCTGAGCGGCGCCAACGCCTGGGCAGGTGCGGCGCGCGGCATGTGGGCCGCCGAGTTCCGGCGCCAGCATGCTGAGGCCATGAAGGAAGGCAGCAGACAGGCCGCCAGCTTCTGGACGGCCGCCCTGACCCCACCGGCGCCAGGTCGCAAGAAGCCGAGAAAGCGCCGGTGACAGGCCTTCTGAGAAGGCAGGAACTCAGTTCTGGCGACGGTCCCCGGTGATGGGGATGTGGGAAGGCGGGTCGCTTGCAGGGAAGCTGTCCTCCCCCTCCACGTCGAGATAGGCCTCACGCGCCGCGTCCAGCATGCATGCCAGCTTCCAATGGGCTTCGGCCCTGCCTTCAGGGCAGCCTTCCTGCTGCCAAAGGTAGTAAGCACGTTCGCGGATGCGCCGCTCGAACTCCTCTCGCTTGTCCGACATGACGGTCTCCTGACGCCACATGGCCCAGGCCTTGATTTGGTGATGGCAGCCGCCGATCAAGGACAGATGGAGCACGGAGGAAAAGCCTCATGGGCACGCCCGGCCCTGAAGGCACCACATGCCAGCACAGCAGCCTGGCCTGCGGCTCCGGCTTGGTGCCGGCATGTGAGGGAGGGTAAGTGCAGGTGGATACGCCGTTTCACTGTTGCCTGTTGTGCCCTGGGTCCAGCTTCCGTTACGGGCTCGGCTTCTGCTGTTGGCGGTACTCCACGATATCAGCTTACCGGCCTGGGCCGACTGCACCCCCCCCTCGGCAGATAGGGTGTGCGTTTGTTATGTATTACGCTATCGAAATAACATCCAGAACGGATGGAACTTCGGTTTGGTAATGATGATTTGGTAACTTGGGTTAGTCATCTGCTTGCATGGCGGTTTCAGTGCTGCTTCAGGCATCCATCCGTTATCGTGATCAGCCCAGGCATGGCGCTCCCGGCTTTATTGAAGCCTTCTATCCGGGGCAGTCGAACCCGGGATGCCTAAGTCGGCCAGAATGGTGCCAGTTCCGCTTAGCGGTGCCGAGGCCACGCCATAGCATTCCAGACAGGACGGGAGGGGCAGATCACATGATCTTTGCGATGGCCGTGGGCGTGCCGCTGACGCTCTATTTCCTGGCAATCACCGTAGTCTACGCGGTGCCCTGCCTGATCTGGGGCTACCGGCGCCTGCGAATGCCGCGTTTTATGCTTGGCACCGTCATGGCGGTTGCGGGCCTGTACATCGCCCTCTGAAACGCTCCTGTTTCGTCCGGTGGACTGAAACCTGACGCAACCTTGTTGCGAAACAATATCGTTATGGCTACGACTTGAATATGCCTCCTCCACCGCCCGGCCTGACCCGCATCCTCGGTATTGCGGTCAGCGATGCCTCAAGCAAGCTCAGTGGACCCTGTTACAAGGTCGAGTACCAAACGGCGGAAGGCGAGGCCGTCTTGGAACTCTGCACAACCCGGATGCACACGCTCTGCATTTTTGACGCCTTCTGGAGCGGAAGCCTTATCCCGCTTCCCGTGCAGTAACCTTCCCGCACCAACCCTGGCGCCGAGCTTCGTCGGGCGAGGCAGTCATCCTCGATTATCTGCCCGGTGGCTGTGCAGCCACAGCACGTCCGTTCCTGACCAGCCGCTGGCAAGGTGCCCGGCAGGATCTCGGGGAAGAGCGAGGTTTGTACGAGGCCGATCTGGGCGAACCAGACCCGTGGGTAAAACAACGGAAGTGGTGTCCCCGGCGGGATTCGAACCCACGGCCCCGGGATTAGGAATCCCGTGCTCTATCCTGCTGAGCTACGGAGACACGACGCCTTAGTCTAGCGCCCTGCCGCCGGTCGTTAAAGCCCCACACTTGAGCCCGGCTCCGAACCGTCCTCCACTCCTCCCATGTCAAACGATCCCCGCCTCGATCCTGAGATGGCTGCCTTCATGGCGATGATGGCGCCGGCTACCCGCCGCAGAGTCTGGAACGCCCGCTCGACGCCTCTCGCGCCACGAATGACATGCTGAACATGACCCTGTTCAGCCCCGATCCGACCATGGCCGAAAGCACGGATAAATGGGCCCTGGCCCGCGGCCGCCGGCTGCTTTGCCGCCTGCACCGCCCACGCACCGATGTGCCTCTGCCGGTCCTCATCTACCTGCATGGCGGCGGCTGGGTGTGGAACAGCATCGACACGCATGACCCCCTGATGCGCAGCTACGCTGAAGGCGCTGGCTGTGCGGTGATAGGGCCGGATTATGCGCTGAGCCCCGAGGCCGCCTTCCCTCAGGCGCTGGAGGAGGTGGCGGCCGTCACCCGCTGGGTCGCGGCGCATGGCGCCGAATGGGGGCTGGACGGCTCGCGCATCGTGCTGGGCGGGGGATTCCGCCGGCGCGAACCTGGCGCTGGGCGCGGCGCTGCTGCTGCGCCAATCCGATCCCGACCTGCGGCTGCGGGGCCTGCTGCTGAACTACGGCGTCTTCGACGACCGCATGGCCACCCCCAGCTACTCCGAATTCGCCGATGGCTATGGGCTGACGCGGGAGAAGATGCGGTTCTACTGGGATTGCTACGCACCCAATCCCGCCGATCGCCTCTCGCCCTTCGCCGCTCCTATCCGGGGTGATCTGCGCGGCCTGCCGTCTTGCCTGATCCATATTGCGGAACTGGATGTGCTGGCGGATGAGAACCGGGAGATGGCGAAGGCCCTGCGCGCCGTGGGCGTGCCCGTGGAAGAGGAGACCTTCCACGGCACCGTCCATGGCTTCCTGCGGGCGCGGGACCATGTCCCGGCCGCGCGGCGCGCCATTGCGGGCGCGGCGGATTGGCTGAAGCGGGTGATCTGAGGCGCGGCGGCGTTCAGCGCCGCCGGAACCGCTCCACCGCCGAAACCAGGGCGGTCCGCACGCCTGGCTCCAGCGCCGAATGCCCGGCATCCGGCACCACGGTCAGCCGGGCCATCGGCCAGGCCTCAGCCAGATCGAAGGCGGAGATGGGGGGGCAGACCATGTCGTAGCGGCCCTGCACGATCTCGGCCGGCACATGGGCCAGCCGGTCCATCCGGGCCAGCAGCCCCTCGGGCGACAGGAAGAGGTTGTTGGCGAAGTAATGCGCCTCGATCCGGGCCAGGCCCAGGGCGGACCGGTCCTGCGCGAAGGAGGCGACCGTCTCGGGGCTCGGCATCAGCGTGCTGCACAGCCCCTCATAATTGCTCCAGGCCCGGGCGGCGGCCATGTGCACGGAGGGATCGGGATTGGTCAGGCGGCGTAGATAGGCGCCGAGCAGGTCATCCCTCTCCTCCGGCGTCACATGCTCGGCGAAGGCGGACCAGGCATCGGGAAAGACGCGGCGCAACCCGTAGAGGAACCACTGCACCTCATCCATGCGCCCCAGGAACACGCCGCGCAGCACGCAGCCCGCCACGCGGTCGGGATGCGCCTGGGCATAGGCGAGGGCGAGGGTCGATCCCCAGGAGCCGCCGAAGAGCAGCCAGCGCTCAATGCCCAGGAAGCGCCTCAGCGTCTCGATGTCTTCCACCAGATGGGGCGTGGTGTTCTCGCGCAGCTCGCCCAGGGGGCGGGAGCGGCCGGCGCCCCGCTGGTCGAAGATCACCACGCGCCAGTGCAGCGGGTCGAAGAAGCGGCGATGCACTGCCCCGGCCCCGGCGCCCGGCCCGCCATGCAGAAAGAGCACCGGCTGGCCGCGGGGGTTCCCCACCTGCTCCCAGTACATGACATGCGCCGGTCCGCCCGCCCCGGAATGGGAGAGCGGAAGCAGTCCCGTCTCATAGGGGGCGATATCCGGAAAAAGGTCGCCGCGCGGCATATCTCTTCTTTGGCGCAAGGGATGGCTGGCGCGCAACGGGGCGGCGGGCTCACAATGGCCTTTTCCGCCCCTTCGCGCGGAGCCCTCCCGCACCTAACTTGGCACTAATGCCCCGTTCCACCCCTGGCCCGTTCCACGCCGCCCGAAACGGTCCCCAACCGGGTCCCCGAGGGACGGGTGCGCGGGCGGGGGAGGTGCGCTGCGCTGTCTGCGGCACGGAGAGCCGCCAGCCGCGCTTCCGCCCCATCCCGCCAGAGGGGGCGCCTGATCTTGATCTCCGCCCGGGCGAGCCGCTGCGCGGCACCATGGCGTCCTGGCTGCAGCAATGCCCCTATTGCAGCTATGTCGCGCCCGATATCACCCATGCGCACCCCGCCGCCATCGAGGCGGTGGGCACCGCGCCCTTCCGAGCCCTGATCGCCGACACCGCCCACCCGCTGCTGGCACGCCGCTTCCTCGGCTATGCCTATGTACTGGAGGAGAGCGGCGCCCTGCATGCCGCCGCCGAGGCGACCCTGCAGGCAGCCTGGGCCGCCGACGATGCCCGCAAGCCCGATCTCGCCCGCGCCTGGCGGGGCGATGCCGTCGCCCTGTGGCGGGCAGGCCCGCCCCTGGACGCGGAGCAGACCGTGCGGGTGGTGGATGCGCTTCGCCGTGCGGAGGCCTTCGAGGATGCCGCCGCCACGGCCGAGCAGCTCGCCGCCTCCCATCCGCCTGAAGTGGTGGCGGGGGTGATCGCGCTGGAACTGCGGCTGATCGCGTTGCGGGATTCCGGCCGCCACACCGTGGCCAGCGCCCTGCCGCCACCAGCGCGCCGGCCGCATGCCAGCCAGGGCACGATCGCCAAGCGGAACGGCATGGGCGGCTTCTGGGCCTTCCTCCGGCGCCTCTGGCGACCGAAAGACTAGTCTGGGGAAGGCGGGAGGGCCGGCGTTGGGATCGCCAGCCCCTTGTCAGTCTTAGTTATGCCGAGTTATGTTATATCATAACTTCATGAGGTCGCCCGATGCAGCGTCGCGCCTTCCTTGCTGCCGCCCTTTCGCTGCCTGCCCTTCGCCATGCCTCCGCCCAGGCGGCGCTACCGGTCGTCGCCAGCTTCTCCATCCTCGGAGATCTGGTGCGGCAGGTGGCGGGGGAGAGGTCCATCGATCTGTCCGTCTTCGTCGGGCCGGATGGCGATGCGCATGATTTCCAGCCTCGCCCCTCGGATGCCGAAAGGCTGCGCGGTGCCGCGCTGCTGGTCCAGAATGGCCTGGGCTATGATGGCTGGCTTGGCCGGCTGACCAGCGCCGCCGGATTCCGTGGCGTATCCACCTCGGCCAGCACTGGGGTGAGGCTCCGCCCGACGGAGGGGGGGCATGATCACGGCCATGCCCATGGAACCGCCCGCCGGGGCCAGGTGGCGGAGCCGGCGGCCGATCCGCATGCCTGGGGCGATCCGCGCAACGGGCAGGTCTATCTCCGCAACATCGCGGCGGGATTCTCTGCCGCCGATCCTGGCAATGCAGCCCTCTACGCCCGCAATGCCGAAACCGCCTCGGCCCGGCTCGCCACGCTGGATGCCGAGATCCGGGCTGCCATCGCCACCGTGCCGGAGGCGCGCCGGAAGGTGCTCACCAGCCATGACGCCTTCGGCTATTTCGGCGATGCCTATGGCATCCGCTTCCTGGCGCCCCAGGGCGTCAGCACGCATTCCGAGCCTTCTGCCGCCCAGGTCGGTGCGCTTATCCGCCGGCTGCGGGCCGAGGGCATCACCGCCGTCTTCGTCGAGAACATGAGCAGCACCGCCACGCTGGAGAGGCTGGCGCGGGAGGCTGGAGTGCGCGTGCGTGGCCGCCTCTATGCTGATGCGCTTTCGCCTCCGGACGGGCCGGCCCCGACCTACGAGGCCCTGTTCCGCCACAACACCGGCCTGATCGTGCCAGCCATGCGGGGTAACGACTGATGCGCGCTCTTCCCTTTCTGGTTGTCATAGCCTTGGGGGCGGCGCCGGTCATGGCTGAAACGGATGCGCCTTCGGGCAGCGGCGTGAACCTCTATCCGAGGATCGAGGCGGAACTGGAATCGCGCCTCTTCTCCGCATCCACCACTTCCGCATTGGAGCGTGATCAGCGCGGTACCAATATTTTCCTGCGCGGCGAGTTCGAGGCGACGCTTCACCTCTCACCCCAATGGTCGGTCGAGGGTGCCATCGATCTGGAGCCGATCCGCGAAGTGGAGCCGAAGGGCGGCACGGTCGGGTTCCGCGATCAGGCGGCTTACATCGAGACGCTGCGCCTCGATTGGAAGCCGACCGAGCGCCTGACCCTTTTCGCCGGGAAGTTCACCGCCCCCTTCGGGCATGGCCATGAGGACTTCCCCGGCCTTTTGCTCGATGTGCGCGCGGAGGAGACTTACAAGATCCGCGAGAGCATCGGCATCGGCGGCACCGTGGCTGCTGTCTCCGATCCCCGCTTCGGCGAGCACAAGCTTTCCGCCGCCGTCTTTGGCTTCGATACCAGCCCGCTGAGCGAGACGGCCTTCACCCGCAAGCGCTGCTGCGAGGGCGGCTTCGAGCGCTTCTCCCGCAACACGCGCGGCCAGGGCGGGCCGGGAAATACCGGCCAGTTCGACAACTACGTCATCGCCCTGGATGGCGAGGACATGCCCTTCCTGCCCAACACCGCCTATCATCTCGCGCTCCTCTCGCGCGGCCCAGGCGTGGACGGCACGAAGCGGGAGACGGGCTTCGTCGCCGGGCTGCGGCACGAGATCCGTTGGACCGAGGACACCAGCACCTTGCTCTTCGGCGAGTTCGTGCAGTTCCGCGGCGCCGGTGGCGACCCGCGTGAGCAGAGGCCGGAGATCCTGAACGAGCCTGGCATGGCAATAGGTGGGTCCAGCGAGGTGACGGTGCTGGAGCGCCGCCGCTTCACCACCATCGGCGCGCAGACCCGATCGGGACCCTGGCGCGCGACCATCGGATTCCAGCAGGATGAGCGGAAGCGCAGCGAAAACCAGTTGCCGCGCGCGAGCTTCTTCGAGGCCTCGGTGGGGCGCGACCTGCCGATGAACTTCCGCCTTGATGTCGGCTACCAGTACAGCACCGGCGTCGAGCGCCGGGGGGACAAGGCCGATGCCGTCATCGGGGTGCTTGGCTGGAGCGCGTCCTTCTGACGGAAGACCGCCGCTTCAGGGGCCTGGGCGAGGGGACGCATGGCAGACGGCCTCGATATTGTAGCCATCCGGGTCCAGCACGAAGGCTGCGTAATAATCGGCATGATAGCGGGGGCGCAGTCCCGGTGCGCCATTGTCTAACCCGCCTGCCTTCAGCGCTGCGTCGAAGAAGGCGTCCACCGCTTCCCGCGTGGCCGCGCTGAAGGCGAAATGCGGGAGCGGCGGGGTGGCGGCCCCCTGGACGATCCAGAAGTCGCCGCCGGGATCGAGTGACCGACCATGCCCGTCCGGCACGCCGAAGCCGGCGGCATCGGCATGCTCATGCGTGAAGCGATATCCCAGAGGGGCCAGCGCGGCCTCGTAGAACCGCCGGCTCCGGCCGAGGTCCGACACGTTGATGCCAAGGTGATCCAGCATGTCGCTTCCTCCTGATGGGCCCGCGCGATCCTAGCCTTTTCGCGGCGCCAAGCGCGCCGGAATGCGGCGAGGCTCCCCCGGCCCGCGGCATTCTGCTAACCCCCTGCCATGGACCGCATCTGGATCGCGGCCGGCTCCCTGGCTGGCCTCCTCGCCGTCGCCCTCTCGGCCTATGCGGCACATGGGCTGACACTGGACCCCGCCCGCGCCCGCATGATCGACAATGCACTGACGCAGCAGGGCTGGCACGCGCTGGCGCTGATTGCAGTCGGCATCCTGGCCGGCCGCTGGGGCGGCTGGGTGGTCAACGGGGCCGGGGCGGCCTTCCTTCTGGGCATGATCCTGTTCTGCGGCGCGGTCTGGACCGTGGCGATCACTGGGCGCAGCCTGGGTTCGATCGCCCCCGCCGGCGGGATGCTGATGATGCTGGGATGGCTGCTGCTGGCCGTCGCCGCGCTGACGAACCGCTCGTGAGCGGCAGCGGCACGCGGGGCGAGATCCGCTCCGCCTATCTGGCGGCCGAGGGTTTCGAGCCGGAGCTGGAAGAGGACCTGCGCCGCGCCGGCCGCCGCATCGCCGGCTGGCATGGGCCGCTCGCCCTCTCCCCCGATCCCGCGCCTGAAGGCCCGAATGCCACGCTCTGGGCGCTGGATGTCTGGGATGCGCCCCAGGAAATCCCGGCACCCTCCATCAAGGCCGCCGCCGATGCGCTGCGCGCCATCCAGCGCAACTGGGGCCTGCTGGACGTGGCGCACCACCGCCGCGCCGCACTGATCCGCGATGCTCTGCCGGTGCTGCGCCCGAAGCCGATCGTCTTTCCGCAGGTGCCGCCCAGTTCCCATCTCGGCGGCTGGACCCTCCTGGCGCCGGACCGGCTGCTGGCCAGCCCGACCAAGAGCAGCCCCTTCATCAACGGTGCGCCGGTTTTCGTGGAGGACCGGGAGGGGCCGCCCAGCCGCGCCTATCTGAAGCTGTGGGAGGCGCTGACCCGCCTCGGCCGCTGGCCGGGAAAGGGTGAGACCTGCCTCGATCTCGGCGCCGTGCCGGGCGGCTGGAGCTGGGCGCTGGCGCAGCTCGGCGCGAAGGTGACGGCGGTGGACAAGGCGGAGATGGACCCGCTCGTCGCCGCCATGCCGAATGTGACCGTGAGGAAAGAGAGCGCCTTCGGCCTCGATCCCTTCCCGGTGGATTGGCTGTTCAGCGATGTGATCTGCTACCCGGCGCGGCTGCTGGGGCTGGTGCGGCGCTGGATGGAGGCGGGGGCGGCGAAGAACATCGTTGTCACCATCAAGTTCCAGGGCGAGACGGACCACGATACGGCCGCCGCCTTCGCGGCCATCCCGGATGGGATGGTTTTCCATGGCGCGTACAACAAGCATGAGCTGATGTTCGCCTGGCCCCGCCAAGCCTGACCCGATCCACCGCTCCGCCGGCAGCGGCCATTGAAGAAAGGATGATCCCTTGCGCGCCTGTTTCGTCGATGCCGGAAACGCCCTGGGCGATGTGATGGAGAAGCTGCGCCGTCCGGCGGACATGCCCGTGACGGTGAACCGTAATCCCGACATCACGCCGGACGAGCTTCCGGCCGTCCTTGCCGGGCATGAGATCGCCATCATCGACCACACGCATCTGCCGACGGCGATCGCGAAGCAGATCCCCTCGCTGAAGCATGTCGTCTTTCTGGGCACCGGGGCGCGCAGCTACATGAATCCGGAGGAGCTGGAGGCCGAGTGCGGCATCCAGGTCCATATCATCAAGGGCTATGGCGACACGGCGGTGGCGGAGATGGCCTTCGCCCTGATGTGGGCCGCCGCCAAGGGCATCGCCTTTATGGATCGGGGCATCCGCGCTGGGAAGTGGTTGCGTACCGATGGCGTGGAGCTGACGCGCAAGACGGTCGGGCTGATCGGCCTGGGCGGCATCGGCACGGAGATGGCACGGCTCTGCAACGGCGCAGGCATGCGCGTGTTGGCCTGGAACCGCACGCCGCGCGAGACGCCGGGGGTGGAGTTCACCGATCTCGACACGCTGCTGGCCGAGAGCCACGTCGTCTCCATGCATCTGCTGCTGAACGACGAGACGCGCGGCTTCCTCTCCGCCGAGCGGATCGCGAGGATGCGCAAGGGCGCGATCTTCGTGAACACCGCGCGCGGTGCGCTGACGGATGAGGCGGCGCTGGCCAGGGCGGCAGAAAGCGGCGCCATCGGCCATATCGCCCTCGACGTCTATGCGGAGGAGCCTCTGCCGGCGGGGCATTTCCTCTCCAAGGTGGAGAATGCGACGCTGGCCGCCCATTCCGCCTTCCGTACGCCGGAAGCCAGCGACAACCTTGTCGAGGCGGCGCTGGAGCATTGCCGCCGCATCGCGCGGGAAGGGTAGGGCGCCGCGCCCGGCGCCGGAGAGCCGGTACCGGGACCTCAGCCCAGCTGTTCGGCGATGGCGCGGGTGAAGGCATCCGCGCCAGGCCAGCCGGTGATCCGGCCGATGCGGCGCGTGCCGCGGAAGACGAAAAAGGCCGGGACGCCGTGCAGGCCGAAGCGGTTCGCCATCTCCGCGTCCTCATAGACATTGCAATGCAGCCAGCGGGCCTCGCCCCATTGGAAGCGTTCAGGCGAGATGAGGATGGCGCGCTTCGCCACGTCGCAATTCGGGCAGTTGAAGCCCCAGAGAAAGAGCAGGCTGAGGGGAGGGGCCCCAGGCTCTGCCAGGATGGCATCCAACGCCTCGCTGCGGATGGCACGCATGGGGAAGCGTGTGAAGAAATCCGGGACTGCGCTGCCAGTGAGGATGCTTTCGGCCATGCTCGCCTATTTGCGGGGAGCGGCGCGCAGGCTCAAGGTGCGTCGGCGCCGATCGGCTCCCTCACGCTGGTCGGCATGGTGCCCTTCCAGGCACCCTCCCGGGCGGCCCAGGCGCGGGTGAACTCGGCGCCCAGCAGGAAAACCTGGGCGGAGTAGTAGACCCAGAGCAGCACGACGATCAGGGCGCCGGCGGCGCCATAATCCTCGGTCATGCCGCTGCCGCCGATATACCAGCCGATCACCGTCTTCCCGATGCTGAACAGGAAGGCAGTGATGATCGCGCCCACCGCCACGTCCCGCCAGGCAAGGTCCCGGTCCGGCAGGATCTTGTAGATGGCGGCGAAGAGCAGTGCGACGAGGCCGAGGCCGACGACGAAATTCAGCACCTTCAGCAAGATCTCCAGCGCCGGCAGATAGCCCGTGATCCATCCGCCGAAGGCCGAGATGGTCGCACTGGCCAGCAGCGATACAAGCAGCAGGAAGCCTGTGGCCCCGACCAGCCCGATGGACAGTGCCCGGGCCCTTACCAGTGCCGTGACGGAAACCGGCTTCTGCTCCGCCTTCCAGATGACATTGAGCGCGCCCTGCAACTCCGCGAAGACGCCTGAGGCGGTGATGAGGAGGATGCCGAAGCCGATGAGAGTGGCAAAGCCTTTGCCGCTCGTATCCTCCGAGCTGCCTTTCATCACCTCCTCGATCGCCTGGCCGCCTTCCTTTCCGACAAGGCCGGTGAGCTGCGCCGAAACGGCGTTGTTCACCATGTCCTCTCCGAAAAAGAAGCCTGCGATCGCCACAGCCACGACGAGGAGGGGGGCGATGGAGAAGAGGGTGTAGCAGGCGATCGCGGCGCCCCGCGTCATGGCTTCGTGCTCCATGAAGCCAGAGACGGCGTCCTTTATGAGCCTCCAGATCCTGCCCAGCATGCGATACTCCGCGCCCCGTTGCGCTGCCACTACAAGGCTTAAGAGGTGCGGTGGTTTCAGCCGGCATGGATGCCCAGGCTGTCCTGGCACCGTATCCGCAACATGGAAGCAATATTATTATTTTATCTTAGCCTTGCCGATTGCATAGGTTGCTTCCTTTTCCAGCTTTGCCTAATCCCGCCGCGGAATTTCGGGACGCCATCCATGACCATCCATCCCAGCCGTCGCGCGCTGCTCTCCGCAGCCCTGGCCATCCCCGCCATCCGCGTGGGCCATGCGCAGGAAGCCTGGCCCGCGCGGCCCGTGCGCTTCCTCATCCCCTTCCCGCCAGGGCAGGCCACCGACACGATCCTGCGTGTCCTGGCCGATGAGCTGTCCAAGAAGTGGCCGCAGCGCGTGGTGGTGGAGAACCGCGCCGGTGGCGCAGGCGTGGTCGGTACCGAGGCCGGCGCCCGCTCCGCGCCGGATGGCTATACCGTGATCGCCTCCACCAGCGGCACCAACGGCATTAACCCGAGCGTCATCCCCAACCTGCCCTATGACGCGGAGAAGGACTTCTCCTACATCACCACGGTCTTCACCGTGCCGTTGATGATCGTGGCGCATCCGTCCTTCGGACCGAATGACGTGCCGGCCCTGCTGGCGGCGGCCAAGGCCGATCCGGGCGGCATCCATTATGGCAGCGGCGGGCCGGGGACCTCCCAGCACATGTCGGCGGAGCTGTTCTGCAGCCAGGCCGGCGTGCGCCTGACCCATGTGCCCTATCGCGGCAGCGGCCCGGCCATGGCGGACCTGCTGGCCGGCAACATCCCGATGATGTTCGACAGCATCGCCAGCGCGCTGCCGCATGTCCGCTCTGGCCGGATCAAGGCGCTGGGCGTCACCTTCGCCAAGCGTGCGGTGCAGCTGCCCGAGGTGCCGGCTATCTCGGAGACGCTGCCGGGCTATGAGGCAATCGGCTGGGGTGGGCTCTGCGTTCCCACCGGCACGCCGGATGCGATCATCGCGCGCATCAATGCCGACGTGACCGCCCTTCTGCGCGATCCGGCCTTCGCCGAGCGCGTGCTGCAACTGGGTGGAACCCCGGCGCCGCAGACGCCGGCCGAGGCCAATGCCTTCGTGAGCGCCGAGATCGCCAAGTGGCGGAAGGTGGCACGCGACGCGAATGTCCGGCTCGGCGGCTGAAGCATTCCGCCTGCGGGGCGGATGTGCGCTTTCGGGCGCTTCCACCCCGCAGCGATCCGCACCCGCCTCGTCATGAGCGGGTGCCGGGATTCCGCCGCTGGCGGAATCCCGGAGAGGGCCTCACTCGGCGGGGCGTACCATCAGCGCATTGAAGCGCCGCTCCGGCCGCGAGACGACGTTCAGGCCGCGCCGCACCGCGAAGTCCCAGGTCGGGTGGAAGACCGGAATGATGGCCTGCTCTTCCATCGCCGCCTCGATCGCGCGGTGCTCCGCCTCGCGGCGCTTCGCAGGGTCCATCTCGGTCAAGGCAGCCACCACCAGCGCATCCACCCGCGGGTTGCTGAAGCGCGTGCGATTGGCGGCGCCCAGCCCGGCCTTGGCATCATTGGTGTGGATCACCGCCCGCAGCCCGTCGCTTGCCTGGTTGACGCCGTACTGGGCGGAGAAGGCGCTGTATTCCTGGCGCGTGGCGGCCGCGAAGAAGACCTGGCCAGGAACGCCCTCGACCGTGACCTGCAGCCCGGCCCTGGTCCACATCTGCCCGATCGCCTGCGCCAGCTGACCGTCCTTGGGATAGCGGTCATTGGTGGAATGCAGGGTCAGGCGGAAGCCGTTCGGGTAGCCCGCCTCACGCAGCAGGGCCTTCGCGCGGTTCGGGTCGAAGGGATCAGGGCGGAGATTGGGGCTGGTGCCCTCGAACTCATTCGGCAGGAACTGGCTGGCCGGCGTGGCGGAGCCCTCCATCAGCCGCTCCGTCAGCGCCTCGCGGTTGAGGGAGAGGGAGAGGGCGCGGCGAACGCGCTTGTCCATCAGCGGGTTGCGGGTCAGAGCCGGCTGGCCGGGCGCCGCGCTTACGAAGGGGCTCTGCTCGCGCACCGCATCAAGCGCGATGTACTGCACCACGCCAGCGGTGCCGCTGATGGAGCGGAAGCGGGAATCCGATGAGATGCGTGGTTTGTCGGCGGTGGGCACCACATCGATCCCGTCCACCTCACCCGAGAGCAGGGCGGCGACGCGGGAGGCGTCGCTGGCGATGGTGCGAAGCTCCACCTTCTGCCAGGGCTCGCGCCCACGCCACCAGGCGTCATTGCGGGAGAGGGTCACGGACACGCCGTTCTCCCAGCTCGTGAAGCGATAGGGCCCGGTGCCGTTCACCTTGCCGGCATTGAACTCTGAGGTCGTGGCCTGGGCATCGCGCGCCGAGATGATGAAGACGCGGGCGAGGTCGAAGGGCTGGGTCGGGGCCGGACCGTTGGTGATGACGCGGATCGTGTGGTCATCCACCTTCACCACTTCCTTCACCGAGCGGATGAAGGAGGTGAAGAGCGCCGGGCTGTTCGGCACATTCGGCACGCGGGCAATGGACGCAATGACGTCATCGGCCGTGAAGGGCGAGCCGTCATGGAAGCGCACATCGCGGCGCAGCTTGAACTCCCATGTGTGGTTATCGATCATCTGCCAGGATTCGGCGAGTTCCGGCTCCAGCTCCAGGCGCTCGTTGATCCGGGTCAGTCCTTCCCAGATATGCGCATGCGCCGAGGCAGTCGCAAAGCCGTTGAAAAAATGCGGATCGAGGGTGCTGAGCTGGAGCTTCGTCGCCAGCGTCAGGTTCTGGGCCGCCACTGGCCCGGTCGATAGTGCCAGCGCGATGGTGGCGACGGCTGCGAGTGGCCCTGCATTCCGGATCATTGTCATTCTCCCCGAGGATTCATTGAGGTTGTTGGGCGATAGCCATCAGGAGATGGCGATGCGGGCCTTGGTACCGGTGATGTCCATCGCGACGCCGAAAGGCGCGGAAAGATCGGCGAAGCGGCGCAGGATGTGTTCGGCTTCCTCTCCCTCGGCCAGGCGGGGGCGGCCCCGCAGGTGCCGCGCCTCGCCCAGCCCGAGCGTGACGGGATGGATGCCGATGCCGCTCAGCCGCCCCTCCGTGTAGGTGCAGACGGGCATCACCGTTTCCCAGAAGCGGCGGTCGGAGGGGAAGCCCTTCCGGTCGTCATCGGTGCGCTGACGGTATACGGCGGCGGGGGTCAGCGCTGGGTCGGCGCGGAAGCGCTCGTAGGAATCGGCCGGCAGCTTGGCGACCAGTTCGTTCTGACCAATGAAATTTCCAAGGCTGTAGAAGATCGGCTTGCCCTGGTGGAACTCCATGCCGCGCAGGAGATGCGGGCCATGGCCAACCACCATGTCGGCCCCTTCCTCGATCATCCGATACGCGAAAGCCCGCAGGAACTCTGCCGGATCCTCCTTGGTGTCGCCCTGCTCATGCGCGTGGATGCTGACCACCACCACATCCGAGGCAAGGCGCGCCTCACGCACCCAGCGCGCGATGGCATCCAGGTCCTTCGCCTTCGGCTTGGTCCTCAACGCGACCTTGTCGGCGGCGCTGAAGGTCATGTCGCCCAGCGCGACCGCATCGAGATTTTCCAGCGGGAAGGCGAAGCCGAGTTGGATCTTGCTCTGCCGCTGCTTCTCCAGGCCGAGTTGCTCCACGATTCCCCGCAAGGCATCGAGCTGTGCGGGCGTCACCTCATGCACGGTATCGACGCGAAGCGGGTTCAGGCCGGGGCGGCCCTGCATCTCCGCTGTCTGGGCTGCGGCTTCCTGCCCCTTTGCGAAAGTGGAGGCGCAGGACAGCATGGCGACCGTTCCGTTCGGATGATCCCGGTAAACGGGCATCCGCGCTTCGCCCAGATGCTCGCCGATGCCGGCATGGAGCACGCCGCGTTGGTCCAGCTCTTCCTTCGCGGCGAGGAGGCCGGAGATGCTGTAATCCAGGCAGTGATTCGTCGCGGTGGCGAAGAGGTCGAAGCCAGCCTCCACCAGCTCGTCGATCACCCAGGCTGGTGCGGCGAAGTGGGAGCCGCCGCTTTCCAGGGCAGGATCGCCGCGATAGCTGTTGGGCAGGCATTCAAGATTGGTGAAGGCCACATCCGCATCGCGGATGATGTCGAAGAGCGGACGGATCCGATCATCGTTGAGCGAGCCCAGGCGCCGCATGAGGATGCTGTCGCCCGTAAGGGCAATCCGAAGCGGCGGCCTCGACGTCATACGCTTTCTTCCTTCAGACATCCCGCCGATTCCATCACGGAACCGTGCGGGACTGCCTTACAAGAAGATTCGCGCCCTGGCCTAGTCGGCTACCCTGCTTTCTTCCGCCGCGGAGCGCCGCGCGAGGCCGTGCGCGTGGCGCGCTTGTCGGGATCGTAGCCGCCGCCGCCCGGCCCCAGCGGCTTCGGCTTCCAATCCGCGCGTGCGCGCGCCTCATGGCCCGAGGGTGGGGACGCATCGAGACCGAGTTCGAGATTCTCCAGCCGCTTGATCTCGTCGCGCAGCCGGGCCGCGATCTCGAACTCCAGATCGGCGGCGGCGGCACGCATGCGGCGTTCCAGCTCGGCGATGCTGGCGCGCAAATCCTTGCCGACGAATTCGGCCGTGGCGTCGCCCTCCACCGCCTCCACCGTCACATAGTCCTGCTCGTAGACCGATTGCAGCACGTCGGAGATGCCGCGGATGATGGTCTGCGGCGTGATGCCATGGGCCTCGTTCCAGGCCTGCTGCTTGGCGCGGCGCCGGTCCGTCTCCTCGATGGCACGGCGCATGCTGTCCGTCATGCGGTCGGCATAGAGGATCACCCGGCCCTCGGCATTACGCGCGGCGCGGCCGATGGTCTGGATGAGGGAGGTGGTGGAGCGGAGGAAGCCCTCCTTGTCGGCATCGAGGATGGCGACCAGGCGGCATTCGGGGATGTCCAGCCCCTCGCGCAGCAGGTTGATGCCCACCAGCACGTCAAACACGCCACGGCGCAGATCGCGGATGATCTCGATCCGCTCCAGCGTGTCCACGTCGGAGTGGAGATAGCGGACCTTGATGCCCGTCTCCGTCATATACTCCGTCAGGTCCTCGGCCATGCGCTTGGTCAGCGTGGTGGCGAGCACGCGGCCGCCCTGGGCGATCACCTCGCGGCATTCGGCCAGAAGGTCGTCCACCTGGCGCTCCACCGGGCGGATCTCGGTGGGCGGGTCAATCAGGCCGGTGGGGCGAATGACCTGCTCGGCGAAGACGCCGCCGGTGCGCTCCATCTCCCAGGAGCCAGGGGTGGCGGAGACGAAAATGCTCTCCGGTCGGAACTGCTCCCACTCCTCGAAGCGGAGCGGGCGGTTGTCCATGCAGGAGGGCAGGCGGAAGCCGAAATCGGCCAGAACGGACTTCCGGGCGGCGTCGCCCCGCGCCATGCCCCCGATCTGCGGCACCGTGACATGGCTTTCGTCCACGATCAGAAGCGCGCCCTCGGGCAGATATTCGAACAGGGTTGGCGGTGGCTGTCCGGGCCCGCGGCCCGAGAGGTAGCGGGAGTAGTTCTCGATGCCTTTGCAGGCGCCGGTCGTCTCCATCATCTCGATGTCGAAGGTGGTGCGCTGCTCCAGCCGCTGGGCCTCCAGCAGCTTGCCCTCGGCATTCAGCCGCGCCAGCGTCTCGCGCAGCTCGATCTTTATGTCGCGGATGGCCTGGATCAGCGTCGGGCGCGGCGTGACGTAGTGGCTGTTCGCGTAGATCGCCACGCGCTCCATCTCGCCCGCCACCTCGCCGGTCAGCGGATCGAATTCCCGCAGCCCGTCCACCTCGTCGCCGAAGAGGGAGATGCGCCAGGCGCGGTCCTCAAGGTGCGAGGGCCACACATCCACCGTCTCGCCGCGCACGCGGAAGGTGCCTCGCTGGAAGGCGGCGTCATTGCGGCGGTATTGCAGCTCGACCAGCGCCTTGAGCAGCACGTCGCGGTCGATTTTCCCACCCAGTTCGAGCTTTACGGTCATGTTGCCGTAGGTCTCGACCGAGCCGATGCCGTAGATGCAGGAGACCGAAGCCACGATCACCACGTCGCGCCGCTCCAGCAGCGCCTGGGTGGCCGAGTGGCGCATGCGGTCGATCTGCTCGTTAATCTGTGCGTCCTTCTCGATATAGGTGTCGGTTCGAGGGACGTAGGCTTCCGGCTGATAGTAGTCGTAATAGGAGACGAAGTATTCCACCGCATTGTCGGGGAAGAAGGATTTCATCTCGCCATAGAGCTGCGCCGCCAAGGTCTTGTTGGGCGCCAGGATCAGCGTCGGGCGCTGCACCGCCTCGATCACCTTCGCCATGGTGAAGGTCTTGCCCGAGCCCGTGACCCCCAGCAGCACCTGGTCCCGCTCACCGCGCTCCTTCAGCCCCTCCACCAGCTCGGCTATGGCCCTGGGCTGGTCTCCGGCGGGTGCATAGGGAGAGACGACCTTGAGGGGTTGGCCGCCCGCTGGAATGGGGCGGCGGATCGGCTGGAAGAGAACGGGGGGCAGAGTGTCCATGGCCGGGAGAACATAGGGTGGACGCGCCCTTGTTCCACCCGGCTTCAACCGGGATCGTAAGCGTGCCGTGCGAGGATGGCGTGGGCCTTCTGCAGATCGAAATCGGGACGGCGCTGGAAGACCGATAGATCCTCGGCGATGGCCACCTCCCGCGCCAGCTCCCGCACCACGTGGTAGCCGCGGCGGGAGGAGAAATCATGCATCACGAGGAGCGCATCCCAGCGGCAGCGCAGCAGCACCTGCAGGGCGCAGGCAACCCGGAAGCGGCCATCCACCATGTAGAGATCGGCCGTTTCGGTGCCTGGAATGGACCACGGCGCCTCATGGTAGCGGGGCCAGAGATCCTGTGTGGCTGGATCGGCCGGTCGCCCCCACTCGCCGACCGGCCCGATATCGGCATGGATCAGCCTCGGCTGGGTCCAGCCAGGGCGCGAGGCACAGGCCTTGGCCACTTGGTCCAGCCATTCGAGGGAGGAATCGACCGAGATGATGGAGCCTCCGACCAGCGAGGCGGCCAGGCAGGTGCTGCCCCCAGTGCCGAACTCCACATAGCTGTGGGCACAGCGGAGCACGCTTTCAAACAGCCGGAACTCGGCGTCCGACATATGCGGAGTGGGGATGGAAAGCGCGTCTTGCACGGGGCCTCGGCGAGAGAGGCGCGAAAACTAACGGGACCTTCGCGGCGGCGCAAACCGGAGGGGCAGGGGCACGCGGACACGTTTCCCTAAAGCGGCACATCGGGTAAAAGGGCGCGGACGGCGGGCCAGGCCCACCGGCGGAGCCGGGTTAGCACAGCGGTAGTGCAGCGGTTTTGTAAACCGAAGGTCGGGGGTTCGATCCCCTCACCCGGCATACCTCTCCCCCAAGGGCCAAGAGCCTCAATGGGATAGCAGAAATCAATGACTTGGGTGGCTCCGAGTGTTACACTGGAGTGATACACCGTGGCTGTTCTCCTCATGTCTCGTCCCTACAGGCACCCCAAGACTGGCATCTACTGGTTCCGAGCGAAGGTTCCGACTGCGTTCCGCCAGATCGCCGGCAAGCAACTCGTCACATGGACCCTCATGACGAAGGACCAGAATGAGGCCCTGAGGCGCTGGCCTGATGCCCTGAAGCGGTGGGAGGCAATGAAGGCCGAGTGGGGCCGCAAAGGTAGAGCTGAGACGCTGACTAAGGAGCGGGCCAGGGAGATTGCCGCTGTTTGGGGAGCTTGGATCGCGACCGGCGATAAGCTGGACAGGGCCGGGGTGGTGTTTCCTGCTTATCACGACCCGAAGGAAGCCTTTGACGCGATTGAGGGGCGAATCGTGGCCCATGCTCATGAAGCCTTGAAGCTGGCCGGTATCGATGCGGCGCCAGACACCTTCCCGATCCTGGTTCAGGAGATGCGCATGATCGTCATGGCCGCTTACCAGGATGCTAAGGTCCGGGAGCGGGCAAAGGCTGACGATCTACCTGTCTGGCAGGACTTTCTGACCTTCGGTCGTGGTGCTTACCCTGACACTAAGGCACCTCCAGAGGACAAAAGCCTAGCCCTGCCGGCGCCGCCTGCGCTGACCTTTGATGCTGCATGGGGGCGTTGGAAGGCAGTCACCACGAACAGCCCCCGGACGGTTGATGATGCCCTGCGGGTTCTGCGTAAGCGCGGCGTGACCACCCTTCTTGAACGTCGCAGCTGATCCCGCGAGGTATGCCGTCGCGGAGGGTGTGGCGATGGCGCGATGGGTGGCAAGCACGAGTGCCAGCACCAGTGCTAGCACTGGAG
>NZ_JAOXLP010000033.1 GCF_025791835.1 Roseomonas xinghualingensis
CCTCCTCGAGCCGATCGGGAACGTCCCTCCCGCCGAAGCCGAGGCGCGCTACTATGCTGCTGGGGATGCACCAGCCCTGGCCGCGTAACCCAAACCAACCAGCCTCTGGCATACCCGGGACGGTTCAAATCCCATCCCCTCCGCCATTCTTTCGAATCAAGGATTTTTGGGCTGTCTGGCGCTTCCGCAAGGATAGTGCCGTCAACAATCCTTTCCCAAAAGCTGCAACCATCGTGCAACCAATTTCCTGAACGGGAGGATTGGTGGTTTCGCCCGAGTCCACTGAGGTTGCCCACGCGGCCCCCCTGAATGGCGCACTCCATGACGGCGTCGCCGCGGCTGCTCTCGATGGCGGAGAATTCAAACTACTGCCAGGGTTACGGTTGCAGCAGACCTACGCCCACATTTTCGGTCCCTTGATGAGGGCGTTCGCAAGGCCAGCCGGTCCGGGGCGGCCCCACCCGGGACCCTGGCGTGTAACATCGAGCGGACCTGCATGGGATCTTCAGGCGCGGATCGTCCTCGATGAGGGAACGCGTCCTCTAAGCTTCGACCGGCTGAACACCTTGTGGTTCGTGGTGGCGCTCCTGCGCTTGCGAACGGCCCTCCCGATCCGGATGCCGGTCATCTCTCAACTACCTTTCCAGGCAGTTCCCGGAGCGGCAGAAACGGCAGCCTTGCTGACCGTCGAGACGCATCCGGTGCAACTCATCGCAGGGCGGTCAACGGCTACATCCATCACGCCTGATGACGTTGCCTGGGTCCGCGGCGTGATGGTTGCTGCAGGCGCGACGATGGACATGGAGCACGTCGGAGCCGCGTTCATGATGTTCGATGATCTATCTTGGGTCACGCGCCCACGCGCCGGGGTACTGATGGCTTGGAGGGCATTGAATGCGCTCTTCGCCCCGGTCCGAAGGATACGGGCGCACGTCTCTCGCGCATGATCGCCGTGCTCCTCGCCACGGAGCTCCCCGGGGCGAGCCGTGTCCAGCAACGCGCCGCTTTACTTTACCAAGTTCGCGGGCGCGTTGTTCATGCGGGTCACATTCCCGGCCCTTCGGATTACATAGAAACCGTCGAACTCGCCCGGCGCGTATTCCTGACTCTGTTCTCGTCAACCGCGCTTCCGAGCGGGGAAGACCTGCTCAAGGATTGGCGCAAGCTCATGGCAAGCGTGTCCTCGTCGCGTGATCGCATTTCGACCGATCTCCGATTTCCATTCCGAGAGGGCTGAGCGAGGCGGAACACCCTAGCCTTCAACTGGGCGCCCCATGTCAACACCAACCGGGCAGATACTGTTGGCAATGGTGCAAGACAAACAGTGTGTTGACAAGGAGAACTAAAAAATTAACCCCATATAGGTTGTGGCCTATATGCGATCCAATCGGTCGCTTGAGGCCCGGTTCACGCTTCGGGGCGGTCCCGACCGCCAGCGATCTGCTTCAGGCCGCGCAGGAACACCCGCGCGAAGGGGGTGCGCGTGGTGCCGGGCTCAACCGGGGGGACAGGAGGCTCGTTTTCCCGTCCGGCGCGGCGCAGCGCCTCGATGAAGGCGGCCGCGTCCGGGAAGCGGTCCTCCGCACGCTTGGCCAGGGCGCGGTCCAGCAGGGCGTCATAGGCCGCGGGCAGGCCGGGACGGCGCCGCGAGGGCGGCTCTGGCTCGTCGTTAAGTATCGACGCGATGAGAGCGGCCGAGGGGCCTTCGAAGGGACGAGAGCCGGTAAGCATCTGGTAGAGGATGACGCCGGCGGCCCAGAGATCCGCGCGCTGATCAACCGCCTCGCCCCGCACCTGCTCCGGCGACATGGTGGTAAGGGTCCCGACCATCTCGCCGATATGGGTGGACTGCCCGTCGCCAAAGCGGGCGACGCCGAAATCGACCAGGCGCACCCCGCCCAGGCCCGGATCGACGCTTGCGGCCAGCAGGATGTTCGCCGCCTTGACGTCGCGGTGGACGATGCCGCGGCCATGGGCGAAGGCGAGAGCCTCGAGCAGCTCGGTCGCGATGCGGTTCGCCTCCGCGGGGGCCAGCGCGCCGTCGCGTCGCAGCGCGGTCTGCAGGTTCTCGCCGATCACCAGCTCCATCACGATCCAGGCGGCGTCGCGCTCCTCACCGAAATCATGCACGGGCACGATGCCTGGATGCGACAGCCGGGCGACGGCGCGCGCCTCCTGGCGGAAGCGCTCGTGGAGTTCGGCCGTCTCGGCGGTGTCGTCAGGGGGGATGGCCATGATCTTCACCGCGACCAGCCGCCTAAGGGCGCGGTCGAAGGCCTCGAGGACGGTGCCGAAACTGCCGCGGCCGATCCGGTCTCGGATCTCGTACCGGCCGGCGAGGAGGAGGCTGTCCTCGCCGAAGCGGAACTCGTCCAAGAGAAGACGGCGCAGCGAGGCAGAGGCCGCCGGGGCGGCGGAAGGCGCTTCCGTCGTGGGGGGCGGAACAGGCGATGGGGATGGCTGGGGAACGGGGGCGCGCGGCGGAAGCTGGACGGTATCCTCCTCCGGCATCGTCGCTTCCGCCAGGTCCGCGCCGGGCGCCGCAGGAGCGGCCGGTTCGCCCGGGGGTTCATCCGCGAGGATGGCGAGGCCGCGGCGCAGATCGTGCAGGGCTGCGCGAGCGCAGGCAATGGCCTCATCGCGACAGGCAATCACCTGTGCGAGCACGGCGAAGTCGCCTGAGGCCATCAGAATCATCCCCGTGGCGCGCCGTCGGGCCGCCTCGCCAGCGTAGCTTTCCGCTGTCGCCAGTGCCGCCTCTGCGGCGAAGATTCGTTCAGGCGGGATGGAGCACAGTAGGGGCAGCGGCGTGGTGGCCTCCGTGCCGAGTATCGGCACGAGGAGCGCATGCAACGTTGCGATTCGCTCGTGGAACGCGGCGAGCTGCGCAGGGCCGACAACATTCGGCCCGCTGCGCCGCTCGGTCCCGTGCCGCGCCGCGATTGCCTTGAGCAGCAGCGAGAGGGGAACGTCGTCGGGTCGCGTCATACCCATCCCGCGCGGTACCCAGCGGGAGCGCTACTGGTCATGCTGTTTGAAGCCGTAGTTATTGATCACCCATTTCAGCGTGTAGCCGTAACGTGGATCGGTTGCGTAAACGCCGGTGAGCGCGTCTGCGAAGGCCTCGGGATCGTGGGTGAAGCGCATCGCGACCGAATAGACCGGGTTGGAGGCGAGGAGGCGGCCATGCTGGTCAAAGGCTTCCTCGAGACTCTCGAACCGGCGGAAGCGGGCGCGAATGAAAACGTCGGCTCCGTCGACGACCTCGCGGGTGCCGCTCTCGACGGCTGGCTGAGAGCCGACCGCCTTGATGCCGAACGGGTTGTTGCTATCCGGCGGCATGGCGGCGCCCCAGGCGCTTTCCACCACCCATTGTGCCAGCGTGACGGAGACCGGAATGCGCCAGCGCAGCTTCGAAGCGATAGCGGCGGAGAGCACATCCGGTGGAACGATGCCGACGCGACCGAAGCGTACCGTCGGCGGCGGTGCCTGCTCCACCAATGGGCGGGCGGCAAGCGAGTAGTAGGTCGCGCTGCCGGGTGCGATGTGGCCCGTCGGCGGGTTCATGCCCATCACCACGGCCTGGTAGGCCTGGATGGCTAGCACCGTGCCGGGATCGATTACGCCGGTGATCGGCACAGCTGTGTGCGGCTTTGGAAGGCGTTCGTTCAGGAGTGACTGAATGATGAAGACGTCGGCAGGACTGTTAATCGCATCGTGACCCACCGAAGTAATGATCGGCGGGGCTACTCGACCCATTTCGTCAGTGCTAAGAACATGGGGGGAGGGAACCAGAGCCAAGCCCTGCCTCGCTTCGTTGCTTGTCGGAAAGCAAGCATAATACGGGGACGGCCTCAACGCTATCTGGCCGGGCCCGCGCTTCCGGCTGTCGCTGAGGTGCTTGCTACCCGTCCACTGCGCGTTGTGTGCGGAATGTCTGGGGAGAAGGGGATGGAACGGCTGGGAACGGGAGGGGCGTGTCCTAGTGCGGCACGCCTGCGATTCGCGCTTTGAGCCTCTCCCTGCTCATCATTCGCTGTCCTGACAATGCCGCTCCGGAGCGGCGCGAGGTGCCCGGCGGTGAATTCACCATCGGACGCGGGCCGAACAACGATTGGGTGCTGCCCGATCCCGACCGCCATCTCTCAAAGCGGCACTGCCAAGTGGCCTATCGCGCGGGCCGCTGGTGCCTGACCGACCTCAGCTCCAACGGCACCCATGTGAACCATGGCGCGGCGCCGCTGGGGGCCGGGAACGAGTGGACCTTGCGGGATGGCGACCGGATCACCCTCGGCGCCTATGAGATCGAGGTTCGGATCGAGGCGGAGGCGACCAGCGCGCCGGGCACGGCGTATCGGAGCGGCGGCTATGGCGGGCAGGGTGGTCAGGTGCAGATGCCGTCCGATGAAAGGTTGTCGCCCGGTCTGCTCGATCCCTTCGCGGAGCCACCAGCGCCGCACCGGCCGTTCGGAGACCGATTCGAGTCGTCGGCGGGCGGCCTTACGCCGGAGCGGCCCGGCGGGCCGGACGACCTGCGCCTGCCGCCCGATTTCGACCCGCTGGAAGGTCTTGATGATCCCTTCGCGCCGTCGCAGCCTGACCATGCACCGGCCCTGAACGCCGCCTTCAGCCAGCCGCGCGCGACCAATCTCATTCCCGACGACTGGGACCTCGAGGAGCCCGGGGGGCATGCGGACCCCTGGGATGCTCCCTCCGCCGCTCCGGCCCAGCAGGCGCCTTCGCCGCTGCCGGCCAATGCAACGCTGGACCATGAGGCTGCCTCGGAGCGCGTGACGGCTCCGGGGGCAATTCCAGGGCCGGGACCGGCCGCGGATCGCGCGATCGCGGCCTTCTTGCGCGGCACGGGGCTGGGGGAGACCGCGCTGCCGGAACCCGAGGCGACGATGGAGCAGGCCGGGGCCGCCCTGCGGGCCGCGGTGAGCGGACTTCGCCAGGCCATGATTGCGCGTGCCTCGATCAAGGGCGAGTTCCGCATCGAGCAAACAATGATCCAGTCGCGCGGCAACAACCCGCTGAAGTTTTCCGCTGGGGACGAGGATGCGATGGCGGCGCTGCTCGGGATCGGGCGGCGGACCGGCATGGCGCCGGAGGTGGCCATGGCGGATGCGCTGCGCGACCTGCGCCTGCACGAGCTGGCAACCGTAACGGCCATGCAGGCCGCGGTCCGCGCGCTGCTGGCGAGCTTCGCCCCGGCCGGCATCGAGCGTGAGGTGGAGAAGGGCGGATTCTCCATGCTGCCGGGTGGGCGCAAGGCGCGCGCCTGGGAAGCCTTCGAGGCCATGCATGCCGAGGTCTCGGCGGCGCTGGCAGATGATTTCGACAGTGTTTTCGGCAAGAGCTTTGCCCGTGCCTATGAGCAGGCGATGGACGAGCTCCTCTCCCGTAAGGATGGATGATGATCGCAAGGCGGGTCCTCCTGGCCTCTCCCGCGCTTTCGCTGGCCGGGTGCGGGGCGCCGCAGCCGCCTCCGCCGCCAGCGCTGGTGCTCTCGGTCAGGGGCGGGGCTGACCAGAACCCGGACGAGGCCGGCAAGCCGATGCCGGTCGCGGTTCGGCTGGTCTTCCTTGGCGCGCCGGCAAGGTTCGAGCGGGCGGATGTCTTCGCCCTGACGGAGCGGGATCGGACAACGCTGGGCGAGGATCTTCTGGCATCCGAGGAGGTGATCGTGCGCCCGGGGGAGGTGATCGCTGTTGATCGCGAGCCGAAAAAGGGGACACAGTTTCTCGGTGTGGCGGTGCTGTTCCGTGCCATCGACGGCGCCAGCTGGCGCGCCATCCAGCCGGTTGCGGCGAGCGGGCCGACGCGGCTGACTCTTTCCATTTCCGGAACCACCGCGACGCTGGTGCCCGCATGAGTTGGACGAATCGAGTCGTCTGGCACGAGGGCATGTTCCTTCGCTCGCAGCACTTCCAGCAGCAGGACCGCTGGCTGGAGGCGCTGGTGCGCGAGCGCACGGCGGCGCTGCGTCCCCATGGCTGGGGCATGACCGAGATGGTGTTGAACCGGGACCTGCTGGCGACCGGGCAGTTCGCGCTCGTCTCCGGCCGCGGCGTGTTCGAGGATGGCACGCCCTTCTCCATGCCCGGTGATGTGGACCAGCCGGTGCCGCTGGAACTTGGCGAGAGCGTGCGCAACGCCGTGGTCTATCTTGCGCTCCCGATCCGACAGAACGGGTCCATGGAGGTGGTCTCGGACCAGATCCTGGAGGGCCGGCTCGAGCAGCGGGCTTTCGAAGCCTACGACACGCATTCAGGTTCGCCGCAGCCGGCGGAGGTGCAGGTGGGGCGGCTTCGGCTGCGCTACATGCTCGAGACGGACAACCGGGCGGGCTATCACTGCATCGGACTGGCCCGCGTGGTTGAGGTCGGGTCCGACCGTCGCGTGACGCTCGACGAGCGCTGGATCGCGCCGGCCCTGCTCTGCTCTGCCACGCCGCCCCTGGCCGGGCTGCTCAACGAGCTTGCGGGCATGCTCAACCAGCGCGGCGAGGCGCTGGCGGCGCGGCTGACGCAGCCGGGCGGGCGGGGCGTGGCCGATGTGTCGGACTTCCTGCTGCTGCAGTCGGTGAACCGGGCGCAGAAGCTGGTGAGCCACTGGGCCGAGGCAGGCGCGGTGCATCCGGCCGATCTCTACGCGGCGCTGGTGCAGATGGCGGGGGATTTCGCGACCTTTACCGAGGCACGGCGACGCCCCTCCAACTACCCGCCCTACCGCCATGCGGATCTGCAGCGCAGCTTCGATCCGGTGGTCGCGGACCTGCGCCGCTCACTCTCGGCGGTGATCGAGCAGACGGCCGTGGCGATTCCGCTCCAGGAGCGACGGCACGGCGTGCGGGTGGGTCCGATCACCGATCGCAGTATCCTGCGTGCATCGAGCTTCGTGCTGACGGTCCAGGCCGATATGCCCGCGGAGACGATGCGGCGCCTCTTCCCCGCGCAGGTGAAGATCGGCGCGGTGGAGCAGATCCGGGAGCTGGTGAACGTCGCTCTGCCCGGAATTGCAGTGCGCCCGCTGCCGGTGGCGCCGCGTCAGCTGCCCTTCTACGCTGGCGCGACCTACTTCGAGCTCGATGCGCATTCGCCGTATTGGCAGCAGATGCAGTCCTCCGGCGGCTTCGCGATCCATGTATCCGGAGAGTTCCCGAACCTTAACCTCGAACTCTGGGCCATCCGCGGCTAGGCGGGGCGGAAGGAAGGGATGAGCGACAACCCGTTTTCCGAGCCCGAGGATGACGACCGGACGGTGATCCGGCCGGCCCCGGGCGGCCGGCGGCCGGCGTCGCCGCTCGCGCCCATGGCGGGCGGTGCGGCGCGTCCCGCAGCGCCACTGCGTGCGCCGCCTGTGGCGGAGGGCACGGCCGACGTGGCCGTGGGCGTCAACGCGCTCGTCGCGGCCGCAGCGCCGCTCTTCCATCTGATCTCGCGCCTCCGGAACACGGCGCAGCCGCCCGCATCGGGCGACCTGCGGGAGCGGGCGGTGCAGCAGATGCGCGCCTTCGAGCGCGCGGCGCGGGGCGCCGACATCCCCGTCGAACAGCTGCGTCCCGCGCATTACGCGCTCTGCGCCACGCTGGACGACATCGTCCTGGCGACACCATGGGGCAGCGCGGGGGGCTGGGCAGAGCGCTCCCTCGTCTCGACCTTCCACCAGGAGGTCCGCAGCGGCGAGCGCTTCTTCGATCTGCTGAAGCAGATGAACGAGAATCCCGGCCGCTTCCTGCCGGTGATCGAGCTCATGTATCTCTGCATGTCGCTTGGCTTCCTCGGGCGCTACCGCCTCTCTCCGCGTGGCGCCTCCGGGATCGAGCCGGTGCGCGAGGAGACCTATGCGATCATCGCCAAGCACCGGCTGCCCGCAGCCGCGGAGCTGGCGCCGCATATCGCGGGCGTGGCCGCGCCCTACCGGCCGCTGCGCATGCATGTGCCGGTCTGGGTGGCGGGCGCGGCGGGGCTCGCGCTGCTGGGCGGGCTGTTCATCTGGACCTCCAGCCGGCTGAACGCCGCCTCGGACGACCTCTACGCAGGGATGCTGGCCGCGCCGCCGAGCACCATGCCCGCGATCTCCCGTGCCGAGCTGGTCCAGCCGCCCGCGCCGCCACCACCGGCGGCGGAACCCTCGGCGCTCGACCGGCTCCGGCAGTTCCTCGCACCGGAGATCCAGCAGGGCCTGGTGCAGGTGGTGGGGACCGAGGGCGTGCCGGTCATCCGCATCAGCAACCGGGGCATGTTCGCCTCGGGCAGCGCCACGGTGCAGGCAGGATTCCGGCCGACACTGGAGCGGGTCGGCGCGGCGCTGAAGACGGAGCCGGGCGAGGTAGACGTGATCGGCTACACCGACAACCAGCCGATCCGGACGGTGGCCTTCCCCTCCAACTTCCAGCTTTCCACAGCCCGCTCCAGGGCCGCGGCCGCGATTATCGGGGCGGCGATGGGGGATTCTGGGCGGTTGAGGATCGAAGGACGGGCGGATGCCGATCCGCTTGCGCCGAACACCACCCCCGCCGGAAGGGAGCAGAACCGCCGGATCGAGGTTGTACTCCATCGGATCCGGAGCTGAGGGGATGGGCGTGTTGGGGCGTGTTTCCTGGCGCTGGGTGCTGAGCTTCGTCGGCACGGCCTTGCTGGCCATGCTGCTCTGGCTTTTCGGGCCGCTGCTGCCCTGGCTGGAGGACTGGGCGCCGCGGCTGGCGATCGTGCTCGTCATGCTGCTCGTCTGGCTCGGAGCGAACCTGCTGGTCAGCCGGCGGAGACGAAAGCGGGAGGGCGCGCTGGCTGCCGGGGTGACCGCACTCGCCGGCGACGGGGAGGACCAGGCGGCGGAGGAGGTCGCGGCGCTGGGTGAGCGCCTTTCCACCGCCATGGCGCTGCTGCGCCGGGCGCGGGGCACGCGCGGCTATATTTACGAGCAGCCCTGGTACGCGATCATCGGCCCGCCAGGCGCGGGAAAGACGACCGCGTTGCTGAATGCCGGGCTGAAGTTCCCGCTCGCCTCCGAAATGGGGCAGGGGGCGGTGGCTGGTGTGGGCGGCACCCGGCTGTGCGACTGGTGGTTCACCGAGGAGGCGGTGCTGATCGACACCGCCGGCCGCTACACCACGCAGGACTCCAATTCGGCGGTGGACCGGGCGGGCTGGGAGGGCTTCCTCGCCCTGCTGCGGCGGACCCGGCCGCGGCAGCCGCTGAACGGCGTCATTGTCGCCATTTCGGCGAGCGACATCGCCCAGGCGCCGGCGGAGGAGCGGATCGCACATGCCCGCGCCATCCGGCGGCGCATCAAGGAGCTGGAGGAGAAGCTCGGGGTCCGGCTGCCGGTCTATGCGCTCTTCACCAAGGCGGACCTGCTGGCGGGCTTCACGGAGTTCTTCGAAGACCTCGACCGTGAGAAGCGGGCCCAGGTCTGGGGTGCCACCTTCCCCTTTGAGGGACTGGCCGCCGATAAGGGCCCAGGCGCGGCGGAGCGCTTCGGGGTGGAGCTGCGCCTGCTGGTCCAGCGGCTGAACGACCGCATGCTGTCGCGGCTCCAGGCCGAGCGCAGCCCGGATCGCCGGGCGCTGATCGCGGGCTTTCCGACGCAGGTCGCCTCCCTGGAGCAACCGCTGACCGGCTTCCTCTCCGAGGCATTCGGCGGCTCCCGCATGGACCCGGCGCCGCTGCTGCGTGGCGTCTATCTTGCGTCCGGAACGCAGGAGGGCACGCCGATCGACCGGCTGGCCGGGGCCATGGCCCGTTCCTTCGGAATCGACCAGCAGCGGGCGCCGAGCCTGCGTCCCGAGGCAGGCCGCAGCTACTTCCTGCACCGGCTGCTCACTGGGGTGATCTTCGGCGAGGCCATGCTGGTGCGCGAACCGCCGCGCGAGCGCCGGCGGCGGCTGGCGTTGCGCGCCGCCGCCTTCGCAGCCGTGTTGCTGGCGGTGCTGGCGGGTGCCGCGCTGGTCCTCGCCGAAGGCCGGGCGGGGGATAGGCAGGTCGAGGCGATGGCGCGTGCCCTTGCCGCCTACGAGGCTACCGCCAAGGGTCTGCCGCTCGATCCCGTGGTGGATTCCGACCTGCCAAGGCTGGTGCCGCTGCTTGATCAGGCTCGCGACCTGGCGCGCTGGGAGGAGGGCAGCGGGCCATCGCTGCCCGGGCTGTCGCAAGGCGAGAAGCTGGAGACGGGGGCGGCTGCGGTGTATCGGCACGCGCTGAACAACGCCCTGCTGCCTCGGATGATCTGGCGGCTGGAAGCGCAGATGCGTGGCAACCTGACGCAGCCCGATTTCCTGTACGAGGCGACGCGCGTGTACCTCATGCTCGGCAATGAGGGGCCGCTCGACCATGCACTGGTGCGGGAGTGGATGACGCTTGACTGGCGCAACACCTACCCTGGTGCCTTCAACGCTCCGCTGCTGGCCAGCCTGAGCGCGCATCTCGAGCGGTTGCTGCAAGGACCACTTCCCTCGGTGCCGCTGGATGGCGCGCTGGTGGCGCAGGCGCGGGCAACCTTCAGTCGCGTCTCTGTGGCGCAGCGCGTGTATTCGCGTATCAAGCCTTCCGCTGAAGCGCAGGCCCTGGCGCCCTGGCGACCCTCGGATGCGCTTGGCCCGGCGGGGCAGAATGTCTTCGTCCGGCCTTCGGGCCAGCCGCTGACGGCTGGCATGCCCGGCTTCCTGACCGTGGCCGGTTTTCACCGCGTGCTGCTCCCCGCCCTTTCGGGCGCGGTGAAGGAGGTGGCCTCGGAGAGCTGGGTCCTCGGACGGAACGCCGAGGTGAATGTCGGCGGGACCCAGCTCCGACAGCTGGAGCGCGATGTTGTCGCGCTCTACGCCGCAGACTACGCGGCGGCCTGGGACGCGATGCTGCAGGATCTGGACGTGGTGCCGCTGCGGAGCCTCACCCAGGCATCGCAGGACCTCTACATCCTCGCCTCGCCGCAATCGCCAATGAAGGCGCTGCTGGAAGCGGTGGCGCAGCAGCTCACGCTTTCGGAAGCGCCGCCGGCACAGGGCGGCGTGGCGGGGGCGGGGGCGGATATCGCGGCACGCGCCCAGGCTGCGGGCGCCGCCGCGGCCGGTGAGGCAAATGCGCGCGTTTCGGCGCTGCTTGGCGGGGCGGGGGCGGCTCCTGCCGCGCCGCCAGGGCAGGAGATCGACCAACGCTACCAGGCCCTGCGCGACCTCGTGGCCGGCGGGGCGGGCGCCCCGATCAACCAGATGCTGAAGCTGTTGAACGACCTCCAGCAGCAGCTGGCCCGGATGGCGGCGGCGCCTGTCGGCAGCGCGGCGCCGGTGGTACCGGCGGGGAACGACCCGACCCTGGCCCTCCGGGCGGAGGCGCAGCGCCAGCCCCAGCCCGTGGCCCGCTGGCTGCTGGCCATGGCCAGCAGCGGCGCCGTGCTGCGCGGCGGCGGGGCCCGGCAGCAGGTCTCCGCCGCCTATAACAGCGGTGGCGGGCCGGCCTCCCTTTGCCCCATGGCGGTGAACGGGCGCTTCCCCTTCGTGCCCGGCAGCGTGCAGGAGATCCCGCTCGACGACTTCGCCAAGCTCTTCTCCCCCGGCGGGCTGATCGACGGTTTCTTCAACACGCAACTCAAACCCTATGCGGACACATCGGGGCCGGTCTGGAAGCCGCAGGCCTCGGGCGGCGTCCCGGCCCCGGTCTCGCCGGCGGATCTGGCGCAGTTCCAGCGGGCGGCCGCGATCCGGGACCTGTTCTTCGGCGCCGGCAGCGCGACGCCCGGGGTGCGTTTCGACATCACCCCGGTGCAGCTGGACGAGGGGGCGCGGCAGGTGACCCTGGATTTCGACGGCACAGCGGTGGCCTATAGCCACGGCCCGCCGCGGACGACGCAGATCACCTGGCCCGGTCCGACGCGGATGCAGAATGTGCGCCTCGTCTTCGACCCGCCGCCGGCGGGCGGAACCGGGGTGCTCTCGGATAGCGGGCCGTGGGCGATGTTCCGTATGTTCAACCGCGGCACGCTTCGCCAGGCGGGTTCGCCCGAGCGGTTCACGCTCACCTTCCAGCTGGGGGAGCGCCAGGTGACCTTCGATATCCGCGCAGGGTCGGTGAACAACCCCTTCGCGCCGGGGCTGCTGCAGGAGTTCCGGTGTCCGCGGGTGGAATAGGGGCGCGGGCCGGCCTTTACGGCAAGCTTCCGGCGCGCGGCGACTTTGTGCGCGCCGGGCTGCCGCGGGACTTCGTCGAGCCCTGGGACAGCTGGTGGCAGCGGGGCATCTCCGCCTCTCGCGCGCTCGCAGGGGATGATTGGACACCGGCTTGGCTCGTTGCGCCGGTCTGGCGCTTCGTTCTGCCGCCGGGGCTGCTGGGGCGGGGCGGCGTGCTCGGGCTGTGGATGCCCAGCGTCGATCGTGCCGGCCGCCATTTCCCACTCACCATCGCTGCAGTGGCACCATTCGACTGGACGGAGCAGCCCAGTCAGGTCGGTGTCTTCCTGGAAGTGGTGGAGGAGGCCGGACGCGACGCGCTGGCTCAGGATCTCGAACCCGAGCGGGTGCTGCGGCGGGTGGAAGCGGCCTTGGACGGCCAGGAGACGCCCCGTGAGCCTGGGGTGCCGGATCTCGTGCCCGGGCGAGCCGCCTGGTGGACCGAGGGAGGGCCGCGCGTGGCGGCCCGCCTGGCGGATGGCTTCCGGCTTCCCGAGGGCGCGACCTTCGCCGCGCTACTCGACGATCGCTGGGCAGCATCTGCGGAGGATGCATGAACGGTGAGATCACGCAGAACCGCAGCCTTGCCGGTTCCTTCCTCTCCTGCGCCGTCACGCATCGCGGCGCGGTTCGGACGAGCAACCAGGATGCCTTCGTGAACCGGCCGGATCTGGGGCTGTGGGCCGTGGCAGACGGGGCAGGGGGGCACCGCTCGGGCGAGATCGCTTCGGAGGAGGTACGCCGGGCGCTGGAAGGCATTCCGCCCGGACTGCCCGCACTGGCGGTGCTGGGTCAGGTCCGCGCCCGGCTTGAGACGGCGCATCTCGTGCTGCGGGCACGTGTGACCTCGCTTGGGCCGAGAGTGCAGATCGCGACGACGGTCGTCGTCATGGTCGTGCAGGACGGGCATTTCGCCTGCCTGTGGGCAGGCGATTCGCGGGCCTATCTGCTGCGGCAGGGCGAGCTAATCCAGGTGAGCCGGGACCACAGCGTCGTCGAGGATCTCATCGAGAGCGGCGCCATCACCGCGGCCCAGGCGATGGGTCATCCACTCTCGAATGTCGTCACGCGGGCGGTTGGCGCGGAGATCGACGCGCTTCGCCTCGACAAGCGGTCCGGCCGGGTGCTTCCGGGCGACTGCCTGCTCCTGTGCAGCGACGGGTTGTGCAAGGCGCTGACAGATGCCCGGATCGCCGAACTGCTGGCCATCCATCGGGGGGAAGCGGCCGAACCCCTGGTCCGCGCGGCACTCGATGCAAAAGCGACTGACAACGTCACAGCCGTGACGGTGCAGCTGGGCGGTGAAGCGGCCTGACCTGCCCGCTCAGCCACCGATCAGGACGGTGGGAAAGCCGAAGACCACCGTGCCGCCGTGACTGCAAGTGCTGGTCATGCGCGCGGCGGGCTGGCCACCGATCAGCACCGTGACGGAGCCCATGGCGATGGTATCGGGGGGGCCAACGCAGGCGGCCATGTCGCCGACCCGTGCGGCGGGAAGGCTGCCGATCAGGACGGTTGGGCAGCCTGGGCCCGAAATGGGCCCGCCGACATGGGGGACGATGCCCGTCACCATCGGGCAGACATGCATGTCGGTCAGGCGCGCCGCGGGCATCCCCATCAGCCCATCTCCGGATCGAGCCGCCCGGCGCCGCCGCGGCTGATGTCCCGCGCCGAGGCGAGAAAGCGGAGCAGCCGCGCCTCGCGGAGGCGCGCGTCTCCGCGTGCGGCGGCAAGCGCGACAGAGCCGGCAACCGCCAGGCCCCTGAAATGCGGCTCGGGCGGGACTTTGGGCGCCTCGGGAGGCGCCATGGAGTCACCGCTCCAGAATGCGCCGACAGCGGCCCAGGCCTCCGGGCTGTCGAAGCCGGAAGCCTGGGCGGCCGCCATTGCCGCCCGCCGCTGCGCATCGCCCTGGCGCCGCACCCATTCCTCCGCCAGGTCGCGCAGGGCGGCTTCCGCTTCGGGGCGGGCGCCCGAAGCAGCGGTGTGGCGGCTGCACATGCAGGCCCACCAGACCGCCTCCCGCGCGGGCAGCGCCTGGGCGGCAAGACGCATGGCTTCGTCGAGGAGCTGCGCCTTCTCCAGTGCGGCGAGCGCGGCCGCCGCGCTCTCGGCGCCGGCCAGCACTTCCTGTCCCCGCTCATCGAGAGAGAGGTGCGGCAGGAAGGCCGCAAGGTCGTCGGAGAACTTGGTCGGGGCCGCGGCGGCGGCGGGCTGGATCGCCATGGGTCAGTTGACCATGGTGATGCCGCCCTTGAGCATCAGCATGGCGCTTCCGTCGGCCTTCAGCATCAGTCCCTTGATTTCCGTCATTACAGTCCCGTCCACCTTCACAGTCAGGCCCTTGATCTCGATGCCCTGCTGGCTGAGCGTCAGCGTATTCGCACCCACCTTCAGGGTGATGGATTGCAGGGCCTCCAGGGTGATGTTGCCGACATCGGCCTTGACGGTGACGTCGCCGAGCTTCGCCTGGGTGGCGTGGTTCCCGAGATCGAGCACCGTGGACTGATTGCCCATGGACAGCTTGGTGTCCTGGTTGCCCTGGGTGATCTCCAGGCTGTGGTTGCCAAGCTTGACGGTGGTCTCGTGGTTGCCCTTCTCTACCACCACGCTGCGGTTGCCTGTCTTCACCGTCAGGCTTTCGTTGCCGTCGGAGACCTCATGGGTGCGGTCCCCCTTCACTGTGACCGTCTCCTTGCCGTTCACGGTCCTGACGCGGTCATGCTCAACAGTCAGCGTCTCGTCGTGCTTGACCTTCGCGGTGAAGTTCTTCTGGGCCTGGAGGAAAACGAGTTCGTTGTCCTTCTCGTCCGTGAAGGACAACTCGTTGAAGGCATCGGTGCCGCCCTTGAGGCTGGAGCGGGTGCGGAAGCCGGTCTTGGTCTTCTCCCCTTCCGGGAAGATCGGTTTGTCGGAGCCGTTGTAGAAGCCACCGACCACAACCGGGCGGTCCGGGTCTGCGTCCATGAAGGCGACGGCCACCTCGGTGCCGGCGCGTGGGATGAACTGGCCGCCCCAGCCATTGCCCGCCCAGGGCTGGACCACCCGCACGAAGGGGCTGTTATCCGCGGTCGCCTCGGCACGCCAGTCCCAGAAAAACCGGATTTTCACCCGCCCCTGCGGATCGGTGTGGATCTCCTCGCCTGAGGGAGCCAGGACGACAGCGGTGTGGAGCCCTTCCATGCGCGGCCGCGGCGTGGCGAGGGGCTGGCGCCAGGGGACGCTGTTGGGGAAGGCGGTGAAGCGGTTGGCGTAGCTTTCCTCCTCGCCGCCGGCGCGGCGTGGCTCGGCCTGGGCAAGGTGTTCGATGCGGCGCACCACATAGGGCTTCGTCGCGCCGGATTCGGGCTGCAGGTTAAAGCGGCCACCCGCGAAAAGGCTGCCGAGGCTGCCTGAGGTTTCCACCAGGGAGATAGCGGCCTCGGCAGCCTCCATCCGGATTTTTGCCCGCGCCGTCACGTCGCCCGTGTTGTCGGTCAGGGCGGGCCAGTGGAAGACGGGGCGCTGCGCGGCGCCGGCATGGTTCAGCACGGTCTGCTGCTTGGCTTTCAGCTTCTTGTCCGGTGCTGCAGGGTCGTAATCGCTGAGGCTGACCTCGCCATGGGTGATTCGGTTCGGGGCGTGCCATTCCGTCAACAGGCTGCCGAGCTCACCGCTGCCGCCGACGCCGAACTGCAGCGTCGTATCGGGGATGGCTGGGAAGGCGGCATTGCCGTTGGTGACGATCAGCTCGTGGTCGCCGGCCGAGTGTTGGAAGAAGTAGAACCAGCCCTCCTCTTCCATCAGACGCGTGGCGAAATGCAGCCCGGTCTCGTTGAACTGGGCCGTGGCGGGGCGCGGGGCGGCGTTGCCGAAGAGCTTGAAGGTGACGGTCGTGCCGGTGTCGCCCAGCACGGTCGTGATGATCTCTTCCGCCGTCTTGTTGAAGAACATCCGGCAATCCTCGCTCAGCGCGGCGGAGAGCAGGCGTGGCCGGAGCAGGATGCGGTAGGTGATGTCCTTCGCGCCGTCCCGGCCGATCTGGCCGAATTCCGAGACGATACCGTGGAAGTGGCGGCTGACGCCGTCCCCAATGCGCAGGGTCACGCAGGCCGGTTTGTCGAGTAGCGTCGCCGCGTCGACTGGGTTCTCCGCTACGGCATCCACCTGGAACTGGAAGAGTTCGCTGATGCCCTCCACGGCCTCGAGCCGGCGGGGCACGAGCACATCCGCCCCGGCCGCGCTGGTCATAGAGAGCAGCGGGGTTTCGGGCATCAGGCGTTCCTCCGGCGCGTTGTTCGGCAGTGAGGGGCGGGGCCCCAGGGCGGGATCTGCCTACCCGCGATCCGGAAGCCTAGAGCAGCGGTGGGTGTTGTGGAACACGCCCCGGATGCGGCGCGGCCTGTCATGGCGGCACGATGCCGAGCCGGCGAAGCACCGGCACCCGGCGCTCGATGGCAGTGCGAATCAGGGTGGCCAGCTCCTCGCGGGCGGTGTCATCCAGGTCGCGGGAGAGCTCGGCTGTCCAGTGCGCCGAATTGTCCTCGCGCTCGCCGGCAAGCAGGCGCCCGGCGATGAACTGGATGAGGCGCGGCGCGACGAGGCCGGTGCCGAGCTGCGAGGAGGCGAGGCCGGCGGCACCGCTCTGCCCCAGCATGCTCCGCACTCGTCCACCCAGCAGTCGGTTCAGCCGGCTGGCCGCTGGTGCCTGCTCGGCAGCGGGGCGGAGCACGGGCTGCGCCTGCCCGGTGCTGACGAGGATGGCGGTCAGCTCGGCCGGGTTGCTAACCCCCGGCTGGCGCGACAGCAGCTCGCCGATCGTGGCAGGGCCCTGCAGCGCATCGGCGATGATCCACTGCAGGCCCGGCCCCATCTCCGCCTTGCCCGCCGGCACCGAGAGGCTGGTGTCCATCTCGGAGGGCGCGACGATGGGCGTGACCGAAAGGGCGGAAAGATGAGTGTCCCGCTCGCCGGCGAGCATGCGGCGTGCGCCGCGGACATAGACATCATGGCGGAACTGGCGCTGCACGCAGGTGTCCATGACCAGCTCACGCATGGCGGGGTCATCGTGCCGCTCGTAGAGCTCGCGCTGCGGCTCCGTGAGCATGAGTTGCGGGAAGCTTTCAAGCAGGGAGGCGGTCGAGACCCAGTCGAGCTTGGCGCCGGCCATCGCCGCGGCCACGTCCGCATGGAAGGCGGGTGCCCAGTGCTCGTTCATATACTCGTGGGTGACGTATTCGGCGGCCTGGTCCTTGGTGGCCGTCAGCAGGTGCTGCGCGAGGGGGCTGGTCTGGAGGTAGTGTGCGCCGGCCTCGTTGAGCTCCCGGGCAAAGCCGAGGCCGGCGGCGGTGCGGGCGTCGCTGCGCCAGCCGCCGCGCCGGCCCGCTTCGAGGATGAGGCGCTGCATTCCCAGCATGCCCTGCCAGGCGGGCAGGGCGTTGTAGCTGACATGGACGACGCCGCCCGGCCGGACCTTCTCGGCCAGAAGCCGGACGATCCCCTGGCGTACTTCGGGGGCGACCCAGGTCCAGACGCCGTGCAGGCTGGTGAAATCCGCCTCTGGCACGGCGCGCGCGGCGGCGCTGCCGGCCAGCGACCCGAGGTCAGCCTCAAGGAAGCTGATGTTCCCGACGCCGGCGGCCGCAGCCATGGCACGGGCACTCGCGATATGCGCGGGGTTGTAGTCGATTGCCGTGACCCGCCAGGCCGGATTGGAGGCCGCGAGGATGAGCGCGCCGACGCCGTGGCCGCAGCCAAGCTCCAGATAGCTGACGGGGTCGTCCGGACCCGGCATGGGAACGGTGACGCCCCGGAGCAGGCATGAGAGGGAGAGGTGGGTTGGTGATTGCTGAGCGTAGAAACCCTCGATGTACTCGATATCGGTGACATAGCCGCCGCCCCAGTTCGTATTCGTCGTGCTCACCGCTTCGTTCCGCCCCTCTTGTTCTCGCTGTTTCGTCTGGTCTGCGATCATTGATCGCGTGCCGGCTGCGCCTCAACCAATTCGGCCTCGAACACCGCATCTGCGGCGTGCGTGCGGCGCCGCTCGCCGACGGCCTGGGGCAGCCAGGTGTTCCATCCCAGCCGCGCCGTTGCGCCGCCTGGCCCGTCAAGGACCAGGGGAGGGACTGCATCGCGGTCGAGCAGAAGATTCACGGCGAAGCCCACCTCGAAGCCGACGAAGGCGCGCACCAGCGAGACGAGGCGGCGGAGTTCGGCGCCGTCGGGCAACAGGTGTTCGAAGCGGTGGAGGTCCAGAGGGCCGATGCTCAGGAGGATGCGCGCCTGCTGGTCCCAGGCACGGATTCCGATGGCGGCGTCCTCGCCGAGGCGGTTGAAGACGCCGGGGGCGAGCCCGACGGGAAGGCAGCTTCGCTGGTCCGCCGGCAGCGGGAGCCAGGCGCCGGTGAACTGCCGCACGGCGACCGGGCGCTCGAGCCAGTCGGAAATCATCGCCTCCAGCCGGTCGGCCGAACGGGGATGGGCGGAGAAGAGCCCGGCATAATGTTGCAGCGGCGCGGTGCCGGCCGGTAGGCGTGCCTCGAAGCCAGGTATGTCGTAGCCGGTGAGGGCGAGCAGGACGCCGCCGACCGGCCCGCCCGGGGGCTGGGCCGAGCCGAGCCCCGCGCGCTGGGTGATACTGTGCGTATCCGCCGCACGATGCAGCCGATACTTGGCGCCCGCCGCGGCGAAGGCCGCAATCATGCGGTGTGCCAACAGGTCCAGGAAGTGCGGGAGGGAAGGGGAGCGGTTGCGCTGCGCGGTCAGGGCGGCATCGGAATAGTGGGCCGGCAGCACGCCATTGGGGCCAGTCAGTCCGATCAGCCCGACCGAGACCGAGGGGGGCTCCGCCTGGCGCGGATCGCTGACCGCCGTCACCTCGCTGCCGGAGTAGGCCGCGCCGCCGATGCTGGAGAAGCGCGCGGCCTCGGCGGGCCCGGGCTGCCGTCGGGCGAAGCTGAGGAGGCGCACGGCCGCATCGAAGCTGAAGTGGCGAGCATCGGCCACCAGGCGCTCGAGCGCGCTGCGCCCGCGCCGGCGGACAGGAGGTGCAGCGCTCACAGCAGGACTTGGCGCCCCGCCCGGGCTGGCCACGCGGCGCTGGTGCCCGGCCTTCCGCGCAGGACGGCGCGGGTGCGCACGAAGGAGTTCACGGTGGCATGAAGCGCCAGGAAGCGTTCTAGCACGGAGGCAAGGACGAAGAGGCCGCCGGTCGACCAGAGTTGGTCGTCGAAGGTCAGCGTCACATCCAACCCACGGCAGAAGCCGCCCGCGCGCGCGCCGGGCACGCGCGCCGTGCCGGGCGCAGAGCTCACGTCCAGGAGGGCGCGGATGGCCGCGCGGGTTTCGGCCGTGTCGCGGCCATCATAAAGGCGAAGGACCTCGGCCAGTGTCTTGGCCGCCTCACCGCCCCCAACGACGCTGAGATGGCCGAGCGAAAGATGCGAGATGAGACGCCAGTAACTCCGCTCCCGCAGCGGCATGCGCATGGTGCTGGTTGGAGCGGTGAGGCAGCTGAGGCCGGTTACGACGGCGGCGCCCTCGACCAGCCGCAGGGCGGGGCGGCCACCGCCAAAAGGCAGAGCGGCGGGGAGATCCCGGTTACAGCAGAGGGCATCGACCGAGAGCACGGTCTCGTCAGTGCGGTCCGCTTCAAAGGCGGGGTCGTGGGGAAGGAGAAAGACCTCGCTCCCCCGGCCCCGTCCGGGCGACGGGCGGCGGGCGGTCATGTATTGCCCGGCCGTCTCCTCATCCGCGCCTTCGTCCCCGTGGCGGGCGAGGCGGTAGAAGGGTTCCCAGCGCCGGAAACCGCCGCCTGGGCGCCCCTCCCGCAGGCGCTCGACGGACCACACCTCAAGCGCCTGCGGGCGCCGCGCATCCGGGACGATCCGGTACTCGAGTGCCGTGCTGTCCAGCGTGATGGGTTCGCACCGCTGAGCGAAGAGGTTGACCATCGGCGTGCAGCCGAGGGCAAGGCTCGACGCGTCGACGGCGCGCTCCAGCTCAGGCGGCAGCCGGTCGAGATAGAGGAAGACGTCCATCCGGTTCCCGGCTGAGAGGAGGGTCTTCGCATCCAGCCGGAGAATGTCGACGAAGAGGAACTTCTCGCGCGCGGCGAAGTACTCACTCAGCAGCCGGAAGCCGGAAAAGGAGCGGGCGGGCCATGGCAGGAGCGCCTCTTCCGGGGCGAAGCCGACGGCCTGCAGCACACTGGGCGGAAGGATGACGGGCTGCTGGTCGCCCGGGCCATCCGCGACCGCCACGGAGATGCAATGGGCCAGCATCAGCTCCAGCAGTTGGGCGCCCGTCTCACCGCGCAGGAAGAGGCGCAGGGAGTCGAGGCCGAGCTGGGAGAAGGTCATGGCGGGGTTGGCGCAGCGCAGGCTTATGCGCATGACGCCGGCCGCCTGCGAGGCGGCCGGGTTGGACGGCGCCGGGAGTGGCATGCCGGAGAGGCGCACCGCGTCGATCTCCACCGGCCAGAGCGTCACGTCATAAGCGGTGCGGAAGCGGCAGGGCTCCCCGCGCACCGGCTCCGTCTCGATCTCCGCCCCGGCGCGAAGGAGGGCAGGGCCCGCCATCTCGGGGTCGCAGGAGAAGCGCGTAATGGCGACCGACGGCACGGGGGCAAGGTAGTGGGGGTAGAGGACCGAGAGCAGCGCGTCGGTCAGTTCTGGGAATTCGTCGTCCAGCCGGTGCTGCACGCGGGCACCAAGGAAGGCGACGCCTTCGAGCAGGCGGGCGACGTGCGGGTCGTCGACCGCGTCGCGACTTAGCCGGAGGCGTCCAGCGATCTTCGGATAGGTCTCGGCGAACTCCGCCGCAAGCCGGCGGAGCGCGTCGAGTTCCCGGTTGTAGTAGGGCAGCAACGCGTCCGACATCAGGTCAGCCCTCGGGAGCGAGGACGGTAAAATCCGTCGTGTTCGCGTCGAGAATGGTCTGGAAGGAGATCGGCTCCGGTGCCGGGTCGGCGTGCAGGAGTGCATCGATCCGCAGCTGGAGGGTGCCGGAGAGCTGCTCCGACGCGCCGGCGAGAGATACGGAGACGTTGAGGAAGCGAGGCTCGAAGCGGCGGATGCACGCTTCTACCTCGCGCCGCAGCGCCTCTCGTCGCCTCGGGTCGTTGAAGGCACCGCCTGCGAAATCGGGAAGCCCCCAGCCGATCGGGGATTGCTCCAACTCCGTGAGAGACGGACCCCAGCTACGCCAGCGGCGGCGGGTGTTGAGCAAGGCCTCCAAATCAGCCCGGACGCTAGTGCGCAGGATGGCAAGGGCCGTGGCCACGCTCATCGGTGGATCCTGCGGCCGGTCGGGGTCTCCGTCGATCAACCTGTCGAGGAGAGGCAGTTGCGCGCGGTCGCGGGCGCCGCGCCAGGTGCCGTCGAGCGCTTCAGGGGAATCGGCAGGGATCATTCCTGTGGTTCGAAGCACAGGTTATCGAGTTCCATCACGGTGCGGGACTCTTCGCCGATCAGCATGGTCACGGCGCCAAGGCCCCGGACCGGCCCCGCCTCGGCCGGCTGGTGCCAGCCCGTCGCACGGCCGAGGCGCAGTTCCTCGGTGAGATCGGCATCGCTCGGGGCTGGGTAGATGGCTGGGATATAGACATCTCCGTCGGGCCCGGCCGCCACCTGCATGCTGGCACGGCGCCAGTAGAGGTCCCGTGGGCGCTTCGGCGGATGGAAGATGATGGAAACCACGCGCTCCGGCGGCACCCAGAAATACTTGCCCGTTGTCGTAATCACCTCGAAGCAGCCGGAAAGGAGGTCGTCTCCGTCCCGGAGGTCGTCGAAGGCCATGTCGGCGGCCTTGCCCTTCGGATGCACCCGTGCCGTCTCAGCCTCTGCCGCGAGCCGTCCAGCCTCGAGCAGGTCGCCCGCGCGCTGGGCGGTCAGGGCAGCGAGGGCGCTGCGTTGCGTCGGCGTGGGATCAAAGAGAAAATCCGGGACGCGGCCATCGCGGAAGACCTGCCGTCGTGCCAGCTCGCCGCGCAGGATCTGACGGAACTCGGCGACGACCATGGCCAGACCAGGATCGATGTCGCCGCAGGCGTCCAGCACCACGTCGGCACGCTCCAGATTACCGGCGAAGACCAGCAACTCGGCAAGCAGAACCCGTGGGGTGGCATCTGCGGGGGCCTTGCGGACGGCGTCGTTGGCAGCGGTGATCGCGTCAGCCAGTCGGCCCTCTCGAAAGAGGCTGCCGGCGCTAACTTCCTTGGTCGGCGACATGCCCTTCTCCCCCTTTGGCAGCACAGGCCGCCCGCCTGCCATACTCTCTCATCTTTGTTGCCAAGGCACTACCGGGCGCCCGTGGCGGCGAGTTCTGTGACGAGGTTAAAGACGGTCGCCACGTCGTCGAGCTGATAATGCGGCTGCAGCCGAACGACGCAGCTGAACACTCCGGGATGCCCCGCCCGCTCCCGTACCTGCACATCACCAGCGACCAGCGGGTAGCGTGCGCGGGAATCGCCTGTGCTGGAGATGTTCGTGTCCACATAGCCTTGCAGCCAGATCTGGAGGCGTCTCTCGATGGCGTCGGCTGTCTGGAAGGACCCGACCATGTCACGGCCCATGATCTTGATGTGGTGCGCGAAGCGCGCCGCGCAGAGGATGGAGTTGAGCTGGGCGGAGAGACGGGCATTGGCATCGGCCGCCGCAGCGTTCGTCCCCGTGTGGGTGGCCGGGGCCTGCATGCTCCGGACCGAGCTGAAGGCCATGTCTGGACCGAAGGGCAGGGCAGAGACGGGCATCACCCCGGCATTGACCAGGGCCCGCTCTTGCCGGTCGCTGAGGCGCAGCTCGAGGCCGGCACGAGGCCAGGCTGTGGCGGGGCCGCTGGCGAATGGCTCGGGCGGAAGGTCCGTGACGAGACCGCCACCGACACGGTCCGTCTCCACGCCCCGGACGTCGGCTGGCCAACCATATCGGAGGAAGGCCCGCATGGCACAGGCAGCAAAGGCGTAGGAAGCGCTCATCCATGTGCGGCTCGCGATGTCGGGCGCGTGCTCGCGGTAGCGGAAGCCGTCAGCGCGCGCCGGGTCATCCTTCCAGGGATGGCGCGCCAGCAGGCGGGGCATGGCGAGGCCGATGAAGCGCATGTCCGACCGTGCGGACAGGCCCCGCCAGCGGGCATGGGCGCTGCCGCGGAGCGGCGCCGTAATGTCCTGCACGGCCGCGAGTTGGGCGAAGTCCTCTACCTCGAGCACGGCGGGATGGAGGGACAGGACCATCGGGCAGAAGGCGGCGGCGGCAATGGATGAGAGCTGCTGAAGCGCGCCGACATCGTCGGTCGGCGCCTGGGGCGCTGGGCGGTGCCGGACGGCGTGGTCGATGACGAGCAGTCCGAAGGGCTCGCCGCCCGCGATGCCGAATTCATCGTCATGGATCCGGCGGAAGAGGGTACTCTGGTCGAATTCAAGGGCGCGCTCAAGGTCCCGGCAGATTTCGGCCCAGTTGATGCTCAGAACCCGGACCTTCACCCGCCTGCTCGGTTCGAGGCCGTTCAGCAGCCAGGCCAGGCCACGCCACCGGCCCTCCAGCGCCTGGAAGCGGCCCGCATGAATCACCGTATCGAGTTGCTCGCTGAGTATGTTGTCAATAGCGGCGATGTCCGCATCGAGCGCGGCGCCGAGGTCGGCGGGGCCATGCTGGGCCAAAGCCGCAGCATCCTCGCCGAACCAGGCAAGAAGGGCTTCAGTAATCGTGGCGCCGCCATGGAGGAAGGCGGCGAGGCGCTCGGCCACGCGGGTATGGGCGGTACCGAAGAAGTGGCCACTGAGAACGGAAGTGCGAAGCGGAGCCGTATCCGGCTCCGCTTCCTTGGGCTGCTCCCGGCCTGTCAGGCCGTCAAGCATGGCGTTGCCTGCTGTCGTCAGGAACCCTGAGGCACTCGTGCGACCATGCGCATGCTGGTCGTCAGCTCCTCCATCTGCAGCCAGGGGCGCAGATAGGCGACGGCGTTATAGGAGCCGGGCTTGCCCGGAATTTCCTTCACCTCGACCCGCGCCTCGCGCAACGGATAGCGGGCCTTCATCTCCTGCCCGGCATTCTCGTTGGTGTTGACGTAGTTCTGGATCCAGCGGTTCAGCCAGCTCTCGACATTGCTGGCCTCCATGAAGGAGCCAATCTTGTCGCGCGCCATGACCTTCAGGAAGTGCGCGAAGCGGCTGGTCGCCATCATATAGGGAAGCCGGGCGGAGATGGCGGCGTTGGAGGTCGCCTCCGGCCGATCATACTTCTTGGGCTTCTGAGCGGACTGTGCACCGAAGAACACAGCATAGTCGGTGTTCTTGTAATGACAGAGGGGGAGGAAGCCCAGATTTGACAGCTCGAACTCACGCCGGTCGGTGATGCCGATCTCTGTCGGGCACTTGGTGTCGGTGTCGCCGTCATCCGAGGTGAAGACATGGGCCGGCAGATTCTCGACCTTGCCGCCGCCTTCGGCGCCGCGGATCGCGGTGCAGAAGCCATACTTGGCGAAGGCGTCGGTGAGCCTGGCGCCCATGACGTAGGCGGCATTGGACCAGCAGTAATCGTGATGGCCCATGGCGCGCGCCACGCCCGCCTCATCCGTCGGCGCCTCCTCGTAGTTGAACTCCTCGATGGGCTTGGTCGCAGCGCCATAGGGGAGGCGGGCAATCACCCGCGGCATCACGAGGTTGACGAAGCGCGCATCCTCGCTGTCACGGAAGGAGCGCCACTTCGCGTATTCCTGCGACTCGAAGATCTTGGCCAGATCGCGAGGCTTGGAGAGCTCGGTCCAGTCCTTGAAGCCGAACATCCCAGCACCGACCGAGGAGATGAAGGGAGCGAAGGCACCGGCAGCGACGTTGGACATCAGCCGGAGCGTTTCCACGTCATCCGGATGATTTGTCCATTCATAATCGCCGATCAGCGCGCCGTAGGGCTCGCCGCCGGGGGTGCCGAACTCGTTCTCATAGATTTTCTTGAAGATCTGGCTCTGATCGAACTCGACCGCCTTGTTCAGGTCTCGCGTCAAGTCGCGCTTGGATACGTTCAGGACGCGCAGCTTGAGCGCCGTGCCGGTCTCGGAGTTCTGCACGAGGTAGTGCAGGCCGCGCCAGCTTCCCTCGAGCTTGAGGAACTTCGGGTCATGCATGATCGCGTTGAGCTGCGTGGACAGCTTGCTGTCGATCGCGGCGATCGCACGATCGAAGGTGCGGGTCAGGTTCTTGTCGAAGGTGACGGTGCCGGACAGCGCCTGCTCGACAAGGTTCTTGACGAGGTCCTGCGCGCGATCCGGTTCGGACTGCATCGTACTCGAGAGGATCTGGTCGAGCAGACCAGGGGCGTCCTCAGTGATAGTGGCGGCGGCGCTGGAGCCAGCGGTCTCGGACATGTCTCAGCCTTCCGTCTTGTTGATGCCGAGCTCACCGGAGAGGGACTTCAGGTCGCCCTCCGAACGCAGCACCTTCTCGAGCAGCGTCTCCAGTTCCTCGGAGCGGTCCACCTTGCTCATGAGGTCGCGCAGCTTTGCGCGCGTCTCCATGAGGGCAGCGAGCGCCGGAACCTGTGCCGCAACGCGGCCCGGATCGAAATCCTCGATGCTGTTGAACTTAAGATCGACCGACATCTGGGATCCGTCACCGGCCAGCGTGTTGTCGACCTTCAGCTTCAGGCCGGGATTCATGGTCGCCATGACGTCGTTGAAGTTGTCACGATCGATCTGGGTGAACTTGCGCTCCGCCATGGGCTTGAGCGGTGCTGTCGGGTCGCCGGAGAAATCTCCCATGACGCCGACGACAAAGGGCAGCTCGCGTTCGATGAGCGCACCCTCAGTTTCGACCTCATAGGTTATGTGCACGCGCGGCTTGCGGACGCGGTTCAGCTTGTCGTGGACGCTTCCACTCATGAAATCGGTTTCCTCAAGCAGGGCCGCGCGGCTGAGGCCCGTGTCATACGGCCTGTTGCGCTGACCGGAAGCGGTGCCCGGCCTGCAACGATGGCTACTCTCAAGACTATGTGAACCTATTGGTTAACGAATGACATCGTCAACTGCTCCGACAGGACAGGAATTGCGGAGTGATGCTTGAGCGCAACAGTCTCACTCCTCCGGTGGCCGTGGGCGGATGCCAAGCGCCGTGATGAGGGCATCGCGCGTGGTCTGGTCCGGGAGGATCTCGGCGATCAGGTCCGGCCAAGTCATGCGGCCCCGACGGATGGCCTCATCGAGTGTATAGGAAATTGGCGAGTGAGGCTCGGTGTTGCGGAACCAGGCCGCGATCTCACCGAGCTGGCGCAGCGCCTGTTCGCGCCCGGCGATTGCCGCGGCCATTGCATTAGCGGGCATTCCGCCGGGGCTGGTCGTGGTAACGGGCATGGCGTCATCCGCTGCCGCGAGCGCTTCCGAATCCGCCTCGGCTGAAGGGACCGCCGGTGCGAAGCGGCTGCAGGTTTCGAGGAGGAGCTGCAGCACGTCTCGTACGCGGCTGGTGGAGGGGCTGTCCGCCCCCGCCTTTTCGTCCAGGGCCTGGCTCATCTCGGCCCAGCTGGCCATGGCAGCGCTCACCTCGGCGCGCAGGGCTGCCCAGTGCGCCCCTCCGGCGATTCGGGCCTCTTTCTCCACCTCCTCGAAGGGAACGATGCCGGCTTCCACGCGGGCGGCGCGGCGGTCCGGGTCTGTGATTCCTGACAGCTCCAGAGTCGCGACGTAGCGCCACAGGCCGAAAGGCGTCCCGTCCGGCCGGCTGAAGAGCATGGTCTTGCGCAAGGGCTGCATCAGCGTGCCGTCCACGCCCTGTCCGGCCAGACCGGCCACGGGGGCCACGCGCGTTTCGATTCCGTCCTCGTCCGGCAACGGGAAGAGGTGGTCCCAGTAAAGGTTTACCAGCCGGGCGATGATGGTTGCGCCCATGGCGAGGCCCTGCAGCCCGGCGGTACGGACCAACGCCTCCGTCAGCCACGCCGCCACCTCGAGGTCCTTGGCGCCGGTGGTGAGGGCCCTGATCGCAAGGCTCTGCACGGTGCGCCACTGATTTGGTGGCGCCTCGTCCGCATCCGCAGCCTCGGACTGCCGCTCGATATCGCGCGCCTCGGCGCGGGCGTCCCGGAGCTGAAAATAGAGGGAGGTCGGCGAGTAGTCCTCGCGCAGGTCCGCGCCAGCAGGTGCATCCTCCGTGATCGGGGCAAGGAGGGCTTCGAGATCTTGCGCGTCAATCGGCAATGCCAAGGTGCATCGCTCCATGGTGGGTTTACGAGGAGGTGATAACACATTAGCGTGCGCTCGGAAACGTTACGGAACGAACTCCTTGGCCGCGATCGACCTTAAGCCGCTCATCGGTCGCCTTAACGATATCTGTCGTCGAGCTCTGGAAGCGTCCGCGGGACTGACCCTGTCACGCACGCACTACAACGTTGAAATCGAGCATCTTCTGATCGGCCTTCTTGACCGGACCGACACGGATATCACCGCTATCCTGCGCCACTGGGAGATCGACGCGCCGCGAGTCCTGGCCGACGTTAACCGTTCTCTCGATCGTATGAAGACCGGGAATGCGCGCGCGCCATCTCTCTCGCCCGAAGTGGTGGAGGTGGTGAAGCAGGCCTGGTTGCTGGCGTCCGTCGAACAGGGTGCTACTCGGATTCGCTCTGGTCATCTGCTCTGGGCATTGCTGGCCGATGAGACGCTCGCCCGCCGTGCCCGGGAGGCCTCCGGCCAACTGGCGAAGCTCCAGCCGGATCTGCTGAAGCGTGACTACGCTTCGGTTTGCGGCAACACGGCGGAGGCGGCGCAGGCGACTTCGCAGGCGGCGGGTTCCGAAGCGGCGGCCGCGGGTGATGCGCCGCGGCCGGGCGGTTCTGCCGCGCTCGACCAGTTCACAATCGACCTCACCGCGCAGGCGAAGGCTGGGAAGATCGACCCGATTCTTGGGCGCGACTTCGAGATCCGGCAGATGGTCGATATCCTGACCCGTCGCCGGCAGAACAACCCAATCCTGACCGGTGAGGCCGGGGTGGGGAAGACGGCGGTGGTTGAAGGGCTCGCCCTCCGCATCGCGGCGGGCGACGTTCCGCCCGCCCTGCGTGACGTGACATTGCGAACCCTGGATCTGGGCCTTCTGCAGGCGGGTGCCGGGGTGAAGGGCGAGTTCGAGAACCGTTTGAAGTCGGTGATCGAGGAGACGAAGGCGAGCGCCAAGCCGATCATTCTCTTCATCGACGAGGCGCATACGCTGATCGGCGCCGGCGGGGCGGCCGGGCAGAACGACGCGGCCAACCTCCTCAAACCTGCGTTAGCCCGCGGTGAACTGCGCACGATCGCGGCGACGACCTGGGCGGAGTACAAGAAGTACTTCGAGAAGGATGCGGCGCTGACGCGGCGCTTCCAGACGGTGAAGGTAGAGGAGCCGAGCGAGCCGGTCGCCATCAGCATGATCCGCGGCCTGGTCGGTACGCTGGAGAGGCATCATGGCATCCGAATCTTCGACGAGGCTGTCTCTGCCGCGGTGAAGCTCTCGGCGCGCTATATCCCGGCCAGACTGCTTCCGGACAAGGCGGTGAGCCTGATCGACACGGCCTGTGCGCGGGTCGCAATGAGCCAGAACACGGTTCCCGCCTCGGTCGAGGACCGGCGGCGGCGGATAGATCTGATCGACACCGAGTTGGCGATCGTTGCCCGCGAGATCGCCTCGGGCTTCGACCATAGCGCTCGCCAAGCGGAGCTGGGGGCGGAGCGAGAAGCAACGGTCGCGGAGCTGGCCGATTTGGAGGCGCGCTGGGAAGAGGAGAAGCGCCTCGTTGAGGAGCTGGGGAATATCCGCGGCAGGATCGAGGCAGCGGAGCTCGGCATGGATACGGGCCCTGACCGGGCGAGACTGGCCGAGACGGCCGAGGCCATTCGCGCATTGCAGGGGGAGAAGCCGCTGATCTTCCCGGCCGTGGACGCGCAGGCGATCGCCGAGATCGTGGAGAGCTGGACGGGGATTCCAGCCGGCCGCATGCAGTCCGACGAGATCCGGACAGTGCTGAACCTGCGCGAGGCAATGGAGAAGCGCGTGGTTGGCCAGGGCCATGCGCTAGAGGCCGTGGCACAGGCCATCCGCACCAGTCGAGCGGGGCTGACCGACCCGCGCAAGCCGATCGGTGTATTCCTGATGGTCGGCACCTCTGGCGTGGGCAAGACGGAGACGGCGCTGACCCTCGCGAACCTCCTCTATGGGGGCGAGCAGAACCTGACCACCATCAACATGACCGAGTTCAAGGAAGAGCATAAGGTCAGCCTGCTGATGGGCAGTCCCCCCGGCTATGTCGGATATGGTGAAGGCGGTATCCTGACAGAGGCGGTGCGGCGTCGGCCCTACAGCGTGGTGCTGCTGGACGAGATGGAGAAGGCCCATCCCGGCGTCCAGGACGTGTTCTTCCAGGTGTTCGACAAGGGGAACATGAAGGACGGCGAAGGCCGCGACATCGACTTCAAGAACACCGTCATCATCATGACAAGCAATGCCGGAACGGACCTGATCGCTAAGCTTTTCGCGGATCCCGAGACTGCGCCGGATGCCGCGGGGCTCGCCGAGGCGCTGCGCCCGGAACTGTCGAAGTACTTCAAGCCGGCCTTCCTGGGGCGCGTGACGCTCGTGCCGTATTTTCCGTTGCCGGACTCGATCATCAGGCAGATCGTGGCCATGCAGCTCGGTCGGATTCGCGCGCGTGTGCAGGAAAGTTATCGAGCCCGCTTCGATTGGGATCCTGCATTGGTAGAGACAATTGCCACGCGCTGCACCGAGAGCTCCTCCGGCGCACGCAATGTGGAGAACATCCTCTCGCGGACACTTCTCCCAGAATTGTCCGCCGAGGTGCTCACCCGCCTCGCGGAGGGCAAGCAGGTTAGTGCGGTGCATGTCGGTCTGGGTGCCGACGGAGGCTTTGCCTACACCGTTAACTAATACCGTAACCAAGTTCGGCTAAGGTGCGAATGGTCGCGCCAGCAAGGGAAGGACGATGCCATGGCCATTTATATGAAGTTCGGCAAGATCGACGGTCAGGTGACGACTGAGGGATACAAGAACTGGATCGAGCTGCATTCCTTCCAGCTGGGGGTTGGGCGCGGTGTGACCAGCGGCGCCGGTGGTCAGGCGCGGGAGAGCTCCAATCCCAACATCAGCGAGATCTCTGTCACCAAGACCTTCGACGTTTCATCGTCCGGCCTGTTCGAGGACTCGGTGGCGGGTACCTTCAATACGAAGGTCGAGATCAAGTTCACCTCGACGACCAAAAGCAAGGTGGACACCTTCCTGGCTTACGAACTGACCGATTGCGGTGTCTCCAGCTACAGCGTCAGCTCAAGCGGCGATAACCCCGTCGAGAGCCTGTCGCTGAACTTTACCAAGATCATGGTTTCGCCCTCGCCGCTTGATAATGCTGGCACGCCGAAGGCGGGCGCCAAGGTCACCTATGACCTGGCGGCGATGAAGAAGAGCTGATCTATTTCGGGCGGGGTGGCATGGCCGCTCCCGCCCTCGTTCGTCCTGCAGCCGTAGGGCCTACGTCGGCCAGGCCGCGCTGCGCCGCTGTGGGGCGGCCGGGCGAGTTCCCGGCGGAACACGTTGTGCGGCAGCACGGCTGACCGGATCCATCCGGCCGAAGCCAGAATCCCCCGCCAATCAGAGGATCCACCAGTGCACAAGATCACCGCTGGGGTTCGGGACTACGAGAACCAGCTTGAGAGAGGCCAGCTCAGCCTCGGCCCAGCGCCGAGAAGCAGGGAGGAGGCCGTCAAGCTGCTCCGCGCCCACTGGGCGACGCGGTCGGAAATGGACCAGTTCTGCTTCGACGCTATGATGTGGTGCGGCGCTATTCGCAGTCCGGGGCATAGCAGCATCGCCGCTTTCCTTCGGAAGCTCTTCGGGGTGCTTCAGCACCGCGGCGTAACCTATAACACGTCGACGCAGAGCAACGCGCCTCAGTGGAGAGACGGGGCGATGGACAACCTGCCGACCGCCTCCTTCCTCTCCCATGGTGGGCGTGTGATCATTCAGCTCCCCGTGCGCACCGCCTATGATGATGCGGGCACTGCCTTCTTTGACTGGCTGGTGTCCGACGTGCGGCAAGCGGGGTTGCTGATCACCCGCAGCGCGGCCACCCATGCGCTGGCGGATCGCCCCGATTCGATTTCTCTGCGTGGCACGCGCCGCTATCGCATAACGGAGAAGCGCGGGAAGCTCACCGGTATCCGAGGCGCGATCAAGAATGGTCTAGGTGAGAATAACCATTTCGGGGTGAACGTGGCGCTGGGTGGAGCGGGCAACAATAATCCCTTCAGCGGCAATATCATTCTTCCCAACGGCGCGCACGGCCATTTGTACATCTACTTCAACCCGAAGGAGGTGGGGCAGTGTGGTGGCATTATGGTGGGTTGCGAAAACTCAGCACCGCATGTCACCTCCCAAACCTTCGTGGCGCATGACTGGAGAGCGATCAGCGAGGAGTTCTCTCCTTGTGGTACGAAGAAGTGGCCGGATATAGCCGCTGGGCCCAATCCAAAGGCGGAGGCCATGGTGGTAGACCTCTCCGATGGCTGGACATGGATGAGGGGCATCGCTGAGGGGTTTGACGAGGCGTATCTGGACTACACGCCCTTACCTGTCTCGCCTGCTACAAGCACGTTCGATGAGCAGCGCCTTCTGATTTATGCGGTGAAGGACGTGCTCCAGATCCAGACGCTTGCCAAGCCGCGGCGGACTGCGCTGGAGGGGCATCTGAACACGCTCCGCAACACCGAAGGGTACACCCGCCAGCAACTGACCTCGATCCTTCAGGAATGCGGCAAGGTCCTCGGGATCGTGAACCCGAATGTGGCTGCGGGCAGCCTGACCAATGCGATTGCGATAGCCGTTCCTACTCCTGTGCAGGATGTGTTCAGCGCATGCCGTACGGGTTGGAATACGGCCAGATAGGAGGCGGAGCACGGCTCGCCCCGAAGCGGGATGTGATCCTGCCCCACTAAAGTGATCCGTCCTGGGGGTATGGCTTTGAGCCGGTGGTCTGCTCCCCGGCTCTGGTCCGGCGGCTACGCAACTCGTCGGGCTCGTTGAGCCTGCTCGGCGAACGCCCGTGGGGTCAAGTTCCCCAGTGACCCATGCGGCCGTTCGCTGTTGTACTCCTG
>NZ_JAOXLP010000034.1 GCF_025791835.1 Roseomonas xinghualingensis
GGCCGGGTTCGAGACGGTGGTCCTCGTCTCTCTCCCGCGCACCACACCCCGTAGACCCATGGCGCGCATCAGCCGTTCCCCCGTGCAGCGGGCCACCGCGACGCCCTCGCGGCCGAGTTGCCGCCAGGAGTGCCGCGCCCGCGGTATCACCTCGCGCATCGCCCGGCGTGGGCTTGAGAGCAGCATCCACCTCGGCCGACACCGCTGGATTGTGGAACGCACCTTCGCCTGGCTGGCCCGCTACCGCCGCCTGAGCATCCGATATGAGCGCCGAGCCAACATCCATCTCGCCTTCACGACACTCGCCTGCGCCCTGGTCTGCCTCGGCCAGATCAGACGGTCCTGTTAGGTGTTCTAATTTTCGCCGCACTCTTGCAGGCATGAGAGAGGTCGTGGAGGCCGCAGCGGGAAGTTGTCAGCAAGGCTGACCGAATGCGCCGCAAGAATTCGCGGGCACCACCGGCTGCTTGCGCGGCTAGCGCTGATCATGCATCAGGTTACCCAAGCGCGCGCCGGCGCCAGGAAGATGACCAGGCCGGGGCTGCCTGCGGCCGATGGAAGTACATCATTGCCCGGTCAATTCGAGATGTTGGGCGCAGATTGCGGAACCGAGAGCGCCAAGAGGGTGGGCGCGGCAGGCCCAGGCCTAACCCTTCGGCACCACATGCCCCACCGGCAGCGTGCGAAGGTCAAGCCAGCTATCGAGCACTGCCATGAGCAACTGCTTGCGCCTACGCCTCGGCAACCAGGGCAGGGGAGGCCGGATCCGCTCCCACTCGGTATTCGTTAGATGAGTCGGATAACGCTTGGTCTGCTTCTCGGTCCTGGGCATCCGGCCGCGCGCCGCTCGGGTCCATATCCCGAGCTTGAATCGCAACAGGCTCAGGCTGCCAACCCATTTTCAAACAGTTCGCCAGGAAACCGCGGCCATCTTCAAGCGCGTGACTCAATATGTTTGTCACGACGTCACCGGAGCCGACGGCGTTGGCGCGGATACCATGCTCGATGCCCTCAAGAGCAAGGACCCGGGTCAGCTGCGCCAGGGCATCCCTTGGATGCCGCATAGGCGGCGATCGTCGGGAAAGCCTGGAAGCAGGCGTAGGAGGCGACGTTGACGATAGCGCCGCAGCCTGCCGGTGCACTCGAATGTCACAGGCGACCGTGCCGCGGCCGCACTCCGGCGTGTCGTGGGTGCCTTTCGGCCAAGGTGAGTGGCATTTCAGCGCGACAATCAAGCCGCCAGGCCCGCAAACCACCCTGCGCGAAGCGGTCATAGCGTATGGCGGTCCGCCGCTAGTCCCTCAACGGCCGAATATGCGCTCGATCAAATTGCGCCGCCGATAGGAGCGGGGGAGAAGGACCACCTCGCCACCCTTCCTTCTCCGCGTTGACGCAGTGCAGCATCACTCATAAAAGCCCGCCTTCCGAACCAGCGAAGCCCGAATAGGCGCAGCCTTACCCAGCGCCGGAGGCGCCGCTTTAACATGCTCATGACTTTTGCCGACCTCTCCCTGGCGCCGCCCCTGCTGCGCGCACTGGCCGAGGAAGGGTATGCCAAACCTACCCCGATCCAGGCCCAATCGATCCCGATGCTGCTGGAGGGGCGCGATCTGCTGGGCATGGCCCAGACCGGCACAGGCAAGACCGCCGCCTTCGTGCTGCCGCTGCTACATCGCCTTGCCACGGCCCCCCGCCCGGCGCCTAAGGGCGGTGCCCGCGTCCTGGTCCTGGCGCCCACCCGCGAACTGGTCTCTCAGATCGCCGACGGCTTCGAGAGCTTCGGCCGCCATCTGCAGCCCAGCGTGACGACGATATTCGGCGGCGTCAGTCAGTTCCACCAGGTCAATGCGCTCAAGACGGGGGTGGACATCATCGTGGCCGCGCCGGGGCGGTTGCTGGACCTGATCAACCAGGGCCTCTGCGACCTGTCGCAGCTTGAGGCGCTGGTGCTGGATGAGGCTGACCAGATGCTCGACATGGGCTTCGCCAAGCCGATTGAGCGTATCGTCGCGACGCTGCCGAAGGATCGGCACACGCTGCTGTTTTCGGCAACGATGCCGAAATCCATCGCCTCGCTGGCCGAGAGCCTGCTGTGCGATCCGGCGAAGGTCGAGATAGCCCCGCCCTCAACCACCGTCGACCGGATCGAGCAGTCGGTCATGTTCGTCGATGCGGCCGACAAGAAGGCGGCGCTGCTGGCACTGTTGCAGACGCCGGGGATTGGCCAAGCGGTGGTTTTCGCTCTGCAGAAGAACATCGCCAACGAAGTCTGCGCCTTCATCACCGAGGCGGGCATCACGGCCGAGGCCCTGCACGGCAATAAGTCGCAGGGCCAGCGGGAACGCGCGCTGGATGCCTTCCGCGCCGGAACCGTGCAGGTTCTGGTGGCGACGGATATCGCGGCGCGCGGCATCGACGTCGATACCGTGACGCATGTCTTCAACCATGACCTGCCGAGCCTGCCGGAAAGCTATGTCCACCGCATAGGCCGCACCGGTCGCGCGGGGCGCAGCGGCTTCGCCGTCACGCTCTGCGATGCCGAGCAGCGCGCTTGGCTGCGTGATGTGGAGCGGGAAATCGGTCGCACCCTGACCGTTCAGGCCGATAACCAGTGGCATTCGGAAGCGGCACGCAATTCGACCATGCGCCCGCCCGTGCTGGGCGGAGCGCCGGTCAAGGAAATCAAGCCGCAACAAAAGCGCGAGCGCAAAGTCTGGACCGAGGAAGAGAAGCTCGCCGCGCGGGCAGCGGCCAAGGCGGCCTGAGACGAAGTCTGATGAGGCTGGCCGGTCGGCCCCGGCTGGTCTTTGCCGTCCTGTCGGTGTTGTCGATCCTCGTCAACGCGAAGGAATCTGGCCCGGCCGTTGCCCCCCCGATCGCGGCCAGGAAGGCGGGAAGGGTGCCGAACCGCACCAGGGCCAGGCTGAGGACGAAGAAGAACACGGCGAAGCCGTAGAGGGCGAGCACCATCCTGCGCAGCACCTGCGTGGCGGTGGAGGCTCCCCGCATCCGGCGAGCGGAGACGGCCAGGATGGCGCCGAAGATCGGGAAGCTGGAGAGCATGCCCGCGACCTGCGGCCCCAGTGAGCAGGATGAGCGCCGTCACCACCGCCATGCGGGCTGGCAGATCCCACCAGAGCGCGACCACGGTGCCGCTCTGGAACTCGTGATGCGGAATGAACTGCGTCAACACCGTAAGTGCGGCAGCGGCATCGCCCGCACGAGGCGGGCCGAATCAGCGCAGCCCAGCGACGCGGCCGCCAAGGCCGCAGCCTATCCTTGCCGAGCCGCAGCTACAGGGCTGACTTACGGGCAGCCTTAGCCTCGATTGGCTGGCGTGGTGCTGGTGCTGGGAGCGAGACCTCCCGCGTCAAAGCCACCTCTGCCGCAGCCAGACGCTGGGCACACAGCGCCATCTGGCTTTGGAGGTGTTCCAGCAATTCACGGGCTTGGACTACAGACGCATTCATCGGAAACTCGTGTCGGAGACTTGAGTGCGGGGCGGCGGCTTCTGCCATTTCTCCGGTACGCTTAACAATCGCCACTGTTACCGAATTCGTGGCATCTCACGCACCTGTGTGGAACGCGCTGGAGGCTGTAGCGGGGGAGCGGGTAGGGGCCTAACCCTTCGGCATCCCATCCGGCTGCCGCACGCGAGAAGATGCAGGATCACGCGCATCTCTCCGGACAGCGCCATGTCGCCGGTCGTAGTGCGGCTGAGCCCTGCGGGTCAGGACCAGGCTCCACTGGCCTCACTTTACCTGCGGATCGCTTCTACGGGGGCAGGTCACAAGCACCATCAGGCACGGATAGGGACAGTGGTGCATGTGGGACCGGGCGGTCGCCCAAGGTGCGCGTGCCGGCTGGTTCTGAGGAATCGCTTTACCTGCGAGGGGCGAGTAGCAATGCGCTGCTGGCGCGCAAGGCGGTCAGTGTCCGGAAGATGTTGCCCGGCGGCGCCGGGGAACTCGGAGCTATCCCCGACCATCGAATCGTGCCGGTCCCACGCCGACAGCTATGCGTCAGATGCCGTTCTGAACTGCCAGGGATCGTCCGCGTCGTGGTGCCGCACCAGACGGCCTGCAGCAACCAGATGCGCAAGATGGGCCAGGGTTTCGGCCATTGCAAAGGAAAGCTGCCGCCCTTCGAAGCTGCGTAAGAAGAGGTGCTTCATCCCCTCTGCCGCGGTGATGCCATCGCCGGCGCCAGCCATGAGCCGGGACAAGCTTGCCTCGTGGTGTTGAAGCAGCGCGTCTATCCGCTCGTGCAACTGCCTGAAGGGCTCCCCATGCGATGGGAGGACAAGACTGTCCCCCGGCAGCGCCCGGAACCGTGTCAGCGCATCGAGAAAGACACCCAGCGGATCGGCATCAGGTTCCGACGGCTGCAGCCCGATATGAGGCGAGATCCGGGGCAGGATATGGTCGGCCGAGATCAGGACGCCGGCCCTGGGATCAAAGAGGCAGGCCATCTCGGGTGAATGGCCGGCACCGATCCAGACCTGCCAGGGGCGCCCCCCAATCCGTAAGGTCTGACCCTCTCCTATCGGCTGGAAGGTGCTGGGCAGGGGGGTAACTATGCTTCGGTAAGGCGTACCCGCTTCTGCCATCCAGCGCAGATGCGCCGCGCTCGCGCCCGCCTGCCGCTGTAGCCCGACGAACATCGCGGTCAGATTCGCCTCGTCCTCCAGCAGAAGCAGCCGCGCCCGCTGCCACTCACTGCGCGGCATCAGCAGCGGCACTCCCCACTCGGCACAGACCCAGCCGGCCAGCCCGACATGATCGGGATGGAAATGCGTGACCAGCACGCGGGTGACCGGCCGGCCGTCCAGCCCCGTCGCGAAGATCTCCCGCCATAGCGCGCGAGTTGGCTCGTCGCCCCGTCCGGTATCGACGAGCAGCCAGCCATCTCCATCTTCGATCAGCCAGCAATTGACGTGGGAGGGCGGGCCGGGAAGCGGCAGGCAGGTCCGCAGCAGCCCCGGCGCCACCTCCACCACCGCGCCCGGCGGCGGGCGGGTCTGTGCTGCCGCGGTCATGCGGTCACGCCGTCATAGGTCTCGCGCAACCGGCGCTTGAACACCTTGCCCATGCTGTCCCGCGGCATCTCGTCCACGAACCAGATCCGCCGCGGCACCTTGTAGTCGGCCAGCTTGTTCCGCAGATGGGCGCGGATCTCCTCCGCCGAGGGCGCCGCGCCAGGCCGCGGCTGCACGGCTGCTACCAGCGCCTCGCCATATTCCGGGTCGGGCACGCCGAATACCGCGCAATCCATCACCTGGGGCTGCGTGATCAGCGCCGCCTCGATCTCCGCCGGATAGATGTTCACGCCGCCGGAAATCACCATGTCGCGCTTGCGGTCCGTAACGAAGAGGAAGCCCTCCTCGTTCAGATAGCCTACATCACCATTGGTGATGTGCCCGTCGCGCTCCACCCGTGCTCGTTCATCCGGCATGTTGTGATAGGTGAAGGGCAGGGCGTTTGGTCCGGAGTTCACGTAGATCTCGCCCACCTCTCCCGGCGGAAGGATCTTGCCCTCCTCGTCCAGGATGCGGATGGAGGTGCCGGGCAGGGCGCGCCCGACCGTGCCGGGATGCCGCAGCCAATCCTCGGAGCGGGAGGCGGCGATCAGGCTCACTTCCGTCGATCCATAGGTCTCCGAGATGATCGGCCCCCACCATTCGATCATCGCGCGCTTCACATCCGGCGCGCAGGCCGATCCGCCATGCGTCACCCCCTCCAGGGAGGATAGGTCGTAGCGCGCCCGCACCGCCTCCGGCAGCTTCAGCAGCCGCACCAGCATGATCGGCACCAGCGAGAGATGGGTGAGTCGGTGCTCCTCAACCGCGTGCAGCAGCTCCTCCGCATTGAAGCGCGACATCACCACGATTAGCTCCGCCTGGGCGAGCGCGACGCGCGCGTTGGAGGCGGGGCCGGCATGATACATCGGCCCCACGATGGCGGTGCGCATCCCCTGCCGCGCGCCGCCGACCAGGTTGCGGATGCGCCGCGCCGAATCATGCTGCTCCGGCGTGCCCGGCAGCCGGCGGACGCCCTTGGCCCGCCCGGTTGTGCCCGAGGTGTATAGCATCATGCCAAGCGAGGGCGGTGCCGGCGCCGTCCAGGGCTCCTGCGCGTCGCGCCAAGTCGGCCAATCCAGCACCCTCGGGGGTGCCTCCGGCACGGGGCCGATGCGATAGGCCGCCGCGACCTCCGGCGGCGTTGGTACCACGATCACCGTCACATCCGCGGGCACCAGGGCCGCGATCTGCGGCAGCAGGTCGGCATGCACGACGAGCACGCGCGCGCCACTGTCCGCCAGGACATGCCCCGCCTCATCCGCGCGGAAATGCCAGTTGATCGCGACCAGCGGCGCGCCCAGCCGGTCGGCGGCCAGGATGACCTCCAGATAGGCCGGTTCGTTCCGCATCATCACGGCGACCCGGTTGCCCGCCGAGACGCCCAGTGCCGCCAGGCCCGAGGCCGCCCGCGCCGCCCGCTCGCGAAGCAAGGCGCCATCGAAGCGCTGCGCGCCGAAGACGATGGTCTGGCTCATGCGTCTACGCTGCCCATGGCGTCGAGCCGCTCCAGCCGCCGCCTTGCCGCCACGGCCTCGCTTATCAGCGTGTCGATGATCGTCTCCATCGGTTCCACCGCCCGCGTGAAGGCGGCGGCGGGTCCGCAGGAGAGCATGCCCCGCTCCACCTCGCCGTCGCGATAGGCATGGTCGCGCGACTTCGTGCCGCCGATCAGGTCGGAAAAGGCCGCGTAATCCCGCGCGCCCGCCGTCTCGCGCCGCAGCACCTCGCGCGATGTCTCGTTCTCCAGCACCCGCCAGGAGCCCATGGGATGCGCACCCGAGAAGGTAAGGAGCGTGGAATCCTGCTCCGCCGCGACGATCCGCTCCTTATAGGCCGGATGCGCCCAGACCTCCTCCGCTGCCAGCAGGCGCGACCCGAGCACCACCCCCTCGGCCCCGGAAGCCAGCGCCGCCAGGATGCCATCTCCCGTGCCGATGCCGCCGCCGATCACCAGCGGCACGGAAAGCTGCCGCGCCGCCATCGGCGCCACCACCATGGAGCCGAGCACGGCGGCGCCGGGATGTCCGCCCGCCTCAACCCCGATGATGCAGATGGCATCCGCCCCGGCTCGCTCGGCATTGAAGGCATGGCGCAGCAGCGGGCATTTGTGGATGGCGATGCCGCCCGCCGCATGAATGCGGTGGATCAGGTCCCCCGGCGCCCGCCCCACGGTCTCGAAATGCCGGACCCCCGCGCGCAGAGACAGATCCAGCCATTCATCCAGCTTGAGATTATGGCCCTCCACCTTCGAGACATTGAGGTTCACGCCGAAGGGCAGCCCCTCCGTCAGCTCACGGCAGCGCACCAGCTCCCGCGCGAAGGCGCCGGTCTCGGGGAAGGAGCGCGGGGTGAGGAAGGCCATGCCGCCCGCCCGCACCACGGCGGCGACGTAATTCGCGTCCGAAAGCCACATCAGCCCGCCCGCGAGGATGGGGTGGCGGATGCCGAACAGCTCCGTGATCCGCGTGCGGAAAACCGGGGGGTGCATGGCCGTTCCTCTCAGGGCATCGCGTAGCCGCCGCTGGCTCCGACATGCTGCCCCGTGATGAAGGCCGCGCGGTCGGAAGCCAGGAAGGCGACGACGCCGCTGACATCCTCGGGGCGCGAGAGGCGCCCAAGGCCCTTGGCGGAAGGATAGGCGTTCAGCATCTTCGCCAGGCGCTCGTTGTTCTCCGGCGTTGCGTCGGCGCTCGTTGCCTGCCCCGGCGCGATGCCCTCATGCGAAACGGCGCCGAGCACCACCACATTGGCCGTCACCCGGTCCCGCCCATGCTCCTTCGCCAGCGCCTTGGTCAGCCCGATGATCGCAGCCTTGGCGCCGGAATAGGCGGCCAGCCGCGCCTCGCCGATCCGCCCGGCCTCGGAAGCGATGGAGATGATGCGGCCCCATTTCTGCGACACCATGTCGGGCAGAACGGCGCGGCAGCAATACATGGTGCCATAGACGTTCAGCTCGACCGTGCTGTGCATTTCGCTATCGGGCGTCTCGATGAAGGTCGGTGGCATCCCGCCCTTCGCGCGGCGCTCCGGCGTGACGCCCGCATTGTTCACGAGAATGCCAATCGGCCCAAAGGCCTCCCTTCCCCTAGCCACCAGCGCCTGCACGGAATCTGCCCTGGTGATGTCGCCAGGCGAGGCCTCCGCCTCGCCCCCGGCGTCGCGGATCTCCTTCGCCACCGCCTCGGCACGCTCAGCGAAGAGATCGTTGACGATCACCTTCACGCCCTCCGCCGCCAGCTCCTTGCAGATGGCGCGCCCAACGCCCTGGCCGCCGCCGGTGACGAGCGCCACGCGGCCCTTCAGGTTCAGTTCCATGATATTCCCTCAGCGCCCGACATAGACGGGCTTGCGCTTCTCGACGAAGGCGCGGAATCCCTCGCGCCGATCCTCGCTGTCCGTCAGCATGCCGGCGGCATAGCGTTCGAACTCGAAGCCAGCATCGATGCCGCCCTGCATTCCCGCATTGACCGCGCGCTTGGCGAAAGCCACCGCTAGGGGTGGCATCTCCGCGATCTTTCGTGCGGTCTCCATCGCGGCCTCCAGCACGGAGCCCTCGACCACCTTGCTCACCAGCCCAATCGCCAGCGCTTTCTGCGCTGTCATGTGCTCGGCGGTGAACATCAACTCCTTGGCCATGCTCGCGCCCACAACGCGCGGCAGGGTCTGCGTGCCGCCCGCGCCAGGGATGGCGCCCAGCCGCACCTCGGGCAGGCCCAGCTTCGCGTGGGCGGCCGCGTAGCGGATGTCCGCGGTCAGCGCCAACTCCATCCCGCCGCCCAGCGCCACGCCGTTGATCGCGGCGATCAGGGGACGCTCGAACTCCTGCATGCCGCGGATCAGCTGGTGCGTAGCCTTCTGTGTCATAAAGTATTCCGGCCCGGTACGACGCAGATCCGCCCGTTCCTTGATGTCGGCGCCCGCGCAGAATGCCCTTTCCCCGGCGCCGGTCAGGATGACGCAGCGTAGTCCCACATCCTCCTTCGCGAGCCGGAAGAAGGCCGTCGCCAGATCCTCTTTCATCGTGCCGCCGATGGAGTTCATTCGATCCGGCCGGTTCAGCGTGACGACCGCCACGCCATCACCCGACTCATAGATCAGCGTTCCAAGTTCCTCGCGCATCGGCATTCCCTTCAGTCCCGCTGCAGCACGTGGCCGACCGCCACCGAGCCCAGCCCGATCATATGCGCCAGGGCCGTGCGCGCGCCCGGATGCTGCCGTCCCTCGGCCTCGCCGCGGAGCTGCCGCACGATCTCGGCAACCTGCCCCGCGCCCGTGGGGCCGATTGGATGTCCCATGCCGAGCAGCCCGCCCGAGGGGTTCACCGCGCAACCGCCACCCCCGATGTCCCACTTCCCTTCGCGGACCTGCTGCGCGCCCTCGCCCAGCGGGCAGAGGCCGAGTGCCTCTGCATAGACGATCTCCTCGATGGTGAAGGCGTCGTGCAGCTCGATGATGTCGAGGTCTCGCATCTCAACGCCCGCCGCATCGAGTGCCGCGGTACCGGATCGCTGCACCATTTCCACCAGGCTCCACCCCTCATCTGCCACCGCATGCTCGGAGGATGAGACGGAGGACAGCACACGGATCGCTCGCCCGCGGTCCAGCCCGTGCTTCCGGATGGCGTCCTCGCTCGCGACGATCACCGCCGCAGCACCCTCGCCGCGTGGGGTGCATTGCAGGGAGGTGAGGTCACCCGCCACCTTGTTGGAGTTCAGCACCTGTTCCAGCGTGCGCGGTTTGCGGAACTGGGCATAGGGGTTGCGCGCAGCGTTGCCGTGGTTCTTCACGGCCACCCGCGCCATGTCCTCCGGCGTCAGCCCATATCTATCCCGCCAGGCGCGCGCCATCAGCGCGAATTTTACAGCAGGGATCTCGGCTGCCGGCGTCAGCCGGGGGATGCCATCCTTGTGCGCGGCGCGCTGCGCTGAGCCGAACTTGTCCACGCCCAGCGCCAGCGCGATTTCGTGCTGGCCGCTGGCCACCATCATGCAGGCCATGCGGAAGGCACTGGAGCCGGAGGCGGAGGCATTCTCCACCTGCATCACCTCCAGCCCCGTCGAGCCGATATGGCGCAGCATCACGCGCCCGGCCGCCATGCCGATGGCCCCCGTGCCAATGGCCGCCATGGTCACGTCGGGCCATTGCAGGCCGGCATCGGCCAGCGCCTGACGCAGGGCCGTCAGCCCAAGCGTCACATAGGGCGTGTCCGTCGGGAACTGATAGGAATGCATCCCTATTCCCACGACGCGCACCGGGCGCATCGAAGCCAGCCCGCTCATGCCGCGCCCTCCGTTACCCGAAAGCGGCAGCCCAGCACCGCGCCGCCCTCGCGCTCCTCCGGCACCAGAACCGCCTGCACCTTCGTCCCCGGCGCCGGTTCCTCCGTGCCCTCGATGATGCCGTCCAGCACGATCCCCTCTTCCAGCCGCAGCCGCGCTACCAGCAGCGGGACCTGCATTCCCGGCGAAAGCGGCTGATGGACGGTCACGCAGGTGAGCACCTCGGCGCGCCCGCTCAGCTCGGCCTGTTCGGCCGCCTCGGTGGGCGTGCCGGTAGCGCCGATGCCATAGGGCGTGCGCGGGAAGGCGAGGTCACCAGTTGCGGGATCGCGCAGCGCCAGGAGCACGGCATCCTCGCCGGTGCCGGATCGCGCGTAGAGGGTTGGTTCGCGAAGCTCCAAGTCACCTACTCCAGTCGAATGCCGGCACGGCGGATCACGTCGGCGGCTCGCTGTCGCTCCGACGCCAGATGGGAGGCGAAGTCCTGCGGCCCGGCCCAGTAGGACTGGCTGCCGAGATCCTTCAGCCGCGCCGAGAATACGGGCCCGCGCACAGCGTCCCGCAGCGCGTCCGAAAGCCGCGCGAGCACCGGCCCAGGCAGACCCGCCGGCCCGACCAGGCCGAGCCAGGTGGTAACGACCACCTCGGGCACCACATCCTTCAGCAGCGGCAGGTCCGGGAAATCCGCGAAGGGTTCGCTGCCTGTCTGGGCCAGCGCCCGCAGCACGCCGTTCCGCACATGGGTCGTGGTGGTCGAGACGCTGTCGATCATGAAATCGACCTTGCCCGCGATCAGGTCCGTCACCGCCGGGCCGCTGCCGCGATACGGCACATGGGTGATGTCCAGGCCGCCATAGGCCTTCAGCATCTCCCCCGCGATATGCATGGAACTGCCCACGCCTGCCGAGGCGTAGTTCATCTTCCCCGCCTGCGCCCGCGCGCCCTCCACCAGCGATCGCGCATCGCGGTGGGGCGAGGAAGCCGGCACAACCAGCAGCAGCGGGCTGCTCGTCGTCTGCCCGATTGCCGTGATGTCGCGCGCCGCGTCGAAGGCGAATTTTGGGTCCAGAACCGGGTTTGCAACGAGCTGCCCGGGACTGGCCAGCATCAGCGTGTAGCCATCGGGATCGGCTCGGACGAGCAGATCCGTGGCCACGTTGCCACCGCCGCCCGAGCGGTTCTCGACCACGATGGACTGTCCCAGCGCCTCTGATAGCAGGGGCTGCAGCAGCCGCGCCGCAATGTCGGTGGCGCCGCCCGGCGCGAAACCAACCAGCAGCTTGATCGGGCGAGTGGGCCAGGTCTGGCTCCGCGCCAGTCGCGGCGCGAACGGCGCCAGCGCGGCCGCCGCCAGCAGGGAACGCCGGGAAGAGCTCATTGCGGTCGCACCCCCGCGATCTCCACGCCCCGCGCGGCCCGTGCACGCTCCTCGGCGTAGAACCGCTCGAACTCCTCTGGCCCGATATAGGCTGGCCCGTTGCCCACGCTGCGAAGCCGCGCCCCGACCTCCGGGTCTTCCAGTGTTGCGCGGGTGGCGGCATCCAGCCGGCGCAGCAGGTGCTCCGGCAGCCCGGCCGGCGCGGCGATCGCCGTCCAGCTCTGCACCACCACGTCGGGATAGCGGTCCGAGAGCCGGGGCAGATCAGGCTGGGCGATATCGGGCAGCGACCCGCCATTGGCGATCACGTGCACCTTGCCGGATTGCAGGTGCGGCAGCAGTGGCCCGCGGCTGTCGAAGACGAAGTCCACCTCGCCCGCCACCAGGGCGTTGATGGCGGCCGCGCTACCGCGGTAGGGCACATGGACCGCGCGCGCACCGATCGCGTTCAGGAAAAGCTCCGACCCTACATGCATGGCGAAGCCGATGCCGGGCGAGCCGTAATTGGCGGCATCGCCCTTGCGCTTCAGATGCGCGATCAGCCCGTCCACATCCGTCACCCCGATCGCGCTCGGCACCGCCAGCAGGAAGCCGCCCGCGGTGATGCGGGAAACCAGCCTGATGTCCCTCACGGGATCGAAGGGCATGTCGCGGTAGATATATGGGTTCAGCGTCATGATCCCGCCGGAGATGACCATGATGGTCTGCCCGTCCGGCGCCGCGCGGGCCAGGAACTCGGCCGCGATGTTGCCACCCGCGCCAGGCCTGTTGTCCACGACCACGGGCTGCCCAAGCCGCTGTGCCAGGCCGGGCTGCACGATGCGGGCGATCAGGTCGGTGATGCTGCCTGGAGAGGAACCGCAGACGGCCCGGATGGGCTGCGCTGGCTCGGCCTGGGCCGAGGCGCTCCTGGCACGGAACAGCAGCGGCGTGCCAGCGAGGGACGCCAGGGCCGCTCGGCGCGGGATGGGCATGGACCTTCCTCCGTCAGTCCGCCGCGTTGGCCGCAGCTGGAGCCCAAGTTGTCTTGGGTGACCTCATGGTATGCTAAGTGACTTTCAAGTCAACTGACATGAATGGCACCTCGCGCCGGCTTGCGCTCGTCGCCAGGGGCAGTCAGATGGCGGAAAGCGGGAAGGCGAGATGAACCGGACGACAGTAGCCGTGAAGAAGCCAGCGCGCTGGGCGGATGCCGTTCCGGCCCGCGAGGCGCAGTTCGAAACGAAGCGGCGTGCCCTGGTGCGCGAGGCCGCCCGTGCCTTCGGCCGGCGCGGCTTCCACAACACCTCCCTCGAAGAGATCGCGGAGGCGCTGGGCGTCACCAAGCCGGCGCTGTACCGCTATGTCCGCACGAAGCACGAGATTCTGCATGAAGCGAAGTCCATCGCCTTCGATTCCGGCGCAAAGGCTCGGGAGATGGCTTTCGCCGCCAGCGAAGACCCGATCGAGCGGCTCCGCCTCTACATCATCCACTATATCGACCTGGTCACGAGCGAGCTCGGATCCTACGCCGTGCTGGCCGAGCCTGTGACTTCGCTTCCGCCGGAGTATGCCGATCCCATCCGCGCCCGCATGCGCGAGGCCGACCGTGCCCTGCGAGACATGGTGCAGTCCGCCATGGATGCGGGCTTCATCCCTGCGGGGGATCCCAAGCTGTCGGTCGCGTTCTTCATGGGCGCGATCAATCACATCGCCCGCTGGTACACGCCCGACGGGCCGCTGACGGGCCGCGAGATCGGGGAGATCTTTGCCGGCTTCGTCCTGAACGGGCTGCGCGGCCCTGGCCCGCAACCAACTTGACTCTGAAGTAACTTCAAGAACCAATGGGTCACCGCTCAACGCGGACGGCGGCGCCTTGTGCCCGCCGGAAGGAGAACCCGTCATGCGTTGGACCCGCCGGGGCGTGCTTGCCCTGGGTGCGGCGGCCCCCCTGGCCGCATTCTCCCCACCTTTATCCGCTCGGCCTGAAGCGCCAGCCGGCTATCCCGCCAAGCCCATCAGGCTGCTGATCGGCTTCGCTCCCGGTGGAGCGACCGATATCGCCGCACGCCTGGCGGCGCCCATCATGTCGGAACTGCTCGGCCAGCAGGTTGTGCTCGAGAACCGCTCCGGCGCCGGCGGGAACGTGGCCACCGAACTCACGGCACGTGCCCCCGCCGATGGCTATACGCTGCTGATGCTGACGCCGGGACAGATCGTCACCAACCCGCTGATGATGCGCGTGCCCTATGACCCGGAACGCGACATCAGCATCATCGCCCGCATGACGGCCGGCCAACTCGTCATGGTCGTGCCCAAGGATTCCCCGTTCCGGGACGTGCGCCAGCTGATCGACACGGCGCGGGCCCGCTCCCGCAGCAATCCGCTCTCCTACGGCACGCCCGGCCCCGGCACCTCGCAGCACATCGTCATGGAGATGCTGAAGAAGGAGGGCGGCTTCGAGGCGACGCATGTTCCCTATCGCGGCAGCGGCCCGGCCGTGACCGACCTCATCGGTGGCAAAATCGACTTCATGATCGACAGCGTCAGCCCCACCCTGCCGCATGTGCGCGGCGGCTCACTCCGTGCCATCGCGGTGAGCGGTTCCGAGCCCCATCCCGATTTCCCAGGTGCCGTCACGCTGAACAGTGTGGTGCCAGGCGTGATCATGACCACCTGGGTCGGCCTGGGCGGCCCGCCCGACCTGCCTCCGGCCATGGTGGCCTATCTGACAGACGTGATGCGCCGGACCGTGAACCATCCAGGCTTCGCAGAGCGCATCAGGGGGCTCGGTGGCCAGTCCGCTTGGCTGAGTCCCGCCGACTTCACCGCCGCGCTTGCGGCGGAGCGGAAGAGCATTGGCGAGGTCATTCGCAGTGCCGGCATCCGGATGGAATAGGCGAGGGGTCGGGCGATCTCCCCCGGAGAACGCCCGGCCGCTTCTCAGATCGGCTGCGCGCCGGAGCGCCGGACGATCTCGCCCCAACGGATCATCTCTGCTTCGACAAAGCGGCCGAAGGCCGCACCGCTCAGCTCGTCCATCGGGCGGCTGCCGTTGCCTTCGCCATAGGCGCGCATCTCGGGGTCGCGGATCACCGCGCCTGCTGCTTCCGTCAGGCGGGCTACGATCTCGGGTGGCGCGCCGGCCGGCATGAACAGTCCGGACCAGGTCGAGGAAATGGCGTCCGGAAGCCCGGCCTCACCCATTGTCGGCAGGTCACGCAGTGCTGGGATCCGCTGGCGGGCCGTGACGGCGAGCCCCCGCATCCGCCCGTTCGCTAGATGCTCTCGCGTGGTAGCGACATAGTCGAACATCACGTCCACATTGCCGGCCATCAGGTCCGTCAGCGCGGCGGCAGCGCCGGTATAGGAGACATGCGTCGTCTTGATCCCCGCGATCGATTCGAACAGGACGGCCGTCAGATGCGTCGAGGTGCCCACTCCGGCATGGGCGAGGTTCACACGCCCGGGATTCGCCTTCGCATGAGCGACGAACTCCTCCACCGTGCGATAGGGGCGGGAGGGATTGGCGACCAGGACATTTGAGGATTCGAACCATCCCTGAATCGGCGTGAAGCTCCGCACGGGGTGGTAGCCGAGCCGCCGGTACATCGCGGGCGCGCCGGATAGCGCGGCATTGGTGCCGTACAGGATCGTGTAGCCATCCGGTGCTGCGCGCGCCGCGTATTCCGTCCCCAGCGTGCCGCCGGCACCCGGCCGGTTCTCGATAATCACGGACTGGCCGAGCTGCTGACTGAGCTTGCGCGAGGCAAGGCGCGACGTGGCATCCGTCACCCCCGCGGGGGTGAAGGGCACAATCCATGTGATGGGCCGGCTGGGATAGCTGCCCTGGGCCGCCGCGCCGCGCGTGCATAGCGCCGCGAGCGGGAGCGCAAGGCCGCGTCGGGTGATCCGCATGTGACCCTCCCTCAACTCGGCTGGGCGCCGGAGCGGCGGACGATGTCGGCCCAGCGCGGGATTTCCGCTTCGATGAAACGGGCGAAGCTGTCCCGGCTGAGTTCTGCCATGGGGCGGCTGCCGTTGCTCTCCGCGTTATGGCGGATCTCGGGATCCTGGATCGTGGCGGCGCATTCCGCTGCGAGCTTCTCCACCACATCGGCCGGCGCGCCCGCGGGGAGGAGGATGCCGGACCAGGCTGCGGAAACGGCGTCTGGCATGCCCATCTCGACCATTGTCGGTACGTCCGGCAACACGGGGATCCGCTCACGCGCGGTCACGACCAGTGGGCGCAGCCGGCCTCCCTGGATGTGTTCCCGCGTGGCGACGGCATAGTCGAACATGATGTCCGTGGTGCCGGCGATGAGGTCCGTAAGCGCGGGGCCGCTGCCGGGATAGGGCACATGGGTCATCTCGATCCCCGCGACCGTCTGGAACAGCACGGTCGCCAGATGCGTGCCGGTGCCGACGCCGGAGGTGGCGAAGTTGACCTTTCCGGGATTCGCCTTCGCATAGGCGATCAGTTCTTCCACCGTGCGATAGGGGCGGGAGGGGTGGACGACGACCACGCTCGGCGTCTCGAACAAGCCCTGGATCGGGACGAAGCTGCGGATCGGGTCATAGGGCAGGCGCCGGAAGAGGGATGGCGCGGTGCAGAGCGTGCCCTGGGTGCCATACATCATCGTGTAGCCGTCGGGCGTCGCGCGGGCGCCTACCTCCGTGCCCAGCGTGCCGCCGGCGCCGGGCCGGTTGTCAATGAGGACGGTCTGGCCAAGCCGCGCGCCAAGCTTCCGCGCGAAGAGGCGCGAGTTGATGTCTGTGATGCCGGCCGGAGTGAACGGCACGATCCAGTTGATAGGCCGGCTCGGATAGGTGCTCTGCGCCATTGCGCCGCGTGCGTGCAGCGCAGCCAGGCCCAGGCCCATGGCGCGTCGGGTGATCCTCATCTTTTCCTCCCGCTTCGGCGTTTTCGCCGTTACCTCCGAGTCATCGGAGTGACCTTTAGGATACCGAAGGCATGCGCGGAAGCAACTCGGCCGTGGTGCGACCGCACCGGGACCTGCGTTCAGGCTTGCGCCGAAGGGATCAGCCGTTCTTTAGGGGGGCTGCCAAAGAGATGCGGGCGGACCTCATCAAGGGCCGCCAAGTACCGCTCGCGGCTGGTTTCCAACCGGCTCGTCGGGCCGGCGAGGGAGACTGCCAGCGGCTCGCCACCGGCCATGCCGGCGATGGCGATTGCTGCCACACCTTCGCCGGCCTCGTCCGCCACCCAGGCCCAGCCGCGCGCGCGAACCTCCTCGATGCCCCGCTCCAGCACCTCAGGGTCGGTGATCGTATTGGGACCGAATGCGCGCAGCGGCCGCGCCTGGATGATGCGGCGCATCTCCGCGGCCGGGAGCAGCGAGAGCAACGCCTTCCCCATCGCCGAGGCATGCCAGCTCAGCCGGTCCCCAGGCTTCAGCATGTAACGCAGAACATGGCTGCCCTCCTGAAAGGCGACCACCTGCACCCGCGTGCCGTCCGGCCGCCCGCAGACCGCTGTCTCGCCTGTCCGCTCGGACAGCGTCGCGATAGCCTCGGCGGAAAAGGTGGCGATCGGGTCCTGTTCGGCCCATTGCCTGGCCAGATCCAGCATCCGCCGTGTGGGATAGAAGCGGCGGGACCGAAGGGTGCGCAGCAGGTAGCCTGCCTCATGCAGCGTGTGCAGCAGGTCGGAGGTGCTGCTCTCGGGCAGGCCGATGAGCCTGGCGACCTCGGCATTGGACAGTTCGCGCTGCTCACGGGCGAAGGTCTCGAACACGGCTAGGGTGCGCAGTGTCGCCGGAACGGTGGTCGGCATCGGGATTCCTGAAAGGGCAGGGAGAGAAGCAGCGGCTGCCCTGATACGGCGTCAGGAGGCCGGCTGCACCCTTTCCGCCAGGCATCGAACGATCGAGCATGTGACCCCAAAGACATGATGTTGACTTCAAAGTCACCTGAGCTACCATTCCTTCACAGAATGAGAGCCACGGCACCAATGCCGGGCGGCAGGAAGGAACGGGCCATTGCTTCGCGTGCATCTATGCCCATCGCGGCCTGGCCATTGGCTGCGTGGGGACCGACATGGCCGTTGATCTGACCCCGGAGCAGGAACTGCTCCGCGATAACATCCGCCGTTTCATGGAGCGTTCCGTGGTGCCGGTGATCAACCGGCACGAGGCGGCCAAGACCTTCCCCTTCGAGTTGCTTGGGGAACTGAGGGAATTTGGCTATCTCGGCGGCCGGTTGCCGGAGGAGGATGGCGGCTTCGGGCTCGACTTCGTCACCTGGGGCATGTTGCTGGAGCAGACGGGCTACTACTGGATGTCGCTCCGTACCCTAGTGAACATCACAAATGGTGCGATCAACCGGCTGCACGCCTATGGCACTCCCGAGCAGAAGGAGCGCTTTCTCAAGCCTTTGCTGGAGAACACGCGCCGCGCCTGCTTCGGATTGACAGAGCCTGACACGGGGTCGAACGCAGCCGGCGTGCAGATGCGCGCCGAGAGGCGCGGCGATACCTATGTCCTCAATGGCCGCAAGATGTGGATCACCAACGGAACGAATGCGGATTTCGCCATCGTCATCGCGCGTACCTTCAGCCCAGATTGCGACGGCAAGCTCTCAGCCTTCATCGTGGAGCGCGATGCCGCGAACTATGATGTCCGCGCGCTGGACACGATGGTGCTGCGCTGCACCGGCACAGCGGAACTGGGCTTCAGCGATGTGGTGATCCCGAGGGAGAACCTGCTGGGTACCGAGGGCGGCGCCTTCGCCAATGTGCTGAAGGGGCTAAACGCCGCGCGGGTGAACATCGCCATGGGGGCTGTTGGCGCAGCCCAGGCGGCGCTGGATCTTTCCGTGGAATATGCCAGGACCAGGAAGCAGTTCGGCAAGCCCATCGGCAGCTTCCAGCTGATCCAGAAGCACATCGTGGACATGACCATCCGAACCGAGGCGGCGCGCGCGCTGAGCTACAACGCCGCCATCGCCCTCGACCGTGGGCGTGACGCGCGGACGGAATGCTCCATCGCCAAGCTCTACGCCACCGAGGCGGCCCATGAGGTGGCGAACATGGCGATGCAGGTTCATGGCGGCCTCGGATACTCCACCGACTATCCGATCGAGCGCATCTTCCGCGACACGCGTGGCGGCATGATTCCGGAGGGCACGACCGAAATCCAGACCCTCATCGCAGGCCGTGAAATCCTCGGGCTCTCGGCGCTGACATGAAGGGCTTCTCCGATCTCACCCATCTCTTTGACCCGCGCTCGGTGGTGCTGGTCGGCGCCTCGGAGCGGGCGGCGAGCGTCGGCGGCCGGACACTGGCCAATATCCTGGACCATTCGGCCTTCCAGGGGGTGCTGCACCTGGTGAACGCCACCCGCGCGGAGATCCGCGGCATTCCCTGCCATAAGCGGGTGGCGGACCTGCCCTCCACTCCGGATCTCGCCGTTATCGCCGTTCCGGCCATCGGCGTCATGGAGGCGCTGCGGGACTGCGCGGCGCTGGGTGTGAAGTTCTGCGTCATCCTCACCTCCGGCTTCGGGGAGACAGGGGATGAGGGCCGCGCCTCCGAGGCCGGGATGAAGGCGCTGGCGGAATCAAGTGGTATGCGCCTCTACGGGCCGAACTGCCCGGGCATTACCAACATCAACAAGCGTCTCGGCTTCACCTTCTCGCCCGCCTTCGTGAACGACCTGCGGCCTGGCCCGATCGGCCTTGCCACCCAGGGCGGCGGGCTGGGGCGCAACCTGCTGCAATCCATGGAGCGCGGTACGGGCTTCGCGCTCTGGTGCTCCACCGGCAACGAGGTGGACCTGCAGGTGGCAGACTTCATCCACTACATGGCAGGCGCGCCGGATGTGAAGGTGATCGGCACCATTCTGGAGGGGATCAAGGACGGACCCCGCTTTCTCGCCGCCGCACGCCGCGCGGCGGAGACGGGCAAGCCCATCGTGGCGCTCAAGATTGGGCGCTCCGAATACGGAATCAAGGCGGCAGCCTCGCACACCGCTTCGCTCACGGGATCGGCCGAGGTGAACAGCGCGGCGTTCCGCCAGCTCGGCATCATCGAGGTGGATGATATCGACGAGCTGGTGGATGTCGCCTCCCTCCTTGCGCGCGGCACGCCGCGCGGCGGGGAGAGGATTGCGGTGTTCGGCTCCTCCGGCGGTGCCTGCGCGCTGGCGGCGGATATGGTTGGGCAGGCCGGGCTGGTGCTGGCCGATCTTGCGCCAGAGACGACCGCGGTATTGGCCGCGAAGCTCCCTGCCTATGCCGCGCTCGGCAATCCCGTGGACACGACTACCGTGACGCTCACCAATCCTGGCGTCATCGAGGAGACGCTGGCGGCGGTGGCGAATGACCCCTCCGTGTCGCTGGTGATGATGCCCATGCCCCTCGACTACGGACCGGTTTCGCATACCGTCGCGCAGCGCATGGTGGCGGCACAGGCGCTCACCTCCGTGCCGCTCGTGCCGGTGTGGATGAGCGAGCGCACCGGCGCCGCCTATCGCTGCTTCGCCGAAGCAGGGATGGTGCCGATGCGGAGCCTGCGCAATGCGGCGAAAGCCTTTCGGCGCTACACCGACCACGGGGCTTGGCAGCCCGGGTCGATGCCAAAGGGGCTGGGTGCTGGCCTCTCCGCCGCGCCTGTCCGCAGCCTGTCCGAGGCGGACGGCAAGGCCCTGCTGCGGGAAGCCGGACTGACGGTGCCGCAAGGTGTTCCGGCCCGGTCTGCGGCGGAGGCCCGCAGTGTAGCGGCCAGCCTGGGTTTCCCGGTCGCGGTGAAGATCGCCAGTGCCGATATTCTGCACAAGTCCGATATCGGCGGCGTGGTGCTCGGCCTTCAGGACGTGGCAAGCGTGGAAGCAGCCTTCAAGGCGGTGACGCAGGCCGCCGCACGCCACCACCCCGCAGCGCGGATCGACGGCGCCCTGGTGGAGCGGATGGCGCCATCGGGTGGGGTGGAGCTTCTGCTCTCCATCTCGCGTGATCCGGTTCTCGGGCTGGTGATGACCTGCGGCCTGGGCGGCATCCATGTGGAGTTGCTGCGCGATGTGGCGCACCGCCTACTTCCCGTGGATGAGACAGAGGCTGGCCGGATGCTGCGGGAACTGCGCGGCTTCCCGCTGCTCACCGGCCTGCGGGGCGCCGCGCCTTGCGATATCGACGCACTGGCGCGGGCCATGCTGGCACTCTCGGACCTTGCCGAGGGACGGCCAGAGGAGATCGAGGAAATCGAGATCAACCCCATCCGCGTCGGTGCCGTCGGCGAGGGGGCCTGGGCGCTCGACGCGGTGGTGAAGATGCGTGCCTGAGGGATTGAGTGGGCAGTGAGGTGCTGCCCACTCCGCGGGTCTTCAGCCAGGCGCGGACTGGCGGCGATCCGGCAGGTCAAGCGAGGTGGTCGCTGTCGCGCCTGCATCCACCGGCAGGATGGTTCCCGTGACCCAGCGTGCATGCCCCGACGCTAGGTAGAGAACGGCTGCGCCGCAATCCCATCCCGTTCCCTCGCTGCGCAGGAGCGAGCGGTTACGGCGCGCGACGCGCAACTCCTCCGTCATTCCGCCCACATAGACCATAGGCGTGTAGAGCATGCCAGGGCAGACGCAATTCACCCGGATGCCGTCCCGCGCGTGATGCACGGCCATGGCACGGGTCATGTTCACGACCGCGCCCTTGGAGGTCGGGTAGAGCAGGTTTGGTGTGCCGCCGCGTAGCCCCGCCACGGAGGCGATATTCACGATCGCTCCGCCCCCGCGCTTCACCATTTCCGGTATGGCGAACTTCGCCATCAGCATCATGGAGGTGACATTCACCAGAAGCCCGTGATTCCACTCATCCAGGTCGGCCTCCACCGCCGTACCTCTGGCGCCGCCGATGCCGACATTGTTGACCAGGACGTCCACGCCACCGAAACGGGACACTGCCTGCTCTACGATGCCGCGGCATTCCTCTAGCCGTGTCACATCGGCCCTCACGACAAAGGTTTCCCCACCTTCGGCCGCGATCATCTCCGCTGTTCGCTCGGCCCACCCAGGGTTGCGGTCCACCAGCACGAGCCGTGCCCCGGCTTCGGCGAGGAGAATGGCGGAGGCGCGGCCATTGCCAATGCCCTCCGCCTGCGATCCGGCACCGGTGACGATGGCGACTTTACCTTCAAGGTCCCGCGTGATGCGCGGGGGGAGGGCTTCCTCCATCATGCTCCCGCCTCCGCACGACCGCCGAGGAGTGGTGCTTCCTTCAGGGGCGCCATGCCCTCAAGCCGCACAGGGAAGCGCGCCAGCGGACCAGCCGCCGTTTCCTCCAGCACGCCGCGTGCCACGAATTGCGGGAACTGCGCCACCTCGCTGGGTGGTACCACGGGCGCTGCCGGCACATCGGCCGCCAGGAGGCGGGAGAGCAGCGCCTGGCTCTCCTCTTCTGCGCAGCGTGCCGCGATCAGCGCATTGATCTCCTCGGTCTGCGGAACGCGCTGGGCCATGCGCGCATGATCGGGCGTGTCGAAGGGGGCAAGATCCAACGACCTCACCAGCCGGGACCAGAAATGGTCCTCCAACGCGGCGATGCTGATGGAGCGGCCATCGAGGCAGATGAAGGCGCCATAGGCTGGGCGCGAAAGCGCCATCCGCCGCTGCGCCTCCAGCGTCTCTGCGCCGGCGCCTGAGAAGCGGCCCAGCCGTGGGTTAAGCCAGTGCAGCGCGCATTCCGCCAAGGCTATGTCCAGATGCTGCCCGCGCCCGGTGATGCCTCGCTGCACCAGTGCTGCCAGTATGCCGGCCAGCCCGTAGACGGAGCCACAGAGATCCGCCACCGGTACGCCGGCGCTGCCGCCCGAGATCGCCTTTATGCCGGCAACTGAAAGATAGTTGAGGTCATGGCCCGGAACGGCCGCATAGGGGCCATCCTGTCCGTAGCCGCTGAGTGAGGCATAGATCAGCCTTGGATTCACCTCAGCCAGTTCGGCAGGGCCGAGGCCGAGCCGCGCCATGACGCCGGGCCGGAAGCTTTCCACCAGTACATCGGCCTCAGCTGCCAGCGCACGCGCCTGTTCTCGCCCGGCCTCCTGCTTCAGGTCTATCAGCAGGCTGTCCTTGCCACGGTTCACAGCACCGAAAACGCCGGGTGACATGCGCCGCACCGGATCACCGGCCGGTGGGCGCTCGACCTTCTGCACGCTCGCGCCGAGTTCCGCGAGGCAAGCCGTCAGGAAGGGGCCTGGAAGCAGTTCGGAAAAATCGAGAACACGGAGCCCGTCGAGCGGTCCCGGCATCAGATCATCTCCTCATAGAGCGCGGCAGCCGCCGCGGCGTCCAGCGCACGGGGATTGCCCTTGGTGGCGGCACTCAGTTGCGCCTGTCTTGCCAACTCGGGGACCATCGAGGGCTGCACTCCCAGTGCGCCCAGGCGGGAAGGCATGCCGAAGTGGTCGCGCAAAGCGACGAGATGAGCGATGAGCGCCGCCGCCGCCCGATCATCTGCTTCGTCGGGGCCGGCGATGCCGATCATCCGGGCGATCCAGGCATAGCGTGCTCCCGCTACCGGCATATTGAACCGCATCACATGCGGGAAGATGACGCCGAGCGAATCCGCATGGGTACAGTCCGTCAGCGACTCCACCGGTGTGGAGAGCCCGTGGATGGCATCGACTCCCTTGAGGTGGATGCCGTGTCCAGCGAGGTAGCTGGCCAGCATCATCTCCGAACGCGCCTCGATATCCTTTCCATTCTCCACAGCTCGCCGGATATGGCCGGCCGCGCGGCGCATTGCCTCGGCGCCCACCATGTCGCCCAGCGGGTGGGGGCGGTTCGAGGTCAGCACACCCAGAGCGTGCATCAACACGTCGATCCCTGTCGCGGCGGTGGCGCGTGGGGGCAGTGTCAGCACCAACTCAGGGTCCAGGATGGTGAAAGTGGGACGCAGATGCTCGCTGCGCAGGACCAGCTTGCGGCGCGGTGTCTTCAGCACCGCGCCCAGAGTCGTCTCGCTGCCCGTGCCGGAGGTAGTCGGAACAGCAACGAAGCGCAGCGGCTCTCGTGGCGCCTCGTGGATGCCTTCGTCGAACAGGCTGTCTAGGGAGCGGCCAGTGAAGCGGCGTAGGCAGGCGCCCTTCACAGCGTCGATGGTGCTGCCGCCTCCCAGCGCCACGACTGAGTCGCAGGCTTCTGTCTCCCAGAGGGAGTGGATTGCCTCCACCTCAGCCTCCCGGGGGTTAGGACTGACGCCTGTATAGGTTGAGACATGGAGCCCTGCTGCAGCGAGCAACTCGGCGACGCGGTCGACTAGCCCAGCCGACTTTAGCCCGGCGTCGGAAGCCAGCACGACACGCGTTGCACCGAGTCTGCGCAGGCGATCGCCGATGCCTGCGATACTCCCGCAGCCGAAGCTTGCTGGATTGGGCCAGGCAACGCCGAACATCGGGATGTCGTGAACGGCCATCTGCTTCCTCCGCAACGCCGCGGATGCTTGTTCCCTGCAGCGCTTACGATATGATGTAGAACGCCACGACATATCGTAGTCAAGGCGCCACGAATGGCGCCAGGAAATGGAGGAACAGCGCTGATGAGCGAGCACCACCGCACGCCATCGGTCTATGAGAGCGGCACCGTCGGTGACATGATCGTAACGCTGCTGGACCGCTATCCGGATCGCGTCGCTTTCATCGACGGTGCCCGCTACTTCACCTATCGCGAGACGCGCGAGGGGATCAGCCGCGCCATTCAGCAGTTGCGCGCTCTCGGGCTGCGGAAGGGAGACACGGTGGTGCAGCTCTCCGGCAACCGGCCAGAGGTATTCTTCGTCACCGCCGCAGTCTACCTGCTTGGGCTGCGTTCTGTGACATTGCAGGCGATGGGTGGGATCGAGGACCACGCCTATATCGTCGAACACGCCGAAACACGGCTGATGCTCGCTGATCCGGCCTATGTTGAACGCATCCAGGCGCTGCGCGAGCGCCTGCCGGGCGTTCCCCACTGGTACCTGCATGATACGGGCGGCGACCTTCCAAGTTTCTGGGAGGAGGCATTCCGCTTCGATCCCGCGCCGCTGCCATCGGAGGCAACGGCGGAGGATGTGATTCGCCTCGCCTATACCGGTGGCACGACCGGCCGGCCAAAGGGCGTGATGCTCCCCGGCCGCTCGGTGGTGACGCAAACCCTCTTGCTGATGGCCGGGCGCGCATGGAGCGATGCGCCGCGCTTCCTGTGCCCGACGCCCATCTCCCATGGCGCTGGAGCGACGCTGATCCCGGTCTTGTGGCGTGGGGGGACGATCATCCTGCAGAAGGGCTTTGATCCGGACGCCTTTCTGGATGCCATGGAGGAGCACGACGCCAACGCGACCTTCCTGGTTCCCACCATGGTTTATAAGCTGCTAGATCACCCCCGCACGCGGCGCACCGACTTCTCGCGCATGGAGACGTTGATGTATGGCGCGGCTCCCATGTCGCCGGCGCGCATCCGTGAGGGGCTGGAGGTGTTCGGCCCCATCCTGCAACAGGGCTACGGCCAGACGGAGGCCCCGAGCGCCATCCTTACCCTCTCGCGGCAGGACCATCTGGATGCAGATGAGCGCATCCTCTCCTCGGCCGGGAAGCCATATCCGGGAATCGCTGTCCGCCTGCTCGACGATAAGGACGAGGAGGTTCCGCAAGGCATGGTCGGTGAGATCTGCGTTCGAGGCCCGCTGGTCATGGCCGGCTATCTGAAGCAGCCGGAGCTGACCGCAGAGGTGCTGCGCAATGGCTGGTTGCACACCGGCGACATGGCCTATCGTGACGAGCGCGGCTTCTTCTTCATCGTGGACCGCAAGAAAGACATGGTCATCTCCGGCGGCTTCAACGTCTATCCCAAGGAGGTGGAGGACGTGCTGACGGCACACCCCGCCGTCTCCGCCGCGGCCGTCATCGGCGTGCCCGATGCCAAATGGGGGGAGGCAGTGAAGGCCATCGTGGTGCGCCGCCCCGGCATGGAAGTCTCCGCTGCCGAACTGTCCCGCTATGTGAAGGACCGCAAGGGCGCGGTGGCGGCGCCAAAGACGGTGGACTTCGTGGAACAATTGCCACTGACGGCACTGGGCAAGCCCGACAAGAAGGCACTGCGCGCGCCCTACTGGGAGGGCGAGGCGCGCGGTGTAGGCTGAGACGCGGGTCAGGGCAGGAGCAGGATCTTCCCGAAATGGCGGTTGGCCCGCATATGGGCCAGCGCCTCCAGTGCCTGGTCCAGCGGAAATTCCGCCGCGATCGGCAGACTCAGGCGGCCAGCCTCCAGGGCGCCCCAGAGATCGGCGCGCATGCGCCGGTTGATCTCGCGCACCTCCTCCGTGCTGCGTGTGCGAAAGGTGACGCCGGTATAGGTGATGCGGCGCAGGGCGTGCAGATCGAAGTCGAAAGGTGCCAGGCGGCCGCCCAGGCGGCCGACATTGACGATGCGGCCCAGAATGGCGGTGGCACGCAGATTAGCGTTCATCATCGGGCCGGAAACCTGGTCCACAATCAGATCCACCCCATCGCCACCCGTTGCGGCTAGGACGACGTCGGGCCAGCCGGGATCGCTGCTGTCCACCGCCAGATGGGCGCCGAACTCCGTCAGCCGTGCGCGCCGTCCGGGATTGGTGGAGGTGCCGATCACGAGCCGCGCACCCATTTCCCTGGCGATCTGCAATGCCATCAACCCGACACCGCTGCTTGCGCCCTGGACCAGCACAGCCTGACCTCGCTCAAGCCGACCGTTGGTGACGACGGCGTCATGCATCGTCTGCAGAGCGACAGGCAGGGTCGCGGCTTGCGAAAAGCTCATATTGCTGTCAGGAATCTTCGATGCGCGGCCGTAGTCAGTGACTGCATATTCGGCATACCCGCCGGCGCCAGAACACATCACGCGGTCGCCGGGCGCGAACTCCGCCACCTCAGCCCCGACCGCTTGGACTTCGCCTGCCCATTCGAGACCGAGAACGGTCCCGGCGCCGCCCTGCTTGCCATGCGCATGGCCTGCCGCAACGCCGATATCGGCACGGTTCAATCCCGCTGCGCGCACGCGCACCAGTACCTCCGAAGGGCCCGGTTTTGGAACCGGCACCTCCCGAAGCGAGGGGCCTTGCTCGGTGACGACGATGGCCTTCATGTCCGTTTCCTTCGATGAGCCGTTAGTCGGCGACATTTGCTGGGTTCGCCCCGCCCGGCGGCGCGCAGGAAGCGCCGTGATCCAGATGCAGCAGCAGGATGCGGCGGGGCCGTGCCGAGTCCCCTGGATATGCAAGCCGCGCCGGCAGGTGGCCCGCGATCTCGTCAGGCAGCTTGGCCGCGTCGCGCTACGACGTCCTTCAGCTTCATAGAGCGATGTCCACGCCGACGCCATCCATCCCGATGTGGAGAATCCGCTTCACGTGGTCTCCCATGAACCAAGGAAGACGCCCATGTAAATTTCCGTTGAAACGTTTCTGGGGAGCGGCGTAGCTTGCGTCGAACAATAAGGATTGGGAGGGATCGTGACGGTGCAGTGGGTGGCATCCGCAGAATGCAAGAGATCAGCTGACTGGAACGAGCATTTTGCCGCTCATTATCCTTTAGTCCCTAACGCGGATTTCGCGGTAGTGACCTTCCGATCGGCAATGTCACGGAGCCCTTCGATACAGGGAATGTGCAGCCATGGGCGGCTTCAGTCACGACATGCAGTTTAGACACCATCACTGCATGCCAAACGGTATGGGCCATCGATGAATCATGAGACGAGAGCGACAACCGTGGATGTGCCGGGTGTGAACCACGCTCTCACTGTCCCGGATCCGAGCCGGCAAGTTCATCCGGAAACACTGGGACGCGGCCCACGTTCAGCTCGCTTGGCTGGGCGTCGCATACTAGTTGTGGGCGCCGGGCAACGTACAACGATTGATCCCAGTCCCCCGATGGGCAACGGGCGAGCCATGTCCGTCCTCTTCGCGCGAGAGGGCGCTTTGGTTGGATGTTTGGATCTCGTGTCAGAAGCGGCGGACGAGACTTGCCGTATCATCGCTGCAGAAGATGGGCGGGCCGTACCATTGGTCGCAGATGTCGCCGATCCGGCTGCGATCGCGCGCGCTGTGGCAGAGGCTACGGAGAAGTTGGGCGGCCTGGACGGGATGGTGCTGAACGTGGGGATATCCTGCAGGAAACGGCTGGATGACCTGACGCCGGAGGATTGGGACCGCGACTACGCCATCAATGTGCGAAGCCACATGATCTTCGCTCAGAGGGCAATGCGGGTCATGTCCCCTGGCGGCTCGATCGTGCTGATCTCCTCGCTAGCCAGCCAGCGTGCTACCTCACGAAATCCCGCCTATGAATCGTCCAAGGCGGCACAGGTGGCCCTCGCACGGAGCATAGCCCGCGCCGGCGAGCCTCAGGGAATCCGCTGCAATTCCATTGCGCCCGGCCTCATGGACACGCCCATGGGCCGCGATGCCAGCCGCGCACGGGCGGATCGCGCGGCGCAGGTCCCATTCGGCCGGCAGGGAACAGGTTGGGAAGTGGCTTACGCGGCGCTCTTCCTGATTTCTAACGAAGCATCCTATGTCAACGGACACTGCCTGCTAGTGGATGGCGGGCTTGGCGTTGGGATCACGCGGAACTGACAGCGCATGGCGGTGATGCGCCGCCGCAGCGTGGTGCGCGGATTGCAGGGCGCTGTTGCGTAGATACTGCTGGATGCGCGCGGAAGCACTGAATGGCATTGTGACATTGTTTGATGACTAGGTAGGGGCCTCATTTAGGACCACTCTGTGATGGTGGCGATGAGGGCGAGGCTGGCCAGGAAGTTCCGGGCCAGCCGGTCGTATCGTGTGGCCAATCTCCGCCAGTTCTTGAGGCGGCAGAACAAGCGCTCGATGACGTTGCGGCGCTTATAGGCTCGTCGGTCGAGTGGATAGGGCACGGTGCGGGTCGCGGTGGAGGGGATGATGGCCTTGATGCGCCCCTTTTTCAGCCAGCGGCGCAGGCTGTCTGCGTCGTAGGCCTTGTCCGCGATGAGGCGTCGGGGTCGCGCCACGGCCTGGAGCAGTGGCAGGGCCATGGTGATGTCGGCGACGTTGCCGGGCGTCAGTGCGAAGGCGACCGGGCGACCGCGATCATCGGCCAGGCAATGGATCTTCGAGGTGCGACCGCCGCGCGAGCGCCCGATCGCCTGCGTCCACTCCCCCCTTTTCCGCCCGCGGCAGACCGGTGCGCCTTCACGTGAGAGCTGTCGAGGCTGAGTTCCTGAGGTACCTCGCCTGTGGCGGCCACCTTCTCGAACAGGCGCTGCCATAGCCCGCGCTGGGACCAGCGGTTGAAGCGGTTGTAGATGGTGGTGGGTGGGCCGTACTCGGATGGCACGTCACGCCAGCGGCACCCTGTCTTGAGCACATGCAGAATGCCGCTGATCATCCGCCGATCATCGACCCGCGGCTTGCCCGGCCTGCCGCGTGGCAGGTGCGGATCAACGGCCGCCCAGGCCTCATCCGAAAGCCAGAACAGACGCGCCATCTCCGCCTCCTGATCAGCCAAACCCGATCAGGAGGTGAAAACGCCAGTAAACCCAAAGAGTTGTTTGGGTTC
>NZ_JAOXLP010000035.1 GCF_025791835.1 Roseomonas xinghualingensis
GCCCGCAACCTCGACGACCTCTGGACCGTCATCGGGACCGCACTCCCCCAGTTCACACCAGCCGAGTGCGCCAACCTCTTCACAGCCGCCGGCTATGAACCCGAATGAACGGAGTCTGCTCTAGCGCGCCGGCCGCTGGCCGCGCCGCACCATCTGCTCGCAGCGATTGTCCTCGCCGGTGCCGAACTGGATGGTGGGAAGCAGGCCAGCCACCGGGGCGACAAGCGCTGCCAGCCCGCCCACCAGCCCGCCCCGCGCCGCAAGTTCACCCATCTCCGGGCCGACATCCGGGTTGCGGAAGCTGCCATCGACCAGGATCGAGGTGGGCAGGGCACCGATGGTGAAGCTCTTGGATTCGCTGCGCAGGCGAATGTTCAGCTGCTCACGCGCAAGGTTCACGGTACCGCTTCCGCTGATGATCACGTCTTCCGTGTCCAGCAGCACGGTCCGCAGATTCAGCACGCCGCGCTGAAGCGGAAGGTTGGCGACGAAGCATTGCACCGTCGTTCGCCCAGGCACGCCAAGGGCGGAGAGGATGGCATTGCCCAGCCGTAGTCCTGAGATATCCACCAGCAGCGCCGAGAGATTGCCGCCTGACATGCCAAGCGTGATTTCGCCGCTGCCACTCCCGACAATGTCAGCGAAAGATTTGCCGGTGCCCTCGATCCTGCCGCGCCCGTTGATCCGGCCCGCGCCCTCGAAGGCATTGGTGGCCTGCATCAGCCGGGAGACATCCAACCGCTGGAAGCGGACATCGGCCTGCGCGTGGAGCTGCCCCCCCTCGCGCGGCGTCAGGGCGATATTGCCTTCGATCTGGCCGTTGCCGACGCCCAGCGCCAGCGGGCGCAGCGTGACGGCGCCATCCTTCGCCTCCATCTCCGCCCGCATGTTGTCGAAGGGCACGTTGCGGCCGATGATGCTGTCTGCGCGGTATTTCAGGTCAACATTGGCGGCCTCAAGCTTGGGGAAGTTGATCGGGTCGTCCGGCAGGACGCGGCCGCGGGACTGATTGCGGACCTGCTCGCGCCGCTGCTGCGGGCTCTGGTTCGGCGTCGATGCACGGCCGGGTTCCTCGCCAACGAAGCCGCCGAGATCGGCCAGGTCCACGCGGCGGGAGCGGAGATCGGCCTCGACATGGGGCTTCGCATCGCCGGTGGTGACAGTGATGGTGCCACCAAGATCGCTGCGGCCCAGCTTTCCGGCAAAGTCGCGGAAGCGCACGCGCCCCTCGATATAGTCGAGCTGCCCCGTCACCTCATAGCCAGTGGTCTTCGGGATGGGGATGCCCGTGAGCGGTTGGAGCAGTCCCATATCGGGGCCACGCAGTTCCAGCCGGACATCGGCGCCCTGAAGTTCCAGCGGATTCTGCAGCGTACCGCGCAGGCTTACCTGCGTCGGCCCGTTGGCGAGTTGTATCTCGATGGGCCAGGGTTTGCCCGCTTCCCTCAGGGCCAGGACGGCGCCGCCGAGCGCGGTGCCAGCGATCGGCTGTCCGGCATAGGTCCCTTCCGCCTCCACGGCGATGCGGGGTTCTGCGCTCTCCTCATCACGCGTGGCCACGGCAAGGTTGAAATCGGCCTTCAGGCGCGGGTCCACGATATGCGCCTTGCCTTCCACGACACGCAGAAGGCCGATCCGGGGCGCCGGACTGGCCGGCTCGGCAGGGGCACCTTCGCCTGCGGGCTTGCCGAGGCTGAAATTGTAGTTCGTGCTGCCATCCTCGCGCGCCAGGGCTTCCACCACCGGGCGGGTCACCTCGATGGAGGGAAGCACCACCGCGCGCTCATGCCAGTAGGCCATCACATCGACCTGCGCGGTGAGCCGCTCGGCCTGTGCGAAGGGCGGATTCTCGGGGAAGCCTTCCGGATTGGCGATCCGCACCCCATCGGCCGAAACGGTGGTGACGCGGCCAAGCCGGACATGCAGATGCTCGATGGTCACGGGCCGCCCCAGAGCCGCGGAAGCCTGCCGCTCGGCCAGTGGGATGAACCAGTCCCAGGACCAGAAGACGACAAGCAGAAAAATGAGGAACGCGGGAATTCCGGTCCAGATCAGCCAGCGCGGTACGCGGCGTTGCGCCATTCCTGCCCTCCGCTTCCTCCCGGCCGCAGCAACGGCCAAGCTTCGTCACGGAATATAATGCGCGAAGGCCGGCCTGGTTCCCGGGTGCCGTGAGGAACATGGGAGAAGCAGAATCTTCCCATCGTCCAGAAGAAGCCCTTTCACCGAGTAACAGGGCAAATTCCGGTTTCTCGCGATTTCCCGTTATTCAGACTTGCGGGGAGAAGCGCCCGGCCCCATCTTGGGCAAGTCAATCTCGTTAGGTTCGGCCTGTTCTCCTCCGCTCTTCAGTGAGCGCCGAGCCTGGTGTCCGTGTCTTGTCGAAGCTTGATCCGCGTCGCGGCGTTCGCGAGGCGGCACATCAACGCAACGGAACACCATCATGGCCATCGGCACCGTCAAGTGGTTCAACAACTCCAAGGGCTTCGGCTTCCTTCAGCCAGAGGACGGCTCCAAGGACGTCTTCCTGCACATTTCCGACGTTCAGCGCGCCGGCATGCAGGAGCCCCGCGAGGGCGACAAGCTCGAGTATGAGCTGCAGCGCGGCCAGCAGGGGCGCGTTTCGGCCGGCAATCTGAAGGCCATCTGACGCGGCAGGGCCCTTTCCGGGCCCGGCAGCCTGACGGCGGGCGGCGCATCACGCGGCCGCCCGTCCATCTTTCCCGGCTCCACGTGCAGCCGGTCTCGCCTGCGGAGCCAGCGCCACCTGTGGCAACGTCGCTCCACCGGCACTTTCGAAAAAAAGCGGACGCCGCTCACATGATGGCAGGCACCGCGTAAGGAATACGTCCACTTGTCATTTCCCCAGGCCGCAAGCGGCCTACCCGTGCTTTTTTCCCCATCGCCGCTCTCGCCTGCTATTCTTGCGCTGCGGGAGCCAGTGCCCGCAGGTCTCGCGCCCGACGAGATCCGCCAGATCATCCTCGAATTGATCGGGTGAAGCGGGGCCCAGCCCCAGCAAAGGAAAGATCATGCAGTCTCATCGCTTTGAAGTCGGTCAGAATATCGAACTCCTGGCAGGCTTCCTGACACCGCGCGACGCGCTCGGCCACTACACCGTGGTCCGTCTGCTGCCGAACGACGCTCCGGACCGTGAATACCGCATCAAAAACGACCGCGACGGCCATGAACGCGTCGTGCGCGAAAGCCAGATGCGCCTCGGCGCACTGGCCGTTCTGGGCAAGAGCGTGCCGCTCGCGGACTGAGCCACCCCAACGGAGCGGCCTGGGCTGTGCGCGGCATGAACCGAAATACTAATCGCGAAGATTGAGGACAATCCGTGTCGCACACCAAAGACAAGCCCGAGGCCGTCGGAACCGTGAATTCCGAAGCGTTGGAAGAAACCATCGCCTATCTCGCCAAGCGTCACCGCGTTTCTGTGGCCATTGTGCGGGAGATCACGCGGAAGCTCGGCTCACCCGAGCGCAGCGCGATCGAGCGTGAGATCCAGCGTGGCAAGTCACGGCGCTGATACGCCGCGGAATGTGAGTGGCCCGGCCTCCGTCAACGAGGCCGGACGCCAGTACACAGACGCCAGTGCACAAGGGGCCCCGCGATACTCAAAACATGAGCGGGTAGCCGATGGTGCCGTGCATGTGATGGGTCTTGCCCTGGTTCTGGGGGCCTGCTTTTACCTGCTCGGCCGGGTGCCGCAGGCTTCCCCCGCAGGGATCGTGCCTGCGCTGGGGCTCTATGCCGTGGGTATGGCGACCAGCTTTGGCTGTTCGGCCGCCTATAACCTAGCCCCTGCAGGACCTTTCAAGGCGTTGCTCCGCCGCTTCGATCACGCGGCCATCTTCCTCATGATTGCTGGCACCTACACGCCCATTGCGCTTCTTGCGATCGGCGGCACCTGGGGCTGGGCAGTGCTCGCCATCGTCTGGACGGGAGCGGGACTGGGCGCGACGATCAAGCTGCTCGCGCCGGGACGCTTCGAACGGGCTTCGCTCATCGCCTATCTGGCGCTCGGCTGGGTATGTCTGGCGGCATTGCCGCGCCTGATCGAGATGCTGACGCCTCCGCAATTCGGCCTGCTGGTCCTGGGGGGCGTTCTCTACAGCCTGGGGGTGCTTCTGCACCTTTCAACCAGACTGCCCTACCATAATGCCCTTTGGCATTTGTCCGTACTGATCGCGGCAGGCTTCCATTACGCCCTGGTCCTGAGCATCACAGCGGTCTGAACAACGCCTGATGGCCGCTTCCCTGCCTGGTCCGGTATGCGGGCACCGGCAGGTAGAAGCATCGCCCCTCTCTTCCGGCAGGACGTCTCAGACGAGGCCCATTTCCTGGTCGAGTTCTTCGAGCATGGCCTCGAAGCCAGCCGCGATCATGGCACGGGCCTTCATCACCGTCACCGGATCTCCCTCAATGGGGGAAAACTGCAAAATCTGGGCAAGATTGGTTCGCAGATGCGCGATAATTCGCACCCGCTCCTCCTGCGAGGCCACGCACCCGGTCAGGATGTCTACCTGGGGGCGGAATGCCCGCTTCACCATGTCCAGGGCAAGCTGAGTTCCCTCGGTCATTGCCACCTCGCAAAACTATGCCGGACTGCACGCAAAATGCGGCGCTTCAGGCAGTAGGCAGATCATAAACGAAATCTGATCACTTGATCACGGGTTTGTCATTAAATGTCTCATTCGATATTTTGTTGCAAATTCATCCGTATTTGCAAACAAAAAAGTCGTTCAACGGGCGACTTAAGACCATTGGTGACCATGGCGCAGGCTACAGAGCACTGACAACTCTCATTCCGTAATGAAAATTAATTATGTGCCAAGAAGACCATTCGGCCGAATTTAAGCGCCGAGGTGATTAACAGAGCGTTAGCTTCCTCTGCCGCAGGTGAAGACTTCCCTTGATGGCAGGATGGTCCGGAAGCGCCTTTCAGTGAAAGGCCCAGCGCAGGGCGCGGGCGATCCCAAGAGTGCCGGCCCGCACCAGCGGCAGGCTGATCATTGGCGCGGACAGGCCGTGCATCCGCTGCGCCCAGGCGGGCAGCAGATCGATGCCGGCTTGCATGGTGAGCGCCTGAAGCGGCTCCACCATCGGATGCGGCGCTTTCTGCGACAGGACCAGCCGCGCCACCTCGCGGCAGCGCATATCGCAGAGCAGTTGCGGCCGCATGCGCCTGATCAGTTCGCGCGCCTCGGCCCGGCTGTGTGGAACCGGATCCGCACCCAGCGCCAGGGCGATGCGCGCCATCTCGCCGAAGTAGCGATCCTGATCGGCCGCTGGCATGCTGGGCTCTGCATAGCGTATCCAGGCATCGAGGAAACTCGTCGCCTCTGTCACATGCACCCAGGCCAGCAAGGCGGGATCGCCGGCGGCATAGGGGGTTCCGTCCGGCAGGATGCCGCGGACATGCTCATGGATGCCGCGCACGCGGGCGATGGCGGCCTCGGCCTCCTCCCGGCCGCCATAGGTGGTGAGCGCGATGAAGCGCGCAGTGCGGCGCAGCCGGCCATGCATGTCGGCACGGAAGTTCGAATGATCCCAGACCCCCGCCAGCACCGCCGGATGGAGCATCTGGAGCAGCAGTGCCGCGACGCCGCCCACCATCATCGAGGTCACATCACCATGGACGCGCCAGGCGACTGCGTGCGGCCCGAAGAGCCCATCCGGGCGGCGCCTGACCGGCCGCTCGCCCCGGGAGCGGTCGTTGAACAGGGCGGAAACCCGCGCGGCGATCGCATTCTTGATGGGCTGCGCGAGACGTGGGGCCGGCGTGAGGGGCCGGAACGCGCCTGGGCGGGGCCGCGGCATCAGGCGCGCCCTTTCACAGCCTGACCGACTGCCGGGATGATGGCCATGCCGTTTCAACGGCGGACGCTCCCGGGCGTTGCCCCCGGCTGGCCCACCAAGAGCCCGGCTGCGGCGGCTGACGCTCCCTTGCTGAACCGCTATGCTCCCGCCCGGTCCGGCCCAGGCCTTCCCCTGGCGTTTGAAGCGCCGGCTCCGCAGAATGGGCCCGCCTTGACCAGCTTTCGCTTCCTCCACGCCGCCGACCTGCATCTGGACAGCCCCTTGCGCGGCCTCGGTGCTGACGCGCCCGCCACGCGCATCCGCCAAGCCACGCGGGACGCCCTCGGCCGGATGGTGGACTTCGCCATCGCCGAGAAGGTCGATTTCGTGGTGGTGGCCGGTGATCTCTATGATGGCGACTGGCCGGATTTCCGCACTGGCCAAGCGTTGGTGGCCGCCTTCGGGCGGTTGACGCGGGCCGGTATCCGCATCGTCGCGATCCGCGGCAACCATGATGCGGAAAGCGTGCTCACCCGCTCCCTGCGCCTACCGGACGGCGCGGCGCTGCTGCGCGCCGACCGGCCCGACACGATCGACTGGCCGGAATTCGGCGTCGTCCTGCATGGGCAGAGCTTCGAGACGCGCGACGTCCAGCAGAACCTCGCCCAGGGCTATCCGGCGCCTATGGCGAACCGCTTCAATATCGGTCTGCTGCATACGGCGGCCACGGGCCGGCCCGGCCATGCCTCCTACGCTCCCTGCACGGTCGAGCAACTGGCCGCGCATGGCTATGACTACTGGGCGCTCGGCCACATCCATGCGCGGGAGGAGGTGCTTCGCGATCCCTGGATCGTCTTCCCGGGCAATCTGCAGGGCCGCCACGCCAATGAAGGCGGGGCGAAGGGCGCCAGCCTCGTTACCGTCCGGCATGGGCGCGTGGTGGCGGTGGAGCACCACTCGCTCGATGTGGTGCGCTGGCAGCGCGTCACGGTGGATTGCGAGGGTGCCGCCGATGAGGAGGCGGTGCTGGAGCGCTGCCGCCGCGCCATCGGACAGGCGGTGGACGGCGCCGAAGGCCGCTTCTTGGTCCTGCGGCTGCGGCTGGAAGGCCCCTGCCCCGCTCATCTCGCTCTCGCCCGCGATCCAGCCGCCCTGCGGCAGAAGCTGCTCGCGGCCGGGCTTGAGGTGGCGGAGGCGGATGCCTTCTGGCTGGAGGATGTCCGCCTCGCGACCCGGCCGATGCTCGATCTCGACACGCTGCGCGCGCGCGAGGATGCGGTCGGGCGGTTGGTGAGGGCGATCGAGGCGCTTGCCGAGGAGCCAGAAGCGGCCACCGCCCCCGCCGCCTCGGCGCAAAGCTATGCCGCCGCCATGCTCGACCGGGGCGCGGGCGGGCTGCGCCAGGCCCTCGGCCCGGACCATCCGGCGGTCCTGGCCGCCGAGGGCCACCTTCCACCGGAGCTGCTGCAGCGCGCCCGCGACCTGCTGCTCGCCCGCCTCGCACAGGGCTGAGCCGCCGTTCCATGCGCCTTACCAGCCTCAACCTGAAGCGCTATGGCAGCTTCGCGGATACGACCCTGGAGTTCGACCCGGCGCCGGGGCGGATCAACCTGGTGCTGGCGCCGAACGGTGCCGGCAAATCGGTGCTGCGAACAGCCTTCGGCGAGTTGCTCTTCGGCATCGGTGGGCAGACACCGATGGGGTTTCGGCATGGCTATGCCGGCATGCAGCTCTCCGCCACCGGCATCGGGCCGGATGGCGGGGCCTTCGGCTTCACCCGTCGCAAGGGCAACAAGAACACGCTGACGGGCCCCGACGATACCCCCCTCGACCAGGCATGGCTGGACCGGCTCCTCGGCCGTGCCGACAACAAGCTGCTCTCCCAGCTTTTCGCCCTAGACACGGAGCGGCTGCGCCAGGGTGGGCACGACCTGCTGAGTTCCGGCGGCGCCCTGGCCGATGCGCTGCTGGCCGCTGCCGGTGGGCTGCGCGAGGCATCGGCGCTGCGGCGGAACCTGGAGGAGGAGCGCGACAGGCTGGCCCCCCTGCGGAAGACAGCACAGCGGCCCTTCTATCTCGCGCTGGAGCGATGGTCTGAAAGCCGGCGGCAGCTCAGGCAGAGCCTCGTCCGGCCGCAGGAATGGCATGCGCGCGAGAAGGCGCTGCGCGAGGCGGAGGCCCTGCGCGATGCCAGCAACCGCGCGGCGGCGGCGGCCGGAGAGCAGCTGCGTCAGCTGGAACGTATCCGCCGTGTGCGTCCGCTGCTGGCGCGGCATGCCGCCGCCCTGTCCTGGCTCGAACAGCATCCGGACGCGCCCAGCCTGCCAGCCGATCTCGCCTCACGCCTGCCGGAGGTTCGTGGCGCCGTCGCAGGCGCCTCGCATGGACTGGAAGCGGCGCGCGCCGCCCTTGGCCGGCTTGAGGCCGAGATCGCCGCGATCGTGACGGATGATGCGTTGCTGGCACGGGCGGCGGAGATCGAGGCGCTTGTGGCGATGGCGGGCCTGGTGAGCCAGGCCCGTGCGGGACTGCCGGGCGCGGAGGCAGCGCTGGATGCGGCTCGTGAGCGCGTAGCGGCGGAATTGCAGCGCCTTGGCCAACCCGGCGCTGCCGATCCCACCGGGCTGCTGCCGCCGCCTGCCCTGCTGGCGCAGCTGCGCCGGCTGGCGGCCGAACACGCGGCGCAGGAAAGTGCCTCGGCCAGCCTGCCTCGTCGCCTGGCGGAACAGGCAACGCGCATCCTGGAGGCAGAGCAGGCCCTGGCCGCCATGCCGCCGCCGGGCGATGCGCGGCGCCTGGAGGAGCTGCTGGCGGAAATCCGGCGGGAGGGTGACCCGTTACGCCGCCTCGCCACCGCAGGGCGTGGCGTCTCAGAGGCGGAGGCGCGGCTTGCCACGGCGCTGGCAAGGCTACCGGCAGGGCTGCGCGATCCTGCCGCGCTTGCCGCCTTGAATCCGCCGGATCCCACGACCCTGGAGCGCCTTTTCAAGGCGCGGGACACCGCGAAGGGTATTCTGCAACGCCGGGATGAGGCCGTGCAGCGCGCGGAGGCGGCCCTGGCCGCGACCAGGGCCGAACATGCCGCCCTGGAAGCGGCTGGCACCCCCCCCTCCCGCGAGGCGCTGTCGGAGGCCCGGGCGCGCCGCGAGGCAGGCTGGAATCTTGTCTTCCGGCGGATCATGGGCGAGGCGCCGGATGCTGCTGCCGAGCACGCCTATGGCGGGGAACGGCCGCTTCCGCTGGCCTATGCCGAAGCCGTTGCCTCGGCCGACCGGATCGCCGATGCACGGCTCGCGAATGCCGGGCGGGCCGCGCAAGCCGAAACCCTGGCGCGGACGATCGCAGAACGGGAGGCGGATCTTGCCGCCGCGTGCGAGGCGCGGAACACCGCCTGCCTGGCCCTCGACAGCGCAGGGGACGCCTGGGAAGCACTGGTCAGCCCATTCGGGCTTGATGCCGAAGCAGGTCTGACCGAGGCCCAGCGGTTCCTCACGGCTTGGGAGGCGGGGCTTGCGGCAGGGCAGGAACTGGCGGACGCCCATGCCGCGCTCGCCGAGTTGCAAGAACTTCAGGAGGGCGCGGCAGCGAGGCTTCTCCAGGCGCTGGAGGATGCCACCCCTGCCCCGCTCCCGGCCCTGCTGGACCGCGCCGAGGAGCAGATCCGGCGGCACCGCGCCAAGGAAAGCGAGCGGCAGGCGCATCAGGCGGCGGCGGCCGCCGCGCGCAAGGCGTTGCGGGAGACCGAAGGGGAGCAGGCCGCGGCGGCGGAGCGGATGAGCAGCTGGCAGGCCGAATGGGATGCCGCATTGGACCGTCTCGGGCAGCCGCCCGGCGCGGCGCCGGCTGCCCTGGATGAGGTGCTGCAGGCCTATGGGCGGCTTGGCGACGCGCTGCGCGACCTGGCCGGACTGGAGGCCCAAGCCAACGAATGGCGGGCGGCCCTGGAGCGCTTCCAGGCAGGTTACGAGACGCTTTGCAGCGATCTTGGCCAGCCTCCCGCCCCCGACGCGCTGGCTGGCCTGCGGGAGTTGGACCGGCGCCAGCGCACCGAGGCGGCGCGGGCGGAAAGCCGCGCGGCATTGGCCGGGCAGCGCGAGAAGGCAGAGGCAGCATTGCGGCAGCATGAGGCGGCGCTTGCCGAAGCCGAGGCTAGGCTCCGGGCGGTGGTCGCCGCGGCCGGAGCCGCCACCGCCGAAGCCGCTGAGCAGCGGATTACCCTTGGCACGGAGCGGGCGCGGCAAGAGACGCTGCTGCGCGCCGCAGAGGCCGAGTTGCTCTCCACCGGCGATGGGCTGCCCCTGACTGCCCTGCGGACCGAGGCGGAAGCACAGCCGGCGGACGGGCTGGAGGAAGCGCGGGCCGAGCAGCGGCGCCATGCGGCCGAGGCGCAGGAACAGGTGGCGGCTGTGACGACGCTCGGATTGGAAATGCAGCGCCTTGCGGCGGACGACATGGCCGTGCAGGCGGCATCAGGTGAGGCGGCGGCAGCCAGCCTGCTGGGCCGGACGCTCGACGATGCGTTGCTGATGCAGGTGGCGGCCGGACTGCTCGATGCCGCGCTCGGCACGGTACAGGAGGGCACCGACGACGCGCTGCTCCGCCGAATCAGCGCCGCTTTCGCCACGCTGACCGACGATGCTTATACCGGGGTTACCTCTCAGGAGGATGATCGCGGCACGGCAAGGTTGGCGCTGCGCTCACGCGACTTCCCGGAGGAGGAGACGGGCGTCGATCAGCTTTCGGAAGGCACCCGGGACCAGCTCTTCCTCGCGCTACGCCTTGTTGCCATCGAGGACCATGCGGCGGGCGGTACGGTGTTGCCCTTCGTCGGCGATGACATCCTGCAGAGCTTCGACGATGGACGGGCCGCGGCCGCCTTTCGTGCGCTGCTGCGGCTGAGTGAAACCGCGCAGGTGATCCTTCTCAGCCATCACGAGCACCTGCTCTCCGTGCTGCGCGAAGCCTTGCCGGCGCCAGCCTTCCACCTGCAGCGCCTGTAAGGCTGGCACCGCGCATCACATGCTCAGGCGGCACGCCGCCACAATCTTCTCACGTAATCTGGCGGAGATCCGATCGCCGGAAAGAAGGAGCGTTGCCCTGCCTCAGGTAAGGCAGTGAGCCTTCCTGCTGCCGGCCGCCTTTCCCGGCCAGTTCAACCAGACCTGAGGAAAAGATTGCGTCACTAACACTTAAACTTGACCCTGTGGAGGCGGATCGCCTAGCAAAGCAGAAGCAATAAAACTGAATTTCGTAGTGTGAAAATAGAAACAATCACAGGGGAAGCGGCTGAGGATGATGTCCAGGGGGCCGGTTGCATTCGTCGATGAGACGGGCGCTACGCTGATCCATATTGCGACCACCTCCGTGACTGTAGCGTGGCCACCATGCGCCACGACACCGCGGCAACAGCTCTCCGGTGGAAGCGTGGGGGCCACCCCAGGCAGTGACCGTCTGAATTGCTCCCCCCTACTCCGTCGCGTCCCAGAGCAAGAATGCCGCCTTGCTTCCCTGGGGGAGCGGCTCGCGTGACAGTGGCGGAAAGACACCCGTGGGAACGCTCCTATCCAGAGGGCTGCCGCTGGGACGCGCCGATCGAAATCGGCCCCCTGCCAACTCTGCTCGATCGCGCCGCCGCCCAATGGGCGGACAAGTCCGCCATCGAATATCATGGCCGCCGCATCAGCTTTCGTGAACTGGCCGCTCTGGTGGACCGGCTGGCCAGCGGGCTGCTGGCCGCAGGGATTGGCCCTGGCAGCACGGTCGCGCTGCACCTACCGAACACGCCCTGGCATCCGGTCTGCTTCTTCGCCCTGGCACGGGCGGGGGCGCGCATCGTCCATCTCAGCGCGCTCGATGCGAGAAGGGAACTGGCGCATAAGCTGCGCGACAGCGGCGCACGACAGGTCATCACCACCGATTTCCCAGCCTTGCTCGACAGTGCCGGATGGCTGCTGGAGCAGGAGGTGGCGCAGGAGGTCTTCGTCGCGCGCGACAGCTTCTGGCACGATGCGGAAACGCCCGCCTGTCCCGCGCCCCTGCGCCCGCTCGAAGCACTGCTGGACGCCGCGCCGCCCGCCATATGGCCGGAGCGGAAGCCCGACGATGTGCTGCTGCTGCAATACACGGGCGGCACCACCGGCCTTCCCAAGGGCGCGATGCTCACCCATGGCAATCTCACCGCCTCCGTCTCGATCTACCGGAGCTGGCGCGATCGCACCGCGCTCACGCCTGGGGAGCAGCGGGTTATGCTGGTCCTTCCGCTTTTCCACATCTACGCGCTGACGGCGGTGTTCCTGCGCCATATCGCGGATGGCAACGAACTCCTGCTCCGCCCGCGCTTCGACGCAGCCTCGGCACTGGATGATATCGAGAAGCGGCGCGTTACCGTCTTCCCGGGGGTGCCCACCATGTGGATCGCGCTCCTGAACCAACCGGGTCTCGAAAAGCGCGATCTCTCCTCGCTGCGCTCCACCACCTCCGGCGGTGCCCCCCTGCCCTTCGAGGTGCAACAGCGCCTGCAGGCCGTGACGGGGCGGCAGCTTGGCGGTGGCTGGGGCATGACCGAGACCGGCCCCGCCGGCACGCGCGTGACGCCGGACGCACCGCAGCGCCCCGGCATGATCGGCCTGCCGCTCCCTGGCATCGAAATACGGATCGTCTCCCTCGACGATCCGACGCAGGTTCTGCCGGCTGGCGAGACGGGCGAAATCGCCATCCGCGGCCCCAATGTCTTCAAGGGCTACTGGAACAAGCCCGAGGCCACCGATGCGGCTTTCCGCGACGGCTTCTTCCTCACCGGCGATATCGGAAGGATGGATGAGGGCGGCTTCATCACCCTGGTGGACCGGCGGAAGAACATGATCATCTCCGGCGGCTTCAACGTGTACCCCGCCGCCATCGAGCAAGCGATCTACGAGCATCCGGACGTCGCCGAATGCATCGTCATCGGCATTCCCGACGCCTATCGCGGCGAGGCGGCCAAGGCCTTCGTGACCCTGCGCCAGGGGGCGCCCGGGCTGACGCTGGATGCGCTGCTTGCCTTCCTGCGGGACCGGGTTGGCCGGCATGAGATGCCCGCCGCGCTGGAAATCCGCGAAACCCTGCCGCGCAGCCCCACGGGAAAGCTGCTGGCGAGTGCCCTGCGCGAGGAGGCGCGTGCCGCCGCCACCTCCGCCGACAGCCTCCCCTGACGCATCCGGACAGCAAGGAAAGCCGCCGATGGACTTGCGCTTCACCCCCGAGGAACAGGCCTTCCGCCAGGAGGTGCGCGACTTCGTCCGGGCCGAGCTTCCACCGGAGACGCGCCGCCGGCTGGAGGAAGGCCGCCATCTCCGGAAGGAGGATTCGGTGGCCTGGCAGCGCAAGCTCAACGCGCGCGGCTGGGCGGTCCCCCACTGGCCGAAGGAATGGGGCGGCTCCGACCTCACCTCAACCCAGCGCTACCTGCTGACGGAGGAGTTGCAGAAGGCCCCTGCCCCGCTGCCGCTTGCCTTCAACACGCTGATGGTCGGCCCCGTCATCGCCGCCTTCGGCACGGAGGAGCAGAAGCGGCGCTTCCTGCCGCCCACCGCCAATCTCGACATCTGGTGGTGCCAGGGCTTTTCCGAACCAGGCGCGGGCTCCGACCTCGCCTCGCTGAAGACCAGCGCCGTACGGCGCGGGGACGTCTATGTCGTCAATGGCCAGAAGACCTGGACCACGCTCGCGCAGCATGCGGACTGGATTTTCTGCCTCGTCCGCACCGATCCCAAGGCGGCGAAGAAGCAGGAGGGCATCTCCTTCCTGCTGATCGACATGAAGAGCCCCGGCGTCACCGTGCGGCCCATCATCACCATCGACGGCGCGCATGAGGTGAACGAGGTCTTCTTCGACGAGGTGGAGGTTCCAGCGGAGAACCTCATCGGCGAGGAGAACAAGGGCTGGGACTGCGCCAAGTTCCTTCTGGGCAATGAGCGCGCAGGCCAGGCGCGTGTGGGCACGAGCCAGGAACGCATTCGCCGCCTGAAGGGCATTGCTGCGCGCACCATGCAGGACGGCCGCCCACTGATCGAGGACCCGCGCTTCCGCGACCGCCTCGCCGAGGTGGAGGTGGAGCTGAAGGCGCTGGAGATGACCGCGATGCGCGTCGTCGCCATGGAGGCGGCACGGCAGGGTGAGCGCAAGCCCGATCCCGCCTCCTCCATCCTGAAGGTTCGGGGATCGGAAATCCTGCAGAGCATCACCGAGCTCTATCTCGAGGCCGCGGGCCCCTATGCGCTGCCCGTGCCGCCCATGCCGGGAGACGGATCGAACATGCCGGAGGTCGCGCCGGACTGGGCCACCACCGTCGCGCCCACCTATCTCAATTGGCGCAAGCTCTCGATCTACGGCGGATCGAATGAGATCCAGCGGCAGATCATGGCCAAGGCCTTTCTCGGACTCTAAGGGGGCGCATCGCGATGGATTTCGAACTGAGCGAAGAGCAGCGCCTCCTGCAGGACAGCCTCAAACGCCTTCTCACCGACCGCTACGGTTTCGAGCAGCGCCGCGCCCATGCCACCTCACCCGAAGGATGGAGCCGGGAGATCTGGTCCGCCTATGCGGAACTCGGAATCCTGGGCCTCCCCTTCGCGGAGGAGGATGGCGGCTTCGGCGGCGGGCCAGTGGAGACCATGATCGTCATGGAGGCGCTGGGCAGTACCCTCGCCCTGGAGCCCTATCTGACGACAGTGGTGCTGGGCGGCGGCTTCCTGCGCCACGGCGCCGATGCCGCGCTCCGCTCCGAACTGGTGCCGCGCATCGCCGAGGGCGGCCTTCTCCTCGCCTTCGCCCAGACGGAACCGCAATCGCGCTACGACCTTGGCGATGTCGAAACCAGGGCAAGGCATGATGGCGGTGCCTGGGTGATCGATGGCCGCAAGGGCGTGGTGCTGCATGGGGACAGCGCGGACCGGCTGATCGTCACGGCCCGCACCGGCGGCGGCACGCGGGATCGCCGGGGCATCGGCGTCTTCCTCGTGGATGCCCGGGCGGAGGGCGTGTCGCGCCATGGCTACCGCACCATGGATGGCGGGCGCGCGGCGGAGATCCAGTTTTCCGGCGTTCGTGCCGCGGCAGTGCTGGGCGATCCGGAGGACGGGCTACCCCTGGTGGAACGTGTTGTGGACGAAGCCATCGCAGCCCTGGCCGCGGAGGCCGTGGGCGTGATGGAGGCCGCGCATCTCCTGACCCTGGACTACCTCAAGACCCGCAGGCAGTTCGGCACCGCGATCGGCAGCTTCCAGGCCCTGCAGCACCGCGCCGCCGACATGATGGTGCAGCTGGAACAAACGCGCAGCATGGCGATGTATGCCGCCATGATGGCCATGGATGAGGATGCCGGCGAGCGCCGGCGCGCGATGAACGCGGTGAAGGTGCAGGTCGGCCGCGCGGCGCGGAAGCTCGGGCAGGAATCCATCCAGCTGCACGGTGGCATCGGCATGACCATGGAATATGCCATCGGCCATTATTTCGCGCGGCTGACAGCGATCGACACGCTTTTCGGCGATGCCGAGCGGCATCTGCGCCAGCTCTCCGATGCGGGGGGTCTCGTGCCGGCTGGGTGACACAGCCCCCGGCGCACGGGGGCTGCAGGGAGGAACGACAATGGCAGCGATCAATGAATCGCAAGGGACGACCCGGCGGCAGGCGCTTGCCCTCGCCGGGCTGGCGCTGGCCTCGCCTGGGCTGGCCAGGGCCCAGCAAGGCTTTCCCGATCGTCCCATCCGCTTCATCGTCCCCTGGCCGCCGGGCGGGTCGCTGGATGTGTTGCTGCGGACGATGTTCGACATCGTCCGTCGCGACCTCGGCCAGCAGGTGGTGCTGGAGAACCGGCCGGGCGCGCGTGGCACGCATGGCGCCCAGGTGCTGCTGCAGGCGCGGCCGGACGGATACACGCTGGCGCAACAGCATCTCTCCATCCTGCGCCATCCCTTCCTGACAAGGCAGCCGACCTGGGACCCGATCGGTGACTTCAGCTATGTCATGCAATTCAGCGGCTTCACCTTCGGCGTGGTGGTGCGTTCGGATAGTCCCTACCGGACATGGGCCGACCTCGTCGCCGCGGCCCGTGCGCAACGCGGCAAGCTGACCTACTCCACCTCGGGCGTCGCCACCTCGAACCATATCGCGATGGAGGACATCCTCGCGCGCGAGGGGATCGAGATGACGCATGTGCCCTTCCGCGGTGCGCAGGAAGGCGTGACGGCTCTGCTGGGAAGGCAGATCGACTGCGTCGCCGACGCACAGGCCTGGCGGCCGAATGTCGAGAGCGGCGAGTTCCGCCTCCTCTGCGTCTGGACGCGCGAGAGGCTGGCCGCCTTCCCCGATGCCCCGACGCTGAAGGAACTGGGCTACGACATGGTGGTCACCTCTCCCTATGGCATCGCAGGACCGAAGGGGATGGAAGGCGCGGTGGTGGATAAGCTGCATGGCTCCTTCCGCAAGGCCCTCTTCGACGAGGCGAGCCAGGCGGTGATGCGGCGCTGGGAGATGCCGCTCGAATATCTTGGGCCGGAGGACTACCTCAAATTCGTCCGCGAGCGCGTCTCCTATGAGCGGGAAATGGTGTCACGGCTACGACTGAGCATTGACTGACGGCTACTCACAGCACGTTCAACCAGACCGGCACGGCGCCACGCGGCGGATGAAGGCCGGTCTTCAGGGAGGTAGGTCGAGATGCGTGGGAACAAGAAGCCGCTTTCGCCACCCGATGCCATGGCGGCGCATCCCTCCACAGGGCCGCTGCCCCGCCGGGCCATCGCCTCGGCGGCGGCCGCGCTCCTCGCGGCACCGCGCCTGGCAGGCGCCCAGGGCCGCTTCCCCGATCGCCCGATCCGGCTGATCGTCCCCTGGCCTCCGGGCGGCTCGGCGGATGCACAGCTCCGCTCCCTCGGGGAGATCGCCCAGCACACGCTTGGACAGCCCGTCATCATCGAAAACCGGCCCGGGGCCGGTGGCACGATCCACGCGCCCTATCTGGCGCGGGAGGCACGGCCCGATGGCTATACCATCGGCCAGATGCATCTCTCCGTCATCCGCCGCACCTTCATGGTGCGCAATGCGCAATGGGACCCGGTCGCGGATTTTACGCCCATCATCGGGCTGACCGGCTGGCTCTTCGGCGTGGCTATCCGCACGGACAATCCGATCCGCAACTGGGCGGACTATCTGGCCCGCGCACGGGCCAATCCCGGGCGCGTCACCTACTCATCCTCCGGCATCGCCACGACCAATCATCTGGCGATGGAGGAGATCGCGCAGAAGGAGAAGGTGGAGCTGACCCATGTACCCTTCCGCGGCGCCAATGAGGGCGTGACGGCGGTACTGGGGGGGCAGGTGGAAAGTATCGCGGACAGTTCCACCTGGTCGCCCAATGTGGAGGCCGGGCAGATGCGCCTGCTCTGCGTCTGGTCGGCCGAGCGCGCGCCGCGTTTCCCGGATGTGCCGACGCTGAAGGAGCTGGGCTACGACATGGTGGTCACCTCTCCCTATGGCCTCGCTGGGCCGAAGGGGATGGACCCCGGCGTGGTGCGCGTGTTGCACGATGCCTTCCGCCAGGCGCTCTTCGACCCGCGCAACGTGCAGGTGCGCAGCCAGTTCGACATGCCGCTGGAATACCGCAGCACGGAGGAGTACCGCGAGTTCATCATCAGGCGCGCCGAGTATGAGCGCGAGATGATCCAGAAGCTGAACCTGCGGATCGAGTGAGGCGCTCGGGCAGAATGGCGGGGGCGAAGCGGGTGGCCCGGCTGCCACTGGCGGGGAAGGCTGGATGAGGATCCGCAAGATCGCAGGCGGGGATCCGCATGCCGTTCGCTCCCGGAGCCTTCGGGAAGCGCCGCGCGATCCACAATTCGTGGAGTCGATCGGCCGCGGCTTCGGCATTCTCGAAGCCTTCACGACCCGCGACACCATGCTGGGCAACCAGGAGATCGCCGAGCGCGCCGGCCTGCCCCGGCCGACCGTGTCGCGCCTCACCCACACCCTGACCCAGCTTGGATATCTCGAATACCTGCCGCGCTTCGCGAAGTACCAGCTGGGGATCGCCGCGGTCGCGCTCGGGCAGCTCGCCCTGGCGAACATGACGGTGCGGGGGATCGCCCAGCCGATCATGCAGGCAGTGGCGCAGCGGCTCGGCACCTCCGTCTCGCTCGGGCGGCGGGACCGACTGTCCATGCTCTATGTCGGGCATTGCCAGCCACCCTCGGCGGTGGCGCTGCAGCTCGGCCTCGGCTCGCGCATCCCTCTCGCCATCACCGCAATGGGGCGGGCCTATTACGCCGTCGCCTCGGCCGAGGAGCGGGCGGCGATCGAGCGCCAGATCCAGGAGCGCTTTCCCGAACGCTGGGCGGCGGCACGGGCCGGGCTGCGGGAGGCGGTGGACATGCATGCGGCGCTCGGCTTCACCGTCTCCATCGGAGACTGGAACCGCGAGGTCCATGCCGCGGGCGCCGCCATCATCCTGCCCGAGGGCGGCATCGCCGCTTTCAACTGCGGCGCTCCCGCTTTCATGCTCAACCGAGAACAGGTGCTGCGGGAAGCCGGGCCAGGCGTCGCCGAGGTGGCGCGGCGCGTCCAGAACCTCGCCTCCGGCCGGGGTTGAATCGCGCCGCATTGGAATGAGTTCGCGACCGAACGTCGTTTGATGCCCGCCGCGCCGGGCGGCAGAGGAGGACATGATCGTCAGGAGGTCATGATGCCCCGCCACGTCGCCGCGTCCCGGATTCGTTCCCTGTTCTCGGCCGCCATGTCCGCGATGTACCGCTCCGAGGTGCCGAAATACGGGCGCCTGCTGGAGCTGACGACCGAGGTGAATCTCCGCACGCTGGAAGCCGACCCTGCGCTGCGCCAGGCGCTGCGCCAGGCGGGCGAGCTGGACCGGCTGGATGTCGAGCGGCATGGCGCGGTGCGCCTGGGCACGCCGGAGGAGCTTGCGACCATGCGGCGCCTCGTCGCCGTCATGGGCATGCGGCCCGTGGGATATTACGACCTCTCCAGCGCTGGCGTGCCGGTGCATTCCACGGCCTTCCGCCCGGTGGACGAGGACGAGCTTCGGCAGAACCCCTTCCGCCTCTTCACCTCCCTGCTCCGTCCCGAGCTGATCGCGGACGAGGCGCTGCGGCGCGGCGCGCTGGAACTGCTCGGCAGCCGCCAGATCTTCACGCCCGGCGCACTGGCTCTGATCGAGCGTTACGAGGCCGAGGGCGGGCTGACGGAGGAAGAGGCCGAGACCTTCGTGCGGGAGGCGATCGAGACTTTCCGCTGGCATGGCCGCGTGCGCGTCAGCCGCGCGCAGTATGAGGCGCTGCTCTCCGCCCACCGCCTCATCGCCGATATCACCTGCTTCCCGGGGCCGCATATCAATCACCTCACCCCGCGCACCCTGGATATCGATGCCGTACAGCGCGCGATGCCGGAATGGGAGATCACCCCCAAGGAGGTGATCGAGGGTCCGCCGCGCCGGAACTGCCCGGTGCTGCTGCGGCAGACCAGCTTCAAGGCGCTAACCGAGACCATCGCCTTCGCCGGCGAGGATGCCGGCGCGAGCGGAAGCCATGCCGCACGCTTCGGCGAGATCGAGCAGCGCGGGGTCGCGCTGACCCCCGCCGGGCGCGCGCTGTACGACCAACTGCTCGCCAGCCATCTGGCCGCTGGCCCCGGCGCCAGCCTGGAGGCTGCCTTCGCCACCCTGCCGGACGACCATGACAGCCTGCGCCGTGCCGGCCTGGCCTGGTACCGCTACGTCCCCACCGAGAATGGCGCGGTGCAGGCCAAGGCGCTCGGCAGCACCGATGCGGAAGCCCTGCTCGCCGCCGGCTGCCTGCGCTGCGAGCCGCTCACCTATGAGGACTTCCTGCCCGTCAGCGCGGCCGGCATCTTCCAGTCCAATCTCGGCGAGGGCGAGCGTGGCGCGGGTTTCGCCACCGGCAATCGCGGCGCCTTCGAGGCGGCACTTGGCGCCGAGGTGATGGACGAGATGCGGCTCTACGAAGCCGCGCAGCAGGAATCCCTGGATGCCAGCGCGAAGGCGCTGGGGGTGGCGGCGCTCACCCGCGCCAAGCCTTCCAACCTCGCGGCCTGATCACAGCCCCGCCGCCCGCGCCTCCTCCAGCAGCCAATCGCGGAACAGGAGGGCGGCCGGGTCGGGCGTCTCGCGCTCCGGCAGCACGACGTAATAGGCGTTGTCGGAACGCAGCTCGATCTCCGCGATTTGTACCAGCCGGTCGGAAGCCAGTTCCTCCTCCACCAGGATACCCGGCACCAGCGCGGCGCCCAGTTCCATGACCGCCGCCTGGGCGGCCATGGAGAACTGGTCGAAAACGGGCCCTTGGAAGGGTGTGCCGCCCTCGATCCCGGCGGCGGCGAACCAGTCGGCCCAGAGGTCGGGGCGCGTGCCCTGCTGCAACAGGGTGGCGCGCCGCAGATCCGCCGCGCAGCGCAGCCCGAGTGCCTCGCGGTAGCGCGGGCTCGCCACGCAGATCACCGTCTCCCGCATCAGCAGGTTCGTCCGGCCACCGGGCCAGCGTGGCTGACCGTAATGGATGGCAAGGCTGAAGCTCTCGCTCTGGAAGTCGAAGGGTTCGATCCGGGTTCCGAAGCGCAGCGAGGTTCCGGGCGCCTGGGCGATGAAGCGGGGTAGCCTGGGCAGGATCCACCGCGTCGCCAACGTGGGAAGGACGGCCACCGAAAGCGTGCGCGAAGCCGATCCGCCCGCCAGGACACCATGCACGCTTCGCTCCAGTTGCTGCAGCAGCACGCCCACTTCCCGCGCGAAGCGGCTACCGGCATCGGTGAGCACCATGCGGCGGCGAACGCGGTGAAACAGGGCCACGCCGAGCGACGCCTCCATCTGCCGCACCTGCTTGCTCACTGCCCCCTGGGTAAGCGCCAGCTCCTCGGCGGCCCTGGCAAGGCTGCCAAGCCGGGCCGTGGCCTCGAAAGCCATCATCTCCGGGATCGAGGGCATGAGGCGGCGCGGCATGACCATGGTGGCGCGTCTGTTCCTTAGACTGCCAGGGAGCTTCACTGGAGCCGGCTGCCAGACGATGCCTGAGGGCCTGTAACCTGCGTCCGGGCCGGGTTCCTATGACGCGGGCCCCCGCATCGCAAGTTTGCGCGGGATCGTCCCGGGACCGGCTCGATCCACCAAGGCGTCAGCGAGCGGTGGTGACGCCGACCTGACGGCACATCTCGAGAAGAAGGCAGGTGGAGCAGCGTGGGCGTTCGCCGGTGCAGATGAACTTGCCGAACGGCACCAAGCGTTCGTTGATCTCGATCCAGTAGTGGCGTGGAAGGACTTTCTCGAGCGCGACCATGCTGCGCTCCGGCGTGCTGGCAGCGATATAGCCCCAGCGATTGGTCACGCGATGGACATGGATGTCCACGGCGATGGCCGGGTGGTTGAAGGCAACGCCCAGGGTAAGAGCCGCGATCTTCGGGCCGACGCCGCGGAAGGCGGTCAGGCCCTCCATCGTGTCCGGCACCTGGCCGCCATGCTCCTCCAGGATCCGGCGGGAGAGGGCCAGGATGTCGCGCGCCTTGGGCTCGGGGAAGGTGACGCCATGCAGCAGCCTGACGACGGCCTCCTCATCGAGGGTCGTCATTTCCGCGGGCGTCCGCGCGACGGCGAAGAGGCGGAGGCAGGCCGGGGTGGTCACCTCATCCCGCGTCCGGGCGGAGATGAGACTGGCAACGAGCTGCTCGAAGGGGCTGCCATGGCCGCGATCCCGGAGTTCGAACATGGCCGCCTTCGGGTGATCGGCCAGCATGGTGCGAAGGCGCCGGAAGACCTCGTCAATGTCGAATGGGGCTTTGTCGGCGACCGCAGGCCGGGGCTGATGAGCGGCTTGGGCGGCAGGGCTTGGCATGCAGGACAGAACGCCCAGGACCCATTGCTGGCTGCCTGCGCCCAATTAGGGGCGTATGGCCGGGCTTTCCATCGGCATGCCATTAGCCCGGAACATCAGGAACAGTTCCAGGGCGACAGCCTCCTGCTCATCCAGCGGCTCTGATCGTACCCCGACCGTGCAATTGCGCAGGCGGCGCCTCAGCGAACCAAGGCTCTGCCATTCCAGCCGATAGATCGGGTAGCCGGTCGGATGCCCCTGGGGAATGACGCTGCCAGCGAGGCGCCGCCCCGCATGTTCCTCATGGCATTGGGCGCAGGACAGATTCAGCTGCCCCCGGCGCTGTTCGAAGATGTGCCTGCCTTGCTCCCGAAAAGGCGTGAGTCGCGGGTCATCCGGAAGGGCGATGGGCATCCCGCGCGACTGGTGCGCGACATAGGCCGAGAGGGCGAGCAGATCGTCGCTCTCCGGAGCGAAGGGCTCGCCTCCCTGCCGCTCCCGCCGACAGAGATTGATCCGGTCTTCGAGGCTGATTGGCCGGGCGGCGGCCTGATCCCATCCCGGATGGCGGGTTGCGATGCCTCGCATGCTCGCTTCAGCCTCTCCATGGCAGCCAGCGCAGGAGCGGCCCGCGGGACCGGCCGGGCGACGCCAGGCTGCCTCGCCCTCCGCGACCCAGAGCATCCCCGGATTGGCCATGTCGTCCAGCTGCATCGCGCGGGTTTCGGGGGCCATGTCGTCGAAGCCGGAACGCCGCTCCCCCGGCCCCACTGCCTCGGCCCCGCCGAGCGACAGCACCAGCATGGCCACGAGCATCGCCCGGCGGCGCCGTGTCATGTCACGGTGATGGAAGCAGTCTCGGTCTGCACGAAGCCGTTGTCGCCTTCCCAGGTGAAGGTGAGCGTTCCGCTCGCCGTGGCGATGGTGGTGAAGGCGAGAAAGGGATTGGCGGCGATGGCCGGGAAGAACTCCGCGCGGAACACTTCCTCTCCGTCATAGGTGCAGGCGAAGCGGCGGATGATGTCACGCGGGACCACGGCTCCGCTGGCATCGGGGCGGTATCCCGTTTCCATCGGATGCGCGATCAGGGTGCGTATCTCGATCACCTCGCCCCGCCGCGCGCTGCGTGGAAGGTTGATCAGGGTGCGGGCCATGGATCAGCTCTCCACGCATGCGGCGAGGGTCACCACCACCTCGGCGCTGTCGGACCAGAAGGTCCCGTCGCTCATCTCAGCCACCGCCACCACGCGTTGCGACGTGGCGAGGCGCATCCGGGTGGACAGCACCGCCCGCCCGGAGCGCGAGCCCAGTCGCGCGGTGATGACATTCGGCTGTGGATTGCCTCCGTTGAAGAGAGCGATGGCGCGCACATGCCTGTCGGGCGCCATGGGGCTTTCCACGGTGATGGTGACCGGCACGGTGTTGCCATTCTCCACCAACGGCGGAATCTCCAGCCGGACCTTGCCCGGGCTGACCGGCGCATGGCCGGTGAAGTCGCGGATCGCGGCCTCCATCAGGGCCGGCGCTGCACCCGCCGGGCGCCGGAGCAGCACCACCGCCAGGAGGGCCGGGGCGGAGACGACGGCGCGCCGTGAAAGTCTCGCGGGTTTCCGGTCAGGCGCCATGCGGCCCTCCTAATCCTTCAGGGTGCCCAGAAAGGCGACGACGTCCTCGATCTCCTCCGCGGCCAGCAACGGCCGCCCGCGCCAGGGCGCGCCGACCCGCGCCAGCTCCTCGGTGCGGTAGTAGGAAGGCATGATCGTGGCCGGGTTCAAGCGCTGTGAATCCACCAGCCTCAGGCGGAGCTCTCCTGCCGACCAGCGCCCGCCTGCACCGGAAAGGTCGGGCGCCAGATTCCCCTGGAAGCGCTCCTCCGGAAACGGGCCCGCATGGCAGAGCAGGCAGAGGCCACGCTGCCGGCTGGCCACGATGGCCCTTCCCCGCACCGGATCGCCGCGCTGGCCGGTCAAGGAATCCGGAATGGCATCGCCCATGACGGTGAAAGGGTGGAGCGGCTGCTGGGCCTCGCCCAGGGCCGGCAAGAGAACCCACGCGGCGAGCAGCGCCCGGCAAGCACCATGCACGGCCACCTGCCCCTCCCCTCACCCAAAGGCTTCCGCGGTGGCCGTGCCGAACCAGTCCTCCGCATAACCGGCTTCCAGGGCGCGGAAGGCTGGCGGCGCATCGAGCGGACTGGTGCCGCCGGCGCCCTCCACCTCAGCCAGGACGCCATCCGCGGGGCGGTACACCCCCGCGACCGAAATGCCGTAATCCGGCGCGACCAGGCTGTAGCAGGTATTGATCAGCTTCGGCATGGCGGGAGCCCGGTCCTGCAGCAGGCTCGTCACAGCGGCCGCACAGACACGGGCCTGGGCCGCCGCCGAAAAGGCGGATTTCGGCATTGCCCCGGCAATCGCGGCATCGCCGATCACATGGAGGCCCGGCACCAGGGCAGATTCAAAGGTCACGGGGTCCACCGGGCACCATCCGGAGCGGTCGGCGGCCCCTGCCTCCCGCGCGATCCGGCCCGCGCGCTGTGGCGGGATCACATTGACCACGGCACCGGCATGGTCGCCGAACTCGGTGGATACGCTGCGCGCGGCCGCATCCACCGCCACCACCCGCCCGCCCCCGGATAGGGGCACATGCTCCAGCAACCCGGGATACAGTTCCGCCCAGGCGGACTGGAACAGCCTCTGCTTGGAGAAGCTGTCCTTCGCATCCAGCACCAGCAGCTTCGAGCGGCGCTTATGGGTCTTCAGGTAATGGGCGATGAGGCTGGCCCGTTCATAGGGGCCGGGCGGGCAGCGATAGGGGTTGGCAGGCACCGTCATGACGACCGTGCCGCCGTCCTCCATTGCCTCCAGCTGGCGGCGCAGCAACCCGGTTTGCGGCCCCGCCTTCCAGGCATGCGGCATGATTTCCGCCGCGGCCTCATCATAGCCAGGCAAGGCGTCGAAGCGCAGCTCGATGCCGGGGGAGAGCACCAGCCGATCGTACGGAAGCCGCGTGCCATCCCCGAGCACGACGCGGCGCGCCGTGGCATCGACACCCGTGGCGGCATGGCGGATGAGGTGGATGCCCTCCCGCTCCAACGCTTCATGGCTGAACAATTGCCGTTCCCAGGGGCGCGTCCCGGCAATCACGGCATTGCTCAATGGGCAAGCAGCATAGGTGGCTTCGGATTCAACCAGCGTGACGGCCAGCCCCGCCCGCTTCAGTGCACGGGCGCAGGTGGCCCCGCCAAAGCCGCCGCCTACCACGACAACCCGCGACTCACCCTGCGCCAGGGCGGGGGGCGCGAGGGCGATGCCGGCCAATAGCGCGCGGCGGCCAAGGCAGGTCACGGCACCGGCCTCATCGCGGGGCGAACCAGGACGCGATCGCCTGGGTCTCCTCCTCGGTGAAGCCCTTGGCGATCCGGTCCATCACTGTTGCCGGCCGCTCGCCCGTGCGGAAGGCGCGCATGGAGGCGCCGATCGCCTCGGCCGGCATGCCCCGGATGGGCGGGATTGCCATTCCGGCACGCGCATTACCGTGGCACCCGGTGCAAGAGGCCGCGCCGGGGGGCCCTTCTCCGGCCGCGCCGAGCGCAACAGCGAGCAGCGTGGCCACGGTATTGCGGATGGGCATCGCCGGCGTGGTCACGTCCTCCGCAGGTCGTGGTGGCGCAGCGGAAGGGAGCGTACCCTCTTGCCGGTCGCTGCGTAGATCGCGTTCAGCACGGCGGGCGCCGCCACTGCGATGGTCGGCTCCCCCACCCCGCCCCAGAAGCCGCCCGAGGGCAGGATGATCGTCTCCACCGCCGGCATCTCGTCCATTCGCAGCACGGGGTAGGAGTCGAAATTCTCCTGCTCCACGCGGCCATTGGCGATGGTGCACTCGCCATGCAAAGCGGCAGAGAGGCCATAGACGAAGGAGCCCTCCACCTGTGCCTCGATCTGCTGCGGGTTCACGGCATGGCCAGGATCGGTGGCTGCCACGATGCGGTGGATGGTGAGCGTGCCGTCATCGGAGACGGAAACCTCCGCGCAGGCAGCGACATAGCTGCCGAAGCCCATGGTCTGGCAGAGGCCGCGATGCACACCCTCCCTTGGCGGCGTGCTCCACCCCACCCGCTCCGCCACGGCGTTCAGCACGGCCAGGTGGCGCGGGTGGTCCGCCATCAGGGCCCGCCGGAACTCCAGGGGATCCTTGCCAGCGGCCTGGGCCAGCTCATCCATGAAGCATTCGACATAGATGGCGTTCTGATTCAGGTTCACGCCGCGCCAGAAGCCAGGCGGCACCGGCGGGTTCCGCATGGCGTGGTCGATCAGGAGGTTCGGAATGGTGTAGCCGAAGGCGGCCTCCGCACCGCCTGGGTTCAACCCCTGGAACACGGCCGGGTCGCGGCCATCCCGGATGTTTTCCGGGAAGATTCCCGCCACGATCGACTGCCCGGAGATGCGCATGTGCAGCCCGATGAGCTTGCCCTGCTCATCCAGCCCGCCGACCAGCTTGCATTGCGTGACCGGATGGTACCGGCCATGCAGCATGTCCTCCTCGCGCGACCAGATCAGCTTCACCGGCGTGCCGGGGATCTGGCGCGCTATGGCCACGGCCTGGCGCACCCAGTCATGCACCGCGCCTCGCCGCCCGAAGCCGCCGCCAAGATGGAGCTTATAGACTTCGCAACGTGAGGCCGGCAGGCCAGCGGCCTCCGAAGTCGCGGCCAGCGCCGCCTCGCCATTCTGGGTGGGCGTCCAGACCTCGCAGCGCTCCGGCGTCCAGCGGGCCGTGGCGTTCATCGTCTCCATGGTCGCGTGGTTCTGGAACGGGTAGGCGTACACCGCCTCCACGCGCTTCGCGGCACCGGCGATTGCCGCGCGGGCGTCACCAGCCGAATTGCCCACCACCGCCTCAGGCGCATCCAGCCCGGCGCGGAGCATCTCGGCGATGGAGGCGCTGGACAGGTGGGCATTCGGGCCTTCGTCCCAGGTGACCGGCAAGGCGTCGAGCGCCGTTTTGGCGCGCCACCAGGTATCGGCCACCACCGCTACGGCCGTTTCGCCCACCTGCACGACACGGCGGACGCCGGGCATGTTCTCGACAGCCGCCGCGTCGAAGCTGCGGACCTTGCCGCCGAAGACCGGGCAATCGCGGATCGCGGCGTTCAGCATGCCGGGCAGGCTGAGGTCGGTGCCGTAGATCTGCTTCCCGTTCAGCTTCTCGGCCGTGTCGAGGCGCGGCAGCGGCTTGCCCGCGATCTTCCAATCCTTCGGGTCTTTCAACGCCACATCGGCCGGTGCGGGAAGGCGCGAGGCAGCTTCGGCGACCGCTCCATAGGTGGTCGTACGGCCAGTCGGGCCATGGGTGATCACGCTGGCCTCGGCCCGGCATGCGGAGGCCGGAACTCTCCAGCCATTGGCGGCGGCCTGGATCAGCATCTGCCGGGCCGCGGCGCCTCCCTTGCGGACGTAATCCTGCGACTCCCGGATCCCCCGGCTGCCGCCGGTGGAGAAATTCCCCCAGACCCGGTTACGGGCAAGGTTCTGGCCCGGCGTCGGGTATTCCGTGGTGACCTTGGCCCAGTCGCATTCCAGCTCCTCGGCCACGAGCTGGGCCAGGCCGGTCAGGGAGCCCTGGCCCATTTCAGAACGGGCGATGCGGATGACCACGCTGTCATCGGGCTTCACCACAACCCAGGCATTGATCTCGGGGGACATCGCTGCGGGGACGTTCTGCGCCAGGGCCGGCACATGGAAGCCGAGAGAGAAGGTTCCCAGCGCACCCGAAGCTGCAAGGAGGCTGCGGCGGGAGAGTTCGGCGGTGGCGCTCATGGTATGTCTCCCTCGCCCTCAGCCGCGCGTGCCGTTGCCTTCGGCGGCAAGCTGGATGCCGGCGAGGACACGGTTGTAGGTGCCGCAGCGGCAGATATTCGTGATTTCCTGGCGGATCTCGGTGACAGTCGGCTTGGGCGTCTGCGCCAACAGGGCCGCGGCGGCCATGATCATGCCGGGTTGGCAGAAGCCGCATTGCGGCACGTCCAGCGTCGTCCAGGCCTTCTGCACAGGGTGAGAGCTGTCGGGCGACAACCCCTCGATGGTAACGACGTTCTGCTCCTCGGTCAGGGAAGAGACCGGCATGGCGCAGGATCGCGCGGCAGCACCATCCACATGCACAGTGCAGGCGCTGCATTGCGCGACCCCACAGCCATATTTCGTGCCCGTCAGGCCGAGTTGCTCGCGCAGCACCCAGAGGAGCGGTGTGTCGTCCTCGATCTGCACCTCGACAACGCGCCCATTAATCCTGAGCTTTGCCATCATCCACCTCCCGAGCGGTGCTGCTGCCGGAGGCTCCGGTTCTGTCCCGTGCGGCATCGAGGCCGGGGGGCTGCAGCAAGTGCCTTGCGCCAGTCCCGCCCAGCTGGTCGGCCCAATTGGAACGAGACCGCAACTTTGGAGTGGACGGAGGGTTGAGGAGTGCACAACTCTCCGTGAGAGCGGAAGAAAGGGTTCAGTCTGTCTTGCCGAGACTTGGCGGCTATCTGGTGCAGCGCTTTCGCGGCAATGGCCAACATCCGATGAGGAGCGAACGGGATGCCAGCTGAGGTCACTGACAATCGCGAACGCAGCCGGTTCGAAATGGCCTTCAATGACTGCAGCCTCGCGATCATTGCGTATCGGCGCGAGGGGAAGAGGATCGTGCTCACCCACACAGAGGTGCCCGAGGCCTTGTCAGGTCAAGGTGTGGGATCCCGACTGATTCAGGGAGCCCTTCGTATCATTCGCGCAGAGGGTCTTCGTGTCGTGGCGCAATGTTCCTTTGTGGCCGCCTATATCGAACGGCACGGTGAGGAACGTGATCTGCTCGCCGGCCCGGGCTGAGAAGCAAATCGCTCTGGCTACTCTCAGCAGTTCCCGCTTACGCGACCCTGCAACGCAGAAAGCCCATCGGGGTAGACCGATGGGCTTTCTGTTTTGTCGCTATTTGTTCCGGCCTGGTGGCCTGGCGCCGACCGACTCTCCCGCGTCTTAAGACGCAGTACCATGGGCGCGGGGGCGTTTCACGGCCGAGTTCGGGATGGGATCGGGTGTGGCAGCCTC
>NZ_JAOXLP010000036.1 GCF_025791835.1 Roseomonas xinghualingensis
TTGGTCCACGCCGCCGGCCTGGCCGTAGCCTGTGGCGGCGCCACGCCGACCACGAGCAGAAGCGAGGAACCCGCGACGTGACACCAACGCCGGTCATTGACCGACCCGATTACAGAAGGTGTTCTTAGCCTCCCAGGGGCCACGCGCGCGCCCTCAGCCCGCCCCGGACGGCAACAGGATCTCCACCTGCCCCTCGGCCACCCGCGTCGGAAAGGTGCTCAGTGCCCGCTCGCACGGGCTGCTCAGCGCCTCCCCCGTCGTCACGTCGAACTGCCCGCCATGCAGCGGGCATTCCACCACCGTGCCATCCAGCCACCCGTCCGACAGCAGCGCGTAGGCATGGGTGCAGACATTGTCGGTGGCGTAGATCCGCCCCTCGACATTGTAGAGCGCGACCTGGCGTTCCCCGAGGCGCAGCGCGAGGATTTCCCCTTCGGGCACGTCCTCTGCCGCCGCGACGCGCTGCCAGGACCCGACATCCTCCGACATCTCGATTCCTCCGTCCCTAGACGCTGTAGAAGTCCAACGCCGTCGGGATCATGTCGTTGGTCAGCAGCACCTTCTTGCGGGCGATGCGCCAAGCGCCATCCGGCTCCCGACGCAGCGTGTGCTCGTAGCGGCCGACATACATATGCGCGCGCGACACGCGCGGGTCGAACTCGTGCACCATCCAGCTCGACGTCACCTCGATGCCGCCATCCGTCACGGCCATGGGCAGGATGTTGGTCACCATATGCACCGTGCGCGGCAGCGGCAGCGCCGTCACCGACTTGCGCGTGCGGATCCGCATGATCCGCTCCTCCAGCCCGACGCGGGAGGGGTGGTAGATGAGCGAAATCTCGCGGTCCGGGTCGCTCGTCGGCCGGTGCTCGTCCAGCCAGGCCGGGACCCAGAACACCGCGTCCTCCGCATAGAGGGCGAGCCAGGAATCCCAGTCCTGGCGGTCGAGATAGAGCCCCTCGCGGTAGAGTAGGTCGGCGCAGACCGCCGCCGCGGTTACGTCGGTCATTCCGCCGCCGCCTGCATTTCGCCGCGCGCCACCAGCCGCCGCCATTCGCGGTAGCTCGCGTGGAAGCAGGTCTCGTCTCCGAAGGCGAGCGACCCCACGGCCTCGGCCGCCGGCCGCACCCCGATCTCCGCGGCGAGCGACGGCCCGCCATTCCCGCCGCCCAGCCCGCGCGCATAGCCCTGCGTCCAGCCATCCGTATCGGCCGCGTAGCCAGATTGGCAGTACTCGTACATCACGTTGTCGTCCGAGGTCGCGAGGCCGGTCGGGTTGAAGAAATCCTCGTACTGCCGAATCCGCAGCCGCCGCGCCTCCGCCTCCTCGCCGATCGGGGCCATGCAGTGGGACATCATCTCCGTCCGGTCCGGCCCCAGCGGGCGCCAGGTGCGGAGCTGCAGGGAGACGATGTCGATGATCTGCAGGTTCGGAAAGATGGTCAGGTTGCGCTGGCGGAGCATCCACTTCGCCTTCGCCTCGCCCACGCGCTGCCGCACCTCGGCAAGGCGGGCCGTATCGAAGGCCAGCGGCCGCAGCCCGCGCGGGGGATTGCGGATGGACCACATCATCGAGTGCCCGTTCTCGAAGCTGAAGCTGCCCTGCGCCTCCGCATCCACCTCCGGCGGCGGCGTAACGCCAGGCGGGCTGGCCTTTGCGCGCTTGGCCAGCACATCGACATAGGAGCTGTGGGTGGAGCCGAAATGGTAGAAATCCAGCCCGTTCTCCAGCTGCAGCTTCCAGTTGGCATCGAAGGTGTAGTTCACCGGCCCGGGCACGAACTCCCAGCCCGTGCTGCTCTGGTCGAGCACGAGATCGAGCATCGCCCGCGCCTCGCCCAGATGCTCCTCCAGCGAGGGCACGTCGGGCGAGAGGCTGGCGAACAGCAGGCCACGGTAGTTGCCGAAGCGCGCAACGGGCAGCAGGCCGTGATCCTCCTGCACGAAGGATTCCGGGTACTGCCCCTCCGCCTCGTCCGTCACGAGCGTGTTCCGCCCGGCGCTATCATAGGCCCAGCCGTGATAGCGGCAGACATGGAACTTTGTCCGGCCCTTGCGGAAGGGGCACACCACCGCGCCGCGATGCCGGCAGGAATTGAGGAAGGCGTGGATCACCCCCTCGGAATCCCGCGTTACCAGCACGGGCTGGCGGCCGATAAAGGTGGTGAAGAACTCGTTGGGCTTCGCCACCTGGCTTTCCAGCCCCACGAAGACCCAGGTGCCCTCGAAGATGCGCTCCATCTCCAGCTGGAACACCGCGGGGTCGCGGAATACGTCGCGGTGAACGCGAAACACGCCGCTCTCCGGCCGGTCCTGGACCAGCTCGGCGGCGCTCCTGGGTCGGTCGCTCATGGCGAGGGCTCCGTCATGCGTTGTGTCTAGTCGAGCGAGATGCTGGCCGCGCGGGCCACGTCCCGCCACTTCGCCAGCTCGCCCTTCAGGAAGGCGTCCAGCTCGGCGATGGTCGATGGCGCGGGCTCCACGCCCAGCGGCCGCACCTGTGCGCCGAAGCGCGGGGAGGCGACGATCTCTCGCAGATCCGCCGAGATGCGCCGCAGCGCCGCCTCCGGCGCACCGGCCGGCGCCACCATCGCCTGGAAGGCGGTGACGGAGAAGCCGGGATAGGTCTCGGCGATGGTCGGCGTGGCCGGCGAATCCGGCAGCTTCGCATCCCCCGCCACCGCCATCAGCTTCAGCCGCCCCGCCTCCACATGCGGCCGCACGGAGCTCCATAGGTCGAACATGAGCGGCACGCGGTCGCCCAGCACGTCGGTCAGCGCTGGCGCGCTGCCGTTGTAGGGCACGTGCTCCATCTGGATGCCCGCCTTCTGCTGCAGCAGCTCGCCCGCCATCTGCCCGCCCGTACCCGGCCCCGGCGAGGCATAGGCGAGCGGGCTGCGCGCCTCCTTTGCATGCGCCACCAGCTCGGCCAAGTTGCGCGGCGCGAAGCCCGGCGAGGCCACCAGCACGAAGGGTGAGGTCACCAGCATCCCCACCGCCGTGAAGCCGCGCACCGTGTCATAGGGCAGGCGCTGCCGCACCGCGGGGTTGATGACGAAGGAGTTGGTGGCCACCCCGATCGTGTAGCCATCCGGCGCCGCCTGGGCGAGCGCGTTGGTGCCCACGATGGTGCCGCCGCCGCCCCGGTTCTCTACCACCACCGGCTGCTTCCACCGGTCCCCGAGCTGCTCGGCGATGATACGCACGATCACGTCGGTCGGCCCGCCCGCGGCGAAGGGCACGATGATGCGCACGGGCCGCACGGGGAAGGTGGCCTCCTGCGCCCGCGCGCCCCGCGCGGCCAGCGCCAGTCCCGGCGCCGCCAGCAGCGCCGCCCGCCTCGTCCAACGTCCCGTCATGCCGTCCTCCATCCCCTCTTTTTCTTTCGCGCCGGATCAGCCGGCAGCGGCCCGCGCCGGCACCGCCAGCCGTGCGGCGGGATCGGCCAGCACCGCCCGCGGCACCGGCTGCCCGGCGCGGATCGCCTTGCGCAGCATCCCGATGTCCCGCCCGTTATTCACCGCCACGGCCCCCACCGGCCGCCCCTCCTCATCCATCGAGACCAGGGTCCAGCGGTCGGAACCGGGATCGCCGCGCTCGACGAACTCCACCCCGGAATCCGGCAGCCCGACAGACTGGATGTTGTGGGTGAACTGATCGGACCACAGCCAGGGCAGGTCCTCGTAACAGGCGGCCTCGCCGCACATGGCGCGCGCGGCGGTCAGCGGCTGCTCGGAGGCCGTCTTCCAGGATTCCACCCGCCGCCGCGGCCCCTGCCCGGCGATGGGATGACAGGTCACCTCCCCTGCCGCGAAGATGGCGGGGTCGTCGGTGCCGCACGCCGCATCCACCAGGATGCCGTCCCCCACCGCCAGCCCGGCCGCCTCGGCCAGTTCCGTGTTTGGCCGGATGCCGATCCCCACCACGACCAGATCCGCCCGCAGCGCCTCGCCGCCGAGATCCAGCACCGCCCCGCCCTCCGGCGCGGCCCGGATGGCGGCCACCCGCGCGCCGAGCCGCAGCGCCACGCCCTCACGCCCGTGCAGCGCCGCCGCCCAGCGACTCAGCGCTTCCGGCATCCCGCGCACCAGCAGCCGCGGCGCCGCCTCCACCACCGTCACCCGGCAGCCGAGCATCCGTGCCGCCGCTGCCACCTCCAGCCCGATGAAGCCGCCGCCCACCACTGCCACATGCCGCCCGGGAACCATCCCGGCCCGCAGCCGCGCCGCATCATCCAGCCCGCGCAAGGTATGCACCGGCGCCCCGGCCTCCGCCGGCAGCACCAGCGGACGGGACCCGGTGGCGAGAAGCAGCCGGTCGTAAGGAATGGCCTCGCCCCGTGCCGTGGCGACCTGCCGCGCCGCCCGGTCAATCGCCACCACCCGCTGCCCGGCGCTGTGAAGGATGTTGAGGGTGGCGTAATCCGCCGTCCCCGGCAGGCTCAGCGCATCCGGCGCCATGCGGCCGAGCAGCAGGTCCTTGGACAGCGGCGGCCGGTCATAGGGCAGCCCCGCCTCCTCCCCGATCAGCGTGATAGAGGCCGACGGGTCCAGCCGCCGCAACTCCAGCACCGCGCGATGCCCGGCCAGGCCGGCCCCGACGATCACGTGGCGACGGGCGGGCTCCTGACCTCCGGGGGTGGCCCTGCCTGCACCGGTCATGCTCATGCGGACGCCTCCTCCCTCTTGGAGATGAGGTCACCACGCCTGCTGCTGTACAGGTAGTGACAGATTCCGTGATTCGGGACCAGTACAGAAAGGGGCGGGCATGCGGCGCTACGAAGCAGTGATGGATCTCGTTCGGCGGCAGGTCGTGGCCGGGACGCTGCGCGCGGGCGACCGGATGCCCTCAATCCGGGCCATGGCCGCCCGCATGGGCGTCAGCGCCATCACGGTGCAGCACGCCTATGCCCTGTTGGAGACCGCCGGCGAGATCCGGGCCCATGCGCGATCCGGCTTCTTCGTGGCCCAGCCGCGGCGGAGCCCGCCGGAATTCTCGGACGACCCGGGCCTGCCCGCGGGCGGCGAGGGGCGCCCCGTGGATCTCGACGCGCTCGCCTACCGCGTCGCCTCCTGGAGGCATGACGGGCTGGGTGCCTTCGGGGCCGCCCTGCCCAGCGCCGACCTGTTCGACGCGGCCGGGCTACACCGGCAGCTCGCCCGCGTCCTGCGACACGCGACGGGGCAGGAGGGCGCGCAGCCCCCGGGGGGCGATGCCATGCTACGGGAAGCGATCGCCCGCCGCTCCTCCCGCCGCGGTGTCGTCGCGAGCCCGGAGGAGGTGGTGGTCACGGGGGATGGCATGGCCGGGCTCAACCTGTGCCTGGACGTGCTCACCGAGCCCGGCGACGTGGTGCTCGTCGAGAGCCCGTCCTTCTTCCCGCTCCTCGCTGCCCTGCACCGCCGGCGCCTGCGGGCCCTGGAGATCTACTCCCATCCCCGGCACGGGGTGGACCCGGACCAGCTGAATCACCTGCTGCGCAGCAACGATGTCCGCGCCTGCCTCATGATGCCGGTGCACCATCACCCCACCGGCATCACCTATCCGGAGGAGGTGATGCGCCGGATCGTGGAGGTCGCCGCGCGGGAGGGCGTTCTGATCGTCGAGTGCGATCTGTACGGCGAGCTGAGCCATCGCGAGGAGGCGACCGCCAGCCTCAAGCGCTTCGACCCCGGCGACGTGGTCCTGCAGTTCGGGAGCTTCGCCAACACTCTCGCACCGGGCTACGGACTGGGCTGGGTGCTGGGCGGGCGGCACCGGCGGCGGCTGATGGAGAGCCAGTTTCTCAGCGGCATGGTCACCGGCGACCCCATGCGGCAGAGGGCGATCGCGGAATACATCGGGCAGCGCAGCCATGACCGCCGCCTCAGGGTGCTGCGGGAGACGCTCGCCGCGCGGATGCAGCACGGGCTGGAGCTGGTGGCCCGGCATTTTCCGCAGGGCTGCGCGGTCTCCCGCCCGGCCGGGGGCTTCATGTGCTGGGTCCGCGGACCGAGGGACTTCGACGCCCTGGCGGCGTCGCGCGCCGCCCTCGGCCTCGGCGTCTCCCTGGCACCCGGCCCGATGTTCTCGGTTACCCAGTCCTTCGAGACCTTCGTCGGCCTGAACCTGTCTTTCGCCTGGGACGCGGAGCGGGAGGCGCAGTTCCGGCTGGTTGCGGCGATCATTTCCGGCCAGGTCGGCGCCACGGCCAGGCCCAGCCCCTGAAGCTGCAGCGCCGGACAGGCGATCGAGTGGCGGACCTGCGGTGAAAGAGTGATCAGGAGGCCGCGCCTCCCACATCGGCGCCCACTGCCCAGGCATCAGCGCCGGCGCTGGCGGCGGCAGGGCGGATCGCCTTCTCCCTTCCCTCCCCCGTGTCTATGCGGGCCGGGATGACCGCGAGCCTGCCCTTCCTGGATGCCGAGGTGCCGGCCGAGCGGGTGTGGTGGATCCAGGCCCCGCGGCGCGCCACCCCCGGCAGGCGGTGCGGATCGACTGCGTTGCATGGACCAGCTTGAAGGCGCAGGAGTGCCGCCGGCGGCTCCGCGATCACGTGATGCGGACATACTCTGGGCGTCCGAGTTCGAGCATTTCGTTGAGTGCGCGGACAGCGACGGCTATCTCGGTCGCACGGCGCCGGTCGGTACGCGAGTGCAGCGCGCCGCCGATGACGCGCTTGGACCTGCTGATATCCGCCTCGACCAGGGCACGCGAGTTGTAACCAGACACCTTCTGCCAGCCCATGCGCCCGCACTCGGCGATCGCCCTGAGGTGCTCGTCGCGCTGAGTTGGCGCCGTCTCGGCCGTGGCGCTCGGTACGGCGCCCGAGCGGGGTGGCACGATGACAGCAGCATCGGGGTGCCGCGCCGCAATTTCAGCGTAGACACCATCCTGGTCGTAGGCGCCATCGGCGGTGAACGAGGCGATCCTGTCCGCGACCTGATCGAGCAAGGGACCAACCTGGGAGGCGTCATCGACATCGTTCGCCGTCAGGGTGAACGCGGCGATCTGTCCGGTGTCGGCGTCCACACCGATGTGCAACTTGCGCCACGACCGGCGCGTCCTGCTCCTGTGCTTCTCGACCAGCCACTCGCCCGGGCCACATAGCCGCAGCCCTGTACTGTCCACCAGCAGGTGTATGGGGCGGGTGCTGGACCGGGGCTGTCGCACCTCCAACGTCTCGGCCCGGCGGCTGAGGGTAGAATGGTCCGGCACGGGCAGGTCGAGACCGAGAAGGTCAATGATCGAGCCCATCAGCCCTTCGGTCTGACGCAAGGCCAGGCGGAACACGGCTCGAAGCGCCAGGGCCGTGGAGATGGCCAGCTCCGAATAGCGGGGTTGCCCGCTCTGCGCGGTCCGGCGCTCGGCCTTCCAGGCCGCGATCGCCGCATCCGTGAACCAAACGGTCAGACTGCCACGCCCGCGGAGAGCCGCATCGTATTCTGCCCAGTTCGTTGCCCGGAACCTCAGCTTCGGAATACGGTGACGGCGGTCGGCATTCGCCTTGAACGGCAAGCTGCGTTCTCCTGGAGGATGACGGACCCCCGCCACCTCAGGAACCCATAACCCAGCCAGGCGTTGCCAAGTTGGCGAGAACGGCGACACCGAGAGCTTACGGCTGGTGATGGCCTCACACGGCAGCCGCAAATCCGGTCACCTCTCGCCATGCACTGAATGCGGCGTCACGAACGGTACGGAATTCAGTGGCGGTCAGGAGGTGGCGGCGGAGCTGGAAGTGGTTGTGGCTCCGGCAGTTCTGTCAGCTCTCGCGCCAGAGCTGCCTCGAGGATGGCGAGCACGGTGGCCGCGACGGATATGCATCATGCGAAGGCGGTTGGCGGGGACATGCTGGTTGTGGCGGAGGTGGTTGCGGAGTTCGTCGTAACTGCGACAGAACCGCTCGGCTGAGGTGGAGCTCTTGAACCCACGCACACATCGGATCCGGCCTTTGATGCCCCGGTGATCCTGCTCAAGCCTATTATTCTTGAAGACGCTGGTACGGTGGGTGACCCGCCTGCCCAGCGTCGAGCGGAAGAACGCCTGGGCCGCCGACATGTCGCGGTGCTCGCTCAGCATGGTATCGACGAGGTCACCGTTCCTGTCGATTGCTCGATACAAGTAGCACCAGCGTCCCCGGACCTTCAGATAGGTTTCGTCAACGTGCCAGGAGCGGCGGCCGGCGCCGCCCGTCCCGCGCCGGCGCTGCCGAAGGTCAGGTCAGCAGCGGTGCGAGCTTCGCTTCCCAGGCGCGGACCACCTCGTGGCTGAACACAATGCCGCGGATGAGGAACATCTCGGTCAGGTCGCGGAGGGTGAGGCGGTAGCGCAGGCGCCACAGCACCACCAGCGCGATGACGTCGCTCGGGTACTGCGCCCTGTTCAGCACCCCGGAGCTGCGCTCGTTGAACCCTCGGCCGCAGCTGCGGCACCGGAACCGCGGGTAGCCCTGGGCAGTACGGTCCCGCCGCTCGGTCACCTCGGCCGAACCGCAGTCCACGTACTCCATCCCAGGCTCCCGGCGGCCCCTCACCCCGTCAGGAGCCTATCCACTGCCCCACCTCGCCAATCCGGGCATCCCTGGCGCGAGGGCTGACAGATCCCTCTCAGCGGCCCATGAAGACCGGCCTTCGCTTCTCCAGCTTGGCGCGCCGACCTTCGACATAATCAGAGCTTGCATAACAGGCATCTTCCGCCGCCTTGACCTTCTTCAGGTCCGGAGGACCGCCCCGCAGTGAGAGCTCTCGAAAGGCGATCTTGGCAGCCCGCAGGCTCAGGGGCGCATTGGCCGCCAACTCCTGTGCCAGCGCTGTAACCGCCGTGTCGAGCGCCAGGAGGTCCAGGAGGAGCTGCTGGGCAATGCCGAGGGAAAGTAGCTCTTCTCCTCCATACTGACGCCCGAGTAGCACCATCTCCCGCGCCCGGGCGAGGCCGACGACGTCCACAACCTTCTCGATGTCCTCCAGCCTGTAAGGTAGGCCAAGGCGGACAGCGGGAATGCCGATGCGCGTATCCACCGTACAAAGCCGGAAGTCCGACATCAGGGCGAGTTCGAAGCCGGCGCCGAGGCAATAACCATGGAGCGCCGCCAGCACCGGCTTCTCGAGCGTCTGAAGTGCGGTCGCCACCTCACGCTGCCAGGCGTTGTAGCGCTCCGCGGCCTGGGGATCGGCGCGGATGGTGTCGAACTCGCTGATGTCGTTCCCGGTGCAGAAGGCGCGATCGCCACTGCCGGCGAGGACCAGGACCCGTATTGAAGGATCCTCGGCGACACGGGCGAGCAGGCTCGGCAAAGCCTGCCACATCTCCGCATTGATGGCGTTCAGCCGGCGGGGATTGTCGAGCGTCAGCCGCGCGACACCGTCCACCACCTCGAAGCGGATGAGCGCGGTCACAGCGCCTTCTCCGCCCGCAACGCCGCCACTTCTTCCGGGGAGAAGCCGAACTCCGCCAGAATGGGATCCGTGTGCTCGCCGCGATCCGGGGTGGGACGCCTTGGATTCGTCACGCCCGGCATCTGGATAGGCGTGCGTACGAGGTTGATTTCCCCCAGCGTCGGGTGCTGGACCGGGAAGCTGAGGCCAAGGTGCTGCACCTGCCGGTCTGCGAAGACCTGATCCATGGAATAAACTGGACCGGTCGGCACGCCGGCCTTGTTCAGCCGCTCGATCCAGCTCTCCGCCGTGTCCTGCAGCAGCTTCGACTGAAGCACGGCGTTCACCTTCGCCCTATTCGTTGAGCGCGCCGCTTCCGTGGCGAGCTCCGGGGCCTGGGCCTCGGCCCCGATATCCAGCGTCTCTACGATCCGGCGCCACATCTCATCCCCGCCGGCCGCCAGATTGATCACGCCATCGGCCGTGTGGAACAGCCCCGTGGGCACCGTGGTCGGGTGGTCGTTGCCGGCCTGTTGCGGCACCTCCCGTGCCATTGTCCATCGGGTGGCCTGGAAGTCCATCATGGCGATCATCGCCTCGAGCAGCGAAGTGTGCACCCAGCGCCCCTTGCCGGTCCTTTCCCGCTCCAACAGGGCAATCAGGATGCCGATCGCGCAGAACAGGCCCGAAGTGAGGTCCGCTACGGGGATTCCGACGCGGACCGGCCCCTGGCCGGGCAGGCCGGTGACGGACATCAGGCCACCCATGCCCTGCGCGATCTGGTCGAAGCCCGGCCGCCGGGCATAGGGGCCGTCCTGGCCGAAGCCGGAGATGGAGCCGAGTACGATGCGCGGGTTGATTGCGGCCAGCGCGTCATAGCCGATGCCCAGCCGGTCCTTCACGTCAGGACGGTAGTTCTCCACCACCACATCGGCCTGTTCCACCAGGCGGCGGAAGGCAGCAAGCCCCTGGGGGTGCTTCAGGTTCAGCGTGATGCTGCGCTTGTTGCGATGGACGTGCTGGTAATCCGGGCCGTTGCGGGCACCGCCCATGCCCTTGCCCGTATCGACCTCATCCGGGGCTTCGATCTTGATGCAGTCGGCTCCCCAGTCGGCAAGCTGGCGCACGCAGGTAGGACCGGACCGGACGCGGGTAAGGTCCAGCACCTTGATATGGGAAAGCGGCAGGGCCATCAGGCGGTCTCGCACTCGCGGGCCACAGCGGTGGCGGGTTGGGTCAGGTGGATAGCGATATTGCCGCCCGCCTCCACCACGGCGCGCGCGCCGGGCGGGATGAGCAGAGTGGACATGGCTTCCTCGACGATGGCGGGGCCGGCGATTTCCGTGCCCGCCGCGAGACGGCGGCGATCCAGGACCGGCACTTCATGCTCGACCTGGCCGAAGCGTGCCAGGCGGGTGCCCGTGCGCGGGTCACCCTTGGCGGCTTCCGGAACCTCCGGATCCAGGCTGCTCCCTGCCGTGCTGCCGGTGGCGGAGACCCGGATATTGATGATCTCGATGGCAGCGACGGCCGGCCTGCGGGAGAAGACGCGCTCATATCCTGCCAGGAAGGCCCCGCGAATCATTGCCTCCTTGCTGGCGTCATAGGGCCCTGACGGCAGTTCGGTGATCAGCTCATAGCCCTGGCCTACAAAGCGGAGATCGGCGGCGCGCCGCAGGATGGGCTGCGTCCCGCCCCCGATGGTCGCGGCGATAACAGCGCGGGCTTCCGCCTCCAGCTTCGCGTAGGCGTCCTCCAGCGCGGACCAGTCCATCCCATCCAACCGGCGCGAGATGGTGGTTACGCGATCCACCCGCGCAGGGGCGAGCAGCAGGCCCAGAGCGGAGGCGACACCAGCACCGGGTGGGCAAATCACCTGCGTGATCCCCAGCCGCCGGGCCAGCTCGCAGCCATGAAGCGGGCCGCCTCCACCGGTGACCAGCAGGGCGAAGTCCCGCGGATCATGCCCCTGCTCCGCTACGTGAACGCGGGCGGCCGCCGCCATGGTCTCGTTCACCACGGCATGGATGCCGGCAGCGGTCTGCGGCACGTCCAGCCCCGCCGCGGAGGCCAGGGCGCCGACCGAGCTTCGCGCCGCCTCCATGCTCAGCTTCATCGTGCCGCCGGCAAAGGTCTCGGCATCGAGATAGCCAAGCAGCAGGTTGCCATCGGTGACCGTGGGCTCCATCCCGCCACGCCCGTAGCAGGCTGGACCGGGCACGGAGCTGGCGCTGCGAGGACCGACCTTCAGCAGCCCGAGCGCGTCATGGGCCGCGATGGAGCCGCCCCCTGCCCCGATCTCGATCAGCTCGATCGTGGAGATGGTCAGCGGCAGGCCACTGCCGGCGGTGAAGCGGCGCTCCCGCCCGGCCTCGAACTTATGGACCACCAGGGGCTCGCCGCCATGAACCAGCGCCAGCTTGGCCGTGGTGCCTCCCAGATCGAAGGCCAGCAGGTCCCGGCAGCCGGAACGCTCGCCGAAGAAGGCAGCCGAGAGCGCGCCAGCGGCCGGGCCGCTTTCCAGCAGTTGTACGGGTACGCGCTTTGCCTCGTCTACATGGGTCAGGCCGCCATTGGACAGCATCATGAAGAGCGGAGCGGTGATCCCCAACGCAGCCAGATCGCCAGAGAGGCGGTTCAGGTACTTCTCAGCCAGCGGCTTCACATAGGCATTAGCCACGGTGGTTGAAGTCCGGTCGAACTCGCGGATCTGCGGGGCAACATCGCTTGAGAGGGACAGGATCACCGAAGGGTAGCGCTCCGCCACCAGCCGCGCTGCCTCCTGCTCATGGGCGGGGTTCGCATAGGCGTGCAGAAAGGCGATGGCGATGGACTCGATACCCTGCCCCACGAGCTTCCCTGCCGCATCCAGGACACTGACCGCATCCAGGGGAATCTCGACGGTCCCATCCGGCGCCAGCCGCTCAATGGCCTCGAGCCGGCGTGAGCGACGAACGAGGGGCTGCGGCAGCGGCAGGTGCAGGTCGTAGAGCTCGTATTTCCGCTCATGGCCGATTTCGAGCGTATCCCGGAAACCGGCGGTGGTGATGAGGCCGGTCGGCGCGCCGCGGCGCTCGATCAGGGCATTGGTAAACAGCGTCGTTGCATGGACCACGCGCGTCACCCCGGCGGCCTCCGTCCCTTCCTGCGCGAAAAGGTGCCGGATGCCGGCCACCACGCCCCTGGCCGGATCGGCTGGGGTGGTCAGCTCCTTATGGGCAGCGAAGCGGCCTGTCGTGTCGTCATAAAGCACGATGTCGGTGAAGGTGCCGCCGATATCGATGGCCAGGGCGCTCATGCCGGCATCTCCGTAACCAGGCCGTCTTCTTGGTCCCGCTGGACGTGGATCGGGTCGCGTTGAGAGGGGGGGCCAAAGCCGCCTCCGCCGGGGGTTCGCAACTCCACCGTGCTGCCGGGATTGAGGATGTGCTGCCGCTTCGGGTCCACCATGGCACCGTCGATCAGCACGGCGCCCGGCTCCCCTGCCCCGCCACCTGCAAGGCCACGCGCGGCGGCCTCGGGCTTCGTCCGCTCAGCCATGAAGGTGATTGCAACCGGCGTCGCGGAGCGGCTCTCGAAAGCCCATTCCTGCCCGGTCCCGCCACGATGCATGCCGGCGCCGCCGGTTCCCGTCCGCAGGCGCCGGTGGCGGATGCGGAACGGATTGCCTTGCTCGATCATCTCCACCGGCGCGGCGGAGACGTTGGATGGCCAGGAGAGGACATTCGCCCCGTCATGTTCCACCGACGCGCCATAACCGCCATTCATGAAGAACTGGTTGGCGATGGGAGAGCCGTCCGGCCGCGTGCCCGCGAAGTTCAGGCTCCAGAGCGGCGAGCCGACGCCGGCGATCACCTGTTCCGGAATGGCTTGCGCCAGGGCCTCCAGGATCATCGGCGGGATGAAGTGCCCGGTCAGCGCACGATTGGCGCCCGCCGCGGGCGGGGTGGAATTCAGGATGCAACCCCTCGGCGCTGATACCGTAATGGGACGGAAGGCGCCTTCATTATTCGGCACCTCCGGGCACAACGCCGCTTTCACGGCGAATGCCGTGTAGGCCATCGTGTAGGCGAGGCATACATTGATGCCGCGCGGCACCTGCGGGTCCGTGCCCTCGTAATCGGCCAGAATGCTGTCGCCGTGCTTTTTCAGCGCCAGCTTGAGGCGGATGGGCTGCTCCAGCCCGTCGGTCACGACCTCCGAATGGTAGATGCCATCCGGCACGGCACGGATTGCAGCACGTGTCGCCTTCTCCGAACGCGCATGGATTTCGTCCGCCAGCGCCACCAGGTCGTCGAGCCCATGCTCGGCCAGGAGGGTACGGAGCCGCTTTTCCATCAGGTCCAGCGCTGTGAACTGGGCGTAGAGGTCGCCCAGGGTCTGGTCAGGAACACGAGTGTTCTTGCGCAGGAACTTCACGAAGGTCTCGTCGATCGTGCCGGCGCGGACCACCTTCATGATCGGAATCTGCAATCCCTCCTCAAAAACCTCCCGCGATTCCGCAGTGCGGATGCGCCCACCGATATCGGGCGCATGGGCGACAGATCCGGCAAAACCCAGCAGACGTCCGCCGAGCATGATGGGCTTGGCCACCGTGATATCCGGCAGATGGCCGGTGCCGAGCCAGATGTCGTTGGTGATGAGGATATCCCCTTCCTCCAGCGTCTCCGGCGGGTACTCGGCCAGGAAATGGCCGATCGTGCGTGGCACGGTGCAGAGGAAGGAGGGCACGCCATCCGTGGCCTGCACGAGCGAATGGCCGCGCGCATCGGTCAGCACGCAGGCGAAGTCATGCGACTCCCGGACGATGGTGGAGAAGGAGGTGCGAAGCAGCGCCGCCGCCGCCTCGTCCACGATTGAGACGAGGCGGGTCCAGAGCAGCTCGAGCGTGACCGGATCGAAGGTCTTCATAGGTACCTCAGTTGAGCCGAATGTTCGCGGCCTGGATGACGCGGTTCCACTTTTCCGTCTCGGCGGCGAAGAAGCGACGGGATTCAGCGACCGTTCCGCCCACCGGTGTCGCCCCAAGCTGCCGGAGCCGCTGCTGAACCGCCGGCTGCGCCAGCACCTTGCGGGCATCGGCATTCAGGCGCTCAAGAAGCGGCTCGGGAACGGTGCCCGGAGCGGCGAGCGTCATCCAGGCAGTGGCGACATAGCCCTCCACCCCCGCCTCAATGGCGGTCGGCACGCCGGGCAGCGCGTCGGAACGTGTGGCGGAGGTCAGGGCAAGGGGACGCACGGCGTTGCCCTGCGCCAGCGGCGGAACGGTGGGCAGGTTCTCGAACATCACGTTCACGCTGCCAGCGACAAGATCGTTCAGCGCCATGGAGCTGCCCCGGTAAGGCACATGCGACATCTGCACGCCGGCGCTCAGCAGGAACAGTTCGCCCGCCATATGGGTAGAACTGCCATTGCCGGCAGAGGCGAAGGTGAGCTGGCCTGGCTTCTGCCGTGCCAGAGCGACCAGTTCCCGCAGGTTCCGCGCCGGCAGCGAGGGATTCACGATGATGACGTTGGGCACGTCGATCAGGACGGTGACGGGTGCGATATCCTTGGTCGGATCATAGGTCAGCCGCGGATAGATCGCACTGGCGGCATGGATGCCAACGGTGCCGATCAGCAGCGTGTAGCCGTCGCCCGGGGAGCGGGCGACCACCTCGGCGCCGATGTTGCCGCCCGCACCGGGGCGGTTCTCCACGACGACGGGCTGCCCCCAGAGGGCACCGAGATGTTCGGCCATGATCCGCCCGGACACATCCGCGGTGCCGCCTGGAGAAAAGGGCACCACGATGCGAACCGGCTTCGTGGGAAAGGCAGGCGCTGGCGGCTGTCCCTGGGCCAGGCCCGGCGCAGCATTGGCGACCACAAGCAACACGGCAACAAATAAGCAACGCAGCATCAGTCGATCCCCTTTTGATGAGGCAAGCCGCGCGCGATGGAATTTCCTGCTTTGTTATTCTGATTTGGTTAGTCTGAAATCATTCTCGAAAGCACTTCGACGTAGAGTTCGCGGCCCGCAGCAATGTGGCGCCGCATCGCGATCTCTGCGGCCTGTGCGCGGCCAGCCTCGATTGCGGCGAGAATCTCGGTGTGTTCCGCAGCGATGCGGTCATGTCGCTCCGGCACGGCGCGCGCCAGATGCCGATAGCGGTCGAAGCCTAGCAGCACCTGCTCGTGGCACGCCGCGGCGGACTCGTTCCCGCTCAACCGGCGCAGCTCCTCGTGGAAATCAAACCCCACAGACAAGGCAAGCTCGGGATCGTTGATCCCCAGCACGCGAAGATGGCGCGCATGAATGTCCCGCAGCCTGTCTATCCGGGCCATGCCACGGGCCACACGATCGGCGGCGCAGCTGGCGAGCAGCCCTTCCAATACCTCCCGCGTGGCGGATAGGTCATGCATCTCCCTCATTGAGAGGGGTGGAACCCGCAGGCCGCGTGCCGGCTCACGGACCAGGAGACGCAACTGCTCCAATCGCCGCACGGCGTCGCGAAGCGGCGTACGGCTGACCTTGTAGCGCGCGGCAAGGCGCTCCTCGGTTTCCATCGCATCGGGCGCCAACTCGCCGCTGGTGATAGCACCGAGAAGCTGGCGGAAAACCAGTTCGGCCGCCGTCATACCAGACGGCGCCCGCTCCACGGCATCGCGGTTTCCTGCGCTCGAGTTCATGGACACATGAATGCATGTATACACGAACGTGACAACAAGGATCGCGCTCTCGCGATCGCCGGATCAGACGCGGCGTTTCGCGGACCGCTCCGCCTGCCGCCTCAGCCAATCGCGAAAGGCCCGCAGGGCCGGCACCTCCTCCGCCACCTCGGGATAGATGAGGCGATAGGCCATGTCCCCACTCAGCACCTGGGAGAAAGGCGCCGCCAGCCGCCCGCAGGCCACGTCGGCCTCGATGAGGAAAGCCGGGAGCAAAGCAACTCCGAGCCCGGCAGCTGCGGCCTCCGCCACCATGGCCATATTCTGGAACTGCGGGCCGCGCAGCCCGTCGATCCCTTCCAGCCGTGCCTCGGCCAGCCATTCCACCCAGCCCCGTGGCCGCGTGGTCTGCTGCAGAAGAACCTGGCGGGACAGGTCCTCCGGCCGGCGCAGCATAGCGGCCACCGCCGGTGCGCAGACCGGAAGCCGCGCATCCTCCACCAGATCATGGCTCACGATGCCAGGCGCGGCGGTACCGGTTAGGATGATAGCGGCGTCCACATCCTCGGCGGCGAAGTCCATCGGCGTCAGCCGCGTCGTGTAGTTCCGGAAGTTGAGCATCATTCCTGGATAGGCCGTGCGGAAGGCCGGCAGGCGCGGCATAAGCCAGCGCGCGCCGAATGTCGGGGACACTGCGAGGTTCAGCGTGCCGCCGGTCCCGCGATGCGCCAGCAACTCCAGTGTGGCGCCCTCAAGGCGTGCCAGGCTGGCTCGGACCTGCGGCGCATAGGCCGCACCAGCGGGCGTCAGCACTAGGCGCTGCCGCACCCGCTGGAAGAGGCGCAGGCCGAGCAGCGCTTCCAACCCCGCAAGCTGGCGGCTGACTGCGCTCTGGGTCAGGCGCAATTCCTCCGCGGCGCGGGTGACGTTGAGATGGCGGGCGCAGGCCTCGAAGGCCTGGAGGGCGGAGGTCGGGGGGACATGGCGGCGCATCTGGGACTTCATTCTAGATCGTCATGAAAACATGCGCGAGTTTCAGTTGCAGTCCCGATGCATCACGGTGAACCTTGGTCTGGCCGAAACCTAGCCGACGAAATGCGGCCAGATCTCATGCCGGATTTGCATGGGATGAAACGGCGAGAACGAGCCGCGCTGGGCAGCGATCCGGCGGACATGGGATGGATGCCTGCCTCACTTGGCCTGCCAGGAGGTGACTTCATGACGTTCGTCAGAATGCCGCGCCGTGCATGGATCGCCGGCGCAGCCGGTGCCGCCTTCATGTCCTGCCCTGAAATGCGGGCCCAGGCAGCCTGGGCGCCACAACAGCCCATCCGGATCCTGGTGGGCTACCCGCCTGGTGGCGCGGTGGACATTCTTGTCCGCGTGGTGGGCGAAGGCGTGCAGCGCCTGCGTGGTGTGTCCGTGGTGCCGGAGATCCGCAGCGGCGCCTATGGCTTCATCGCCGCGCAAACCGCCGCACGCGCCGCTCCCGATGGCTACACCCTCTGCAGCGCCATCATGGGGATGATGAGCGTCCTCCCCGCGATCCCCGGCATACCTGTGCCGCTGGACCTGGATAAGGAGCTGACTCCCGTATCCGCCCTGGCGGGCACGCCGATGGCGCTGGTCACACGGCCGAATGCGCCGTTCAACGATGTTGACGGGCTGATCGTCTACGCAAAATCAAGGGGCGGTGCGGCCACCTACGCCTCATCCGGGAATGGTTCCATTAACCATCTCGGTGCCGCGCTCTTCTGCGGAGCCACCGGCGTGCAGATGACGCATATTCCTTATCGCGGCGGCGCACCCGCCACCCTCGATGTCTCGGCCGGTCGGGTGGACATGATGGTGGCGAATGTCGCGGAGGTGGCCCAGCAGATCAGTGCCGGACAACTCAAGGGCCTGGGCGTGACAGCGAAGGAACCGACGCCGCTGGCGCCGCAGCTCGCCCCGCTTGCAAGGCACCTCCCGGCCATGGAGATCAACAACTGGTTTGGCCTCGCGGGCCCGGCCGGCATGCCGGCGGAGATACGTTCGGCGCTGGGCGAGATGTTCAACGCCGTCGTCAATGATCCGCAGACCGCAAAGATCCTCACCGAGCGCGGACTCCTGCCGCTCGGCGAGACCGGCCCGGCCTTCGAGCAACGTATCCTTCGGGACCGCGCGCGCTGGAAGGAAGTCGTGCAGGCCAACAACATCCGCGGCGACTAACGCTGCCTCTCCGCGTTATTTCAAGGAAGACCATGACCGCGTCCCTTTCGCCCGGTTCCCTGTCGCTGGGCATCGATATCGGTGGAACCTTCACCGATCTTGTCATCCTGAACCCTGCCGATGGTCGTGCCTCCATCTGGAAGGAGAGTACGACGCCCGATGATCCCTCCCGCGGGGCCATCAAGGGTCTGCAGCAATTGCTTACCCGCAACGGGATCCAGGCACAGTCGATCGGTCGGGTGGTTCACGCCACCACCCTCTTCACCAATGCCCTGATCGAGCGAAAGGGCGCGGCCACGGGCCTCCTGACGACAGCGGGCTTCGCTGACGTCCTGGAAATCGCGCGGGAGCGGAAGTACGAGCTCTACGACGTGTTCCTGGAGATGCCGAAGCCCCTCGTTCCCCGTCCCTGGCGGCGGGAGGCGAAGGAGCGGCTGGCACCCGATGGCAGCATTGAAGTACCGCTCGACGTGAAGGCCGCGCTGGCTGAGGTGGAGGAGCTGGTGGCGCAAGGCGTGACCAGCCTCGCCATCTGCTTCCTGCACGCCTATGCCAACCCGGTGCATGAGCGCGTGGCGGCCGCGGCCATCGTGAAACGTTTCCCGCAACTTTCCATTTCCCTGTCCTGCGACATCGCGCCCGAGATCCGCGAGTACCCGCGCGCGGTTACCACAGTCGCCAACGCCTATGTCCGCCCGATCGCGGAGACCTATCTGGACACGCTCGAGGCCGCTCTGAAGCGCGCCGGCATTCCGGGCGGCCTCTTCCTCATGCTTTCCAATGGCGGTCTGACCCATGTGGCGGAAGCCAAGCGGGCGCCTGTGCAGCTGCTGGAGAGCGGCCCCGCTGCGGGCGCCCTGGCCGGTGCCTGGTTCGGCCGCCATGCAGGGCTTGAGCGGGTCCTGGCCTTCGACATGGGCGGAACAACCGCCAAGCTCGCCCTGGTGGACGATGGAGAGCCGCTGGTGGCCTGGGGCTTTGAGGCGGCGCGTACCAAGCGCTTCCTCCGCGGCTCCGGCCTGCCCATCCAGATCGCGACCGTGGAGTTGATCGAGATCGGCGCCGGCGGTGGTTCCATCGCGCGCCCCTCCGAACTCGGTACGCTGCATGTCGGCCCGGAGAGCGCAGGCGCACAGCCCGGCCCTGTTTGCTACGGCCGCGGCGGCACCGAGCCGACAGTGACGGACAGCGACCTGGCACTGGGTTACCTGAACCCGGACTTCTTCCTGGGTGGAACGATGAGGATCGATCCCGGCCCCGCCATGGCGGCGCTGGACAGGCTTTCCACGCGGCTCGGGCTGGAAGTGAGCCGTGGCGCTCCGGGCATCCATGATGTGGTGAACGAGAACATGGCGGGTGCCGCGCGTGTCGCTATCGCGGAGCGGGGCCGTATCCCGCGTGACTATGCACTGCTGGCAACCGGCGGTGCCGCGCCCGTCCATGCGTGGAATGTTGGCACCAAGCTCGGCGTCTCTCGTGTCGTCTGCCCGCCTGGCGCCGGGGCAGGCAGCACCATTGGCATGCTGATGGCCCCTGCCCGCATCGACCGCGTGGCCTCGCGCAACGAGCCGTTCGCGACGGCGCGTTGGGACGAGATTACCGCTACTTTCGAGATGCTGGAGACGGAAGCCCTGTCGGTCATCGGCGACACGGGCGCGGATCTCTCCTGCCCCAGCGTCCGCCGGCTGGCGGACATGCGCTATGTCGGCCAGGGTTCCGAGATCACCGTGGCACTTCCCTATGTACTGGAGCCAAAGAGCGTGCTCTCCGCCTTTGAGCAGGCTTATCGACAGCTCTTCGGCCGCACGCCACCAGGCGCAAACGTCCAGTTCGTGGCGCTGCGGCTTTCCGTCTCAGCGCCCATGCCCGGTGCGGGCGAGACCCTGCATATCGGGAGCGGCAGCGCCGGCACCACGGCACTGAAGGGCCGCCGTCAGGTCCATTTCCCCGATATGGGCGTCATTGAGACAGCGGTCTATGACCGCTACGCCCTGAAGCCCGGGATGCAACTCGAAGGCCCAGCGGTCTTCGAGGAGAATGAGAGCACTTTTGTCGTCGGTCCTGACGCGCTCATCAGCGTGCTGCCCGACGGCTCCATCCTGGCGGAGCGCGTGGCATGAACGCGGTGGACAATGTTCGGCAGTTCGACGCCGTGGAGATCGAGCTGCTTTGGCGGCGCCTTATCTCGCTCGTCGATGAGGCGGCGGCGGCGCTGGTGCGCACCAGCTTCTCCACTCTCGTGCGGGAGAGCTACGACTTCTCCTGTGTGGTGACGGACGCCAACGGGCAGTCTCTGGTGCAGGCGACGGAAAGCATTCCGAGCTTCATCGGCACCCTGCCCGAGACGGTGAAGCACTTCATCCGGCATTTCCCGGAGGAAAGCCTGCAGCCCGGCGACGTGCTGATCACCAACGATCTCTGGCTTGGCACCGGCCACCTGCCCGATATCACCGTGGCCAAGCCGATCTTCCGCAATGGCAGGCTGGTGGCGTTCAGCGCCTCCACCGCCCATGCGCCCGATATCGGCGGCAAGATCCGCAGCCCTGAGCCGCGCGAGGTCTTCGAGGAAGGGCTCCAGATCCCGCCCATGAAGCTGCTTCGTGCCGGGCAGCAGGATGACACGCTGGTCTCGATCATCCGCAAGAACGTGCGCACGCCCGACCAGACCATGGGCGATCTCTGGGCACAGTTGGTGGCGCTGGACCTGATGGAGGAGCGCCTCCTCATCCTCATGGAGCAGGCCGGGCTCGATCACCTTCGGGACCTCGCGGCCGAGATTCACACGCGCTGCGAGACAGCGATGCGCAACGCGATCTCCGCGCTGCCGGATGGAACCTATACCAGTTCCCTCCAGACGGATGGGCTGATGGACAAGCCCATCACCCTGCGCCTGGCGCTGACAATCCAGGGCGACTCCATCACGGCCGACTTCACGGGCACGGATCCTCAGGTGGACCGCGCGATCAACTGTGCGCTCTGCTACACCTATGCAATGACGATGTACGGGGTGAAGGTTTGCACCAGCCCCAACCTTCCAAACAATGAGGGCGCCTGGCGCCCCATCCGCATCGAGGCGCCAGCCGGCTGCATCGTGAATCCAGTCTTCCCGGCCTCTGGCGGCTCCCGCATGCTGATCGGGCACTACATTCCCATGCTTGTTTTCGGCTGCCTCGGTCAGGTGGTGCCGGAGCGGGTGATGGCGGCCTGCGGATCGCCCATGTGGGGCATGAACCAGTCCGGCGTGGATGCAGACGGTAAGCCCTACGCCAACATGTTCTTCTTCAACGGCGGTATGGGAGCGAATATGCAAGGCGACGGCATCTCATGCCTTTCCTGGCCTTCGAACGTCTCCTCCACACCGATCGAGATCACCGAGCACATTGCCCCGCTGCGGGTGCATCATAAGCGGCTACGCCCGAACAGCGGCGGCCCTGGCCGCCACCGGGGCGGGTTGGGACAGGAGGTGCTGATCGAAAGCCGGTCCGAATCTCCGATTGCTGTTTCGTTCCTTGCCGAACGTACCCTCTTCCCTGCCTTCGGTATCGAAGGCGGGGAGGCCGGTGCGCCTGGTCTCCTCCACATCAACGATCAGGCCGTTGATCCCAAGCGACAGTATGTGCTGCTTCGGGGAGACACCGTTCTGATGGGGACACCGGGTGGAGGGGGGCATGGTCCGGCTTCCGAGCGTGGGGCGCGCGAGTTGGAGGCAGACCGGTGCGCCGGGTACATCAAGTGTCCGTCGTCGAAGGCTTGGGGACAGTGATGGGTCTGTCTTAACGGAGGCATTGTCATGTAGTTGGCTCTGGCCGGAATGAAGCGGCCGAGCCACGCTGGCGGGATACCGTCCGAGCTCACCACCTATCCTGGCTACCACTTTCCGGCCGAGGTCATCCACCGCGCCATTTTGTGCATAAACGCCCAACCAGGACCCCTACGATAATTGACTGTAAATCACTGATCTCACAGTGAATGTTGGCCATCGGGTGGGGTCCTGATCGGCGCCGACCGGGACCCCACCCTCACGTCGGTTTTCTGCTGTAAGTCAACGCTATAGTCCGGCTTTGGGCAGGGTCCCGGTTCAGCGCCTCTTCACACTGAGAGGAACGGAAGTGAAAAGGACGTACCGGTCGGGTGATAGAGCCCGTATCTTCTGAATTTCAGTCTTCTGAAGGTGAGCCCGGAGAGCACTCAGTCCAGACCCGGCGTAGTGCTTGCACTGGATTATGGTCTTCGTGCCCTCGGGACAGGAATACCGGAGGTCTATCCCCTGGTCGCGGCCAGGCTTGAAGGCTTCGAGCCGATGTCCCCATTCGGCCTGGAGGAGGTCCAGAGCCAGGGTCTCGAAGTCCACCGGGGACAAGCGGGTTAGGTCGTACACATCCCCATCCTTCCAGCGCGGGCATCCGAACGCCCCAGTTCCGCGCACGCCACCAGCATCGTAGATGAACTCCAGCCGGAAGTATTCGCGTTGTATTCAGGCGCCCTTCAGGTGGAGTTGTGCCACCGACAAGCCATGGAAGAGGATATGCGGGGCCGCCATCCCGAGTGGACGGCATTTGTGTGCACGGCCGGTGCTACCGGGGAAGAACTCGGTCGAGCACCCCACACGAAACACTCCAACGATTTCCAAAAGTAGTGCGAGCAGTCCATCACTGTTGGCGTCCTATACATTCGTGGTCGGGCGCCAACACATGGGCAAACAGTCTGGAAGTTGGACAAACTATGGGTGGGCTCACTGGTCCGTCTCACGAATACTGCGAACTCGCACGTCGGGATTTCAAGATGTTACGCAAAGCCGTCTACCTGAAGATGACAATAGCATCGCACAATAAATGCCAACATCAACTGCCAATCTCGCAATAAATGGCTATGGCATTCGCAGTCGGGCAGGCTCTGAAAGCGTTGCATCCCTCCGCGACGGTGACGCGCCGGAACGCCGCTTCGAAGGCCGCGTCTGTCTCGCCAGCCTCCGCCTCGCTCGCCGCCTCTATGCGCCGCTTCCCTTGCGGCTCCTTGCCAGCTTTGGTGGCGGGGTCGAAGCCCCCATCCCGGGCGTCCCCAGCGCGCCCCGTGCTGCCGCCAGTGCGGCCGCGACGCCCGGAACGCGCAACCAGCACCCAGGGGCGATCTCCGCGACCCCGAGCCGCCTCATGAATGCGGCAACCTCGCCGATTGCCATACCGCACTCGCGCGCTGCGTGGCCGGTGGTGACGTGCGCAACGAGGAACGCCTCGACGCTCTCCGACGACAGCCGGATCGACCCGGATGCAGCCCGGCGCCGACCACGATCCGGGCCCGGTCCGTCGGCGCGCCGGATAAGATTGGAGGACAGCAGCGCCTTGAGAGTCCGCGTGCTGACGGCGAGCCTGGCCATGGCCTCTCGCTCCGTCATTGTGTCCTTCCGTGGCAGGCCCGCCGACGCGAGCAGGCCATCCAGCTCCGCACGCGAGAACAGGAACCGCTTCAACCCGATGACTCCGGAGTCGAGGGCGACTGGGGCGACTGGGGCGAGCCGTGCGTCGAGGACCCGACGCAACAACGTCGAGAGGTCGGTGCGGAGCGTCCTCACGAAGCTCAGGAGCGTGCCCGAGGCGCCTCCTCGACCGGCCTCGCCGGTCTGAGTTGGCTCGCCGATGCGGCGGAGCAACGCGTCAATGTCGCAACGGCCAAACAGAGCGACTCTCCCCAGGCCCTTGATGTCGACTCGGCGGGCACCCGGGAGGAGGCCCGCGCTTACGAGCCGGGTGAACCCCTTGTCCCAGATTCCCAATAGCGCCGCCGCCTGGCCGCCCGTGACGAGGCCCTTGCGTCGGAGTGCCTCCTCGCGGTCGAGGTCCGCCCCCCGCTCCACTCCGATCCGGAGAGCCTCGGTCAGCGGCACCGAGTTCCGAAACCGCTTGCCGTTGCCTAAACCTTTCGTTCTGATGCCGCCATCGTGAATCAGCTTGCACAGGGCCGCTGTTCTCAGCCCTGTAATGATCCTAGCCTGCCGCAATGACACAAAGCGCTCGACGCCGGAACCCCCGCCGCCCGCCGCGTCTGAAGTTTCGCCGTGATGGTCGAACTCGGCCCGAATGCCCGCGAACGCGGGGCGCGAGAGGGACTGAAGCAGGCCGCGGCGGATCCTGGCACGCGCCTGCCCAACATCGACCTGCTGCCGTGCCGCGTCAGAATCGGAGGCCCGGTCAATAGCTTCGTGAAAAGAAATGGGCCAGTTCGCAAGCAGTATGGCGGCAGCGGCGACGACGTCCGCCGTCGCTAGCAGCGGGATAGACCGCGCCCTGCTCACGGCGACCGGCACCTCCCCGCCCTGGAGCGCGAGCGTCCCGAGGCGCCCCAACAGGAGCAGCACGTCCTCAAGCCGCATGCCGGAGAGCAGGGCCTCCAGCCGACCGCATGCCGGGGGGCTCGGCTCGCCGATGCGCGGGGCGAGAGTCCGCATAAGTTCGGTGACCGCCGAAGGCACCGCCGGAGTCTCGCACGACATGAAGTCGTGACCGTCGCAGCACCGCACGAGGCTTCGCCTCAGCCACGTCAGCCGTTTTCCGCACCCCGGGCAGCACTCGAGCATCTGGCAGGCGTGCACCGGGCAAGCGATCCAGGCCTGAAGGTCCCAGGCAGCACGCAGGATGCCCCCCTCGCGGAGGCAGGCGGGACACGCGCGAGGATGGACCCGGTCGAACGCCTTCGTGCTCACGAGCATGCCGTTCGGAAGGCGCAGCCTGAGCCGCCCGACTGCCACAGTGCCGAGGTCATCGAGTTCGGTGGCATCGAAGCCGCACCAATTGCCGATCTGCGCCAACCTGGCTGAGGTAAGGACAAAAGCCTGGACCGAAGAGTTCCGGTATTTTGCAGCGTTCGAGATGGCTTCGTGCCTGCGGTACCCGTTCGCCTCCGACAACCGGAGAACCCAGCCGAGGGCGCTCTCCCCGCGAGCGGGCGGCGCACGCACGACGAGGCGGCTTCCTGGCGGCAGGAGGCCGTAGCGAGGCCGGGTCATCAGGGACAGTCCGCGAGGCGCCAGACCGAGGACAGGCCCCGGCGCGGGTCGGGCGCTACGACGGGCCTCACACCGGCGGCTTCGAGGCGTCGGATGAGACTTCGGGTGCTCGTCCCGCGAGCGGCGGCGAGGGTACCGCTGGTGGCGTAGACTGCGGGGAACGCGGCGACCGAGGCGGCGCGCACCGCGCGCCGGGTCAGCGTCTGCCCCGGCGATGCACTGACGGTGAGGCAACCGGCTCCGACGAGGGCGGGAATCATTCGAGGATGCACCGCGAGGGCACGCGCCGCCTCCCGGACGGTCATTGTCGCCTCGGTCGCACCCGCCGCCAGTGTCGCGGGAACCGCGTAACGCGCGAGGGTCGGCGCACCCGGGGCCTTGGACAGGGCCAGGAGTTCCACTTTGCCACGGGCCGCCGCCAGGAGGGTTCCGACCAGCGCGGCGTGCCCGCGGCCCGCGAGGTCGGCAAGGCTCGGTCCTTCCGACGCCCGCCCGCTGCAAGCGGCGTCTAGTCGCCGCCCGAACTCAGTCACCGCGGACGGTTCAACGTAGGTGCCGGGGGTGCGGCCGGGCGGATTCCGCAGCGCCTCAAGCAGCCCGGCCCGGACAATCCGCCGCGCTTGACCGGGCGTGACGCCGAGTTGGCGGGCGGCCTCCGTGGCGGTGACGGCAGCCGCGCACCGCGCACGGAGCGCCGCAATGTCTGTGGACTGGAACATTCGGAACAGGCGCCCGCCGCCGCGGACCGTACGGGCCGGGAGCAGTGCAGACGCGACGAGGCGCGGAATGCGCCCTTTCGACACGCCGAGCCCCTGGGCGGCGTCCGCGGCCGTCAGCGGAGCCCCTTCCGGTCGGTCTATGTAAAGCGGGGACCACGGCTTCACCCGGCCGCCCTCCCAGCGGGCCAGCCAGTCACGCAACTCCCGGTGCAGGAAGGGGAACCCCGCCTCTTTGAGGGAGGCCAGCATGCGTCGCAGCTGCGGCCCGAACGCACCTCTCACCCCGGCGCCCGAAGGCTCCCCGCCGCCGAGTGTCGCGAGCCAACGGTGCAGGCCGCCGGGCCAGTCCAGGAGGACAGGCGACGCGGCCTCGATCAGGGGCGCCGCCCGCCCCACTGGTAGCTTCCTCATATATACGCTGCGCCAGCCGCCCAGGTCGTCGGTGGCGTCCGCAGCGCACGCTGCGAAGAACCAGACGAGCCGCACGGCGGAGGCGGCGTCGCTCACAGGGGCGCCTCCAGGAGGCGGTTCGGTCCCGTCCAAGAGCGCCGCGACGACGCGGGCGACGCCGACCAGACCAAGCGCGGCCTGCTTTGGTTCAGCCTCCAGCAGGTCATGGCCACAGGCGCATCTCGCGAGGCCGGGACGGCACCAGCTAAGCGGAGTCCCGCACGCGGGGCACTCGTCGAAGAGCAGGGTTCCATGGTCCGGACAGGCGACGACCGCCCGGATGTCCCAGAGGCGGCGGACCCAGGGCTTGCCGCGCAGGCACGGGACGCAGATACGCGGTCGCACGGTGACCCTTGCGTCCTCGGGGAGCCCTCCGTCCCCTGCCACGACCGCGAGGGACTCCGGATCGGCGCCGGTGAGTGACGCGACACCCGCGAGCTGCCCGGGATCGCGCGCCCGTGCCGCGAGGCGGCCGAGTCGAAGTAGCCAGCGGTGGTCGCGCCCGCCGTTGAAGGACGAGATCCGGAGGAGGTAGCCATCGTAGGACTCGTCCGGCCCGGCGGGAGCAGCACGCACCGCAAGGCAGCCCCGGTGCCCGGTCACTTGCTGAGGGCGGTGCGGGCGGCGCGTGCTCTGTCCTTCTTGGTGGAGCGCCTGCGGACCGACGCGAGCGGTGCCCTGTCGTCGGCCAGCGGCGGCGGCAGGTTGGGCAGCCCCCCGGGCTTCCCGTTGGGCACTCTCCATTTGAATTCCTCCTTGAAAGGGTTTTCAAGCCCGTAGCGGGATGTACTGAACGCCTTCGTGAAGGCCCGCTCCAGGAGAGGCCGGTCAATGACGGGATGAGCTTTGGGGTTGCTGATCGCGAGCTTCAGGGCCGTCCTGAGGAGCTTAACGAGGTAGCCCATGACGCCCCGGCTCGCGTAGAAGAACCGGAACGCGCGCTCGTCATTGACGCCGTCGTCGTTGTCGTCGGGTCGCACATCGGCCGCAAAGGGGATCGGCGAGGCACCCATGAAGCCGAGGAGGATGCCGATGAAGTGTAAGCGAGGGCTACAGGCCCTTGCCGTGATTGGCTGACGCTCGGGGCGTTTTCGGGTCGGCCCAGCACCAGGGCATGAGCTCGTCGATGCGGCTGTTGGGCCAGCCCTCGACAAGGCGGGTCAGCA
>NZ_JAOXLP010000037.1 GCF_025791835.1 Roseomonas xinghualingensis
GCAGCAGCGGGTGGCGCCGCTTTCCCATGGCGGTGAGCAGGACGTCATAGACCTCGCTCGTCTTGTGCGAGGCGATCTCGTCGCAGACCGCCACCTGCACGTTCAGCCCGTCCAGGGCCTTGGCGTCCGAGGAGACCGGGACGAACTTGCTGGCGCTGCGCTCCTGGTAGATGGCGTTGGCCCGCTCGGCGACCCCGAAGGCCTCCCGAAAGCCAGGGCTGCGGCGGACCATCTGCTGGGCGGCGTCGAACAGGATCCGCGCCTGGTCGCGGGTGACGGCGGCGGCATAGCCCTCGGCCCCTCCCTCGCCCTCGATGAAGGTGAGGTAGAGGGCAATCGGGGCAGCGAAGGTGGTCTTGCCATTGCCGCGCGGGACATAGACCACCGCCTGGCGAAAGCGCCGGGTGCTGGTGCCGCGCTCGACGAAGCCAAAGAGGTTGGTAAAGACGAAGCGCTGCCAGGGCATCAGGCGGAGCGGGCGACCCGCCTCGGGTCCCTTGATGTTGGGCAGCTGCTCGGCGAACAGCATGGCGGCCTCAGCCAGATCGGCACGAAAGGCCCAGGGACCCTCGCCACGCTCCGCGTCCGCGAGGTCGCCAAGGAAGCGTGCTGCCGCCTCACGGACATAGCGGCAGGCCGGGATCTCCCCGCCCGTTACCCCTTGGGCATAGGCCACAGCCGCCGCCACGCCGGAGGACAGGGCAGCAGCCATGCTAGCCGGCCTCCGGGCCGCCATGGATGAGCTTCAGCCGGGTCCAGGGGGTGTCGGGCTCGGCCACCTCCTCCGGCCGTGGTCCGGCGCCGCCGAGCCGGGGCCGCGCGGCCGGACTGAATCCCAACTCCCCGGCGGCGCGCAGCATGGTGTCGGCGGCCTGGCGGATGATGCGGAGATAGGGGGAGGGGGAGGGCTGCCCGTCGCGTCCCTTGGTCAGCAGCGGCAGGGAGGAGCCGGCATCGAGCTTGGCCTGCTGCATCACCGCCACGCGGTGGCGATCCTCGGCCTCCACCCAGACCGCCAGCACGGCCCGGTCGATGGGCTTGAGCAGACCCGCCGGCGCATGCGCCATGGCATAGGCCCAGCTCTCCCGCTGACCCGGGCTCATCCACTCGGGGGCGTCGGCCGAGAGGTCGCCGACTGCCTCTGGTTCGCCGGCACGGTCCCGGCCGTGGCGGGTGGCGTTGAAGGTGCCGCGCAGGCGGTGCAGTGCGGTCGGCGTGGGCTTGGGGCCAGGACGGGGCATCAGGCGGCCACCACGCCCTCAGAGCAGCGCTCCTGGGCCAAGTGGGCAAAGCGCTGCCCGGATCCCTCCCGCACCGCCTCCTGACCGGTGAAGGCCTGCCAGCGCAGCACCGCCACATCGACATAGGCCGGGCTGAGCTCGATGGCATGGCAGGCCCGCCCCGTCATCTCGGCGGCGATCAGGGTGGTGCCGGATCCCGAGAAGGGCTCGTAAACCGCCTGCCCCGGGGAGGAGTTGTTCTCGATCGGCCGGCGCATGCACTCCACCGGTTTTTGGGTGCCATGCACGGTGTCGGCATCCTGGTCGCGCGAGGGGATGGACCAGAGGGTGGTCTGCTTGCGATCACCGGCCCAGTGCCCCCTGGCGCCATTCCTCACCGCGTACCAGCAGGGCTCGTGCTGCCAGTGGTAGTGGCCGCGGCCGAGCACGAGCCGCTCCTTGGCCCAGATCACCTGCGCCCGGATCCCAAACCCGCAATCGGTCAGGCTCTCGGCCACCGTCGCGGCGTGCAGCGCGCCATGCCAGACATAGGCCACATCGCCCGGGAACAGCGCCCAGGCCTCTGTCCAGTCGGCGCGGTCGTCATTCAGGACCTTGCCCGTGCGGGCCGTTCGGCTGCCCTCTAACGTCTCGTTGCGCCAGGCCGGGTCGTAGTCGACGCCATAGGGTGGGTCGGTCACCATGAGGTGGGGGCGAACGCCAGCCAACACAGCCGAAGCCACCGCCTGATCGGTGCAGTCACCGCAGACGAGGCGATGCCGCCCCAGTATCCAGATATCGCCCAGCCGGCTCACCGGCACCTCCGGAGCAGGAGGAACAGCATCCGGGTCGGTGAGGCCCGCGGAGGCCTCAGCGATGAGCGCCTGCACCTCCTCCGCGCTGAAGCCGGTCAGCGACAGATCCGCGCCCAGGCCAGCGAGATCGGCCAGCTCCGCCCGCAGCAGCGCCTCGTCCCAGCCGCCATTCAGCGTCAGCTTGTTGTCGGCCAGCACATAGGCCCGGCGCTTGGCCTCGGACCAGCCGCGCGCCACCATCACTGGCACCTCGGCCAGCGCCAGGCGCTGGGCCGCCAGCACCCGGCCATGCCCCGCGATGATGGTGCCGTCCTCGCCGACCAGCACCGGCACGGTCCAGCCCCATTCGCGGATGGAGGCGGCGATCTGCGCCACCTGGGCCTCGGAATGGGTGCGGGCGTTGCGGGCGTAAGGGGTCAGGCGCGAGAGGGGCCAGCGTTCGACATGATCGGCAGGCCAGACACGGTCCAACAAGCACGCACCTCCTGGCTGAGCGGCCCCACGAAAAACGGCCGAATGTGCAACCGTGAAATCTTGTCGAGGGGCGCGGTCTGGATCCCGCATGCCCCAGAGTTTCGACCCGCCCCCGGGGGGCAGCGATGATCGGGTTCCGCCTGGCGCTGCAGCCCACTGGCTGTGTGTGCTGCTCGCGTCATGCAGAAGATACGCGCTCGGATGCACGAATTCCACACGACATGTTTTCGCGCGGCTTCCTTTGTTTGCGCAGTTCGCGTGAGCTGGCGACGTCAGCGACGCTAGCGACGGATATCCCCATTGGTGCGCTACACGTGCGCGCGTGTAGCCATCATCCGGAGAAAACGTCGCTTGCGTCGCTAGCGTCGCTGAGGGTTCAGGGAACGGGATCATGCATCACGGTCCTGCCAGTGGGGCGGTGCCGTCTCGGGCTTCACCCGTAGGCCGACGAAGCCGCGTCCGCGGAACAGATCGCAGTCCTTCTCGCGTCGGAAACCCAACCGCTCCACCATCGTGGCAAACCACTTTACATTGCGTGTCTCCTCGCCACGGCTCTGCGCGAAAGCCCTCCACGACGCGAAGAGGCTGGCGTTGGTGTCGCCCATGCCTTTGCCCTGTTCGCAGCACTCCTCGACCCATTGAGCAAGAATGTCCTGCTCGGCAAAGTACTCGGCGGTGGCATCGAGCACGGCTTTGGGGCGCAGGAGTCCATCCTTCTGCCAGACCAGGCAGCCGTCGATCAGCCAGCGCAGGATGCCCGGCCACTCCGCCTGGAGCTTTTCCGACAGCTGCTTGTCTGGCTGATCCGGCCTGTGAAGGAACGGTACGACATTGAAGCGCCGGCGGGCCGCATCGTCCACGTTGCGCAAGGCCGGCTTGTGATTGCCGCTGATCGTCAGTTTGAAGGCTGGGGTGAAGGTGAAGAAGTCCTGCCGCATGAAGCGAGCGGTAATGGGATCGCCACCGGTCAGCGCCTTGATGCGTGCTTCGGCCCAGGCCCGGCCTTCCTCAGTCTCAGTGGTCATCACCATCCGCGCCCCGTGGAGCATGGCGAGGTCGGTCGGATGGCGGTCGCCGGAGGAGGCCGTGAAGGTGTCCATGGCGGCGTTGGTGGCGTAGGTGCCAAGGATGCCGGCAATGGTGACCAGCAGGACGCCCTTGCCGTTGCCACCAGGGCCGTAGACGAACAGCAGGGCGTGCTCGCGGGTGATGCCGGTGAGGCAGTAGCCGAACCAGCGCTGCAGGAAATCAATCAGCTGCTGGTCCCCGCCGGTAGCCTGCTGCAGGAAGCCGAGCCAGATCGGGCAGTCGCTGACCTCGGCTGGGGTAACAGCGGTGGCGCGGGAAATGTGGTCGCTCTGCTGGGGCGGCCGGAGTGTGCCGGTCCGGAGATCGACGGTGCCGCCGGGCGTGCCGAGCAGCCAGGGATCCTGGTCCCAATGGGCGCTGGTGACGGCAAAGGTGCGATCGGCCTGCGCCAGCCGCTCCACGCCGGCCGCGAAGGCGGCCTTTCCGGCGGTCACCATGACTTTCGGCTCATCAGTATGCGCGGCCAGGCGCCGGGCAAGCCGGCGTATCCAGTGGAAGGCGAGCTTCGTCTCCTCGCGCTGCCAAATGGCACCGTTCCAGCGGTACCACTTGCCGGCATGGTGGCAGTAGCGGAGCTGATCGGCGCAGGCCTTGGCAAAGGCGGCCGCAACGCTGTCCTCGGTGACCAGGACACCTTCGGCCGGCTGGACGTCAGACACGGCACCGGAGCCAGGTGGCCGGTGACCTACCCTCCGATCGCCACGATCCTTGGCCTCGGCTTCCTTGACATAGATGTCCTCGAGGCAGCGGTCGATGTCTACGAAGCGCGCCATCCAGCGGGCGTCCCGCTCTGCCGTGGGAACCTCCTCCATGGCCTGCACCAGCCGCTGACGGGCTTCCATGAGTGCCACCCCATCCCGGGCCCAGCGACCGAGCAGGCGCACGCAGGCAGTGTGGTAGGAGGCGCCGCTGCGGATCTCCTCCAAGAGGGCCGCCTCGTTCACCGGCCCCTGCCTGGGCGTGCCGTTCAGAGGCCTGGCCGAGGCCGTGCTCGGCTTGCCCCGCCAGGCCTCGTCTAGTTCGTCCAGCAGGTCGATTGGCGTGCCATCCACGACTTCGGCCCGGTGGTGCGGATTCGAGGCAACGGAGCCGAAGTAATAGGCCTGGGACAGTGTCCAACTCTCGACCGAGAAGAGACCGCGGAACGCTCCGTTCAGTCGGCCAAGCAGCTTGCTCCGCTCCTCAGGCGGAAGTTCTTTCGAGACCGGGCAGAGCACGCGCCAGCGGGGCTTGGTCGCGCTGTGGCTGGGCGAGGTGTAGATGAGGCAAAGAAGATCGGCCTTGATCGCGATCTCGACCGCCTGCTCGAAGGGCATCACTCCGCCGTCGTAGTCCGCCTCAATGCCGGAGATCGCCAGCACATTCGCGTCGTGGCGGAGGCTGCCCTTGTCCGTTCGTGCCTCGCCAAAGCGGGCCAATTTGAGCCAGGGGAGATCGGCTTTGCGGGACGCGGTGATCGTCTGGATTCGTGGGGTAAGTGAGCGAAGAGTGTAGATCTCCTCCCTCTTGTCCGAGGCTGCGTAGTCCCGGAAGAACGTCACCGCGAACCGAAGGTCGAGCAAGCTCTCCGGCAACGTGCTCTCGCTCTTGGTGAACGAACCGTCCATCATTCCACCTCGTCTCGCTGGGTGGCGGGCGTTCGGCGCTGCTCGGCTTCGTAAGCCTCCACATCCTCCAGACGGTAAGCGACACGCGCGCCGATTTTCAGGAAGGCCGGACCTTCCCCGATCCACCTCCAGCGCTCGAGTGTTCGTGGGCTGATGCACCATCGCTGCGCCAGCTCATGCTGGCCGATGTGGCGAATGATCGTGCGGTCTGAGACGGGAGCGGCCATGAGGTGCACCTCGCAAGGGATCGAGATGCAGCAAGAGTAGTGAGCCTGATTGAGCGTAAATCAGTTGAGCTAAATTCAGTTGAGCGATTTATTTTCGAACAGGTTTTTCGCTCAACAGCCGTGCGTAGATATCGGGAAGACGAGTTCGGATGGTCTGTTCATGCGGGATCTGCCGCCCACTATTTCGATGTTCCTTGCTGAGTCGCTTGTGCAGAAGCCGCGCGAGCTCGGACCATACGGGCTGCTGGCCCGGCCAGTTGTCCGCGCGCCGTTGCACCTCCTCCCAGTGCGCTTTGAGAGCCGCCTCGATCAGCGGCTTGTAGCTCGCCCGCCCGCGTGGGCGCAGAGCAGGAACGGTGGGCGACCCAATTGCGGTGATCACCGGTGCACTCGCACTGACTTCTGTGCTCACTGGCGGCACGACACGATGTGCAGTCACCTCCATGAACTTGATCTTCTGGTTCAGAATCCAGATGTTGTTTTTGAGCTGGAAGATCAGCAGCTGTGCCCAAACAGATGGGATTGCCGACCGAGCGGTGGCCAGACTCGGTGCGAATTGCAGTCCTTCCAGCACGACCTCGCCCGAAGCAATGCGGTTTCGGAAGTCGTGCTCCAGTGCCGTCCGAGCTTTGCGCTCAGCGTCTTCCATGGCACCCCGAAGCGCATTCTGGGCCTCGGCATGCTTGATGAGGACAGGATCCAGCTCGGCCAGTTCCGCCGATCGACCTGCTTTCAAGAAAGGATCGTATGTCGGGTAGGGCAGATGGATCAGGGGCGGGAGGGGCACCCGCACGGTCTCTTGCCAGCGCTCGACCAGGGCAGGGTCACTGAAGGCCAGGAGGGCTTCCCGCAACGGCAGGCGCTTTGGCTCAGCTGGCACGGAGAGGGTGCCCGCCCATGAGGTCGACTCCGCTTCGAAGTTGCCTGTTTGTTCTATGCGACGATCGCCAGCCGGTCGAGACCGCTAAACCGGCCAAGGGGCTCCGAGCCCCTCAACATCCGCGTGAACCGAACCTCCATCTCCCCCCGCACCTGCGGGAGGTGTGCGCCATCCTGGCCGCCGGGCTGGTGCGGCTTCGTGCCCACACCTCCGAGGATCTTGCCCGAGATGCCGAACAGCCCCGGGGAAGGGGAGAGAGTTCGCTACACTTCCGGCCGGAACAGAGCGGTGTTGCGGGTCCCCAAACAGGGAGACACGCATGACGCAGCGAGGCACTACTGCACAGCAGGGGAGGGGTATCGGCCGGAGCCGAACTGCCCAGCCACCGCCACCAGTGACCTTCCCGGCCATTCCACCGGCCGACGTGCTGGGCCGCCTGGCCGCCCTCCAGGGCACGCCCATCGACCAGCTGAAGCAGCAGTGGCGAGAGCTGTTCGGCAAGGAGCCGCCACCCTTCAACCGCGCCTACATCGTCAGCCGCCTGGCCTACCGCATTCAGGAGCTGGCCTATGGCGGGCTGAAGCCCGAGACCCGTGCCCGGCTGGAGGCACTCGGGGAGCAGCTGGACGGCGGCAACGTGGTCCTGCGCCGGATCCGGGCCGACAGCCGGCCGCTGGCCGGCACGCGGCTGATCCGGGAGTGGCAGGGGGTGGAGCACACGGTCACGGTGTTGGCCAACGGCTTCGAGTTTGAGGGCCGCCCCTATCGTTCCCTCTCCGCGGTGGCGCGGCACATCACTGGTACGCGCTGGAACGGTTGGACCTTCTTCGGGCTGAAGGGGAGGGCAGGGGCATGAGCCGGCGTCAGGGTCGAACCGCCGAGGCTGTTCCCGCCCACTCACCGCCCCGGCGGCTTCGCTGCGCCGTCTACACGCGCAAGAGCACGGACGAGGGGCTCGACCGCGAGTTCAACACCCTCGACGCCCAGCGGGAGGCCTGCGAGGCCTATGTCGCCTCCCAGCGGGCCGAGGGCTGGACGCGGGTAGCGGACCACTACGATGACGGGGGCTTCTCGGGCGGCACGCTGGAGCGGCCGGCGCTCCAGCGGCTGCTCCGGGACATCGAGCAGGACCGGGTGGATGTGGTGGTGGTCTATAAGATCGACCGCCTGTCCCGCTCGCTGATGGACTTCTCCCGCCTGGTGGAGGTCTTTGATGCGCATGGCGTGACCTTCGTCTCCATCACCCAGTCCTTCAACACCACCACCTCCATGGGACGGCTGACGCTCAACATCCTGCTCAGCTTTGCCCAGTTCGAGCGCGAGGTGATCGGCGAGCGGATCCGGGACAAGTTCGCGGCCTCCCGGGCGCGCGGCATGTGGATGGGCGGCAAGGTACCGCTCGGCTACGACGTGCGGGAGCGGAAGCTGGTCATCAATGAGGCCGAGGCCGTGACGGTCCGGCGCGTGTTCGAGCTGTTCCTGGACACTGCATCCGGCACCGAGACGGCCCGCCAGCTCCAGGCGGAGGGTCGCACCACCAAGTCGGGTCGGCTGCTGAACAAGGGCGACGTCTACAAGCTGCTGAACAACCGCACCTATATCGGCGAGGCCACCCATAAGGGGAAGGTCTTTCCCGGCGAGCACGCAGCCATCATCGAGCGCCGCACCTGGGACCAGGTGCATGTCCTCCTGCGGGAGAGCCCGCGCAGCCGTGGCAACGCCACCCGCAACCAGATGCCGGCGCTGCTGAAGGGGCTGCTGTTCGGGGTGGACGGTCTGGCCATGTCGCCGACCCATACCCGGCACCGCGGACGGCTGTACCGCTACTACGTCAGCCAAGCGGCTCTGAAGGCAATTGAAGGGGAGGGGAGCCCCGACCTCGTGCGGCGCATCTCGGCCGCGGGGATCGAGGGCGCCGTCGTGACTCAGGTGCGTGCCCTCCTGCGCCAGCCCGAGATCGTAGTGGGCGCCTGGACGGCGGCACGGGCCGGTGATCCCGGCCTCACAGAAGCCGAGACCCGGGAGGCCCTGCACCAGCTGGAGCCGCTCTGGGAGGAGCTGTTCCCCGCCGAGCAGGCGCGGATTCTGCGGCTGCTGGTAGAGCGGGTGACGGTGTCGAGCACGGGCGCTGACATCCAGTTCCGGGTAGAGGGGCTGGCCAGTCTGATGCGGGATCTGGGGGCCGCTAACGTCCAGATGTTGGAGGCGGCGGAATGAGTGCTGCGGAAACCTCATCTCCCGCCAGCCTCACGGTCTGGGTGCCTCTGACGATCCGGCGCCGGCCAGGGCGGAAAACGATCGTCACGCCCAACGGCGTGGCACTACAGGCCCAAGCAACAGCGACCACGCAGACGCGAGGCGATCCGGCGCTGGTGAAGGCCTTAGCACGAGCATTTCGGTACCAGCGCATGCTAGATGAGGGACGGTACGCCTCGATCAGTGAAATGGCGGCAGGTGAAAAGCTGGATCGCGGCTACATGGGGCGGCTGCTACAGCTGACACTGCTAGCGCCGGAGATCGTGGAGAAGGTGCTGGACGGAAGGCAGCCCGATCAGCTCGACTTGCCGAGGCTAATGCAGGCATTACCGTCTGCTTGGTCAGAACAAACTGACACACTCGCTACGGTATAGCCCTACCGGTGCGGCTGTTGGGGGTGATTGACCCTGTGCTAAACCTGTATGGCAACGCCCTGAGGCCGTCCTATCCTAATCATGCCTATCTTCGAAGTCAGCGAGAACAGTCTTGCACCGGTTCCCACGACCACCTTCGTCGCCCTGGGTATGAAGGAGCGCGCCGACCTCCAACGGCTTCTAGCTGCCCGGATCGAGGCCCTGGAAGAGGGGCTGCTGGTCCTAACGGATGAGTTCAGCGGATGGTCTGACAGCGCCCGACGCATTGACCTGCTCTGCCTCGACACTGACGCGAGCCTCGTCGTCATCGAGCTGAAGCGAGACGAAGATGGCGGCCACATGGAACTTCAGGCGCTACGCTACGCCGCCATGGTTTCCGCCATGACCTTCGAGCAAGCCGTTGCAACTCTCGCCCGCTTCCGCAGCAAGACGGCTCCGGACGACGCCGCTGCTCAGGCCACCCTCCTCACCCACCTCGGCTGGAGCGAACCGGATGAAGAGGCCTTTGCCCAAGAAACCAGGATCATCCTCGTCGCGGCCGACTTCGGCAAGGAGATCACGACCACGGCTCTCTGGCTGCGCGACCGATACGCCCTGGACATCCGCTGCGTGCGGTTGCGGCCGTACCGCATGACGGATGGCCGATTGCTGCTCGATATTCAGCCGCTGATCCCCTTGCCTGAGGCAGCCGAGTTCCAGACCCAGCTCGGTGCCAAGCAGGCGGCCGAGCGCAAAGAGCGGGCTGAGCGCCACGACCTACGATACCGCTTCTGGGCGAACCTTCTGGAAGCGGCTAAGCCACGTACGAAGCTGCACGCGACGCGCTCACCGTCGGACGATAGTTGGATCTGGGGTGGCATCGGTCGGACAGGCTTTGGGTTGAACTATGTCATTCGTCAGCACGATGGGCGTGTGGAATTAAAGATCGACGGTAACGTGGTCACCGGCGCCGCAGCCTACGCAGCCCTTAAGGCCGAGCAAGAGGGGATTGAACGGGAGTTCGGCAGTCCCTTGGAATGGGAGGAGCCCCCGGCCATTGGCGGTTGGCGCATCTGCCATCGCACGAAGGGAGGCTACCGCGACGCTGAAACGGACTGGCCCACCATCCAGGACCAGATGATCGAGGCCATGATTCGCTTGGATCGCGTTGTCCGGCCGCGGGTGAACAAACTGCCCTAGCGGATAGCGCACCGAGCAGTTGAGCTTTCAGTCTCGACTGACGCCCTGGTGTCGCTGGCACACCGCACCTACCAACCTCACCGTTCCTGTGCCACGCTCGGTTCGGCGCCGGCTGGTGCGCAAGACAGTCGTGACATCGGAGGGCGGGGGGGCGGCTGCGTCCCTTTCTGCTATCCCGCCCTACGTGGATCCTGCACCAGACACGACGCTCGCGCGGTGAAGAGGGCCGTACGCCTCCGTTACCGGTGGCCGAGGCCGAGCGCCTAGACCGTGGCTACATGGAGAGGTTGCTGCAGCTGGCCGCTGCCGCTCACGCTACTGCCCTGTCTCGCACCTCTACCAAGAGGTCGATTAACCGGATGACCTCCGCTTCCGGGAATACCCCCTCGACACCCTTAACGCTGAACTTGGTATAGGGAGCTTCGTATAGCCGGCCGGGGTCGACAGCGCCGGTCCGCGTCAAGTTCTCGATGATGACGTTGATGAATTCGAGCTGGTTGCCTGTTAGTGTCTTGCCCTGGATGAAGCTTGCTAAGGCCTGCTGGGCGGCAGATCGGTCCAGCCCAACCAAGCTGCGTACAAATAGGCCAAGACCCTCGCTTTGTACCTTTGCCTTCTCCAGCTCCTCCGGCGTGCCGGTGCCGCTCTCCACCAGCATCCGCTCCAACTCTGTCAGGTCGGTCGCCGTTAGAGGCAAGTTATGGCGAAGTCGGTGTATCGCGATGTGGCTCTCGTGGGCCTGCAGAAATTTCCGAGCCTTCTCCCGGAACTTGGCAAACGCATCAGCCGAGACGAACTTCTCGAAGACGATCTCCTCCGCCTCTCCGATCTGGTCTTCGAAGTTGGTATAGAGGATGGGCCGCTTCGCGCGTTCAATCAGGTGGACCAACCCACGCAGCCGCCGGCGCACCCGCTCCAGTTCAGCCAGGGTGACGTCCTGCCACCACGCCTCCGTCTGGACCTCCAGGATGAGTTCCATCTCTGCGGCGATGGTCGGGACAGCTTGGTTCTCGGCAAGCGCCCCAGCGATGCTGATGACCTTGTCCTTGAAGGCATCGAACCCAGGGCGAGCTGCCGAAACACAGAGCTGCAGGTTCAGGAGCAGCAAGTCGAACTGCTTGGCCTCAATCTTCTCCGGCTCCAACTCGGCCGGCAGGCCGGCTATCTGAGCTGAGAGAGCCTCGCGGTCAGCCGGTTCCAGTACCTCCCAGGCCTCGGCCTTGGTGAATTGTTCAACAAGACGTCGGTGCGGGCGGACAATGAAGTTGTCGGGGTTCATGGCCGCAACCTCACTGCGCAGATGCAGCACAAGGTCTTGTCGCAGTTCACCTTCGGCAGCAGCATCTGGCGCGGAATTCGCCTTCAGGCGAGCATCAATCCCGCCCAACACCTCCAGTCGTGTCCGGAACAGCCTAGCGGAAAGACTCTCGGCCGTGCTGCCCTCAACCGTTGGCGCGTCCTGGCTGAAGAACTCCAGGTTCTGGCAGAAGTCGAAGACGAAGAAGAACTCCTTGTGCATCCCCGGACCGAATAGATGAGGCCGGAGGCGGGTTCCGCGGCCGATCATCTGCCAGAACTTCGTCTTTGAGCGAACCAGTTTGAAAAAGACGAGGTTCACCACCTCCGGCACGTCGATCCCGGTGTCCATCATGTCCACGCTGATGGCGATGTGGGGCGCCTTTGTTGGGTTCGAGAAATCGTCGATCAGCTTCTGAGCATAGTCTACCTGGAAGTCGATCACTCGCGCGAAACTACCCTTGTGCTGTGGGTAGTTCACGTCAAAGCGCTGCTGAATGAACTCGGCGTGGCGGTGATTCTTGGCGAAGATGATGGTCTTGCCGATCCGGTCCCCACCCTCAACCTTCAGCCCATGAGTCATTAGGTGCAGCAGCACCTTGTCCACGGTATCCTGGTTGAACAGCCACTGGTTGACCGCATCCGCCTCCACCCGATCGGGCGGGCCATCCTCTTCATCCCACTCCAGCTCGTCCCAACGGTCTTTGTCCTCCTCGGAAAGCTGGTCGTAGCGGATCCCCTCACGCTGAAACTTCAGCGGCACAGAGACCGCGCGCATCGGTACAAGATAACCGTCCTTCACCGCATCCTCGTGCGGGTAGGCGTCGGTCGGCATGCCCGTATCGAGATCGAACAGAGAATAGGTGTTCTTGTCGATCTCGTCCTTTGGCGTCGCGGTGAGGCCGACCAGAAGGCTATCAAACCAGCGGAAGATGGCGCGGTAGCGGCGATAGATGGAGCGGTGCGCCTCATCCACGATGATCAGGTCGAAATGGCCTGGACCGAAGCGGCGGCCATTCGGGCCGACCTCATCGATCAGCGTCATCATGGTAGGGTAGGTGGAGACATAAACGCGGCCCTGCGCGCTGCGGTCCGTCAGCAGGTTGACGGGGGCGGCCTCCGGCAGGTGCGTCTTGAAGGCGTTCACGGCCTGCTTCACCAGTGCGGTGCGGTCGGCCAGGAAGAGGATGCGCTTGGCCCAGTTGGCGCGCATCAGCAGGTCGCATAGCGCGATCACGGTGCGCGTCTTGCCGGCGCCGGTGGCCATGACGACCAGGGCTTTGCGTCGGTTCTCCCGTTCGAAGGTCTCGCCGATGCGGCGGATGGCGCGGGTTTGGTAGGGGCGCTCGGCGATGCTGGCGCGGATCTCGGTTTCACCGAGCGGGCGCTGCGTGGTGCGGCGCTGAATCAGCAGCTCTAGCTCCTCCCGCCGGTAGAAGCCTTGCACCTCCCGCGGGGGATAGGCGGTGTCGTCCCAAATCCAGTGCTCGTAGCCGTTGGTGTAAAAGATGACGGGACGCTGGCCGTGCATCTGCTCCAGGCAGTCGGCGTAGAGCTTGGCCTGGTGCTGGCCTTTGGCGGGGCTGTGGCGGGTGGCCTTAGCTTCCACCACAGCCAGCGGCTTGCCATCGGCGCCCCAGAGCACATAGTCGGCGAAGCCGGTGCCAGTAGGGTTGGGCATGCCGGTGACGAGCACCTCCGCTACGCCAGGGGCGTGCGGGTCCCACCCGGCCTCGCGCAGAAGGCTGTCGATGTAGAGGTCGCGGGTCTGCGCCTCGGCATAATCATGTGTGTCGGGGCGGGCGGCGTTGGCGGCGGCGGCCTTCGCCACCTCGGCGCGCAGCGCGGTCAGCTCGGCATCCAGCGAGGCGCGGGCGGCACGCTCTTTCTCCAGCTCCTCGTCGCGGCGGCGCAGATCCTCGTTCAGCTTGCGGAGCTGCTCCAGGCTCTGGCGCGCGATGGCGACGGCAGGCGGCGGGATCTTCTGCGGGTCGAAGGCGAGGCTGTCGGGCGGCGGGGTGGCGCGCGCGTAGTTGCGGGCCAGCCAGAAGCCAATTTGGAAGATCTCAGCCAGAATGGCGCGGGATTCCGCCTCGGCCACCGGCTTGTTGCTGTGCACGGCACGGTTGCCGGCATCCTTCACCAGCACCGCCTTGCGGTACACCGCCTCCCCCGCCAGGCGGCGGAAGGAGGGCTCATGCACCAGCGCCGCCAGGTTGTCCTGCACCGGCGGGGTCAGGCGCTGCTCGGCGCGGTAGAGCCAAGCGAGCGCCAGTTCCATGAAGCGGCGGGCGTAGAAGACACTGGCCCGCGGGTCGCCCCGCGCCGCAGCCTCGGCGCGCGCGGCGGCGGTGTAGAGATCCGGCCACTCGGGTTGGAGAAAGCCGAATTGCGACATGGGGCTGCCTTACAGCTCGCCGCGGAAGGCGCGGTGTTGGAGGGAGGAGAAGAGCGAATCAAGGCGCTTCTCCGAAGCAGCAGCGCATTCCAGCAGGCCATCCTTTGCGCGCAGACGGTTCACAAACTCCCGTTGGTCCTGAATGGCTGGGATCAGAATCTCGACCGGGTACACGCGTGAGCCAGAGATCAGAGGCTGTCCGAACTGACTAGATACACTGTTCAGGTCTGCGTGTTGAAGTGCAGCAGCCAGATACAGGAAGTCGACATCCTCTTTTATGTCAGAGACATAGAGAGCGTTATCAGTAATCCAGCTCTTGGGGGGTGATATATGAACGCAACCGCAGTATGCGCCGACCCGTCCAATTACGATCTTCTCCTCAGAGGCATTGTAGGTATTATGTTGTCCGTTTACACCATTGCCTCCGAAGACCAGATGTTCGCCTTCGACCATCGCTGAGGCAGGGAGAAAATCGCCACTTTTGAGCTTGAGCAGATTGCCTAGGCGCTCCTTCGGCAGATTTTTGGGATTGTTTCGTGTAGTCCCAAACATCTCCACGAAAATCGCCCGTGCCATCTCGTCGAGTTGCGCCCGCGCCGCCCGCCGCTTCGCTCGCAGCGCGTCGGCCTCATCGAGGATGGCGGCTATGCGGCGCTGTTCGGCTATATCGATCCGGGGGACGTGTAAGCGCTCAAGCTCCTTCCGAGAAATTCGCTGCCGCGTTGCTCCTCTTGCTTGCCTTTGTACGCTCCCCAAGAACTCCGGTGAATTCATCATCCAGCACAGCCACCGAGCATCGCAGGTCGCGGGGTCTGGTCGGATGATGCAGACATCTACGACAGTAACCGACGCTTTCTCATCGCCAGGAAAAATGCACGCCCGCCCAATCGGATCCGGCATGCGAGCAACAAGAATATCTCCGGGCAATAGAAAGGTGCATTTGAGTTCCCTTGCTTTTGACGCAGTCAGGAACCTTGAAGACTTGTTAAGGTATGCACCGATGCCCACATCCGCTAATTGGATTAGCCGGACATCACCCTCAGGGTCTTGGTCCTTCGACTCAACCCAGTCTCCATCAGATATAAAGCCACATTTTTTAACGATTTCAGTCAAGCTGATCGTGCTGTTTTCTGGCGGGCGGAGGTAGTTCACGACAGCATCCCTTCCAGCCGCGCCATCCCGTCCTGGATCTCCACCTCCAGCCGGCGCAAATCGGCCAGGATGTCGCGCGGGCTGCGATGCGTCATTTCCTCTCGCACCACCTCCTTGTAGCGGTTGAGAGAGAGGTCATAGCCAGCGTCGGCGATGTCTTTCTTCAGCACACAGAAGCTCTGCGCCGTGCGCGGGCGGCTCCGCTCCTCCCCTGTACGCTGGCGCCAGCGGGCCAGGGTGTCGGGCAGGTTGTTCTTCCCGTGTTCGGCCAATTCCAGCGCCGAAGCTGGGGCCGGCCCCAGCTTCGTCTCGGGCAACAGCGGCGTGCGCTTGTCGTCCAGGCTCCAGCCATCGGCCTGCATGTCGTAGAACCATACTTGGTCGGTGCCGCCGCTGTCGGTGCGGGTGAACAGCAGGATGCCGCAGGAGACACCGGCATAGGGCCGGAACACGCCGGAGGGCAGGCTTACCACGCCTTCCAGCTTGTGGTCCTCCACCAGCATGCGGCGCAGCTCCTTGTGCGCCTTGGAGGAGCCGAACAGCACGCCATCCGGCACGATTACCGCCGCGCGCCCGCCCGGCTTCAGCAAGCGCAGGAACAGCGTGAGGAAGAGCAGCTCCGTTTTCCGCGTCTTGACGATGGCGGTCAGGTCCTTGGCCACCGTCTCGGCGTCCAGGCTGCCGGCGAAGGGTGGGTTGGCCAGCACCAGGGTGTAGCGCTCGGCGTCCTCGGTATGCTCCTCAGCCAGACTGTCGCGATAACGCACGTCGGGGTTCTCCACCCCGTGCAGCAGCATGTTCATGCTGCCGATGCGCAGCATGGTGCCGTCGAAGTCGAAGCCGTGGAACATGTGGTGGTGGAAGTGCTCGCGGGCCGCATCCTCCAGCAGCGCCTCAGCATGGTGGCGCTGCACATGCTCCTGCGCGGCGACCAGGAAGCCGCAGGTGCCGCTGGCCGGGTCCACGATGACGTCCTGCGGCGTCGGTGCCGTCATCTCCACCATCAGTTGGATGATGTGGCGCGGCGTGCGGAATTGCCCATTCTGCCCGGCACTCGCGATCTTGCCGAGCATGTACTCGTAGATGTCGCCCTTGGTGTCCGCCTCCTCCATCGGCACCGCCTCCAGCATGTCCACCACGCGGGCGAGCAGGGCCGGGGTCGGGATGGTGAAGCGCGCGTCGCGCATGTGGTGGGAGTAGGTCGAGCCGTCGCCCCCTAGCGTGCGGAGAAACGGGAATACATGCTCGCCCACCACCGCGAACATCTCCGGCGCGGCGAAGTGGCGGAAGCGGGACCAGCGCAGGTCCTCATAGGGTCGGCCCTTGGGGTCGGTGCCCTCCGGGAAAAGCCGGCGGGCCATCGGACGCTTGAGGCGGGCGGCCTTGCGCTCCTCCAGGGTATGCAGTTCGTCCAGCCGGCGGATGAAGAGCAGGTAGGTGATCTGCTCGATGACCTCGAGCGGGTTGGAGATGCCACCCGTCCAGAAGCTGTCCCAGATGCGGTCGATCTGGCTGCGAAGTTCGCCCGTAACCATTAGTAGTGAAGTCCCCCATCGGCGCTCAAGCTAGTCTGTGCTTCAGCGTGAACGTGAGTGGAACAGCGGCCTGCGGCTACATCAAGGGGTAGGAACAAAAAATTAGACGCTAGTGAGAGCGTAAATTCTTAACCCTAACTAAGTGGCGAGTTGCTGATGCTGGAGATGGAGGCCACTGCGGCCTTGTGTCCGCCATCCCGCGTGCTGGCCCGGGGCGGCTTTGAAGCTGGACCGGGCTGCTCCGGCGTAGGGGGGGGGGCGCCGTCTAGCGGTTACTCTGAGTGGCTCTTCTCATATGGGTCCGGGGGAGAGCCTTAAGGCGGTAGACAGGTCATTGCGGCATCGTGGCCCGTCCCCCGCCTCGCCCACCGGCAATGGCCAGCTGCCCCGCCTCAGGCAGCGTGAGGCTTCTGACCCTTCGCTTCCATCTCGGAGCGCTCCTTCCAGAAGGCCATGTCAGCCTCCTTGCTGAACATGACCCGAACGCCCGTGGCGCCCTTGCTCACCCGGAGCTTGCCACCATTCCGGGACCGGTGATCCTCCATCCATTCCTTAAAGACCGCGTCGTCGGGGGAGTGCCCCGCGAATTCAAGAACTCCGGCGATTTCTTCCTGTTTGCGTCGCTTGACCATTCTTCAGAACCTTACTGATGGAGGAGGAGAACGCTGGCGCAGCGTCGCTCAGCGGTCTCCCGTCTTACGATTGCTCTGAGTGGCGCTGCTCACGCCACCCTGCTTGCCGCCGCTGCTAACGGCGCCTGCGCGGGCGTCCTTCGGGTTCGCCTTACCGGTTGCATTCTTGCCGCCCTGAGGGGCGCGGCCGGCGGGGGGAAGGGGAGGGAGATTTGCCATGGGGGTGCCTTGTGCTTGTTGGGCAGATGAAGGGCGTCTGTCGAACAAACGCCACCGCCTTGCCTACGGCTCCAAGGCGCTCCGCTAAAGCTCGGGCTTGAAGATCGGGTTTTGGTGAAGGGGCGAACCGCCCAGGAAACGCGCGGCCAATTTCGGGCGGGTGTTCAGAGAAAATGCGCTGTACTTACAACGCGGTAAAGCTTGTGGACTGAACCACCCAAGTCCCAAGCTTCGGAGACAAATGGCTCTCTGGAGAGAGAAATTGCTCCTTGTTCCGCCTTCGAAGTATCGAGCTGGACGCGGAAAATGCAGCCGTGACACGCAGGGAAGCGCGATCCCAATCCTACCAGAGACGAGTTGTCCTGAGGAAGACTGGAGCAGCGGTGGAAGCCGGAATCCAACCTGCTCTGGCTTCTGTGAGACGTTTCTCGCCGGCTGATGGCACCTGGCGATCACGCTTCCGCCTGACGCGGTGCGCGCCGGAACTGGAGATGCTCCAGGAGCGCCTGCACGCTTGGTGGCCGTAACCGGTCGCGCGGATACACCGCATAAAGTGATGGTCCGTCAAAGCGGCATTGCGACAGTACACGGACCAGGTGGCCGGCTGCGAGTTGCGGTTCGATAAGCATCAGCGGCAGTCTTGTCACGCCGAGGGCTGCCAACGCCCAGTGATCGGCAGCGTCGTGCCGAGCAGCACGGCCAGCAGGACCGAGAGCGACTCGCCGCCATTGATTGGCAGCATGAAGACCACCGCCTTGCGCAGGTTGTCGCGCACCGTGCGCCCCTCGCGCACCGCCGCGGCGATGGAGGCGAAGTTGTCGTCGGTCAGCACAACCTGCGCCGCCTCCTCCGCCGAAAGTCCCTCCACGGTGGTCCCGAGGGCCGCGCCGGCGGCTTGCGGTGGCATCGCATGGGGCGCGGCCAGCGCTCCGGCCGCCGGCCGCACTGGCGCGCCGCCGCTCACGGCATGGCCGCCTGCTGGCGCGGCGCGGTTGGCGCGCCGGCCGTCAGCTCCACGCAAGAAGCAGGAACAGGGCGCATCCGAGCACCAGGCGGTAGACCATGAAGACAGTGAGGCTCGCCCGGCGGACCCATGCCAGGAGTCCCCAGATCGCGAGCACCGCCGAGACGAAGGCCAGCGCAGCGCCGGTCGCCAGCCCGCCCCAATCCAGGGAGTCGGAGGGCGCAAGGCCCCCGGCCGCCAGCAGCGTGCCCGCGGCGACCAGGGTCGGGATCGCCGTCAGCATCGCGAAGCGAGTGGCATCCTCGCGGCGAAAGCCGAGGAAGAGTGCTGCGGTCAGCACGATTCCTGAGCGGCTGGTCCCCGGGATGAACGCAAGCATCTGCGCGCAGCCGATGAGGAGGGCGTCGAGCAGCGTCATTTTCTCGATGGCGCGCCTGCCCTCCCGCCGATCCGACAGGTAGAGGACGATGCCGAACACCATCGTGGCCCCGGCGACGGTCGCGATGCTCCGGCCATGTTCGACGAGAAGATCCCGGCCGAGGAGGCCGGCCGGCAGCATCGGCAGCGTCGCGACGACGAGGCGCAGCAGCAGCGCCGCACCTGGTGTGTGCGCGCCCTTCGCGAGGTCGAATGCGCCGCGCGCCATGGCGCGCACATCGGCGCGGAAGACGAGGAGCACCGCGAGCAGCGTGCCGACGTGCAAGGCCACATCCATGGCGAGCTGCGGGCCGGACACGCCGATCAGGTGGCCGATGAGAACGAGGTGGCCGGACGAACTCACAGGAAGGAACTCGGTCACGCCCTGGACCACGGCGAGCGCCGCAATCTGCATCAGGTCGATTTTCAGTCCTCCTCGCTCTCGCTTGCGTACCCGCGGCGTGCCGCGCGGTCCGGTCAACGTCGCGCCGACATCCGGAACGCCGTGCTGCTTGCGGTAACCTGTCCATTAACCACCGTGCCCTTGCCCTTCGGTGCGATCCTGCGGCCGGGGCTTGGCGGTTCTGCTGGGGGCGGGCGCGCGCAGGCGGCATGGGATGACGCGCGGAAGGCTAGCGGCGGGAGCGGGGCGCCCGAGAAGCCGGCGCCCGCCGAACACGGCCGCCGCGACGAGAAGCAGCAGCCCCGCGCCCAGCAGCAGGGGATGGTCGCTGGCCGCCATCTCCTCCGCGCCGCGGGCGGCGGCGTAGCCCGGCAGCAGCATCAGCGGCGCCCAGATGACGGCGGAGGCGATGTTGGCGGCCTGGAAATGCCGCTCCCGCATGCGCGCCACGCCCGCCATCAGCGGTGCCACCGCCCGCACGGGGCCCAGGAAGCGGCCGAAGAACACGGCGGCCCAGCCCCAGCGACGGAACAGCAGCAGCGCGCGGGCATAGGCACGGCGCTGGCTCCGCGGCAGCCATCGGCGGACCATGTGCGGCCCCACGGCGCGGGAGACCCAGAAACCTACAGCGTCGCCGGCGATCGCACCCGTGATGGCGGCAATCAGGATGGGCATCGGCTCCAGCGTGCCTGTGCCGAGCAACGCCCCGATGGCGACCAGCAGGGCCGTCGCCGGCACCAGAATGCTGATGCCGGGCAACGATTCCAGGAAGGTGATGACGAAGACGGCCACCGGCGCCCAGCCCGCGCCGGCGCGGATCCAGTTCTCGAAGGTGGCGATGAGCGTGTCCATCAGGCGCGTTCGCCGCGACAAGGCGTGCGACGCCGCACGTCAGCGCCGCTTTGCCGCAGCTGGAGCGGCCGCGCGACAATCGTCATGCCGCCCTCGCCCGGGCTGGCGTCTGCACCGCTGCCACCCCCGCCGGGAGCACGAGCTTCAGGATATCGGCGAGCGTGATGACGCCGCGGATCGCGTCACCGTCCATCACCACGGCAAGCTGCACGCTCGCCCCACGCATGCGGGCAAGCGCCTCGTAGACCGGCGTCTTGGCCACAAGCCTGAAGGCCGGGCGAGCCTTGTCCCGCGCGAGCTCCGTGGTCGGCAGCGTCAACGTGTCCCGCACATGCACCACCGTAGGCACCCCGCCCTGCGTGCCGAGCATCAGGATGCGCATGTGTCCCGATTGCAGCGCGACGGCGCGGACGTCGCCCACGGTCGCACTCGGCGCGACATGGACCGGACTCCCGGTGACGAGCGCCTCGACCGGCAGCTTCCCGAGGTCGATTAGCCCGGAGATCTGCTGCTGGATCTGCGGTTCCAGCGTCCCAACCTTCGCCGAATGCTCGACCAGCTGGCGGATGGTCGCCATGTCCTGCCCGCCAACGGCGGCACTCTCGACAGGCTCCACGCCGCTCGCCCTGACCAGCCGGTTCGCCATGCCGTTGATCCAGCCCAGCAGCGGCCGCAGCGGCCAGAGGAAAGCGCAGGACACCAAGCCGATCGCGAGCGCCGAGGTCTCGGGATGGGCGATCGCCCAGGATTTGGGCGCCATCTCGCCCACCACCAGGTGCAGGAAGGTGACAATGAAGAGGGCGACGGCGAAGGCGCTCGCCCCGGCCGCCCATTCGGGCATCCCCAAGGCGGCGAACACCGGACCGAGCCAGACGTCGAAGGCAGGCTTCGTGACCGCCCCGAGGCCGAAGGTGGAGGCGGTGATGCCGAGCTGTGCGCCCGCGAGCATCAGCGTCAGGTCGTTCATGCCGCGCAGCGCCGCACGCGCCGAGCGGCTGTCGGCGGCAAGTTCTTCGAGGCGATGACGACGCGCGCCGAGCAGGGCGAACTCGATGATGACGCAGACGGCGCTGAGCACGATCAGGGCTATGGTCGCCAGCGCGATGAACAACGGGTCGTTCATCGGTCGTCCTCCGCTGCCGCAACTTCGACCAGGCGCACGCGCACCTCGGCGGGCACATGACGTTCGATGCGCAGCACGTCGACTTCCAGTCGCCGCTGGATCAGCTTGTTCGTCGCCAGCTCCGCCGGATCGGCGGGAAGCGCGATCGTCACCGTCTCGCCCTCCGTGGGCAGACCGCCCTTCTCGGCGATCAGCAGGCCCGCGACGGTCTCGACATCGCCCCGCGGCAGGTCGTGGTCGATGGCACGCTCGACCTCGTCGAGGTGCACGTCGCCGTCCATGAGCCAGATGCCGTCGCCTTCGGACACAACGCCTGCGCCGGTCTCGACGTCATGCTCGTCGGTGATCTCGCCGACGATCTCCATCGCGAGATCCTCCAGGGTCAGCACGCCGGCGAAGCCGCCATATTCGTCGATCACGCAGGCGAGCTGATTGGTCGTCCGCACCAGCTCCTCTAGGGCGGCCGGCAAAGGCATGAGGGTCGGGACCACCGGTGCGGGCCGCATCACCGCGAGGACGGTCTCGCCCGTCTCCCCCGAAGCCATGCGGGCGAGCACATCGGAGAGGTGCACGACGCCGATCGGCGCGTCGTCATCGTCGACCACTGGATAGCGGGTGTGCGCGCGCGCCATGAGCTCCCGCAGTTCCTCGAGCGTCGCCTCCGGGCCCACCCAGTCGCATTGCGATCGCGGCACCATCGCGTGCTCGACGGTGCGCTGGGGGAAATCCACGATCCGATCCAACATGACCGCCAGTTCGGCCGGGAGGTCGCCGCTCTCGCGCGAGGCCGCGATGATGTGTGGCAGGTCGGCGGCCGAGGCGCTGACGTCGAGGTCGTGGACAGGCTCGATCCGCAGCGCGCGCAGCAGCAGGTTGGCCGATTTGTCGAACACGGTGATCAGCCAGCCGAACACAGTCATGTAGAGCAGCGTGGAGCGGGCGAGCGCGCGCGCCATGGGTTCGGCATTCGCGATGGCGAGGTTCTTCGGATAGAGTTCGCCGAAGATCATCTGGACAACCGTGGCCACCAGGAGGGTCGCGAGGGTGCCGGTGGCGACCGCCACCTCGGTGGAGATGCTGGCCCCGCCCAGAAGCACGCCGAGCGACCGGCCGACCATCGGCTCTGCGACGAAGCCCACGAGCAGGCCAGTGATGGTGATGCCGAGCTGGGCGCCAGAGAGCATGAAGGAGGTGCGCCGCGTCACGCGAAGCGCGCGCTCGGCCGCGGCGTCACCCTCCGCGGCCCGCGCGGCGAGCCGCGTGCGGTCCACCGCCATGTAGGCGAATTCCTGCGCCACGAAGTAGCCGTTCACGGCGATGATCGCCAGGATGACGGCGATCCCGAGCAGCAGGACAAGAAGCGCTTCGATCATCGTGTGCTCACCGAGCAAACGATCAGTTTTCGAGCGAGCGCGCTGGTACTGTAGGGCACGGCGGTTACATCACCTTTTGACTGAATGATTGTTCGAGACGCGACAGCTGGCGCCGCTGGGCGATGGAGCGATGGGAGGACGCGTTTCGGCACGACGCCCAATGCGCCGGCTCCGCCGAGCTTGCCTGGCCAGCATGACCGCTGTTCGATTCGCGGGAATGGCCCCGCCGCTGGCGGCAGGCGGCGCCCGGCCAGGCAGCCCGAACGGGTCGTTTCGATAATCTCGGTGGTGCGGGCCGGGAGGGCCCAGCGACTACTGCCGCAAGCGTCGCCTGCCTGGTGCGCGGCGCGACACCCGGGGCGGTGCCGGGACGCCGCACGCTGATGCCGGCCCCTTGACCACGCTGCCGCGGCGGTCGTTCGCCGGCAGGCTTGGCGCGCCGCAAATACCGCGGCGGCCCTCGCTGAACACCTGTGCTGCCAACCCGCCACCGAATTTAGCCTTGCGCGGCAAGGGCACGAGGACGAAGATCGCCAATCGGAGGCGGAGGACGCTAACCGGCCGGGGCGGCCGAATGTTCGAATCGTCCCCATACGGCCCCGACCTTGCGAGTCGCGACAGTCAGAAGCCCTTGATTGACGATATCCCGGTCCATTTAGCATAGTTCCGCTTAATATAGCTTGAGAAGGCTCAGGCCAGCAAGTCCGTCGATCAGGCGACCAAAAAATGGCGTTCGCGCCTTGTCCGTCCGGACTTCGCGGCCGTTAACGCCGTGCGGTGGTGCCGCTGATCAGTGATCGAGCGAATTGCGGCTTCCTCATCGAGAATCGCGGTTTCGTTCTCGATGACGAGCGGTGCGCCGAAGTCATGCAAGCCTTGATCAACCTCACCGCCGCTGCCGCCTCGCTCCGGCGCGTCGCGAACTTGTGGCACGTCCTCCAACAGCCGGCCCCCTGTGGATAGAGTGCTTACTCGTGTCGCGTTGTGTGCAAACGCTCTCAGGGATTACGGCACCCGCCGCTTCGTCACCCCCACCGACAGCGTTGCCGCAGCGAGGTCGAACGTCGCCGCTGAGATGTTCGCGCCATCACGCGCACAGTGTTGTTCGACCACACCGCGGCATCGAGCTCGATGAACCGTGTGGACGACACCAGCGACGCCGTTGCCATGTCACCGGCGCGTGCCCCGTTGACCGTGACATCGAGCAGCGAGGTTGCCCCCGGCGCCAAGCTCGGCAGATCCCAGGACACCTCCGCCGCGAACTCCCGCCGCCCTGAGCCGAACAGCGCCCCCGTCAGCAGCGGCGTCCAGTTCAGCACGGCGGGTGCGGCCTCCGGCAGCCCGTAGAGCCGCAGCGACTGCAGGTCGATGGGCCCATCGAAACCGATCACCCCCACCTGCGCATAGGCCACGGACGCGCCGACACGGATGGTCTGTCGCCGATTAAAGTTCGCATCGTCCATCGGCGCGCCAGCGTTCCACCCCTTGGCCGGCCCGTTCCACTGCATGGTGGTGATCGAGGCCAGCACGTCGCCCGCGATATCCTCGCGGACGTTCCCCGCACCGTCGAACACCCGCACAAAGAGACGCCCGCCCGAAGCTCCGCTCGTCAGCCAATGCGCCAGGGCGAACTCCTTGGCCTGGGAGGTGTCGAGCATCCAACCCAGCCCGCGGTTCGCCGCCAGCGTCACGGCGCGATCGGTCGGCGTCACGTCCGCCAGCCCGTTGAAGCAGAAATCCGCCATGAAGGTCGCGGTGGTGGTCGAGGTCGCGATGGTGATCAGCCCCTCCACGCCCACCTCGGTCGCCGACTGTCGGAAGGCCGCCGCCCGGGTGTTCGGCACGCCGGCGAGAAAGCGCTGGAACCGCGACGCCGGCGCGCGGTGCCGGTTGATCACCGCGTTGCCGCAGCGATTGGCCGGGGCCGTGTAATCGATGCCGACCAGGTAGGTGTTGGTCCAGGCAACGTCGTACTCGCAGTCCTTTGCCCCGGCGGTGTGTCGCGCCGCCAGGGGCGAGCAAGCCTCCATGCGCATGTTGCGCGCGATGATGGCGCTGCCCGAGGTCTGGTTCAGGAAGGGGATGGCGATGTTGCTGCCGGCCTGACGCAGCTCGAAGTTTGGCGCGTCGAAGACATGGCGATTGTGGTTGGTATAGGCGCCGGGCTCGTTCCCGAACCGCACGCCGAACCGGTCCATCGCGGGGTTCACGCCGGTCGCCTGGGCGAAGTGGCCGCCGTAGTAGCGGATCGACGTGTTCCAGGCCGTGGCGGTGGCGCACCAGATGTCGAGGCCGATGCGGTTGTTGACGATGCGCCCCAGCGTGAAAGTGCTGTCCTCCACGCCGCGGCCATCGCCCAGCGTGCGCATGCCGATCGTGAAGCCCTCGACGCGGCGCAGCTCGATCTGCGAGGCATCGACGTTGCGCACGGTGATGCCGATATCAGCCTCGGAGAACCAGTCCGACAGCGTCTGCCGGATGACATTCAGCCCGGTGTAGAGCTTCTCCGCGTTGCGAATGGTGCCGCCATCGCCCAGCACAAGCACAGAGGCGAGCGCCGTGCCGGTGTAGCGGATGGTGCCCTGCATGATCAGCCCGCGCGCGCCGCCCGGCAGGGTCACGGCGCCGGAGACGTTCCAGGTGCCGGGCGGGATCATCGCGAACTTCTGGTCCGCGCCGGCGCGGTCGAAGGCCGCCTGGATGGCGGTGCGATCATCGGCCACGCCATCGCCCAGCCCGCCGAAGTCGTTGGGCAGCACCGCCTCGCGGTCGCGCAGGTACTTCGCGAAGTCGGTCTTGTTGAGGTTGGCGTTGAGGACCAGCAGCATCGTCGATGCGGGCCGGCATGGCGTTCTCCGATCAGAGGGCGGTGGCGGTGACCGGGCCGGCGAAGGCCGAGACGTTGCCCTCGGCCGACACGCTGCGCAGCCAGTACCAACGGGTCTGGCCGGTGGTCAGGCCAATGCGATCCCAGGGCAGCGCGGTCGGCTCGCTGGCCAGCTTGGTCGCGGCGGCGAGGCTGGCGCTGCTGGCCTCGAAGACCTGCAGCCGCACCCCATCCGTGGGAAAGCCGCCCGACAGGCGCACGCCGCCGGCAATGCCCGTTGCCGCCAGGCCCGAGGCGGCGGCCGGCACCAACGCCTCGCGCCAGCCCGACACCGCGCCACTGCGCGCCTGCGCCCGCACGCGAAAGGCCGTTGGCTCCGCGGTGGGGATGGCGACGGCGGTGGCGCCGAACCCTCCCGCATAGCCCTGCCAGACGGCGACCGAGGCCGGGCGGAACTCGATCTCGTAGCCAGCGAGATAGGCGGAGCCAACCGCGGACCAGGACACCGCGATCGCCGCGAACGACGTCCCGAGCGGCGTCTCCACCATGATGGCGGCGGGCGCGGCGATGACGCCCGGGTTCGGCAGCACCACCGAGGGATTTTGCCCCGTCGCCCGCTCATCGGTCGCCGGGTTCCACGCCCAGACGGCGGGGTCCTCCTCAGCCAGTTGCAGGTTCACCCCGCCATCCGGCGCCAAGGCCCAGCCCGTCACCCGCGCGGGAAAGGGCGTCAGACGGTCGAGGGCCACCGTCACCCCATCCCAGGGCCGCAGCCGCAGCGCCGAGAGGTTGGCCTGCATCGCCACCTCGCGCTGGCGGCGGTTGCGCTCCAGCTCGATTTTCATCAGGCGCTGGACCATGGAGGCCGAGGTGGTGAGCGGGAACTCCATGTCCCGGTAGATCGCCTCGCCGCCGTCCTCGGTGACGTAGTTGCTGGCCAGCAGCGGCGGCGCATCGGTCGGCTGCCAGGCCGCGGCCGGCTCGACATAGACGGCGCGCAGCCCATTGAAGAGATCCCGCCGCGGACGCGAGCCCACGATGGTCACGTCGCCGCGCAGATCGTCGGAGGTGAGCGTCGCCGCAGGCAGCGCTGGCGCGCCCGCATGGATGTAGAAGCGCCCGCCTGAGTCCACGAGCGCGCCGGCCATGGCGGCGACCAGCTTGCGGGTAATGGCGATCTTGCCCTCGCCCAGGGTGGCGGCGCCGTTGACGGTGTAGCGCCGCTCGGCGGTGCCATCGCGCCGGCCCATGATCTCGTCGCAGGTATTGGCAGCCGCCATCATCGCCGGCGCCCGCTCAGTGCCCATACGAAGCATTTCATCAGCTTTTTCGGGCCGGAGGTGAGCCGCGCGCTGGATCGGGCCTTGCCGGCCTGCGCCGGCGCGCCGGCAGGATCGCACGGCCTC
>NZ_JAOXLP010000038.1 GCF_025791835.1 Roseomonas xinghualingensis
CCCGCCCCACCGACAAGCCTGTCGGCGCCGGCGCCGCCAATCAGCGTATCATCGCCATCGCCGCCATAAAGGATGTCGTTTCCTGTCCCGCCATCCAGGCGATTGGCGGCTGAGTTTCCGGTGAGCACGTTGTCGAGGCTGTTGCCGGTGCCGTTGATGGCCGCCGTGCCCGTGAGGGTGAGATTGTCGACGTGCTGCCCGGCCATCGAGAAGCTGACGGAGCTCAGCACCAGATCGATGCCCTGTCCCTTCCACTCGATGACGACATCCCCCACGTCATCGACGATGTAGGTGTCGTTGCCCTTGCCACCCTCCATCCTGTCGGCACCCGCACCGCCATCCAGGCGATTGGCGGCTGAGTTTCCGGTGAGCACGTTGTCGAGGCTGTTGCCGGTGCCGTTGATGGCCGCCGTGCCTGTGAGGGTGAGGTTCTCGACGTGCAGCCCCGCCAGCGAGAAGCTGATGGAGCTCTGAACCAGATCGGTACCGGCTCCCTCCAACTCGACGACGAGGTCCCCCACGTCATCGACGACATAGGTGTCGTTGCCCGCCCCACCGACAAGCCTGTCGGCGCCGGCGCCGCCAATCAGCGTATCATCGCCATCGCCGCCATAAAGGATGTCGTTTCCTGTCCCGCCATCCAGGCGATTGGCGGCTGAGTTTCCGGTGAGCACGTTGTCGAGGCTGTTGCCGGTGCCGTTGATGGCCGCCGTGCCCGTGAGGGTGAGATTGTCGACGTGCTGCCCGGCCATCGAGAAGCTGACGGAGCTCAGCACCAGATCGATGCCCTGTCCCTTCCACTCGATGACGACATCCCCCACGTCATCGACGATGTAGGTGTCGTTGCCCTTGCCACCCTCCATCCTGTCGGCACCCGCACCGCCATCCAGGCGATTGGCGGCTGAGTTTCCGGTGAGCACGTTGTCGAGGCTGTTGCCGGTGCCGTTGATGGCCGCCGTGCCTGTGAGGGTGAGGTTCTCGACGTGCAGCCCCGCCAGCGAGAAGCTGATGGAGCTCTGAACCAGATCGGTACCGGCTCCCTCCAACTCGACGACGAGGTCCCCCCCATGATCGACGATATAGGTGTCGTTGCCCGCGCCGCCCTCCATCCTGTCGGCTCCTGTGCCGCCATCCAGGATGTCGTCGCCATCACCGCCATAGAGGATGTCATGACCACCAAGGCCGCGGATCAGATCATTACCGCCGAGGCCGTCAATGACGTCAGCCTGCGCAGTGCCAACCAGCTCATCATTGCCATTGGTTGGAGTATTGGACGCGGTGTGAGTCACCGTGACGGCGGTGGTTGTGTCCGAAGTGGTCGCGGTGCCGTCTGATACAGTGACCGTAAATCGGGTTGTATCTGTCTGCTGGGCAGGCAGCCTGTGATCCACAGGGTCGAAGACCAGTTGGCGCAGCGCGCTCTGAACCGTTCCCGGAGCGCCGGTGAAGCTGTAGGTGCCGTCTCCATTATCCACAAAGCCGCCCAGATTGGTGAGGCTTCCCTTTGCAGGATTGTCCAGCGCCACGGTCACGGTCACGATCGCGCCCTTATCCAGATCGGTGACCGTCATCGTAAGGAACGGCTTCACCGTCTGCACATCGGTGATGCTGCTGGCCGCGGCACCCCCAAGTTCTGGCGCGGTATTCTCCGCAACAATCTTCAGATAGGCGACGTTCGTCTGGACAGGGGAGACCCCATCCGTATGGGTGATGGTCAGCTTGGCAAGGATGCTCTGGCCAGGTTGAGCCTGATGGCGGGCCGGCGTGAAAACAAGGCCGCGCAACGCAGCATCCGCCGCTGTTGCCGTTCCGACGAAAGTGTAGGTGCCATCGCTATTGTCCACGAAGCCATTCAGGTTCGTGAAGGTGCCCCGCGTCACCTTGTCGAGTGCGATTGTCAGCGTCGTCGTCTGACCCTGATCGGGATCCAGGTAGGAAGACGTGGCGAAGGGCTGAAGCGTCGCTTGGTCGCTGACTGCCTGTTCAACCACGATACCCGAAAGCAGAGGCTGATCGTTCACCGATTCCACGATCGTCTGCGTGGCATTGTTGCTAATCGTGTACTCGCCATTGTCGTAGGTCACCGTGAACTGGGTCGTAACGGTGCCGCCAATGGATACTTGGTTAGATGTAGGCGTAAAACGCAGTCCCTGCAGGGCCGCATTCACCTCTGCCACTGTGCCGGTGAAGGTGTAGCCGCCCGCTCCATCAGAAACGAAGCCGGCCAGTTCGGTGAAGGTGCCGGTCCCAGCCTCGCTTGCACTGACGCGGACCGTGTGGGTGCGAGAGGACGTGTCGGCATCGGTGATGGTCATCGACGCGAAGGGCGAGACCGTCTGCATGTCTGTCGCGCTGACCGTCGTGCCACCGCTGATGACCGGCGGTGGGAGAGCAATGCTGTTGAACTTGATGTCGATGGGGCGAACGTTGGTGTAGTTACCGTAGATGTGGATCACCTGGCCACCAAGGGCACTCAGACCGTCATAGCTTATGGTGAAAGTCAGCAGATCCCCGCTGCCCAGTGAACTGTAGCTGTGATCCGTAAGCCCCGAACCGCTCAGGCTGGAGCTTCCGGTGCCCGTGAAGTCCACATCCACCAAGCCAGAGATGGCTGCGGCTCCGGCCACGCCGAAATTGCCGATGGCGAAGGTCGTGGTGGAGGCCACGCCATAAATGAAGTTGATTTCGTAGGTCTGCACGCCGTTGACCATGCCGGTCATCTGCAGCATCTGGCCGGACAGGCCAATCGCGGCCAGGATTGCACCCTGGCCGACCACCACGTTGTCGCTGTAGGTCGCGCTGCTCTCTACATCGGCCTGCCAGGACTCGATCGTCTTGTAGGAGGTGCCCTGATAGATCCAGGCCTGGCTGGAGTTGCCCAGGGCTGAGTAGTAGTTGTTCCCGGAGATGTTTGCGGCGGTGGAGCCATCCCAGACCGTCAGGAAGCTGTCCGGCGCGCCAAGATAGACAACATTGTTGCCGACGACGACGGCGTTCTTCGCGGCGTATTGGCCTCCTCCAGCATCGCCGATATTGATGGCGTCCGGGTTAAAGTCTGCCTCCAGGTAACTGGTGTTGTACAGGAACTGAACCCCATCCCCGCCCTTCTGGTACAGGCTCTTGGAGGTGGTCCGCGTGTCTGTGTTGTCAAAAACCAACGTCTCGCCGGACATGCCCTTCAGGACATAGGCAAGGCTCGTATAGTCCAGGGCATTGTCGAAGACCTTCGCACCGTCCTGCCAGCCGACCAGGATGCCATGGAGCTTGGCCGCCTCCGCGCCTTCGTCACCAAAGCCGCTGTTGCCGTAGATCTCAAATCCATTTGCGTGGTTACGCGCCGCGGCGCCGGGGTCGGAATCATGGCCGACCAGGATGATCTTGCCGGCGGTGCCGTCCAGGTCGTTGCGCAGCTCGTTGTACCGGATGATACCACCGGAGATATCAATCGGGTTGGTCTTCTCGTAGGTGACCAGGACCGTGTATCCGGTCTGGTCGGCTGAGATTCCCGTCTGCGTGATCTGGTTATACTCGATGAGCGGGGCCTGCACGTCCGTCAGGCGGATGCCGTAATAGATGCCGCCCGTACCAGCGGCATCGGTGCCCGTGGCGTGCAGATTCGCGCTGACACCGGAGATCTCGACCGTGGTTCCAGCCGCATCCGCATCGATGGTGGCGATGCCGCCGAAGCCGGCGCGCCAGACATCGGCGATGTCGACGGAACCACCGGTTACGCTCACCTTGCCCGCCATGAGGGCAGGGATGTTGATCATGCTCAGCGCACTGGTTGCGGTGAACTCGACATTGTCCAGATCAAGATTGACCTTGGTGCCGGCGCTGGTGCCCTGGATGCCGTAGCTGGTCGGGTTGACGAGACGCGTGCCATCGAGGTGAAGGGTGTAAGCTGACGGCTGATCGTTGACGGTGATCAGGGTCGTCGCGGTGTTGGCGCCATCGATGATGATCTTGCCGAAGGTGACGGTGCCACCCTGGTCCTCGGAAATGCCGACGACACGAGACTGCCCCTCGACAGCCCGGATCGTTGCACCATAGTCGGTGACGCTCTCGATACTGATGGCCTTACTGATTTGAAGCGTCTTGGCTGGGGAGTAGACGCCGTCATTCAGCTTGATGGTGTCGCCGTCGGCCGCGGCCGCATTCGCTTTGTCAATCGTCGCGAAAGGTCGCTCGAAGGAGCCGTCGCCCGTCAGATCATTCCCGGCAGGAATACCATTCACGGCGGCGGCAGACACATAAAAGGTCGTCATCGTGTGGTCCCTGCGCTGCCGCATGATTCAGTGCGGAATGCGGAAATGAACAGCGGCAAAGAAACCAAAACGGATCGATTGCCGAAGCGGCCGCATCGCTGGCCTCGGCGGTATTCCTCTCGGGCGGCCGCGGGCGTCAGTCGGCCCAAGCCCTGGGTGCTTATGACGGAGGGGTTCAGTGCGCTGCCAAGGAGGCCAAGCGAATTAGCCATGACCACCTTCGCGTCCTGGGCCAGACCAATCAATGATGTCGCACCTTCTTTCCTCGCGGGGCTGCATCGCGCAGCGCCAGGTCAGCTTCCCAACTCAGCCAACCTCTTAATGGATCATCTGGAATTTGGGTGCCGTGGAAACTGGCCCGGATTGGCTGCCAAAGCGAACCCGGTTGATGTTCTGGACTGGAAAAAATTAAAATAGCAGCCAGTTGCGCCCGGCCCAGGGCGACGACCATTTTCATGATGGCAAAGATGTCATCGCCAGGGCCGGTGCGGCGTAGCGCCTTAGGGGGTGGTTGTACTAGTCAGTGGGGCGGGTGTGAGGCAGCACCAGCACATTCGCCGGCTCGGCGGAAACAGGTAGCGGAGCCCGTACCACCTCTGCTGCCTGATCGAGGATGGTAATCAACTCGTCCAGCGGCGCAAGATCCTCGGGCGGCAACCGCAGTCCGCAGGCATGCAGGCGCTCTTCCAGCCGGGGGCGCTCCATCACCGTCTCTCCGCTCATGCGTCCACCACCTCCAAAAGAGGGCGTCGGGCGCGTGTGCCCAGCGCCCGCTCCACTGCGTCTCCGATCCGCAGCACCATGGCATCGCCGAAGGGTCGCCCGGCGATCTGCAGCCCCACTGGTAGCCCCTCCGGCGAGAAGCCGTTGCAGACCGACAAGGCCGGGCCGCCCACCAGATTGAAGACGCGGGCAAAGAAGGCGGGGGGTCCCTTCGGCGCCATCGTATCCACCCCCATCGGCTCCGCCGTGCCACGCGCGGTGGGGAAGACCACCGCATCCAACCCCTCCATGGCCTCCAGAGTGCGCGCGATCAGCAAGGACCGGCGCCGCTGAGCATGCAGGTAATCGCTTGCGGTGACGAAGGCGCCAGAGGCGAGGCGCCGCCGGCCATAGGCCCCGTAACGCGAGGCATCCTCGGTCAGCCAGGCCTCGTGGATCGCCCAGGATTCCGCCCGAGCAATGATGTTGCCCGGTGCGGCGTACTCCCCGAAGGCCGGAAGGGTCACGTCGAAGACCTCGGCCCCCAGTTCCCGCATGACCCGAAGCGAGTCCTCCATGGCGGTCAGGACAGGTGGCGTGCAGGGCAGGTCACACTCGAAGAAATGGCGCACCACGCCAATGCGGAGCCCGGCCAGGCCATGACGGCGGCCCTCTGCGATGGCCCCGGCGAAATCCGGGGCGGGCACATCGGCGCTGGCTGGATCTCCGGGGTCATACCCCGCGAGTGCTTCCATCATCAGCGCGCAGTCCTCGGCCGTCCATGCCATCGGACCGGCATGGTCCAGCGACCAGGAGAGGGGAAGCACGCCCTTGCGGCTGACAAGCCCATAAGTTGGCTTGTGGCCTGCGATGCCGCACCAGGCGGCCGGGTTGCGGATCGAGCCTCCGGTGTCCGACCCCATGGCGCCTGGCAGAAGTCCCGCTGCCACGGCAACCGCCGAGCCGGAGGAAGAGCCGGTGGGATCAAGGCGACGGTCCCACGGGTTGCGCGCCGGCGGCCAGGGCAGATCGAAGGAGGTGCCGCCCAGGGCGAACTCCCAGGTTGAGAGCTTCGCAGGGATCACCGCTCCCGCCTCGCGCAGTAGGCGGACGGTGGTGGCGTCCTCCGCCGGCACATGGTCCCGCAGCACGGCGGAATGGGCCGTGGTCGGGATGCCAGCGGTTTCGTAGATGTCCTTCAGCCCGATCGGGATGCCATGCAGCGGCCCGCGCAGGCGCCCGGCGGCAATCTCCGCCTCCGCCGCCCCGGCTTCGGCCATGGCACGCTCCTCCAGCAACAGGAGCACGCTGTTCAACCCGCCATCCAGCGCCTTGATGCGCGCGATGCAGGCCTCCATCAGCTCTACGGGCGAGAGAGCGCGCGACGCAATGCGCCGCGACAGCTCCGCCAGGCTAAGCGCATGCAACTCCGCGCTCATTGCATGTCCACCGTCGCGAGGTCCTGGAACCAGGACTGGGCGGAGACGAAGCCGCGCACCTTGCGCGCCATCGCACGGGGGTTGAGATCATGCACGACATAGAGCCAGGGCGCGCCATCGACGAGCCGCTCATGCGCGCGCACAACCGCTGCGCGCATCACAGCGGGGTCGGTCGCCTGTTCCACTTCGGTGAAGGCTGCGTCGAAAGCGGGGTCGATCCAGTGACCGGAGTTGGATCCACGAGGAGAGACATTCGGGCCCAGAAACCACCGGGCCATTTGCGAGGGATCGGACGAGACGAGCGAAATGTTCAGCGCATCAGCGCCCAGCCAGGTCGGCTGGTCGGGCGAGGCGCGCAACCCGCCAAGCAACGTGTTCCATTCGACCACGCGGAACTCCACCTGCACGCCGCAATGCTCGCGAAGGGATTCCTGCAGCGCCTCGTTCATCGGCTGCGGCAGCATCTGCCCGGAACCGGAGGTGGAAATGCCCACCGTCAGGCGCAGCGGGCGCTGCGGGCCATAGCCGGCCTCGGCCAGCAGCGCCTTGCCGCGCACGGGATCGAGCCGGTAGGCATTCTGCGGGCGGCCGAAGAGCGGGTTGGACTTATTGTAGAAACCGACCGAGGGCTCGGCCGTGCCGTTCAGCAGCTCCACCAGCCCATCGCGGTCGATGCAGTAGTTCAGCGCCTGCCGCACGCGCACGTCCGCCACGGGGCTGCCCTGCTTGCCGGCGGCAAAGACCCAGGGCCAGACATGCGGGTAGGAATTCGTGACAATGTTAAAGCCCGCTTGGCGCAGAGGTCCGACACCATCAGGCGGGGGTACCTCGATCCAGTCCACCTGCCCGGAACGCAGCGCAGCCAGGCGGGTGTTCGCCTCCGGAATGGGTAACAGCAGGATACGGTCCAGCTTCGCTCGGCGCGCGGCGTCCCAGTAGTCGTCGTTGCGCGAAAGCTCGACACTCTGGCGCGGGGTGAAGCGGGAGATGCGGAAGGGGCCTGTGCCCGCCGCGCCCTTGGCTGCCACCTGCGCCCAGTCACGCCCTACATCCTCCCAGGATCTGGGCGAGGTGAAGAGGATGTAGACGGAGAGATACGGGAAGTAGGAAATGGGCCGCACGGTCTCGATCTCCACCGTGCGGTCGTCGATCTTGCGGTATCCCGCGACGCCTGAAACACGGCCGCGCACGATCGCGGCGCCGGCGGGCTCGGCCTGCGGTGCGCCATCGCGGAAGAAGCGGTCCATGTTCCAGATCACGGCATCCGCGTCGAAGGGGGCTCCGTCATGAAAGCGCACGCCCTGGCGCAGATGGAAGCGCCACTTCTTCGGATCGGAGGGGTCCTGCTCCCAACGCTCGGCAAGGCCGGGGCGGAGATCGGCGAGGACATCGGCGCGCGAAAGGTCCCAGAGCGCAAGGCTCTCGAAAACCGGATAGCCAAGGAAACGCAGGCCCTCATAACCATTGTTCGGCATGCCGCTGGTGGTCGGCACGTCGGAAGCGGTCATGGCGATGCGCAGAACTTTCGGCGCGGGCTGCGCCTCTGCCCGTCGTTCAGCGGCAAGGAGCCCTATGGCGAGCAGGCCGGCGGCGAGTAATCGTGTCTTGCTCACGTCGTAATCGTCCTTGCGCGGTTGCCGCCGCGGGCCTCCGCGGCATGTCGCCGGCAGTATGAGCAAGACTTGTGCCTGAATGCGCAACGTTTTCGTTGCGGTGTGCCGATCTCCTCCTGGCGCCGCCCATCAAGTGGAAGCGCCGAAGAGAGGTGGTCAGGTCACGGCGAGACTCACGGTCATCCCCCGAACAGGCCCGACAGGCCCCGCGCCGCCGTGACCACGGCAACGACCGCCAAGGTTGCGAGCGAAACGCCCCGATGTGCACCCCCGGCCCGTCGGAACAGCGCTGCGCCGATCCTGGAACCCGCCAGCATCAGCGGCATGCCTGCCAGAACCATCAGTAGTTCCCTCGTCCCCACCGCGCCAATCACGGCAAGGCTTCCAAAAGAGAGGATGGCGGAGAACAGGAAGAAGACCAGCAGCGAGGCCCGGACCTGCACCGTCGAAAGGGGCGAGGCGAGATAATAGGCAAGCACCGGCGGACCCGGCATTGCGGCCAATCCATTGAAAAGCCCTGCCATCGCCCCGGACGCGACGGTAGCGGCCCGTCCTGGCAGGCTGCGAAAGCCGGTCCCGGCAGCCAGGGCCAGCACGGCCACGCCGCAGGCCCCCGCCAGGGCGAGCCGCGCGACATCAGGCGGCAGCCAGGCAAGGAGGAGGGTGCCCAGGGGCGAGGCGACGAGTGCTCCCACCGCCAGCCAGCGCACCGAGGGCCAGTGGCATTGCGGGGCCACGCTCCGCACATCCGTCAGCCCGCCCAGGAGTTGCAGCCCCGCCGAGAGCGTTACCGCCAGAACGGGCGGCAGGGCCAGGCTGAGCAGCGGCACGGCGATGATGGCGAAGCCGAAGCCGGTGAAGCCCCGGAAGATGGCGGAGAAGGCGACGATGGCGACGACGGGGCCCAGCATGGCCAGGGAAGGCGCGCCCGATGGGACAATAAGACTCTCGGGCATCCATGTCTCCGGCGGTGAAAAGGACGCGCTACGCCCATCCACGCGCGCCTGGAAGGGGAGGGCTGCCTCGCACCCCCTTCCTGCCGGGAGCAGCGCGGGCTAAGCCGCCGCCGTGCCGGCCTCATCCTTTTCCGCCGAAGCGCCACCCGGCCCGACGGCCCGGCCGCTTGCGGCGCTCCCCGCTGAGCTGACGGTCATCGTGCCTTGTTACAACGAGGCGGCGAATATCGCCCCTATGGTGGAGCGGTTGGATGCGGTGCTCCAGGACATTGCCTGGGAGGCCGTCTTTGTCGATGACGACAGCCCGGATGGTACCACCGCGCGGGTGCGGGAGATCGCGGCGGAGGATCCCCGCGTGCGCGGGATCCGGCGGATCGGGCGGCGCGGCCTCGCCTCGGCGGTGACCGAGGGGGCGCTTTCTTCCTCCGCCACCTATATCGCCGTGATCGACGGCGACCTTCAGCATGACGAGACCATCCTGCCGGCGATGCTGGCGGCGGTGAAGGGCGGCGCGGAAGTGGCGGTGGGAAGCCGCCATGTGGAAGGCGGCGCGGCGTCCTCCGGCTTTTCCACGATCCGCGCGGCGGTGAGCGATGCGGGCACACGCCTGGCGGCCCTGCTGCTGCCCACCCCCGTGCGGGACCCGATGAGCGGCTTCTTCCTGATGCCACGCTCGCTGTTCGAAGCCGTCGCGCCCCGGCTTTCCGCGCGCGGGTTCAAGATCCTTCTGGACGTGCTGCTCTCGGCCCGCCGTCCCCTGCGGGTGGCGGAGGTGGCCTATCACTTCCGGCCCCGCGTGGCGGGCGAGTCGAAGCTCGATGCGCTGGTGCTGCTCGAATATCTCGGCCTATTGATGGACAAGGCGCTGGGTGGCTGGCTGCCCTGGCGCTTCATCGCCTTCGCGGGGGTGGGCGCGGTGGGCATCCTCGTCCACCTCGCCGTGCTTGGCGCCGCCTCCCGCGTGCCGGGGCTGAGCTTCGACGCCGCGCAATGGGCCGCCACCTTCGTGGCGATGACGGTGAACTTCCTGCTGAACAACCGCATCACCTATCGTGATATGCGGCTGAAGGGCCAGAAGCTCCTGCGCGGTCTCCTGATATTCTATATCGGGTGCAGCGTGGGCGCCGTGGCGAATGTCGGCATCGCCGTGCTGCTGCTCCGCGAGGGCCTGGCAGGCTGGGGCCTGGCCGGCGCGGCGGGCGCGCTGCTGGCCGTGGTGTGGAACTACGCGATTTCCTCGACCCTGGTCTGGCGCGGGCGGTGAATCCCTGGCTGCTCGCCCTTCTGGCGGTAACGGCGCTGCGCCTGGGTGCGGCGGCGTTGCTGCCGCTGACCCCGGACGAAGCTTATTACTGGGTCTGGGCCCGCGACCTGCAGCCGGGCTATCTCGACCATCCGCCGATGGTCGCGCTCTGGATCGCGGCCGGCACCGCGCTGGCAGGGGATGGCGCCTTCGGCATCCGGCTGCTCGGGCCGATCGGATTGGCCCTGGCTTCCCTGGCGGTGGCAGGCGCGGGGGATGCGCTGATGCCGAGGCTCCGGCCCGGCCGCTGGGCGGCGCTGTTGCTGAATGCCATGCCGCTGACCAATGCCGGCGCGGTGCTGATGACGCCGGACACACCCCTTTTCGTCTTCTGGTGCCTCGCGCTCTGGGCGGTAGCCCGGCTGCAGGAGTCGGGGCGGGGCTGGTGGTGGCTGGCGGTCGGGGCCCTGGGGGGCTGCGCGCTTCTTTCAAAGTACACGGCGGCGCTGTTCGGCGTGGGGCTGGTGATCTGGCTGCTGGCGGATCCGGCAGCGCGGCGGTGGTGGCGGGATTGGCGGCTCTATGCCGGCGGCTTGCTGGCGGGGCTGGTCTTCGCGCCGGTTGTCGCCTGGAACGCCGCACATGGATGGGCCTCCTTCGCAAAGCAGGGCGGACGCGCGGGAACAGGCGAGGGATTCCATCTGCGTTTCCTGGGCGAACTCGTGGGAGGGCAGCTCGCCATTGCTTCCCCGGTGCTGCTGGTGCTCTGCACGGTAGGGGCCGTGACGGCGGCGACAGTATGGGCGCGGCGCCGGGACTCGGCCGCAGGGCTTCTGGCGGCGCTGACCCTTCCTGCGGCACTCATCTTCCTTTGGCAGGCCACCGGCAGCCGGGTGCAGGGGAACTGGCCGGCAATCCTATACCCTGCGGCCAGCATTGCGGCGGCGGCCTTCACCGCCAGGCGCTGGCAGTGGATCGGCGTCATGGTGGGCGGGGTAATGATGGCCGCCGTCACCATCCAGGCCGGGCTGGCGCCGCTCGCCCTGCCGCGCTCCATGGATCCGACCCTTGCCCGGATGGCGGGGTGGGAAGAACTGGCCCGCGATGCGGAGGCCGCGCGGGTGCGGGAAGGTGCGGCCTTCATCGCCGCCGAGGAATACGGTCTGGCCGCCGAACTGGCCTTGCACCTGCCCCCTGGTGTTCCCGTGATCGCCATCAGCGATCGCTGGGATCTCTTCACCCTGCCTGAATCGGAAGCCGGCCAGCAGGGCCTGATGCTCCGCAGCCTGCGGCGGGGGGAGGGGCCTTCGCTCTGGCCGGGCGCGGAGCCGGTGGGCGAGCTGGTGCGCTCCCGAGACGGGATGGAAGCCGAGCGCTACCGGCTGCTCCGGGTGCGGACGCCTGCCGGCGACCAGCCATCGGCGCTGCTGCCGAGGCCCCGCTAGGGGCGGCTGTTCAACGGGACGTCCAGTCGGCAGACTTCCTCCATATGCCTCGCCCACCGGGCAGAAGAGCTATAGCGGAGGAATACCCGATGAAGCGTCGCGCCCTGTTGGCCGCCGCCCTTTCAGCGCCAACCCTGCCAGCCTTGGCCCAGGGCGGAGGCTGGGTAGCGGACCGGCCGATCTCCCTGACCGTGCCTTTCCTGGCGGGTGGCTCGACCGACATCGCCGCGCGGGTCCTGGCGGAGCGGATGGCGCCGCATCTTGGCCCGAATGCGCGCGTGATCGTGGAGAACCGGGCGGGCGCGGGCGGCGCGGTGGGCAGCGAATGGGTACGACAGCGCCCGGCGGATGGCTTCACCCTGCTGCTGGGCACCGCCTCCTCCCATGCGACCAATCCGGCAGCCCTGCCATCCCAGACGCCCTATGACCCGGTGAAGGATTTCACTCCTGTCGCCGTGGTGGGCGGCGGGCCGTTGGTGGTGGTGGTGCCGGCCTCCTCACCGCATAAGACGATCGCGGAACTGGTCGCCGAGGTGCGGGCGCGGCCGGGGGCGCTCTCCTGGGCGACCTCCGGCGTCGGTGGCGTCGGTCACCTCACCGGCGAGTATCTGAAGATTGAAGTGGGCCGGATGGAAGCGGAGCATGTGCCCTATCGAGGCGGTTCCGCCGTGATGGAGGCCTTGGCCAAGGGGGAGGTCGCCTATTCCTTCGAGGTGCTGGCCTCCTCCGCCCCGCATCTCAAGGACGGGCTTTCGCGGGGCCTGGCCGTGACGTCCAAGGAGCGCCATCCGCTCTTCCCCGAGATTCCCACCTTGCACGAGACCGTTGCGCCAGGCTTTGACGTGACGACCTGGAACGTACTGCTGGCCCCGCGTGGTCTTCCGGCGCCCGTGCTGACCAAGCTGAACGCGGCGGTCAATGCTGCCCTGGCCGAGCCTGCCGTGCGCGAGAGGCTGGCCTCGGCCGGCGTCGATCCGTCGCCCGCCACCACGCCGGAATCGACCCGCGCCTTCCTGGAGGCGGAGCTGGCGAAGTTCCGCGACATCGTGCGGCGCGCGGAGTTGCGTCTGGGCAAATAGCGGACGGGCTTGATTCTCTCGCAACGCACCCGAGTTCCCCAGGAGCGATTTCGGAGGCTGCCATGCTGATCCGCGTCCGCCGGGGCTGGGAACTGCCCGAGAGTGCCGCCACGCCCGAAGCGGTGGTGATGGGGCGCCGCGCCGCCCTGGCCGCGGGTGCGGCGCTGGCGGGTGGTGCGATCGCGCCACCCGCCCTGGCGCAGTCCTTCGCTCCGGCCATGCGCAACCCGCGCTACCAGCCCGGGCGCGAGGTGACGCCCGAGCGGGACGCGACGAATTACAACAACTTTTATGAATTCGGCTCCTCGAAGAGCGTGGCCTCCGCCGCGTCACGGCTGAAGGTCAGCCCCTGGTCCGTCCGGTTCGAGGGGCTGGTGGAACAGCCGCGCGAACTCGCGCTCGATGACCTCCTGAAGCAGGTGCAGATGGAGGAGCGCGTGATGCGCTTCCGCTGCGTCGAGGCATGGGCGATGACCGTGCCCTGGACCGGCTTCCCGGTGTCCGAGCTGGTGCGGCTGGCGGCGCCGAAGCCCGAGGCGAAGTATGTGGTCTTCCAGACGGCGGCGCAGCGGGACACCATGCCTGGGCTACGGCAGTCCTGGTATCCCTGGCCCTATTCGGATGGCTGCACCATCGAGGAGGCGCGGAACGAACTCGCCTTCATGGCGACCGGCATGTACGGCAAGCCGCTGCCGCCGCAGAACGGAGCGCCTCTGCGGGTGCTCTATCCGTGGAAATACGGGTTCAAGGGCAGCAAGTCCGTCGTGCGCGTAACCTTCCAGGCCGAGCGCCCCGTGGGCTACTGGGAGAAGCTGCAGGCCAGCGAATACGGATTCTGGGCGAATGTGAATCCCGAGGTGGCCCATCCGCGCTGGAGCCAGGCGAGCGAGCGGTTGCTCGGGACGAATGAGCGCGTGCCGACGCGGATCTTCAACGGCTATGGCGAGTTCGTCGTGCCGCTTTATGCCAGCCTGGGGAAGGAGCGGCTCTACTACTGACGGCCCTCAACCCTCCGGGAGACGCCGCCGCGCTTCAGCGATGACACGGATGGCCTCGTCCCACAGGCCAAGGCCGGGAAGTTCATGCGGCGCGAAGAAACGTGCCTCGGTGGCGTCGTCGCCCGGGACCGGCTCTCCGGAGAGCCAGCGGCCGGCATAGTCGATGATCGTGTAGTGGAAGCGGACGGCACCCGCCTCATTGTGCTGAAGCGCATCCACGCAGGCGGCGAGGACGAGCGGCCCGACCTCCACGCCGGTCTCCTCACGCAACTCGCGGCGCGCCGCCTCCTCGGCGGGCTCGCCGAGATGCTGCGCGCCGCCGGGTACGGACCATTCGCCCTGGCGCGGTGGGCGCGAGCGGCGCACCAGCAGCACGTCCTCGCCGCGAAAGGCGAGGCAGCCGATCCCGACCCAGGGCCGGTCAGGATATTCGCGGCTGCTCAACCCTCGCGCTTCCGCAATGTCTGGAGGCTGGGCGCGAAGGCTGGTAGCTTCCAGGCGCCGACCTGATAGGCCCAACCCCGCCAACGGGCATCGAGCCGCTCGGCCTCCTCCCCACCAGTGGCGGTGATCGTCATCCACACATCGCCACCGGCATTCCGCAGGCGGGCGGTGACGATGAGGTCGTCGGTGAGGATGAAGCGGCCTTCGCCGGCCGGGTCGCCGGGGATCTCGGCCGCCGGACGGACATCGAGGAAGGTCAGCCCTTCCAGCGCCCGCCCAACCTCATCCAGCGAAACATCGTCGGCGGGTGGGGCATCGCCGGGCAGGACGATGCGCAAGCGCCCATCCGGGCCTTCCTCCCGCAGTAGTTCCACCGTCTGGCCGTCCCGCACGGCGATCACGCGGCGGACACGTTCATTCGGCAGGTTGGAGATCCCCCGATCAAGCCAAAGCTGGGCATCGGCATCCACCGGGATGCGCCCCTCGGCGAGATAGGACTGGTTCTCGCCCGGACGGCGGACATAGGCGCTCTCAGACGCGCCGCCCTGAGTGCGGGTGCGGCGCCGGCCGATCACCAGCTCCGCCAGCGGGCTGCCCGCGCCATCCAGCACGCGCAGCAGCAAGGCGGTGGAGCCGGGGGTGCCGGGTTCGCCCAGACCTAGGCGGGAGAGGGACTCTGGATCGGCGGTGCGGCGCTCGGCCAAGCGTAGTTCCGCCAGGCCGATCAGCAGTTCACGCACGCGTTCGAAACGAGCCGAGTAGCCGCCTTTGGAAGGAAGCCTCCAGGCTTCGCCAGGACCGCGCTGGACAACCAGGTTCTGCTCGCCCTGGCGCAGCTCGATCCGCTGCGCGGCCTGCAGTCGCCCCGACAGCGCCGGGAAGGCAAGGGGTGACTCCGAGACGGGCGGCGGCGCGTCATCTTGCGGCACCAGCAGGGCGGCGGCACCCAGGACGACAACGGCGCTGCCGCCGAGGGCGATGAGGTGGCGTCTGTTCAGCGGCATGGCGTCATCCCCGCGCCGCCGCGCGGCGCCGGCGGCGCAGCACCGCCAGGCTGATGGCAAAGGCCGTGATAAGGGCCGGGACGAGCGCGACGTTTATGATACGCAGCCATGTCTCCAGCCCCTCAATGCCCTGGCGCAGTTCCCGCTGAACGCCGCGCAGTTCCTGGCGGGTGCGGACGATCTCGGCCCGGGCGGCCTCGATCTCGGCCTGCTGCTCCGGCGTGATGACGGTCTGGGGCTGGCTGCCGCTGCCGGAGCCTTGGCGCAATTCGCGGAGACGGCGCTCGGTGGCCTGGAGGCGCTCCGTCAGGCCACGCTCGGTCTGGCGGTAACGCGCCTCGGCATCGCTGCGCATCTCCTCCACCAGGGTGAAGGGGCGCAGGCTCTCGCCGCGGGACCGCAGCGAGATGAGGGCGTCGCCGCCGGCCAGCGTATCGGCGAGGTTGGTCACCAGGGCGCCGTTGTCGCTGGTGGGCGTCGCCACCTGCTGGCCGAAGAAATCCTGTACGCGAACCCAGAAGCGATCCTCCAGGATATCGCTGTCATTACCGATCACGAGGTTCGCGGGTCCCTCGGTGCTGGCCTTGTGGGCGGGCAGCTCGGCGGCGCGCTCCACCCCTTCCGGCAAGGAGGGCGGGCCTTCAGGGAAGGCGGTGTTCAGCACGCCACGTACCCGCGCCAGGAGGGTATGGCGCTGATCCTCCGGCTTGAACTCAGCGAGGATCCGCGCCGGCTCCGGGGTTTCCCGCACGCGGGCGGCATCGATCAGGGCGGATTGTGGGGAGGAGGTCACGAGCGGAGTCAGCTCGATCGTCGCACCCTCACGCTTCCGCAGCAGCCCGGCTGAGGCGAAGGTGACCTGGGACAGTTCGGCACTGGCGACGTCGCCGCGATTCAGGCTGTCCCCCTGGGCGCTGAACCAGGCGAGGTAGTCCACGCCCTGTACGCGATCATTCGGCCCGGCGCGGACGCGCCAGGCGCCGCGCTGGTCCACCACCACCTTGTCCGAAGGCGCTTCGATGCCCCAGGCGTTGAAGAGGCGGTCCAGACTGGAGGCGGTGGAGGCGGGCGGGCGGCCGGTGGGGTCGGGGCGCGCGGCCTGGCTCTCGCTATGCGGGTCCGTCAGGGCCAGCAGCTTGCCGCCACGCATGACGAACTGGTCGATAGCATAAAGCGTGGCATCCGGCAGGTCCTGGGCATGGGCGACCAGCAACACCTGCACATCCGGCGGAATTGCCTGCGCATCCGTCGCCACATCCTTCACGGTGAAGAACTGGCGCAGCTGCGTCATGGCCTGGAAAGGCTGGCCGGCGCCGGGGACACGCATCATCATGGCGCGCGGGTCGCCGTTCAGCGGCAGGGAGGACAACACGCCAAGCACGGGGCGCGTCGGGTTGGACAATTCGTGGACGAGACGCGTCAGGTCGTATTCGAGGAAGCGCTCGCGGTCGGGCTGGAAGAAGGGGATGGTGCGCTCGTCATCCAGCAGGTTCACGCCGACCAGTCCGAAATAGACCTGATCGCCCGCGTTATCGAGTGGCACGCCCTGCAGGCCATAGGCCAAGGCGCGGTCCTCCGTCTCGGAGAAAGGCTCGGGATCGAGTACCTCCAGCCGGACCTTGCCGTCTGAAAGCGCGACATATTCCCGCAGCATCTCGCGCACGCGGTCAGCATAGGCGCCGAAGACCGGCACGGCGGCGCCGAGGCGTCGGGAATAGAAGAGGCGCAGCGTCACCGGGTCGCGAAGGCTGGAGACGACCTGCTTCGTGCCGTCCGAAAGCGTGTAGAGGCGCTGTTGGGTCAGGTCGATGCGGGCGCGGGAGAGGAAGCGGTCGGCGAGCAGGTTCACGCCAACGGCCAACGCGGTCACGGCGAGGAGCACGCCGATGGAGAGCCAGGTGCCGCGGCTGCGCGGCTTTGGCAGGAAGTTGGTGTCGCTCACGGTTCAGTCCGCCTTCCGCAGATCGACGGCGATGGCATTGGCGAAGAGCCAGATGCCGATGAAGCTGGCGAAGAAGATGATGTCGCGCAGCGCGATCACGCCGCGCGAGAAGGCGGCGAGGCGATCGGTGATGGAAACGCCGCGCGCGACTTCTGCCATGACGGGGAGGTTGCGGCTGAGGAATTCGGTAACGACCGGCGATCCGGCAGCGGCGAAGAGGAAGCACACCGCGACGGCGAGAACGAAGGCGATCACCTGGTTCTTGGTCAGCGCCGAGATGGCGGCGCCGATGGCGAGATAGGCGCCCGCCACCATCAGGCAGCCGAGATAGCCGGCGGCGATCACGCCGTTGTCCGGATCACCCAGCAGATTGACGGTAATAACCAGCGGGAAGGTGAGGGCCAGCGCGATGCCGCAGAAGGCCCAGGCCGCCAGGAACTTGCCCAGAACGGCCTGCCACTGCGCGATGGGAAGGGTGAGCAGCAGCTCAATCGTGCCGAGGCGCCGCTCCTCCGCCCAGAGGCGCATGGTGATGGCGGGGACGAGGAAGAGGAAGAGCCAGGGAACAAAGGCGAAGAAGGGCTGGAGATCTGCCGTGGAGCGGGCGAAGAAATTGCCCAGCGTGAAGGTCAGTGCCCCCGACATCACCAGGAAGATGACGATGAAGACATAGGCCACGGGAGTGGCGAAATAGGAGGCCAGCTCGCGCCGGGCGACGGTCAGCGTGGCACCCATCACGCGGCCTCCCGTGTCAGCTCGCGGAACACGGCATCAAGGTCCGGGCCACGCGCGGCGAGCTCGGCAGGCGTGGCATCCGCCACAACGCGGCCGCGGGCGATGACGATGGCGCGGGTGCAGACCGCGCCGACCTCTTCGAGGATATGGGTCGAGATGATCATGGCCTTGCTCGGCGCCATGCGCGCGATGAGGTTGCGGACCTCGTGCTTCTGGTTGGGGTCGAGGCCGTCCGTCGGCTCGTCCAGCACCAGCACTGGCGGGTCGTGCAGAAGGGCCTGGGCCAGGCCGACACGGCGCTTGAAGCCCTTGGACAGCGTCTCGATCGGCTGAAGGCGGACCTCCTCGAGCGAGGTCGCCCGCATGGCCTCATGCACGCGGTCGGCGGCCTCGCCACCGCGGAAGCCGCGAGCACGCGCGGTGAAGGCCAGGAAGCTCTGCACCGTCATTTCAGGATAGGTGGGCGCACCCTCGGGCAGGAAACCCAGGTGGCGCTTGGCGGCCACGGGGCGTTCCACCACGTCCTCCCCCATGATCCGGGCGGTGCCGGCAGTGGGCGTCACGAAGCCGGCCAGCATTTTCATGGTGGTGGACTTCCCGGCACCATTGGGCCCCAGGAAACCAAGGACCTCGCCGGCGCGGACGTTGAAGGAGACATCGTCCACGGCGGTGAAGGTGCCGAAGCGCTTGGTCAGGCGGTCGATCTCGATATGAGCGGCGTCCACGGTCACTTCCCCCTTGGCGGGAGACCGGGCGCTCCCGCGCCAGCCCGGTTAAGGCGGGCACGGGGGAGGCGCAAGACCCCCGGCGCGGCGAGGGCAGGCGCTCACCCGGCGGCGAGGGGCTTCAGGCTCAGGTCGTGGTCGAAAAGCGTGAGCAGGGTGCGGGCGGCCCGGCCTCGGTCGGTGGCGTTGAGTTCTGGGTCCTTTCCGAGCAACAACTCGGCCTCCTGATGTGCCACCCGCACCAGTCCGCCATGGCGCTGCGGGTCCGCGATCTTGCGGCCGATCTGGCCGGCCTGGCGGGTGCCCAGGGCATCGCCGCCGCCGCGGTGGTCCAGATCGGCATCGGCGATGAGGAAGCCGTCCTCCGTGTCGCGGATGACGGCAAGGCGGCGCTTTTCCCCCTCCGCCAGTTCGGCCGAGGGCAGCAGCAAGCAATAGGACTGGGCGCTGCCACGTCCCACCCGTCCGCGAAGCTGATGGAGAGCGGAGAGACCAAACCGCTCGGCCTGCTCGATGATCATGATGGTGGCCTCGGGCACGTCCACGCCCACTTCCACCACCGTTGTCGCAACCAGTAGTTGCGCGCGCCCGGCGGCGAAGTCGCCAAGGGCGGCCTCACGCACGTCCAGGCTCTGGGCGCCATGGGCGAGACGGACATTCTCGCCGAACACCTCGCGCAGTTGGGCAAAGGTGGTCTCGGCAGCCACATTATCATGCGCCTCGCCATCCTCGATGGCGCGAACGACCCAATAGGCGCGGTTGCCGCTGGCGAAGGCGCGGCGGAGGGCGGCCAGGACCTCGTCTCGCCGGTCTCGGCTGACGATGCGGGTTACGATAGGCTTACGGCCCGCCGGGCGACCTTCCAGACGAGAAACGGCCATCTCGCCCCATTGGGTAAGGAGGAGCGTGCGGGGGATGGGAGTGGCCGTCATCACCAGCACGTCGGTCTCGGTTCCCTTCTCGGTCAGCATCAGCCGCTGGGCGACGCCGAAGCGGTGCTGCTCATCCACCACTACCAGGGCAAGGTCGCGGAACTGCACGCCTTCCTGGAACAGGGCATGGGTGCCGACCACCAGGGGGAGGGAGCCATCGGCCAGGCGGCGCAGGACGCGGGAGCGCTCCTTGCCCTTCACGCTGCCGGCCAGCAGCGCGCATTCCACCCCAGCTGCGCCGGCCAGGCGCTGGAAGGTGCGGAGGTGCTGGCGAGCCAGGATTTCGGTCGGCGCCATGATGGCCGCCTGGGCACCCGCCTCCACGGCCCGGAGCATGGCCATGAGGGCCACCAGGGTCTTGCCGCTGCCGACATCGCCCTGGAGCAGCCGGAGCATCCGGCGCGGGGCGGCGAGATCCGCGTCGATCTCGGCGACGGCCTGCGTCTGGGCGGGGGTGGGCTCATGGCCAAAGGCGGCGAGGGCACGCTCGCGCAGGGCACCGTCGCCGGTCAGGGGGCGGCCAGGGCGTTCCAGCACGGCACGGCGGACGAGGCCGATCGCGATCTGGCCGGCGAGGAGTTCGTCATATGCCAGGCGATCGGTGGCCTCGGGCTCGGGAAGGGTCTCCGGAGCCTGAAGGCTGCGGAGGGCCTCGGTGAAGCCGGGCCAGCGGCGGCGACGGAGATGGGTAGGGTCCTGCCATTCCTGGACTGGGGGAAGGCGGGCGAGGGCGGCGCCCATCGCCTTCTGCACATCTTTCGGCCCCAGCCCCTTCACCAGCGGCCAGACGGGCTGGATGGCCGGAATGATGTCAGGCGGCGATACGAATTCGGGCGCGTCCATCTGCCAGCGCGCGCCATAGCGGCGGACCCTGCCGGAAACGGTACGCGCAGCCCCCTCCGGGAAGGTCCGGTGCAACCAGGGGCCGACCCAGCGTGCGCGGAGAAAATAGACGAGGTCGAGCATCGAGCGCTCGCTCAGGCACTTCACCACCCAGGGTTGGGAGGGGTTGCGGGGGGCGGCGACGGCCTCCACCAGTAGGGGTACGGTCGCAACATCCCCGTCAGCGGCATCGGCGAGGCGGGTGATACGCTGCCGGTCCACGTAACGCTCTGGCAGGTGGAACAGCAGGTCCAGCACCCGTGGCCCGGCGGCGTCGGAGAGATGGCGCGCCTTGCCGGCAGCCTCAGGGAGGCTGTCGATCGGCGCGAGAAGGGGGAGGAGGTGATCTGGCTGGGCTGGCATGATTCGGCGCCGGGGTTATATGGCACCGCACGAACGAATGCCGAACGGGGCTCTCGCGATGGATAACCAACCGGACGAACTTTCCCCTCGGCGACGGCGTTTGCTCTTCCGGGCGCGCCATCGCGGCACGAAGGAGGCGGACCTGCTGATTGGGAGATTCGTCTCTGACCGGATCGAGGCCTTCTCCGAGCAGGAACTGGATGAGGTCGAGGAAATCCTGGAGCTGCAGGACGCGGATCTTACCGATTGGCTTTCCGGCCGCCGGTCTGTGCCGGCTGATCTGCAATCGCCGATGATGATGCGCCTGCTGGAAGCCAGCTCCCTCCCGGGCGCCGGGCTTCCCGAAGAAATACGGAAATCCTGAATGGCTTCCTCCCAGTCCCGCGGTCTGGATGTCTATGGTGCCCCCGAGGGCTATGATGGGCTGCTTCTGGCCCGGCGGCGGGCGGAAGAATCTGGCAGCGTCCTGCATGTCTGCCGGGATGATGCCCGGATGCAACGCATGGCCGATGCCCTGGCCTTCCTTGCCCCCGACGCCGATGTCCTGACCTTCCCGGCCTGGGATTGCCTTCCCTATGACCGCGTCTCGCCCAATCCTGAAATCATCGCGGAACGCGTCGCGACCCTGACCCGGCTGATGGAGCCAGGTGCCCGCCCGCGCATCGTGCTGACCACGGTGAACGCGCTGGTGCAGAAGGTTCCGCCCCGCGCCGTCTTCGCCGGGGCCACGATGCGGCTGGCCAAGGGCGGCCGCACCGATCCGGACAAGCTGATCGCCTTCCTGGAGGCCAATGGCTATGGCCGCGCCGGCACGGTGATGGAGCCGGGCGAATACGCGGTGCGTGGCGGCATCATCGACCTCTATCCAGCCGGGGAGCCGGACCCGATACGGCTGGACCTGTTCGGCGACGAGATCGAGAGCATTCGCCGCTTCGATCCAGGCACCCAGCGCAGTGGCGAGGCTTTGGAGGAGTTGTGGCTGCGGCCGATGGGCGAGGTGTTCCTCGACCCGGATTCCATCACCCGCTTCCGCACGGAATACCGCGAGCTCTTCGGACCGGCAGCGACGGACGACCCGCTCTATGTCAGCGTCTCGGCCGGCCAGCGGCATCCAGGGATGGAGCACTGGGCCGGGCTGTTCCACGAGGCGATGGAAACCCTGCTCGACTATCTCGGCCCGGCCTCGACCAGCCTCGACCACCAGGTTGAGGATGCGCTCGAAGCCCGGCTTGAGATGATCGAGGACCATTATGAGGCCCGGCGCCTGCCGCCACGCGAAGGGGAGGTGCCCTATCGTCCGGCACCGCCCCGGCGCCTCTATCTCGATCGCAAGGGCTGGGACCGGATGCTTTCCGGTGGGCCGCTGCTGCGCTTCAATCCCTTCGGCAAACCGGACGGCACCGAGGGAATCGAGGCCGGGGGCCGCCAGGGGCGGCTTTTCACCGAGGTGCGGCAGGCCGGCGGCAATGTCTTCCAGGCCTTCCATGAGCACGCCAGGGCCATGGCAGGGCAGGGAAGGCGCACGGTGCTGGCGGGCTGGACCCGTGGCTCGCGCGACCGCCTCGCGAATCTGCTTCGGGAGGCGAATGTCCCGACCCAGCTGGTGGAAGACTGGCCAGCCGTCCAGAAGTTGCCGTCGGGCGTGGTCGGGCTGGCCGTCTGGGGGCTGGAACGCGGCTTCATTGGCGCTCCGGGGGCGGATGGAGAGCCAGGCATTTCCGTCACCGGCGAGCAGGACCTGCTGGGCGACCGCATCGCCCGCCCGCCGCGCCGCCGCAAGCGGGCCGACCAGTTCATCGCAGATGCGACCGAAATCGAGGAAGGAGACCTCGTCGTCCATGCCGATCACGGAATCGGCCGCTATGACGGGTTGGAGACGCTGGATGCGGGCGGGGCGCCGCATGACTGCCTGCGCCTGCTCTATGATGGGGGTGACAAGCTCTACCTGCCCGTCGAGAACATCGAGGTTCTGACGCGCTTCGGCAGCGATGCCGCAGGCGTGGCGCTGGACAAGCTGGGTGGCGTCTCTTGGCAGAACCGCAAGGCCAAGGCCAAGTCCCGCATCCAGGATATGGCGGCGCAGCTGATCCGCACCGCCGCCGAGCGCCAGACCAAGGAAGGGATGCTGGCCGCCCCGCCAGAGGGCGCCTGGGACGAATTCTGTGCCCGCTTCCCCTTTGCCGAGACGGAGGACCAGCTTCGGGCCATTTCCGACATCCTGGAGGATCTCTCCGCCGGCAAGCCGATGGACCGGCTGATCTGCGGCGATGTCGGCTTCGGCAAGACCGAGGTGGCGCTGCGCGCGGCCTTCGTGGTGGCGATGACCGGTGCCCAGGTGGCCGTGGTGGTGCCGACCACGCTGCTTTCACGGCAGCATTTCCGCACCTTCTCCGCACGCTTCGAGGGGCTGCCGGTGAAGGTCGCGCAGCTCTCCCGCATGGTGACGCCGAAGGAGCAGGCGACGGTGCGCGCGGGGCTGAGGGACGGCACGATCAACATCGTCGTCGGCACGCATGCGCTCCTCGCCAAGAGCGTGGAATTCGCTGACCTTGGCCTCGTCATCGTCGATGAGGAGCAGCATTTCGGCGTGGCGCATAAGGAGCGGCTGAAGTCGCTCAAGGCCGATGTGCATGTGCTTACGCTAACGGCGACCCCCATTCCGCGCACGCTGCAACTGGCGCTTTCGGGCGTTCGGGAGATGAGCGTGATCGCGACGCCACCGGTCGATCGGCTGGCGGTACGCACTTTCATCATGCCCTGGGACAGCGTGGTGATGCGCGAGGCGATCCAGCGCGAACGCTTCCGAGGCGGGCAGGTTTTCTGCGTGGTGCCCCGACTGGAGGATCTGCCGAAGGTCGCGACCCGACTCGCCGAGATCGTGCCCGAGGTGCGGATCGCGCAGGCACATGGACGACTTCCGCCAGCCGAACTCGAACGGGTGATGACCGAGTTCGGCGACCAGAAATACGATGTGCTGCTTGCCACCAACATCGTGGAAAGCGGGCTCGATATGCCGGCGGTGAACACGCTGCTGATCCATCGCGCCGATATGTTCGGCCTGTCTCAGCTCTATCAGCTGCGCGGGCGCGTGGGGCGCGGGAAGCAGCGCGGCTATGCCTATCTCACTTGGCCGCAGACGCATCGTCTTTCCGCCGCCGCGCAGAAGCGGCTGGAGGTCATGCAGACGCTCGACAATCTCGGCGCGGGCTTCACCCTTGCCTCGCATGACCTGGACATCCGCGGCGCCGGCAACCTGCTGGGTGACGAACAGTCGGGCCATGTGCGCGAGGTCGGCATCGAGCTCTACCAGCAGATGCTGGAGGATGCGGTGCAGGACATCCGCAACCGCCAGCGCGGAAAGGGCCAGAAAGGCGAGGCGCCGGACCGGGATTGGACGCCCAACATCAATCTCGGCCTGCCGGTGCTCATCCCCGAGGATTACGTGCGCGACCTGCCCGTGCGCCTCGGCCTCTACCGCCGCATCGGCGGGCTGGCGAGCGAGGCGGAGCTGGAGGCGATGGCAGCGGAACTGGCCGACCGCTTCGGCCCGATCCCGCCGGAGGTGGAGAACCTGCTCCAGGTCGTGTCCATCAAGCGCATGTGCCGTGAGGCCGGGGTAGAAAAGCTGGATGCCGGGCCGAAGGGCGTGGTGCTCTCCTTCCGCCGCAACCAGTTTGCCAATCCTGGCGGGCTGGTGGCCTGGGTGGCCTCGCAGAAGGGCGGCGTGAAGCTGCGTCCCGATCACAAGTTGGCCGTGGTGCGGGAGATGGAGTTGCCGCAGCGGGTAAAGGTGGCGCGGGAGATCCTGCAGGGCCTGCTGCGCGTCGCCAGCGAGGCGAAGGCGGCCTGATCGATGCGGAACCGCGGGGAGTGGCACCGCATTCCGCCACTGCCCGCTGGATAGCCGGCAGCAAGGCGGCCGGGCTCAGGCGATCTCGCGGATGAGTTTGGCCCGAACGGCGCGAGCGAAGTCGGCACGGCTGTCCGCGGTCATGACAAAGGCGCCGTGGCCCGCGATCACCGTCTCCTCATAGGTGCGGGTGAGCCCCGGGCGGCCGCCCTCGATGGCCAGGGCGTTCACGATGATCCCCTGCGCGGCTGCGGCGCGGCGCGCGGCTTCGATGGGGCGGATGCTGCGCATGTCGGGCGCGTCGCCGGAGATGTCGATCACCTTCTCCCGGGCGGGCCAGGGAGCGGTGGCGATCAGGGCGGCGGCATGGTCCACCGCGTCTCCGATGGCATTCCAGGACTGGAAGGAGCGCGGCGCTGTAATCACGGCGCGGGCAAGCTCATTGGCCGAGGCGGGACCGCTGACATGGTGCCAGCCCACCACGGTTTCCGCTCCGCCGGGAGCGCCCCATTCGACCATGGCGACGCCAATCGCTGCGCGGGAGCCGGCGCCAATGGCTGACAGGACGGCAGGATGGGTCAAGGCTTCGGCGCAGCCCTCCCGCTGAAGGCTGAACTCGTCAGGGTCGATGCTACCGGAGGCGTCCACGGCCAGTACCAGAAGTAGATCCACCGCGCCCCCCTGTGCCGCAGCCTTGCCGGGGGCAAGGACCGACGGAAGCAACAGGGCGGTGCGCCGTTGGATCATGCAGGCATCATGCGGCTTCCGTCAGTGCCACATCCAGCAGCCTTTGCAGCACCTCGGACTCTTGCGCCCCAGCAATGGCGTGGCGCCCGGCGATAACGAAACAGGGAACGCCGTTGATGCCGAGACGGTGAGCCCGGAGGTTCTCAGCATGCACCGCCTCCACCTCCTGCTCCCCGGCCAGGAAGCGGCGGGTGGCGGCGCGGTCGAGGCGGGCGGCAGCGGCGATGCCGGCAAGGGTCGCGTGGTCCGAGATATCCGCGCCCTCAGCGAAATGCGCTATGAAAAGGCTGTCCACCACCTCCTCCGCCACGCCATGGCGGGCGGCCAGCCGCACCAGGCGATGGGCATCCAGCGAGGGTGGGGTGCGATGGATGAGGTCAAAGCGGAAGGGTACGCCCTCCGCCCGGCCCATTTCAGTCAGGGTGGCGTGCAGGCGGCGGGTACGCTCGGCCCCGCCAGGGCGGCGGGCGAAGGGATCGCGGCCGGCGGGCTGTTCCGGGTTCAGCAGGAAGGGACGCCACATGAGGTCGGCCGCCACTTCCGCCCGGGCGCGCAGGGCACGGCGCAACCGGCGCATGCCGAGGAAGCACCAGGGGCAGATGAGATCGAAGACCACTTCGATCGGCAACCGGGCGCGGGGCGGAGAGAGTGCGTTCACGGTCCGATCTTAGACTCTCGGATAGGGAGGGAGCCAGGGTTCTCGCGGAGGGGGAAGCCTCCGTCAGCCATGCCGCACGCCCAGGTGTCTGCCGTCAGGGCTCATGAGACAAGCGGGATTGGTTGAGGAAAGGAGGATTTCCGGCTCATCGTGACCCTAAGGCGTGGCACATGGGCTAGAAGTTAGCTGCCCCGAGCCCGAAGCCGCCGGCCGATGAGATGGTCCCCGGATTTCGGACAGTTGGATAAGCTCGGTTCGGCCTGAGAAGGACGGACCCAATGGCGGGGAAGCGGACACGATACTCGGCTGAATTCAAGGCCAAGGTGGCGCTGGAGGCGCTG
>NZ_JAOXLP010000039.1 GCF_025791835.1 Roseomonas xinghualingensis
GGCCGGGTTCGAGACGGTGGTCCTCGTCTCTCTCCCGCGCACCACACCCCGTAGACCCATGGCGCGCATCAGCCGTTCCCCCGTGCAGCGGGCCACCGCGACGCCCTCGCGGCCGAGTTGCCGCCAGACCTTGCGCGCGCCATAGACCCCGAAGTTGGCCGCATGCACCCGCCCGAGCCTCTCCATGAGCACCTGGTCCCGCCGGATGCGGGGCGAGGCCTTGGTCGGATCAACGCGCCGGGCAACATGAGCGTGGTAGGTCGACGGGGCGATCGGCAATACCCGGCAGATCGGCTCGACCCCGTAGGCACCCCGGTGATCGTCGATAAAGGCGATCATGGCTTCGAGCGGCGGTCGAGCTCCGCCACCGCGAAATAGGCCGACGCCTTGCGTAGGATCTCATTGGCTTGGCGTAGCTCGCGGACCTCGCGTTCCAGCGCCTTGATCCGCTCCCCCTCCGCAGTCGTCGACCCCGGCCGCAGGCCCTGGTCGCGCTCGGCCTGCCTTACCCAGCCGCGCAGCGTCTCCGTCGTGCAGCCGATCTTGGCCGCGATCAAGCCGATCGCCGCCCACTGCGAGGCATGGTCGCCCCCGTGCTCCAGCACCATCCGCACCGCCCGCTGCCGGACCTCAGGCAAATACCGGTTCGACGTCTTCTTCGTCATGGCTCCATCCTCTCAAGAATAGGAGCCTCCAGGGAACCCGGGGCGGTTCAGACACCCCATCGAGAATGCCTTCGCCAAGCTCAAGGCCATCCTGCGCAAGGCCGCCGCACGAACCATTGACGCCCTCTGGATCGCCATCCGTGACGCACTCCCGCGCTTCACCCGACCGGAATGCGCTAACTTCTTCACCGCAGCAGGTTACGAACTCGAATGATCGGATTCTGCTTTAGGGGCATGTAGTCCCGGTGGCCCGCGTTCCTGATGGCGGGAGTTACCTCATCCTGTCCAATCAGATACGCGGCGCGCAGCTTCAAGCACCGCCAGCATGATCCGGCAAAGCATTGGTCTGCGAACTAGGAAAACGCCCTTCGGAAACGTCGAACAAGCCGATTTCCTCAGAGCTTTCAGCAGCCTGTTAGGCTCTGAGAGCCCTCGAGCGCCAGACGCAGGTAGCCTGCCGTGCGTTGGTAGTGCTCGACGAGCAGGCGACAGGCTTCGGGAACTTGGCGGGCCAGCGCTGCCTCAGCAATCGCTTCATGCTCGGCGGCCACGTCTCGCGTTGGATAGGCCACAGTGAGAGCGACGCCGCGATAGCGGCTTGCCCGCTCCCGAAGGGTTTCGCAGAAGCCTAGCATGGTCGGTGACGGACAGGCCGCGGTTAGGGCACGGTGAAACTCCAGATGCACCCTGTCCCAAGCGGGATCATCTCGAAGGCTGGAGGGATCGGCGCGGCGTGGGGTGCGGGACAGGCGGTAGCGTGCGACCACGAGCGCCTCTTCCCACTGCTGGCCGCCAGCCAGGATTGACTCGCGTAGTACCAACTCCTCCACCCAGCAGCGGGCACGTAGGAGTTCCTCAAACGCCCCCAAAGTCACTGGGGCGGCGCGGAAGCCGCGCTGGTCAAGCCGTTCCACAAGCCCTTCAGCCGCGAGGCTGCTCAGGGCCTCGCGGACGGGGCTAGCGCCGGTGCCGTACTGTGTAGCCAGTGCCTGCACTCTCAGCTTTGATCCCGGCGGGATCTCACCTTCGATGAGGCTGGCCCGCAAAAGGCGGCGCACGCGGGTCGCGTCGGTTTCACCGGTTCTGGAAGGTCTGGCCATGCGGTAGGAATGCGCAAACCTATTTCAAACGACAAGTTCCTTTCCATTTGCAATTTAATCGATAATATTTCATACGGAACCGTATAGAAAAAAGAAATTGGTAGCGAGCGCCCTGACACGCCGTGGGAGGAATAAGAAAATGATCAACCGTCGCAGCGGCTTAGCCGTGCTTGCCGGCTTAACCACGGTTGGCATCGGACTGCATACAGCCCAAGCCCAGACAAACTGGCCGAACCGACCGGTGCGCTTCATCATTCCCTTCGCCGCCAGCGGCGGTGCGGACACATTCACCCGCCTGCTTACGGAGCCTTTGGCGGAAGCGTTCGGCCAACCCTTTATCGTGGAGAACCGCCCCGGCGGCGGTGGCGTGATCGGAACGGACGCGGTGGTGAAGTCCGCTCCGGACGGCCACACGCTGATGATGCTGACAGTGACCCACACGGCCAACGAGACACTGCTGCCGAACCGTCCCTATGTGCTGATGCGCGATATGGCACCAGTGGCCTGCCTTAACCGCACCTATCAGGTGCTGGTGGTGAATTCCGACCTCCCCGTGCGGAGCGTGGCTGAATTGATCGCGATGGCTCAAGCAAGCCCGGGCAAGCTGGATTATGCCTCGTCAGGCCCTGGCACTCCCTACCACATCGCCTTCGAGGTGTTCCGCCACGCGGCTGGCATCACGGTGCAACACATCCCTTTTCGGCTGAGCGGTGATGCGCGCAACGCGGTGGCCGCCGGCACGGTGCCGATGATGTTTGACGGCATCAGCACCATGATGCCGCTCATAGAATCCGGCCGCGTGCGTCCCCTGGCCACCACCGGCCCTGTGCGCTCCCGCCTGCTGCCCAACCTTCCGACCGTGGCCGAGACAGTGCCCGGCTATGAGCAGGTTGGCTTCAACGGCGTGATGGCACCCGCCGCCACGCCCCGTCCGGTGGTGGAGAAGCTGAACGCCGCCATCAATCAGATCCTGGCCCGCCCCTCCACCGTGGAGGCATTCGGCCGGCTCGGCGCCGAGATCGCGCCGATGAGCATCGTGGAGTTCGAAGCGCTACTGCGCGCCGACATCGCAAAACGGCGCGAATGGATTCGCCTTGCCGGCATCCAGCCAGAATAGGGATGCCAATGATCTCTTTCACACTGAACGGGGCTCTGACCTCACTCGACCTGCCGGATGACGTGCCGCTGCTCGCCGCGTTGCGCGGCGCCGCCGGGCTTTCAGGCCCACGCCTGGGTTGCGCAGCCGAAGGCTGCGGCGCCTGCATGGTGCTGCTCGACGGAAAGCCGGTGATGTCCTGTACCCTGGCGCTCGGCGCCGCGGTCGGACGGGAGGTGACCAGCGTGGAGGGGCTTGGCGATTTCGAGGCACCGCATCCGCTCCAGATCGCTTTCCTGAAGGAACAGGCAGGCCAGTGCGGCTATTGCCTTTCCGGCATCCTGGTGAGCGCTGCGGCGCTACTGGCCGCCGATCCTGATCCGGACGATGCCGCCATTCGCCGGGCGTTGGACCCGCATCTCTGCCGCTGCGGCAGCCACAACCGCATCCTGCGTGCGGTGCGGCGCGCGGCGGCCGTGATGCGCAGCGATGTGGTGGAGGCCGCATGAGCGACGTGGTCGAGACTCCGAAGCTCCCCAATAGTCTTCGGGACAACCCGCGCCTGTCGCGCTGGCTAGGCTTTGGCGAGGGGGGGCAGGTTATTATCTCCCCGGGCAAGGTGGAGCTAGGGCAGGGCATTCTTACCGCACTCTCGCAGATCGCGGCCGATGAACTGGATGTGGCGCTGCCCCGCATCCTGGTCCGGACGGTCGCGACGCCGAACAGCCCAGATGAGGGCGTGACCTCTGGCTCACTTTCCGTCCAAAATAGCGGCGCTGCACTGCGCCATGTCTGCGCCGAGGCGCGCATGATCTTCCTCCAGGTGGCGTCTCAGGCCAGCGGCGTGGCCATTGAGGCTTTGCGTGTCGAGGATGGCATCTTCCACGGCCCGAACGGTCCCGTGGGTTCCTATTGGACCCTCGCGGAACGTGGCCTGCTGGAGTGCGACGCCACGCCGGGGAGGCGGGCGAAGCCACCTGCCGCGCGCCGCCTGGTCAGCATCTCCACCGCGAGGACCGATCTGCCGGACAAGGTCTTCGGCCGTCCACGCTTCGTGCACGACATGCGTCCGGACGGACTGCTGCATGCCCGGGTGGTTCGGCCGCCCTCGCGTGGCGCGCAGTTGCTGGAACTGCCGGAGGGGGAACTCCCGGGCGGCGCCCGGATCCTGCGTGATGGCGACTTCCTGGCGGTGCTCGCGGAGGTGGAGCACGATGCCCAACTGGCTGCTGAGTGGCTGGCCATGCGCACGACATGGGCGGAGCGCGACACCCTTCCGGATGAGAACGCGTTGGCCGAATGGCTGCGCGCCGCACCTCACCAGGAAACGGCGGTCGTTGAGCGCGGTGACCCTGGCGAAGCGCTCTCCGTGCGCTGTCTGCGCGCGAGCTTCTTCCGCCCGCCTGTTGCCCATGCCTCAATCGGCACCTCCTGCGCATTGGCTCGCTGGGACGGCGGAGTAGTCGAGGTCTGGTCCCACACCCAGGGGCCCTACAACCTCCGCAAGGACATGGCGCTCACGCTCGGAATTCCGGAGGAGGCGGTGGTTATCCGCCATGTGGAGGGTGCCGGCTGCTACGGCCATAATGGCGCGGACGATGTGGCGCTGGATGCGGCCTTGGCCGCGCGGGCCGCGCCCGGCCGCCCCGTGCGGATGCTGTGGGGCCGCGCCGATGAGCTGGGCTGGTCGCCCTTCTCCTCCGCCATGCTGGTCGATGTGCAGGCCGGGCTCGACGAGGCGGGCTGCCTCGCGAGCTTCCGACTGGACGTCACGAGCAATGGCCATTCCTCCCGTCCTGGGCGCGGCAAGCTGCCTACCCTGCTTGCTGCAAGCCATCTGGCCGAGCCCTTCGCCGTGCCACCAGCCATCAATCTACCGGCGGAGCGCGGCGGCGGCGCGCAGCGCAATGCGGTTCCGGGCTACCGTGTGCCGGCGCTGCGGGTGGGCATGCGAACGGTGACGGAGATGCCGCTGCGCGTCTCCGCGATGCGCGGGCTGGGAGCGCCGGTGAATGTCTGGGCCATCGAATCCGTGATGGACGAGTTAGCAGTCATGGCTGGCGCGGATCCGCTCGACTTCCGGCTGCGCCATCTGGAGGATCAGCGGGCGGCTGCGGTGCTGCGCAAGGCAGCCGAGATGGCGGGTTGGGCCCGACGGCAACGGCGCGACGGCTTCGGTCTCGGCATGGGCGTGGCACGCTACAAGAACCTTGGTGGCTGGTGCGCGGTCTTCGCCGAGATCGAGGCGGAGGAGGTTGTGCGCGCCCGTCGCCTCTGGGTCGCTGCCGATCTGGGCGAGGTGGTGAACCCCGACGGCGCAGCGAACCAGCTGGAGGGCGGCGCCATCCACGCCGCGAGTCAGGCATTGAAGGAGGCCGTGCGCTTTGATCGCCGCCGCGTGACCAGCGACAGCTGGGAGAACTACCCAATCCTGCGCTTCTCCGAAGTACCGGAGGTGGAGGTGCAATTCATCAATCGTCCAGAGGAACCGCCGCTCGGAGCCGGCGAGCCTTCCTTCGGCCCAACAGTCGCAGCCATCGCCAATGCCATCCACGATGCGCTCGGAATCCGGCCACGCACTATGCCCTTCACGCCCGAGAACCTGGCAGCCGCAATGGAAACCGCCTGACACATGGACATGTTGACCCTTTCCCTCGGCTGCTACGAGACGGATCGGTCCCGCCCAATTCTAGACGGCCGTGTGCGCCTGCCCGGCATTCAGTTGGAGCGCGAACCCGGCGAGCCGCGCGACCTTTTCCGCCGGGCGCTGCAGGAGCGGGCCTTTGCGATCACCGAACTGTCCATGTCCTCGCACATCGTCACCATGGCGCGGGGGGACGCGCCCTATATCGGCGTGCCGGTCTTCCCGTCCCGCGCCTTTCGGCATGAGTCCATCTATATACGCACGGACCGTGGCATCCGCGGCCCGGCCGATCTGGCGGGGCGGCGCATCGGCGTGCCGGAATATCAGCAAACTGCGGCTCTCTGGGTCCGGGGCATGCTGCGCGACTACTACGGCGTGGACACGGCCGGCATCGCTTGGCGCAATGGCGGGCTGGAGTCCCCAGGGCAGGGGGAGCGGGTGCCGCTCTCCCTGCCGCCTGGGCTCGACGTGCGGCCCATCGGCTCCGACGAGACGCTGAACGCGCTGCTCGCCGATGGATCACTTGACGCCATCGTCAGTCCACGGGCGCCCTCTTGCTTCCAGGAACGTAGCGCGCCGGTGGACCGACTGTGGCCGCATTCTCGGGCAGAGGAGGAACGCTACTTCGATGAGACGGGCTTCTTCCCGATTATGCACTGCATGGCGGTGCGCAGGGACGTGGCTGAAGCGCATCCCTGGCTGCCTCGGGCACTCTTCCTCGCGTTTTCCGAGGCGAAGGCGCTGGCACTGGCGGATCTGGCGCCGAGCAACGTGCTGCGGGTGTCGTTGCCCTGGATCACAGCGGAGGCTACGGCGCAAACCGCCCGCATGGGAGGCGACCCCTGGCCCTATGGTTTCGCGCGCAACAGAGCCGAGATCGAGACGATGATCGGCTATGCGGTGAAAGATGGATTGTCGGCTTCGGCGATCCTACCCGAGGCTCTTTTCCATCCTTCAACACTCAATCTTTAGATCCAGTCCTGGCCTGCGTCACCGAACGGCTTCGCGGGTTAAGAGGGAACCGGCCCGCGCCATGGTGGGGCAGGCTGGGCGTGTCGGAGTGGAGGCAGGCCCAGCCGGGTGAGACACCATCGGTGCTAAGCTTGGCAGGCCGTAGCGCAGGGCTTTGTGCGGACAGACGGTGTTGAAGTGCCGCCGCCACCGTTCGATCAGGACCGTGGCTTCGCGGTGCGAGCAGAAGGTCTCCCGGCCCTGTAGGTCACCTCGAAGTTTACCGTTGAAGCTTTCGTTATTGCCATTCTTCCAAAGGATGGCGGGCTTGATGAACAATGTTCTCATGCCAGCTTGGCTCCGCCATGCGCGCTTCTTTCCACCCACCTACCGACCCGCCGCCTCCCCCGCCAGGAACTTCGCCTCATAGATCTGTCGCGCGCGCTGCATGTGCTGCACGGACAACTTCTCCAACGCCTCCCGATCGCACGCGCGCAGGGCATCCACCATCGCACCGTGCTCCTCGCAGGCCTGGGCTAGAGCGCTCGAATCCGCCGCGCCATAGGCGCGTGCCGGGAAGCTGAGCCAATCGTGAAGACGGATGCTCTCCGCCAAATAGGGATTGTCGCACAACCCGTACAGCAGCCGGTGAAAACGCATGTTTTCGCGATGGATGCGGATCAGGTCGCCGCTACCGGCAGCTGCGGCATGGGCGCGCATCGCCTGGGTCAGCTCAGCTAGGCGCAAGCGGGGTACGGGGAAGGGCGTGGCTTGGGCGGCGGCACGGTGCAGCACCGTGCGCATGGCGTACAGATCAGTCAGCGCCCGAGCGTCGAACAGCGGCAGTTCGGCGCCGCGATGACGGGGTTTCACCACCACTCCGAGGCGTTGCAACTCGGCCAGGGCTGCGCGGACCACGTGCCGCTTGGCATCGTAGTCCTCCATTAGATGATCCTCAATCAGCCGGGTACGGGGCAGGATGCGGCCGCGGATGATGTCAGTCTCGATGGCGGCGATCACAGCGGCCACCGGATTGGGCAGTTCGCTGTCAATCTGCGGGCGCACGGATGCCGCCGAGGAGCGTCTCGCGCTAAAGGCCAAGATTCACCACCAGTCCGGGTCAGCTAACCCAATGATTATTAATGATCCTATCATCCACATTAGCGACATCGAACCGCCTTCTCAACTCATGCAGATGAGTTCACACCTTCTCCAATTACTGCGTGAGGAGGGCTGTCCATGGACGCACCGCCGCCCACCCTGAAGGGTGACGAACTTTCCAGTACTAACCCTGCCACGGGTGAGGTCATCGGCAGCGTGCAGGTGACCTCAACGGCCGAACTCGACGCCATCGTCGAGCGTGCTTGGGCCGCCTACCATAACTCCGGCTGGAAGTCGCTTCTGCCGCACCGCCGCGCGCTGGTGCTAAACGCCATCGCCGACGGATTGGTGGCGGAGAAGGAAGCGCTCGCCACCCTTCAGATGAAGGACAACGGCAAGCCCCTGGCCGAGTGTCGTGGGATGGTGGAGAGCGCCATCGGCACGTTCCGCTACTATGCAGGCGTCTGCGAAACGCTCGAGACAAGTGTCACGCCACAGCGCGGCGACTATGTCTCCTTCACCGTGCTTGAGCCCTTCGGCGTCGTGGCCTGTATCACGCCGTGGAACTCGCCAATCATGAACGACGCGACGAAGGTTGCGCCGGCACTAGCCGCGGGCAATGCCGTGGTGCTGAAGCCATCGGAAGACTCGCCGCTTTTGGCGCCGGAGCTTGCTAGGATCGCGCTCGCCGCCGGCCTGCCGATTGACATGCTGCAGGTGGTACAGGGGCGCGGTGCGGAGATTGGGGCGGCGCTGGTCGCACACCCGGACGTACGCATGGTCAGCTTCACCGGCGGCACCACCACGGGCCGCGCGATCGGCCGTGTCTGCGGCACCAAGCTGATCCCGGTTGCGCTCGAGCTCGGAGGAAAGTCACCGCATGTGGTCTTCGCCGACGCCGACATCGAGCATGCTGTGGCGGCCGTGGTGGCCGGCATCTTCGGCTCAGCCGGGCAGTCCTGCGTAGCCGGTTCCCGGGTTATGATCGAGGAGAGTGTCTACGACGAGGTGCTAGCGAAGATCGTCGAGCGCACGAAATCACTCCGGGTACTTGCGCCGGACGCCGCCGGTGTGGAGGTGGGACCACTCGCCTCCTTCCATCACCGGGAGCGCGTTGTTGCATTTGTAAACCGCGCGCGAGAGGAAGGCGGCCGCATTCTGTGCGGCGGCGAGCCTCCAACGGGCGGCGACTACGACCGCGGTGCATACTACCTGCCCACGATCATCGACGGCCTATCCCACGCCTCCCTGACCTGCCAGGAGGAGGCTTTCGGCCCCGTCCTGGTCGCGCTCCCCTTCAGGGACGAGGCCGACCTAGTCGAGAAGGGAAACGGCACCGCCTTCGGCCTTGCGTGCGGCATCTGGACCGAAAGCTTCAAGAAGGCGTGGCGCGTCGGTCGGGCGCTCGAAGCTGGCTCAGTGTGGGTTAATACATACAAGCAGTCAGTCACCACCACCCCCTTTGGTGGATTTAAGAACAGCGGCATCGGCCGGGAGAAGGGCGTTGACGGCCTCCGCCTCTACGCACAGGTGAAGAGCATGTATTTCGGTTTGCACGAGCAGCCCATGCCGGTGGCGCGCTGAATATGGCAAAGAGCGACACCGCCGCTGTCCCGGTGAAGGGCAGCAAGCTTATGGTGATCGGCGGCGCAAGTCTGGTTGGATCAGCCACTGTCGACGAGATGCTGGCCCGCGGCGCAGCTGAGGTTACCATCTTCGACAATCTTTCCTTTGGCGGGCGGCCGAACATCGCGCACCTCGAAGGCAACCCGAAGGTGAAGATGGTTCAGGGCGATATCCTGAAACTGCACCAGCTGCTTAGGGCAGCCGAGAACATGGACGGCGTCGTCCACCTGGCAGCCTTCATGACGCTCAATTTCGACCGCGACCCTTGGGGCGGCATCGACGTCAACATTCGCGGCGTACAGAACGTTCTTGAGGCCTGCCGCGCGAATAAGGTCAGGAAACTGGTCTTTGCGTCGTCGAACGCCGTCTATGGTTACGGCCCCGGCGTGAAGGGCGATCTCGTGGAGAACACTCCCTTCCATGCCGCCGGCGCACCGCCAGCCGCCATCCTGTACGGCAGCAGCAAGATCATGGGTGAGCAGCTGTGCCGCGACGCGCACCGAAAGTGGGGCCAAGACTACGTGATCTTGCGCTACTCAACGGTATACGGCGAGCGCCAACACTACCGCGCGGCCAACGCGCTCTACATCGTCGAGACGCATGACGCGATTAAGCGCGGGGAGCGTCCCAAGGTAATCGGCGACGGCAGCGAGACCAAGCACTTCGTCTACGTGGGCGACCTCGCCTGCGCGAACTGCATGGCACTCGAAGCAGCAACAACCGACGTCGCCGTCAACACGTCCGGCCCCGCGCCAATCACGACGCTGGAACTGGTGAATCTGGTCGCCGAGCTCTCCGGTCGCCCGGAGCTGAAGGCTGAGCTGGTGGAGCCCGATCCCACCAAGGTCCGCCTCACCTCTGGTGGTGCCTTCGAGATCGTACATAGGGCCGCAAAGGACGCTATCGGCTGGGAGCCGCAGGTTAGCATGCGTGAAGGGCTGAGCCGACTACTGGCGTGGCGCGACGCGTCGCTGAAACAAGCCGCCGAGTAGCCTATCGGTTACAGGTCGGGCGGTCACCCCGCCCGGCACCCCCGCGCCCGCCGGGACTACAATGATGGGCTAAATCACTGAACTGAGGAGTCCTAGAATGCCAATCCCACGCCGCGCGTTGGGCCTTCTGGCCTGCGCTACGCTCATGCCTGCTGCCGCCATTGCCCAGGTGGTCAACTACCCGAACCGTGTCGTTCGCCTAGTCGTGCCCTACCCGCCCGGGGGCGCCACCGATGTCATCGGCCGCATGATTGCCGAGAGGTTGACCCAGGGCTGGGGCCAGACGGTGGTGGTGGAGAACCGTGCTGGCGCAGGCGCCACGCTGGGCGCCGAGGCCGTGGCCCGTAGCGAGCCCGACGGGTACACGCTGTTCGAGACCACCAGCGCGCACACCATCAGCAAGAGCCTGTACCGGCGTCTATCCTATGACCCGATCGGCGACTTCACCGCCATTACCCTTACAGCGATCGTCCCATTGGTGCTGGTGACGTCGAAGAAGGTGATGGCTCGAGATCTACCCGAGTTCGTGGCCTGGGCGAAGCGGCAGCGTCGAGGGGTGACGGTGGGCTCCACCGGCAACGGCACCGCCCAGCACTTGACGAGTGAGCTATTCAAGCTGCGCGCCCAGATCGCCAGCGAACATGTGCCCTACCGCGGCGATGCCCCGCTTATCACCGATATCCTGGCCGGCCAGGTGGACTGCAGCTTTTGCACGCTGTCGGCCGTGCTGCCCTACATCAAGAGCGGCGAGATGAACGCCATCGCGCTTGCGCATCCGCGACGCATGGGCGCGATCCAGAATGTGCCCACCTTCGCCGAGGCCGGAATGGCCGATTTCGAGGCCGCAACCTGGTTCGGCACCTTCGCCCCAGCACGCCTTCCCGAGGAACTCCGTACGAAGATCGCGCGCGACATCTCGGCGATCGTGGCGGAGCCAGACTTCACCCGCCGGCTGGTCGAGATGGGTGCAGATGTCACCAACTACGGCCCCGAGCGCTTCGACCAATTCATCGCCGCGGAAACTGCCCGCTGGGCCGAGGCGGTCCGCGTCTCCGGCGCCACCATCAACTGAGGCCCACATGAGCGACGCTGAATTGCTTGACCGCTGCAAGCCGATCCCCGTCAGCGCCTGGTCCGACGCGCTGGACCAGCTAGATGTGGAAGGCGTTATACAGGGAATTCCCCTGCGCTCCGGGGCGGGCCGTATCTGCGGCTTCGCCACCACGGCGCGCCAGATCCCGGGGCTGCTGCATGAGTTCGAGAAGTCCGAGTTCGCAGTTGGCCGCCTGGTCGATGCGGCGCAGCCGGGGCGCGTGCTAGTAGTGGATGTCGGCGGGCAGCCGATTTCCACCATGGGCGGGCTTGCCGCTGCAGGTGCAAAGATGCAAGGCGTCGAAGGCGTGGTGATCGATGGTGCCTGTCGCGACGTGGACGAGATCTGCAACCTGGGCTTGTGGTTGGCGAGCCGGCATGTCTCCCCGACCACCGGCAAAGGTCGGCTGAAGCTCCTGCCGATTGGGGTTTCCGTGACGGTAGGCGGCGTTCGCGTGGAGCAGGACGATCTAGTGGTGGGCGACGAGACAGGAATCATTGTCATCCCCCGTCGGCTGGCCAACGAGGTGCTCCCACGGGCGGAGAAGCTACTGGCGGCAGACCAAGCTGTGGAGGAGCGAATGCGGGACGGCATGAGCTTCTCCGCTGCCGGCGCCGCCACCGGATACCTGCCGCCGTATAAGTCGTGAGTTCGCTGCTGCAATTGACCCCCATCGGCCCCCTGGCGGATGCCCTGTTGGCGGAGATGGGAGCTGTGCGGCTCTGGCAGGAAGATGCTGGGTGGCTCGCACGTCACGGGGCCGATGTGGAGTTGCTGGCGACCAGCGTGCGGCGGGGCTGTGACGCGGCGATGCTGTCGGCGCTGCCCATGTTACGCGCCATCTCCTCTTGGGGAGCAGGCTATGACACGCTGGATGTGGCGGGCGCGCGTGCGCGCGGCATCGCAGTGGCCAACACCCCGGACGTGCTAGATGACTGTGTGGCGGATTTGGCCTGGGGCTTGTTGATCGCCGCTAGCCGCCGCATCCCGGCTGCCAATCGCTATGTCCAGGCGGGAGAATGGAGGCAGCTGGGGCAGTTCCCTATCACCACCAAGGTGTCGGGGCGTCGGCTGGGCATTCTGGGCCTGGGCCGCATCGGCAGCGCCGTCGCGCGCCGCGGCGAAGGGTTCTCTATGGACATCCGCTACACCGGGCGCAGCCCGAGGGATGTGGGGTACGTCTTCGAACCGTCGCTGCTGGCCCTCGCGGAATGGGCAGACTTCCTTGTAGTCGCCTGTGGTGGTGACGCCGAGACCTTCCACCTTGTGGATGCTGCGGTGCTATGCGCGCTGGGAAAGAGCGGCATATTGATCAACGTTGGTCGGGGCAGCGTCGTGGATCAGTCGGCGCTGGTCGAGGCACTCGAGGCGGGTGAACTTGGCGGCGCAGGCCTTGACGTGCTGGAGGGCGAGCCAGGCGCGCCGGAGGCGCTGGCGCGGCGCGACAATGTCGTCATCACCCCACACGTCGGCAGTGCCACCGTGCAAACGCGGCAAGCAATGGAGCAGCTGACCGTAGACAACCTGAAAGCTTTCTTGCAGGACGGCCGCCTGCTGACGCCAGTTAAGTCATGACCGATGCTTTGATTGCCTCGCTGACCGAAGCCGTCGGCGCAGACCACATCCTGACCGGCGAGGCCACCGCACCTTACCTGACTGACTGGCGCAAGCTGGTGACAGGTTCTGCGCGCGCCGTCGTCCGGCCGACGGACTGCGCGCAGGTCTCGGCCGTGCTGCGCGCCTGTGCAGCCCATGGCTCCCCCGTGGTGCCGCAGGGCGGTAACACTGGCCAAGTAGCGGGTGCCGTACCGGGTGACGACGGCCGCGCCGTCGTGCTGTCGCTTACGCGATTGAATCGCGTGCGGGCAATCGACCTTGATAACGACACCATCACCGTCGAGGCCGGCTGCATCCTGCAGTCCATCCAGCAGGCGGCGGAGGCGGCGGGGCGGCTGTTCCCACTCTCACTCGGCGCTGAGGGAAGCTGCATGATCGGCGGCAACCTCGGCAGCAACGCCGGCGGCACCACAGTGCTACGATACGGCAACGCGCGGGAACTGTGCCTGGGGCTGGAAGTCGTGCTTGCCGACGGCGAGGTGTGGCATGGACTGCGTGGCCTTAGAAAGGATAATTCTGGCTACGACCTCCGTGACCTTTTCATCGGCAGCGAGGGCACGCTGGGCATCATCACTGCCGCCACGATGAAGCTGTTCCCGCAGCCGGCTGCGCGCTGCACTGCGCTTGCAGCACTGAGTTCGATCCATAATGCCGGTCGGTTTCTGACGCGTGCTAGGGCAAGATTCCACGCCTCTCTAACCGGCTTCGAGCTGATGTCGGTCACCTGCCTGCGGCTGGTGAGCACGTTCTACCCGCAGCATCACGCGCCCTTCGCCAGGCTAGACGATCCTTGGTACGTGCTGCTGGAGATCAGCGACGCCGAAAGCGAAGAGTGCGCCGTCGCGCGGCTGGAAGCTGTGCTGGTCGGGGCGCTGGAGGCAGGAGAGATCGCGGATGTTGCGATCGCTCAGAACATGACACAGGCACGCGCAATGTGGCACATGCGGGAGAGTATCACCCTCGCACTTGCCGCGGACGGTAAGTGCATTAAGCACGATGTCTCCCTACCAGTCTCCGCCGTGCCGGGCTTCGTGGAAAGGACGGATGCTGCGCTCCAGGCCGCCTATCCCGGCGTACGAAATTTTACCTTCGGCCATCTCGGTGACGGAAATCTCCACTATAATGTCGCCCGCCCCGCCGATGGCACGGATGCCCAGCTGCACGCCATGCAGCCGAGGCTCTCCGAACTGGTGCACGACGCCATCGTCGAGCTGGATGGCTCGATCAGCGCCGAACAGGGAATCGGTCGACTCCGCACGCAGGATCTCGCCCGCTACAAGCAGCCAGTCGCGCTGCGGATGATGCGGGCAGTCAAACAAGCCCTGGATCCGCATGGCCTGCTGAACCCCGGGGTGCTTCTGCCATGAAGCCTGCGTGCCCCGCCCAACACGACGAAATCCAGAAGCATGCTCAGTTACAGGGTGGGCGGCTTCCTGGCCAGCGAGGTTTAATGAAGATGACCTTCCCCATTTCCCGCCGGCCAGCCCTCCTCGGGCTCGCCGCGTCTTTCCTCACAGCGCCGGCAGTGGCTCAGGATCGTCGCTTTCCCGACCGTCCGATCGAACTGTTGGTGGGCTTCGCGGCAGGCGGTGGTACCGACGTGACAGCACGCACCTTCGCCCGCTTCCTGGAAAAGGAAATTGGTGGGTCCGTGGTGGTGAACAACCGTCCCGGTGCCTCGGGCGAGGTGGCGCTCGCTGCCGCAGCCCGTGCGCGGCCGGATGGCCACACCTTGGCCATCACTAACATGCCGGGCTTGGTGACCCTGCCGATCGAACGCAGCACGCCTCAGTTCCAGCTCGATGACTTCGCCTATGTCGCCAACCTGGTGTCCGACCCCTCCGCCTTCTCGGTGCCGGTTGATAGTCCGATCCACGATTTTGCTGACCTGCTAGCCCGGGCCAAAGCAGCGCCCGACACCATCACCTTCGCCTCCACCGGTGTTGGCACGGATGAACACCTTGCGCTGGTGTTGGTGCAGGCAGCGGCCGGCGTGAAGCTCACCCATGTGCCGTTCGCCGGCGCAGGTCCGATGCGCGTTGCTCTGCAAGCCAAACAGGTGGAAGTCGGCGGGCTGAACGTGGGTGAGGTGACAGCCTCTCAAAACGGTGTCCGCATGATTGCGCAAGGTGGTGCCCGTCGCTCGCCTTTCGCGCAGGATGTCACGACGTTCAAGGAAGCGGGTTTAGACGTGATTATGGGTAGCGAGCGCGGCATTGTGGTGACGAAGGACACTCCCGCTGCGGTAGTGGCCCGCCTGCGCGAGGCGACCGGCAAGGTGTGCCAAGACCCGGCCTTTATCGAGCAATGCCGCGTGCAGTTTACGGAAATGGACTATCTGGACGGGCCGGCTTGGCGCACCAGACTTGCCGAAGCGGACCGGCAGTTTCGGGACTTATGGCAGCGGCAGCGCTGGTCGGAGGCTTAAGGGTGACCGTAAATCTAGAAAATGGTACGGCCATTCTGAGGGGCTTCCGGCAGGGTTGTAGACCTGGATGGAGGCTGGCCGAAGAGGAAGAGCCACTGCAACTGAAGAGCAGATCTCCTTCGCGCCGAAGCAGGCGGAGCTGGGCACGCCGGTGGCCGAGGTCTGTCGCAAGATGGGTATCCGAGGCGACCTTTTTCGGTGGAAGCAGAAGTATGGTGGGCTGGGCCTGTCCGATCTGCGCCAGTTACGTCAGCTCGAGACCTCGAATTACCCGCCGCTGGGCGGTCTTCGAGCGGGATCGCTGCCTCACGTTGTGACGTGCCCCTGCTGATGGGTCCAGATGATCGGCTTGGGGCTGCCGGTGCCGCTCTTTGTTGGATCTGTGGGGTTATGCGGGCGCAGCTCGAGTGTTGAGCCAGTCCAGGCGGGTGAAGTTGTAAGCCAAGTTGGCGATGCCGATCTTCACCTGCGCCCGGGCCAGGCCGATGGTGCGGACGAACAGCGCCATGCGACCTTGTTGCATCGATCGGAGCGTTGGATGCGTCTCTCCCGAGAGCCCTAACGATCAGGCGATGCGGACGTATTCTGGGCGACTCAGGTCCAACATGCGGTTCAGCAGCTCGGCGGCGATGGCCACCTCGGTCGCTTGGCGTCCGTCCGTTTGCGAGCGTAGGCCATCACCAATGACGCGCCTCCAGCGCGACACATCGGCTTCGACCAGAGCACGCCAGTTGTAGCCAGACGCTCTCTGCCAGCCCATGCGGCCGCGCTCGGCGATGGTCCGCAGATGGCGGTCGCGCGCCGTCGGTGCAGTCCTGGCCGACGCGCTTGGGACGGCGCTTGATCGGGGTGGGACGATGATCGCCGCCTCAGGGTGACGGGCCATAATCCCGGCATGGACGTCGTCGCGGTCGTAAGCTCCATCAGCGGTGAAAGACGCGACAGGTCCATCCACTCCCTCGAGCAGCGGGCCGACTTGCCCGCCATCATCGGCATCGTGGCCCGTCAGCACCGAGGCGACGATCCGCCCCGTGTCGGCGTCGGTGGCGAGATGCAGTTTGCGCCACGACCGGCGTCGTTGTGTTCCGTGCTTCTCCGTCAACCACTCGCCGGGCCCGCAGAGCTTCAATCCCGTGCTGTCCACCAGCAGGTGCAGGGGCGCTTGCCCGCCGCGGGGCCGCGACACCTCGAGCGTTTCCGCCCGCCGGCTCAAGGTCGTATGGTCGGGCACGGCAAGATCGATGCCGAGCAATTGTAGTATTGAGGCGATCAGGCCCTCTGTCTGGCGGAGTGCCAGATGGAACACGGCACGCAAGGTCAGCGCAGTCGCGATCGCCAGGTCCGAATAGGATGGCTGCCTGCCGCGGGTGGTCCGATGCGCCGCCAGCCAGCCCTCAATGGCGTCCTCCGTGAACCACACCGTCAGGCTGCTACGAGAGCGAAGGCCCGCCTCATAGGCGGGCCAGTTCGTGACCCGATGCCGCTGCCGCGGGATCCGGTGGCGCCGGTCCTTGTTCACTTTGAAGGGCAAGCGCGGTGTCCCTGCCGGTCATCGGGGCACTCCAGCCCCATCCCACCCTATCCCGGCCTCAGATCCGATCCATGCACCACAGTACCGCCGATGGACACCGGCCGAACCCGCGCTTCGATCACTTCCTGGAGTCCGGCATCGAAATGAACTCTGCCTGGTCGCCAGCCGGCAGGTGGAAACGGCCATGCTCCCAGTCGCCCCTGCGCCAGGCTTCTTTCGCGGCATCGATCTTCTCCTGCGACGATGCAACAAAATTCCACGAAATGTAGCGCGGCCCGTTCATCGTCTCGCCGCCGAGCACCATTAGCCGGGCGCCTCTCTCTCCGCCCGTCACGCTGATCCTGTCACCGGAGCGGAAGACCATCATCTGGCCTGCCGAGAAGCTGGCTCCAGCGACAACGATACTGCCCTCGATGACATAGGCAGCGCGGTCCTCATGATCGTCGGGTAGCGGTAGCTTAGCGCCAGCCGCGAGGACGACATCGGCGTAGAAGGTCTCGGTGAAGGTCTTGGCCGGTGCCTGCGCACCCCAAGCCGAGCCGAGGATCAGCCGGACCTGCTTGCCATCATCCTCAAGGAAGGGCAGCGCATCGCGGCCGTGATGCTCGAAACTCGCTGCGGTGTCTTCCACGTGATCCGGCAGCGCGACCCATGTCTGGATACCGAAAGCGGTGCCGGGTCGGCGGCGCATTTCCTCACTCGTGCGTTCGGAATGGGTGACACCGTTGCCGGCGATCATCCAGTTCACCTCGCCCGGATAAACTATCTGGTCGGCGCCGGTGCTGTCGCGATGATGGAAAGCGCCACTGTAAAGATAGGTGACCGTCGCGAGGCCGATATGGGGATGCGGGCGCACGTCGATGCCGCCGCCGGTCAGGAACTCGGCTGGCCCCATCTGGTCGAAGAAGATGAAGGGCCCCACCATTTGGCGTTCCGGGGCGGGCAGGGCGCGGCGCACCTCGAACCCGCCCAGATCGCGGGTGCGCGGGATGATCAGCGTCTCGATGGCGGCAATGCCGCTCACTTCGGGGCAACCTGGGTCCTGGGTGGGGTTCCAGCTCATGTCTCTCTCCTTCGTTCAAACAGTGTCAGAGCGGTCGCAGAAAGTGGCGGACGATCGGCGGTTCGCCTCCAATGTGGAAGGCATTCAGCAGTTCCTGATCCAGTGCATCGCTATGCGTCACCCTTGCGTGCTGGCGCTGATGCTCAATCCAGCTTTCGACGACGAAGGTCTCGATCACACGGCCGGGCTGCTCGACGTCTTCCCAGACATCCCAGCGGGTCGCTCCGTCGCGCTGCCGGACCGTGCTGAAGCGGCGCAGGGCACCGATGAAATCGGCCTGCCGTTCCGGAGCGCTCTGGTATTCGATCTCAATCAGGACGGGACCACGATCGTTGGCAGGCGGAGTGACGACAACAGGCTCGGCCCAGTGGTTCGACGGGGCCAGATCTGTCGCCGCATCCCTCGACAGACGCCAGCGTAGGGCCAGCAGGGCCGCCAGAACCTGGGCGATTGCGGCAACGGTCAGGGCTCCGGTTACGCTGGTCCGGCTGGCAAGTATGCCCCACAGGATGCTGCCACCCGTCATCGATCCCTGGAAGACCAGCAGGTAGACGGCGAGCGCTCGTGCCTTGACCCAGTCCGGTGAGGCCATCTGCGCCGCTACGTTGAGGGAGGTCAGCATGCCGATCCAGGCGAGGCCAGCAGCGAACATCACCGCCGCCGCAAGCCAGGCATTCGGTGCTAGCGCAAGCGCCAGTGTCGCAGCCGCGAACAGCAGCGTCGCCCAGATGGAGATGGTGTTGGCCACCACAGTCTTACGAAGCCGCTTCAGCAGCAATGCGCCGCCGACGGCGCCGGCGCCCATGCAGCCCAGAAGCGCACCATAGCCGGCCGCATCCAATCCCAGTTCACGGCGGCCCACCAGTGGCAGCATCGCCCACAGCGCGCTGCCGAACAGGAAGAAGCCCAGCGTCCGGATCAGGACGAGCCGCATTGCCGGGGAATGCCGCGCATAGCGATAACCGGTCCGCAGCGCACCGAAGAAATGCTCGGGCGGCAGGCGGCGCGCGGCAGGCGGGCGTTTCCATGTGCCAAGCACGGCCAGGACCGCCAGCACCGACAGGGCGTTGAGCGCGAAGACCGCCGGAACGCCAGCCATTGCCACGATCAGCCCGCCAAGTGCCGGGCCGATGGCGCGCGAGATGTTGACGCCGAGGCTGTTCAGCGCCACCGCGTCGGGTAGGGCGGGTTTGTCCACTAGTTCCGGGACGATTGCCTGAAAGACCGGCGAGCTGAGCGCCGCAGCCACGCCGAGGACAAAGGTCGCGGCCAGCAGAACCCATGGGCTCGTCAGCCCTTGAAGGGTCAGAAGCGCCAGGACCGCCGCAGCGGAAAGGCCAAGGATCTGCGCCGCCAGTAGCATCCTGCGCCGGTCCACGATATCGGCCATGGCCCCGGCGGGCAGCGCCAGCAGAAACATCGGCAGGGTCGTGGCCGCCTGTACCAGAGCCACCAGCAGGGGGCTCGGCGACAGCGAGGTCATAAGCCAGCCCGCGCCGACATCATGCATCCAGGTGCCGATGTTCGAGATGACCGTGGCGATCCACAGCGCCCGGAAGACCGGGAAGCTCAGCGGGCTTTTTGATGGCAGCGTCGTATTGGCGGCCATTTCAGATCCTTGCAGCGGAAAAAGGGACCGGCCCCTAGCTAGGTCGGCGACTGAGCGGAGCGTGACCATCTCCGGCGCGGGAGGCGGGCCTACACCGCCCAGCAGCCGCAGCCGAAGGCGCCCCAGAATGTTCGGGCGTCGGCGGCGGGGACATGGGCCCCAAGTGCCGCGGCATGGTTGTGGCCATGTACGGCGCAGCCATGCCCGCAGCCGCAGGCCATGGCCACCTTTGCCTGCGCCCCCGGCGTCCTGTAATAGCCCCCGAAGGTCGCGACCGGTGACCAGTCGGGCATCGGCGCCGGCAGCGCGGGCGCGAGCGGCGCGAAGGGACCGTCGCCATGCACCACCTCGCCGCCCAGCACCGTCAGGACCGAGCGCAGATGCACGATCTGATCCTCGGGAACCGCGAAATAGTCGTCCGACAGCAGCGCAAGGTCGGCCAACTGGCCTTCCCTGATCTGGCCCTTCTTGCCCTGTTCGTTCGAGAACCAGGTGTTGGCCTCAGTCCACAGCCGCAGCGCGGTTTCCCGGTCCAGCCGGTTCGCCGCCGGGTAAAGCCGGGTGCCGCCGAGCGTGGTCGAGGTCACCAGCCACGACAGGGAGACCCAAGGGTTGTAGCTCGCCACCCGGGTCGCGTCGGTGCCGGCGCCGACCGGCAGGCCGGCATCGAGCATCTTTCGGATCGGGGGCGTGCTCTCGGCCGCCTTGGCGCCGTGGCGTTCGATGAAATATTCGCCCTGGAACATCATCCGATGCTGTACGGCGACGCCGCCGCCAAGCGCGGCGATGCGGTGGATCGAGCGGTCACTGATCGTCTCGGCATGGTCGAAGAACCAGTTGATGCCTTGCAAAGGAATGTCGCGGTTCACCTTCTCGAACACGTCCAGCGCGCGGCTGATCGTCTCGTCATAGGTGGCGTGTAGCCGCCAGGGCCAGCGATGCTCGGACAGGAGGCGGATGACCGGCTCCAGATCAGTCTCCATGTCCGGCGGCATCTCGGGGCGCTCGACGCGGAGATCCTCGAAATCCGCCGCGGAATAGACCAGCATCTCGCCTGCGCCGTTGTGGCGATAGGTGTCGTCGCCATGACCGGGCGAGACCTGCTTCACCCAGCCCGAGAACTCGGAAATTTCCTCTTTCGGCTTCTGTGTGAACAAGTTGTAGCTGACCCGCACCGTCATCTGCCTGTCGGCATGCAGCTGTTCGATGATGGCGTAATCGTCCGGATAGCTTTGGAACCCACCGCCCGCATCGATGACCGAGGTCACGCCGAGGCTGTTCAACTCGCGCATGAAATGCCGAGACGAACTGACCGCATATTCGGGGTTCAGCTTTGGCCCTTTGGCGAGCGTCGAATAGAGGATCGTCGCATTGGGCTGGGCCAGCAGAAGGCCGGTGGGATTGCCGCCGGCGTCGCGCTGGATCTCGCCACCCGGCGGATTGGGCGTATCCTTCGTGTAACCCACGACGCGCAAGGCGGCCGCGTTCAGGAGGGCACGGTCATAAAGGTGCAGGATGAAGACCGGTGTATCAGGGGCGACGGCATTCAGCTCCTCCAGTGTCGGCAGGCGTTTCTCAGCGAACTGGTGCTCGGTGAAGCCGCCCACCACCCGTACCCACTGCGGTGCGGGGGTGCGGTCCACTTGCCGCTTCAGCATCGCCATTGCCTCGGAAAGAGAAGGCACTCCGTCCCAGCGAAGCTCCATGTTGTAGTTGAGGCCACCGCGGATCATGTGAGTATGACTATCGATCAGGCCGGGGATCATGCGGCGGCCCTTCGCGTCGATCACACTCGCCTCGGGCGCGGCTGCGCGTACCTCGGCTTCGGAGCCGACGGCAAGGAACCTGCCGTCGCGGATGGCCACGGCCTCGGCCGAGGGGTTCTTACGGTCGAGCGTCGTGATCCTGGCATTCGCAATGATAAGGTCTTTCCCGAACATTGCTGTTCTCCTTACTGAGTGCTGTGCCTACTTTCGCCACAGCTCGAGGGATGGGGGCCGGGCGAGATCCGGCCAGGCAACCAGCAGGAATCCTCCGACCAGCCCGAGATGTTCAAAGAAGGCGTTTGCGGCTGCGTGCCGGGCCTTGCCTGCGGGCTGATCCCAGAACCGCAGCGCGATTAAGGTGGGCAGAAGGGCGAACTCTGCCAGCGCAATCACCAGAACGGCGAACAGCGCGGGCGGCGCCAGTCGGAAGTAAGTCATCTCGGCATCGGCGCCGGGGAAATCGGTTAGCTTGCCCAGCCCACCCTGAATATAGGCGGCGCATAGCGCCTTATGGGCGAGGAATAGTATCGCGGTTGAGAGTGCTCCAGCCGCCTCAATGTTGAATGATATCGGACCATTCTGGGTGCCTCAACGCCTGCGCCCGAACAAAGGGACACAGCGGCATGATTCTATAGCCCTTGGAGCGGCCATCTGCGATCAGAGCCTCGGCCAGCATCGAGGCGACGCCCCTTCCACGCAGCGTGTCAGGAACGAGGGTATGATCAGCAATGACCAGCACATCTGAGACCGTCGAGATGGTCAGTACGCCTTCACCCTCCACACCGTCGACACGGGCAACGAACCGCGCCTTGTGCCCTTGAGCTTCGTAGGAAATCCTAACGGCAGGCTTCTGGGTCATCTCATCCTCTACCGATGTATAATAGGGGACGGTTGCGGCCCAAGCTCGGCCTGGGCCGCCGCCGTGACGCCTCAGTTCGCCGGATTGGGGCCGACGGTCTCGCCGTGGGCCGCGCGCTCGAGCGTCTTGTGGACCATGGTGTAGGCGTAATCGACACCCATGCCGTATGCGCCAGAATGCTCCTTCACGATGGTAAGCGTTGCGTCATAGGTCTCCTTGCGGGCCCAATCGCGCTGCCATTCCAGCAGCACCTGCTGCCAAGTCACCGGTACGACGCCGACCTGCACCATCCGGTCCATCGCATAGCCATGAGCCTCGACCGAAGTGCCGCCCGAGGCGTCGGCGACCATATAGATCTCGTAATCGGTGTCCTTTAGGCAGGAGAGCGCAAAGCTCAGGTTGCAGACCTCAGTCCACAGGCCCGATACGACCACCTTCTTACGATCATGCGCTGCATTGGCAGCTAGCGCATCGCGCACATTCTTGTCGTCCCACGAGTTCATCGAACTGCGTTCCAGCAGCTTGTTTTCTGGGAAGACCGCGAGCAGTTCTGGATAGGTGTGCCCCGAAAAGCCAATGGTCTCCACCGTGGTGATGGTCGTGGGCACACCAAAGGCCTTTGCGGACTTCGCCAGTGCTACGACATTGTTCTTCAGCACCTGCCGGTCGATCGACTGCACACCGAACGCCATCTGCGGCTGCTGGTCGATGAAGATGAGCTGGCTGTTTTGTGGGGTAAGCAGATCGAGTTTGCTGGACAAGGGGGATCTCCTTCTGTCTAGGGCATGCAAGCGGTCCGACATGGTCGACCGGAGTGCTGAGAGATGATGGCGTTGGTCGACGAGTGATCACCCTTGGTCAGATCGCTGAAGAACGCCGTCACCCGCTGGTGGAATCAGCGCGCTGTGGCCGGCACCGGGGTGTTCAAGAGTTGCTGCTCCCACAGATAGGCGATGCCACTGCCAGCGGAATGATCCTTCATCACCTCAGTCATGGCAGTAACCGTTTCCGAGCGTGCCCAATCACGCTGCCATTCAGCCGCCAGCGCCAGCCACGTCATCATGTTCGCGCCGGCTGCAATCATTCGGTGTATCGAGACCTCGTGGGCCTCCACCGAGGTGCCGCCAGAAGCATCGGTGATCACCGTCACATCCCAACCTTCGCCGAGTGCCTGGATAACCGGCATCGCGACGCAGACCTCGGTCCAAAGTCCCGCGATGATCAACTGCTTGCGGCCCGTCGCCTTCACCGCGTCCACGACCTTCGGATCCTCCCAGGTATTGATGAATGTCCGGTCGATGACTGCCTGGTCAGGGAACACATTGGTGATCTGCGGGAATATGAGACCGCCGCGCTCGGCAATTACGCTTGTCAGAATGGTGGGGACGCCGAAGGCTTTGGCGGCCTTCGCCAGCGCCGTTGCATTGTTGACCGCCATGTGCGGGTCGTGGCTGTTCAGGTTCGCGAGTTGGTAGGGCTGGTGGTCGATCAGGACGAGTACCGAGTCCTCTGGACGGAGGAGAGACTTCAGGCCGTTGCGGAAGGTCATGACTATCTCTTTGTGAGGTGGCAGCGGATGCCGCTGGGTTCTTGAAGCGTGGCGCTCCTATTGCATCGCCGTAATGTGGTGGGATAGTGCCAATGCACGACAAGCTGTGTCGCAGAATGGGGAACGCCAAGTTGGAGATCGAGGATCTGCAGACATTCGTCGAGGTCGCGGATGCCGGGGGCGTTTCAGCCGCCTCGCGTCGGCTCAGCCTTTCCAAGTCGGTCGTCAGTCGCCGACTCCTCAAGCTCGAAGCGGAGCTCGGCGTTCAGCTTCTCGCGCGAACGACCCGTGGTGCCGCGCTCACGGAAGCTGGAGCTTCGTTTCGTGACCACGCAGCCAGGATCTCCGCGGAGATCGAGGCGGCCAGGGAGACGATCGTGCCGAACGGTGACCTGCGCGGCCGCTTGCGGATCGCTATGCCGCTGTCTTTTGGTCCAACGCACTTCTCTCCGGTGCTTGCCGAGCTGGCGCGACGCCATCCTCGACTCTCCATTCATACCGTCTACAGCGATCGCTTCGTCGATCTGGTCGCAGAGGGCTTTGACTGTGCGATCCGGGTCGGAACACTTCGGGATTCGAGTCTGATCGCGAAGCGCATCGGGCCAATTTATGGAAAGCTGGTCGCAAGCCCGGGCTATATCGAAGCGCATGGTTCACCGGCGGCACCGGGGGACGTCGCCGCCCACGAGGCCCTCATGCAGGGCACGGAAAGCTGGCGGTTCATGGATGGCGACACGATCGTCACGGTCCAGCCCCAGGGACGCTTCAAGGCCGACAATGGAACCGCTCTCGCTGTTGCCGCCGCAGCAGGGCTCGGGATCGCCTTGCTGCCCGACTGCCTCACCCATGAATACGTGTCCAGAGGCGCCCTCGTTCCGATCATGACGCGGTATCCGCCGCCGCCGGGAGCCGCGTATGTTGTCCGCCCACCGAGCCAGCACCCTGAACGAAAGATCCGGGTGCTCACCGAACTGTCGATCGAAATGTTTAAGCACGATCCACGCTTTGCGGAGATAGTTCGGCCGGGTTCGAATGGCGGGGTCCTGGCGCCGGTTGTATGAGTTCCACTTTCCGCGACACAGCTGATCCGATGTCGCGGCTAGGCGGGGGAACGGAGGTTCGCTAGGTCGGCAGTTCTTAGGGGCGGCTGTCAGGAGATTGCGACGCGCATGCGTTGGAACCCACCAGGTGATCCGGGCTGTCCCGACCAGGAGTGCAGTGCAGATGCTCGAGCTGGAGTCTGGGATGAGTTTCGCGGCATTTGTGACCTTCGTGCTGATCAGCGCAGCCCAGGTCGCCACTCCCGGCCCTTCGACAGTCTTCTTGCTCAACAACGCCGTCATGTATGGCCCGCGGCCTTGCGCAGGATGGCCTTGAGCTTGGCGAAGGCATTCTCGATGGGGTGTCTGAACCGCCCCGGGTTCCCTGGAGGCTCCTATTCTTGAGAGGATGGAGCCATGACGAAGAAGACGTCGAACCGGTATTTGCCTGAGGTCCGGCAGCGGGCGGTGCGGATGGTGCTGGAGCACGGGGGCGACCATGCCTCGCAGTGGGCGGCGATCGGCTTGATCGCGGCCAAGATCGGCTGCACGACGGAGACGCTGCGCGGCTGGGTAAGGCAGGCCGAGCGCGACCAGGGCCTGCGGCCGGGGTCGACGACTGCGGAGGGGGAGCGGATCAAGGCGCTGGAACGCGAGGTCCGCGAGCTACGCCAAGCCAATGAGATCCTACGCAAGGCGTCGGCCTATTTCGCGGTGGCGGAGCTCGACCGCCGCTCGAAGCCATGATCGCCTTTATCGACGATCACCGGGGTGCCTACGGGGTCGAGCCGATCTGCCGGGTATTGCCGATCGCCCCGTCGACCTACCACGCTCATGTTGCCCGGCGCGTTGATCCGACCAAGGCCTCGCCCCGCATCCGGCGGGACCAGGTGCTCATGGAGAGGCTCGGGCGGGTGCATGCGGCCAACTTCGGGGTCTATGGCGCGCGCAAGGTCTGGCGGCAACTCGGCCGCGAGGGCGTCGCGGTGGCCCGCTGCACGGGGGAACGGCTGATGCGCGCCATGGGTCTACGGGGTGTGGTGCGCGGGAGAGAGACGAGGACCACCGTCTCGAACCCGGCC
>NZ_JAOXLP010000040.1 GCF_025791835.1 Roseomonas xinghualingensis
CACAATCCGGATCTTGTCCTCGGCCGAGTAGTGCTTGCGGGTCGCTCGACGAATGTCGCGCACCACCCGATCGGCGGGCGGCTTCGCGTTCGGTGTCACTGGCTTCTGGCTCATGGTTCGTTCCCTGGTGGTTACGATGAGCCCGAAACCCTCCTTTCCTCAACCATCCCTCTCTGTCTCATGAGCCCTGACGGCGGACAACGGCGGCTTCCGCTGGCTCGAACAAGCCGACGGCTACCTGCGCCCTGTCGGCATCGCGGAGGACTACGCTGGCGGTCGTATCGAGCGTGTCAACATCGCGACGGGCCGGGCCGAGGTCCTCTACACCGAATGTGATGGCAAGCCCCTGAACGGTCCGAACGACATCGTCTTCGATGCCCATGGCGGTTTCTGGTTCACGGACCTCGGCAAGGTGCGGGCCCGCAGCATGGACCGTGGGGCCGTCTACTATGCCAGGTGCGACGGAAGCTCGATACGCGAGGTGATCTTCCCCTCCATGACCCCGAACGGCGTGGGTCTTTCGCCGGATGGACGGACCCTCTACGTGGCGGAGACGGAAACGAGCCGTCTTAGGGCCTATCCCGTTACCGCGCCGGGTGAAGTGGGCATGGAGGCCTGGCCGTCGCCCAACGGCGGGCGTCTTCTTTACGGCTCGCCTGGGTACCAGCGCTTCGACTCCTTGGCCGTGGAGGCGAACGGCAACATCTGTGTGGCGACGCTGGTGCGTGCCGGCATCTCGGTCATCTCGCCCGTGGGCGAGTTAGTCGAGTTCCATGTCGCACCTGAGCCGTACTGCACGAATATCTGCTTCGGTGGTGACGGGCTCAGGACGGCATTCATCACGCTGTCCGGGACCGGCCGCCTGATCGCGGTTGACTGGCCAAGAAGTGGGCTGCCGCTGCATCCGAGGTTTGGATAACCTTCGACGGATCCAAATTGGGGTGAATAAGCGCCGAATCAGGGCTCTCTCGAAAGGGACGGCAAGATAATGAATCTACTGGCACAGTTGGCGAGTAGGTGGGATCCTGATCGGACCTGATCGGACCTGATCGGACCTGATCGGACCTGATCGGGATGCCACCCTTATGCTGATTTCTCGAGAGTTATCAGTGCGGTAAGCTGAATTCCCGCCAGGGTTCCAGTTAGGTGCCCGTTCACAGCTTTTGGGCCCGCCCCTAATTTGGTTATGGTTCGACATAACGGAACGGCGCCGGCTCGGTGACTTCAGGGCTCCTCAGAAGTCGGCAACTTCGGAGCCTCGAACACATCCAACAGCATGGACAAGCACCGTGGGTGAACCACCTTCCGATCGTGGAGAACAGGCGGCTGCGTGAGGCGCTCACTTTGGTCCAGCACCTGTAGGATTCCTACCGGCGCCTCGGTTGAAGGCCAGCAGCAAGAAGAACGGATATCAAAGAGATGGACGCAAACCGGGCTAATTAAGGGCTGGTCAGATCGCGTTCGAAGCGCCTTCACATAACCAGGGGAGACGGCCCTGCCGGAAGCCTCTCAGAATAGCCGGAGCAGTTTCCAGGTTTAAGGTCATTTTCATTGCCATGTAGCGCCAGCCGAGGAGGAAAGGCCAGTTGCCCTTCCGTCAAGGGCGCGAGGCTGAGATTGGGGTTGTAGAACGGGTCTGCTTCGATCACCGCTGCCCACCGCTGCCGCATGCGCGCGACTTCCATCTCCTTGGAGGCCTGGCGCTCACCAGCATAGTGGTCGCCATAGGTCTGCAGTTCGTGGTGGTAGAGTTCAGCCTGTGCCACGTAGACGACGGAATGGCCCGTCTCGCCTACACGCAAGGCTAGATCCACGTCGTTGAAGGCACTTGGATAACTCTCGTCCAGCCCGCCGATCCGTTCGAATACGGCACGACGGACGAGCATGCAGGCGCCCGTTACTACCGACAGCTCATGGGAAACGATAGCCTGCGACATATAACCCGGTTCGGTGCGCGGCAGGAAGCGATGGGCATGGTCACAGAGGCCGGCGAGGCCCATGATCACGCCCGCATGCTGAACCCGGTCATCCGGATAGAGCAGCCGCGCCCCGACCATGCCGACCTGTGGATCAGCCATGAAGGCGCTCATCCAGCGCAGCCAGTCCCGCTTGATCGGGGAAACGTCATCGTTGAGCAGCAGGATATATTCGCCCTGTGCCCCTTGAGCCACGTGATTGTTCGCGGTTGAGAAGTTGAAGGTAGGAGCCTCCAGCCAAGTCACCGTTACACGCGGATCGGCCGAGATGCGGTTGGCAGCGGCCTGCTGTGCCTCGTCCAACGGGCGTGGCTGCATGACCACCACGCGTACATCCATGGCAGCGTAGTCTGTTCCCTTCAGGACCGCGCTGATGCAGGCGGCTGAGTGTGCTTGCCTCAGGGTGGAGGGAATGAGGATGGTGACGTGTACCTGCGGCGCATCCTTCCGGAGCGAGAAGAGGAGCGGGTCCGCAGGGGCACAGCAAAGCGCAGAGCCGCACTGCTCCAAGTGCTCTGACACGATGGCGGCGAGCATCTCGGCGGGCGCGTTTCCGGCGTCCGGGCGGCGGTGGGAGAGGATGAAGGGGATGCGCGCGCTGAAGCCGATGGATGAAGCGCGGTATCTCCGCAGCCAGAGATCAAGACGGAATGCCTCTGCCCGCGCCGTGGAGGCCGGCAGGTACTGCTCCAGCGTGCCTCGGGCAACCAGCCAAAGACCCTGCGCTGGAAGACCGGACAGCATGGAGACATGGCCGGGCAACGGCTTGAAGCGCGGCCCATGGCGAATGCCCTCGTCAGTCAACTCGTCCTCGTCCGCGACCGCAATCTCAGGGCGACCGAGGGCGAGCAACTGTTCACCAGCAAGTAACCCGGCGTGAGTCGGAAGGATCTCGCCCGCCTGCAGGAGGCCGACATAATCCAACTCCTGTGCGGCGAGCCAGGTGGCCAGTGCGTCTCCAGAGGTATCGGCTCCAACGACCAGCCGGGGGGGGGGCTGCATTTGAGCATTCAGACTGGCGAGAGTGGCCTCCAGCGCCGCGGATCCGGCATTCCCGGCAAAGACGATGTAGCAGAGTGAGGCACGAGGCGTTCGCGGATCGAAGTCTTCGCTGGTCCATCGGTCAAACAGTCGGATCCACCTCTCATACCCTTCTGGTGGCTGGTATGGGGCGCGGCTCGTCTCGCCCAGCACCTCCCGAAGGCGGCGGAGGAAGGATGCCGGGCCGCGCGCGTGGCGCAGCGTCGCGGCCAGCACGTGTAAGGGTGTCTGCGCCAACAGCCGGGCAAAAGCCGTCGCCCGGCTGACCGGCTTGAATTCCGGTATGGTCGCGTGGACGCCTCCGGCTTCCGGGCCGACGACGATCAGCCGCACCAGGTCGGTGTCGTGCGGAACGGCCGTCAGGACGTCGATCTTCCCTTCCGCTGTGTCCGACGGCACATAGAGATGAATGTCTGGCGTGCTACCCTGGCGATGGGTCAGCACCAGGACCAGCAGCGCACCGTCGCTGGCTCCCGTGACGTGGAGGGTGATCTGATTCCATGTCCCGTAGACATGTGCGGGAGGCCTAACCTCCCACAGGAGGCGGCAGCGCGACCGCTGGTCCCGTGCTTCCGAAAAGGGAAAGAAGTCGTCCATTATGGTGCTGGGCGCACGGCAGGGCCGCCGCTTCCGCTCTTTCCGAGGACCCAATCCGCCGTGTGCCGCAGTCCATTTAGCCATCCAATTTGCGCGCTCCAGCCAAGCTCTGTCCGGATGCGAGACACGTCCAGTACGTTGCTTGGCACGTCAGCGGCCCGACCGGGAAGGTGGCGCACCTCCGCCCCGCTGAGACCCAGCACCTGATCGACCGCGGCTACCACCTCATTGATGGAGCGGCCAATGCCGGAGCCGACATTCATCAAGCGGTAGGGACCCTCATAGACTGCTGCGGCGAGCATGGCGCGGACGAGATCGTCCACATGCAGGTAGTCGCGCACGGTTGAGCCATCCCCCCAAATCTCAACTGGCTGACCTGCGAGACGGCGTGTGATGAGGTTCACTACCAGCCCTTGCCCGCGGCCTGGGCGCTGGTAAGGACCGTAGGGATTCGCAGCACGCAGCACCATGGCTTGCATGCTGTCACGGTGGATGTGCATCCCTAGATGCTTCTCAATAAGGAGCTTGTGGATCCCATAGACGGAAATGGGATTCGTCGGATGGTCCTCTGAGATCGGCGACACCGCCGTAGGACCGTAAATGGTGCCGCCAGAGGAGACGAACACAAGGCGATGCACCCCCATGCTTTGGCACAGGCTGAGCAGTTCCAGCGACCCTACGGCATTAGTGCGCAGGTCGCCCACCGGGTCCCGCTCGGCCTCCCCCGGGATGCTGCCGCCCAGGAGATGGAAAACTACCTCCATTCCTTCCACGGCGCGTCGCAAAGCAAGATGGTCGCCGAACTCCGCGTTAGTCCAGGTCTCCGTCGTAGGGGGCTCGCCGAATTTCGGTGTTCGACCGAAGCCATGCACCCTCGCCCCTGCTGCTGCGAGGGCGCGGCAGAGATTGAAGCCGATGAAGCCACCTGCGCCGAGGACGAGGCAGCGCTGGCCGGCTAAGGTTCCTGAAGTCAAGTCGTGGTCCTCAGGAATTGCTCCATCTCCTCTGTCATGCGCTCAAAGGTGAAGCGCAGGCTCGTCCTCTGCCCTCCGAGCGCTAGCCGTTGTCTCAGCATAGGGTCGCGAGCAAGGCGGGTGACAGCTTCCGCGAGCGATGTGGGATTGCCCTTTTGGAAAAGTAATCCGCTCTGACCGTCCTCGATAATCTCAAGGTTTCCGCCGATATCGGAGGCGATGGTTGGAATCCCGCAGGCCAGCGCGTGGATGAGTGTGAGTGAGAAAGGCTCATACAGGGAGGGAAAGAGATAGATGTCGTGGCGGTCGAAAAGCGAGGGTAGTTCCGCCTCCGGCACCACCCTCTCCAGGGTGATGTCAGCTGCCCGAGGGCTAGCCGCCAGCATGGCCCGGAAGCGGTCTAAATAAGTGAGATCCTGCCCGTCGCCCACTATGGTGAGGGTAATTTTCTTGAAGCCCAACTCGGCGGGATTGAGTAGCGGAAGAGCTACGACGGCTGTGTCAGCACCCTTCAGGTCCACCAACCGACCCGCGAAGAGGAGGCGCAGTTCGCCGAGCCTAGTCGTCTTCGTCCGGTCCGGTGCTGGAACCCCCGTACGCAGGGGCTGACGCACACCGTTGTGGATGATGCGATGAGACCGGAACCAGATGCCGCCTGCCGCGTAGAAGTCCCGAACAAAGTTTGAACCGAAGATTGCCTGGATCCGGCGCGGCGGCGTGATCCCGGCAAGCTGTTGCAGCGTGCGCTTCGCCCGACCGGCAAGGACGCGCCAAGTAGGCGGCGGTGGGGGCGGGATGAAGCGGCTGGAGCCGTGCACCTTTTCCTGGAAGAAATTTGCGACGAATTGCGGATTCCGCATCACCAGAAGCCAGTTGTCGGTGAGCATCACGACGGTCCGGTACGGGCTCGCTTCCAACTCAACGAGGATGGAGGCGTCAAGGAAGAAGAGGTTCCAGGCGAAGACGACGTCTGGACGCACTTCGTTCAGAGTTTCGTGCAAGATCGCGAGATTGTGGGCGTTCACGGCCTGCCGCTGCTCGGGCGTGCCGGGAAACGGGACGTAGATCTCGCGTCCTGTCAGCAACTCTAGTCGCCGCAAGACGCGTTGACCGGGATACTTCGCGACCTTCTCGCCATGGCTACTGGTCAGGATGGTGACTTCGTGCCCGCGGGAAGCCATCTCGGTAGCAACCTCGTGGCAGAGGCGCTCGTACCCGCCAACAACGTTGGGCGGATAAAGATTGCTGAGAAAGAGGATGCGCATCAAGCCCAGTCCAGCAGGAGCGTGCGGAAGGTCTCATCCCCTAATAAAGGGCTGGTGTCGAGCCGTCCGCCGCCATGGCGGCGCAGATATGCCATGCAGGGCTCCACCATGCGGGTCAACTCATGTCGGCGCAGTACCTCGGTGATCGCGCCCGTTGCTTTCCAGTCCGGCTCCGGCGCGCCAGGGCGGTCCCAAAGGAGGGTGAGATAGGCGGCGGCGGTCGCGGCCCATTCCACACGGACCTTCCGGTGGTCCTCGGAAATGGTGTTGCTCGCGTGCAGGCGATAGCGCAGCAAAGGCTCCTCCACGAGCGTAATGCCGTGGCCCAGCGCCGTTGCCCGAAGAGCAAAATCCAGGTCATGCGTGTAGCGCAGCGCCGCAAACTCCCCGATCCTCGCGGTCAGGTTCCGGCGGAAGAGGTAGTTGGAGGTAGTCATGAGGAAGTTGGCGTTCACCAGCGCCGCACCCATATCGCGCCCTACGCGGAAGGCCATCGCCTCCGCATACCATTCGTTGCTGATCGTCTTGTCGTTGCTGTCTATGAAGGCGATGCTGGAAGCTGCAAGATCAGCGCCTGCGTCCGTGTCCAAGCGCCTTACGAGCGCGTCCAATCTCCCGGGCATGTAGAGGTCGTCCGAATTCAGGATGGCGACGAACTCGCCTGTCGTCTCTCGCACAGCCTCGTTGATCGTGGCATGCGCCCCTTGGTTGGACCGGCTGCGGAAGTGGATCCGGGCATCGCTCGCGGCAATCCGTCGCATCACGGTGTCGGAATCGTCGCTGGACCCATCGTCGATGACGATCACCTCACGCAGCACCGCACCCTGGGCAAGAACACTCTTCACGGCCGCCGTGATGTAGGCGGCGTGGTTGTAGAGCGGGATGACGACGGAGACGCGACCGGTGCCCGGGGAGGGTTGCCGATCTTTTCGGAAAAGGCCGAACAGGTTTAGAACCCCCGCGTGGCGAGACGATGCGTTAGGCCGGGCGGCACTCGCGTCACCATGGGTGCGGGATCCTTCCGCACGGGCAGCATGACCGGTCCTGTCAGCATGACGCCGTGCTCGCCCAGGAAGCGGTCCAAGTCCTGAGGCGTGCGTGCTGTGACAATCGTACCTGTCTCCGTGTGAAGCGCGGGCTGTGCGACCTTCAGCCAAGCATGGCCACTGCGCTCGCAGGCCAGGAAGTACAGCCGCTCGATTGCGTGGGCTGGCGTGTGGTCAAGCTGCGCGCCCTCGGTCGGGAAGTCCTCGAAGGATAAATTCAGATCCAGGAGCGGTTGCAGTGCCGCCGGGCGAGCCCAGAACATGGAACCCGAGGGGAAGTCCAGCGCGCGAATGGGCGAGAGTGTTACGCCCATGCGTGCGGCCAAGTCCCGTGCCGTGGTGTAGTTCCCGTTCCAGCCCAGCCAGCGTCGGATGGATCCGTAATGCTGTGGCGCCACCATACCAAGCTTTGGCAGGCGTGCGAAGGCATCGAGGATGCTAGACACCACCGCCCGCGAGCCCAGCAGGTTCTCGTAGAGGAAGCTGCGCCAGGGCGCGAGGAAAGTGGCGTGATCCGAGCGCTTGGAGTGCAGGTGCAGCACTAGATCGTGGCCGACATGGGCATCAGCGAAGCCGACTAGCTTAGGCGCAATGTCCCGCCCGCGGTTCGGCATCACCCGGACATCCACCGATCCCTCCTGCCAGTCGGCGAAGGTGGCGCGGATCACGGCCGCCTTTGCCTCGGTGTCGGTGGAGAGGAAGAGGTTAGCCGGCACGGGTAGATTGCGCAGATACGCGCGGACCTCCGCTCCGATCTCCGGATGGAACAGGTGACAGATCACCGCCACGCGCGGCGCGGGGCTGCCAAGCGGAGGGAAGTCAAAGGGTACGGCCAAGCCGTAGTCGCTCTCCATCGGCCGGCTGGTGTTCGGCTCCTCTTGCGCTGCCGGTGGCTCCTCTCTCGTGTCAGCGGGCTTCGTATCCTCCACCGGCTCGGGACGGTACCGCGTGATCGGCACGGATGCGACAAGGCGGCGCACGGTGGCCCGGAAGGCCTCCGGCCGTGCCTCATGCCGTACCTGCTCCAGCGCCGTCGCGCGCACGCGCCCCCATAGGACCTCATCAGAATACAGGCGCGCGCAGGCCTCAGCAAAGGCGGCGGCATCGTCGGCGATCAGCACCTCCCGTTCGTCCTGCCAACCCAGCTGCTCCGCGATAAGCCGCGTGACCACCATGGGGATGCCGAGGGCGGCGGCTTGGTGCACCTTGTGGGGGATGCCCGCGCCCAGGCGGCTGGGCACCACCATTACCCGAGCATCGGCCAGGGCGCCGCGCAGGTCATCCACCATGCCGCGCAGATCCAGCATGGAGCCGTCCAAGGCCTCGATGCTCTTCGCCTTATTCATGCCGACGACGGTGAGGCGCATCGCCTCACCCAGCCGCCGCCGGACACCAAGCAGGATGTCCTTCGCGAACCAGCGCACCGCCTCGGCGTTCGGCGCGTCCTCCGCCTGGATGGCGCCAAGGAAAACGATCCGGTCGCGCTCCCCGTAGCCAGTCTGCAGCGGCTCATCCTGCAGCGCGTGGGCAAGGATGTGGACATCCGGGGCGCCGTAGATCTCCAGCGTTTGCTGTTCAGCGGGCGATACGGAGAGGATGGTGTCGGCCAGGCGGGTGAGACCGACCTCAGCAGCTACCATGTGGTGCCGCTGCTCCTCCGCCACGGGATTCCCGGCGGCCTCCCGCCGCTGCAGGTCGCGTGTCACGAATAACGCCTCGGCGTCGTAGATCACGCGTGCATCGCCAATCAGGTCGCGGTCCGTGCCCACCGCCTGCTCGAAAATGGCCATGTTCGGGGGGCGACACACTATGATGGCATCGAAATGTTTGCGCCGTGCCTCCAGATAGGCGCGCAGTTGCGTGCCGTCGGCGGCGATCAGCACCTCAATCCGCTTATCCAGAGCGCGGCGCACGCCATACCAGGTCTCGGGATGGCGGTGAGTGGGAAAGAGCGCCACCTCGGCACCCGCTTCCACTAGCTCGTGCAGGAAGCGGTTGGCACGCGGGTAGCCTGTACCCAACTCGGGCTTGGGCACGCGATCGTCGATTACCAGGATGCGGGGGCGGTCCGAACGCGCTGTACGAGCCGCGATGACGTTCATTGGGTCCAACGGGAACTGGCCATCCAGCCACGCGCGGTGCCGCTGCGTGAAGATCCGGTGGTTTGCCTGCTGCAGCGCAAGCGCCTCTGACGATGAGGAGGAACTACCGAACTCGTAGTGGACGATCGCCGCGTCCGGGTCGAAGACCACGCGCCGCCCGCTCTCCCTGAGGCGCAGGCAGTAATCCGTCTCCTCATAATAGGCTGGGGCGTAACGCTCGTCGAAGCCACCCAACTCAGTCCAGAGCGCCATGGGCGTCAGCAGTAAGGCGCCAGAGCAGTAGTCCACGTCGCGCTGGAACATGTGGTCTGGCGCGTTCGGGTCCTGCCCGCGCCCATAACCAGAGGCGGCGCCATTGCGCCAGAGGATGGAGCCCGCCTCCTGCAGCGTGCCGTCTGGCAGGATAATGCGTCCGCCGACCGCGCCGATATCAGGGGCCGAGTCCAAGGTACGCAGCGCGGAGGCCACAGCCCCTGGCAGGAGCTGCGCATCGTTGTTCAGCAACAGTAGTGTGCGGCCGGTAGCCAATTTCGCCGCGCGGTTCACGCCCTTCAGGAAGTGCAGGTTTGTCTCGCTGCGGATAACCGTCGCGCCCTCGATCCTCTCCAGCAGCGTGCCCGTGCGGTCGCTTGATCCGTTGTCGAAGATTATTATCTCCACCCCAGGCGCATCGCCAGAGAGGGTCTCCTTGATCGAGCGTAAGCAGCCGAAGGTCAGCTCCGCTTGGTTGAAGAGCACGAGGATGATGCTGACCTCGGGTTTCTCCGAGCGCGGCAGGCGAAGCGACGCGGAGGTAGCGAGGAAGACATCAAGCTGGCCGCAGAGCAGCGTTCGCATGGCTGCCTTCGCTGACGGCGCCTCCGCTGCGGCCTCAACCGGCGGCGTGGTCGGCTCCGTAGGGGGGGGAGGAGGCAGAGCCGGGGTCTTGGTGGTATCCGGGCGCAGGCGCCGTTCCTTCAGAAGCCGCACGGCAACGCGCAGCGGCCGCGTGATTCGCCAGGATGTGGAATTGACGTAGCGCGCGATCACGGCCTCGACCTCGGCCCGGTGTCGCGCAGCCATCTCGGTGCGGTCGTGGATCGGAGTGGCTGCGCCAGCCCCACCTTTCTCAGACTCCTGCCGCTGCTGGCGCAAATCCGCCGTCAGTTGCATGGCTAAGTGGTCGCGCCGGTCAATCAGTTCGTCACGTTGGCGTATGGTGGCGGCCCGCGCGGCGGCGGTGGCACCGAGGAAAGCAATCTGCGCTTCCTTCGCCGCTGCGATCTCGCGTTGAACCGTCAACAACTCGTGCTTCCAGGAGAGCTCCGCCCGCACGGCCTCGGCGGCAGCGGCGGTTGAGTGAATTTGCCGTGTCAGTTCCACGATCTGTGCGTCTTTGGCGGCGATCTGCTCGCGCACAGCCAGCACCTCAGCCTGCCTCTGAAAGGCTTCTCCGCGGGAGGCAATGCGGCGACGGAACGCGGCCGCCTCCTCGGAGCCTAGCCCGAAGAGGGCACGCAGCGGCGCCGGGTGATCCGGCCCCACGCCAAGAACTCCGAGGCCATTGGAGTGGTCGAAGGCAAAGGCGGGATATTGTGTGCGCAGCTCCTCCCACAGCCGCCAGACGCCGAAGCCACGCTCGCGCACATTGACATCGTGGAATAACACGACAGCACGGGAGGAGAGGGCCGATCGCCAGGTTTCGAAATCGTGCAGCACGGCCTCGTGGCTGTGCAGACCATCGATATGGAGGAGATCGATCCCCCCCCTTGTGCCATCCTCGGGAAAATACCTGCGGGCTTCGTCGAAGGTCGAGCGGATTAGGGTGGAGAACTGACCGTAATGCGCGGCATTAAAGCCGGCAACGTCAAGGTATACGTCTTCGCCGTAATGCCCGGCGTGCTCGTCACCTTGCCAGGTATCGACCGCAAAGGCGCGTCCGCCCGGACAGAAGGCGTTCATCGCCTGGCAGAAGGCGAAATAGGAATTGCCGGAATGCGTGCCCAGCTCAACAAAGGTGGCGGGGCGCAGCGCCTTCACAAGCCAGTAGGCGAAGGGAAGATGCCCGGTCCAGGGACCAGGCGTTACGATCCGTACAGGGTCCCAGGTTAGTTCCGGGCCCAGGTCAAGCTCGTCCAGTCCGTTCGCCATTCTTGCGTTCACTCCGATGCGCACGTCCAGCGCGCTACGCGGCCGATCGAGCGGCTCCGGTATATCGGCATCAACCGCGCGCTCATACCCCGGGAGGCCCGCCGGCCACGCCCGGACGGCGGGCAGCGAAGCTAAAATGCTTGTGACCGAGATAGCTAGTGAACACCGGCACGGCCACTCCGATCACATGTGCCACGGCGTCGGGATGCCAAGCGAAGCCGATGGTAGGGAGGACGTGGTTCCGTAGCCCCAGGGCGATTAGCCAAACCTGAGCCGCGGCGGCGAGGTTGACCAGCCCGAAGCGTAACAGCTCTTGCCGCCATCCGTCACCGGAGCGCCGAAAGACGAAGGCCCGGGACAGTGTCCAGGCCGTGATCATACCGCAAAGATAGGCGGCCAGCACAGCCCAGCCATATGGCATGGAGGTGCTGAACAGAAAGCGGCTGCCGATGTTCACGCCGGCTGCGAAGCCGCCCACCAGAAGAAAGCGGAGGAAGGAGTGGGCAAGGAGGCGGCGTATCGGCTCAGGCCACACGTTCCGCCATCTCCCGCCCTACGCGCACGCTCTCGGCGATGCCGCGGTCCTCGGGGTAGTAGCTGGAGGTGTCGGCGGCCTGCAGGCCGCGAATCGCCGTTTGCACGGGTGGAAGCCGGTCCAGATAGCCAGGTGGGCAGACGGGCTGGGCGTGCCGCAGCCGCCCGACGGTCGCGGCAATGCGATCCGCGTCTGTCAGCGCGGGGTTCACCATGCGGAGGTAGCTGAATGATTCGTCGATCAGTGCCTGGTCGTCCCAGCTGAACTTTGGGTGGGTAATGGGCATATAGTAGGGAACATAAACGACGTGATCGCCGCCGAGTGAACGAAGATTGGAAAACTCCACAAAGCCGGGGATCTCAATGCGCGGATCGTTTGTGTTCACCCAGAAGTTTGGGGTCACGCTCTGACGTAGCTTGTGCACCACGCAGGCCACGCCAATATTCTCCAGCGCGCCGTACTGCTGGCGCGCTGGCTCCGGTAGATTGGGCACCAGCTGCGGTAGCAGGACAAGGGGCACGGTGCTGATGACTTCGGCAAAGGGGTGGAAGGCGCCGTCCGCGGTCACGCCCATCACTGCGCCGCCTTCGGATTCGATGCGCTCCACTTTGATTCCGGTCCGCACCGCCCCGCCCATGGCGGCGATGCGCTCCACCAGCCGACGCACTAATGTTTCTGAACCACCCTCGATGTAGCCGAGCTGCTCCTGCATGAGGCTGCGGCGTGAGGTGCCAACGCGCTTGAGCCGCGTCCAGAGCCAAGCGGCGGAAACGTCGTGTGCGCGCTCGAAAAACTTTAGGGTGAAGAGCTTCTCCCAGAGAACCTCCCAGGCCCGCTCCCCGCCCCAGGACTTCACCCAGTCGTCGGCGTGCAGCCTATCCAACGAGCGCCAGTCGCTTCGCTTGGTGCTGATGAACATGTGCAAACCGTATCGGATCTTCGTGGCCATATCGAGGTGCGGAAAGCGCAGCAGCGAGACGGGGTCGCCCCAGGGATGCAGCGCGCCACCGTAATAATAGCCCATTCGCGTATCCCGCCAGCGAATAGCCCCGGAGAGCCCCAACTCCTCCATCAGCTCGAAGGTCGGGCGGTCCGCTTTGCAAAGGAAGTGGTAGAAACGTTCCAGGCTGATCCCGCCGAAGTCAAAATGCGCAGCCATGCCACCCGGGCGGTCGTCGGCCTCGAACACTGTCACGCGATGCCCGGACTTTGCTGCGTGGTATGCGGCCGCTAGGCCCATCGCACCGGCACCGATCACGGCCACGTCTGTCATCGCGTCAAAATTCCAGGGTTACGTCGGAATAAGGGCCGGGCCCGAAGGTCTCCGTCAACGCCGTTCCAAAGGGCGTCGGGCGGATATCGAAGATGTCCCACCATGGAATCAACTCGAACTCGTCGGGAGTAACGAGCGCTTTCAGCTGCTTGGTGGTGAAGGGGGCATTGGGGATGGCTAGGCCGTAGACCTTCAGCATAATCCAGAAGGCAGTGTAGGGGATGTGCAGGATCGCCGCCCGAGCGCCCGTGACGTGCTTGATGCCGCGGATGATATCGACGTAGTCCACCTTCTCGCGCCCCGTGATGTTATAGGCGCCGGTGGTGCGGCTTGCGAGGCAGCTCGCGATGATCCGGCAGAAGTCCCGAGCGTAGAGCGGCTGGCGCATGTAGCGGCCGGAGCCGGGGATAGGGAAGACGGGCAGGCGCCGCATGAAGCGGGAGAGCCAGCCCAGGTGCTTGCGGTCGAACAGCCCGAACATGAGGGTTGGGCGCAGTACCACATGCGGGATGCCGGATTGTGCTACCAGCGCCTCCTGCGCTTTCTTCGTCTCTGTGTACCAGTCCCGGGCCATGGAGTTCACTACGGAGGAGCTGACATGGACTAGATAGGGCACGCCGTGGCGCTTCATGGCGGCAAGCGCCCGCTCTGTCGCAACGATGTTGTTGCGACGGAATGCCTCTTCCATCTCGCCTCCGATCTGGGCCTGGAGCATGGCACACGCTGCGGCGCCGACGCAGGCCTCCTCCCACGCGCCGGAATCGGCCATGTCGGCTTCGATCACCTTGACCTTCGGATGCAGGCGGCGGAGCGTTGCGACATTGGCGGGGTGCTTGTCGACGGCAACGAGATCTCGAAAGCCCTGCTCCTGCAGAAGCAGGACTAGGTTCTGCCCCACCAGCCCCGCGGCGCCGAACAAGACGATCTTTCCGGACCGATCGGGCATGGCGGTCACAGTTTGAGCCGCTTGAAAACTGCATCCGGCAGCAAGCGGATCGCCAGCATCACCGGTCGCCAGAACCAGGGTGTGTAGAGGATGGCAGGGCCGACCTTCATCGCGCGGTGAATGTCGGCTCCGACGCGCGCAGGCGTGGCCCAAAGCGGGCTGCCCTTGGGCATCCCGGCCGTCATCGGCGTATCGACGAAGCCCGGCTCCACAAGCGTTACCGCCACCCCAGCGCGGCCCAATCGGTGGCGCAGGCCCTGGGTAAAGACCCGCAGCCCGCCCTTGGCGCTGCCGTAGATATAATTGCTGGCGCGTCCACGATCCCCTGCAACCGAGCCGATCACGGCCAAGCTGCCATGCTGTTGCGCCTCCATCAGGTTGCCCAGATAGGTCATCAGGGAAGCAGGGCTGAGCAGGTTCACCTCTATCTCACGCAGCATCACGGCGGCGTCGGCCTCACCAGCCCGCTGATCACCCAGCGTTCCATGCGCGATCAGGGCGGCGTCAATTCCGTCCATTACGTTCCGGGCGGCTTCCACCAGCGCGGCATGGCCCGCTGTCTCGGTCAGATCCGTCACGGCGGTGGCTACAGACGACGCGCCTCGCACGCGCAGGTCTGCGGCTACTGCTTCCAATCGCGCTGGGTCGCGCGCCACGAGGAAGAGGCGCGCGCCTTCTTCTGCGAAGCCTCGCGCGACCGCCTGCGCGATGGCCGACGTGGCTCCGAAGATTGCCACCTTTAACATCCGGTCCTGTCTTCGATCACCGGCGCGCTCACGCGGCGCCAGAAGGAGGAGGAGAAATGCGGGTCCATGTGTCGCGCGAAGTCGCGCCATGCAGGAAAGCCCCGCTGGAAATCCCGCGCCGACACGCGCCCGTCCTTGGCGGGGTAGATGCGACCGCCCGCCTCGGCCGTGATCTGGTCCAGCAGGTTCAGCAATTCATGTGTCCGCACGCCACGGTTGGGCAGGTCCAGTGCGAGGGTCACGCCCGGCATGGGAAAGGACAGCATGCCAGGCGAGGGCCGGTTGCCCAATTTCTTAAGCACCGCAAGAAAGGAGGCGTCCCGCCCGGCGGCCACGGCGCGCAGCAGCGCCGGTACGGCTGCCCCTGCGTTTCCCTGCGGCACGACGCACTGGTATTGGTAGAAGCCTGCCTTGCCGTAAAGGCGGTTCCAGCCGCGGATCGCATCCAGCGGATAGAAAACCGGCTCGTAGGAGCCAATACGCCGCTTCGGCATGGCCGGTGCGCGGTGCCAATATAGGGCGTTGAAGGCACCCACAGTCCAGCCGTTCAGCATGAAGCAGGGAGCATCGATTGGTATGGAGAGGTCTGTCTCCAATCTCGGTGGCGGTGGGGCGCGGTCCGTCGCTGCGTGGCGCGCGCGGGTGAAGATGCCCCGGCCGAGATCCGTTCCGCTTGCAAGGCAGTCTACCCAGGCAACCGTGTACTCCCAGTCTGCAGATTCTGCACTGAGCGCATAGAAAGCGTCGAGGCTATGGTAGCGGATGTCCTCCACTTCCATCCAGAGCGAGGGCACGGGCTTTAGCTGGAGCACAGCGGAGAGGATCAGTCCGGTTAATCCTATTCCGCCGATCGTCGCGGCGAAAAGGTCCGGATTTTCGTCCGGCGAGCAGATGCGCACCGTGCCGTCCGAGCGCAGCAGGCGAAGCGAGAGCAGGTGGCTGCCGAAGCAGCCGGCCGAATGATGATTCTTCCCGTGCACGTCGTTCGCGATAGCCCCTCCCACCGTGACGAACTTCGTGCCCGGCGTGACCGGAAGGAACCAGTGCCGGGCAGGCAGTGCGGAGGCATGTAGCCGGGCAAGGATGTCTGCCAGCGTGACACCCGCCTCCACCTCGATGATCCCCGCCTCTTGGTCGAAGCGAATCCATCGATCCAGGCCTTGCGTTTCAATCAAGGTTCCGCCGGGATTGAGGCAGGAATCGCCGTAGGAGCGGCCCATGCCGTAAGGCAGCAGGGGGCCGGCGCTGGCCAGCGCGGCTGACGCATCCACGGGAAAGGCCGGACGCACCACGCGGTGGATGGCGCGATGCGCACGACCCCAGGAAAGAGGGACCCGCCGCGTCATTCTGGGGCGGTCCACACTCATTCGCCCCAATTCCGCGCCATAAGTATCAGCAGCACTATGAGCGCAGCGAGGAACAGTGAGAGGCGATCCTTCACCGTGAAGAGGACAGGATCGTCCTGCATCTCCCCTCGCGCCGCAAGCGCCCAGACGCGCAGGAGCCAGTAGCCGATGATCACGCAGATGAACCACATCCACTGCGGGGCCGGATAGGTCAGGATGGGGCTCTCGTTGCCCACCAGGAAGATGAAGAAGGTAGACAGTGCCGTGAAGGCGCTGCCTGCACCTACCGCCATCAGCCAAGTGGCGTCCGTGCCGCGATAGGCGCGCCCAGGCACCTGGGAAGACCCACGCTCCATGACGGCCAGGCATTCCGTGTGCCGCTTCACGCATGCGAGGCTAAGAAAGAAGAACATGGAAAAGGCAAGCAGCCACGGAGAGACGGGATTCCCCACCGCCGCGATTCCAGCGCCGATGCGAATCGTGAAGAGGCCGGCCAGCGTAATCACGTCCAGAACCAGCATCTGCTTGATAGCGAGGGAATAGGACAGGGTGACGACGACGTAGAGTGCAGTCACCGCGGCGAAGGCCGGGGACAAGAAGGCGGTGAGGGCAGTTGCAGCCAGGAAGAGGAGCGGTATCGCCACGATGGCGTCCTTCAGCGGCAAGGCGCCGGATGCCAGGGGACGGTGGCGCTTCGTGCGGTGCTGACGGTCATGCTCAAGATCGAGCAGGTCGTTGACCAGGTAGGTGGCAGAGGCAATCAGCCCGAAGACGGCGAAGCCGAGAAGCGCCTGGGGTAGCTCCTGCAGGATGCGTCCGCCTAACAACAAAGGGACGAAGAGGAGAACGTTCTTCACCCATTGGTGCAGCCGCAGCGCACGTTGCCAGATACCGAAATCGAATCGTGGCGTGTCGAAGGCCGCGACGACCTGAACACGCGGCCCGAGCACCTTGAGCGCGCTGCGGAGCCGGGCAGTACGCCCAATCAGCACTGCTGAGCCGCATCCCATCCAGACTGGCAGGTCTTTCCGGCTGTCGCCGGCATAGATGGCACCCGGGCCAAGCAGTGCCTCGATGGCGGCCCGCTTGCTCTCACCGGAGAGGTTGACCGTGCCGCTGGTGCCCGTTGCGGTATCGAAGATGCCGAAGCGTTCCGCCACGGCCTGGGCGATCCGCTCGTCGGCCGCGGAGAAGAGGTGCAGCGAAGCACCTTCAGCACGGCGTTCCTGAAGCCACGACAGAAAGGCCTCGTTGGCAGGGAGCCTGGCTATATCAGGCATTATATGGCTGGCCAGCTGGCGCTTGAAATGGGCTTTGCCGCTCAGCAGCCAGATGGGCAGCAGGAAGAGAAGGAGCGGCCGCCGCCGGAGCAGGACGATGAGGCTCTCGTGCAGCGTATCCGTAAGAAGCAGGGACCCGTCTATGTCCACTGCGATGCAAGGCGGCGCGCTGGTGGTGGGCACTGTGTCCATCAATGCCCGGATACCATCCATTCAGGATAAGGAGAGGGGCCGGGCCCCAGCGAGCATTTTCTATAGCCCTCAGGCAGAGCGATCGCAATCAAGGGGACACCGCGTCTTCCTGCAAAGCAGGGCTGGGCACCGTCTGCTTGATCGAGCCATCAATTATCACGGGCACGCCGAAGAGCGCACAAGACCATCGCATGCCCTGTGCTGTGAGCATGAGACTCAACCGGTAGGGGCCACGAAATTCTGAAAGATTGAGCAGCGCCTGGAAGCCGACCCTCGCCAATTCGGACCGGCCGAAGTGCTGCCCGACATCGGGGCGGGCCATCAACTCGGCCGGGAATTCCCACGTGGTGCCGTCTGGGGCCGTAAGGGCGATCGTCAGCGCCGAGGGTTCGGCGAATTCTGGCAAGACAGCGAAGCCCCAGCCGTTGAGCCTGACGGCTTCGCTCAACATGCCCGGGTGGCGATGATTCGCCACCATACCATTGACCGTGTCCAGGTAGCAACGCCCGCCCTCCGGCGCCGGGCTGCCGGCGGCGGGATCGACCAGCAAAGCTGCGGCGGCAGAGGCCTGGGCAGGCACCTCGAAGCGACTCAGCTCCAGCGTGAATTCCGGTTGCCAAGCAGCCTCCCTGCCGGAGGCGACGGAGACAGTAAAGGCAATGGGTCGCTGGTCGTTGTAGACGCCCGTCTCCGGCGCAGCGAGGGCGAGGAACTGTCGCGCGTCCTGCACCATGGGGGCGATCAGGAAGCCATTCTTTGCCATTTCAGGAACCAGGCGACGAGTCACGGATGGCCCGTTATGGAAATGCAGCGTGATCTCCAAGCTTGGTGGCCGGAGCAGGAAGGCAAGCGCGCGGCCCGTGTTCGTGGGCGTGGCTGCGATCCTGGCCCAGAGGGCTGGCGGGCTGGCAGGTAGGGGAACGCGCTCACCGAAACGGTGGCGTGCCTGCGGGAGCAGGGGGCGAACAATGCCTTCTGTCGGGTCTTCCAGAGCCGGCCCGATCTCCGCGCGGCGGCGGAGCACGACCGTCGCGCCCTGCCGTGCTACGGCTTCGTAGCGGGTGAGGAGAAGGCCCCAACTCAGCCCGTCCTCCAGGGCAGCAAGGCGGTTGTCAATCGGTTCCAGGGCCAGAAACACCGTCTCTGGCGCATTTGGGCCGAGGAGATGAGCCGCGTTAAGCGCCGCCAACCGGGGCGTGTAAGCGGAATAGCTCTGCAAAATAGGGCGCGGCGACCAGGAAATACCGTGTGCCAGCAACGCGCTTTGCCCGACGGAGTAGATGTCAGCTATGCCCGTGGCAGGCGGCAAGGGGTGATCGCGCCGGATCTCCGCAAGGCGGCGCTCATAGGCAGCGTCCAGAATGCCGGGCTGCAGGCGCATCGCCACTCCGTCCACGAAGCTCTCCGCCGCATTGGCAAGGCGGAGGGCGGCCGTGCGGGGGCCGGTGCCGGCCGTGGCGCGGTCCATCGCCGCCCATCCGGCCAGACCAATCGCGAGTGCGGCCAGGGAAGGGAGACGCCCCCGTCCGTCCGGGCTGGCCAGGAAGAGGATCCAGGCAACGAGGGCCAGGGTGCCGCCGGCAATGATGATGTGCGCGTCCTGCCGAACCATGCCTGCCTTGAAGGAGAGGAAGAGGAGCATCGCTGCCCCCAGACCCAGCACCAGCCCGGCGAGCCGCCGACTTGCCAGGGCGGGAAGGTTCAGCAGCAACACGAGAAAGCCCCCGGCGGCGATGGAGGCAACCTGCCAGAGCGGCCCCTCCAGCCCCATGGCGGGGGTATAGCCGCGGATAATTTCCCCAAGGGAGAGGAAGAAAACTGGCAGATCCCCCAGCGCTTGGCCCGAGGCCATCCAGAAGACCGGCATGGCCAGTATGACAAGCAGGCCAGGAAAGATCGCCGCGCACCATTCCCGGCGGAGGAGCAGTAAGCCTAACCCAAGGCCCAGTGCCAGCCCGCTAGCGGCCGCAAAGGTGCCCTTCACGATGGGGATCAGCGCCAAGGCGAGGGCTAGAAGGCTGAGCGCGGCCAAGCCCGCAACTCCATGCCGCCCGTCCCGGCAGGCCACGGCTACGAAGAGCAACGCCAGGGCGAAGAAGATGCTGTCCCGCAGCCACATCTGGCTGAGGAACAGAGTGAGGAGAATGGCCGCCAAGCGCCTATTGCGGGGTGTGAGATAGAGCAACCCAGCCGTGAAGGCCGACGCGAGAAGGAGCGTACCAGCCAGCACCATCCCATCTGTCGCCGGGTGGTAGGACCAGGTGTAGATTCCGGCGTAAGGGCCAAAGGTAAAGATCAGGTCCCGCCCGAAGGCGAGGCCTTCCTGCACCGCGGCGTTGATCCCAAAGGCCCAGGCATCATCGAGCCCTGAGTGGGGCATTAGCGGGCGAAGCGGAACCAAGCCCATTACCGCGCCGAGCGCCAAAAGAATGGGGGAGAGGGTGGCCCATAGCATCGGGCGCCAGTCGACGGCGTTGGTGCCCCTGCCCGTCGGTCCCGCCTCTGCGGGGCTGGGCAGGTTCACAGCCCCATCCGCCGGAGCAGTACATCCAGCTTGGCCCGCCAGCCGTCGAGCGAGAGATGGGAGGCGGCATAGGCCTGCCCGCCGGCCGAGAGGCGGTTCCACAGCGCCTCGTCCGTATAGGCCTCCTTCAACCGAGCGGCGAAATCTTCTGGCGTGGACGCGATCAGCACGCCGCCTTCGGGTCGCAGAGCCATGCCCTCGGCCGCGACGGGCGTGGCGATGCAGGGCACGCCGGCGGCGAGGCTGGATGCCACCTTTCCCTTGGCGCCGGCGCCAAAGGTCAGGGGCGCGACAGTGAGCCGGACTTCCTCGAACCACGGGCCCACATCCGCTAGGTGCCCTAGGGCACGCACCCGGCCGGGAGCCCCTGTCAGCAGGCCAGCCGGAAAATCGGCGCCGACAATGGTCATCTCCATCTCCGGCAGGTCGCGGATGATAAGGGGCCAGATGACGGAGAGAAAATGCCTGATCGCATCGACATTGGGCGCATGTGCGAATCCGCCAATGAAGCCGATTCCTTGGCGGCGCGAAAAAGGCGTGACAGGAGGAGCCAAGGGACGAGCAAGGGGCAGCTCCGCCACCAGCGCCTCCGGCACTTCCCGCGTTAGCAGGTCCAACTCCGTTTGGGAGACGACGATGGTGGCGTCGCTGGCTCGGATGATCGCCTCTTCACGCTCGCGCACCATGCGCGCCGAAGCCAGTCCGGCCTCATCCCCCATCCGGCAGGCCCGGCGCTCCTCCCTCAGGAAAGCAAGATCGATAGAGTTGAAGATGATGCGGGCCTGTGGGGCATCCCGCAACGCCTGTTCGAGGAAGCGCCCGCCGCAATAGACCCGACAGAGAATGCAGAGATCTAGAGAGCCGCCGTTCTCCGCCAGGAAAGCCTCGACAGAGCGGGCATCGGCCGGCGTGAGGCAGCGGATGCTGAGACGGGCCAAACCATCCTTCGCCGTGGAGTGGGTCTCGTGTTCTCGCGCCGCAGCCAGGAGCACGTCAAAGCCCAACTCCTCGAGGCAGCGGACCAGGTTCACGATGTCCACGGAGCCCGAATCGCGGTCCGGCTGTGGCCAGTGGTCGTCGATGACGAGTACGCGGCCACGAGAGAACGGTGCCAGATTACCCGGCGATGGTTCGGGAGCTTTTGCCGCCAGCCCTCCCTGCGATGATCGCAGAAGGGCAGACACGCGTTGCGCGACGCGGCGCGCCCCTGCCATGACGAGCCGAGAGGGACGTGACTGCATCCGCAGGAGTTGCGACCGTAGTGCTACGAGTTCTGCCTGCGCTGTCTTCAGCCGTTTCCGATCCCTTTGCATCTGCGCCGTGAGCATCGCGGCTGGGACCGTATGCTTGTGTCCTCCCCTGTCCTCGGCATCGTGGGGCAGATCGGACATCATGGACAGTTAGCACCAACGTGTCGGTTTTAAGGGCGCCACCTTAGTAACTGCAAGGCGGTGGTGAAAGGGGGGGGACTCCATGAGTCTAGACGTTCATCTGACATCTTGTTCAAGGGCATTGTTGAGAGAGGCCACTGGCAAGTGGCCCGGAGATGGCCGAGGCTAGGGGACGATGGTCGCCCTCGCCGCTATTCACCCCCTTCACTGCTTCCCAGGAAGATTCACAGCAATGCTTTGTGCCAGCACAATGCCTTCAGCCTCATCTTACACGATGCTGGGCTGATCCTAGCGGAGGATGGGTGGGCGTTGTCTAAGAGCCCGCACAAAGCTGGCGTTAGGCGCTCGGGACCATCTTTGCCCGGAAACAGCGGCGGTGCAGGCGAGGGGCAGGCAATATGAGGGGCCGACCGCGCAATGTAGCGCCGCCCAGCGCGAGCGACAGAGACGGGGGGCCGCATCGCAGCTTCCTGGGCCTCGCAACGAGAGAGACATTCAACGGGCTGGGTGAGTGGCCGTCTTTACTCCACCGTCGCCAAGTTCAGCCTGATGCCGAAATGGCCCCCGACATTCTTTCCTAGAAAGGAGAGGAACATCGTATGATACTACAGCGCCTCTCCCAGTCGGTGTCGGTGCTCCTGTTGGTGGTTGGCTGGGCTCTGATCTGCATCACAATCAACTACGTCATGGAGAAGTTCATCCCGACCCAGTTCTGGGATCAGTGGGACTTCGTGAGCGTCATCGCGAGCGAACCTGACGTTGGCGGAATACTGAAGGATCTTGTTAAGCCCCACAACGAGCACATCATCCTGACGAGCAAGCTCCTCTTCTACGCGGATTATCTACTGTTCGACCTCACAAACGCGCTGACTATTTTCGTTGTTAATCTTGCCATTGTCGGCACTTCCGCCTTGCTTGCCTTCATCGCCTTTCCCGAGCGATTGGGAATCCCCGGCCGTACGCTCCTGGTGACAGGCTCTATCGCCGCAGGATGGACACTGTCGCAGTGGGAGAACCTGATCTGGGGGTTTCAACCTCAGTTCATCCTGGTGCTGCTGTTCGGCCTTCTCACTCTTCGGGCTTCCGTAGCATGGCTTGACGCTGCTCCGCGTTCCGGATGGGTCTTGCCACTGACGCAGCTGTTACTGGTCAGCCTCACCGCGCTGTCACTCAGCAGCGGGGTGCTCATCTTCCTCGCCATCGGCTTCGTCGTCCTTGCTCGTCGCGCGCCACTCAGGCGGGCGGCCGCCCTCGTCGGTCCCTCCCTCCTTTTTTTCGCCCTCTACCTGTGGTGGACGTCGCCCCGTCAGAGCATTGGGGATCCGGAGCTGCGCACGACCGGTAATTTTCTGCACTTCTTGTTGACCATGCTCGGCTCGCCTTTCACCGATAGCTGGGTCGGGCCACTGGTGGGAGGGCTGCTCCTCCTCACAGCGTTGCTGTGGTTCGCCTACAGCGTCGTCCTTCCCTGGTGGAATCATCGCCTTATCGATGCACCGACACTGCTACTGAGCGCCTTCGGTATTTTTATCACCGCCGGCCTGCTCGGTATCGCATGGGGCCGCACGCCCCTTGGGCCCGATGCGGCCTTGGCTTCGCGCTACTGCACGCCAACCATGATGCTCTGGCTGAGCCTGTTGCTCTCCATGGCTCGCCATGTGTGGCTTTCCCTGCGCGGAGCAGCCTTCGCACCCATGACCCTCCCGGCCATCGTCTTCAGCCTTCTCCTGCTAGGATGGGGAGCGGGCACGCAGCCTCATCACTTGACGAATCTCGAAACGCGACACAGGCAGGTGGTGCAATCCACCTATTTCGTGCTCGCTGGCGTGTGGTCAAACGAGATGATACGGCCGACCTACCCAGAGCCGGACAAGGTCCGCCCCCTGCTTGCCTATCTGAAGAAGCATGGACTTGGCATCTTCTCATCGCGCTCCACCCTGCCGATGCCGTCATGGTCCCTTATTTTCGCAATGAACCGGCTGGACGGGATCGACTGGTGTAGCCGCTACTCAATCGACGCGGTTTTCCGCCTCGGTGAGAATGGCTGGAAGGTGAACGGATGGGCCCAGGAACCGGAGACGCTCGAATTTCCGGCTTGGTTGCTGGCCTTTGATGAGCATGGCCGCCTACGGGGCTTTACGCCTGCCATGACCAGGAGACCCGACCTGACACACTCTTTGGGGGCTTCTGCAAATATGCGCGGCTTCTCCCTTCCGGTCGGCCCGGCGGCTGCGGATGGCGAGGCCAGTCGCAACATCTCCATCATCGTGGGTTTCCGAAACCATGCCGGCGTCTGCCGTATGGAATATAAGGTTCGCCTTCCAGGTCCCGGAGGGAGCCCGCCGCCTCCGAGCGAACTCGGACCGGTTTGAGGGTGAACCGCCCTGAGTTTGCCGGCGGCTGGTTGGTTTGGGTTACGCGGCCAGGGCTGGTGCATCCCCAGCAGCATAGTAGCGCGCCTCGGCTTCGGCGGGAGGGACGTTCCCGATCACCGTCTCGGCGAGTGCGTTGTCGTAGGAATCACCAACGCTCCCCACGGACGGCTCGATCCCGGCGTCGAGCAGCCGTTCCGTGTACCGAATGCTGACGTATTGCGCGCCCCTGTCGCTGTGATGGGTCAGGCCGCCCTTCGCGGGACGCCGGTCGTGGATGGCCTGCTCCAGAGCATCGAGGACAAAGCTCGCATCGGCTGTCCGCGACACCCGCCAGCCGACGATGCGGCGAGCGAAGGCGTCGATGACGAGGGCAACGTAGACGAACCCTTGCCACGTCGGGACGTAGGTGAAATCCGACAGCCACAGCACGTCCGGCGCCGACGCCCGGAACTGCAGCCTCACCTTGTCGGCCTGGCAGGACAAAGCCTTGTCGGCGATCGGGGGCCTGACATCTCTGCCGCGGACCGCGCCACGCAGGCCCATCCGTTGTATCAGCCGTTCCACCGTGCAGCGGGCCACCGCGATGCCCTCCTGGCCAAACTGCCGTTAGACCCTGCGGGCCCCGTAGACCTCGTAATGATTGTTAATGAGGGTGATCATAGCTTCGAACGGCGGTCGAGTTCCGCCACGGCGAAATCGGCCGATGTCTTGCGCGGGATCTCATTTGCCTGGCACAGGTCGCGGACCTCGCGTTCCAGAGCCTTGATCCGCTCCTCATCCGCGCCAGCCTGGTCCGGCCGCAGGCCCTGATCGCGCTTGGCCTGCCCCACCCAGGCGCGCAGCGTCTCGCTCGTGCAGCCGATCTTGGCTGCGATCGAGCCGATCTCCGCCCCCCCCCCCGCGAGCGTCAGTGCGCGCCGAGCAGTCCCTCAAGATAGGCTCCGTAGCCGCTGTTGCGCTGCTTCGCGGCCAGGACGCGGAGCGCGTCGTCATCGATGAAGCCACGGCGCCAGGCCACTTC
>NZ_JAOXLP010000003.1 GCF_025791835.1 Roseomonas xinghualingensis
TACAACTTCGCCAAGCACCTCAAGGCGCTCCGATGGCGAACACCGTTCCAAGCCGTCTGTGACGCCTGGACCAAAGACACCACCATCTTCAAGATCAACCCGCACCACCTCATCCCGGGACCAAACAGCTAGGGCGGGGCATCCGGCCCTTTCAGGCAATGCAGAACGCGGCCCGGCTCGCCGCGCATCCTGGCAGGTTGCCGGGATCACGGAGGCATTCCGGGCCGCCCATAGGGAGGGCAGGCATGGCTATCCGGGAGGAGCAAACCGGCTCGGCGGAGGACGGCATCCAGCCATGGGCGGATCTTCCCTGCTCCGGCGGCTGCCGCACGCGCTTGCTGGAAGCGGTGATCGCGTCATTGGCGGTGGTCGCGCAGGCGGATGGGCGTGTCCACCCGGCGGAGCGCATGGCGGTGCAATCGGTGCTGCGCCGCACCGGGCTGGTGCCGGAAGGCGGGGCAGGGGATGCGCTGGCGGAATTCGCGGATTGCGTCGCGGCTCTCCAGGAGAGGCGGGTGCTGCCCGCTCATCTCCTCGCGCGGCGGATGAACTTCCTGGCCGGCGGGCCCTGGAGCGGCCTCCTGGTCGAGGCGGCGGAGGAGGTCGCGGGGGCCGATGGCGCACTCTCCATGGCGGAGACGAGCGCATTGGAAGGTATCCGCCGGGCGGCGGGACTGATGCCACCTGTCCCGCCCCGCTCGCAGGCAAAGAGGCCTGGTCCAGGGGAGCAGCGGACGGGCGCCTGAGGCAGCCCGCCAGGCACTGCCCCAGCCGGGCGGCGAGCTTTATTTTGGAGTGAAATGGAAATGAAAGAGTCAGGGACGGCAGCCCCGGCGTAGCTGCCACTCGACGTGACTTGGGGGGCGCGCTAAGGCACCGCACCATACCCTCGACACGAAGAAGACGCCGCCCAGCCCGATGACCAGCAGCAACGACGTCCGCGCCACCTTCCTGGATTACTTCGCCCGCAACGGACACTCCGTGGTGGAGAGCAGCCCGCTGGTGCCGCGCAACGACCCCACGTTGCTCTTCACCAACAGCGGCATGGTGCAGTTCAAGAACGTCTTCACCGGCCAGGAGCGGCGGCCCTATTCGCGCGCCACCACGGCGCAGAAATGCGTCCGCGCGGGCGGCAAGCACAACGACCTGGACAATGTCGGCTACACCGCCCGGCACCACACCTTCTTCGAGATGCTGGGGAACTTCTCCTTCGGCGACTACTTCAAGGAACAGGCGATCCTCCATGCCTGGACCCTGCTGACGAAGGACTTCGCCCTCGCCAAGGAGAAGCTGCTCGTCACCGTCTATCACGAGGACGAGGAGGCGGCGGCCCTCTGGAAGAAGATCGCGGGGCTGCCGGAGGAGAAGATCATCCGGATCGCCACCTCCGACAATTTCTGGCGCATGGGCGATACCGGCCCCTGCGGCCCCTGCTCGGAGATCTTCTACGATCATGGCCCCTCCATCCCCGGCGGCCCTCCGGGCAGCCCGGATGAGGATGGCGACCGGTTCATCGAGATCTGGAACCTGGTGTTCATGCAGTTCGAGGAGGGGCCGCCCGGCACGCGCCGGCCGCTGCCGCGCCCCTCGATCGACACGGGCATGGGGATGGAGCGCTTCACCGCCATCCTGCAGGGCGTCCATGACAATTACGATACGGACACCTTCCGCGCGCTCATCCTGGCCAGCGCCGAGGCCACAGGCCAGGAGCCGGACGGCCCCTTCCGTGCGAGCCACCGCGTGGTGGCGGACCATCTCCGCTCGGGCGCCTTCCTGATCGCCGAGGGCGTGCTGCCCTCCAATGAGGGCCGCGGCTATGTGCTGCGCCGCATCCTGCGCCGCGCCATGCGCCACGCCCATATGATGGGCGCTCGGGACCCGCTGCTGCCGCGGCTGGTGCCGGTGCTGATCCGCCAGATGGGCGCTGCCTACCCGGAGCTGGTCCGGGCCGAGGCCCTGATCACCGAGACGCTGCGCCTGGAGGAGACACGCTTCCGCCACCTGCTGGAGCGCGGGTTGGGCCTGCTGGCCGAGGAGACGGCAAAGCTGGGCGAGGGCCAGCCCCTGCCGGGTGACGTGGCCTTCCGCCTCTACGACACTTTCGGCTTCCCGCTGGACCTGACCCAGGATGCGCTGCGCACCGAGGGCCGCCCGGTGGACACGGCGGGCTTCGAGACGGCCATGGCCGAGCAGCGCAAGCGCGCCCGCGCCGCATGGTCCGGTTCGGGCGAGGCCGCGACCGAGACGCTCTGGTTCGACCTGAAGGAAAAGCTGGGCACCGGAACCGAGTTCCAGGGCTACAATACCGAGCGGGCCGAGGCCTCGATCGTCGCGATCGTGGCCAATGGCGCCGAGGTGGAGAGCGCCCCGGCCGGCACCGAGGTGGCCGTGGTGCTGAACCAGACGCCCTTCTATGCCGAGAGCGGCGGCCAGGTGGGCGATTCCGGCACCATCACCGGCCCCGCCGGGCTGAAGATCGCCGTGCGCGACACGCAGAAGAAGCTGGGCCTCTTCGTGCATCTCGGCACGGTGGAGGAGGGCACCGCCAGGAAGGATACGGCCGTGCTGGCCGAGGTGGACCATGCCCGCCGTGGCGCCATCCGCGCCCATCACTCGGCCACCCACTTGCTGCATGAGGCGCTGCGCCGCCGCCTGGGCACGCATGTGGCCCAGAAGGGCAGCCTGAACGCGCCCGACCGCCTGCGCTTCGACGTCTCCCAGCCCACCCCGATGTCCGCCGAGGACCTCGCCTGGGTGGAAGGCGAGGTGAATTCCCGCATCCGCGAGAATGCCGAGGTGGTGACCCGCCTGATGACGCCGGATGAGGCTGTGAAGGCCGGCGCCATGGCGCTGTTCGGCGAGAAGTATGGCGACGAGGTCCGCGTCGTCGGCATGGGCTACGACCCCGATGCCACCGAGCGCCACGGCGTCTACAGCCTGGAGCTTTGCGGCGGCACGCATGTCGGCCGCACGGGCGATATCGGCTTGTTCAAGATCGTCGGCGAAAGCGCCGTGGCCGCCGGCGTGCGCCGCGTGGAGGCGGTGACGGGCGGGGCCGCCCTGGAGTTGATCGAGGAATCCGAGCGGACCCTGCGCGAGGCCGCCGCCACGCTGAAGGCCCCGCCCGCCGAGGTGCCGGCCCGCGTGGCCGCCCTGCTGGAGGAGCGGCGCAAGATGGAGCGCGAACTGGCGGATCTGCGCCGCAAGCTGGCGACCGGCGGCGCGGCTTCCGAGGTGGAGGAGGTCTCCGGCCTCCGCGTCGCGCTGCGCGACCTGGGCGAGGTGCCGGCCCGCGACCTGAAGGGACTGGCCGAGGCCATTCTGAAGGGCGGCACGGCGGATGTGGTCGGGCTCGTTTCCTCCGCCGAGGGGAAGGCCAGCATCGTGGTCGCGGTGGGCGAGGCGGCAAAGGGCAAGGCGGATGCCGTGTCCCTGGTGCGCGCGGCTTCTGCGGCGGTCGGCGGCAAGGGCGGCGGTGGCCGGCCGGACATGGCCCAGGCAGGCGGGCCGGAAGGTGGGAAGTCGGCGGAGGCGCTGGCGGCGATCCGCGGAGCCCTGGCGGCCTGAATGGCTCCGGGAGGCCCTGCCTCCCGGGCTCACAGGTGGTTTCCACAGGGAACACAGGCGTTGCGGGCAGGCGGGTATCCGCCTGGCTGGAACTTCAGGTCACGATACGCGCCCTGATAGAACGCGGAAGCCAGGGGCGGAGCCCCTGGGGCCGCATCAGCCTACGGTTTCCGGGCGGAGGGGACCGGAGGCCTGCTTGGCCAATCCGCGCACCACCTGGGCCAGTGCGTCCTCTAGCTGCCGGAGCAGATTTGATGCCTCGGCGGTGTCAAATTCCGAAACGACGACCTGATCCGGCATGTCATGGACCAGGACGACACGGCCAGCGATGGCTTGGGCTCTGAACGTGCTCATGCGGCGACTTTAGCGCCGCTGCCCCGCTTTATCACAGTCACGTGATGTTTCTGGGTGTCACGTTTCCGCACTGCCACAGGCCCACCGCAGGGTCTGGCAACGCTCGTTTCGCGCGGGACGTTAACCTCCCCATGGCAGGAGGCCCGCGCATGAGCGTTCGTCCGATCCCCTATGACACTGCCTTCGAGCAGCTGGAGCCGGGGGAGGCGGAGACAGCCCAGGACATGGCAGAAATGCTGCGGGGCATCGCGGAGACGACCTTCCGGGATTACGGATATCCTGTCCGCAGCCTGCACGCGAAGAGCCACGGGCTGCTCAGGGGCGAGTTGCGGGTCACAGGTGGCTTCGCGCCGGCCTATGCGCAGGGACTTTTCGCCAGGCCAGGGCGCTACCCGGTGGTGCTGCGCTTCTCCACCAATCCGGGGGACCTGCTGGACGACAGCATCTCGGTGCCGCGCGGGCTGGCGCTGAAGGTGGTGGGGGTGGAAGGCGAGCGGTTGCCGGGGTCCGAAGGGCAGGCAACGCAGGATTTCGTCCTGGTCAACTCACCCGCCTTCGCGGTGCCGAAGGCGAAGGACTTCCTCACCCCGTTGAAGCTCCTGGCGAAGACGACCGATATTCCGCAGGGCTACAAGAAAGTGGCCTCCACCATGCTGCGCGGCGCGGAGGCGGCGCTGGAGGCTGTGGGTGGTGGCAGCCCGACGCTGAAGACCCTGGGCGGCCATCCGAACACGCATATCCTGGGCGAGACCTTCTACAGCGCCACGCCATTCCTTCACGGCCCCTATATGGCGAAGTACTCTGTTGCTCCGGCGACGACGATGCTGAAGGCGCTGACGGGCCGGAAGGTGGATGTGGCCAGGCGACCGGATGCGCTGCGCGAGGAGGTGATGGCCTTCTTTGCATCCCAGCAGGGCGAGTGGGACCTGCGGGTGCAGCTTTGCACCGATATCGAGCGGATGCCGGTCGAGGATGCCTCGGTGGAGTGGCCGGAGGAGATGAGTCCCTATGTTTCTGTGGGCCGCATCATTGTTCCTCCGCAGCCTTCCTGGGACGAGGAGCGTTCGAAGGCAGTGGACCTCGGCATGTCCTTCAGCCCCTGGCATGGGCTGGCGGCACATCGGCCTCTCGGCTCGATCAACCGGGTTCGGAAGCCGGCTTACATGATGTCCTCGCGCTTCCGGGCTGAGCATTCAGGCTGCCCGATGCGTGAGCCCGGTCGGGGGGAAGAGGTGCCGATCTGAACAGGAGAGCCGCCATGACGGAGCAGGTGAGCACCAAGCCCTATGACGGGCCGGCAGGCGGGTGGGGTTCCCTCCGCTCCGTCGAGACACGGCTGCTGCGGGAGGAGCGGATCGCGACCGGGAACGCGGTCCTGCTGCGGCAGAACAAGCCGGACGGTTATTCCTGCGTCTCCTGCTCCTGGGCGAAACCTCGTGAGCCGCACCCCTTCGAATATTGCGAGAATGGCGCGAAGGCGACGGCCTGGGAGATCACGCGCAGGCACCTGCCGCTCGAATTCTTTGAGACGCATACGACCAGCGAGTTGCGCAACTGGCCAGACCATGACCTGGAAGCGGCGGGGCGGTTGACGCATCCGATGCGGCTGGATCGCGCGCGGGATCGCTGGATTCCGGTTTCCTGGTCGGATGCCTTCCGTGAGATCGGCGCCGAGCTGCGCGGGATGGATCCGAAGCGGACGGTCTTCTACGCCTCGGGGCGCGCCTCCCTCGAGACATCCTACATGTATGCACTTTTCGCGCGGCTCTATGGGCACAACAACCTGCCCGACAGCTCGAACATGTGCCACGAGAGCACATCGGTGGCGCTGCCGCAGGCGATCGGGGTGCCGGTGGGAACCGTGACGCTGGACGATTTCCATGTCACCGGCTGCATCCTCTCCTTCGGGCAGAATGTTGGGACGAATTCACCCCGTATGCTGCATCCGCTGCAGGAGGCTTCGCGGCGGGGCGTGCCCATCATCACCTTCAATCCGCTGAAGGAGCGCGGCTGGGAGCGCTTCACCAATCCCCAGGCGCCGATGGAGATGCTGACGGGGCAGGAGACGCGGATCTCCTCGCAATACCACCAGCTGCGCGCGGGCGGCGACATCGCGGCGGTCGCCGGGATCTGCAAGGCGCTGATCGAGGCGGATGATACCGCCATGGCGGCTGGGCGGCGCCCGCTGCTGGATCATGCCTTCATCCGGCAGCACACCCATGGCTTCGACTCCTTCGCCGCCTGGTGCCGCGCGCAGGATTGGACGGAACTGGAGAAGTGGTCGGGCCTGACACGGCAGGCGATGCTGGATACGGCCAGCGTCTATGGCGCAGCGCCCTCGGCCATGGCGGTCTATGGAATGGGGCTGACGCAGCACAAGAAGGGCGTCGAGAGCGTCCGCATGCTGGTGAACCTGCTGCTGCTGCGCGGGAATATCGGCAAGCCGGGGGCGGGCATCCTGCCGGTGCGCGGACATTCGAACGTGCAGGGGCAGCGCACCGTCGGCATCACGGAGAAGCCGGAGCTGGTGCCGATGGATCGGCTGGCGGATCTGTATGGCTTCGAGCCGCCGCGCGAGACCGGGATGAACACGGTGGAAGCCTGCGAGGCGATCCTGGAAGGGCACGTGCAGGCCTTCCTGGGGCTGGGCGGCAACTTCATCCGTGCGGTGCCGGAGACGGAGCGAATGGAGGCGGCCTGGCCGCGTATCCGGCTGACGGTGCAGGTGGCAACCAAGCTGAACCGGAACCACCTTATCAACGGGGAGGTGGCCTATCTGCTGCCCTGCCTCGGGCGGATCGAGGAGGATGTGCAGGCGACCGGCCCGCAGGCGGTGAGCTGCGAGGACACGATGACGAGCATCCATGCCTCGCTCGGCAAGGTGACGCCCGCCTCGCCCGACCTGCTCTCGGAACCCGCCATCGTGGCCGGAATCGCGGAGGCGACGCTACCGCCCAATCCCAGTGTACCCTGGAGCGAGTGGGTGGCCGATTACGCGCGCATCCGCGATGCGATCGAGGCGACCTACCCGGATATCTTCAAGGACTACAACAGGCGGATGCATGAGCCGGGTGGCTTCCTGCGTCCGCTGGCGGCCAGGAAGCGCGAATGGAAGACGGAGACGGGCAAGGCGAATTTCCTTATCCCGTCCGGTTTCCGCGCCGACCTGGCAACGGAGCTGGATGATCCGGATATCCTGCAGCTCGTCACGCTGCGATCCAACGACCAGTTCAACACGACGATCTATGGCTATGATGACCGCTTCCGCGGGATCAACGGCACTCGGAAGGTCGTGATGATGAACCGCGCCGATGCGGGGCGCTTCGGGCTGGACGACGGCGACATGGTGTCGCTGACGACAGCGGTCGAGGAGAACATGCCCCGGCGTGTGGAGGGGCTGCGGGTGGTGATCTACGACATCCCGAATGGCGCCATCGCCGCCTACTACCCCGAGTGCAATCCGCTGATCCCGCTCTGGCACCATGCGGAGGGCAGCAAGGTTCCGGCGGCCAAGGCGGTGCCGGTCAGGATCAGGAAGATGTCGATGGCGGAGGCGTGGGCCGCGTCATAGCCATTCGGGCGGTGGCAGGTCCCGGAAGGTCTGGCGCAGCCGGCTGGACCAGCCATCGCGCAGCACCGAGAAATACGGGTCGTCGCCGCCGATCCGCCGCACCTCCGGCATCTCCAGGGAATCCGCGCGATAGATCCAGAGGTCCAGCGGCAGGCCGACGGAGAGGTTGGTGCGGATGGTGTCGTCCATGCTGACCAGCACGAGCTTCACGCCATCCACCGGCGGCGTGTCATGCGTCAGCACGCGGGTGATGATGGGCTTGCCGTATTTGTGCTCGCCGATCTGAAGGAAGGGCGTATCGGGCGTCGCCTCGATGAAGTTGCCGGCGGCATAGACGAGGAAGAGCCGGTGCGGGCCGCCCCTGATCTGCCCACCCAGCAGGAAGGAGGCGGAGAAGGAGAGGCCCTGCGCCTTCAGTGCCGGCCCATCCGCGGCATAGACGGCGCGGATGGCGGCACCCACCAGCTGGGCGGCGCGGAAGGGGCTGGCGACGCTGTTGAGGGTGTGGCTTTCGCCATCCAGCACCACGCCTTCCTGCAGCCGGTTCCAGACGGCCTGGGTGATGCCGAGATTGCCGGCGGAAAGGAGGCAGAAGGCGCGTTCCCCCGGCATGCCGGCCGTGTAGAGCTTGGAGAAGGTGGAGACATTGTCCACGCCCGCATTGGTGCGCGTGTCGCCGAGCATCACCAGCCCGTCCCGCAAGAAGAGTCCAACGCAATAGGTCATCGATCCGGAGGCTCCCGCCGGTAGCGGGAGGGGAACCCGCCCGGCGCGCCGCAGTTGCCCCGGGCAGGGCGGCTATGTGCCGGGCGGCAAGCCTATCCGATCAGGAAGCACTTCCCGATGGAGGTGCCGAGGCGGCTGTTGCCGTCGATGATCTCCGCCAGCAGTCCCTCCAGATGGCCGTTCATCAGATAGGCCGGCGTATGCGCCACGCAGCGGCCGCGCAGGGCGCCCGCCAGGCGGCGGCAGGCCACGCGGTCCTCGCCTTCCGACATGGCCAGGATGCCGAGCAGGTCGTTCACCTCCTCGTAGCAGGCCATGACGGAACGCGGGTGTTCGGGCCGCATCAGCAGCAACTCCACCACGCGGGCCGGGCGCAGGCGCTCATGGAACAGATGCTGGTAGGCGCGGAGTGCCGAGACGGAGCGCAGCGTGCCCTGCCACTGGGCATAGTTCTCGGCATTCTCCTCGGCACCGGGAGAGAAGGCCGAGGCGCGGGAGGCGAGGAGGCGGGCCGTGTTGTCCGCGCGCTCCAGCATCGTCCCGAGGCGGCCGAAGCGCCAGGCGTCGTCGCGCAGCATCGTGTCGGTGGAGGCCCCGTGGAACAGCAGGGCGCGGGAGAGGACCCAATCGTTGAAGCCCATCAGCCGGTCGCCGCCGGCATCGTCGGGATCCAGCTTCCGCAAGCCGATCCAGGTGTCGTTCACCGCCTCCCACATATCCACCGTCAGCGCCGTGCGCACGGCGCGGGCATTGCTGCGCGCGGCTTCGAAGCAGGAGGCGACCGAGGAGGGATTCAACGTGTCCAGGGTGAGCCAGCGCGTCACCTGGACCGGGGTGGGGTCGCCATAGAGCCGCTGGTAATGGGCACCGGTGCCGGTGGCGGTGAGGAGGCCGGCCCATTCGGCCGCCTCGGTCCCGCGCGGGGCGGCCAGGGCGGCCATGCGCAGCGTCACGTTCAGGGCGCGGGCGACATTGCCCGCGCGCTCCATGTAGCGCCCGAGCCAGAAGAGGCTGTCCGCCGTGCGTGCCAGCATCAGCCCTGCTTCCCCGCCAGATCCTGGGTCATTCCGCCCATGGACTGGGTCACGCCCCCTGGCCCCATGGACTGAGCCATGGGCGGTGCATCCTGCTCCAGCACCCAGGTGTCCTTGGTGCCCCCGCCCTGGGAGGAGTTCACCACCAGCGACCCTTCCCGCAGCGCGACGCGGGTGAGGCCGCCGGGCACGATCCGGACCTGGTCCTTCCCGAAGAGGACGAAGGGGCGGAGATCCACATGGCGCGGCTGCATGCCGGCCTCGCAGAGGGTGGGCACGGTGGAGAGGGCCAGGGTGGGCTGGGCGATATAGTCCCCGGGCCTGGCCCGGATGCGCTCCGCGAAGGTGGCGCGCTGCTCGGCGGTGCTGTGCGGTCCGACCAGCATGCCATAGCCCCCGGAGCCGCGGGCGAGCTTCACCACCAGCTCCTGCAGATGGTCGAGGACATAGGCGCGCTCCTCCGCGCGCTCGCACATATAGGTCGGCACGTTCTGCAGGATCGGCTCCTCGGAGAAGTAGAAGCGGATCATGGCGGGGACGAAGGGATAGACCGCCTTGTCATCGGCCACCCCGGCGCCCGGGGCATTGGCCAGGGTCACCCGGCCGGCGCGGTAGGCGGCGATCAGTCCGGGCACGCCGAGCATGGAATCCGGGCGGAAGGCGAGGGGATCGAGGAACTCGTCGTCTACGCGCCGGTAGATGACATCCACCCTGCGCGGGCCGGCCGTGGTGCGCATGAAGACGGTATTGTCCTGCACGAAGAGGTCTGCGCCCTCGACCAGCTCCACCCCCATCTCATCCGCCAGGAAGGAGTGCTCGTAATAGGCGGAGTTGAAGGGCCCCGGGGTGAGCACGACGACGGTCGCCTCGCCCTGGCAGGCCGGTGGGGCGAGGGACTTCAGGGTCTCCAGCAGCTCCTCGCAATAATGGCTGACAGGCGCGATGCGGTGGACGCCGCAAAGATCGGGAAAGAGGCGCATCATCGCCTCCCGGTTCTCCAGCATGTAGGAGACGCCGGACGGAACGCGGCAATTATCCTCCAGAACGAAGAAGTCCTCCGGGCCGGTGCGGACGAGATCGATGCCGGAAATGACGGTGTAGACCCCGCCAGGGGGCGTGAAGCCCTCCATCATCTCGCGGTAGCCCTCATTCCCCAGGACCAGCTCGGCGGGGACCAGCCCTTCCTTCAGGATGCGGCGGGGGCCGTAGATATCGGCCAGGAAGGCATTGAGGGCGCGCACGCGCTGTTCCAGCCCGCGGTGTAGCCTCTCCCACTCCTGGCGGGCGATGACGCGGGGGATCACGTCGAAGGGGATCAGGCGCTCGGGGTCGCCGCCCTGGTTGTAGACAGCGAAGGTGACACCGATGCGGCGGAACAGGATTTCCGCCTCGCGCCGCTTGGCCTCAAGCGCCTCGGCCCCGGCGGTCTCGATATAGCGGGCGATTCCCTCATAGGGCGCGCGGATGGCGCCCTGGTCGTTCATCTCGTCGAAGGCCGGCACCCTGTCCTCCGTTTGGTGCGGCCGGGAGGGGCCGCCACGTCATCGTCGCAGCAAGTCGCGTGCCGGGCGAGAGGGCGGGCGCATCGCCTTGTGGCCGCTTTGGATGGAAGACGCACGGACAGCGAAATTTGTTGCCTGCAGGGAACGAGGTGATGCGCCGGGGACACGCTAGGAAAGGGCGTGACTCACCTCCGGGATTCGACGCTTGCGAAGAATGTTCATGTTTTGTTCATATGTGCCCATGCGATACATCCATGCGGCAACCCGCCCGATCATCCCCAATGATGCCGTCCGCGAAGCGATGCTGGCCTTTGTTTTCGCCTTCCCGGCCTTCTGGGCCCTGGGAGAAGTGCTGGTGGCCTTCGGTTCCTGAGCGATTGTTCCTGAGGGGCGGCGGCTCAGCCGTCATCCTCCGGATCGGCGCCGGGGCGGCCGGTGGCATGGCGCCAGTGGTGCCAGAGCAGACGCGCCGCGATGGAACGCCAGGGGCGCCATTGTTCCGCCAGCACCGCCAGGGTGCGCGGCGTGGGGCGGGATGGCAGTCCACGCAGATGTGCCAGGGCAGCGGCAAGGGCGAGGTCGCCCTCGGGGAAGATATCCGGCCGACCCTCCGCGAAGAGGAGATGGACCTGGGCTGTCCAGCGGCCCAGGCCGCGCACGGCGGAAAGATGGGCGATGGCCTCCTCGTCCTCCATGGAGGGCAGGGCATCCAGGCGCAGCCTTCCCTCCAATATCGCGGCGGCCAGGCTGCGGGCATGGGCCGCCTTGGGCCGGGAGAGGCCAGCCAGGCGGCAAAGTTCCGCATCATCCAGCGCCAGGAGACCGGCAGGCTCCAGCGCTCCCGGCAAGGCTCGAAGCCGGCCCCAGATGGCGCCGGCGGCACGATTGCTGATCTGCTGACCGCAAATGGTACGGAGAAGGCCCGGAAAGCCTGGCGGACGGCTGCGCCAGGGTAGCGGCCCGGCCCTGTCGAGCACGCCATGCAGTGCCGGATCGGCCAGGGCGAGGGTGGCAAGGCCGCGTTCGGCCCATTCCGGACTTGTCTGCATCAGGAGAGGAGGGGTGAACGGCGGCGGGAGGCGCGACAAGGGGGGATGCGAACCATCCCGCCGCCGTTTCTCCGGCAATGCCCGGGGATTTGGGGGGAAGGGCATCGCCGTTGGGTCAGATTTGGCCATCCCCCACGGCCGATCCAACCCGCAATTCCGGAATGGTGAAACGGCGCGCAACGCGGGGCACTCTTGACATGGAATGTAACAAGCTTCCCCCGCGACATTGGTCAGGCCTGCTCTATGTAACAAGCATGGAACCCGCCCCGCACATCCTCGTCGTCGATGACGACCGCGAGATCCGCGAATTGCTGGCCCGCTTCCTGGAGAAGCAGGGCTTTCGCGTGACCACCGCCCGGGAGGCGCGGGAGGCGCGGCGGGTCTGGCCGCTGGGGCGATACCACATCGTGATCCTGGACCTGATGATGCCAGGGGAATCCGGGCTGGATTTCGCCCGCTGGCTGCGCAGCCAGTCGGATGTGCCGATCGTCATGCTCACCGCCATGGGAGAGGAGACGGACCGCATCGTCGGGCTGGAGCTGGGCGCGGATGACTATGTGGCCAAGCCCTTCAACCCGCGCGAACTGCTGGCGCGCATCCGGGCTGTGATGCGCCGTGCCCATGGCGAGGGGCAGCGGAGGGACCCGCTGCCGAGCGCCATCCGCTTCGGCGGCTGGACGCTGGAGCCACAGCGGCGCCGGCTGCTGAACCCGGATGGGGCTGAGGTCTCGCTCACCGGCGGCGAGTACGAGCTGCTGACCGTTCTGGTGGAGCGCCCGAATCGTGTCCTGACGCGCGACATGCTGATGGACCTGCTGCGCGGCCGGCAGGCGGGTCCCTTCGACCGGGCGATCGACGTGGCGGTGTCCCGTCTGCGGCGCAAGCTGGAGGATGACGGGCGCAATCCCAGCCTTATCAAGACCGTGCGCGGCGGCGGCTATGTGCTCGCGGCCGATGTGGAGCGGGCGGCCTAGCGCCGCTCCTTGAGAAAGGCACCCCTATGAAGGCGCTGCTGCGCCGCGTGCTGCCGGCCAGCCTGGCGGCGCGCACGGCACTGTTCCTGGTGCTCGCGCTGATGGCGGTGCAGGCGGCCGGGCTCACCATCCACGCACTGGACCGCGTGGACCTTCAGCGCGCGGCGACGGAGCGCGAGATGTCGGCGCGTACCTTCGCCCTGTGGCGCGCGATGAGCGTGACCTCGCCGGAGCGGCGCAGCTCGATCCTGGCGGAGTTGGAACTGCCATCGGGGCTGGAGGCCTCGGTGGATGACGAGCCGGCGGTGCGGATGGGAATGCTCCCGGCGCCGCCCCCGGTGCTGCGCATGATCCGGCCCGAGATCCTGCTGGGTGGCCCGCCGCGGCTGCGCCCGCGGGAAATCCAGGCCGGGATGCGCTTCACCACGCTCTATGTCTCGATGCGGCTGCCCGAGGGCACGCAATGGCTGAATCTGCAGATCCATATCCCGCCGATGCGGCCCTGGCATTCCGAGACCTTCCTCGCCGCCTTCGTCCTGATGACGGCGATGGCGGCGCTGCTCATCATCTGGGCCACGCGGCGGCTGACGAGGCCAGTGAGCGACTTGGCGAAGGCCGCCAATGCGCTGGGGCGCGACGTGAACGCGCCGCCCCTGCCAGAGGACGGGCCGCGCGAGGTGGCGACCGCCGCTCGTGCCTTCAACACCATGGCCGAGCGCATCCGGCGCTTTGTCGGCGACCGCACGCAGATGCTGGCCGCGATCGGGCATGACCTGCGCACGCCGATCACCCGGCTGAAGCTGCGGGCCGAGTTCATGGAGGATGACGAGCAGCGGGCGAAGATGCTGGCCGACCTTGAGGAGATGGAGGCGATGGTGACTGCCACCCTCGCCTTCGCAAGGGATGACGCGGCGGCCGAGCCATCGGTGCCGCTGGATCTGGCGGCCCTGTGCCGCACGGTGCTGGACGAGGCGGCGGATGCGCGGCCCGATGCCGCGCCCGAGGCCTTCTCCTACCAGGGGCCAGAGCGGCTGACGGTGCGCGGCCGGCCGATCGCGCTGAAGCGGGCCTTGGCCAATCTCGTGGCCAATGCCGCGAATTATGGCAGTGCGGCGCGGGTGACGCTGCTGCAGCCGCAGGTCGGCCAGATCCAGCTGCGCATCGATGACGACGGGCCGGGCATCCCGGATGACAGCCACGATGCGGTCTTCCAGCCCTTCCGGCGTCTGGAGGGGAGCCGCAACCGGGAAACCGGCGGGGTCGGGCTTGGCCTGCCGATCGCGCGCAACATCCTCCGTGCGCATGGCGGCGACGTGACCCTGCAGAACCGGCCGGGCGGCGGGCTGACCGCGGTGGTGACGCTGCCGGCCTGATTCAGCGGTCCCAGAGGGGCAGGCCGAGCAAGGCCGAGGCCGCGATCAGGAGGAAGCAGGCGCGGCGGAAGTTCGCCTCGCTGGCCAGGCCGAAGAGCCGGGCGCCGCCCCAGACACCCAGTGCGTAGATCGGGGCGATCAGCGCGGCGAGCAGCAGAACGCCTGGGTTCAGCAGCCCGCCCAGCAGGTAGGTGGCGGCGCTGATGACCCCGTTGGCGGCGAAGAAGAGCATGAGATTCGCCCGCACCCGCGCCGCCGGGATGGCACCGCCCAGCCAATAGGCGACCACGGGCGGTCCCCCGAGCTGGGCCGCGCCCGAGAGCAGGCCCGAGGTGGCGCCCACCCCCATGGAAAGCGGCAAGGCCGGGCGCCCATGATAGCGCCAGCCCGAGGCGAGCAGCGCCAGCATGGCGAAGGCCGTGAGGCAGACACCCCAGCGCAGGGTCACCGGATCCATCTGAAGGAGCAGCCAGGCCCCTGCCGGCACGCCGAGAATGGCGCCGCCCAGGAGGGAGGCGACCTGGCCTCGGTCTGCCCCGCGCCAGGCGGCGGGGATCAGCGGCAAGGTGGTGAGATTGTCCACCAGCATCAGCAGCGGGGCGGCGAGGCGCGGCCCAAGGGTGGCACTGGTCAGGGGGATGAAGATCAGCGCCGAGCCGAAGCCGGAGAAACCGCGGGCCAGCCCGGCGAGGAAGGCGACGGCGAGAGTGGCGACCAGCTGCGGCGCGGGAGGAAGTTCGGACAGGGGCATGGATGGGCCGTAGCCTCGGCCCGCGCCAGCCCCCTGTCCAGGCCGGTCAGGCTGGCTTGAAGGGCTTCGGGCGGATGCGGGTGAGATGGTCCTCCGCCGCTGCGTCCTCGATCTGGCCACGGTGGTAGCCGCGCTGCCAGCCCTGGGCGCGGGCTTCGCTGCCTGGCTCCTTCAGCCCGGCGTTGAAGGCACTGCGCGAGGCACTCCAGGCCTGATGGGCCTCGGCCAGGGCAGGGGCGTCGGCGATGGGGCGGATCTCGGGCTGTACCCGGGCGATCAGGTCGCGCGGGATGGGGAAGAGGAAGCAGATCGGCTCGCCCGGGGCGAAGCGCACCGGATGGCGCGGGCGGGTGAAGCGCCAGTTCATGGTGAAGGTGGCGGGGGACCAGTCGGTCTCTACGATGCCGGTCAGGGGCGCGATGCCGTCCTTGGCCGCATTGGGCGGCCCCGAGACCCAGAGGCTGATGCCGGGATCGGTGCGGAACAGCAGATCGATGTGGAAGGTGAGCACCCCCGCGCCGAAATGGCTCGCCGGGCTGGGACGTCCCGGCGTTTCCGTGCGGATGGTGATGTCGCCGGGGGCGCTGCCGCCGTTCCACCAAGCCTCGAAGCCGGCTTCGCCCACCACCTCCCAGCCATGGGCATTGGCGATGGTCAGGGGCAGACAGCGATTGGCGAAGCCCTGTGGCGTGGCATCCATCCAGGCCCGGCGCCCGGAGGAGGGGCGCAGGGCCGGCGCGCCGGGGCCCAGCGTATGAGCCGTCAGCCGGGTGGGGGGCACGTCATCCGGCATGGCCGGATCAGGGCGCCGTGGTGCAGCGCTTCAGCGGGCTCGGGAATTCGGCGCAGTCGGGAAAGACAATCTCGTTCGGGCCGCGCCGCTCGACCCGCAGGTTGTTCGGGTTGGCGCAGCCGAAGGCGCTGTCAGGTGGGAGGCGGCCGCCGAGCGGGGCAATGGAGGCCGCGGCGGGGGCAAGGCGGAACTCAACGCTGTCCGGGCCGCCGGCCACCGTCTCGATCAGGCGCTGGCGGTAGGGGACCTCCAGCAGCGAGACGCGCATGATGACGTCCCGGGTGAAGATGACAGTGGGCTGGGCGGCGCAGCTGGCGCCCTCGGTTTCGGTGGCGGGAAAGATGCCGCCGGTCCAGGAACCGAACAGCCATGAATGAGGCGCGGCCTGGGGCTGCTGTTGCGCATCCGCTGCCGCCAGCGGAGCGGCCAGCGCCGCGACCAAAATCCACTTCGCCCAGCTTCGCCGCATGTTACGTCCCTCAGACCCGGAATTGGCTGGCAGATAAACGGGAGGACGAAGCGCCTGTCCACCCCGTCCAGGACCGTTTCACGCGGCGGCGGGCACCACGGCTGGCTTGGGCTCGCGCAGCGGCAGGTGGATCAGGGCGGCGAAGATCCCGGCCGCGATGGAGATGAGCCACATCGCGTCGTAATTGCCGGTGCGGTCGAAGATCAGGCCCGGTAGCCAGGCCCCGAGGAAGCCGCCGATCTGATGGCCCAGGAAGACAAGGCCGAAGATGGTGGCCAGCCAGCGCGTGCCGAAGAGCCGGGCGCAGAGGCCGACCGTCGGGGGCACGGTGGAAAGCCAGAGGACGCCCATCAGCGCGGAGAAGACGAGGACGGAGGTGGTGGTCTTCTCGACCATGAAGAACACGGCGATCAGCAGGGCGCGCAGGCCATAGATCGCCACCAGAAGCTCCCGCCGCTTCCAGCGCTGCGATAGCTCCCCCGCGCCGATCGAGCCGACGATGTTGAACAGGCCGATCAGCGAAATGGACCAGGCGCCGACCTGGGTGGGCAGGTGGCAGAGAGCCACGAAGCCCGGCATGTGGACGGCCAGGAAGGAGACATGCAGGCCGCAGACGAAGAAGCCGAAGAAGAGGCACCAGAACATGCGCGATCCGAGGGCGCGGGAGAGTGCCTCGCGGGCGGTCTCCTCCGGCTCCGCGACCGTCGCCTTAGGCTCGGGGCGGCCGGCAAGCGGCAGGGCGAGGGGCAGCATCAGCAGGGCGGCGGCGGCCATGGCGAACAGGGCCCATTGCCACCCGAAGCCGGTGAGGGCGAGGCCGGAGAGCGGCACCACGAGGAACTGTCCGAGGGAGGAGCCAGCCGTACCCATCGCCGCCGCGCGGCCGCGCATGGACTCCGGCAGCTGGCGAGTGAGGGAGGCGACGATCACCGGCATCCCCGCCGCCGAAACGGCGATTCCCATGACGACACCGGCGAAGAAGGTGAAGACGCCGAGATTGGGGGAAAGCGCCATGCCCGCGATGCCCAGCGCGTAAAGCAACGCGCCGCCGGTCACCACCACGCGGCCACCGAAGCGGTCAGCCAACTGCCCGACGACCGGCTGGCTGAAGCCGTTCACCAGCACCTGAATGGCGATCGCCAGGGCGAAGCCGCTGGTGGACCAGCCGAGGGCACTGGTCATGGGGGCGAGATAGAGACCGAAGGATTGGCGCAGGCCCATGGCGATGGCGGCGCAAGCCATGGCGAGGACCAGCAGGAGTGCGAGTGGACGTCCTTGCACGATGCTGCGCTCCCGGCAGGTTTATCCCTGGTCTAGCTTGCTGTGGGCGCAGGGGTCCAATGCGCTTGGCGCGGGGCTGGGGCGCGCGGCAGGTTGCCGCGCGCCTGCCTGACTGTCGGATCAGCGGGTGAAATTGAAGTCGGTGATGCCGCAGGTGTTGACGTTGCGCTTTTCCTGCGACGCGCCGCTCTCAAAGACGACGCGGATATCATTGGTGCACTGTCCGGCGGGCAGGACGATGTTCAGGCTCTGGCCCGAGGGGAGGACATGGTCGCCCAGGCGGTCCCGGCCCCAGTTCTCGTTCCTGGAGGAGGAGACATAGACCTCCTGGATCGTGATCCCGGTCCGGTTGTTCAGGCGGAAATCAGGGTTGTTGCTTTGGGCGAAGGCGGTGCTCCCGACGAACAGGGAAGCGGCAAGCATCACCAGGGGAGTACGGTAGCGGAGCATAGGATGTTCCAGAGGACGGACGTCCCAGAACGAGTCGTCCTCAGAGCACCTCTCGTATTCGTGATTGAGTTGTTAACAGCCCGGCCTGTCTTCGTTCTGTCAGGCAGATTTCAGCAACAGACCCACATGCTCCGCAGGCTTCACCTTGCGCCAGATCGCCTCGACGGTGCCATCGGCGCCGATGAGGAAGGTGCTGCGCTCCATGCCCATGTATTTGCGGCCATACATGGATTTCTCGACCCAGGCGTCATAGGCGCGGGCGAGGGATTGGTCGGCGTCTGACGCGAGGGTGAAGGTGAGGCCGAACTTCGCGGCGAAGGCATCCAGTTTCTTCACCGGATCGGGGGAGACCCCGATCACGGTGATGCCGGCCTTGTTCAGCGCGGCGAGGTTCTCCTGCACGCCCTGGGCCTGCACGGTGCAGCCCGAGGTATCGGCCTTGGGGTAGAAATACAGGGCATAGCGCCTGCCGCGCAGCAGGGCCGCGCTGACGCGCTTGCCGCCCGCCGCCGGCAGGTCGAATTCCGGCGCCTTGTCCCCGACAGCGATCATGTGGCCCCCTTTATCGGCAGTGGCCCGAGGTGGCGCTCGAAGGATTCGCGCACCCCGGCCGCGATGAGGCGCATCTGACCGCGCAGGCCGGGCAGGTCAACGGGCGGATCGGCGCAGATCGGGGCGAGGCCGCGCAGCACGGCATGGGCGGCGGCGGAGGGCAGGTCCTCGCTCTTCACGCGGCCAACGGTGAGGCGCAGCAGGGATTGCAGAGTGCGCCAGAAGCGCTCCGCCCGGATCAGGGATTCCGCCTCCTCCTTCTCCAGCAGCCCGGCGCGGGCGAGGTTCGCCAGGGCGTCGCGGGTGGTGGGCGCGATGATGCGGGGATGCTCGGCGGCATAGGCGCATTGCAGCGCCTGGGCGATGAACTCCACCTCCACGAGGCCGCCCGGAATGGCCTTCACGTCCCAGGGACCGTCCGGGGGAAGGTCCCGCAGCATGCGGACGCGCATGGCAAGGGCATCGGCGATGGCCTGAGGGCCGGCATGAAGGGCCAGGGCTTCGCGGCAGCATTCGGTGATGCGCTTCCGCAGCGGCGCCGGGCCTGCCACCGGGCGGGCGCGGGTGAGGGCCATACGCTCCCAGGTCCAGGCCTGGCCGCCCTCGCCTGTGGCGGGGCCGTGATAGCGCTCGAAGGCGGTGATGCTGGCCGCCACCGGGCCTTTGTTGCCCGAAGGGCGGAGCCGCATGTCCACTTCATAAGGCTTGCCCCCGGCGCCCGGGGTGGTGAGGGCCGACACGAATTGCTGGGCCATGCGGGCGAAATAGGTGGGCACGGGAAGTGGCTTCGGGCCGTCGCTCTCGGTCGCGTCCGGGGCATGGTCGTAGATGAGGACGAGGTCGAGATCGGAGCCGGACAGCATCTCCCGCCCGCCGAGCTTGCCCATGGCCACCACCGCCATGGCGCCGCCGGGCACCTTGCCGTGGCGGGAGGCGAAGTCCTTCGCGACCTGGGGGAGGAGGGAGGTGATGGCGGCATCGGCCAACTCGCTGCGGGCGATCCCCGCCGCGTCCACGTCCAGCGTGCCTTCCAGGGCCGCGACATCCACCTCGAACTTGCCCTCGGTGACGAGGCGGCGGACGGCTTCCAGCGCCTCCTCGTAATGGCGAGCGGCGCCGACCAGCGCGGGAATCGTCGCGGCGGCCTGGCCGCTGCCGCCAGCCAGAAGCCCCTCCAGCGCCGCCGGGTCGCGGGCGAGGTGATCGGCCAGGGCAGGGGCTGCCCCAAGCACCCCGGCAACCCGCTCCAGCAGGGCCGGGTTGCGGTGGAACAGGCTGAGCACCTGCACGCCGGCCTGCATGCGGTCCAGCAGGCGGTCGAAACGGGCCAGGGCGGCGTCGGGCTCGCGCTGCCGGGCGAAGGCGGTGAGCAAGGTGGGCATGAGCGCGGTCAGCAGCTCACGCGCCCGCTCGCTGCGCGTGGCGCGGCGATGGCCGTGATGCCAGGCGCGCACCATGGCCGCCACGCCGGCCGCGTTGGTATAGCCCATGCCCTTGAGTGTCTGCAGCGTGCCCGGGTCGGTTTCCGTGCCGGTGAAGACGAGGTCGCCGCCCTCGAAGCCCTCGCCCGGCTGGAGGGAAAGGGAAGGGGCCGCCTCGAACTGGCGGGAATACTGGCTGGCGACACGGCGGAGATGGCCGGTCAGCGCGGCCGAGAAGGCTTCCGTATCGGCGAAACCCATGAAGGAGGCGATGCGGGCCAACCCGTCCGGATCCTCCGGCAGGCGGTGGGTCTGGCGGTCCGCGACCATCTGGATGCGGTGCTCGACATCCCGCAGGAAGACATAGGCATCGGCCAGTTCGGCGGCCGCCCGCCGGTCCATGCGGCCGGCGGAGGCGAGGGCGGCAAGAGCGCCGAGGGTCGTGGGATCGCGCAGGGAAGGGTCGCGCCCACCCCAGATGAGTTGGGCGACCTGGGCGGTGAACTCGATCTCGCGTATGCCGCCCCGGCCGAGCTTCACATCGTGGCCGGCCACCGCGATCTCGGCGCCGGCCCCGCGCCTGATGCCGTGTACCGCGTGAATCTGGCGTTTGATGGAGTGAATGTCGGCAATCATTGCGAAATCGAGGTGCCGCCGCCAGACAAAGGGGCGTATCTCGGTCAGGAAATGCTCGCCCAACCCCCGGTCGCCAGCGACGGGGCGCGCCTTCAGCATGGCCGCGCGCTCCCAGTTCTGGCCGAAGCCTTCATAATAGGAGATCGCGCCCTGGATCGAGACGGCGAGGGGCGTGGCGGCCGGATCCGGGCGCAGGCGGAGGTCGGTGCGGAAGACGTAACCTTCCGCCGTGCGTTCCTCCAGGAGCCGGACAAGATCGCGTGCGAGGCGCACGAAGGTCGATTGCGCGCGGTCGGGATGGGTTGCGGCGGCAGGATCGAAGAGGACCATCAGATCCACATCCGAGGAATAGTTCAGCTCGCGCCCGCCGAGCTTGCCCATGCCGAGCACGACCAGACCGGAGCCCTTGCTTGCGGCCTTGGGATCACGTTTGGCCCCATTGGGCAGGTGGATCTCGCCGCGCGCCGCGGCCTCTCGCAACAGATGGGCGCAGGCGAGGTCGATCGCGGTCTCGGCCAGGGTGGAGAGGGCGCCGGTCACCTGGTCCAGCGCCCATTCGCCGGAGAGATCGGCGGCGGCCACGATCAGGGCCGCCTGGCGCTTGGCCTGGCGCAGGGCGGCGCCGAGCTGGGCGAAGCTGGCCCCGGGATCGGCGCGGCCGAGCGGGTCCAGCGCCTGGGCGAAGGCGGCATCCGCCCCGCGTTCCGCGAGGCGCAGCAGGGTGGTGGCCTCGCGAAGCGCCAGATCGGCCAGGAAGGGCGAATGGCCGCCCAGCGCGGCCAGCAGCTCGGCACCGGCAGGCGAGGAGGCATAGGCGGCCTCAGCCGCGCCGCGCGCGGCGAAGTCCTCGGTCAGGCTGCGGGCCGTCCTCGTGTCGAAGGGCGCGGGCGGGCTGCGGCGAGCGGGGTCGGGGGCGGACATGCGCAGGAAGGCAAGGCGTGATGCGGCTCCCGGGTCAAGTGGGACGTGTCCTGCTGCAAGGGATTTCATTCCTCCTACGCCTTGCGATGTTGTTGTTGATCACGGCGGGGGTGGGGCTGGCGGCACTGGGCTGGCGGTTGGCGCAGGGGCCCATGGCGATCCCTTCCATTCCTCCGCTGAACGAGGAGCTGGCGCGGCGGCTGGCCGGTATGGCCCCTGGGCTGAAAATCAGCTTCGGCCAGGCCTATGTCGCCTGGGAAGGCTGGAAGGATGGCGCGCCCCAGCCGCTTTTCCTGCGGATGGACGGGTTGCGCGCGGTGGACGGGGCCGGGGCGGTACGCGCCTCGCTGACTTCGACGGAAGTGTCCGTGGCAGTGCCGCCGCTGCTGCGTGGCGTGGTGGCGCCGGTGCGGGTGCTGCTGCGGGAGCCCGTGGTCCTGCTGCGGCGGGACATGGAGGGGGAGCTTTCCCTCGATCTTGGCTTCTCGCCTGGTCCTGGAGCGCCGCCTGAGGGAAGCGAGACGGCCGAGCCTTCCCTTGGCGACGCCGGACCGGAGGCACAGACGGAGACGCTGGCGCGGCTGCTGGGGCCACCCCATCCCGATTCGCCCTTTGCGGCGCTGCGCGAGGCGCGGCTCGAAGGGGGGATGATTCAGGTGCGGGATGAGCCCCTGCAGCTGGCCTGGGCGATGCACCACGTGGCTCTTTCCGTGACGCGCGCGGAGGATGGCGCGATCACGCTGGCCGGGTCGGCCGACTTGCGGCTGTCGGGGCAGGAGATCCCGGTGCGGATTTCCGGCCGTTCCGCCGGGCAGCCGCCTGTGGCGGAGATGGTGCTCGAAATCGACGACATCAGCCCGCCGGCGCTTGCCACGGCTCTGCCTTCGCTGCGTCCCCTGGAAATGCTGGATTCCCGGCTCAGTGCGCGTTTCAGCGGGCGGTACGACTTCGGTGACGGCCAGTTCGCTGGGCGGGCGGAGGTGCGCTCCTCCCCCGGGCGGATCGCGCGTGCGGAGGGGCGCACGCCCTTCGATGAGATGACCATCGTGCTCACCGGCGACGGGCGGCGGATCGAGCTGGAGCGCCTCGCATTGAGACTGCCGGCGGGCAGCCCGGATGCGCCGGCATCCCGCCTCACCGCAACAGGCCGCGCCGACCGGCACGATGGCATGTGGCGCGGGCGGCTCGAGATCGGTCTCGATGCGATGGCGGTTCCGGATATCGGGCGCTACTGGCCGCCGGACGTCGCGAAAGGCGGGCGGGAGTGGGTGACGAATAACCTCACCGCGGGGATGGCGCGCGACGGGCACTGGTTCCTGGAGGGGGAGGCGCCGGCCGACTTCTCCACCGGGCGCGTGACGGATGCGGGCGGTAGCGTTCGCGCCGAGGGGGTGACGGTGCATTGGCTGCGCCCCATCCCGCCGCTGGAGGGGGCGAACGGGCTCGTCACCTTTTCCATGAAGGACATCGTGATCCAGGCCAGCGCCGAGCGGCAGGCGGGCACGGCGCTGACGGTGCCGGAGGCGCGGGTGCGGCTCTACGACCTCTCCGGCGCGGATGTGGAGAAGGCAGAGATCGACGGGCGGGTCACCGGTCCGCTGAACGACGTGCTGAACCTCGTGCGCCATCCCCGGCTGCATCTGTTCAAGAATCGGCCGCTGGAGCTGGGCCAGGTGTCTGGCAGCGTGGATGCACGTCTTTCCATCGGCCTGCCTCTGCTGAATGACCTGCCGATGGAAGACCTGCGGATCAGCGTGCAGGGAAAGGTGGTGAACGGCCGGATCGCCAATGTGGTGGCTGGGCAGCCGGTGCAGCGGGCGCAGCTCGATGTCTCTGTCGACACGGCGGGAATGCGGGTGGCCGGCACGGCGCAGCTCGGCCCGATCCCGGGGCGGGTGCAGGCGGAACTGGACTTCCAGAGCGGCCCGCCGAGCCAGGTGCTGGAGCGGATACAGCTGGAGGGGCGCGCCCGGGTGCAGGATTTCCGGCGCCTCGGGGTGGATCTGGCGCCATTTGTCACCGGTGCGATGGGCTATTCGGTGCAGGCGGAACGGCGGCGTTCACGCGATACACGGGTGGCGGTACGGACCGATCTGCGGGCGGCACGGCTTGCCCTGGAGCCCCTGAACTACACCAAGGCTTCCGGTGCACCGGCCTCGGCGCAGGCGGTGGTGCGGCTGCGCGGAGAAAACCTGACGGCGGTGGAGGATATCCGGGTCGAGGGGCCGGACCTCATGGTACGGGGCGGGGTGGCCTTCAGGAGCGCCAGCAACCTGGACAAGGCGGAACTGCTGGAGGTGCGGATCGGTCCCAGCCGCTTTACCGGCACCGTGAACTCCCCGGCGCGCCCGGGGGAGCCGTGGGAGGTGCGGGCGCGGGGCGCGATGCTGGATGCGCGTGGGCTGCTGCGGGATTTCGGCCAGTCCGGAAATGATGGCCGTGCGGGAGAGCGCTCGGGCGACTCCATGCCCCTGCGCGCCGATGTGGCCTTCGGCCGGGTGCAGCTGGCTGAGAACCGCGTCCTCGCGCCGGTGCAGGCCAGTCTGTTCATCGACGCGGCCGGGGTTCTGCGGGAGCTGCGTGCCTCGGGGCGGGGCGTGAGCGGCGGTGGTTTCGAGGCGGTGGTGGTGCCGCGCGGCGCCGGGCGGGCCATGGAGGCGAGGGCTGACGGCTTCGGCACGATGCTGCGCGACCTGGGAATTTTCGATGGGCTGAGTGGCGGCGCGCTGCATATGTCCGGAACCTGGCCGGGCAATGCTCCGAACTCACCACTGAGCGGTGTTGTGGAGTTGCGGGACTTCGGTGTGATGGAAGCCGCCGGGATCGGGAAGTTTCTGCAGGCGCTTTCCATCTACGGAATTCCCGAGGCGATACAGGGGCCGGGCTTGCGCTTCACCTTGCTGAACGCGCCCTTCACCCTGACGCCCCAGGCGCTGACGCTGACCGAGGCACGCGCGGTCTCGGCCTCGCTGGGTATCACGGCGGAAGGCAGGATCCTGCTGCAGCAGGAGCGGATCAACATGCGGGGGACAGTGGTGCCCTCCTATGCCCTGAACAGCGCCCTGGGCCGAATTCCGGGGATCGGCCGGCTCTTCACCGCCGAGCGGGGCGGCGGCCTCTTCGCCGCGAATTTCCGGGTGACCGGCAAGCTGGACGATCCGGACGTTCAGCTGGATCCGCTCTCGCTCCTCGCGCCAGGGGCCTTGCGGGGATTACTGACGAGACCTGGAGGCTGAACTGCATCCTGCCCGCTTGACCTGAAGAAGAACGCGTCCCAAACCGCGAAGTAACGAAATCAGGAGGGCGTGGAATGGCCTCGCGACGACATATTCTTGCTCTGCCGCTGGCTGCGGTGCTGCCGCTGCCCGCGATCCGGACGGCGGGGGCTCAGGCCGCGACGGTAATGCGGCTGTCCCACCAGTATCCGCCCTCACATCACATTGCGCAGGTACTGGCCGCTTTCGCGCAGGACGTGAAGGCGCGCAGCAACGGTGCCGTGGACGTCCAGGTCTTCCCGGCGGAGCAGCTGGCGAAAGTGGCGGAGAACTTCCCGGGTGTGGCGCGTGGCGCCTTCGAGGCGGCGGTGGCCACCAACTTCACCTGGGGCAACACCATCCCCGAGATGTCGGCCCAGACCATTCCCTACTTCTTCGGCGATCTGGAGAAGAACCGGCGCTTCCCGGCCTCAGAGGCGCGGAAGTTCCTGGACCAGCTCACCTCCCGCCGCGCGGTGCGTTCCGTCGCCTGGCTGTTCACGACCAACCGGGCGATCTTCACCTCCTCGCGCAAGCCGTTGATCACGCCCGAGGATTTCCGCGGCGTGAAGATTCGTGGCATCAACAGCCTGATCGACAACGCGCTGACGGCCGTGGGGGCCGCACCGGCCGCGACGCCCGCGCCGGAAGTGGTGGGCGCGCTGCAATCCGGCGTGCTGGATGCGGGGCTGACCGATGTGTCCGCCGCCGTGTCGCGCCGCTTCTACGAGGTGCAGAAGTTCGGCACCGTCTCTCCTTTCTTCAGCGTCTCCACCCAGGTCTATGTGAACCCGCGCTGGTGGGATGGACTGCGGCCCGAGGCGCGCCAGGTGATCGAGACGGCGCTGGCCAAGGCCGAGACGGATGCGGTGGAGGTCACGGTCCGCACCGCTGACGCCGCGGTGACCGAGCTTCGTGCCAAGGGCATGACCGTGCATGAGCAGTCCCCCGCCGAGATCGCGCAGTGGCAGGCCGCCATGCAGAAGCCGGTGATGGATGCTTTCCTCAAGCTGACGCCCGAGAACGGGCCGCGCCTGCTCGAACTGCTGCGGGCGGTCTGACGATGCAGCGCGCCGTTGCCTTCCTCTCACGGATCGCCTGTGGGCTGGCCTCCCTTTCCACGGTGGTCTGCCTTGTGCTGATCGGTGCGTCGGTGGTGGCGCGCTACATGTTCCACACGCCGCAGCCCTGGATCGACAAGGTGGCGGGCTGGCTTGTCGTGGCGCTGGTGCTGCTGGGTGCGCCTGAGGCGCAGCGGCGCTTCGAGCATATCGGCGTGGACATCGCCGTTTCCCGCCTCGGGCCGAGGCTGACGCGGGTGGCGCATTTCATCGGCGCCGCCTCCGTCGCGCTGGTGGCGGCGATCCTGCTCTGGGCCGGATGGGAGATGGTGGAGTTCTCCCGCATGGTCGGGCTGATGACGGATATCGAAGGCGTGCCCGAGTGGTGGGTCCAGACGCTACTGCCGATCGGGTCCGCCGTGCTGCTGGTGGTCTCGCTCTCGCAGTGCCTCGTGCTGCTGACGGGCGGCACGCCGGAATACCTGCCCACGGGCGATGAGGAGTTGCCGCGCGACACGCTGGCGCGCGGCGAGTAGGAACCCATGTCCTTCCTGATCCTGATGGCCGCGCTGATCGGCCTGCTTTATCTCGGCCTGCCGATGTTCGCGGCGCTGTTCCTGCTTCCGCTGGGCGTGCTGCTCTGGGTCGAGGGCGGGATTCCCGCGCTCGGCGAGATCGTCATGGGGAATCTCAACGGCTACCTGCTGGTTGCGATCCCGCTCTTTATGCTGATGGCGCATGTGATGGTGCGCGGGCGCGTAGTGGACGACCTCTACGGCGCCGCCTTCGCCCTGCTGCGCAAGGTGCGCGGCGGTGTGGGCATCGCGACCGTGTTGGCCTGCACCGTCTTCGCGGCGATCTCCGGTTCCTCGGTCGCTACGGCGCTGACCATCGGCAAGATCGCCATCCCGCAGATGCTGCGCTACGGCATGTCGCGGCGCGGCGCCTTCGGCGTGGTGGCGGGCGGCGGCACGCTGGGCATCCTGATCCCGCCTTCGGCTCCGATGGTGCTCTATGCCTTCGTGACGGAGACGAGCGTCGGCGCGCTGTTCCTCGCCGGTCTCGTGCCGGGTCTGATGATGGCGCTCGCCTTCGCGCTCTATGTCTTTGTGACGGAAGGCAAGGCGGTGGCGCCGGCGGATGAGCCGCCGCCGGAGCGGATCGGCACCTCGCTGCGGCGGGCGGGCTGGTCGATGACTCTGCCGATCTTCGTGCTCGGCGGCATCTATATGGGCGTCTTCACCGCCACCGAGGCCGCGGGGGCGGGCACGATCTACGCCATCATCATCGCGGGCGTAATCTACCGCACGCTCGCCTGGCGTGACCTGTGGGATGGCGTGCAGGACGCGACGCGCACCAGCGCGATGCTGCTGATGATCATCGCGGGCGCGGCCGTGTATGGCTACATGCTCACCAAGCTGCACATCCCGCAGGAGCTGGCGGCGCTGGTGACGGATATGGGCCTGTCGCGCACCGGCTTCCTGATCGCCATGATGGTGCTGCTCTTCGTGCTGGGGCTGGTGCTGGAAAGCTTCAGCATCATCCTGCTGACCATGCCGGCGGTACTGCCGAGCCTGGCGATGCTGGACATCGACAAGGTCTGGTATGGCGTGCTGCTGACGCTCTCGTTGGAGATGGCGCTGATCAGCCCGCCCGTCGCGATGAATCTCGTGGTCATCAAGGCGATCACCGGGGCCTCGCTGAGCGAGGTGAACCGTTCCATCATCCCCTACATGCTGATGCTGGCGGTGGGGACGGGGCTGCTGATCGCCTTCCCCGATATCGCGCTCTGGCTGCCGCGCCAGGCGGGCTACGGGGGCTGAACGCAAACGGGGCCGCCAGCCTTGCGGCGGCGGCCCCGGAAGCGGCAAGCCGGGTTGGGGCGGTGCGAGCCGCCCCTTTTGATTCAGGCGGACTTGGCCAGCGCGTCCTCGCCATCGAGCACGGCGGCGACGGCATGCACCACGGCGGCGATGCGCACGGCGGCCTGGATCTGCTCGGTGGTCATGCCATGGTCGCGCAGCACCTTCTCATGGCTCTCCATGCACATGCCGCAGCCATTCACGGCGGAGACGGCAGTGGACCACAGCTCGAAGTCCACCTTGTCCACGCCGGGCTTGGCCATGATGTTCATGCGGAGCTTGGCGGGCATCTTGGCATAGTCGCCATGCACCAGATGCACGAAGCGGTAGTAGATGTTGTTCATGCCCATGATGGCCGCCGCCGCCTTGGCGGCGGTCAGCGCCTCGGGGGAGAGCTTCGGGCCGAACTCGGCGACCAGGGCGGCGGTGACCTCGGCATTGCGGGAGGCGAGGGCGCTCACCACGAAGCAGCCGGCGCGCTGCTGCTCGGTCAGGACCGGCTCGGTGGCCAGGCTGCCCAGGTTCAGGCGCAGGTCACGGGCATATTCGGGCAGCCGATCGCGCAGGGCGTCGATGGACATCGTCGTCTCCGGATGATGGGGAAAAGCGTTGGGCGGGTGCCCTTCAGGCCGGACGGATGGTCCGGCTCACCACTCCCGCGTGGGCTGGCCACGCGGGAGGGGATGCGGAACCATCCCCGGGGGGAGGGCGGTCCCGGAGCCGGGCCGCATCTCCAAGGGGAGAGCGCGGCCCGGTAAAGGGTCAGCCGGAAGGCTGGCTCAGGCGGCCGGCTTCAGGACCTCTTCGCCCTTCTGCCAGTTGCAGGGGCAGAGCTCGTCGGTCTGCAGCGCGTCGAGGATGCGCAGCACCTCCTGCGGGTTGCGGCCCACGGAGAGGTCGTTCACGCCGACATAGCGGATGATGCCCTCGGGATCGACCAGGAAGGTCGCGCGCAGGGCCACGCCCTCGTTCTTGTCCAGCACGCCGCACTCGGAGGCCAGCTCGCGCTTGATGTCGGCGAGCATGGTGAAGGGCAGGTCCTTCAGGTCGGCATGGTGGAGGCGCCAGTTCATGTGCACGAACTCGCTGTCGGTCGAGACGCCGTAGATCACGGTGTCACGGTCCTCGAACTCGCGGTTCAGCTTGCCGAAGGCGACGATCTCGGTCGGGCAGACGAAGGTGAAGTCCTTCGGCCAGAAGAAGACGAGCTTCCACTTGCCGGCCGTGTCGGCCTCGGTGACGGAGGTGAAGGCGGTGTTCAGGTCCAGGCCCTTGGCGCCGCCCTGAACGCCGGTCAGCTTGAAGGAGGGGAAGCGATCGCCAACAGTCAGCATGCTGAGTAGTTCTCCTGGAGAGGGTTCGCTCCGGCCCGTGCACAGGCCGGGGACGGGACGCTGCGAGGCGTCTCGCTGCGGTGCAGTATGTAACCGCTAACTTTTTAGTTCCAATGAATTGTTTTCGACTGGATGATCGACTCGATCGATGACGCCCCTCCCCAGCCCACAACAGCTCCGTTACCTCGTCGCCCTGGCCGAGCAGGGGCATTTCGGCCGTGCCGCCGCGGCTTGTTCGGTGACGCAGAGCACCCTTTCCGCCGGCGTGATCGCGCTGGAACGGCAGTTGGACGCGGTGATTCTTGAGCGCGGTCCCTCGAAGCGCCCGGCCTTTACCCTTTTGGGACTCGAGCTTGTCGCGCGGGCGCGGGAGGCGCTTTCGGCGCTGGCGGCGGTGTCAGAGGCCGCGCAGGCGGCGCGGGATCCGCTGACCGGGCCATTACGGGTGGGGGTGATCCCGACCATCGGGCCGTTCCTGCTGCCGCGGCTGATGCCGGCGCTGCGGGCCGCCCACCCGCGCTTGCAGCTCTGGCTGCGGGAAGATCTGACCGGGCGCCTGGGCGACGAGTTAGAGGCGGGGAGGCTCGATCTGCTGATCCTGGCGCTGCCCTGCGGGCTGTCCGGTGTGGAGACGCTGGCAGTGGCCGAGGACCCCTTCGTGCTGGCCATGCCTGAGTCGCACCGGTTGGCGGCGCGCTCCTCCCTGCCGACGCCGGCACTGGCGACGGAACGGCTGCTGCTGTTGGAGGATGGGCATTGTCTGCGCGAGCATGCGCTCGCGGCCTGCCGGCTGCCGGCTGCACGGGCTGGGGAAGGGTTTTCGGCGACCTCCCTGCACACGCTCGTGCAGATGGTGGCAGGCGGGCTGGGGGTGACGCTGCTGCCGAGGCTGGCGGTGGAGGGCGGTGTGCTGGCAGGGGCGAATCTGGCGCTGCGGCCGCTGGATGAACCGGCGGCGCGCATGCTCGGCCTCGCCTGGCGCACCCGCTCGCCGCGCGCGGCGGAGTTCCAGGGGCTGGCCCAGGTGGTACGCGAGGCGATCGAGGCGGTGGGATAAGAGCCACGCCGCAGACCGGGTGCCGCAGACCGGGCGCTACAGACTGGGCGCCGCTGGACGGCGGGCGGCGGGGTGGCGATGATGCCGGCCGGAACCAGGATGTGCCCGGTGATACTGCGGATTGATGCATGCTTGTCGTGAAGGCTGAGGGCCGCCGTGCCCAGCAGGAGTGGTGCGAGCATCTGACGACGCTGGCTCCCTGGCTCGCCATCCGCTCCCATGGCTTCGAGGAGGTGCGGGACGAGGACATCGCCTATGCGCTGGCCTGGGACCCGCCGCCGGGCTGGCTCGCCAGCCTGCCGAATCTGAAGATGGTCATCTCGATCGGTGCCGGCGTGGACCACATCACCCAGGACCCCAGCTGGCCACGCCATCTGCCCCTGGTCCGCATGGGGGGCGAGGAGATCGGCCAGCGCATGGGCGAGTATGTCGCCTGGGCCTGTCTTAACCTGTTGCGCAACGGGCAGGGCTTCGCAAGGCTGCAGGCGGAGCGGCGCTGGAAGCATCTGCCGGCCGCGAACACGGCACGGGATCTGACAGTCGGCATTATGGGAATGGGCACGCTGGGCGCCCGCGCCGTGCCGATGCTGCAGGGGCTGGGCTACACGGTCATCGGCTGGTCCCGTGGCCGCAAGACGGTGGAGGGCGCTGAAAGCTATGCGGGCTCCGATGAACTCGATGCTTTCCTGGCGCGCAGCGACGTGCTGGTCTGCCTGCTGCCCTCCACGCCCGAGACGAGCGGGATCATCAATGCCGGGTTGCTCACGCGGCTGCCGGCGGGTGCCGCGGTGGTGAATGCCGCGCGCGGGGCGCATTTGGTGGTGCCGGATCTGATCGCGGCGCTGGATTCCGGCCATCTCTCCGGCGCCGTGCTGGATGTGTTCGACACTGAGCCCCTGCCGGAGGACAGCCCGCTCTGGGCGCATCCAAAGGTGACGGTCACGCCGCATGTCGCGAGCATCGCGCGGCGGCGGGAGCGGGCGCGCTTCGTGGCGGGCGTCATCGCCGATTTCGAGGCCGGGCGGCCTCTGCCCAATCTCTACGATCCCATACGGGGCTACTGACATGCCACTTCCTCCGCCCCCGGTCCGGCCTGATCCGAACCATGTGCCGACCGAGGCCGAGTTGCGGCGCGATCTGGCGGCCGCCTACCGGCTCTTCGCCCTCTTCGGGATGACGGACCTCGTCTACACACATCTTTCGGTGCGCGTGCCGGGCGAGGGGCACCGCTTCCTGGTGAATCCCTATGGCCTGCTCTTCGAGGAGATCACCGCCTCTTCCCTCGTGCTGGTGGATGCCGCAGGGGAGCCTGCGCAGGAGACGAGCTGGCCGGTGAACCCGGCAGGCTTCGTGATCCATTCGGCGTTGCATCTCGGCGCACCGAACGCGCATTGCGTGATGCACACCCATACTTTGGCCGGGATGGCGGTCGCCGCGCAGCAGGGCGGGCTGTTGCCGCTGAACCAGATCAGCACCGAGTTCCACGGACGTGTGGCAATCCACGAATACGAAGGCATCGCCGCCGACGATAACCTGGGCGAACGCGAACGGCTGGTGCGGGACATGGGCGACAAGCCCTGCATGATCCTGCGCCACCATGGGCTGTTGACGGTGGGGCGCAGCGTCGCCGAGGCCTTCTACTGGATGTATTATCTGGAGCAGTCCTGCCGCATCCAGCTCGCGGCCCAGGCCAGCGGCGTGCCGCTCTCCATTCCACCTGAGCATGTGGTGCGTCGCGCGCGCGACCAGATGGGAGGCAGCCCTGTCAAAGGCTGGCTGCCTTGGCAGGCGCTGCGCCGCAAGCTGGATCGGGAGCAGCCGGATTACGCGAATTGAGTGCTGTCGCGGGTCATGCGCTGTCCTTGCGGAGCATCTCCCGGCGGTATGGTGATGCCTTCGCGGTGAGGAATGTCTCGCTGGATGTGGCAAGCGGGCAGTTCCTGACGCTGCTGGGCCCATCCGGCTCGGGCAAGACGACGATCCTGATGATGATCGCGGGCTTCGTGGAACCGACCGGCGGGCGCATCCTGCTGGATGGGCGCGACATCACCGCTCTGCCGCCGGAGCGGCGTGATTTCGGCATGGTGTTCCAGGGTTATGCGCTCTTCCCGCATATGAGCGTGGCGGAAAATATCGCTTTCCCTCTGCGCGTGCGGAAGATGGGGCGCGCGGAACGCGATGCGAAGGTGCGGGCGGCGCTGGATCTGGTGCAACTCGAAAACTTCGCGGAGCGAAAGCCCTCGCAGCTTTCCGGCGGGCAGCAGCAGCGCGTGGCGCTGGCCCGGGCACTGGTCTTCGAACCGAGCTTGCTGCTGCTGGACGAGCCGCTTTCTGCGCTGGACAAGAAGCTGCGTGCGGAACTGCAGGAAGAGCTGAAGGCGCTGCACCGCCGGGTGGGGCGTACCTTCATCAACGTGACGCATGACCAGGACGAGGCGCTAAGCCTTTCCGACTCCATCGCCATCCTGAACCAGGGGCACCTGATTCAGGTGGGAGCGCCGGCGGTGTTGTATGAACGGCCGGCGACACGCTTCGTGGCGGATTTCCTCGGAAAGTCGAACTTCATCGAGGGCGAGGCGGAAGCCACGGCCGGTGGCTTCCTGTTGCGGCGTGGCGCGGCACGGGTGGTGGCGGGCGGCGCCGCGCGCATGGGGCGGACGCTGCTGTCCCTGCGTCCGGAAAGGATCGCGCTGCTGCCTGAGGGAGCGGTGGAGGACAATGTGGTCGAGGGGCGCATTGCCACTTGGTCCTATGTCGGCGCCGGCTATGCGCTGACCGTGGCGACGGCGGATCTGGGTGAGATCCACGTGAATCTACCCGCCTGGCGCATTCCGGTTTCGCCAGCGGTGGGGCTGCCGGTGCGGCTCGGCTGGTCGCGCGACGCGGCGGTGGCCGTGGCGGAGGATGCGGCGTGATGCAGCCTTGCTTCCACGCAAGGAAATTTTCGACCAAGGGGGGATGAACGCGATGACGGAGAAGCGGAGCGCGACGGGCGACAAGGGCATGGTGGTGACCAACCACCCGCTGGCCTCGGCCGCCGGGGCGGAGATGTTGCTGGCGGGCGGCAATGCCGTGGACGCCGCCATCGCCGCCCTGTTCACGCTGACGGTGGTGGAGCCGATGATGGTCGGCATCCTCGGCGGCGGCGTGGCGCATCTGCGGCTGCCGGATGGGCGGCATGTGGTGGTAGATGGGCTTTCCACCGCACCCGGCGCGGCGCGGCCGGACATGTACCGCACCGTCTCCGACGTGCTGCCGGACTACCTGGAGACGGAGGGCGCGGAGAACCGCGTCGGCGTGCTGGCCATGGCGGTGCCGGGCGCGCTGCGGGCCTGGTGCCACACGCTTGAGCGCTACGGCACGCTGCCGCTGGCGGATGTGCTGGAACCGGCGATCCGCCACGCGTCGCGCGGCTGGCGCGCCACGCCTTATCTCTCCGACTGCATCGGCGATTGCGCGGCGGACATGGTCCGCGATCCTGAGCTGTCCGCGGTTTTCCTGCCGGGCGGCTCGCCGCTGCGTGCCGGGGAACGCGTGGTGCGCGGCGACTATGCCGATGCGCTGCGCCTGATCGCGCGGGAAGGGCCAGGGGCGCTGCATGGCGGCGCGCTGGGCGAGGCCGTGGCGGCGCATATGCGGCGCAGCGGCGGCCTGGTTTCGATGGAGGATCTGCGCGCGGCGGCACCGATCGAGCGGGAGCCTGTGCGCAACCTCTATCGCGGGCATGAGATCATCGGCCCGCCACCGCCCTCTTCCTCGGGCGTGCATATCGCGCAGATGCTGAACGTGCTGGAGGGCTTCGATCTCCGCTCCATCGGCTTCGGCACGCCGGACGGCGTGCATCTGCTGGCCGAGGTGCTGAAGATGGCCTTCGCCGACCGTGCGGTGGCCACCGCCGATCCGGCCTTCGTGGATGTGCCCGTCGCCCGGCTGACCTCGAAGGCCTATGCGGCGGAGCGGCGGGATGAGCTGCGGATGGATCGCGCTCTGGAATGGCGTGCCGGGGAGCTGATGCGGGAATCCGCAAACACCACCCATGTGACGGTGGCGGATGCCGGCGCGACGGTTATCTCCACCACCCAGACGATCAACAGCCTCTTCGGCGCGCGCTTCGCCATTCCCGGCACGGGGATGATCGCCAACAACTACATGTTCAACTTCGATCCACATCCGGGGAAGGCGCTGTCCATCGCTCCGGGCAAGCGGGTCTTCACCTCCATGGCGCCGATGATGGTGCTGAAGGACGGGGTGCCGCTCTATGCGCTGGGCCTTCCCGGCGGGCTGAAGATCTTCGGCTCGGCCATGCAGGCCATCGTGAATCTGCTGGACCATGGCATGGCCTTGCAGGAGGCGGTGGAGGCGCCGCGCGTCTGGACCCAGGGTTACACCCTGCATCTGGAGCCGGGCATCCCGGAGGCGACCGCCACCGCCCTGGAGGCACGCGGGCACCGGACCGAGCGAGTGCCAGCCGTGGGCGGCGGCATGAACGCCATCGCCTTCGCCCCGGACGGAATGATGACCGGGGCGGCCTGCTGGCGCGCGGACGGGGTGCCGGTGGGCTCCGGCGGAGGTCTGGCCCGGGCCGGGGTGCGCTTCGTGCTGGAGACGGGGCGACGCTGAGGCGCCCCCTTCAGGCCGGCTCGCCTGGCGGGACGAGGAGGGGGGTCACCGCCTCGCGAAGCTCCCGGGGAAGGGGGGTGGGCCTGGTCTGGGTCGCCCGGTCCACATAGACATGGATGAAATGACCTTCCGCACTCGCCTGGTCCTCGGCATTGCGGAAGATGCCGATCTCGTAGCGGATCGATGTGTTGCCGATCCGCGTGACCCGTAGCCCGGCCGTTACCAGGTCCGGGAAGGAGATCGGCGCCAGGTAGCGGCAGCCGGTCTCCACCACCACGCCGATGACCTCGGAGGTCTTCAGGTCGATCGCACCGGATTCGAGCAGGTAGCGCGATATGACCGTATCGAAATAGGAATAATAAACAACGTTGTTGATATGCGCATAGGCGTCGTTGTCGCCCCAGCGGGTCGGAATCTCCAGAAAGTGGCGGTAATCGGCCCGGCGGGGGCGGCTTCTCTCGTTCAATCAGTCCTCCTGTGGCCCTGCGGCGGCACCGGAGGGTTCCCGCGCATGGCTCTGCGCGCAAGGCTTCGCCTTCCGGCCAGTTCCCTGTAATGAGGGGGAGCTCCCCGACACAGGACCCTGCCCGACAGAATGTCTTCTCCCGCGTCTGAAGCCCGACTGGAGCCGTTCCGGCTGCGCGGGGCCAATTTCAACCTGCTGGTGCTGCGCCTGCTGGATCCCCGGGTGGAGGTGATCGTCCCCGCCCTGGCCGACCAGTTCCGCCGCGCCCCGGGCTTCCTGCGCAATGCGCCCATCGTCCTTGGGCTGGACGACCTGGACCCGACGGCGGCGCCTGATTTCGCAGTTCTCGCAGCCCAGCTGCGCCAGGTTCATATCGCGCCCATCGGAACCACCGGCGGCGCGCCGGAACTGCGCGCGGCCGCCCAGGCCGCCGGGTTGCCACCGCTGCGGGCCGCCGGGGGGGACGCCCCGATGCCGGCCGCGGCCCCCGCCCCGGCGCCCATGCCCGAGCCGCAGTATATTCCCGAGCCGCCCCCGCCGCCCTCCGGCTGGCAGCCGACCATGGTGGTGGAGCAGGCGGTGCGCGCCGGGCAGCGGATCTGGGCCCAGGGCTGCGACCTGATCGTGCGGGGCACGGTCAACCCGGGCGCCGAGGTCATCGCGGACGGCAATGTCCATATTTACGGAACCCTGAAGGGTCGGGCGATCGCGGGCGGGGCGGACAACCTCAGCGCCCGCATTTTCGCCCTGAATTTCGAGCCGGAGCTGGTCTCGATCGCCGGTTACTATGCCGTGCGGGACGGATTGGGGGATGCGCCGCTGGGCCGGACCGTGCAGGTCTGCCTCATCGGCGAGAGCATGCGGTTCGACAAGCTGGGCTAACGAGTCCCAGGCGCCTGATTCCCCCTTTGCGGGATGGGCGCGGGGGTGCAATGGAATGGGTGGGTTTCGCCGGGCGCGCGGCGAGCCGAGGGGGCTGGAGGTCTGCGCATGGCGCAAGTGATCGTGGTGACATCGGGCAAGGGGGGCGTTGGTAAGACCACTTCGTCCGCCGCCGTCGCGACTGGGCTGGCACAGGCCGGCAAGAAGACCGTAGTGATCGACTTCGATGTCGGCCTGCGGAACCTGGATCTGATCATGGGGGTCGAGCGCCGGGTGGTGTTCGACATCGTCAACGTCATCTCGGGCGAGGCGAAGCTCAACCAGGCCCTGATCCGGGATAAGCGGGTCGACACCCTCTCCATCCTCCCGGCCAGCCAGACCCGGGACAAGGACGCCCTGACCAAGGAGGGGGTGAAGGGGGTCATCGAGGAGTTGTCGAAGGATTTCGACTACATCCTCTGCGACAGCCCTGCCGGCATCGAGAAAGGGGCGCTGCTGGCCCTCTATTTCGCCGACCAGGCGATCGTGGTGACCAATCCCGAGGTCTCCTCCGTCCGCGACAGCGACCGCATCCTGGGGGTGCTGCAGTCCAAGTCCCGGCGCGCCGAGGAGAAGAGAGATCCGGTGAAGGAGCATCTCCTCGTCACCCGCTACGACCCGGCGCGGGTCGAGAGGGGCGAGATGCTGAAGCTCGACGACATCCAGGATATCCTGCGGATCCCCCTGCTGGGCGTGATTCCGGAGAGCGAGAGCGTGCTGAAGGCCTCCAACACCGGCAACCCGGTGATCCTGGACGGCGAGTCCCAGGCGGGCCAGGCCTATAAGGACGCGGTTTCCCGCTTCCTGGGCGAGGACCGGCCGATGCGCTTCATCGAGGCCGAGAAGAAGGGCTTCCTGTCGCGCCTGTTTGGCGGGAGGGCTGCATGAGCTGGCTTAAATTCTTCCGCGGAAAGCAGGAAGAGACTCCACAAACCGCCTCGCAGGCGAAGGAGCGGCTGCAGATCGTGCTCGCCCATGAGCGGATCTCCCGCAAGGGCGAGGACTTCCTGCCCAAGCTCCAGAAGGAGATCGTGGAACTCGTGGCCAAGCATGTCGCGATCGATGCAGGCCGGGTGAATGTCTCGCTTGAGCGAGGCGGGGATCTTTCCACCCTTGCCATCGCGGTGGAGCTTCCCGGGCCGGAGCAGGCGCAGCGGGCCTCCTGATAGCGGGCTGGGGAGGGAAGCCTCCCCGGCCTTTTTACTGCCTCCATCCTTGCCCGGCGGCCGGTTTAATCCACGGTAAAGGTTGCGCCCGCATGGTCCAGCCCCTGACTGGCAGGGAAGCAGCGGATGGCGCGGCAATTCTCAACCCGGCAGGCCTTGCGGTCCCGGTTGATCATCCTCTCGGCGGCGCCTTCCTTCATCTGCCTGCTGGTGACTGCCCTCGCCATCACCTGGATTGTCGGCGACCTGCATCGGGACCTGGGCGAGCGCGCGCTGCGGAGCGCCGGCACCGGCATGGAACAGCGGGCGGCAGAGCTTCGTGCGCGGATGCAGGGGTTGGCGGGACTTCTTGCCCGCGACAATGCGCTGCGCGAGGCCATGGCCACCGATGCGGGGCCGGACCGGGATATGTTGCGCCTTGCGGTGCGGGACCTGCGCCGCGCGGAACCATCGGTGCGCGCCATCAGGCTGGAACTCGCTGAGACCGGCCGCCGCTGGGACTTCGTGGAAGGCTGCGATCCGGCGTCCGGCGAGCCTTGCGGCCAGCCTGAACTGCCGGCGGCCCATGGAACGGCCATGCTCGATCTGCCGGAGCTGGGGCCGGCGGCGATCCATGTCAGCGCCTTCCTGGACAAGCCGGCGGCCGAGCGGATGGCGGCCATCCATGGCGGCGCGGTGATGCTCCTCAGGGATCGGGAGGTCCGGATCAGCACGATCGCCCTGCCAGGTCCGCCGATGGAGGAGTGGGCGCCAGCCTGGCTACAGGGGAGCCTGCGGGAGGAGCGGCCGGCGAGCGGCCGGCTGGAGATCGGCGGGCGAGCCTGGCTTGCCCGCAGCATGCCAGTACCCCTGGAGGCTGGCGTCCGGCCTGGAATGTTGCTGTTGCTCCTGCCGGGGGAGATTGGCACCGCACCTTTCGATGAAACGCTGGGGATAATCCTCCCGGTGGTCGTGATGATCCTGGTCCTGGCCATGATCTGTGCCGCTGCTGCGGCCCGCCGGCTGGGCAGCATGCTCGCAGCCCTTACCGAGGCCTTGCGGCGGCTGGGGCGGGGAGACCTGAGCGTGTCGATCCCGCCGCCGCCGAGGGACGCGCCGCGCGAGGTGGTCGAACTGACCGATGCCTGCATCCTGTTCCGGGATGCCTCGGCCGAGCGCAGCCGCCTGTCCGAGCGGCTGCGCTGGCTGGCGAATTTCGATGCGCTGACGGGTCTGCCCAACCGAGCCCTGCTGGGCGACCGGCTGGAGCTTGCGGTGGCCGCGGCGCAGCGGGACGGGAACGCCCTGGCTGTGCTCGCCATGGATCTGGACCACTTCAAGGAGGTGAACGACGTGCTCGGCCACGCGGCGGGGGATGAGGTGCTGCGGGTCGTCGCCGGGCGGCTGCGGAACTGCCTCCGGGCTACCGACACCCTCGCCCGGATCGGTGGCGATGAATTCATACTGGTGGCGCCAGGGCTGGAGGCACCGGAGCAGTTGGCGACCTTCGCCGCGCGGCTGCTCGCCGTGGTGGAGGAGCCGGTGACCCTGGGTGCGGAGCAGCGCGTCATCGGCATTTCCGTCGGCGCCGCCATCCTGCGCTCCGGGCAACTCGGGAGCCGCCCCGAGGCGCTGGTGCAGGATGCCGATCTGGCACTCTACCAGGCGAAGGCGGATGGCGGGTCCTGCCTGCGTGTCTTCGAGCCGGAAATGGATGAGCGCCTCCGCACCCGGCGGGCCTTGGTGGCGGATCTGCGGAACGCCATGGCGCGGCAGGAGCTGACCATCCTGTTCCAGCCGCAGGTCTCGACCGCGACGCGCCGGATCAAGGGGGCCGAGGCCCTGTTGCGGTGGTACCATCCGCAGCGCGGGATGATCAGCCCCGAGACCTTCATCCCTCTGGCGGAGGAAACCGGGCTGATCGTACCGATCGGCGCCTGGGTACTGGAGGAGGCCTGCCATGTGGCCAGTGGCTGGGGCGGGCTGCATCTGGCGGTGAATGTCTCCGCCAATCAGGTGCGGCAGGCGAGCTTCGTGGAGACGGTGGAGCTGGCGCTTGCGCGTTCCGGCTTGCCGCCGGAATGCCTGGAGCTGGAGATCACCGAGGCCGCCATGCTGGCCCATACGGCAGATGCGCTGGACATCCTCTCTCGGCTGCGGAGCCTGGGTGTCCGCTTGGCAATGGATGATTTCGGGACTGGCTATTCTTCCCTGGCGACGCTGCAGCGCTTCCGCTTCGACAAGATCAAGGTGGACCGGTCCTTCATCCGGCATCTGGCGCAGGATGCGAAAGCGGTTGCGCTATTGCGGGCGGTGATCGCGCTGGGCAGCGCGCTGGATGTGATCACCAATGCCGAGGGGGTGGAGGACGAGGGGCAATTGTCCCTTCTGCGTGCCGAGGGATGCGAGGAGGCGCAGGGCTACCTGTTCGGGCGTCCGATGTCGGCGGCGGATTTCCGGGCTCAGGTGCTGCGGCAGAACGCGCGCGCGGCATGAATGCCCGCGGCGCTCCTCCTGATCAGGGAGGAATGCGCCATTGCCACCCGGGACCAAGCCTAGCGCCGGAAGCGAAGGTCGAGTCCGGCGGCCTTCCAGGCGACCTCTATCGCTTCCATGTCCACATGGCCGGCCGGGTTCGTCTTGCGCGGCTGGCGGTCCAGGAAGGGCGCGCGGTCGCGTCGCCAGATCGCGAGGAGGCGCGTCAACTCCTCCAGCGGCACAGGGTGATCGTCCACCCGGATGTCGAGATCGGGAAAGTCCTCGGTTGTCACCATCTTCATGGCGGCGGACTGGCGCCCGCGGCGGTCCCCACCGGCGGCCTCGCCAGCCTCCAGTGCCAGGACCAGGCGTTCCGGCAGGGGATGATCGCCATGGGCGGCGAAGGCGGCCACCGTGTCATGCAGCACGGCTGGGCCGGCCAGCATGTTGCCGGCGACAGAGAAGCCGGCAGAGGAATGCTCCCCGGCCCATTCCACGCAGTTCGCGCCGGTGAAGGCGGCGCTGCGCCCGAAGCGGTCCACCGCATGGATCTGCCGGAGGTGGCGGCCGTCATCGCCGGCCAGCGCGCCCTCGATCGCGGCGGCTGGTGGAAGGCCGCGGGCCATGCCGTCCAGCACGGCGGGTCCAAGATAGCGGTTGGTGAAGGACTGGGTGGACACCGCGCCCACCCCGGCCCGGACATGGGGGCAAGAGGCGCCAACCGCGAAGTTGCAGGTGGTGACGGCGACGGCGAAGGCGCCCGTCGCCGGATCATGGGCCACGATGGACCAGGTCATGCGCCTGATGGCTCCCTCGATTCTTTGGCAAGATTAGAGCGGATCTCTGCGGGGCGGGATCGCCTCCCTGCGTGAAGCCGCTCCAGGCGCTTCTGCCCCGGGCGAAGGGCAGAATCCCTGACCAGCCGCGGAGGCGTCAGGGCTTCCGGGCCAGGCAGAGAAGCCAGGCTGCATGGCAAGGGCCAGCGGCCTCCCCCGCTTTTTCCAGCAATGCGGCGGCGGGGTCGTCGGCACCGAGGCCCGGAGGCGGGGCATCGGCCATGGCGCGCCAGCCATCCAGGGAATGTCCCTCCAGCCGCAGAGGGGTGAGCCCGGCGGCGTGCAGGGCGCCGCGGAGCGCGCCGGCCGAGGTGCCGGTCCGCGCCACCGGGCGTCCCAGCGCGGCGGCGAGGCGGCGGCCCAGGGATTCCGCGTTCTCCGCCACCACCAGGGCAAGGCCGCCAGGGCGGAGGAGGCGTGTGGCACGCATGGCATCGGAGAGAAGGCTATCCTCCGGGCCGGCGAGGATCGCGAGATCGAAACAGGCCTCGGGAAGTTCCTCCGCCGCATCGGAGAGGAGGGCCGAGGGAGCCAGGGAGGCGGTGGCCAGCGCGGTGCCGCCGAAGGCCGCGACACGGCGCCCGGCACCATCGCCGATCAGGGCGGCGATTCGGGTTGGCAGGCCACCCCATCCGGTGGCCGGCCTGTCCAAGCGCTGGACGGATGGCTGCGGCTGCAGGGCTGCCACTACCGGCGATGCGATGGAGGGCAGCGGGGGCAGGCGAGGCGGCAGGCTGGATGGCAGGGCGGGCCGTTCGGAGCCGGCAGGAACCGGCGCTGCGGAGGAGACTGGCGGAATGCGCAGAGCCGGGGTCAGGGGAGGTTGGTTTGCCTCGGGTGCCCGAGGTGGCGCGAACGGGGCTGCCGCAGCTGCTTCCGGCGGCAGGGCCGGGCTCGGCAGGGGGGCGGGCTGCACGCCCGGAGCGGGCGGGATGCGTAGGGCGAGCGCCTCAGGCGGCAGGGTGAGGCGATTGAAGGTGGGTGCCTGAGGCGGCGCGAACGGGGCTGCCGCGGCTGCTTCCGGCAGCAGGGCTGGGCTCGGCAGGGGCGCAGGCTGCACGCCCGAAGCAGGCGGGATGCGCAGGGTGAGCGCCTCGGGCGGGAGGGGTGTGCGGGTGGCGGGTGCCTGGGGCGGTGCGGTAGGGGCCTCTGGTGGCAGTGCCGCCACCGGGCTGCTCGCCTCCAGCAGGGTGGGCGCGGGTGACTGGGGCTGGTGCCCTGCCGCGCGGTCGGCCAGCATACGCACCGGGGCTGAACTGCGCATATCGGCCAGGCCGAAGGTCGGCCGCCGGGAAAAGACGACGAAGCCGTCATTGGCGAAGACAGGCGTGGTCTGGGCCAGCAGCAGGCGCAGCAGGGCTTCGGGCGTCTCGGCCCTGCTCAGCGGGATCACGGCCCAGTCCGGCACCACCGAGGGATCCGGCTCCACGAGCGGGCCGAGGATCGGCGCGAAGCTGGCAGGAGCGATGACGCGCAGGCCAGGCGGGACGCGGCCCTCCAGGAAGCGGGCAGTTGCGGTCCAGGTCGGGTCGGCGTCGGGGGTGGTTTGCGACATGGCGCCAGGGTTACGGCCTTCGGCGATCGGATCAAGCCGGGGCGGGCTGTTCCGGCTGGCGGCGCGCCTCACCTTTCACGAGAAGGGCGTCATGGATCGGGGGGAATGGTGATCCCTCGCCAGGCCGGTGCCGCTCGGGACCGGCCTTGTGGCGGTGATCGGCTGGCTGATCTCCGCTGAGGGGGATCATTCGCCTTTGCAGCCAGGCGCCGCGGAGGCTATGCCTCGCATATGCGAAGACGCGATGCCTTTTCGGGTCTCCTGGCGGGGCTGCTTCCTGTCATGGCCCATGGCCAAGCCTTGCCAGCGCCTGCTGGGGAGGCGGGCGCCGAGGCGGCGCCGATCCTGCCAGCCGGGCCGGGGCCTCGGAACTGGGATTCCGTTTTCCGTCTTGCAGCGCGGCTGCGGAAGCTGGGCCAGGACGGGCTGGATATCGCGGCCTATGCGATCCCGCCGGATGAGATGGCTTCCAGCGAGCCGGCGGCCTTCCATGCGGGGGTCTATTACGCAGCCAATGCTGCGCTGGGCGATCTCGTGCTCGGGCGGCTGCGCCAGCCCAGCGGACGCGGCGACATCCTGCGCGATCCGGCCAAGGCCGACTTTCCGCGCTGGCAGGCGGAGCTGGTTGGTGCACCTGAGCCGGCATCGCTGATTGACCGTGCCGCCAACCTGCCCGAGGGCGCCGCGGCGCTGCGGGCTGAACTGGCGAAGGCGGGTGGGGTGGTGGCCAGCGGCGGCTGGCAACCCATTCCGCCCGGCGTCGGGACGCTGGAACCTGGCACGGTGGACCCGCAGCGTATCCCCGCTCTACGGGCACGGCTAAAGGCCGAGGACCCCTTGCTGGCGGCCGCGCGCGATGGCGGCGACCTCTATGACGCGGCGCTGGAGGCCTCGGTGCGCCGCTGGCAGACTGTGAACGGGCTGGAGGTAGACGGCCGGGTAGGGCCGATCAGTCAGGCCGTGCTGAACCGGCCAGCTTCCGCGCGCGTGGCCCAGATTCGCGCGGCGCTGGACATGCGGCGCAATGCCGTGCGTCCAGGTGATGAGCGCCGGATCGAGGTGAGCATCGCCGATTACCTCCTGACAGTGGAGGAAGGATCGCGCGTGCTGCTGCGGATGAACGTGATCGTGGGCAAGCCGGCCCGCGCCACGCCACCCATGCGCGCCCGCATGACCAGCGTGCAGTTCAACCCGGCCTGGGGCGTGCCCGAGCGCAATGCGCGCGAGGACTTGTTGCCCCGCTTCCGGCGGGACCCGGCGGGAATGACCGCGAAGGGCTACCGTCTCTACACGGTGGTGGGTGGCGAGCGCATCGAGGTCGATCCCACCACCGTCAATTGGTCCACCATCCGGGCGGACCGTTTCCCCTATCTCATCAGACAGGACGCGGGTGACAACAACGCCCTCGGCCGGATCAAGTTCATCATGCCCAATTCCGACGACATCTATCTGCACGATACGCCCGACCGTACCCTTTTCCGGCGCCCGGACCGCGCCTTCTCCTCGGGCTGCATCCGGCTGGAGCGGCCGAACGACCTGCTGAGCCTTGTGCTCGAAGGCACGGGATGGGACCCGGCACGGGTGCAGCGCGCCTATGACAGCCGGCAGACCCAGTCCGTCGCGCTGCGCCGGACACTGCCCGTGCGGCTGCATTACACCACCGTGGTGGTGGAGGGTTCGCGGGTGCGTATCCGCCCGGACATCTATGGGCTCGACGCCGCCTATGTGAAGGAGATGGATCGCGGAGGGGTGCGCGTCGCCGCGGCCGGGGGGGCTCCCCGGTGATCCGCGTGCTGCATGGTAACCGCCCGCATGAGCCGGAATGCCCCTGCTGCGCCGACCGGCGCCTGGGGCGGCGTTCCCTGATCGGGGCCGGGCTGGGGCTTCTGGCCTGCGCGGTGCCCGGCGCCGCCGAGGCGCAGGGGGCGCGCGGCACGCGTCGGCTGCGGGTGGAGCGCGCCTATACGAGCGACTCCTTCTCCGGCGTTTACTTCGCTGATGGCCGCTATGTCACCGAGGCCCTGCGGAAGCTGGACTGGGTGTTCCGCGACCTCTCGCGCGAGGAGGTGACGCCGATGGACCCGCGCCTTTTCGACGTGATGCATGCCGTCGCGGCGCGGATGGAGGCAACGGAACCCTTCGAGGTCATCAGCGGCTATCGCTCGCCGGAGACGAATGCGGCCACGGCGCGGCGGACCTCCAGGGCCTCCACCGTGTCTCTCCATATGTCCGGCATGGCCGGCGACATGCGGATTCCGGGGCGGGATTCCTACGGCATGGCCCGGCTGGCGGCGAGTATGGGGCTGGGCGGCGTCGGCCTCTACCGGCGCGACGGCTTCGTGCATCTGGATTGCGGCCAGTCGCGCCGCTGGTGAGTTGGCGGGCCGCTGGCCCGCCGTCCTGGTGGTGAACCTTTCCCTGTGACCCGCCCTTCCGGACGCCCCCCTCAGGAGGTGGCGCGGAGGGGATGGGCGAGCAGAAGCCCGGCACGGCGCAGCATCAACCCGACCGCCAGCGCGGGGCCCATGGCAGCATAGGCGGCGGGCGGCGGGGCGAGTCGCAGGAAGGCGGCGAGCGCCTCGCGCCGCGTGGCGCGCTGGGCGAGGCCCAGCCCCATCAGCAGGGCCCCTTCCGCCGGGGTGATGCGCGGGCATAGGCGGCATCCCATGGAGCCCGGGCAAGCCAGGGCGCGTAGCAGCGCGTCCAGCGGCCCGGCTGCTTCCCCGATCCCTTCCGTGACCATCGGCAGGCGCAGCGCAGCCAGGGGCGCGGCGCCGTTGCGCGTGGCTTCCACCCAGGCACGGCAGGCATCCAGAAGCACGGCCTCGGTGGGTGGAAGATCCTCTGGGGCAGCGCCGCTCCAGGGCCAGGTGGGGAGGCCGCGTGTAGCCATGGCTTGAATCTCCGGTGGTGGCGTGCTCCTGAAGTTGCCTGGAATGATAATCGTTCGCAAGTGCATTCTGGGCGGTCGGGCGCCTCGCATGGCCCTCCGGTGGAAATTGGGGCTTCTCAGCGTGGCTGCTGCGGCGCAGCAAGGGATTGTACCGCGACGAAGGACTCCATGCCCTCCTGGCTCCCTCTGCTGCTTGGCTTCCTCACAGCCATTGGTCCGATCTCGACCGACATGTATCTGCCCGCCTTTCCGGAGATCGAGGCGGGGTTCGGCACCGGGCTGGGAAGTGCACAGCTTACCTTGGCCACCTGGTTCGTGGGGCTGGCCGTGGGGCAGGTGGCCCAGGGCACCCTTTCCGACCGATTCGGCCGGCGGGGGCCGCTGATCGTCGGAACGCTGATCTATACCTTCGCCTCGATCGGGTGCGCCCTCGCGCCCAGCATGGGCTGGCTGGCGGCGTTCCGCTGCCTGGCTGCCTTCGGCGGCTCGGCAAGTTCGGTCATCCCGCGCGCGGTGGTGCGCGACATGGCGACGGGGCTGGACGCGGCGCGGCTGATGTCCCGCCTGATCCTGGTGATGGGGGCGGCACCGATCCTCGCGCCCTCGCTGGGCGGCTTGCTGCTCGGGATGGCTGGCTGGCGCTCCATCTTCTGGGTCATGGCGGCCTATGGCGCCGTCTCATGCCTCCTGGTCTGGAAGCTGCTGCCGGACACGCTGCCGGTGGAGAAGCGCCTGCGGCTGGGGCCCGTCGCCATGCTGCAGAGCTATGTGCGCGTGGTGTCGGAACCGATTTTCCTGACCCATGCCATGCTGGGCTCGGCCGTGATGTTCGGGATGTTCGCCTATATCAGCGGTGCCCCGGCCATCTACATCGAGCATTTCGGGATGACGCCCGGCCAGTTCGCCATCGTCTTCGGCTGCTCCGCGGGCGGCTTCATCGGCGGGGCACAGCTCAATCCGCGACTGGTGTGGCGCTTCGGGGCAGGGCGGGTGCTGACCATCGCCTCCTTCACCCTGCTCCTCTCGGCGCTGCTCCTGGCCTTGTTCGGCTGGACGGGCTGGGGCGGGATGTGGGGGATTTTCCTGCCCGTTATCCTGATGCTGTCGGCCAGCAGCCTCATCATGCCGAATTCGGCCGTGGGCGCGCTGGCGCGGCATGGACAGCGGGCAGGCACGGCCTCCGCCCTGCTCGGAACCATGCAATTCACGGTTGCCGCGATCGGGAGCATGGTGGTCGGCATCGTCGCGGACAGCACGCCAACCCCCATCGCGGCGGTGATCCTGTTCGGGGCGGTGATGACGGTGGTGCTAAACCAACTTCGCCGACGCTTCGGCTGACGCAAGGCTCGCATGCTTCTGTTGCGCCGGGGGCGTAACCTCGCCAGATAGCGCCCATGGATCAGACCACCCCTATCGAGACCCTGGCGCCGGCGCCGGCGGGGGGCTCCGCCGCTGCGCGTGAGGCCACGGATAACCGCGTGGCGCGCGAGAGCGCGCGACGCCGCGCCTTCGCCATCATTGCCCACCCGGACGCCGGCAAGACGACCCTGACGGAGAAGCTGCTGCTGCGCGGCGGCGCCATCCAGCTGGCCGGTGCCGTGCGCGCCAAGGGCGACCGGCGCCGCACCCGTTCGGACTGGATGAAGATCGAGCAGGACCGCGGGATTTCGGTCGCGACCTCGGTGATGACCTTCGAGCGGGACGGGGTGGTGTTCAACCTGCTCGACACGCCGGGCCACGAGGACTTCTCGGAGGACACCTACCGGACGCTGACCGCCGTGGACGCGGCGGTGATGGTGATCGACGCGGCCAAGGGCATTGAGGCGCAGACGCGCAAGCTCTTCGAGGTCTGCCGCCTGCGTGACATCCCGATCATCACCTTCATCAACAAGATGGACCGCGAGAGCCGGGACGTTTTCGATCTGCTGGACGAGATCGAGAAGACCCTGGCCCTGGACGTGACGCCGGCTGCCTGGCCGGTGGGCTCGGGCCGTGGCTTCCTTGGCACCTATGACATGCTGGAGCCGGCCCTCCACCTGATGGCGGAGGGCTCCGGGCCGGTGAAGCTGACCGGGCTGGACGACCCGAAGATCGACAAGCTGGTGCCGGCGGCCGATGCCGAGGCACTGCGCGAGGGGGCGGAGCTGGCCAGCGCCTTCCCGACCTTCGACCTGGAGGCCTTCCGCCAGGGCACGATGACGCCGGTCTATTTCGGCTCGGCCCTGCGCGACTTCGGCATTGGGCATCTGCTGGAGGGTCTGGCCCGCTTCGCACCGCAGCCGGGCGCCCGCCCGGCCGATACGCGCCGCGTGCAGCCAGAGGAGCCGGCGCTGACCGGCTTCGTCTTCAAGATCCAGGCGAATATGGACCCGAACCACCGGGACCGCGTGGCCTTCCTGCGCATCTGCTCCGGCCGGCTGGAAAAGGGCATGCGCCTGCGCCAGACCCGCACGGGCAAGCAGGTGCCGGTGAACGCGCCGCTCTTCTTCTTCGCCCAGGACCGGCAGGTGGCCCAGGAGGCCTGGCCGGGCGACGTGGTGGGCATCGCCAATCATGGTGTCCTGCGCATCGGCGACACCCTGACCGAAGGCGAGCCGCTGAACTTCCGGGGCGTGCCGAGTTTCGCGCCCGAGATTCTGCGCCGTGTGATGATCGAGGATGCGATGGTGGGGAAGAAGCTCCGCACCGCGCTCGAGCAGCTGGCCGAGGAAGGGGTGGTGCAGCTTTTCCGCCCGCTGGACGGCACGCCGCCGGTGGTGGGCGTGGTGGGCGCCCTGCAGCTGGACGTGCTGGCGGAGCGGCTGAAGGCCGAATACAGCGTGCCCAGCCGTTACGAGGCGACGCCCTGGAGCATGATGCGCTGGGTCGTTTCCGACGATAAGGCGGCGATGGAGAAGTTCCGGCAATCCGCGCCGCATGACACGGCGGAGGACCATGACGGGGCGCTGGTGGCCTTCTTCACCAGCGACTGGCGGCGGAACCGGGCGGAGGAGGACTGGCCGATGCTGAAATTCCTCGAGCTGCGCGAGCAGCACGCGGCGGCGTGAAGCTCTTCCTCGACCTCGATGGCGTCCTGGCCGATTTCGACCGGGGCGTGAAGGCCGTGACCGGCCGGCGGCCGGAGGAGCTGCCGCTGAAGACGATGTGGGGCGCGCTGGCCAAGGCGCCCGCCTTCTTCGACACGCTGGACTTCATGCATGATGCGGAGGCGCTGTGGCGCTTCTGCGAGCCGCACCACCCGACCATCCTGACCGGCCTGCCGTTGGGAAGCTGGGCGCCCGAGCAGAAGAAGCGCTGGGTGGCCCGGATGCTGGGCGCGCATGTGCCGGTGGTCACCTGCATGAGCAAGGAGAAGCCGCGCTGGTCAGGCCCAGGCCATGTGCTGGTGGATGACCGCGCCTCGGCCCGCGCGGGCTGGGAAGCCAAGGGCGGCATCTTCATCCACCATGTCTCGGCGGAGCGGTCGATTGCCGCCCTGCGGAGGCTTGGCTTCAGCGAGGGCTGAGCCCGGCTTTCAGTTCGTGGAATCGAAGATGGCGGGATGGAGCCTGATCGGGCGGCGCTCCAACGGCGTCCAGCCCCGCTCACGGATCACGTCGTTGCTCTCCACCGGCTTGCGGCCTTTTCCGAGCGACCAGGTGATGTGGTAGGTCGAGCCGTCCGGGCGGTCCGTGGTGCCGCCGATCTCGATCACCAGGGCCTGCACGCCCTTGCCGTCATCCGCGATGCCGACGACGGCGCCTTCCTTCTCCTGGGGCCGGGGATGGTCCTTCCGCACGCCGGACTTCAGCGTCACGTGGTGGGCCACCACACGCTCGTAGCGGGGTGGCATGAGGCCCAGAAGAGGTTCCCGTTCCTCCGTTGGCAGCAGCCATCCCAGAACCAGCTTGCTCATCCGTGTCTCCCTGTTTGGCAGGTTTAACGCCGCAAGGGAGGTTTGGATCAGGCAGGCGTGGCGACCGGGGTGACCGTGACCACGGCGCCGGGAATCAGGTCCCGGATGTTGGCGGAGACGGCATCGGCCACGCGCTGGATATCTCCGATGCTGCGCTCCGGGGCGAAGCCCAGGGCGATGTCCACCTGGGCCTGCTTGCCAGCGATGCGGGACTTCACCCCAAGCAGCGCGTCGTAATCCATGAAATGGCTGGCCAGCGCCCGGTTGATCGAAGTCTGGCGCGCCTCGTCCAGGCTGCGGTCCAGGAGGTGCGGCACGGATTCCCGCCAGAGAGAGACCGCCAACTGCACCATGACCAGTCCGACGAAGCCGGTGCCCACCGCCTCAGCCAACGGGCTGAGCCAGGCGGGGGCGCCACCCAGGACTTCGGCCGCGGCGTTCACCCCGATGGCGACCGCCACCAGCACGGAGGAGAAGAGCTTCACCACCCGGCTGCGGATCTGCACCGTCATGATGGCCGAGGTGCCGTCCTTCCCCGCCAGCCAGAGGGACCGCAGGGCGGCGCCGTTCAGGCCGAGATTGGCGATGGCCAGCACAGTCGCGAAAACCAGCCCCAGCCCCGCCTGTTCGGGTGGAGACCACCAGCGGGTGACGGCGGAGAAGAGCAGCCACACGCCGCATGCGCCGGTGACCACGCCGATGGCAAGGTTGGCGAATTGCTCCAGCTTGCCCACGCCATAATCGTATTCGGTGGTGCGGCCGCGATGGATGCGGCGCAGCACCACCAGCAGCACCAGTTCCAGCGCCACCATCAGGCTGCCGCGGAGGGTCTCCGCCACCATGGTGAGGGAATTCGCCAGCACCCCGACCACGGCATAGGGCACCAGGATCGAGCAATCGAGCAGGCAGGCGATAAGGATGGAGCGCTCGCGACGGCGGGCCGCAGTGTCGAGCATGGGGGCAGCGGGAGTCAGGTCGTTCACGACGACGGAGGATGCCCGGCCCACTCGCCTCTGGCGAGAGCTGAAACGAACTTCCTCAATCGGCTGTCTTGAGCGCCGCCAGCACGGCCGAGCGGAATTCGCGCCGGTGAAGTTCCGACACCACCCAGAGGGAGGCAAGGATGAAGGCGATGGGGTGCACCATCCAGGCCAGCACGGCGAGGCCGAAATAATAGGCCCGCAATCCGGTATTGAAGTGGCGGGCGGCGCGGTTGACCACCTCGGCCGCGATCTCGGCGGCGGGGATGGCCTCGGGCGTGCGGCCGATGCCACCGATCAGGATAGAGCCGTAGTTGAACTGGCGCAGCGCCCAGGTCAGCTCGAAGAAGGCGCGGACGAAGATCACCAGGAGGAGAAGGACGCGGGCCTCCCAGCCGCCATCGGTCAGGGGCGCATCGGCAAAGGGCATGGCGCCCAGCACGCGGCGGCCGATATCGGGGGAGGCCAGCAGGGCCATGCCGCCGCCGATGACGAAGATGCAGGTATTGGCGAGGAAGGAGGTGGAGGACATCAAATTCCCCACGATCCCCACATCGGCGATGCGGTTCTCCCTCGGGATGGAGGCGATGAGCCAGCGGCGACGGTTCTCGTTCATCGCATGGATCACGCTGCGCCGATGGATAGAGGGCACGCGGTCCACCACGGTGGAATAGCCGATCCAGCAGGCGGCGAAGACCGCGAGGGCGAGAAGGTCGAGCGGGGTGAGGAAGTCGGGCATCGTCGGTCCGGAAACGCAGAAGGGGCGGGGCCTCGCGGCGCCCGCCCCCTGATGCTTAGCAACCCGCCTGCCAGAAGGCAGGCGGCGCGGGCTCAGCCGCGGGCCTTCTTCAGGTTCTCGTCCAGCTTGGCGAGGAAGGCCTGGGTGTTGAGCCAGGGCTGGTCCTTGCCGATCAGGATGGCGAGGTCCTTGGTCATGTAGCCGCTCTCGACAGTCTCGATGCAGACCTTCTCAAGGGCGTTGGCGAAGTCCACCACGTCCGGCGTGTTGTCGAACTTGCCGCGATAAGCGAGGCCGCGCGTCCAGGCGAAGATCGAGGCGATCGGGTTCGTGCTCGTCTCGCGGCCCTTCTGGTGCTCGCGGTAGTGGCGGGTCACCGTGCCATGCGCCGCCTCGGACTCGACCGTCTGGCCATCCGGGGAGAGGAGCACGGAGGTCATCAGGCCGAGCGAGCCAAAGCCCTGGGCCACGATGTCGGACTGCACGTCGCCGTCGTAGTTCTTGCAGGCCCAGATATAGCCGCCTTCCCACTTCAGGGCGGAGGCAACCATGTCGTCGATCAGGCGGTCCTCATAGGTCAGGCCGCGCTTCTCGAACTCGGCCTTGAACTCCTCGTCGTAGATCTTGCGGAAGATGTCCTTGAAGGAGCCGTCATAGGCCTTCAGAATCGTGTTCTTGTGGCTAAAATAGACGGAGAAGTTGCGGGCCAGACCGTAGTTGAACGAGGCGCGGGCGAAGCCCTCGATCGACTTGTTGAGGTTGTGGATCATCATCGCGACGCCGCCGGTCTCAGGCATCGCGAACTCGCCGATCTCCTGCGGCTGCCCGCCCTCGGGGATGTAGGTCATCTTCACCGTGCCGGCGCCGGGGACCTTCATCTCGACGGAGCGGTAGATGTCGCCATAGGCATGGCGGCCGACGACGATCGGCTTGGACCAGTGCGGCACCAGGCGGGGCACGTTCTGGCAGATGATCGGCTCACGGAAGATGGTGCCGTCGAGGATGTTGCGGATGGTCCCGTTCGGGGACTTCCACATCTTCTTCAGGCCGAACTCCTTCACGCGGGCCTCGTCCGGCGTGATGGTCGCGCACTTCACGCCGACGCCATACTGCTTGGTGGCGTTGGCGGCGTCGATGGTGACCTGGTCGTTGGTCTGGTCGCGGTACTCGATGCCGAGGTCGTAGTACTTCAGGTCGATGTCGAGATAGGGGAGGATCAGCTTCTCCTTGATGAAGCCCCAGATGATCCGGGTCATCTCATCCCCGTCCATTTCGACGACTGGGGTCTTCACCTTGATCTTGGCCATTCCGATCCTCGTGCGCTGGAGAGTGGTCTGACGGGCAGGCGGGGCCCGCCGGTAAATCCGGGCCGGGAGTGACCCCGGCGACGGGCCGGACATTCGCACCGGGGCTTCCCGCGTTCAAGGCAGGCCGGGGCGTTTCGGCGCTGTTCGCGCGGTCCTGGGCCGGATAATCGGGCGCCGGGGGCTCCGGCCCGCGTGGAGTTCAGTCCGGAATGATGGCGGTGGCCTCGATCTCCAGCCGGGCCTTGGGCTCGGCCAGGGCGGAGACGCCGATCAGGGCCATCGCAGGGAAGTTACGGCCCATCACCGCGCGATAGGCGCGGCCCAGATCCGGCAGGCAGGAGCGGTACTCGTCCATATCCACCACGAACCAGGTGAGGCGGCCTATATGCTCCGGCCCGCCACCGGCCTCGGCCAGAACGGCCAGGATGTTGCGCAGCGCCTGCTCGGTCTGGGCGACGAAGCCCTCGGCGAAGCGGCCGGTCTCATCCCAGCCGATCTGGCCACCCACCAGCACCACGCGGCCACGGCCGGCCATGCCGTTGGCATAGCCTTTGGGCGCGGGCCAGCCAGGGGGCTGAAGGATATCGAGCGGACCGCTCATGCTGGAGTCTCCTGGGAAGCCGGGGCGCCGCATTCCGCCTGGTAGCGCAGCAGGGCTGCGCGGAGGTCGGGCGGGATGGGCAGGCTTGTCCGGCTGGCGAGATGGGTGGTGGCGGTGACGAGGTCGAGCCGCACAAGCTCCTCCTCGCCACGATGAATGTGCAGGTCGAAGGCGTAGGAAGCGCCCCCGACGCGGCGGATGAGCGGGGTGAGGATGACATCGTCGCCCATCAGCCCCGGCCGCATGAAGCTGGCCGAAGCATGGACGAAGCCCGTTCCGATGCCGCGTTCGGCATGAAGGGCATGGAAATCGATGCCGAGGCGATGTTGGAACAGATCCTCGATGGCCGCATTGGCCATGACGAACCAGTTGGGGAAGAAGACGATCCCGGCAGGATCGCAATCGCCGAAGCGCACCCGTGCGTGCGTGCGGAAGGCGCCGGCGGGGAGGGCGGAGGCAGCGATCGCGGACGGGCGCGTCACTGGCCCGCCAACTTGCGCAGGGCGAAGCGCTGCAGCTTGCCGGATTCGGTGCGGGGAAGGGCTTCGAGGAACTCGATCACGCGCGGGTATTTATAGGGCGCGATCTCGGCCTTCACATGCTCCTGCAGCTCCTTCACCAGATGGTCGCCGGGCAGGTAATCCCCCTTGAGGGCGACATAGGCCTTCACCAGCATGCCGCCCTTGCCGTCCGGCACGCCGACCACGCCACATTCGCGGACCGCCGGATGGGTGAGCAGGGCGCCTTCCACCTCAGGGCCCGCGATGTTGTAGCCGGCGGCCACGATCATGTCGTCGCCGCGGCCCTGGTAGCGAAAGAAGCCGTCCTCCTCCTGGATGTAGACATCGCCGGGAATGTTCCAGCCGTGGCGGACATAGTTCGCCTGGCGCGGATCGGCGAGGTAGCGGCAGCCGATGGGGCCGCGGATGGCGAGCCAGCCGGGCGTGCCGCGCGGAACCTCATTGCCCTGGTCGTCCATGATCTTTGCCTGGTAGCCGGGCACGGGAATGCCCGTGTAGCCGGGGCGCACGGATTCCTGGGGTGCCGCGATGAAGATGTGCAGCATCTCCGTGCCGCCGATGCCGTCCATCAGGCGCAGGCCCGTGGCTTTCTCCCAGGTCTCGAAAATGGCCTTGGGCAGGGTTTCACCCGCCGAGACGCATTTGCGGAGGGAGGAGATGTCGAACTGATCCACCTTCTGCGCCATCACCCGATAAGCGGTGGGGGCGGTGAAGCAGATGGTGGCGCGGTACTTCTCGATGGCGGGAAGCAGCTCGTCGGGGCCTGCCTTCTCCAGCAGGATGCCGGTGGCGCCGACGCGGAAGGGAAAGAGCACGAGGCCGCCCAGGCCGAAGGTGAAGGCCAGCGGGGCGGAACCGATGAAGCGGTCCTCGGGCGTGGGGCGCAGGATGTGTCGGGAATAGCCGTCGCAGATCGCCAGCATGTCCCGGTGGAAATGCATGGTGCCCTTGGGCAGGCCCGTGGTGCCGGAGGTGAAGCCGATCAGGCAGACATCGTCGGCGGCGGTGTCGCAGGCGGTGAAGCCTTCGGGCTGGGCGGCGCAGCGGGATTCGAGATCACCATTGCCCCAATAGACAAGGTGCTTCAGGCAGGGCGCCTTGGCGGCGGCCAGCTCCATCTCCTCGCGCAGCTTCACGTCGCAGAGGGCGTGGGTGATCTGCGCCTTGTCCAGCATCTGCCCCAGCTCCTTCGCGCGGAGCAGCGGCATGGTGGCGACGACGACGCCGCCCGCCTTCAGCACGGCGAGATAGGTGGCTGTCATCCAGGCATTGTTGGCGCTGCGCAGCATCACGCGATTGCCGGGAACCATGCCCAGGTCACGCGTAAGGACATTACAGATGCGATCCACGCGGTCCTGAAGCTGCCGGTAGGTGAGGGTTTCCTCCGGCGTGATCAAAGCGGGATGGTCGCCGCGGCCCTTCTCCACATTGCGGTCGAGGAACTCGACGGCGCAGTTCAGGCGCGTGGGATAGCGGTAGTCCTCCAGGTCGAAAAGGAGCTCCGGCCATTGCTCGCGCGGAGGCAGGTTCTCGCGCGGGAAGCTGTCCAGATGGGCGCTGGGCGCGAAATCAGGCGTGGCGCCGGACCAGCCGGCGGTGTCGGTCCCGGATGTCTTGCAGTCGGTGTGCGTCATGCCGCCCCCTCGGCCCGCGCGCGCTCCGCGCGGGCGATGATGATCCGCTGCACCTCGCTGGCGCCTTCATAGACGCGCAGCGCGCGAACCTCCCGGTAGAGTTTTTCCGCGGGGTGTTCACGGACGACGCCGTGCCCCCCGTGTATTTGCACGCATCGGTCGGCCACGCGCTGCGCGGCCTCCGTGGCGTGGAGCTTGGCCATGGACGCCTCGCGCGAGACGCGGGGAGCGCCGGAATCCTTGAGCCAGGCGGCGCGATAGACGAGGAGGGCGGAGGTCTCCACATCCACGGCACTTTCGGCGATGGCGGCCTGGGTCATCTGCTGGTCAAACAATGGACCGCCGAAGAGGTGGCGGTTGCTGGCGCGTCCGACGGTGAGGTCCAGCGCGTGGCGGGCGAAGCCGAGAGCGGCGGCACCCACGGTGGAGCGGAAGACATCCAGCGTGGCCATGGCAACCTTGAAGCCATCGCCGGGCTTGCCGAGGCGGTAGGTGTCGGGGACGCGCATATCCTCGAAGCGGAGCGTGGCGAGGGGGTGGGGCGCCGAAACCTCGATGCGCTCCGCGATGCTCAGGCCAGGCGTGTCGGCGGGGACGAGGAAGGCGGTCAGTCCCTTGGCGCCTGGTGCCTCGCCCGTGCGGGCAAAGACGACATAGGTGCCGGCGATGCCGCCATTGCTGATCCAGGTCTTGCTGCCATCAATGCGCCAGTGATCGCCTTCGCGGCTGGCGGTGGTGGCGAGGGCGGCGACATCGGAGCCTGCCTCGGGTTCGCTGAGCGCGAAGGCGGCAAGGGCGGTGCCGGCGCGGGCGGCGGGGAGGAAGCGGGACTTTAGATCATCGCTTCCGAAGAGGGTGATGGAACCCGTGCCCAGGCCCTGCATGGCGAAGGCGAAATCCGCCAGGCCGGAATGGCGCGCCAGCACGTCGCGCGCGATGCAGAGAGAGCGGACATCGAGCCTGCCATCCTCCGGCGCGGCCATGAGGAGAAGCCCGGCCTCTCCCATGGAGCGCGCGAGGGCACGCACGGCGGCGTCCGTGTCGCCTTCCGAAAGCCGCGCGGCATGGGCGGCGGCCCAGGCTTCGACTTCCTCCGCCCATTCCCGGTGGTGCGGCTCGAAAAAGGGCCAGGAGAGGAAGTCGCGGTCAGCCATCAGTTGCCCTCGAAGACCGGGCGGCGCTTGGCGGCGAAAGCCTCGTAGGCGCGGCGGAAATCCTGGGTGGTCATGCAGAGGGCCTGGGCGACGGCCTCGGCCTCGATCGCCTGCTCAATGGACATGGACCATTCCATGGCCAGCATCCGCTTCGTCATGGCATTGGCGAAGCCGGGGCCATCCGTGATCTGGCGGGCGAGGTCCGCGACGGTCTGCATCAGCGCCTCGGGCTCCGCCGCGCGGGAGAAGAAGCCCCAGTCCAGCCCCTCCTGGGTGGACATGGAGCGGCCGGTGTACAGAAGTTCCGAGGCGCGGCCCTGGCCGATGATGCGGGGCAGGATGGCGCAGGCGCCCATGTCGCAGCCTGCCAGCCCGACACGGTTGAAGAGGAAGGCGACCTTCGCGCGTGGTGTGGCGATGCGGATGTCGGAGGCCATGGCGATGATGGCGCCGGCGCCGGCCGCGACGCCATCCACCGCCGCCAGGATGGGCTGCGGGCAGGCGCGCATGGCCTTCACCAGATCGCCCGTCATGGCGGTGAACTGCATCAGGCCCTTGGTATCGCGGTCCAGCAGCGGGCCGATGATCTCGTGCACGTCGCCGCCGGAGCAGAAATTGCCACCGGATCCGGAGATGACGAAGGCGCCGACATTCTCGTCTTGCACGGCGCAGCGGAAGATCGAGACCAGCTCCGCATAGGATTCGAAGGTCAGTGGATTCTTCCGCTCGGGGCGGTCGAGCAGGATGGAGGCGACCTTGCCATCCACCGTCAGGCGTACATGCCGTGCCTGGAAATCGCTGAGGCTCATGCCTCGCCCTCCGAAATGGCCGAGCGGACGCTGCGGCGCGTGCGATCCAGCAGGCGCAGGAGCGATGTCCGGTCCGTGGTGGAAAGCCCCTTGAGAAGCTCCGCGACCCATTGCTCATGGGCCGCGGACTGGCGCGCGAATTCGCGCCGGCCCTGGGGAGTGAGGCGGAGCGTCACGGCGCGGCGGTCTTCCCGCACGACGCGGCGCTCGATCAGGCCTTCTTCCTCCAGCCTTGCGGCGAGGCCGGTGACATTGCCGCCGGTGACCATCATGCGGCGGCTGATCTCGCCGGGGGTAAGGCCGTCCGGCGCGCGCTCAAGCTGGGCCAGGAAGTCGAAGCGGGGGAGGGTGGTATCGAAGCCCGCGCGAAGGCGCCGGCGGATCTCCGCCTCGATCAGGCGGGCACAGGAGAGCATGCGCAGCCAGAGGCGCAACTCGTCCTTGTGGCCGGCGGGAGCGTGGTCCAGCGCGGTCTCGGCGTCGATATGGGTGTCGGGCGGGGTCACGGGACCTCGCCTCCATCCACCGCGATGGCGCGGCCGTTGATGGCACTCGCGCCATTGCCGCACAGGAAGAGAACGGTGGCAGCCACTTCTTCGGGCTGAACGAGACGGCCCTGGGGATTGTGGCGGGCGAGTTCGGCACGTGCCTCGGCTTCGGAACGGCCGGTCTTCGCCATGATGCGGGCGACGCTTTCGGCCACGATGTCTGTTTCGGTGAAGCCGGGGCAGACGGCGTTCACCGTCACGCCCCTGGTGGCGACTTCCAGAGCCAGGGCGCGTGTGAGGCCGAGAAGGCCATGCTTCGCCGCCGTATAGGCGGTGACATAGGGATAGCCCCGCAGGGCGGCTGTGGAAGCGATGTTCACCACCCGGCCCCACCCGGCTTCCAGCATGGAGGGAAGGGCCGCGCGGGTGGCGGAGGCGGCGCCGAGCAGGTTCACGCGCAGCATCCGCTCCCAGATTGCCTCATCCGTCTTCAGGAAGGGGGCGCTCTCGGCGGCACCGGCGGCATTCACCAGGATGGCAGGAGCGCCGCAGCGGGCCAGGGCGGCGGGGAATGCGCCTTCCTGCGTGACATCAACGATTTCGTAGCCATTGGCCTGGCCGGAATCGACGGCGACGCGGAGCGGGGCCTCCCGCCGGCCCACCACCGTTACGCGGGCGCCCGCGCGGGTGAGGATGGCGGCCACGGCCAGGCCGATGCCCGTTCCGCCGCCTGTCACGATCGCATGCCGCCCGGTGATGCCGTCCATAATGCTTGAAGCCTAAAATGTTTTCGCGCTGGGCCGCAAGCACCCGTTGAAAGGCCGGAAGCTTGAAGCCTAAACTATTTGCGGTTGCGACATCCAGGAGGCGTCCCATGCGGATCGCGGTTATCGGCGGTGGGCCCGCAGGGCTCTATTTCGCGATCCTGATGAAGCGGGACCGGCCGGAGGCCCGGATCACCGTGGTCGAGCGCAACCAGGCGGATGATACCTTCGGCTTCGGTGTGGTCTTCAGCGACCAGACGCTGGAGACCTTCGAGAAGGCGGACCGCCCCTCCTATGAGGCAATTACCGATGCCTTCGCCTATTGGGACGATATCGAGATCCACGCCAAGGGGTCGGTGCACCGCATCGGCGGCAACGGCTTCTGCGGCTGCTCGCGCCGCACGCTGCTGATGCTGCTCCAGGACCGGGCGCGGGAGCTTGGCGTCGAGCTGGAATTCGGGCGCGAGGCGAAGCCGGAGGACTTCCCGGATGCCGACCTGATCGTGGCCGCGGATGGCATCAACAGCGCGGTGCGGCAGCGCGACCTGGAGCATTTCTCCCCGACGGTGGACCTGCGGCCCAACCGCTTCGCCTGGATGGGCAGCACGCGGCCCTTCGACGCCTTCACCTTCTTCTTCAAGGAGCGGCCCGAGGGCATCTTCATCGCCCATTGCTACCAGTATGAGGCAGGTGCCAGCACCTGGGTGCTGGAGACCGATCCGGAGACCTTCGAGCGCGCCGGGCTGGGCGCGATGGATGAGGCGCAGAGCGCGGCCTTCCTGGAGGAGGTCTTCGCCGAGGAGTTGCAGGGCCACCGGCTGACCACGAACCGCAGCCTCTGGCGGCAGTTCCCGATGATGCGCTGCGCACGCTGGTCCAAGGGAAATGTCGTGCTGCTGGGCGATGCCAAGGCAACAGCGCATTTCTCCATCGGTTCGGGCACCAAGCTGGCGATGGAGGATGCCATCGCGCTGCACGGCGCCTTCATGCGTGGCGGTACGGTGGAGGAGGCCCTGGCGCATTTCGAGGGCGGGCGGCGCGAGGAGGTGGAGAAGACCCAGCACGCGGCGGATGTGTCGCTGGTCTGGTTCGAGCATGTGCGCCGCTTCTGGCATATGCTGCCCACGCGCTTCGCCTTCGGGGTGATGACGCGCTCCAAGGCGATCACCTGGGACAATCTCGCGCTGCGCGCCCCGGAATTCGTGGAGGAATCACGGGCGCTTTTCGAGGAGGACGTGCGCAGGGAAGGGCTTCCGGCCGTGGCCGGCGCGCCCCCCATGTTCCAGCCCTTCCGGCTGCGCGGGATGCAGCTGGCGAACCGCGTCGTCGTCTCGCCCATGTGCCAGTATTCGGCGACGGATGGCATGCCGGATGACTGGCACCTGATGCATTACGGCGCCCGCGCCACGGGCGGCGCCGGGCTGATCTTCACCGAGATGACCTGCGTCTCGCCCGAGGCGCGCATTACGCCGGGCTGCACGGGCCTTTGGAACGATGCGCAGGAAGCCGCCTGGAAGCGGATCGTGGATTTCGTCCATGCGCATGGTGAAAGCCGTATTGCGCTGCAGCTTGGCCATGCCGGGCAGAAGGGCGCGACGAAGCTGATGTGGGAAGGGATGGACCAGCCCCTGCCGGAAGGCGGCTGGCCGATCGTCTCCGCCAGCGCCAAACCCTACTTCCCGAACAGCCAGGTGCCGCGCGAGATCTCCCGCGCGGAGATGGACAAGGTGCGTGACAATTTCGTGGAGGCGGCCCGGCGTGGCGCGCGGGTGGGTTTCGACATGCTCGAATTCCACTGCGCCCATGGCTATCTGATGGCCAGCTTCCTCTCGCCGCTGCTGAACCTCCGCCGGGATGAGTATGGCGGCAGCCTGGAGAACCGGCTGCGCTACCCGCTGGAAGTGTATCGCGCGATGCGGGCCGTGTGGCCCGCGGACAAGCCGATGAGCGTGCGTGTCTCGGCCACCGATTGGGCGGATGGCGGCATCACGGATGAGGAGACGCTTGCCATTGCCCGCGCCTTCGCGGAGGAGGGCTGTGACCTGCTGGACGTCTCCACCGGCCAGACGGTGGCGGACAGCGCGCCGCATTACGGGCGCATGTTCCAGGTGCCCTGGTCCGACATGATCCGGAACGAGGCGAAGGTCGCCACCATGTGCGTCGGCAGCATCACCAGCGCGGACCAGATCAACACCATCCTGGCCGCCGGACGTGCCGATTTGGTAGCGCTGGCGCGGCCGCATCTGGTGGACCCTGCCTTCACCCTGCACGCGGCCGCCCGCTACGGCGTCCGCACCGCCTGCCCGCCGCAATACCGCTGGGGCCAGGAGGCATTGCTGCGCAACGCGGCACGGGAGGAGGCGGATCTGCTGGAGTTGCGGCGCAAGGCCCGGCCGAAGCGGCACGCCAAGGCCGGTTAGCCGCCGTTACATAACCACCCGGCAACTGCCTGGCGACTCGACCGTTTGTTGGCAGGGCACAAAGAGGTCGCCATGCCGGACGAGGCTCCTGCCGAGATCGTGCTGCCTGTCATGGAGGAGTCCCTCCATCTGGAGACGCGCGGGGCCGAAACGGGACGAGTGAGCGTCTCCCTCTCCACCGAGACCCAGGAGGAGGTGCTGCGCAAGACGCTCCGAAGTCAGCGGGCGGAGGTCGAGCGCCACACGGTAGGGCGGACGGTCTCGGAGGTTCCGAAGATCCGGCAGGAAGGCAATCTCCTGATCATTCCCGTGGTCGAGGAGGTCCTTGTCGTCGAGAAGCGGCTGGTACTGAGAGAGGAAATCCATCTCCGCCTGACGGATGATGTCGTGGAGGTGGAGCAGCCGGTGACCCGCCGGGTGCAGCACGCCGTCGTCGAGCGGCTTCCACCCGCTGCCGGCGAGGAGAACTCCTGAACGAAGCTGAGGCTCGGGCCCTCAGCGTTTCGATCCCTGCGTCACCGTGGCCCTAAAAAGGAGTGCAGGCATGATACGTACCATTACCGGCTTGTTCGACAATCGTGCTGCGGCAGAGGCCGTCATCTCCCATCTGCGTAACCATGACGGGATCAACCCGGACCGCTTCACGATCCATGGCCAGGAGAGCAGTGCCACCGGGGATACGGAGGGGCGGGGTTTCTGGGCCTCATTACGCGACGTCTTCATCGCCGATGAGGATCGCTACACCTATTCTGAGGGCATCCGCCGCGGTGGCTTCGTCGTCACCGCCGAGGTGGATGACGCGATCTCGGACCATGCGATGGACGTGTTCGAGCAGCATGGCGCCGTCGACCTGGAGTCGAGGGAAGCTGAGTGGCGCTCGTCCGGCTGGACTGGCTACCAGTCCGATACTCCGGGCATGTCGGGCACTGCGGGGATTGCCGGGGCCGCTGGAGCGAGCACAGGTGACTCGATGAACACCTCTGGCGCCCCGGGCACCGGAACCATGGGGGCCACCTCCACCACCCCGGGCACCGGAGCGATGGGGAGCACCTCCATCACCCCGGGCACCGGAACCATGGGGGCCACCTCCACCACCCCCGGCACCGGAGCGATGGGGAGCACCTCCACCACCCCGGGCACCGGAACCATGGAGACCACCTCCACCGCTGCCGCCAGTGGCGCCGGGGCCATGCCGGGCGGCGAAGCGGGCATGGGCGCGGGAACGTCTTCCGGCGCGACCCCCACGACCATGGCGGGCAGCAGTGGCGCCACGACAAATGAGGAGCGGATTCCGGTGGTGGAGGAGCAGCTCCGCGTCGGGAAGCGCGAGATGGATCGCGGCCGGGTGCGGGTACGCTCCTATATCGTCGAGACCCCGGTCGATGAAACGGTGACGCTGCGTAGTGAACATGTGCGCGTCGAACGACGTCCAGTGGACCAGCCGCTCTCCGCCGCGGACGATGCTTTCCGCGAGCGCACCATCGAGGCGGTCGAGCACGCCGAGGAGGCGGTCGTCTCCAAGGAAGCGCGCGTGAAGGAGGAACTGGTCATCCGCAAAGATGTGGACCTCCGGGACGAAACCATTTCCGACACTGTCCGCCGGACTGAGGTGGAGGTTGAGGGCGATATCGACAGCAATGCGGATGAGACCAAAAAGCCCGGTCGCCCGGCCGGTGTCTGATCTGGTCTGAAGGCCGTAAGGGAGCGAGGGCTGCGGTATGCGCCGCAGCCCCACCTCTGTGTGGGCGGGCCAGTCCGCCGTGTATCCGGGCTGCGATTTCCTGCCACCCCAACGCCGTGGCCGATAAGGGCCCGGGTTCTGTGGGAGGTGCGAGGCACAGGCGTCGCGCCTGCCCCGGCAACTCAGGCCCCAGCCTGCCGTTCCCCTGGCAGGGAGGCAGGAGGAAGCCATGAGCCGCATCATCTCAGCCCTTTTTGACAAGCGTGACGAGGCGGAGGCGGTCGCCACCCACCTGCGGGTGCATGACCATATCGCCCCGGAGAATATCGAGATGCATGTGCTGAAGGGCACCCCGTCGGGCGAGGAACGGGGCTTCTGGGCATCACTGGGGCACCTCCTGATGCCGGATGCGGAGCGCTGGGCCTATGAGGAGGGCATCCGGCGCGGTGGCACGCTGGTCACGGCGAATGTCGATGACTCGCTCGCCGATCATGTGGTCGCCGTCTTCAGCAACCATGGTGCCGTGGATCTGGAGAGCCGCATGGCAAGCTGGCGCGAGGAAGGCTGGCAGGACGATCCCACTGCCATTTCCGAGGCCGATCTGCCCGCCAACACCTCCTTCGCGGTCGGTGCCGCAAAGATGGGGGGCACGGGCGTGCCGATGGTTGATCCCGAGAACCCGGTGACCGGGCCGGGTTCGGGCCTCAGGCGTTAGCCGGTACGCCGCTCATCTCCAGCACCGCACGGGCGGCTGCCTCGCTGGGGCTGCCGCCATCGGGCGGGGCGAGCCGGGACAGGACGCGCGCGAAGCCCTGGCGCTGCGCCTCCGCTTCCGGGCCCCCGGCCAGGAGCGGTTCAAGGGTGGCCGCCAGCAGATCCGGGCGGCAGTCGTTCTGCAGGTATTCCGGGATGATCGACGCATCGGCGAGCAGGTTCACGATGCTCGCATATTTCACCTTGATCAGCCGCCGGACGATGGCGGCGGTAACCGGGTTCACCCGATACCCCACCACCATCGGCACGCCTGCCAGGGCCACTTCCAGCGAGGACGTGCCGGACTTGATCAGCCCGGCGGAAGCGGCGGCATAGGCGTCGTGCTTCTCCGCCACGTCCCTCACCAGGATGGGGGAAGGGTGCCAGCCGGCGGCCGCCTCGCGCACCGCGGCCTCCACCGGTCCGGCCAGGGGCACCACCGGGCGCAGGCCGGGGTGGCGCGTGGCCAGGAGGCGCAGTGTCTCGCCGAAAACCGGCAGCAGGCGGCCGATCTCCGTGCGGCGGCTGCCGGGCATCACCAGCACCACCTGTTCATGCGGCGCTATCCCATGGGCGGCGCGGAAACGGGCCGCATCGCCCTTGTCGGCACCACTTTCCAGCACCGGATGGCCGACGAAGGTCACCGGGATGCCGGCACGCTCGAAGAAGGGCGGCTCGAAGGGCAGCAGGGCAAGGATGCGGTCCAGCCGGTGTGCCATTTCCTTCACCCGGCCCTGGCGCCAGGCCCAGACCTGCGGGGCAACATAGTGGATCACCGGGATGCCCAACGGTTTCACGCGCTTGGCCAGGCGCAGGGCGAAGCCGGGGCTGTCGATGGTGACGAGGGCGGTAGGGCGGCGGGCGGTGATGTCGGCCACCGTCTGATCCATGCGGCGGGCGAGGCTGCGGATGTTCGGCAGCACCTCCAGCAGCCCCATCAGGGCGAGTTCCCGCAGGGGGAAGAGGCTTTCCACGCCCTGTTCGGCCATGCGGTCGCCGCCGATGCCGGCGAAGGCCAAGTCAGGGCGCATGGCGCGCAGGCTGGCAATCAGCCGGGCGCCGAGCACGTCGCCGGAGGATTCGCCGGCCACCAGATAGAGAAGGGTCATGCGAAGCGCGCCACGGGGGCGGGAGGCACTGTTCCCAGCCAACCAAGGTGGTTCCGCACGGCGCCATCTTCGCGGACGGCCTCGATCCGCTTTGGATCGAGATCGGTGAAGAGCCAGCGTGGTTCGTCCAGCGCCCCCTCGGCGATCACCCCATCCTCCGGGAAGTCACGATCCACGGGCCCGAAGACCGCCGCCTGCCCGCGATTCACATCCAGCGCGGCGGACCAGGGGGCCTCGCCCACTGTGGGGGTGACGGCGACGAAGCATTGGTTCTCCACGGCGCGGGCGGCGGCCGTCAGGCGCACGCGGTTGAAGCCGTGCAGCGTGTCCGTGCAGGAGGGGGCGAGGATGAGCCAGGCCCCGGCCTCGACCTGGGCACGCACATGCAGCGGGAACTCCACGTCGTAACAGATGGAGATGCCGATCCGGCCCCAGGGCGTTTCGAAGACGGAGGGCGGGGCGCCGGCGGAGACGCCCCATCGCTCGCTTTCGAAGCGGGTCATGGCCTGCTTGTCCTGGAAGGCGACGCGGCCGTCCGGCGCGATCAGGGGCGCACGATTGCGGATGAGGCCGTCCGGATCACGCATGGCCAGGCTGCCGGGGACGAGCCAGAGGCCGGCGCGGCGCGCGGCCTCGCGCATCGAGGCAAGAATCACGGGGGCTGCCTCGACCATGGCGGCGAGCTCGGCCGCTTCGGTCGGCGGTGCGGCGCGGCAGAGGGAGGCGCCGAGCTCCACGCAGGCATATTCGGGCAGCACGGCCAGATCGGCCCCGCCGACGCGTGCTTCGTCCAGCAGCCGGTCGAGCTTGGTGGCGAAGGCGGGCACGCCATCGGGGCGCTCGACCGGAACCGGATAAGGGAGGAGGGCGAGGCGAAGTGGCTTCACGGCAGGTCTTTCGCCCAGAAATCGAGGATATGGGGGATCTCCCCGGTACCGCCCACCTCGCGCCACTGCATGGTGGCGGCCATACCGGGGACGGGGGCATAGCCGCGCTTGCGCCAGAAGGCATCGAGCGGCTCGTGGCCGGCCGGACGGCGGGGATCGGCGGGATCACGGCGGACCGAGCAGAAGGCGGCGCGGCGCAGGCCGAGGGCGCGGGCATGCGCCTCCCGCGCGTGGAAGAAGGCCAAGCCGATGCCGCGGCCACGCCATTCGGGCAGCAGCACGGATTCGCCGAAATAGCAGGTTGTGGCCGGGTCCAGGCTCGCCCCGGCGGCGGAGTCCAGCACGTCGCGCCCGGCCTCTGCCATGGGCTGGCAGGTGGCGGCGCCGATCGGTTCCCCGCCGCGCAGGGCCAGGATCACGGCGGCGCCAGGGCTTTCGGCATAGGCACGGAGATAGCTGGCCTCGTAGCCCGCCTCGGCATCGTAGAGATAAGGCCAGTCGCGGAAGACGATGGCACGCAGCCGCGCCACCGCCTGGAGATGCGGGCGCAGGGCATCACCCGTGACGGTTTCGATCCGGTTCTGGGTTTCCGACATGGTTGATGCATAGGCGCCCCGGGCGCCGGCGGAAAGCGGCGTCAAGGAACAGCGATGGATCGGGTCGAGTGGATTGGCCGCGGCCTTTCGATGCCGATGCTGATCCTGTTCAACACCGCCATCGCGCTCTGGCTTGCCTATGGGCCGCTGACCGGCACAGCCAGGGGCTGATCCTGGCCAATGCCGTCACCATCCTGCTCTCAGCCTATATCCTGGCGATGAAGCTTCGCTTCGGCTGAGGCCGCGTCACATGATGGGCGTGTAGCGGGCCATCTCCACGAAAATGTCGCGCACGGCATTGCCGAGCGAGCGGCTTAGCTCCTCCAGATTCGCCACCTGCTCGATGCGCGGCTCGGCGGATTCCAGGGTTTCGCTGCCCAGCAGCAGGGGCAGCAGCCCGGCGGCGCGGACCAGGCCGATCAGCAGGCTGTCGCGTGGCTCGGGGATCTCGTCCTGGAAGATCACGGCCATCAGCCGCGCCTTCACCTCCCGCTCCTCCTTGTCGGAGATCAGCGGATAGCGGCGCTCGGGGAAGATCCAGAGGAAGCGCCCGCGCTCCTCGCGCAGGATGCCGCGGGCGACAAGGCGGGCGAAGATGGTGTCCCGAAAGCCGTCGGCCTCGCGGCCCAGCGTCTCGATCCACCAGCGGCTGTCGTGGCGGGTGCCGTCGGGCTCGTCCTTGCTGGGGCCGGGATCGGCGGCGATCCGCGCCAGGACCGGGTCCAGCAGCGGGTCGCCGGTCGGGGTGGGATCGGCGACGAAGAGGCGCTGCGGGTCCGTGTCGATCCGGTTGCGCAGCGCTAGCTCGGCGAGGATGGCGGCACCCACTACATAGCCGGAGGCCGGGCCTGCCATTTCGTGCAGGCGGCCGCTCTGATCGTCCAGCATCAGGAGGATCAGTTCCTCCGGCATGGTGAGCGGCATGAGGGTCCTCCGAATCCGTGTGACCTGGGGCAGAGGAAGCGTCAGCCGCGCGGGCGCGTCAATCGGTGCGGTCCAGGAAAGGGCCTCAGCCCGGGGTTCCGTAGAGAGTGCCGGGATCTGCCAGGACAGGTTCGAGGGGGGCCACCGTGCCCTCCCGCAGACCCCAGGAGAAGCAGGAGCGGCGGCCGGTATGGCAGGCCACACCATCCTGGTGGACGATGGCGAGCAGGGCATCGCCGTCACAATCCAGGCGGAGGTCGATCAGGTGCTGCACCTGGCCGGAAGTCTCACCCTTCCGCCAGAGCCCCTTGCGGGAGCGGCTGTAATAGGTGACGCGGCCGGTCTCCAGGGTCTCGGCCACCGCCTCGGCATTCATCCAGGCCAGCATCAGCACCTCGCCCGTGCCATGAGCCTGGGCGATTGCGGCGACGAGGCCATTGGCGTCGGGCCTGAGGGCCGCCAGGAAGCGGGCGCGGGCCTCGGGGACAGGGGGCTGCCAGGGCGGCAGATCGGCGGGACGGTTGGGCGGCGTGGGCATGGGGCCTATATAAGCAGGACCGGCGCTGGCGTCCCCGCGCACCGGTTTCGAGGACAGGATGCCCCACGGCGACCATCACCACGGAGACCATGAGACCGACCGCGCCGCCGCGCTGCGCGAGGCGGAGGAGGGGTGCCTGCGCCGTGGCGCACAGCTGACCCCGCTGCGGCGCCGCGTGCTGGAGATGGTGCTGGAGGCGGACCAGCCGGTGGGCGCCTATGCGTTGCTGGACCGGCTGCGCGCCGAGCGGCCGGGGGCGGCGCCGCCCACGGTCTATCGCGCGCTGGACTTCCTGATGGCCCAGGGGCTGATCCACCGGATCGAACGGCTGAATGCCTTCATCCCCTGCACCGGGACGGCGCATGGGCATGACCATGATCATCCCCACCAGTTCCTGATCTGCCGGAACTGTGGCCGTACCGAGGAGCTCTCGGATGATTCGGTGGCCGCTGCCGTGGCCGCCGCCGCCCGGGCGGCCGGGTTCAGCCCGGCTCGCGCGACAGTGGAGGTGGAGGGGACCTGCGGGGACTGCGCCGCCGCATAGGGCGTTGCCGTAGTTTTTTCGCGCACCCCGTATCGCGCGCCTGTCCGATCGCGCAACATTCCCCATTAATGCTCTGGCGCCGTTCCAGGCCGCTCCTCGCGGCCCGGCGCTCCATGCTGCTTTCCAACGGGGAGACGAGATGAACGCCACCCGCCGAACCCTTCTGGCCGGCCTGGGCGCCGGCCTGGGTGCCGCCGCCCTTCCGCGTCAGGCCGGCGCGCAGCAACCCGCGCTGATCCGCAAGCCCATCCCCTCCTCCGGGGAGATGCTCCCTGTGATCGGCCTGGGCTCCGCGCGGCGCTATGAGGAGGCGAAGACGGAGGAAGATCTCGCGCCGCTGCGCGAGACCTTCCAGCGCTTCCATGCCCTGGCCGGCACGGTGCTGGACACCGCCCCCTCCTACGGCAATGCCGAAGCGATCATGGGAGGGCTGGTCGCCGATCTGAATATCCGCCCCGCTCTGTTCCTCGCCACCAAGGTGGGCGCGGACAACAAGGAGCAGGGGCGCGCGCAGATCGAGCAGTCCTTCCGCAACCTGCGGGCGGATCGGATCGACCTGCTCGCGGTGCACAACCTGCGCGACATCACCAATCAGCTGGCGACGCTGCGGGACCTGAAGGCGCAAGGGCGCATCCGCTATGTCGGCGCCACCACCTCCTTCGACCGCCAGTACGAGGCCTTCGAGGCCATGATGCGGCGCGAGGCGCTGGATGCCATTCAGATCGACTATGCGCTGGACAACCGGAACGCGGCGGAGCGCATCATCCCGCTGGCCAGGGACCGCGGCATGGCGGTGTTCATCAACCTGCCCTTCGGCCGCGGCAGCGTGTTCCGTGCCACCCAGGGCAGGCCCCTGCCGGAATGGGCAGCCGAGATCGATTGCACGAGCTGGGCGCAGTTCATGCTGAAATACATCGTCTCGCATGATGCGGTGACCTGCGCCGTGCCGGGCATGGCCCAGGCGCGCTATGTGGACGACAACCTGAAGGCCGCGCAGGGGCGGATGCCCGATGCCGCCATGCGGCGCCGGATGGAGCAGTTCATCGATGCGCTCTGACGCCTCCTCCGCACCGGAGGAGGGCGGCTGGATCTACCAGGGGCTGCGGCGGATCATCGATGTCCGCCCGGCCGAGGCCCGTGCCCTGGCCTGGTCCTGGCTCTACGTCTTCGCACTGTTCCTGGCCTATTACGTGCTGCGCCCGATCCGCGACGAGCTGGGCGTGGCCGGCGGCGTGCGGAACCTGCCCTGGCTGTTCACCGGCACGCTGCTGGCGATGCTCGCGGTGAACCCGCTCTTCGCCTATGCGGTGCGGCGCTGGCCGCGCGAGCGCTTCATCGCGATTTCCTACCGCTTCTTCATGCTGAACCTGCTGGCCTTCATGGCGCTGCTCGCCATCGCCACGCCGGAGCAGCATGTCTGGATCGGCCGTGCCTTCTTCATCTGGGTCTCGGTCTTCAACCTCTTCGTCGTGTCCGTCTTCTGGTCCTTCGTGGTCGATGTCTTCGACGGGGAGCAGGGGAAGCGGCTGTTTGGCTTCCTGGCGGCGGGCGCCACGCTGGGCGGGATCGCGGGATCGGGCTTCACCTCGGCCCTGGTGGAGCATGTGGGGCAGAACTGGCTGCCTCTGGCTTCCATCGTCCTGCTGGAGGTCGCGGTTTTCGCCTCCCGTCGCCTTTCCCACATCAGCGACGCCTTCCAGCGGCCCGTTCAGGGCGACGACCCGCACAAGGCGGTGGGCGGCGGCATCTTCGCCGGGATGACGCATACCTTCCGCTCCCCCTACCTGCTGGGGATCGCCTTCTTCATCCTGTTCTATTCCGTCACCTCGACCTTCCTGTACTTCCAGCAGGCAACCATCGCCGAGGCGAGTTTCCCCAATCGCGCGGCACGCACGGCGTTCTTCGCGAATATCGATTTCTGGGTGAACGTGCTGACGCTGTTCTTCCAGCTTTTCCTGACCGGGCGGCTGATGGGCTGGCTGGGGGTGGCGGTGACGCTATGCGCCTTGCCGCTGTTCAGCGTCGCCGGCTTCGCGGCGCTGGCGGCATCGCCCACGGTCGCGGTGTTCGTGGTGGTGCAGGTGGCGCGGCGCGTCAGCAACTTCGCGCTCGCCCGGCCGACGCGGGAGGTGCTGTTCACCTCGGTGCCGCGCGAGGACCGCTACAAGGCGAAGAACTTCATCGACACGGTGGTGTATCGCGGCGGCGACCAGATCGGCAGCTGGTCCTATGCCGGGCTGATCGCCCTGGGGCTGAGCATGACGGGCATCGCCATCCTGGCCGTGCCGCTTTCAGTGGCCTGGCTGGCGCTCAGCTACTGGCTGGGACGGCGGCAGGAAGGGCAGGAGGGTGCGAAGGCGGTGCGGGTGGCCCCAGGGGGCGCTGCCCCCTGATTCCCGCAGGGGATGGCTGCCGCCACCCCCTACGGGTCCAGAGGCGATGCGCCTGGAGGCTTACCGCGGCAGCCGGTCCAGCGCCTGGGCCAGATCCGCGATCAGGTCCTCGGGCTCCTCCAGCCCGATATGCAGCCGGATCGCCGGCCCGCCGAGTTCCGGGTCCTTCGCCGTGCGGGTGATGGAGGGGGCGGTCGGCAGGGCTAGGCTCTCATAGCCGCCCCAGGAGGCGCCGATGCCGAACAGAGCCAGGGCGTCCACCACCGCTTCCGCATCCGCCTCGCTGTAGCGCGGCTGCAGGACGACGCCGAAGAGCGAGCAGGGGCCCGCGAAGTCGCGCTTGTAGATGTCATGCTGCGGATGGGAGGGCAGGGCCGGGTGCAGCAGGCGCAGCACCTCGGGCCGCGTCTCCAGCCAGCGCGCGACGGTCAGGCCGTTCTCCGCCTGCTGCTTCAGCCGCACCGGCAGGGTGCGGAGGCCGCGGAGGCAGAGCCAGCAGTCATCGGCGCTGGCAAACTGGCCGAGCTGGCTGGCGGCGCCCTTCACGATGGCCCAGTCCTCGGGCGTGTTCACCACCACGCTGCCCAGCAGCACGTCGGAATGGCCGCCCGCATACTTGGTCAGGGCCTGGATGGAGACATCCACACCATGGGTGAAGGGCTGGAAGTTGTGGAAGCCCCAGGTGTTGTCCATCAGCACCTTGGCGCCAGCGGCATGGGCCGCGCGGGCGATGGCAGGGATGTCCTGCACCTCGAAGGTGTGGCTGCCGGGGCTCTCGGTATAGACGACCTTGGTGTTGGGACGGATCAGGGCGCGCATCCCGGCCTCGTCCACCGTGGGGTCGTAATAGGTCGTCTCGATGCCCCAGTTGGTCATGAGGCCGTCCGCCAGGCTGCGGGCCGGGCCATAGACGCTGTCGGGCATCAGGCAGTGTTCGCCCGCCTTCAGATAGGCCAGCAGCGGGACCATGCAGGCGGCGAGGCCGGTGCCGACGATGACGCAGCGGGTCCCGCCCTCGATCTCGGCGACCATGTCCTCCAGCATGTGGTGGGTCGGCCCACCGGCGGTGCCATAGGTGAGCACCTGCTCGTAGCGCTGCTTGGCGGCCGCCTTGCGGGACTCGCAATCGGGGAAGAGGACGGTGGAGCCGCGATGGACGGGCGGGTTGACGAAGCCATGCGCCTTCGCCCCCGCGCGCCCGTGATGCGACATGCGTGTGGCGAAGCCGAGTGACTTGTCGTGCTGGTCAGCCATCAGGCGCGATCCTTGCCAATCTCTGAAGTTGTCTTGGGTGTTTCGGGGCGGAGCGCCCATTCGGTCCAGGAACCGTCATAGACGGAGCCTTCAGGCAACCCCGCGCGGACAAGGCCGAGAGCCAGCACGCAGGCTGTGACACCGGAGCCGCAGGAGAGGATGACCGGGCGCTCGCTGTCCACCCCGGCCCGCTCGAAGCGGGCGCGCAGGGCTTCGGGTGGCAGCATGGTGCCGTCCGGCGCCAGCAGCTCGGTGAAGGGGATGTTGGCGGCGCCGGGCATGTGGCCGGCGGGCAGGCCGGGGCGGGGTTCCGGCGCGGTGCCGTCGAAACGGCCGGCGGAACGGGCATCGAGGATCAGGGCCTCACCGCCGCCCTGGCGCACGATACGCTTGATGTCGCCGATGCCACGCAGCCGGTCTGCGCGGAAATCGGGGGTGAAGGTGGCGGCGGGCGCCGTGGCCGGCTCGCCGGATTCGAGGGGGTGGCCCTCGCGTTTCCACTTGGGCAGGCCGCCATCCAGGACATAGGCGGCCTCATGCCCCATCAGCCGCATCAGCCACCAGCCGCGCGCGGCGGCGCGAAGGCCATGGGCCTGATCATAGAAGACCACGCGGCTGTCATTCGAGATGCCGAGCGAGCCCGCCAGCTTCGCGAAGCGTGCCGGGCTGGGAACCATATGCGGCAGGTCGCTGTCCGGATCGGCGAAGGCGTCGATATCGAAGTAGCGGGCGCCGGGGATATGGGCCTCGCGGAAGCCCTCCAGCTTGTTGCCGGGCTCGCCGGGCAGGACGAGGGAGCAATCCAGCACCACCAGGTCAGGCTTGCCGAGTTCGCTGGCCAGCCATTCGGTTGAGACGATGTCGTGGGAGATGGGGGCGTTCATTTCGGGTCCTCCGCCAGCACGATATGGATGCGCCGGTTCTGCTTGCCCTTGCTTTCCATCTTCGTGACCTCCACTCGGCCGATCTCGCCGGTGCGGCGGACATGGGTCCCGCCGCAGGGCTGCAGGTCCACGGGCTCCTGCTCCGGTCCTATCCGCACCAGCCGGATCTGTCCGGCGCCGCGTGGGGGCTGGACGGAAAGGGTCCGGACGAGGCCGGGATTGGCGTCCAGCTCCTCCTCGGCGATCCACTGCTCGCCGATTGGATAGTCGGCGACGATCAGCTCGTTCAGCTTCTCCGTCACCCATTCCTTGGTGGGGGGCTCGGGCAGGTCGAAGTCCAGCCGGGACTTCTCGGCGCCGATCTGGTTGCCGGTGGCATAGATGCCGGGCATCGCGGCGCAGAGCAGATGCAGCGTGGTGTGCATCCGCATGTGGCGGTGGCGCCGCGTCCAATCGAGCTTCGCCGTCACCTTGGCGCCGACGGGCGGGATGCCGCTGCCTGGCGCCGGAACATGGAGGGCGGAGCCATCGGGAGACTTCACCGTGTCGGCGACGGGCATCTCGCCGCCTTCCCAGATGATGGTGCCGGTGTCGCCGGGCTGGCCGCCCGCGCGGGGATAGAAAACGCTGCGGTCCAGGATCACCCCCGCCTCGGAGGCTTCGAGCACGATCGCGGAATTGCCCTCGGCATAGGCATCGTCGCGGAACAGGGGGGTGGTCTGCATCACTGGGTCCATTCTGCCTTGAGTCGGGCGTGGTTCACCTGCAGCCACAGCAGGGCGAGGGCTGCGGGGGCATTGCGGATGCGGTTGTCGGCGACCATGGCGAAGGCTTCGGCGGCATCCACGACGACCACGAGGGTTTCTTCATTCTCGGAAGGCAGGCCGGCCGTCATGGAGGCCTCCTCCTTCAGAGAAACCTGGGCGAGCTGGAAATGGACCCGCTCGTCGGCGGCGCCCTGCATCAGCAGGAAGGTGCCCATCGGCTCGGTCCGGGTGCAGGAGAGGCCGGTCTCCTCCTCCAGTTCGCGGCGTGCGGTCTCGGTGGGGTCTTCGCCCTGCTCCACCAGCCCGGCGGGCAATTCGGTGATTCGCGGCTCCTCGCCCGCCGCGAGGGCAGGCAGGCGGAACTGCTCGATCAGGGCGATGCGGTCCGTGAACGGGTCCCAGGGCAGGATCACGGTGCCCTGGCCGCGCCGCAGCACCTCCCAGGTGACGGGGCCGGAAAGGCTGCCATCGCGCTTCCGGTAGCGAAAGCGCACCCGCTGGACGGGAAAACGGCCGTCCCAGACCACCTCGTCCACTTCCGGGACATAGAGGGGATGGGCAGGGATGGGCGGGGCCTTGGCCGGCCGGCCTGCGGGGAGCGGGGGGGCCGCGCCGTCTTGCTCTGTCATGCGGCGCGGAGGCTACAGCGGAAGGCGGCATCTTGGAATCACCTGGCGCGGTGTTGCGCGCCGTGCGGGGCGGGGGAGAATGGCGCCGCCGCCGCACGGGTTACCCCGATTCATGAGTTCTCCCCTTTCCACCGGCCAGCGCGCCGCGCGCATCCGGGCGATTGCCTGCGTGACCGGCTCGGCCGGGTTCTTCGCCCTGGCGGCCGCCGCGGTGAAGGCCCTGGAAGGGAAGGTGCCGCTCTCCGAGGTGGTGTTCTTCCGCAATGCGCTGGCCCTGCCCGCCCTGCTGCTGCTGGCGCATTGGACGACGCCCGGTGGCCTCCGCCCGGCCCTGCGCACGCGCCACCCGGTGCGGCATCTGGAGCGACTGGTCGGCGGGCTGATCGGGATGTACGGCGCCTTCTACGGCTATGCCTATCTTCCCCTGGCGACGGTGACGGCGCTGAACTTCACCATGCCGCTCTTCCTCACCGCCCTGTCGGTGCTGATGCTGCGGGAGCGGGTGGGCTGGAAGCGGATGGCGGTGACGCTGGCGGGCTTCGGCGGGGTGCTGATCATGCTGCAGCCCGGCGGGGCTGGTCCGCTGAATCTGGGCGCGGTGGCGGCGGTGCTGCTGGCGGCGGCCGGATGGGCCTATGCCATGGTGTCCATCCGCCGGATGGGCGAGGCCGGCGAGCCCGGCATCACCATCGTCCTGTGGTTCGCCATCGGCGCGGCGGTGGTGTCCGGGGTCATGACAGTGCCGGTCTGGATCTGGCCGACGCCCTGGCAATGGCTGATGCTCAGCGTGGTCGGGCTGGTTTCCGTCGTGGCGCAGGTCCTGATGACGGCGGCCTACCGGGCGGAGGACACCACGCTGGTCGCGCCCTTCGAATATTCCGCCATCCTCTGGACCACGGTGCTGGGCGTGCTGCTCTGGGGCGAGGTGCCGGATCTCTGGGACCTTGTCGGCTTCCTCGTGCTGGTCGGGGCCGGGCTGTCGATCTGGCGGCTGGAGATTTCCAGGGCGTCGCGCTGACCGGGCGGGTCAGGCGCTTTCGCTGCGGATCGCCTCGGCCAGGGCCCGCGCCTCGGCGGCGGCTTGGCCGCGCGGTGCGTATTCGATCGCACCCAGCCCTTCCGCGAAGGCAGCGGCGAAGGCGGTGCGATTGCCGAAGGGGGCCGGGAGAAGGGGAAGCTTCCGCTGCACCAGCGTCTCCGCCACCTCCTGTGCCGCCCGGCCCTGGGCCGGCACGCGATTGAGCATCAGGGCGACGGGGCGGCGTTCGGCTGCCGCCACCTCCAGCGTTCCCTCCATGGCCCAGAGATCGGCGACCGAGGGCTGCAAGGGGATCAGGATGAGATCGGCGGCGCGCATGGCGATGCGGCTATCCGTATCCGCATGGGGCGGGGTGTCGAGGATGATGAAATCCATCGCATTGCGCAGCCGGGCCACTGCCTGCGGCAGGCGCCATCCGGAGGGATTCTCAAAGGGCAGGGGCTGGGCCGTCGCGCCGCGCAGCCCGTGCCAGCGGGTCAGGGTTGCCTGCGGATCCGTGTCCAGCAGGATGGTGCGGGTGCCGGATGCAACCAGGGCAACCGCCAGATTGGCGGCCACGGTGGATTTTCCTGCCCCGCCTTTGCGTTGTGCCACCGCCACCACGAAGGCCATGCCTGCCTCCCCATCCGGATTCGAGAGGCAGGTTAGACCGGATCAGTTCAGGAATGGGTTGGCGTTGCGCGGGTTCCTGCGGGGCGGGAAGTGTTCGGCCAGATAATCCACCACCAGCGTGCGGACCTCGCCTTCCAGCGGCGCCATGCCCTGCTTCTCGGTCATCCAGTCCATCAGCTCGTCCCAGCGCTCGCGGGAGAAGCCGCTGCGGCGGATGATCGCGGTGCTGTGGCAGGCGGTGCAGCGGGCGAAGACCTCCTCCCGTCCATGGCCGACGGGGAGGATGTCCTCCGTCTCGCCAGGGTTCTGCACGGCGGCCAGGCGCTCGCCCTCCGCTTTGGCGGCGGCCTCGCGCTCGGCCCGGGCCAGGGCGGCGCGGGCATCGGCCTCGGCGGTGGCCAGGGCGGCGCGCGTGGGTGGAAGGACTTCCGCCCGGTGTGGCACGCGGCTGGCCGGAAGGTCGAGGAACAGGACCAGCAGGCCCAGGGCGCAGATCGCGCCCAGGGCCACCTTCTCAACGGCAGGCAGGCTCATCCGACGAGGATCGCCGTCCGGGCCATGGCATTGGCCGCATAGCCTTGCGGGTTCCAGTTGGCGGCGGCGTGGGGCTGCATCCGGCCATCGCTGTCGGTGGCACGGGTCCAGAGTTCGAAATAGCCATCGGAGGGGAGTTCGAGCGTGCCCTGCCAGCGCTGCCAGGAATGCCTGTTCGGCGGCTCGTTCACCCGCATCTCGGTCCAGCTGGCGCCGAAATCGGTGGAGACATGAACGGCGCGCACGGTCTTGTCCCCCGCCCAGGCCTGGCCGCGCAGGTCCAGGCGCCGCGTGCCGGCGGCGAGGCGGGAGCCATGGGCCAGATTGGTGAGCAGGCCACGCACGGGCATGGAGGCGATGTCCACGAAATCGGCACCGTTGCTGCTGCTGCCGGGCACGATGGGCTTCACCGGCACGCGGTAAGAGGTTCCGCCCATGCCCGGCCCATCATGCGGGGTGGCACGCAGGACAATGCGGTTCAGCCATTTCTGCGAGAGGCTGCCAGGCCAGCCCGGAGTGATCAGCCGCACCGGGAAGCCATGCAGCTGCGGGATGGGCTGGCCGTTCAGGCGGAAGGCGATGAGGGTCGTGTCCTCCATGGCCTTGGCGATGGGCATGCCGCGGCTGATGGCGGGGCGGGAGGTGTCGCCGGAAAGATGCGGGTCTGCCCCGTAATGGCCGGTGAAGCGGGCGGTGTCCTTCGGACCGGCGGCGCGGATGACGTCGCGCAGGCGCACCCCGGTCCACTCACCATTGGAGATGGCGCCGTTGCCCCACTGGTTGCCCCGCGTCTCGGGGGTGAAGGCGGCGCGGCCATTGCCGCCGCATTCCATCTGCAGGCGGAGGGTGACCACCTCGAAGCGGCTTTCCAGATCGCCGAGGGTGAGGTCGAGCGGCGTGTTCACCTCGCCATCAATCCGGATGCGCCAGGTTTTCGGATCACCGGCGAAGCGCTCGGGAATCTGGCCGTTGTTGCGGATGAAGAACTTGTCGGCGGGGGTGACATCGTCATCCAGCATCGCCTCCGGCGTCTCGGCCACTAGCGGGCGCTCGCCGAGCAGGATGAGGGCGGCCTTGCCCTCCATCCGCAGGGTGGGCGTGCCGCCTGCGGGCTGGGCGAGGGCGGCGGGAAGGAGGCCCTGCGGCATGCGTGAGGCGAAGGGGATGGTGGCGCCCAGTGCCGCGCCCATGGCTGCCAGGGCGGTGCCCTTCAGAGCGCCGCGCCGGCCGAAGGCGAGGGCGTCGGCCCGCTCCGGGTCCTGCGCGTAAAGTTCCCGTAGCGGATATTCGCGTGCCATGGCGTTTCTCCCGAGAGCGGCCTTCGCCGCATTTTCTGAAGCCGGAGAAGGAGTGATGCGTGTACCGGCCGGACGGGAGGATAACCTTTCTCCAATGAATGGGAATGGTGGAATGGCCTGGCCGCTAGAACTCCTGCCGCCTGCTGCCATGGCACGCGCCGACGCTGCCTCCAGCGTGCCGGTCCCGGTGCTGATGGAGGCGGCGGGGAGGGCGGTGGCCCGCGCGGCCATGGCGCGGTTCCGGCCCTGCCGGACGCTGGTCCTGGCGGGACCCGGCAATAATGGCGGCGATGGCTATGTGGCGGCGCGGCTGTTGCACCAGGCGGGATGGCCGGTCGCGGTGGCGGCGATGGGGGCCCAAAAAGCCGGTGGTCCGGCCGCGGAGGCGGCGGCGCGGTGGGCCGGACCGGTGGTGCCCTTCACGCCGGAGGAGGCCGCGCGTGCGGGGCTGGTGATCGATGCCCTGCTGGGATCGGCGCCTTCACGCCCCTTGTCGGCGGAGGCGGTGGCCGTGCTGCGGGCGGCGGGTGGGCCGGTGCTGGCGGTGGACGTGCCGAGTGGGCTGGATGGAGCAAATGGGCAGGCGCTGGGGGAGGTGGTCCCGTCAGCCCTGACTGTCACCTTCGCGCGGCTGAAGCCGGGGCATCTGCTTCTGCCGGGGCGGAGGCTCTGCGGGGCGCTGGTGTTGGCGGATATCGGCCTGCCACGGGCGGCGCTGGATGGGGTCCTGGCGGAGGAGGACGAGCGGAGCTTCCGCAACGCGCCGGGGCTGTGGCGCCTGCCTGTACCGGAGATCGAGAGCCACAAATACAGGCGCGGCCATGTGGTCGTGGCGGGGGGCACCATGCCGGGAGCGGCGCGCTTGGCCGCCGCGGCAGCACGGAGGGCAGGGGCGGGGCTGGTGACGCTCGCCGCCGCTTCAGAGGAGGCGGCCGCCGCCTTCCGGGCCGGGGAGCCGGGGGCGATCGTGGCGGGGCCGCCGGTCGCGCTTCTGGAGGATGCGCGGCGGGGCCATTGGGTGATCGGCCCTGGGCTGCCGCCTGATGAGGGGACACGCGCCTTGCTGGCGGGGGCTTTGGGGGCCGGGCGGGCGGTGGTGGCGGATGCGGGGGCGCTGGGGGCCTGCGCGGGAGAGCCAGAGGCGCTGCGTGGCGCAGCTATTCTCACCCCACATGCCGGAGAATTCGCCCGTCTGTTCGGCGAGATAGGGCCGGACCGGCTGGCGGCGGCCCGTGGGGCGGCCCGGCGCATCGGGGCTGTGGTGGTGCTGAAGGGGCCGGATACGGTGATCGCCGCGCCGGACGGGCGGGCCGCCATCAATCACAACGCGCCCCCGAGCCTGGCGACCGCCGGTACGGGGGATGTGCTGGCCGGCATCGCGGGCGGGCTTCTGGCACAGGGAATGGAGCCTTTCGAGGCCGCCTGCGCTGCCGTTTGGCTTCAGGGAGAGGCTGCGCCGAAGGGGCCGGGCACCATCGCGGAGGATGTGCTGGCCGGGATTCCAGGGGCCCTGGCTGCGGCCTTTAAGGGGATCTGATACCGGCGCCGCTTGGAAAGCCGGCTCCATTGCGCTAAGGCCGCGCACTTCGGCGCTGCGCGAGGCGGGCGTGGTGGAATTGGCAGACACGCTGGATTTAGGTTCCAGTGGCGCAAGCCTTGGGGGTTCAAGTCCCTCCGCCCGCACCAAGTGGCTAGGCGCCGGCCTGAATGTCCTGGATGTGGAACTGAGCGAATGCAGGTGACGGAGCTCTCGGCCGAGGGGCTGAAGCGGTCCTTTTCGGTGCTGGTGCCGGCGGCGGAGATCGATGCGACGCGCGACAAGCGGCTCGCCGCTCTCGGCCGCGACCTGCGCATCCCCGGCTTCCGCCCGGGCAAGGTGCCGATGTCGGTGGTGAAGAAGCGCTACGGCACCGCCGTGACGGGTGAGGTGCTGGAGGAGCAGGTGCAGAACGCCACGCGCGACCTGCTGACCGAGCGCGGCCTGCGCCCGGCGCTGCAGCCGAAGGTGGAGCTGGTCGGCGAGTTCGCCGATGGCCAGGACCTGCAGTTCAATATCGAGATGGAGGTCCTGCCGGAGATCCCGATGCCGGACTTCTCCGGGATCGAGGTGGAGCGCCCGCGCGCCGAGCCCTCCGATGAGGAAGTCCAGAAGGCGCTGGACGGCCTGGCCGCCCGCAATGCCAAGCTCGAGGACGTGACCGAGGAGCGCCCGGCCGCCAAGGGCGACATGGTGGTGGCCGATTTCGTGGGCCGCCTGATCGAGGGCGAGGGTGACGAGGCGAAGGCCGGCGAGCCCTTCCCCGGCGGCACCGCCAATGACATGCCGATCGAGGTGGGCGGCGAGGGCTTCATCCCTGGCTTCACCGAGGCGCTTGAGGGCATCAAGGTGGGCGAGACCCGCAAGGCCCGCGTGCAGTTCCCGGAGGGCTATGGCTCCGCCGAGCTGGCCGGCAAGCCGGCTGAGTTCGAGATCACGGCCAAGGGGCTGAAGACCCGCCACGTGGCCCCGGCGGATGACGAGTTCGCCAAGTCGCTGGGTCTTGAGAGCCTGGAGAAGCTGCGCGAGGAGCTGAAGAACTCCATCCAGCGCGAGTATGACGGGCTGACCCGCCTGCGGGTGAAGCGCTCCCTGCTCGACCAGCTCTCCGAGCGTGCCGACTTCCCCGTGCCGGAGGGCATGGTGGATGCCGAGTTCGGACAGATCTGGGGCCGCGTCGAGGAGGACAAGAAGGCGGGCCGCCTGGATGCCGAGGATGCCGGCAAGGACGATGAGACGCTGAAGGCCGACTACCGGAAGATCGCCGAGCGGCGCATCCGGCTGGGCCTGCTGCTCTCCGAGATCGGCCGGACCAACAACATCCAGGTGGGCCAGGAGGAGCTGTTCCAGGCCCTCCGGAACGAGGCCATGCGCTATCCGGGCCAGGAGAAGCAGGTCTTCGAGTTCTTCCAGAAGAACCCGCAGGCCATGGAGAACCTCCGCGCCCCGATCTTCGAAGAAAAGGTCGTGGACTTCATGCTGGAACTCGCCAAGGTGACGGACAAGAGCGTCACCCCGGCGGACCTGCAGGCAGCCTGAGCCTGCAACCTCCCGCGAGGGAGGCTGCAATCCGGCCCCGCCCCCCTTTCGCGGGGGGGCGGGTTGCCCCATCTTGGGGTTAGATTTTTGCCGGCGCAGGGGGCCGGGGGACGCTGCGGCCAAGCCGGGCGGCCATCCGGGCGATGCCATCGGGGACGCACTTCTCCGCCGGCGGGGAAGGAATAACGATGACACGCTCAGTATTCGTCGATCGCGACCCGGTCGAAGTCTACAACAACTCCCTGGTTCCGATGGTGGTCGAGCAGACCGCTCGCGGCGAGCGCGCTTATGACATCTATTCGCGCCTGCTGAAGGAGCGGATCATCTTCCTGACCGGCCAGGTTTTTGATCAGGTTTCGTCCCTGATCTGCGCCCAGCTGCTGTTCCTGGAAAGCGAGAACCCCAACAAGGATATCGCCTTCTACATCAACAGCCCGGGTGGCGTGGTTTCGGCCGGCCTCGCGATGTACGACACCATGCAGTACATCCGCAGCCCGGTCTCCACTGTCTGCCTCGGCATGGCGGCCTCCATGGGCTCGCTGCTGCTGACGGCCGGCGAGAAGGGCAAGCGCTTCGCCCTGCCGAACAGCCGGATCATGGTCCACCAGCCCTCCGGCGGCGCCCAGGGCCAGGCGACGGATATCGAGATCCAGGCCCGCGAGATCCTCGATCTCCGCAAGCGCCTGAACCAGATCTATGTCCATCACACCGGCCAGCCGGTGGAGGAGATCGAGCGGAAGCTCGAGCGCGACACCTATATGTCCGCTGAGGAGGCCATGGCCTTCGGGCTGATCGACCAGGTGGTGGCGAAGCTCCCGGCCGGTGCTGGGGTGGCGGCGCCGGCGGTCGAAGGTCCCCGCAGCTGATGGGTAGGCGTCGCCCCGGTCAGTTCGTGATATGTTCTGTCTGGCCGGGCGGCACTGCCGTCACATTTATGTCCCATGCTTCCCCCGAGGGGGGAGGGGGGCTATCTTGCCGTCTTGACGCCTCTGGCGGGCTGCATGGCCCGTTCTGGGGCGAGGAGCGCACATGAGCAAGTCCGGCGATTCCAAGAACACCCTCTACTGCTCGTTCTGCGGGAAATCGCAGCACGAGGTTCGAAAGCTCATCGCCGGCCCGACGGTGTTCATCTGCGACGAATGCGTCGAGCTGTGCATGGACATCATCCGCGAGGAGCACAAGACGCACCTCGTGAAGTCCCGCGATGGGGTTCCGACGCCCAAGGAGATCTGCAAGGTCCTCGATGACTATGTCATCGGGCAGGAGCACGCCAAGAAGGTGCTCTCCGTGGCCGTGCACAACCACTACAAGCGGCTGGCGCATGGCGCCAAGACCGGCGAGGTGGAGATCGCCAAGAGCAACATCATGCTCGTGGGCCCCACCGGCTCGGGCAAGACGTTGCTGGCCCAGACCCTGGCCCGCATCCTCGACGTGCCGTTCACCATGGCGGACGCCACCACGCTGACCGAGGCCGGCTATGTGGGCGAGGATGTCGAGAACATCATCCTCAAGCTGCTGCAGGCCGCCGACTACAATGTGGAGCGGGCGCAGCGGGGCATCGTCTATATCGACGAGGTGGATAAGATCAGCCGCAAGTCGGACAACCCCTCGATCACCCGGGATGTCTCGGGCGAGGGCGTCCAGCAGGCGCTGCTGAAGATCATGGAGGGCACGGTGGCCTCCGTTCCGCCCCAGGGCGGCCGGAAGCATCCCCAGCAGGAATTCCTGCAGGTGGACACCTCCAACATCCTCTTCATCGTGGGCGGCGCCTTTGCCGGGCTCGAGAAGATCATCGCGGCCAAGGGCAAGGGGTCGGGCATCGGCTTCGGTGCCGAGGTCCGGGGTCCGGACGAGCGCCGGGCTGGGGCAATCCTCCGTGAGGTGGAGCCTGAGGACCTGCTGAAATTCGGCCTGATCCCCGAGTTCATCGGCCGCCTGCCGGTGATCGCCACCCTCGAGGATCTGGACGAAAAGGCGCTGATCGAGATCCTCACCAAGCCGAAGAACGCCCTGCTGAAGCAGTACCAGCGTCTCTTCGAGATGGAGGGGACCAAGCTCACCTTTACCGAGGATGCGCTGAAGTCGGTCGCCACCCGGGCGATCCAGCGCAAGACCGGCGCGCGCGGCCTGCGCTCCATCATGGAGGGCATCCTTCTCTCCACCATGTTCGACCTGCCCGGCCTGGATGAGGTCGAGGAGGTGGTGGTGAACAAGGAGGTGGCCGAGAACCGGGCCCAGCCGCTGTTCATCTATGGTGAACGACCGGCGGAGCAGACTAGCGCCTGACCGGAATACCGGCCCCTGACGCAACAAGGCGTCAGGGGCACTTTTCTTGCATGCCCCCAATGGTCTGGGTGGATGGTCACGCCGTTGTGGGAAGGCCTCCCCGACACCAGATAGGGTTCCTAACCGTGGTGACGGGGGCGTGCCTGATCGGGGCGTTTCCGCACCGACTGTCCAAGTGAGGTCCCCATGGCGGATACTGAAGCTGAGCTGGTTCGCGGCGAGGCACTGCCCGTTCTTCCCCTGCGCGACATTGTCGTGTTCCCCCATATGATCGTGCCGCTCTTTGTCGGCCGTGAGAAATCTGTCCGCGCACTGGAGTCGGTGATGCGGGAGGACAAGCAGATCCTCCTGCTCGCCCAGCGCAGCGCCGCGCAGGATGATCCGGAAGCCTCCGATCTGTTCGATGTCGGTACCGTCTCAACGGTGCTTCAGCTCCTGAAGCTGCCGGACGGCACTGTGAAGGTGCTGGTCGAGGGCGGGCGCCGCGCGCGCGTGGTTGGCTGGAAGGAGACGGGCACGCATTTCGAGGCGTTCGCCGAGCCGATCGAGGAGACTTCCCCCGATCCGCGCGAGGTCGAGGCGCTGAGCCGTTCCGTGGTCAGCCAGTTCGAGGGCTACATCAAGCTCAACAAGAAGATCGCGCCCGAGGTACTGGTCTCGATCAACCAGATTGAGGAGCCGGCGAAGCTCGCCGACACGGTCGCTGCCCATCTGAACCTCAAGATCGCCGAGAAGCAGGAGCTTCTGGAGACCGTGGGCGTTCCGGAGCGGCTGGAGCGGGTCTTCGCCCATATGGAGAGCGAGATCGGCGTCCTTCAGGTCGAGAAGCGCATCCGGAACCGCGTGAAGCGGCAGATGGAGAAGACCCAGCGCGAGTACTACCTGAACGAGCAGATGAAGGCGATCCAGAAGGAGCTGGGCGAGGGCGAGGAAGGCAAGGACGAGATCGCGGAGCTGGAGGCCAAGATCAAGGCCACCAAGCTCTCCGCCGAGGCTCGCGAGAAGGCGATGGGCGAGCTGAAGAAGCTTCGCGGCATGTCGCCGATGTCGGCCGAGGCCACCGTCGTCCGCAACTACCTCGACTGGATGCTGACGATCCCCTGGAAGAAGCGCACCAAGGTGCGGATCGACCTGGAGGCGGCCCAGGCCGTGCTGGATGCCGACCACTACGGGCTGGAGAAGGTCAAGGAGCGGATCATCGAGTATCTGGCGGTGCAGTCGCGCAGCCAGAAGATCCGCGGCCCGATCCTGTGCCTCGTCGGTCCTCCGGGCGTTGGCAAGACCTCGCTCGGCAAGTCCATCGCCAAGGCGGTGAACCGCAACTTCGTGCGCATGTCGCTGGGCGGCGTGCGGGATGAGGCGGAGATCCGCGGCCACCGGCGGACCTATATCGGCTCCATGCCGGGCAAGGTCATCCAGGGCATGAAGAAGGCGAAGACCTCCAATCCGCTCTTCCTGCTGGACGAGATCGACAAGCTCGGCGCCGACTGGCGCGGGGACCCGTCCTCGGCCCTGCTGGAGGTACTGGACCCCGAGCAGAACGGGACCTTCAACGACCACTATCTGGAGGTCGATTACGACCTGTCGGACGTGATGTTCATCACGACCGCCAACTCGCTGAAGATGCCCCAGCCGTTGCTGGACCGCATGGAGATCATCCGCATCCCCGGCTACACCGAGGATGAGAAGATCGGCATCTCCCGCCGCCACCTGATCGGCAAGGTCACGGAGGCGAATGGGCTGAAGCCGGACGAGTGGAGCGTGTCCGACGACGCGATCCGCGACCTAGTGCGCTACTACACGCGCGAGGCCGGCGTCCGGAACCTGGAGCGCGAGATCGGTGGTCTGGCCCGCAAGGCCGTCCGTGAGATCGTGTCCGGCAAGGCGACGAAGGTGGAGATCACCGCCGAGAACCTGGGTAAGTATGCCGGCGTGCGGAAGTTCCGCTATGGCGAGGCCGAGGCCGAGGACATGGTGGGTGCCGTCACCGGCCTCGCCTGGACCGAGGTGGGTGGAGAGATCCTGACGATCGAGTCCGTGCTGCTGCCTGGCAAGGGCGCCGTGAAGCACACGGGCAAGCTTGGCGACGTCATGCAGGAAAGCGTTTCGGCGGCGGTGTCCTATGTCCGCAGTCGTGCGACGACCTTCGGCATCAAGCCGACCGTCTTCGAGAAGCGGGACATCCATGTCCACGTGCCCGAGGGTGCGACGCCGAAGGACGGGCCTTCCGCGGGTATCGCGATGGCCACGAGCATCGTCTCGATCCTGACGGGCATCCCTGTCCGCAAGGACGTGGCCATGACGGGCGAGATCACGCTGCGTGGGCGGGTGCTTCCGATCGGCGGGTTGAAGGAGAAGCTGCTGGCGGCCCTGCGGGCCGGCGTCGGCACCGTCTTCATCCCGAAGGAGAATGAGAAGGACTTGGCCGACATTCCGGAGAGCGTGACCAAGGTACTGAAGGTCATTCCTGTCTCGCATGTGGACGAGGTGATCGCCCAGGCCCTGGTGCGCCGGCCGGAGCCGATCGACTGGATTGAGCCGGAGGAGGTTCCGACCAAGCCGGCGGCAGGCGATCCGACCGGTGCCAGCCTGCCCCACTGATCGGGCGGCATGAGGTGAGTGGCGGGGCGTCGGCGGAAGCCGGCGCCCCGCTTTCGTTTGGGCGTGGGATGGCCGCGTCGCTGCGGTGGATGCGAAGGCCGGGCGGTCGGCCGGCGTTGGCGCCTTGGGCGGCTGCTGAGGCGAAGTGGCTGGTCATGTCGGGAAGCTGCTTCCCAGAGAGGGAAGGGGGCTGTATCCCTGTTCAGGCAAGCCAGGGGCTGGAGCCGAAAGGCCGTGGCCGTCAAAGGCGGGCGCTTAGCTCAGCGGTAGAGCGCCTCGTTTACACCGAGGATGCCGGGGGTTCGAATCCCTCAGCGCCCATTCCATTGATGGGATGCCTTCCTGATCCCGGACGTTGCTGCATCCATGATGCCCGGATCACGGCGATCGAGCTAATCGTCCAGTGATCCAACTGCTTCATCATCACAGCCTTGGGCAAAGGCCGCCTGAAAGGCCGAGTGCGCTCCATGCTCGGTGGCGTGCATGGCGGACAGCTGCGGCTTGCTACACGGAACCTGCGATTCTTTGTGCTGGCCGGGACGCATGCAGGCTGGGTGCCAATGGATGATTGCGTGCGATCTGGGGCGAGCTGACGTTGCCACTGATGGGATGAAAGGCGTTCGGCCGATCATCGGTTCTTCGCTGCGAGGGCGCCTCTCACGATGCAGCGGATTCTCGCGCTTGGCCGGGTTGCGGTGAAGCAGCGGAAGCTTTGAAGGTGCTGGGATTACAGAGCGGTTGGTGCCCTCCTTCACTCAGGAGGCTCGCATTTCTTCTTTCGCCTGTGGATCGGAATGGGGGGTCGCTTGACAGTCCCCACTGGAAGCCATAAACGGCCTCCACGACGCGAGCGGGTGTAGCTCAGTTGGTTAGAGCGCCGGCCTGTCACGCCGGAGGTCGCGGGTTCGAGCCCCGTCACTCGCGCCACGCCGCATCGAAAACGCCGCCCCATCCGGGGTGGCGTTTTTCGTTTCAGGGGATTTTCTGGTTTATGCGCGGTGCTGGGCCGAGGCATGCATTTGCGAATTGTTCTCAACCATTGATTACGTGGCGTTCATTGTGCAATGCTGGGGTCAGGCCCTATGGCGGAAGCCTGCCCTTGCCTATATGTAGCTTGCATTGCGCTGCGGCATTGCCCCAGCGCCAATAGGTGCATCCGGGAGTCACTCGTGTTCCCGGCTGTCCCGGAGAGCTCCGAGGGCGCAATGACCCAGCCGTTGCTGGCTAATTACTTTCCGATCCTGGTCTTCCTGGGAATTGCCGCCGTGATCAGCATCGCCATGGTGGGCGGTTCTGTTCTGGCCGCACGGCAGAAGCCGGACCCGGAAAAGCTGTCGACCTATGAATGCGGCTTCGAGCCCTTCGACGACACGCGTCGGCGCTTCGATGTCCGATTCTATCTGGTGGCGATCCTGTTCATCATCTTCGACCTGGAAGTTGCCTTCCTCTTCCCTTGGGCGGTGTCGCTCGGTGGGATCGGCTGGGTTGGCTTCATGTCGATGATGGGCTTCCTGGGGTTGCTGACGGTCGGCTTCGTGTACGAGTGGCGCAAGGGCGCGCTGGACTGGGAATGAGCCACGCGGCACAGCGTGGCGAGACGCGCCGGCTCCCGCTGGGGGATTCGGCGCGCATGCATATGACGCGTGGCGACGCGCGGAGGACGATGCGATGAGCGGCGTCAACACTGAGCAGCTTGCCTGGAACAACCAGGCGCTTCCCCCGGGGGCGGAGCAGGATTCGGTCCTGCGCGGCGTGACCGGCGAGATCGAGGAAAAGGGCTTCGTCGTCGCCAACCTGGATAAGGTGGTGAACTGGGCCCGCACCGGCAGCCTCTGGCCGATGACCTTCGGTCTGGCCTGCTGCGCCGTGCCGATGATCCATGCCTACATGGCGCGCTATGACCTCGACCGCTTCGGTGTGATTCCGCGCGGCTCGCCGCGGCAGTCCGACGTGATGATCGTGGCTGGCACGCTGACCAACAAAATGGCCCCCGCGCTTCGCCGCGTTTATGACCAAATGAGCGAGCCGCGCTGGGTGGTTTCCATGGGCAGCTGCGCCAATGGCGGTGGCTATTACCACTGGAGCTACAGCGTGGTGCGCGGCTGCGACCGGATTGTGCCGGTGGATGTCTATGTGCCCGGCTGCCCGCCGACCGCGGAGGCGCTGGTTTATGGCATCCTGCAGCTGCAGAAGAAGATCCGGCGGACGGGGACGATCCTTCGTGGCTGACCTTACGCAACTCGGCGAGCAGGTTGCCGCCTCCCTTCCGCCCGGCGTGGTGCTCGATGCGCGGGTCGTGCGTGGCGCGGAGCTGGTCATTCGCATCAACCGCGATTCCGTTCGCAATGTGATGGCCGTGCTCCGGACCGATCCACGCTTTGCTTTCGAACAGTGCATCGACATCTGTGGTGTTGACTGGCCGGAGCGCCAGGAACGCTTCGACGTGGTGTGGAACCTGCTGTCGCTGACGCATAACCACCGCATCCGCGTGATCACCACCACGGATGCGGAGCACTCGGTGCCCAGCGTCTCCGCCATCTGGCCGACCGCCACCTGGTTCGAGCGTGAGGCCTGGGACATGTACGGCATCGCTTTCGAGGGGCTCTCGGATATGCGCCGGATCCTCACGGATTACGGCTTCCAGGGGCACCCGCTGCGCAAGGACTTCCCGCTCACCGGCCATGTCGAGGTCCGCTATGACGCGGAGCGGCGCGAGGTGGTCTATGAGCCGGTGAAGCTGCAGCAGGACTTCCGCAACTTCGACTTCCTCTCCCCGTGGGAGGGCATGACCACCCTGCCGGGCGACGAAAAGGTGCATCTGAACCGGATCGCGCCGCCGCCCGCATCGCTTCTGGAGAAGCCAGAGGCGGAGAAGCTGCCATGAGCCTGACGACTTCCGATCCCATTCCGGCGGGCGATTCGCATGAGCAGGCGACGCGCCGTGTGGAGGTGGACAGCCACACGATCAATTTCGGTCCTCAGCACCCGGCCGCACATGGCGTGCTGCGCCTCATCCTTGAGATGAAGGGCGAGGTGGTGGAGCGTGCCGATCCGCATATCGGCCTGCTGCATCGCGGCACCGAAAAGCTGATCGAGTACAAGACCTACATGCAGGCGATGCCGTATTTCGACCGGCTCGACTACGTCTCGCCCATGTGCATGGAGCATGTCTTCGCGCTCTCGCAGGAGCGGCTGCTGGGTATCGAGGTTCCGCTGCGCGCGCAGTACATCCGTGTGATGTTCGCGGAGATCACGCGGATCCTGAACCACCTGCTGAACATCACCACCTATGCGCTGGACTGCGGCGCCATCACGCCGCCCCTCTGGGGCTTCGAGCAGCGTGAGATCCTGTTGGAATTCTATGAGCGGGTTTCCGGCAGCCACTACCACGCCAACTACTTCCGTGCAGGCGGTGTGGCGAAGGACCTGCCGGCCGGGCTGACGGACGATATCCGCCGCTGGGCAAATGGCTTCCCCAGCTTCATTGACGATCTGGACCGGCTGCTGACGGGTAACCGCATCTTCAAGCAGCGCACCGTGGATATCGGTGTGATGACGGCCGAGCAGGCAATGGAATGGGGCTTCGCCGGCCCTTGCCTGCGTGCCTCGGGCCTCGCCTGGGACCTGCGGCGGCAGCAGCCCTATGACGTGTACGACCGGATGGAATTCGATGTCCCGGTCGGGCGCCATGGCGACTGCTTTGACCGCTTTCTCATCCGCATGGAGGAGATGCGTCAGAGCCTGAGGATCATCCACCAGTGCCTGGACCAGCTGCCGGAGGGCCCGGTGAAGGTGCAGGACAACAAGATCACGCCGCCGCGGCGGGGCGAGATGAAGCGTTCGATGGAAGCGCTGATCCATCACTTCAAGCTCTACACGGAAGGCTATCACGTGCCCCCCGGCGAGACCTACACCGCGGTGGAGGCGCCGAAGGGCGAGTTCGGGGTTTATCTCGTGGCGGATGGAACCAACCGCCCCTATCGCTGCAAGATCCGCGCGCCCGGCTTCGCGCATCTGCAGGCGATGGAGGTGCTGTCGAAGGGGCATATGCTGGCGGACGCCGTGGCGGTGATCGGCAGCCTCGATATCGTTTTCGGGGAGATCGACCGGTGACTGAGGCAGCTGTCGATCACCTCGATCCCAACTGGCGGAACAGCCACGCCGAGCCTGAAAGCTTCGAGTTCGACGCGGAGAGCGAGGCGCAGATCGCCAAGATCCTCGCGCGCTACCCGGAGGCGAAGAAGGCTTCGGCCGTCATTCCGCTTCTCTACGTCGTGCAGAAGCAGATGGGCCGGCAGACGGGCAGTGCCTGGGTGCCGCGCATCGCGATGGACAAGGTGGGCGAGCGCCTCGGCATGGCGCCCATCCGCGTTCTTGAGGTCGCGACCTTCTACTTCATGTTCAACACCAAGCCGATCGGGCGGTTTCATCTCCAGGTTTGCGGCACCACGCCCTGCATGCTGCGCGGGTCGGATGATGTGCTGCGGGCCTGCAAGGATGCCGGGCACCTCAAGGGTTATGGCGACACTTCCGAGGACGGGCTCTTCACCCTTTCCGAGGTGGAATGCCTCGGCGCCTGCGTGAACGCCCCGATCCTGCAGGTGGATGACGACTATTACGAGGACCTGGACTACGACCGCACGGTCCAGCTCATCGAGGCGCTGAAGCGGGGCGAGCGTCCCAAGCCGGGCAGCACCATCGGGCGCCAGACCAGCGCGCCGGAGGGTGGCCCGCTGACGCTGCTCGACGTGCCGGGAGGCGAGTGACATGGCCCTTCAGGACAAGGACCGCATCTTTACCAATCTCTACGGTCTCCAGCATTGGGGCCTCCAGGCGGCGCAGAAGCGCGGCAACTGGGACGGCACGGCGGGGCTGATCGCCAAGGGCCGTGACTGGATCATCGAGGAGGTGAAGCAGTCCGGCCTGCGCGGCCGTGGCGGCGCCGGCTTCCCGACGGGGCTGAAGTGGTCCTTCATGCCCAAGCCCGATCCGGAGGGGCGGCCTTCCTATCTCGTCGTGAACTGCGACGAGTCCGAGCCGGGTACCTGCAAGGACCGCGACATCATCCGCCACGATCCGCACACGCTGATCGAAGGGTGCCTACTGGCCGCCGTCGCGATGAATGCGCGCGCAGGCTACATCTATGTGCGCGGCGAGTACTACAACGAGCACCTGATCCTGCAGGCCGCGATCGACGAGGCTTACGCATCCGGGCTGCTTGGCAAGAACGCGGCGGGATCGGGCTATGACTTCGATCTCTACGTGCATCGTGGTGCCGGCGCCTATATCTGCGGCGAGGAGACCGCCCTGATTGAGTCCCTTGAGGGCAAGAAGGGCATGCCGCGGCTGAAGCCGCCTTTCCCCGCGGCGGTGGGCCTCTATGGCCGGCCGACGACGGTGAACAATGTCGAGACCATCGCGGTTGTGCCGACGATCCTGCGGCGTGGCGCCACCTGGTTTGCGGGCTTTGGGCGGCCGAAGAACTCGGGCACGAAGATCTTCTGCATCCAGGGCCATGTGAACAAGCCCTGCAATGTGGAGGAGGAGATGAGCATCCCGCTGCGGGAGCTCATCGAGCGCCATGCCGGCGGCGTGCGCGGGGGCTGGGACAACCTGCTTTGCGTCATCCCCGGCGGGTCCTCCACGCCGCTGCTGCCCAAGCATATCTGCGACGACGTGCTGATGGACTTCGACGCCCTGCGCGAGCACAAGACGGGCCTCGGCACGGCGGGGGTGATCGTAATGGACAAGTCCACGGACCTGATCCGCGCCATCGCCCGGCTGTCCAAGTTCTACAAGCATGAGAGCTGCGGCCAGTGCACGCCTTGCCGCGAGGGCATGGGCTGGGTCAGCCGCATGATGGACCGCATGGTCGAGGGCCGCGCGGAGATCGAGGAAATCGACGTGCTGGAGAGTGTGACGCGGCGCATCGAAGGGAACACGATCTGTGCGCTCGCCGATGGCGGCGTCTGGCCGGTTCAGGGGCTGATCCGGCATTTCCGGCCGATGATGGAAGAGCGCATTGCCGCCTACAGGGCGCGCCATGCCGCACCCGCCATGCCCATGGCGGCGGAGTGAATGCCATGAGCGATGTGAAGCTCATCAAGGTCACGGTCGATGGGAAGGAAGTCGAGGTGCCGCTGGGCGCCACGGCTCTCCAGGCCGCCGAGTTGGCCGGCGCGGAGATCCCGCGCTTCTGCTACCATGAGCGCCTGTCGATCGCCGGCAATTGCCGGATGTGCCTCGTCGAGGTGGAGAAGGCGCCGAAGCCGGTTGCCTCCTGCGCCTTCCCCGTGATGGACGGGATGAAGATCATCACCGACAGCCCGGGCGTGCGGAATGCCCGGCGCGGCGTGATGGAATTCCTGCTGATCAACCATCCGCTGGACTGCCCGATCTGCGACCAGGGCGGCGAGTGCGACTTGCAGGACCAGGCCGTGGCCTATGGCCAGGACATGAGCCGCTACCACGAGCACAAGCGCTCGGTGACGGACAAGTATTTCGGTCCGCTGATCAAGCCGATCATGACCCGCTGCATCCAGTGCACGCGCTGTGTCCGCTTCGCGACCGAGGTGGCCGGCGTGCCGGAGCTGGGCGCGGTGGGCCGTGGCGAGGCCCTGCAGATCACCACCTATGTGGAGAAGGCGCTCTCCACGGAGCTCTCCGGCAACCTGATCGACATTTGCCCTGTCGGTGCGCTGACCAGCCGTCCCTATGCCTTCGTCTCCCGCCCCTGGGAGCTGGCCAAGACGGACAGCATCGACGTGCTGGACGCCACGGGCACGAACATCCGGGTGGACAGCCGCGGGCCGGACATCCTTCGTGTCCTGCCGCGGGTGCATGAGGATGTGAATGAGGAGTGGATGGCCGATCGTGGCCGCTTCTCCATCGATGCGGTGAAGAAGCGCCGCCTGGACCGCCCCTGGGTGCGCCAGGACGGCAAGCTGCGTCCGGCGACCTGGCCGGAGGCTTTCCAGGCCATTGCCACCAAGCTGAAGGGCCTGCCGGGCGACCGGATCGGCGCCGTGGTGGGCGGTCTTTCCGATGCCGAGAGCATCGTGGCGCTGAAGGACCTGATGGCGGCGCTGGGTTCCCAGAACCTGGACTGCCGTGAGGACGGCGCGGCGCTGGATGCCTCCAACCGTGCCTTCTACCTGTTCAACAGCAGCATCGCAGGCATTGAGCAGGCCGATGCGTTGCTGGTGATCGGCAGTAACCCGCGCGTCGAGGCGCCGGTGATCAACGCTCGCATCCGCAAGCAGGTGCTGAACACGCACATGCCGGTGGCCGTGATCGGCGCTGAGGTGAACCTCACCTATCCGGTGACGCATCTCGGCAATGGCCCGGACGCGCTGCGCGGGGTGATGGACGGCGCCTTCGGCGATGTGCTGCGCAATGCCAAGCGCCCGATGATCCTGCTGGGCCGTGGTGCCCTGGCCCGTCCGGACGGTGCGGCGGTGCTGGCGGCAGCCTGGGCTCTGGCCCAGTCGCTCAACGCGGTGACGGCCGAGTGGAACGGCTTCAACCTGCTGCACACCCAGGGTGGTCAGGTCGCGGCGCTCGATCTCGGCTTCCTGCCGGGGCAGGAGGGCAAGGACCTCGGCGCCATGCTGGGCGGTGGGGTGGATGCCCTCTGGCTGCTGGGCGCCGATGAGCTGGACCCGTCGCTGATCGCGCCGGGCACTTTCGTGATCTACCAGGGCCATCATGGCGACCGCGCGGCTGGCCGCGCCGACGTTATTCTTCCGGGGTCGACCTACCTGGAGAAGGACGGCACCTATGCGAGCACGGAAGGCCGCGTGCAGCGGGGCCGCCGTGCGGTCTTCGCGCCCGGTGAGGCGCGCGAGGACTGGCGCATCCTGCGTGCGGCGAGCGAACTGCTTGGCCACGCCCTGCCTTATGACGATCTGGCGGCGGTCCGCGCGCGGCTGGTGGCGGTGAACCCGTCCTTCGCCCGTGTGGATGAGGTGCCGGCGCCAGCCGCCATTTCCGCCAAGCCCGCGGGCGATGCCGCCCCGCTGGGCAGCGCGCCCTTCACCCTGGCGATCACCAACTACTGGCAAGCCGATGTCTTCGGTCGCGCCAGCGAGGTGATGGCCGAATGCGCCCGTGCCCAGGCGCCGACCCCTGCCATGGCGGCCGAGTGATGGAAGACTTCCTCAATTCCCCCATCGGCATTCTCTCGCTGACGGTCGCGCAGACCCTGGCGCTGCTGGTGCCGCTGCTGATCGGCGTGGCCTACATGACCTGGGCCGAGCGCAAGATCATGGCGGCGATGCAGCTGCGGAAGGGGCCGAATGTCGTCGGGCCCTTCGGCTTGCTGCAGCCCTTCGCGGACGCCGGGAAGATGCTGATGAAGGAGACGATCGTGCCTGCGGGCGCGAGCCGTGTCCTCTTCATCATGGCGCCGATGCTCACCTTCATCCTGGCGATGATCGCCTGGGCGGTGATCCCGGTGAACGAGGGCTGGGCGATCGCCGACATCAATGTTGGCGTGCTCTATCTCTTCGCCATCTCGTCCCTGGGCGTGTACGGCATCATCATCGCCGGCTGGGCGTCCAATTCGAAGTATGCGTTCCTCGGCGCCCTCCGCTCGGCGGCCCAGATGGTGTCCTACGAAGTCTCGATGGGCTTCGTGATCGTCACCGTGCTGCTCTGCGTGGGATCGCTGAACCTGACGGACATCGTGCTGGCGCAGAAGGGCCTGTGGTTCTTCATCCCGCTCTTCCCGATGTTCATCATCTTCTTCATCTCCACCCTGGCGGAGACGAACCGGGCGCCCTTCGACCTGCCCGAGGGTGAGTCGGAGCTGGTGGCGGGGTTCTTCGTGGAATACTCCGCGATGTCCTTCGCCCTCTTCTTCCTCGGTGAGTACGCGAACATGATCCTCATGTCGTCGCTCACCACCATCCTCTTTCTGGGTGGCTGGCTGCCGCCTTTCGACATGGCGCCCTTCAACTGGCTGCCCGGGCCCGTCTGGTTCATCCTGAAGGTCTGCTTCTGCCTCTTTGTCTTCGTCTGGGTCCGCGCGACTTTCCCGCGCTACCGCTATGACCAGCTGATGCGGCTGGGCTGGAAGGTCTTCCTTCCGATCAGCCTGGTCTGGCTGGTGCTGACCGCCGCAGCGCTGAAGATCTTCGGATGGCTCCCGGCATGAGTTCGATGATTGGGGGGCACCACAGCCCCGGAAAGGTCCGCTGAATGGCGACGCTCGATAAAATCGCGCGCAGCCTCCTGCTGACGGAGCTGGTCTCCGGCATGGGGCTGACGCTGAAGGCCTTCTTCAGCCGCAAGGCCACGATTGCCTATCCCAATGAGCGCGCGCCGCTGAGCCCGCGTTTCCGGGGTGAGCATGGCCTGCGCCGCTATGCGAATGGCGAAGAGCGCTGCATCGCCTGCAAGCTCTGCGAGGCGGTCTGCCCTGCGGTCTGCATCACCATCGAGGCCGAGCCGCGCGAGGACGCCTCCCGGCGCACCACGCGCTATGACCTCGACATGGCCAAGTGCATCTATTGCGGCCTCTGCGAGGAGGCCTGCCCGGTGGATGCCATCGTGCTGGGCCCGAACCTCGAATTCGCGACCGAGACGCGCGAGGAGCTGATCTACAACAAGGAGAAGCTGCTCGATAACGGCGACCGCTGGGAGCCGATGCTGGCGGCGCGCCTTCAGGCGGATGCACCCTATCGATGATCGCCGGCCTCGCCTTCTACGCCTTCGCCGCGGTGCTGATCGCCAGCGCCGTGATGGTGGTCTCCAGCCGGAATCCGGTGCACAGCGTGCTGTACCTGATCCTGGCCTTCTTCAACGCCGCCGCGCTGTTCCTCATCGCGGGTGCCGAGTTCCTGGCGATGATCCTGGTCATCGTCTATGTCGGCGCTGTCGCGGTGCTGTTCCTCTTCGTGGTGATGATGCTGGATATCGACTTCACGCAGATGCGTGAGGGCTTTCAGCGCTACGCCCCGATCGGGGCGGTGATCGGCGGCATCCTGTTCCTGGAACTGCTCTTCGTCTTCGGTGCCTGGCAGTCCGCCGGGCAGGCCGAGGCGCTGCGCCTGAACCCGGCTCCGGAGGGCGTGCAGAACACCGTCGCCATCGGGCAGGTGCTCTATACGGACTACATCTTCCTGTTCCAGGGCGCGGGCTTCATCCTGCTTGTGGCCATGATCGGCGCCATCGTGCTGACCCATCGCGACCGTCTGCGCAGCAAGCGCCAGGATATCGGCGCGCAGGTCGCGCGCCGCACGCAGCTGGACATGGCTTCGGTACCGCTCGGCGCCTCGATCGGGCAGCTTGGCATCCTGCGCCCGCTGCCGCCCGAGGAGGAGAAGCCGAAGGCGGTCACGCATGGCCAACACGGCCATGAGGACCATGGGCACGGAGGGCACCACTGATGCTCGAAATCGGCCTGGGCCATTACCTGACGGTAGGCGCGATCCTCTTCGTGCTCGGCATCTTCGGCATCTTCCTGAACCGGAAGAATGTCATCGTCATCCTGATGTCGCTGGAACTGATCCTGCTTTCGGTGAACCTCAACCTGGTTGCCTTCTCGGCGCAGCTGGGTGACCTCACCGGCCAGATCTTCTCCATGTTCATCCTGACCGTGGCCGCCGCCGAGGCCGCGATCGGGTTGGCCATCGTCGTCATCTACTTCCGCAACCGCGGCAGCATCGAGGTGGAAGACGTGTCCACCCTGAAGGGTTAGGGCGCCATGTTGGTCGGTGCCGTCTTCTTCCCCCTCCTGGGCGCGACCCTGGCCGGCTTCTTCGGACGCTGGCTGGGTGACCGCCTCTCCATGTGGGTCTCGGTTGGCTGCATGGTGCTGGCCGCGATCTGCGGCGTAACCGCCTTCGTCGAGGTGGGGCTGCATTCCGCGCCTCGCACCGTCACCATCACCGAATGGATCGATGTCGGCGGGCTGACCGTGGATTGGGCGCTCCGCTACGACACGCTGAGCGCGATGATGGTCGGGATGGTGACTTTCATCTCCACCCTCATCCATCTCTACAGCGTCGGCTACATGTCTCATGACGAGACGCCGCCGCGCTTCTTTGCCTATCTCGGCCTCTTCACCTTCGCCATGCTGATGCTGGTGACGGCGGATAACCTGGTTCAGCTGTTCTTCGGCTGGGAGGGCGTCGGCCTCGCGAGCTATCTGCTGATCGGCTACTGGTACGAGCGCGAGAGCGCGAACCGGGCCGCGATGAAGGCCTTCATCGTGAACCGCGTCGGCGACCTGTTCTTCATGCTGGGCATGGCGCTCACCTTCTGGACCTTCGGCGCGCTGACCTTCGGGGATATCTTCGCCCGGGTGGAAGAGATGCGCGGTGCCACCTTCGCCGGCCTGCCGGCGCTGGAGGTGATTTCGGTCCTGTTCTTCCTCGGCGCCTGCGGCAAGTCGGCCCAGCTGGGGCTGCACACCTGGCTGCCGGACGCTATGGAAGGCCCGACGCCGGTCTCCGCCCTGATCCACGCGGCCACCATGGTGACCGCCGGCGTGTTCCTGATGGCCCGCATGTCGCCGATCGTGGAATACGCGCCGGTCGCCCTGACCATCGTGACCATCGTCGGCGCCGCGACCGCCTTCTTCGCGGCGACCGTCGGCTGCGTGCAGAACGATATCAAGCGCATCATCGCCTATTCGACCTGCTCGCAGCTTGGCTACATGTTCTTCGCCATCGGTGTGGGTGCCTATCAGGCGGCGGTGTTCCACCTGTTCACCCACGCCTTCTTCAAGGCGCTGCTCTTCCTCTCGGCGGGTTCCGTGATCCACGCCATGTCGGACGAGCAGGATATCCGGAAGATGGGCGGCATCTGGACCAAGATCCCCGTCACCTATGCGGTGATGTGGATCGGCAGCCTGGCCCTGGCCGGCATTCCCTTCTTCGCCGGCTACTACTCGAAGGACATGATCCTGGAGAGCGCCTTCGCCGCCCATACCGGTGCGGGGATGTTCGCCTTCGTCATGGGCCTGACGGCGGCCTTCCTGACCGCCTTCTATTCCTGGCGCCTGCTGATCCTGACCTTCCACGGCAAGCCGCGGGCGGATCAGCACACCATGGAGCATGTGCATGAGAGCCCGGCGGTGATGCTGATCCCGCTGCTGATCCTGGCGCTTGGTGCGCTCTTCACGGGTGCGGTCTTCGCCGACCTCTTCGTGGGGCATTACGAGAAGCAGTTCTGGAACGGCTCGATCTTCACCGGGGAGCACAACCACGTGCTTCATAACGCGCATGAGGTGCCTGAATGGGTGCCGCTGGCGCCGACGGTAATCGCCATCTCCGGCATTGCCCTGGCCTATCTCTTCTACATGTTCGTGCCGGCCATCCCGGCACGGCTGGCGGCGACCTTCCCGGGGGTGCACCGCTTCCTGCTGAACAAGTGGTATTTCGACGAACTGTATGACGCGATCTTCGTGCGGCCGTTCCGGCGCCTTGCGCGGGTGTTCTGGAAGACCGGCGACGAGCGCATCGTCGATGGCATGCCCAACGGGCTGGCTGCCATCAGCGTCGATGTCGCGCGTGGTGTGGCACGTTTCCAGACCGGGCGCGTGGCGAACTACGCCTTCACCATGATCGCGGGCCTCGTGGTCTTCGTCTCCGTCATCTTCCTGGGCTTCACCCGATGAACGCGGCCGGCTTCCCGCTACTCTCCCTCCTTACCTTCCTGCCTCTGGCGGGGGTGGTGGCGATCCTCTGCGTGCGGGGTGACGAGGCGACCGTCGCCTCGAACGCCCGCTGGACGGCGCTCTGGACCAGCCTGATCGTCTTCGTGCTGTCGCTGATCCTGTGGTTCCGCTTCGATCCGCAGAGTGCCGACGCGCAGTTCGTCGAGCAGGCGGCCTGGCTGCCCGATTTCGGCGTGAACTACCACATGGGCGTGGACGGCATCTCGATGCTGTTCGTCCTGCTCTCCACCTTCCTGACGCCAATCTGTATCCTCGCCTCCTGGGAGGCGATCCAGACCCGCGTTCGGGAATACATGATCGCCTTCCTTGTCCTCGAGACGATGATGGTGGGCATGTTCTGTGCGCTTGACCTCATCATCTTCTACGTCTTCTTCGAGGGCGTGCTGATCCCGATGTTCCTCATCATCGGGGTGTGGGGCGGGCAGCGGCGCGTCTATGCCGCCTTCAAGTTCTTCCTCTACACGCTGCTCGGCTCCGTGCTGATGCTGCTGGCGATCCTGGCGCTGTGGTACAATGCCGGCAGCACCGACCTCGCCGCGCTGATGGCCATCCCGGTGCCGTCCTCCTGGCAGTACTGGATGTTCCTGGCCTTCTTCGCCTCCTTCGCGGTGAAGGTGCCGATGTGGCCGGTGCACACCTGGCTGCCGGATGCCCATGTGGAGGCGCCGACGGCCGGCTCCGTGATCCTGGCGGGCGTGCTGCTGAAGATGGGTGGTTACGGGTTCCTGCGCTTCTCCATCCCGCTTTTCCCGGAGGCGTCGCAGTTCTTCGCGCCGATGATCTTCGCGCTGAGCGTGGTCGCGGTGATCTACACCAGCCTCATCGCCTTCGCGCAGGAGGACATGAAGAAGCTCATTGCCTACTCATCGGTGGCGCATATGGGCATCGTCACGATCGGGCTCTTCACCTTCAACCAGCAGGGCATCTCGGGCGCCATCTTCACCATGCTCGCCCATGGCGTGGTCTCGGGCGCGCTCTTCCTCTGCGTTGGCGTACTTTATGATCGCGTGCATTCGCGTGAGATCGCCCGCTATGGTGGTGTGGCGAAGGTCATGCCGGTCTACGCCCTCATCTTCATGCTCTTCACCATGGCGAGCGTGGCGTTGCCGGGAACGGCGAACTTCCCTGGCGAGTTGCTGGTCATCCTGGGCGCCTGGCGCTCCAGCCCCTGGGTTGCGCTGGGAGCGGCCACGGGCATGATCCTGAGCGCGGCCTATATGCTCTGGCTGTACCGCCGCGTGGTGTTCTCCAAGATTACCAAGGGTGAGGTGCGGGCGCTGCTCGATCTCTCCCCGCGGGAGATCGCGATCTTCGCGCCGCTGATTCTCCTGACCCTCTGGATGGGGCTCTACCCCTCTTCCTTCACCCATGTCTGGGAAGCCTCCGTCGCCGCCCTGGTCGAGCGGCACGAGGCTGCCCTGGCTGTGCCGCGCGTAGCGGGGCTGTGAGCCGATGAACTGGACCCTTGCCCTTCCTGAGATCCTGCTTGCAGTCACCGGGCTGGTGCTGCTGCTGGCCGGGGTGATCCCAAAGCGGGACACGACCTTCCCCGTCACCATGGGCACGCTTGGCGCCCTGCTGGTGACGGCGGTGCTCGCCATGGCCACCCCGGACGGCTCCGCCTTCAACGGCCAGTTCGTCTCCGACGGCTTCGCACGCTTCGCCAAGGTGCTGATCCTGCTCGGTGCTGCCACGGGGTTGATGCTGGCGCTGGACTGGAACCAGAAGCAGGGCATCGCCCGCTTCGAATTCCCAATCCTCGTGCTGTTCAGCACCGTCGGCATGATGGTGATGGTGTCCGCCTCGGATCTCATCACCCTCTATATGGGCCTGGAGCTGCTCTCGCTCTCGCTCTACGTCCTCGGTTCCTTCGACCGCGACAATGAGCGCTCCGCCGAGGCGGGCCTGAAGTACTTCGTGCTGGGTGCCCTGGCCTCCGGCCTTTACCTCTATGGCGCGAGCCTGACTTACGGCTTCGCCGGCTCGACGAACTTCTCCGCTATCGGAAGCGCGGTGTCGGGCGGCGAGGGCGTGTCCCTGGGCGTGCTGGTCGGCATGACCTTCGTGACTGCGGCGCTGGCCTTCAAGATCTCGGCCGTGCCCTTCCACATGTGGACGCCCGATGTCTATGAGGGCGCGCCCACGCCGGTAACGGCCTTCTTCGCCTCGGCGCCGAAGGTGGCGGCGGTGTCGCTGCTGGTGCGCGTGCTGGCCGATCCCTTCGCGGATCTGGCCGCCCAGTGGCAGGGCGTGATCTGGCTCGCCTCGCTCGGCTCCATGCTGCTCGGCTCCTTCGCGGCCATCCGGCAGCAGAACATCAAGCGGCTGATGGCCTATTCTTCCATTGGCCATGTTGGCTACGCACTGATGGGCCTTGCCGTCGCGACCGATGTCGGGCTGCGCGCCGTCATGCTCTATATGGCGATCTATCTGGTGATGAATGCCGGTGTCTTCGCGGTGCTCGTCTCCATGCGGCGCCAGGGCCGTTCGCTGGAACGCGTCGAGGACCTGGCTGGCCTGGGTCGCACCGATCCGACCATGGCAATCGCCATGGTGGTCTTCATGTTCTCCATGGCTGGCATCCCGCCGCTCGCGGGCTTCTTCTCGAAGCTCTACATCTTCCTGGCGGCCGTCCAGGAAGGCTTCTGGGTGCTCGCCGTCGTGGGCGTGCTCACCAGCGTGGTCGGCGCCTATTACTACCTGCGCATCATCAAGGTGATGTATTTCGACACGTCGGCTGGTGCGCTCGATCCGCGCTCCGCTTCGGTCTCCCTGGTTCTGGTGGGGGCCGGGCTGTTCAACGTGCTGTTCTTCCTCTTCCCCGCGCCGATCGTGGCCGCGGCCGGAGCGGCGGTAGCGGCGCTGGCGGGGTGAGTGCCCCTGCGGCGGGCTGGCGGCTGCTGGTCCATGATCAGCTCCCCAGCACGGCCGATCTGATCCGTGAGCGTGCCGAGGATGGCGAGGCGGAGCGCCTTGCCATCCTCGCGCGGCGCCAGACGGCGGGGCGCGGCACGCATGGGCGGGTCTGGCATTCGCCCGAGGGCAATCTCTACCTGTCGGTGCTGCTGCGGCCGGATGCGGCGGCGCGTGAGGTTCCGCAATGGAGCCTCCTGGCCGCCGTCGCGTTGCATGAGGCGCTGGCGCCTCATGCCGGCCCCGGCCTGGCCCTGAAATGGCCGAATGACCTTCTCCTGGATGGGGCGAAATGCGCGGGCATCCTCTCGGAGGCCGCGCTGGATGCCGCTGGGCGCCTTGCCTGGCTGAGCTTCGGCTTCGGAGTGAACCTGGCCTTCGCGCCAGAGGTGCCGGGCCGCAGGACGGCCGCCCTGCCGCTCCCGTCCCTGGCGCCCGAGGAAGCCGCTTTCGCCATCATGGCCTCGCTCGACCGCTGGCGCGCGGTCCGGGAGGAGTGGGGCTTCGGTGCCATTCGCGAGGCCTGGCTGGCGCGTGGACATGGGGCCGGGGACGCCCTGACCGTCACAGCCAGGGGCATCCTTCACCATGGTTGCTTCGAAGGGCTGGATGAAACCGGCGCATTGCGCCTCCGCACGGCAACCGGCTTGGAGACCGTCACGGCCGGAGAAGTGAATCCCTGACGGCCCAAGAACGGAACGCCTGATGCTCCTGGCTATCGATGCCGGCAACACCAATGTCGTTTTCGCCGTGCATGACGGCTCCGAGTGGCGTGGTCGCTGGCGCATCGCCACCAATGCGGGACGGACAAGCGACGAATATGCCGTCTGGATTCTGACCCTTCTTTCCCATGCGGGATTGAAAACCACCGATATCACCCGCTGCGCGCTGGGCACGGTGGTACCGGCCGCGCTCTACAACCTGCGCCGGCTGGTGCGGGACTGGTTCCATTGTGAGCCCCTGGTCGCTCGGGCGGGTAGCCTGGATTGGGGCTTCGACATCCTGGTGGACCGGCCGGCCGAGGTGGGCGCCGATCGGCTACTGAACGCTCTGGCGGCTCATGACCAATATGGCGGGCCGCTGATCGTCATCGATTTCGGCACCGCCACCACCTTCGACGTGGTGGGGCAGGGCGGGAACTATATGGGCGGCGCCATCGCTCCCGGGATCAACCTGTCCATCGAGGCCCTGCACCGGGCCGCTGCCCGGCTCCCGCGCATCGGCATCGGCCGACCGCAGGAGGTGATCGGGCGGGACACGGTGCCGGCCATGCAATCCGGCATCTTCTGGGGCTATGTCGGCTTGGTGGAGGGGATGGTGGCCCGGATCCGGGCTGAATTCGGCAGTCCCCTGAAGGTGATCGCCACGGGCGGACTTGCCCCCTTGTTCGCCGAGGGCACCACCGTCATTCAACATACTGATCCCGATATCACTCTAGACGGGCTGCGCCTGTTGGCGGGCCGCAACCCACCCCCCATCTTCCATAAGACAACGCTCCCAGACTCCCTCAAGAACGAGAACGAATGATCCCCGACACGACCGACGACCTCGCCTTCCTCCCGCTTGGGGGGACGGGGGAGATCGGCATGAATCTCAATGTCTACCGGCTGGATGGCGCTCTCCTGGCTGTGGATTGCGGCATCGGCTTCGGCGACAGCGAGACGCCCGAGGCCGAGATCCTGGTCCCTGATCCCGCCTGGCTTGCCGAGCGGCGCGACAAGCTGGTGGGGCTGATCATCACCCATGCGCATGAGGACCATCTCGGCGCGGTAGCGACCCTCTGGCCACTGCTCCGCTGCCCTGTCTATGCCAGCCCTTTCGCCAGCGCCGTGCTGCGCCGGAAACTGGGCGAGGCCGGGTTGCTGGCCGAGGTGACGCTGCACACCCTGCCGCTCTCCTGCCGCGTGAATGTGGGACCCTTCGATCTGCAGTTTCTGCGGGTGGCACATTCCGTTCCTGAGTCCCAGGCTCTGGCCATCCGCACCCGCCACGGCATCGTGCTGCACACCGGCGATTGGAAGCTGGACCCGGAACCCCTGACCAGCCCGCCCACCGATGAGGCGGCCTTTGCCGCTCTCGGCGAGGAGGGGGTGCTCGCAATGGTCTGCGACAGCACCAACGCCCTGGTGGACGGTCATTCCGGCAGCGAGGCCGATGTCCGCAGGGCGCTGACGTCCCTGATCGCCGGTCTCAAGGGGCGGATCGCGGTTGCCTGCTTCGCCACCAACATCGCCCGCGTGGAGTCCATTGCCCTTGCGGCGAAGGCGGCCGGCCGGCGGGTGGCGCTGTTCGGGCGCTCGCTCCGCAATGCCGACGCGGCCGCGCGCGAGACCGGCTACCTGAAGGATGTGCCCCCTTTCCTCGATGAGGAGGAGGCTGGCTACCAGCCCGATGACGAGCTTCTGATCATCTGCACGGGCAGCCAGGGCGAGCCGCGTTCGGCGCTCGCCAAGATTGCGGCCGATACCCATCCCCAGATTTCGTTGGGGGAGGGGGATACGGTGATCTTCTCCTCCCGCATGATTCCAGGGAATGAGAAGGCGATCATGGCGGTGGAATCCGCCCTCTACCGTGCCGGCTGCCGGGTGATCACCCCGGATTCCGAGTATCCCGTGCATGTTTCCGGCCATCCGGCGAAGGATGAGCTGAAGCGCCTCTATGACCTGGTGAAGCCGAAGCATGCCGTCCCCGTCCATGGCGAGTGGCGTCACCTGCAGGAGCATGCCGCCCTGGCGCGCAGCTTGGGTGCCATTCCCCATCTGATCGAGGATGGCGACATGCTGCGCCTGGCCCCCGGCCCGGCGGAGGTCTGCGAGACGGTGCAGAGTGGCAAGCTGGTCGTGGACGGCGCGCGCCTTCTGCCCCTCGAGGGCGGAGTGCTCGGTGCCCGCCGGCGGATGCTGTTCAACGGCGTGGTCGTGGGCTCCCTTGCCGTGGACGACAATGGCAAGGTTCGCGGGACGCCGCAGATCTCGGCCCCGGGGTTGTTTGAGCAGGGTGAAGAGGCACCCGCCCAGATCGCCGCCGACCTCGCCCGCTTGGTGAACGAGCTTCCCGCACCGCTGCGACGCGAGGATTCAGCACTTCGCGAGGCAGCACGGGCGGCGCTGCGCAAGGCCATCGGGCGCCGCGTGCGGAAGCGTCCGCTGGTCGAACTGCATCTGCTGCGGGTTTAGCCGGTAGCCATGGCGGCGTCGCGCGAGAGCGCGAAGCCGCCCTTTCTGCGTCAGGCGGAAGCGCCTTCGGTGTCCCGTGGATGCTCCGCCCGTCAGCGCAGATTGAGCTGGAGCGTCACCCCAGGCGGCTGCGGTGCGGGAACATAGGCGACAGGCGGACCGTAGTAGCCAGGCCGGCGGTAGTAATCTCGCTGATAGCGGCGCTCCGCGCGCCGTGCTTCACGCCAGCGTTCGCGGCGCCAACGCTCCTCGCGCATGGCCTCCCGGCGCTCATGGCGCTCCCAGCGGCGATGCTCCTCTTCCCAGCGGGAGCGGGCCTCGGCCGCATCGGACAGGACCGGGAGAGCCGCAATGGTGAGGCCAGCGAGAAGCAGGAATGGTCGCAAAGCAGTCTCCTCTCGGGACGTTATGCGTGGCAAACGCCGCAAATGGCCGCGGGATTACGGCGGCTCCATGGCATAGAAGGTTCAGATCGGATGGGTTGGATCGCTGGAATCGTCGTTTACTTCCTGGTCTGGTGGACCCTTCTTTTCGCCGTGCTTCCGCTTGGGGTCGTCCCCAATCCGGAGGCGGAGGAGGCTGGTGGCTGGCGCGGCGCACCGCGACAGGTACGGGTGCTACGCGTGATCCTGATAAACACCGTGCTTTCCATTCTTGTCTGGCTATTCATCGAGTGGTTGGTCCGGGCCGACTGGCTTTCCTTCCGTGAAGGTTGGCTTGCTATGCCTACAAATTAGGCACTTGAGGGAAAATTGGGCAACATTGGTCGGTTTTCAGGCAAAGCTTGCCTGAAGCGCCCGTTTTTTCATCCGCGCGGCTGCGAAAATTCTTTTGCCGCTGAGTGCGGTGCAGCATGATCGGGACATGGAAGAGGGCTCTTCCTCTTCCGCCGTGTGACTGGCGTTTCCTCCCTAAACTCGGGCCGTTCCTTCGGGGCGGCCCTTCTTTTTTGCCTATGCGCCAGCCCGGATTGCGCCCTTCGCGCCATGCTCTAGGTTGCGCCCCCAAACTCACCCGGAGCCTGTACCTTGCGCCTCTCCCGCGCCTTCCTGCCCACACTCAAGGAAACGCCCGCCGAGGCGCAGATCGTCTCGCACCGGCTCATGCTGCGGGCCGGCCTCATCCGGCAGACCAGCGCCGGCATCTATGCCTGGTTGCCGCTCGGCCTGCGCGCGCTCCGCAAGGTCTCGGAGATCGTGCGGCAGGAGCAGGACCGGGCCGGGGCCCAGGAAATCCTGATGCCGACCATCCAGCCCGCCGAGCTCTGGAAGGAGAGCGGGCGCTATGACGATTACGGCAAGGAGATGCTCCGCATCACCGACCGCCATGATCGCGAGATGCTTTACGGCCCGACCAACGAGGAAATGGTCACCGACATCTTCAAGAGCTACGCGAAGTCCTATCGGGACCTGCCGCGCAACCTCTACCACATCCAGTGGAAGTTCCGGGACGAGATCCGCCCCCGCTTCGGCGTGATGCGTGGCCGCGAGTTCCTGATGAAGGACGCCTATTCCTTCGATATGGACTATGAAGGCGCGGTGCGGAGCTACCGGGCGATGATGCTCGCCTATATGCGCACCTTCCAGCGCATGGGCCTGCGCGCCGTTCCGATGCGGGCCGATACCGGCCCCATCGGCGGTAATCTCAGCCACGAGTTCATCATTCTCGCGCCTACCGGCGAGAGCACGGTCTTCTACGACGCCGGCTTCGAGAGCATGGACTGGTCGCAAATGGAGTTCGACTCCAGCGACCCTGCCGATCTCAACAAGTTTTACGACCTCGTAACCGGCCTCTATGCCGCGACCGATGAGATGCATGACACGGCCGCCTGGGAAAAGGTGCCCGAGAACAGCCGCCGCGAAGGGCGCGGCATCGAAGTCGGCCATATCTTCTATTTCGGCACCAAATACTCCAAGGCGATGGGCCTGACCGTGGCGGGGCCGGACGGCACCCCGGTGGTGCCCGAAATGGGCTCCTACGGCATCGGCGTCTCCCGCCTGCTCGGTGCCATCATCGAGGCCGGGCATGACGAGAACGGCATCATCTGGCCGGATGCGGTGGCACCCTTTGCCTGTGGCATCCTGAACCTGAAGCCGGGCGATGCGGCGGCCGATGCGCTCTGCGAGCAGCTCTATGCCGCGCTGCCGGGCGAGGCCGTCTATGACGACCGCCCCGAGCGTGCGGGAGCGAAGTTCGCGGATGCCGACCTGATCGGCTATCCCTGGCAGGCAATCATCGGCCCGCGCGGCGCCGCCAAGGGCGTGGTGGAGCTGAAGCGCCGCGCGACCGGCGAGCGGCTCGAACTGCCGCTGGACGAAGCCCTGGCGAAGATCCGCGAGACGCTCGCCTGATGTTCTCGCCCTTCGAGCGCGCCGTCGCCTTCCGCTATCTGCGCGCCCGCAAGGGCGAGCGCTTCGTTTCCGTCATCGCCATTTTCTCGTTGGTGGGGATCGCGCTGGGTGTCGCGACCCTCATCATCGTCATGTCGGTGATGAACGGCTTCCGGCAGGAACTGCTGGGACGCATCCTTGGCCTGAACGGCCATCTCGGCGTTTATTCGAACGACACGTCCGGCTTGCGCGATTTCGACGATATCGCGGCGCGCATCCGCCAGATCCCGGGCGTGGCATCGGCCACGCCCATCGTGGAAGGGCAGGTCCTCTTCACCAGCGAGGCCGGTGGTGCGACCGGCGGGTTGGCACGCGGCATCCGGCCAGAGGACCTCCGCGCACGCCCGCTGATCGCCAATAACATCCGCGCGGGCGATCTCTCGCGTTTCGGCGGCGAGGACAGCATCGTGATCGGCACGCGCCTGGCGCGGAAACTCGGCCTCCGCATCGGGGACCGTATCACCCTCGTCTCGCCCCAGGGCCGCGCCACCGTCGTCGGCACCGTGCCGCGCCTGCGCGCCTATGAGGTGGTGGCGATGTTCGAGGCGGGGATGCAGGAATATGACGCCAGCTATGTCTTCCTGCCCCTGGAGGCCGCCCAGCTCTATTTCCAGCACCGTGACAGCGCGACGCAGGTGGAAGTCTTCGTCGATGACCCGACCCGCGTGAGGAACGCGACGCGCGAGATCTTCGATGCGCTGCGCGGCCGCCCCGTGCGCGTGCTGGATTGGCAGGATTCCAACTCCTCCTTCTTCAATGCGGTCCAGGTGGAGCGGAACGTGATGTTCCTGATCCTGACGCTCATCATCATCGTGGCCGCCTTCAACATCGTCTCCTCCCTGATCATGCTGGTGAAGGATAAGGGGCGCGACATCGCCGTGTTGCGGACCGTGGGCGCCACGCGTGGCGCTATCATGCGGATCTTCCTGTTGGCCGGTGCCTCCATCGGGGTGGCAGGCACGCTGATCGGCTTCGCCATTGGCCTTGTCTTCTGCCTGAACATCGAGAACATCCGGCAGTTCCTCCAGTCCTTGACGGGCACCGAGCTGTTCAGCGCCGAAATCTACTTCCTGACGAAGCTGCCCGCGGTGGTGGAGCCGATGGAGGTGGCACAGGTGGTCGGGATGGGGCTGGGCCTCTCGCTGCTGGCCACGATCTATCCATCCTGGCGTGCCGCGCGGCTGGATCCGGTGGAGGGCCTCCGCAATGCCTGAGACCCCGCTCGCCCTGAGAGGCGTGGAGCGCCGCTACCGCACCGAGGCGGGGGAACTCCCCGTCCTGCGCGGCGCCAATCTGGATCTGCATGCCGGAGAGATCGTGGCGCTCGTCGCGCCTTCGGGCACCGGTAAGTCCACCCTGCTGCATGTCGCCGGGCTGCTGGAAAAGCCCGATGGCGGGCAGGTGCTGGTGGAAGGCCGGGATGCCGGCAGCCTGGGCGATGACGACCGCACCGCGCTGCGCCGCGGGACGATCGGCTTCGTCTACCAGTTCCACCACCTCCTGCCGGAGTTCACGGCGGAGGAGAACATCGTCCTTCCGCAACTCGCGGCCTCCCGCCCGCGCCGCGAAGCCGAGGCCCGTGCCCGGGAACTGCTGGAAGCCTTCGGGTTGAAGGATCGCGGCCATCACCGGCCAACGCGCCTTTCGGGCGGCGAGCAACAGCGCGTCGCCATCGCCCGCGCCCTGGCCAACAGCCCGAAGGTGCTGCTGGCCGATGAGCCGACCGGCAACCTGGATGTCTCCACGGCGGACCGTGTCTTCACGGAACTGCTGGAGGCTGTACGGGGCAGGGGCCTTGCCGCCCTGATCGCAACCCATAATCCGGAACTGGCGGCGCGGATGGACCGCATCGTGACCCTGCGCGACGGGGTGATCGTTCCCGCCTAGCCACAGGCGGGGACGTTCCGCCCTCCGCGCCGCCGGAATCGCCTGCGGCGGGGCGGGGGAGCGCCTATATTCCCCGCATGTCCGGCAGCTTCGTCCATCTCCATACCCACTCCGCCTATTCGCTGGCGGAGGGCGCCATCAAGGCCGACAAGCTCCCCGGCCTTGCCCGCAAGGCCGGGATGCCGGCCCTGGCCCTGACCGACACGGCGGTCATGTTCGGCGCGCTGGAGTTCAGCCAGTACGCCACCAAGGAAGGCGTGCAGCCCATCATCGGCTGCCAGCTCTGGCTCGCCCGCGCGCGGGAGCCGGAGCGCCCCGAGGCCGCGCGGCTGCCGCCCGATCCCGTGGTGGCCCTGGCCATGACCAAGCCGGGGCTGGAGAACATCCAGCGCCTCTCATCTCTGGGCTGGCTGGGCGAAGACCCGTCCGGCAAGCCGGCGATCAATCTCGACCAGCTCCGCTCCCATGCGGAAGGGGTCTTCCTGCTGACGGGGGGGACGCTGGGCCCGCTCGGCCGGCTCCTCGCGGAGGGGCGCCGCCCCCAGGCCGAGGCACTGCTCGCCGCCCTGCGTGAGGCCTTCGGCGATAACCTCGCCATGGAGCTGACGCGCCATGGCACGGATCTGGACCGCGCCGTCGAGCCAGGGTTCCTGGCGATGGCCGATACGGCGGGTGTGCCCATCGTCGCCGCCAATGACGTGTATTTCGCGGCATCCGCGGCGCATGAAGCGCATGACGCGCTGCTCTGCATCGCCGAGGGGCGCACCCTGGCCGAGCCCGACCGCCGCCGCGTGACGGCCGACCATTGGTTCAAGCCGCCCGCCGTCATGCGGAAGCTGTTCGCGGATCTTCCGGAGGCCTGCGACAACACCCTCGCCATCGCCCGCCGCTGTGCCGTGATGGCCGAGACGAAGAAGCCGGAGCTGCCGATCAGCCGCAAGGTCCAGTCGGGCCTGACCGAGGCGGACATCGTGCGGCAGATGGGCAAGGAGGGGCTGGAGAAGCGCCTGGATGCCCAGGGCACGCCCGAGGACAAACGCCCCGCCTATCGCGAGCGGCTGGATTTCGAGCTGGGCATCATCGAGAAGATGGGCTTCTCCGGCTACTTCCTGATCGTGGCCGACTTCATCCAATGGGCGAAGGCGCACAACATTCCCGTGGGGCCGGGGCGCGGCTCGGGCGCGGGGTCCGTCGCCGCCTGGGCCCTGACCATCACCGACCTCGATCCGATGCGCTTCGGCCTGCTCTTCGAGCGCTTCCTGAATCCCGAGCGCGTCTCGATGCCGGACTTTGACATCGACTTCTGCCAGGACCGGCGCGAGGAGGTGATCCAATACGTCCGCAACGAGTACGGGCCTGACCGGGTCGGGCAGATCATCACCTTCGGCCGGTTGCAGGCGAAGGCGGTGGTGCGCGATGTGGGCCGCGTCATGGGCCTGCCCTTCGGCCAGGTGAACAAGATCGCCGAGCTGATCCCGTTCAACGCAGCAAAGCCGCCCACGCTGCAGGAAGCGCTGGATGGCGAGCCGCGCCTGCGCGAAATGCGCGACACGGATGAGAATGTCGGCCGCCTGATGCAGACGGCGCTTCAGCTCGAGGGCCTGTACCGCAACGCCTCCACCCATGCCGCTGGCGTGGTGATCGGGCGAAAGCCGCTGATCGAGATCGTGCCGCTCTATCGCGATCCGCGCAGCGAGATGCTCGTGACGCAGTACTCGATGAAATATGTCGAGAGTGCGTCGCTGGTGAAGTTCGACTTCCTCGGCCTCAAGACGCTCACGGTGATCCAGCGCGCACTGGATATCCTGGCATCCCAGGGTACGCAGATCGACATCAACACCATCCCCCTGGACGACGCCCGGACATTTGAGATGCTCGCCAAGGGCGACGCGGCGGGCGTGTTCCAGTTCGAAAGCCAGGGCATGCGGGACGTTCTCCGCATGATGCGCCCCGACCGTTTCGAGGATCTGATCGCGGCGGTGTCGCTCTACCGGCCGGGCCCGATGGCGAACATCCCGGCCTATTGCGCGCGCAAGCACGGGCAGGCCTGGGAGCCTGTGCATCCGGCGATGCGCAGCCTGGTGGAGGAGACCTACGGGATCCTCGTCTACCAGGAGCAGGTGATGCAGATCAGCCAGGAGCTGGCGGGCTATTCGCTCGGCGGCGCAGACCTGCTGCGCCGCGCCATGGGCAAGAAGATCCGCTCGGAAATGGAGGCGCAGCGGAAGATCTTCACCGAGGGCGCCGTGAAGAACGGCATCCCAGAGGATAAGGCGGGAGAGATCTTCGACCTGATGGAGCGCTTCGCGGAGTATGGCTTCAACAAGTCGCACGCCGCCGCCTATGCGCTGGTTTCCTACCAGACGGCCTGGCTGAAGGCGAACCACCCGGTCGAGTTCCTGGCGGCGATCATGTCGCTGGATATGACGAATACCGACAAGCTCTCCTCCCACCTCCAGGAATGCTCGCGGCTCGGCATCAAGGTGCTGCCGCCGGATGTGAATGCGAGCGACGCCGAGTTCGCGGTGGAGATACGCGAGGATGGCATCAAGGCGATCCGCTTCGCCCTGGCTGCCGTGAAGCGCGTGGGCCTGGGCGCCATGCAGGATCTGGTGAAGGCGCGGAAGGAAGGCGGAAGGTTCAGGTCGCTGACGGATTTCGCGGATCGTGTCGATCCGAAGCTGCTGAACAAGATGCAGGTGGAGAACCTCGCCCGCGCCGGCGCCTTCGAATCCCTCGACCCGAACCGCGCCCGGGTGACAATCGGCGCCGAGCAGATCCTGCGCCGGGCCCAGGCCTCCGCCGAGGATCGATCCAGCGCGCAGATCGGGCTCTTCGGCATGCCGGGCGCGTCCACGGACATGCCGCCCCTGCGCCTGCCGGATATCCAGGACTGGCCGCAGCTCGACCGGCTGGCCCAGGAGGCGGAGGCGATCGGCTTCCACCTCTCGGCCCATCCGCTGGACGCCTACAGGGAAGTCCTGAAGAAGCTGAACGTCTGCCCCATCGCGAAGATGGCGGAACGGGCCCAGGCCGGCGCCGCGCGGCTGAAGCTGGCGGGCACGGTCATCGGCACCAAGGAGCGAACCACCAAGACCGGCAGCCGCATGGCCTGGGTACGCATCTCGGATGCCTCGGGCAGCACGGAGGTGACCTGCTTCTCGGAGATCCTTGGCAAGTGCCGGGAAATGCTGACCGAGGGCACTGCGGTGATGTTCACCTCCGAGGTGCGCGCCGATGGCGAGGCGGTGCGGCTGACCGCCCTGGATTGCGAGCCGCTGGAGCGCGCCGCCCAATCCGTCGGCCAGGGGCTGCGGATCGAGATCGCGACGATGGAGGCGATCAACCCGCTACGCGAATTGCTGGAGCGGGAAGGGAAGGGGAAGGGCGAGGTGGTTCTCATTCCCCGAACCGGGCCTGGACAGGAGGTGGAGCTGGCGCTTCCCGGCCGCTGGAACGTCTCGCCCCGGCTGGCGCAGGCCATGAAGGTCATTCGTGGGGTTGAAGGGGTGGAGGCCGCGTAATCTTTCCTCCATCTTAGGTGGTTCCATCCCCATCTTTGGGAGCCGACCTCGGGCGGGACTAACGGATGGAGCCGAGATGGAGCGGAGCATGATCGATGAAACCCTGAACGACCGCCGCCGGGCGCTGGAGGATGCCTTCTTCGCCAAGCAGGATGCCGGGCAGGTCCGCCATCTCCAGGAGGAAGTTGCACCCGATCTGAGGCTGGAGTCGCTCTCCGCCGCCTCCGGCATCACGGACCGGTCCCTGCTGGAGGAACTCGCGGCGCTCGGCCTCGACGGCAACGCGTTGTCCGCCATGACTCTGGTGCCTCTGGTGGCTGTCGCCTGGGCAGATGGCTCGATCGACGAGATGGAACGGGCGGCCCTCCTCTCGGCGGCAGCCAGTTCCGGGCTGGACCGCGAGGGCAGCGGCTACCAACTGCTGACCGCCTGGCTTTCCACGCCTCCACCAGCACAACTCGTCGAAACCTGGGCTGAATATATCAGGGCCACTTCCGGCAATCTCGGGGAGGACGGCCGGCAGGCCCTGCGGCTCAGCCTGCTCGGCCGCGCCCGCCGGGTAGCGGAGGCGGCCGGGGGGGTCCTCGGCCTCCCCTCACAGGTGTCGCCCGCCGAAGAGGCCATGTTGGGGCGGCTGGAGCGGGCCTTCGCGCCCTAAGGGCGGATGGCTGGGATCGCTCTTCGGGCAACAGGCCGAAGTATTTGGCGTGGCGGCAAAGACTCTAGCGCAGTCCGAAGCCGAGGGCCTTGAGCGTGGCCGTCATGGTGTCGCGCCCGCTCAGCGAGGCGGCGCTGGCCACGCGCTTCAGCATCCGTCCGGACCAGCCCACGCGGCCCATTCCCTGGCTCTCGGAAAAATTGGCCAGCGCCTCGTCATAGGTGGCGATGGTGGCAGGCTCCTCGGCTGCTGCCTGATAGCGTTCGCGGTGCAGCACCAGGGACTGCGGCAGGCGAGGCTTCACGGCGGCCGGTCGCGCGGGATCGGGCCAGCCGACGCAGAGGCCGAAGGCGGCGAAGGCATTGGGCGGCAGGCCCAACTCGGCGGCCACCTCCTGAGGGTGGTTCCGCAACGCGCCGACATAGACGGTGCCCAGGCCGAGCGATTCGGCCGCCACCAAGGCGTTCTGCGCGGCGATAGCGGCGTCCACCAGGGCGACCATGTAGGATTCGAGGTAGTCTAGCCCCTCCAGCCTTTGCCCCGCCGACCGGCCCAGCCGCTCCAGCCGTGAGAGATCGGCGATCCAACAGAGGAAGAGCGGCGCCTGGCGGATGAAGCCCTGGTTGCCGGCCAGGGTGGCGAGCCGCGCCTTCCGCTCCGCGTCCTCCACCGCCACCACGCTCCAGGCCTGCATGTTGGAGGAGGTGGGTGCGGATTGGGCGGCGGCCACCAGCATTTCCAGCGTGCCGGGCTCCAGCGGCCGGTCGAGATAGGCGCGGACCGCACTGTGGCTCAGCAGGTTCTCCACGACAGCATTGCTCGGCCCTGCCTGGAGTGGTGCGCCCGGCTCTCCGTAACGGGCGGCCAGGGAAGATGTGGGGGAGGTCATGTCCAACTCGATCCTGTAGTCCAGTAAGGGTGGAAGACTGCCATTCAAGCGTTCGCCAGCCCAGGGATTGGAACAGGCGCGCTGCTGTACTTGCGGCGGCCCCATCCCATGTAGCCCTAGGGTGCCAGGCTCCGGGGCGCCGCGATTTCCGGGGAGAAAGCCATGAGCAGGGACTTTCTGGGAGAACGCCGGGTTGCGCTTGAAGGGGCGTTCTTCGACCAGCAGAGCCATGAACTGATCCGCCGAATGCGTGCCTCTGATCCCGATCGTCCCGAGAGTGAGAAGCTTGCCGAGGTGTCGGGCTTGCATGATGAGGCGCTGTTGGACCGGCTGGTCGGGCTTGGCATCAAAAGCAGCACTTTCGCGGCTCTATCCCTCGTGCCCCTGGTTATCGTCGCCTGGGCTGATGGCGTGGTGACCGATAAGGGCCGGGCCGCCATCCTGGGGGCCGCCGCAGATGCCGGGCTGAGGCCCGCCGGGCCTGGACATGAGTTGCTCTCCCGCTGGCTGGTACAACCACCGCCACCGAGCCTGATGGCGACCTGGACCGACTATGTGCGCGCTCTCAGCCCGGAAGCCCGGGCGGTACTGCGGCGGCAGGTCATGGACCGCGCCACGAAGGTGGCCGAAGCAGCCGGTGGCATGCTCGGGCTGCTGAACGGGCTGTCACCGCTGGAAAAGGCGACCCTGAATCGCCTGGAGGCTGCGCTCTCGTCCTGACGAATGGGGGGAAAGCCTTGCTCCGCACCCCCCGCCATGCCATATCGCGCGCCGTCGGACACGGGATTCCCGTGCCCGGCAAATCCGCACGCGGTGCGCCCTTCCGAGATACGCGGACAGGGTCCGGTCCTCCAGCCTTTCCGGGCGGGGGTTCAGCGCCGCGGAGGCCCAACCGGATCAATCGGAAGGAAGGAACCGCCACATGGCGATGCCCGAGGTTACCCTGCGCGGCCTGCTCGAGGCCGGCGTTCACTTTGGCCACCACACCCGTCGGTGGAACCCGAAGATGGCTCCGTACATCTTCGGCGTGCGCAACCAGGTGCACATCCTGGACCTGCAGCAGACCGTCCCCCTGATGGACCGTGCGCTCCGCACCGTCCGTGACGTGGTGGCCGGCGGCGGCCGCGTGCTCTTCGTGGGCACCAAGAAGGCTGCGGCCGACTATGTGGCCGAGGCGGCGACCCGCTGCGGCCAGTACTACGTCAACCACCGTTGGCTGGGCGGCATGCTCACCAACTGGAAGACCATCACCGGCTCCATCAAGCGCCTGAAGCAGATGGACGAGCAGCTCGCCGGCAACACCCAGGGTCTCACCAAGAAGGAGATCCTGATGCTGACGCGTGAGAAGGAGAAGCTGGACCGCGCGCTCGGCGGCATCCGCGAGATGGGCGGCCTGCCCGACCTGATCTTCGTGATCGACACGATCAAGGAGAAGCTGGCGATCGAGGAGGCCAACAAGCTCGGCATCCCCGTGATCGCCGTCTGCGACTCCAACGCCGATCCCTCGGGCGTCGCCTTCCCGATCCCGGGCAATGACGACGCGATCCGCGCCATCAACCTCTACTGCGACATGATGGCCGCGGCCGTGTTCGACGGCATCTCCGCCGAGCTGCAGGCCTCTGGCGTCGATGTCGGCGCCCAGTCCGACCTGCCGGTGGACGCCCTGCCGGAGGAGGATGTCCTTCCGGGTGCCGGTGCGATCCCCGAGACGCTCGGCGGCGCCGAGGTTGCGGATGGCCCGGTCCTGGTCGGCGCCCAGTCCAGCCCGACGGCTGGCGTGGATACCGAGAGCCTGGAGCAGATGGTCCAGAACAACCGCGACGACGGCAACAACGCCGGCTGATCGCCCTGCGGGTCCGCCTGAGGGGCCCCATGCACCGCGGGGCGATCCCCGCTCGCATGGGCCGCTCCCGGCGGCTCGCAATGACCTGAACGCGCCGGGGTGGCATCGCCGCCCCGGCGTGACGCATACACGCCGCGCCGCCACGCTGGGCCTGCCCCGGCGGTCCCGGCGCATCAGAAGACGGGAAGACGAAGATGGCCGAGATCACTGCAGCCATGGTCCGCGACCTGCGCGAGAAGACCGGCGCGGGCATGATGGACGTCAAGAAGGCCCTGGTGGAGAGCAACGGCGACGCCGAGGCCGCGATCGACTGGCTGCGTAAGAAGGGCCTCGCCTCCGCCGCCAAGAAGTCCGGCCGCGTGGCCGCCGAGGGCCTGATCGGCGTCGTGAGCGCCGGCACCAAGGCCGCCATGGTCGAGGTGAATGCCGAAACCGATTTCGTTGCCCGCAACGAGCAGTTCCAGGGCTTCGTCGAGACGGTTGCGAAGATCGCCCTTGAGGCCGGTGAGGATGTGGAGGCCATCAAGGCCGCTGCCTTTCCGGGCGCGGGCCACAGCGTGGCCGAGGAACTGACCCGCCTGATCGCCACCATCGGCGAGAACATGACGATCCGCCGCGCGAGGGTGTTCTCCGTCGGCTCCGGCGTGGTCGCCACCTATGTCCACAGCGCGGTCAAGCCCGGCCTGGGCAAGATTGGCGTGCTGGCCGCTCTCGAGGCCGCCGATGGCGGCGATGCGGTGCTGACCCTTGGCCGCCAGATCGGCATGCATGTCGCCGCCGCCCGCCCGGAGGCGCTGGACATCTCCGCCGTGGACACCTCCGCCCTGGAGCGCGAGCGCGCCGTGCTGACCGAGCAGGCCCAGGCCTCCGGCAAGCCCCCTGCGGTCATCGAGAAGATGGTCGAGGGCCGCATCCGCAAGTACTACGAGGAAGTGGTGCTGCTGGAACAGGTCTGGGTGCATGACGGCGAGAGCCGCGTGAAGGCCGTGGTGGAGAAGGCCGGCGCCAAGCTGGTCGGCTTCGCCCGCTTCCAGCTGGGTGAGGGCATCGAGAAGGAGGTGACCGACTTCGCCGCCGAGGTCGCCGCCGCCGCCGGTACGGGTGCCTGACTGATCGCCGGGCGAGGTTCCTCGCCCGGCCCTGCCTCCCGCCATGGCGGGAGGCATGTTTCGCCGCCGGACGTCCATGCGCCCGGCGGTTTTCGCCTCATGGTCGCCATTGGAGCCGGTGCCTTGCCGGAACCAGTGGGCGCGTCTAACTTTGCCAGCTCCCGGGACCGCAATCGAGAATGAACAGCCTCCGCTACAAGCGTGTCCTGCTGAAGCTTTCGGGCGAGGCGCTGATGGGCAAAGGCTCATACGGCCTCGATAGCACCACGGTGAATGCCATCGCCGAGGATGTCTGCGCGGTCACGCAACTCGGCGTGGAAGTCGGGCTGGTGATCGGCGGAGGCAATATTTTCCGCGGTGTCTCCGGAGCCGCCGCCGGGATGGACCGCGCCCAGGCCGATGGCATGGGCATGCTGGCCACCGTCATCAACGCCCTTGCCATGCAGAACGCGCTGGAGAAGGCGGGCGTGCCCACCCGCGTGCAGTCGGCCATCCCGATGGCCAGTCTCTGCGAGCCCTTCATCCGCCGCCGCGCCGTGCGCCATATGGAAAAGGGCCGGGTGGTGATCTTCGCCGCCGGCACGGGCAACCCCTTCTTCACCACCGACACCGCCGCCGCGCTGCGCGCCGCCGAGATGGGCTGCGATGCGCTGCTGAAGGGCACGCAGGTCGATGGCGTCTATACCTCCGATCCCCGGAAGAACCCCGATGCGGAGCGCTATGAGGCGCTGACTTATCTCGACATGCTCGCGCGGGACCTGGCCGTGATGGATGCCGCCGCGATCTCGCTTGCCCGCGAGAACAACCTGCCGATCATTGTCTTCAACATCCACGAGCCGGGTGCCTTCACCGCCGTCATCAAGGGCGAGGGGCGCTTCACCACGGTTCACGAGAGCTGAGGGACACGCCATGGCCGCCCCGCCGAATTTCCCCGATCTTCGCAAGGACCTGGTCCGCCGCATGGATGGCGCGCTGGAGACGCTGCGGAAGGAGTTCTCCGGCCTCCGCACAGGCCGGGCAAGCCCGGCGCTGCTCGAGCCCATCCGGGTCGAGGCCTATGGCACGAACCAGCCGCTGAGCCAGGTCGCGAACATCTCCGTCGCCGGGCCGGGCCTGCTTTCCGTGCAGGTCTGGGACAAGTCGGTTACCAAGGCTGTGGAGGTCGCGATCCGCGACGCCAATCTCGGCCTGAACCCCCAGGCCGAGGGGCAGGTGATCCGCGTGCCGCTGCCGCCGCTGACGCAGGAGCGCCGCAACGACCTTGCGAAGCAGGCCGCCAAATATGCCGAGGCGAGCAAGGTCGCCGTCCGCGGCGTGCGCCGCGACGGCATGGAGACGATCAAGGGCTGGGAAACCAAGTCCGAGATATCCAAGGACGATGCCAAGCGCTGGTCCGACGACGTGCAGAAGCTGACCGACGAGTATGTGAAGAAGGTCGATGGCCTGCTCGCCGAGAAGGAAAAGGACATCAAGGCCGTTTGAGCCGTCCGAGCCCATGAGCGCAGCAAGCCAGCCCATCCTGCAGGCTGGGGGAACGACCCCGCCGGCCCCTGTCCATGTCGGGATCATCATGGATGGCAATGGCCGTTGGGCTGCTGCCCGCGGCGTGCCGCGTGCCCTTGGCCACAAGGCCGGGGCGGAGGCGACGCGCCGCGTGGTCGAGGCGGCGGGACAGATGGGCATCTCCTGGCTCACCCTCTTCGCCTTCAGCAGTGAGAACTGGCGCCGCCCCGCCGATGAGGTGCGCGACCTGACCGGGCTGCTGCGCCACTACCTCCGCCATGAGGTGGGGCAACTGGTGGAAAAGGGGGTTAGGCTGCGGGTCATCGGCGATCGTTCGGCCTTCGGGCCGGGCATGCAGGCCGAGATCGAGCGCGCCGAGGCCGCGACCCTCGGCAATACGAGGCTGAACGTGAACGTGGCGCTCTCCTATGGTGGCCGGGCGGAGATCGCCAGGGCCGCCGCCGCCCTGGCGCGCCACGCCGTCGCCGGGGAGATCGACCCCGCCTCCATCGACGAGGCGACGCTGGCCAGGCATCTCGACACGGCCGGGATGCCGGATCCGGACCTGATCATCCGCACATCCGGCGAATCGCGACTCTCCAACTTCCTGCTCTGGCAATGCGCCTATTCGGAACTGATCTTCCAGCCCGTTCTTTGGCCCGATTACGACGCCGGGCATCTGCGCGAGGCGGTGGCCGAGTTCCATCGCCGCGACCGCCGCTTCGGTGCTCGGACGGGCTGATCTGGTGAGCGAGGCGATACCCGCGCAACGGCCCGACGCGAAACAGGGCAAGAACTGGTGCGACCTCCGCAAGCGGGCCCTCTCGGCCATGCTTCTTGCCCCGGCGGCGCTGCTTTGCGTTTGGCTCGGGGCCAATGCCTATACGGTGCTGCTGGCGCTGGGAGCAGCCATCCTTACCTGGGAGTGGGTGCATCTCTGCGGGCTCCGCGCGGCGAAGCTGCCGGGGGCGGGGGTGCCGCTCGCGGTCTTTGTCGCCGGCACGCTGGCAGTGCTGGAACTGCCGCTGGCCGCCTGGATGGTACTCTTCGGCGGCTTCCTGCTGACCTGGGCCGGGGCGGAACGAATGCGCAGGCGCGACCACCCGGGGCAGCCGGCGCTGCGCCTGGCGCTGGGCGTGCTCTATATCGGCGTCGCGGGCCTCTGCCTGATCGAATTGCGGCATGAGAACGAGGCCGGGCGGGCGAATCTGCTCTTCCTGCTGCTGGTCGTCTGGGCAAGCGATATCGGTGCCTATCTGGCCGGGCGGGCCCTGGGCGGGCCGTTGCTCTGGCCGCAGGTTTCCCCGGCCAAGACCTGGTCGGGCGCGGCTGGCGGGCTGTTGCTGGCGATGGGAATCGGCAGCCTGGTGGCGGTTCAACTCGCCCCTGGGAGCCCCTGGCGGGCGGCCGCCGCGGCAGCGGTGCTGGCCGTGGCGACCCAGGCAGGAGACCTTTTGGAATCCGCCATCAAGCGCCACTTCAAGGTCAAGGACACGTCCAGCCTGATTCCTGGCCATGGCGGGTTGCTGGATCGGCTCGACGGGCTGCTGGCCGCTGCCCCGGCAGCGATGCTCCTGGCCCTTCTGATCGGTTACGGCGGCGCGCTTTGGCGCTGATTCAAGGGCGCTGAGATGACCCGCAGCATCACCATTCTCGGTGCCACCGGTTCGGTCGGTCGTAGTACCCTGGCCTTGCTGGAGGCGGCGCCGGAGGGCGAGTTCGCGGTTGAGGCTTTGGTTGCCGGCCGCGATGCCAGGGCCCTGGCGGATGCCGCTATACGGGTGCAGGCGCGGATCGCGGTGCTGGCGGATCCCGACGGTCTGTCCGCGCTGCGTGAGGCTCTCTCCGGCACCGGCATCGAATCGGCGGCGGGGGAGGCGGCGGTGATCGAGGCTGCTGCTCGCCCGGCTGACTGGACCATGGCCGCCATCGTCGGTGCTGCCGGGCTGAAGCCGACCCTGGCCGCGCTGGCGCGGGGCGGTACCCTGGCTCTGGCGAACAAGGAGGCGCTGGTCTGCGCCGGCAACATCGTGCTGCGGGCGGCCAAGGTTGCCGGCGCGACGCTGCTGCCGGTCGATTCCGAACACAACGCCATCTTCCAGGCCCTCGACGCCCGCGACCCCGCCATGATCGAGCGGATCATCCTGACGGCCTCAGGTGGCCCCTTCCGCACTGCCTCGGAGGCCGAGATGCGGAGGGCGACGCCTGAGTCGGCGCTGCGCCACCCGGTCTGGTCCATGGGTGCCAAGATCAGCATCGACAGCGCCACCATGTTCAACAAGGGGCTGGAACTGATCGAGGCCGCGCGCCTCTTCCCCGTGCCGCCGGAGCGGATCGAGGTGCTGGTGCACCCCCAATCCGCCGTGCATGGGCTGGTGCAATATGCCGATGGATCGCTCCTGGCTCAGCTGGGCACGCCGGACATGCGCACGCCGATCGCCCATGCCCTGGCCTGGCCGCGCCGGATGAAGGCTGATGTTCCGCGCCTGGACCTAGCGGCCCTGTCGCGCCTGGAGTTCTCGGCGCCCGACGAGGCCCGCTTTCCCGCCCTGCGCTTGGCGCGGGAGGCCTTGCTTGCTGGGGGTGGGGCCCCCACCATCCTGAATGCGGCGAATGAGATTGCCGTGGAGCGGTTCCTGGCACGTCGCCTCGGCTTCCTGGAGATCGCGCGGGTGGTGGAGGAGACGATGGCTCGTCTTGGCACCCCGCCAGTGGACGCCCTGGACATGGTGCTAGCACTCGATGCCGAGGCCCGCGCGGCCGCCGCGCAGGTCGCGGACCGCCTCCAGGCCGGCTGAACTGCGCCGCCCGGAACACTATATATGTGTATGCGTTCCCTGACCCGCGACGCCTGAACCCGGCCCCCTCGGAGCCGCCCAGCCAGAGAGACCAAGGTGGAACTCCTCCCCGAACCCTTCCGCACCATACTGGCCTTCGTGGTCGTGTTGGGTGTGCTCGTTTTCTTTCATGAGCTGGGCCATTACGCCGCCGCCCGCTGGCGCGGCATCCATGTGGAGAAGTTCGCCATCGGTTTCGGCCGTCCCCTGGCGGCCTGGACCGACAAGCGGGGTACGGACTGGCAGATCGGCTGGCTGCCCCTGGGCGGCTATGTGAAGCTTTATGGCCAGGACGGCGCCGGCGACGTGACCGATTCGGGGGATGTCGCCCCGGCTCATGACCCGCGCGGCCCGCGCTTCCACGACAAGCCGGTGGGGGACCGTGCCATCGTGGTGGCCGCGGGGCCAATTGCCAATTTCATCCTGGCGGCGGTGCTCTTCTCGGCGCTTTTCATCGCGGTGGGGCGGCCGGTGGGCACCACCACCGTGGCCTCTGTGGTCGATGGTGGCGCGGCCCAGGTGGCGGGCCTGATGCCGGGCGACCGGATCACCGCGCTGGACGATGTTCCAGTGACGCGCTTCGAGCAGGTGCAGGCCCATGTCCAGCCGCGCGCCGGGCAGCCCATCCGCATCCAGCTGCTGCGCGAGGGGCGGGAGCTGACCCTGACCGCGACGCCCCGGACGCGTCCCGGTACGGAGGAGACGCAGCCCGTCGGTATGCTCGGCGTTGGCGGCGGCGTGCCCAGCTATGAGCGGACCGACCCGATCTCGGCCATCTGGGGCGGCGTGACCTACACCGCTGAGGTCACGGGGCAGACCTTGGCCGGGATCTGGCAGATGATCTCGGGTCAGCGCGGCTCCGAGGAGATCGGCGGGCCTCTGCGGATCGCCCAGCTCTCCGGGCAGGTGGCGAGTCTTGGTCTCTCGAGCCTCGTTTCCTTCATGGCGATCCTCTCGGTGAACCTGGCCCTGATCAACCTCTTCCCGATTCCCGTGCTGGATGGCGGGCACCTCGTCTTCTATGCGCTGGAGGCGATCCGGGGCCGGCCACTGCCGCCGCGGGCGGTGGAGTATGGCTTCCGAGCCGGGTTGGCGGTGTTGGTGGCGCTGTTTATATTCGCAACGTGGAATGATTTGGCCAGCTTCGGGCTCTTCCGGTGGGTCGGCGGACTGATCGGCTGAGCGACTGAAACGCCACAGCTTCCTACGCTTGTGAGGGAAACCTTCGCGGGGGTGGCAAGGCGCCGCCCTTGCCGCTAGGTTGCGGCACCGCGAACCGGAACCGCCGGCACAGGAAACAGCCTTGCACGCTCCGCCTTTCTCCCGGGCCCTTCTGCTGGCCGCCACTTGCCTGGTGCCCGTCCTGGCGACAGCCAGCGCGGAAGCGCAGCCCCGCCGTGCCGCCTCCCAGGGGGCGGCACCGTCCCGCGCTGGCTCCGGCATCGTCACCGGCATCGACATTCAGGGTAACCAGCGTATCGAGGCGGACACGATCCGCTCCTACATGCTGCTGCAGCCCGGCGATGCCTTCGAGGAGGAGCGGCTGGACCGCTCCCTCCGCATCCTTTTCGCCACCGGCCTGTTCCGCGACGTGCGCGTCTCGCGGCAGGGCGATCGGATCGTGGTGCAGGTGGAGGAGAACCCGATCGTCAACCGGGTTGCCTTCGAGGGGAACAGCAAGCTCGGCGACGACGTGCTGCGCAACGAGGTGCAGTTGCGCTCGCGCTCTGTCTTCACCCCACAGGCGGCGCAGGCCGACCGCACGCGCCTGCTGGAGATCTATGCACGCCGCGGGCGCCTCTCGGCGACCGTCGAGCCGAAGATCATCCAACTCGACCAGAATCGCGTCGATGTGGTCTATGAGATCAACGAGGGCAATATTGCCCTCGTCAGCCGCATCAACTTCGTCGGCAACCGCGCTTACTCTGACAGCCGGCTGAAGGAGATCGTCGCGACGCGTGAGGCGGCCTGGTACCGCCCCTTCAGCAGCAGCGACACCTATGAGCCCGAGCGGCTGAATTTCGACCGCGAGCTTCTGCGCCGCTATTACCTGCGCCAGGGCTATGCCGATGTGAACATCACCAGCGCCACGGCGGAGCTTTCCCCGGACCGCTCCGGCTTCTTTGTCACCTATACGATCGACGAAGGCCGCCGCTACCGGCTAGGTAAGGTCGAGACGATCTCCTCCTTGCGCAACGTCACCGCCGACCAGCTGCGCGGTCAGGTCGAGATCTCCCCGGGCGACTGGTATGACGGCGAGGCGGTGGAACGCACCGCTGAAGCCATGTCGGACCGCGCCAACCAGCTGGGCGCTCCCTTCGTCGAGGTGACGCCGCGCATCGTCCGCAACACAGATGCGGGTACGATCGACATCACCTTCGAGGTGAAAGAAGGCAATCGCCTCTTCGTCGAGCGTATCGACATCACCGGCAATGTCCGTACCCAGGACCGTGTGATCCGCAGCGAGTTCCGCCTGGCGGAGGGCGACGCCTTCAATGCCGCACAGGTCCGCCGCTCGCGCCAGCGCATTCGCGATCTTGGCTATTTCAACGACGCCACCATCTCCACCGTCCCTGGCTCTACGCCGGACCGTGTGGTGCTGAACACCAATGTCTCCGAGCGGGCGACGGGCGAGGTCTCCATCGGCGGCGGCTACTCGACGGATGCCGGCGCACTGGCCGATCTGGGGCTGCGCGAGCGTAACCTGCTCGGCACCGGCATCGACGCGCGCATCAACGGTGTGCTCGCCCAGCGCCGCAGTCAGCTCGACCTCTCGGTCACGGACCCGTCCTTCCTCGACCGCAATCTCGCGCTGGGCGCGGACGTGTTCTACATCAACCGCGACCTGCTGGATTACTCGGGCTACCGCGAGCGCCGCTATGGCTTCTCGCTGCGTGCCGGCTACGAGTTCAACGAGTATCTGCGCCAGTCCTGGGCCTATACCCTTTCGAACCGCACCATCTTCGATGTGGATCCCAATGCCTCGCTCTACATCAGGGAGCAGGAAGGCAGCACATTGCTGTCGCAGATCGGTCAGACCCTGACTTATGACCGCCGTGACAGCCGCCTCGATCCGCGCAGCGGCTACATGCTGCGTGTCGGTACGGACCTGGCGGGCCTGGGCGGTGACGTGAGCTATGTCCGCGCAAGGGTTGATGGCGCCTACTACATTCCCTTTGAGCGGCTGCTGGGCGACCCCAATTTCGTGTTGGCGATCACCGGTTCGGTCGGCGCCCTGGAATCCTTCGGCGGCAAGCCCGAGCGGATCGTGGACCGCTTCTTCCTCGGCGGCGAGAATTTGCGCGGCTTCGAAACCGCGGGCGCGGGCCCGCGCGATCTGGCGACGCGAGACAGCCTCGGTGGCCGTTTCCTCTACACTCAGACCACCGAGTTCCGCTTCCCGCTGCCCCTTCCGGAGGAGATTGGCCTCACTGGTCGCGCCTTCGTGGATGTGGGCGGATTGAGCGGCTCCACCAAGGGGCCTGGTATTGTGGATAACGGTTCGCCCCGCGTCGGCGCCGGTGTCGGCGTGTCCTGGCGCAGCCCCTTCGGGCTGATCAATCTCGACTTCGCGCAGGCCGTGGTGAAGAAGGACTACGACGAGACGCAGTTCTTCCGCTTCGGCTTCGGCACGCGGTTCTGAGAACGAAGAAGACTGGAGTTCCCATGATGTCCGCGCGCCCCGCGCTTGCCGCCCTTGCGGCTTTCCTCATCCCTGCCATGCCCATGGGGACGGCGGTCGCGCAGTCTGACCCGGGCTACTTCATCCCGCCACAGAATCGCCCCGCTCAGGCCCAGCCTCAGCCCCAGCAGCGCCCGGCGCAGCGCCCGCAGCAGCAGGCGCAGCGCCCGCAGCCAAACCCTGCGCCGCTGGCCCCCGGACAGCCGCCGCCGGCTGCCGTCATCGGGATCGTGGACGTGCCTGAGATCCAGCGGAACTCCACCGCCTTCAACGGCGTGCGCGAGGAAATCGAGAAGCGTCGCCAGAAGCTGAACGAGGATCTGCAGCGCGAGCAGACCCGCTGGCGCGAGGAGCAGCAGGCGCTGGCGAACCAGCGTTCGACGATGAACCCCGAGCAGCTTCGCCAGAAGGAGCGTGAGCTGCAGGAGCGCATCACCGACAGCCAGCGCATCTTCCGTGACCGTTCCCGCCAGATCGAGCAGGTGGCCCAGGCCGCGCTGCAGGAGATCGAGCAGGCGCTGGCGGTTGTGATCCGGCAGGTGGCGGCAAGCCGCAACGTGAACCTCGTGCTGCCGCGGCCACTGGTGATCTTCAACGACGCGCCCTTCGACCTGACGAATGAGATCAGTCAGCAAGTGAATCGCGTGCTGCGCAGTGTCACCCTGCCGCCTGATGGCCAGGCGCCGGCCCAGCCTGCCGCACAGGGCAACAACCAGGCTCCCGCGCAGCGTCCTGCCCAGACCCCCGCGCAGCAGCAACGCCGGTAAGATCATGGCAGCGGATTCCCGCTTCCATCCGGCCGCCGGGCCGCTGCCGCTTGCGCAGCTTGCGCAGGTGGCGGGGCTCACGGCGCCGGAGGGAACGGGCGACCGGCTCTTCACGAGCGTCGGCACGCTGAAGTCGGCCGGGCCGGATGATGTGACCTTTTTGGACGGGCGGCGCTGGCTGCCCGACCTGAGGGAGAGCCGCGCCGGCGCCGTGATTCTGGCCGAAGAGAACCGGCATGACGTGCCGGAGGGCATGATCGCCCTGATTTCGCCCACACCCATCCTGGCTTTTGCGCGGATCGCCGCGGCGTTGCATCCGCCGCTGGCTTCCAATGGCACCCGCCACCCCACGGCGGTGGTGGCCGAGGACGCGCAGATCGGCGAGGGCTGTGAGATCGGCCCTTATGCCGTGATCGAGGAAGGGGTGGTGCTTGGCCCCCGCACCCTGGTCGCGGCTCATGCCCATATCGGCCGGAACTGCGTCTTCGGCGCAGAGTGTCGCATTCTCTCCCACGTCACCGTCAGCCATTGCCTGGCGGGGGACCGGGTGACGCTGAATCCGGGCGCCCGGATCGGCAGCGAGGGCTTCGGCTTCGCAACCTCCCGTGGCGAGCATGTCACCGTGCCCCAACTGGGCCGGGTCATCCTTGGAGACGGGGTGGAGGTGGGCGCCAATGCCTGCATTGACCGGGGATCGGGTAACGACACCGTCCTCGGGGCAGGCACGCGGCTGGATAATCTCACCATGCTCGGGCACAACGTGCGGACCGGGCGTGGCTGCATCATCGTGGCGCAGGCCGGCATCTCCGGTTCCACGGTGATCGGCAATTACGTGGTGGTGGCGGCCCAGGCGGGGCTTGCCGGGCATCTAACCGTGGGCGACCAGGCGCGGATCGGCGCCCAGGCAGGCGTCATGGCGGATGTGCCTGCGGGGCAGGATGTGCTGGGAAGCCCGGCCTTGCCCGTGCGGGATACTCTTCGCGCCCATACAGTCCTGCGGGAACTGGGACGGTCGAAGGCGGCAAGGCGAACGGCGAAAGCAAAGACGAGCGATTGAGAATGGCGGACAGCGACGCATCAGTCCCGGAGAGCGTGGAAAAGGCCGGGGAGGGCGAGACCAGATCCACCCTGGACATCGCCCGCATCATGGAGGCGATCCCCCACCGCTATCCTTTCCTGCTGGTGGATCGGGTGGTGGATCTCGTCCGCGGCGTCAGCGCCGTGGGCATCAAGAACGTCTCGATCAACGAGGGTGTCTTCCAGGGCCATTTCCCGCGCCACCCGGTTTTCCCTGGCGTGATGATCATCGAGAGCATGGCGCAGACGGCCGGCGTGCTGGTGGTGGAGACGCTGGGGCCGGCGGCGCGCGGCAAGCTGGTCTATTTCATGTCCGTCGAGAACGCGAAGTTCCGCAAGCCGGTCGTGCCGGGTGACCAGATGCGCGTGCATGTCACCAAGGAACGACAGCGCGGAAATGTGTGGAAGTTCTCGGCCGAGGCAAAGGTCGATGGCACCGTGGTGGCCGAGGCCACCTATGCCGCAATGATTCTGGACAGTTGAGCGTGGCGAATATTCATCCAACCGCGATCGTCGCCGAGGGTGCCGCGATCGCGGCGAGCGCGACAATTGGCCCCTATGCCACGGTCGGTGCGCAGGTTGTGCTTGGCGAGGGCGTGCAGGTCGGCGCGCATGCGGTGCTGGACGGTATCACCCATCTGGCCGAGGGCGTGCAGATCCTGCCCTTCGCCTCCGTGGGGCTACCGCCGCAGGACCTGAAGTACAAGGGCGAACCCACCCGCGTGGAGATCGGCCCCCGTACCATCGTGCGCGAGCATGCGACGGTGCATCGCGGCAGCGTCGGCGGCGAGGGGCTAACGCGGATCGGCGCCGACTGCCTCATCATGTGCGTTGCCCATGTCGGCCATGACTGCGTGCTGGAGGATCGCGTGATCCTCGCCAACAACGTCATGCTCGGCGGCCATGTGTATATCGGCGACACGGTCTTCGTCGGCGGTGGCACGGCCGTGCACCAGTCGGTGCGGATCGGCCGGCAGGCGGTGATTGGCGGCATGAGCGGGGTGGAGCGGGACGTGATCCCCTTCGGCTCCTGCATGGGTAACCGGGCGCGGCTGATCGGGCTGAACCTCCTCGGCCTGAAGCGCCGCGGCTTTGGGCGCGAGGCGATCAATGCGCTGCGGGCCGCCTATCGCGGGCTGTTCCTCGGCCGAGGCACCTTCGATGCGCGCGTGGCGCTGGTGGCGCAGGACCATGGAAACCAGCCGCAGGTGGCCGAGATCCTGGCTTTCATCGAGGCATCCAGCCGGCGTGGCCTGATGCGCGCCGGCCGCCAGACCCATGAATCCGAGGCCGAGGCGGCCTGAAGCCGGAGCGTGAGAGCGTGAGCGAAGCTCCGATCGCGATCATTGCCGGTGGCGGTGCGATGCCCCTGCGCGTGGCCGCCGCCTGCCGTGCCATGGGCAAGCCCTTCGTCGCCGTTCTGCTCGAGGGCTTTGCGAAGCCTTCCGAATGGCCGGGGGTGCGGCAGATCACCATCCGCCTGGGTGCGGCTGGCCAGGCTCTGGACTGGCTGAAAGCCCAGGGGGCCAGACAGATCGTGCTGGTTGGCGATGTGCGCCGGCCCTCCATCCTGTCCCTGCGGCCGGATGCGGGTGCTGCGAAGTTTATCGCCCGGATCGGCATGCGCGCCTTCAGCGGCGATGACAGTCTTCTCTCCGCACTGCGGGAACTGCTGCGGGAGGAGGGTTTCGAGCCTGTGGGCCCGACGCGTTTCCTTCGGGAAGCGCAAACGCCTCCTGGCCTGCTGACCAGTGCGGCGCCAGATGCCGGCGCGCTGGCCGATATCGCCCGCGGCGTCGCCGTGGTGCGCGCCATCGGCGCCGTGGATGTGGGGCAGGGGGCAGTGGTGCAGCAAGGCCTCGTCCTCGGCGTCGAGGCCATCGAAGGCACGGATGCCATGCTGGCCCGCGTGCGCGAGCTGCGGCGCGAGGGGCCGGGCGGCGTGCTGGTGAAGCTGGTGAAGCCCGGCCAGGACCGGGAGGTGGACATGCCCGCCCTTGGTCCGCGCACCGTGGCGGGGGCGATCGCCGCCGGCTTGGCCGGGATTGCCTTTGAGGCGGATGGTGCGTTGTTGGTGGACCGCGAGAAGATGGTGGAGCAGGCGGATTCCGCTGGCCTCTTCCTTCTCGCTATCCGCCCGGATGACCATGTGCGGGCCGCGACAACAGGAGCCGCGAGATGAGCGACACCCCGAAGGGCAAGTTCCTCCACACGATGATCCGGGTCGGCGACCTGGACCGCAGCGTGAACTTCTACACGAAGATGTTCGGCATGCGGGAGCTTCGCCGGCGGGATGTCCCCGAGGGCAAGTACACCCTGGCCTTCCTCGGCTATGGCGGCAATGAGGCTGGCGAGGGCGAGATCGAGCTGACCTACAACTACGGCGTCGAGAAGTATGACCTCGGCGGCGGCTTCGGCCATCTGGCCATCGGCGTGCCGGATGTGGCGGCGGCCTGCGAGCAGATCCGCGCCGCTGGCGGCAAGGTGGTGCGTGAGGCCGGGCCGGTGAAGCACGGCACCACCATCATCGCCTTCGTCGAGGACCCGGACGGCTACAAGATCGAGCTGATCCAGCGCTGAGGTGCTGCCCGATCCGATCCGCCTGATCACCGACGCCGCCACCCGCACCGGGGAGGCGGCGCTGGCCCTGGCGGGAAAGGAGCGCGTGAGGCTGGCTGTAACCGGCCTTTCCCGCGCCGGGAAGACCGTGTTCCTTACTTCCCTCGTCGCCAATCTGGTGGCGGCGGGAGCGGGGAGGCGGACGCTTCCGGCGCTGGAGGCCACCTCCGGCCGGTTGCGGCGCGCCCGCGCCATTCCACCCGGAGTGGAGGCGACCCCGCGCTTTGACGCCGAGGCGCATCTGGCCGCCCTGGCCGCCCGTCCGCCGGCATGGCCTGCGCGGACCGATGACATCTCGACCTTGTCCCTGTCGCTGACGCTGCGGCGGCATGGCGTTTACGGCCAGTTCCTGCCGGATCGGGAGGTGACGCTGGACCTGCTGGACTATCCAGGCGAGTGGCTGCTCGATCTGCCCATGTTCGCGCAGGATTTCGGCCGATGGTCCGACGAAACGCTGGCGCGCATCTCCACCGGCCTTCGCGCGGCTCCGGCAGCGGAATTCCTGGCCTTCGCCCATGCGCTGCCCACCACGGCGCCCGCCGAGGACTCGCTCGCCCGGCGTGGCCATGCCCTCTACCGGCAGTTCCTGCTGACGGCGCGGGACGAGCTCGGCTTCCGCTTCCTCCAGCCGGGCCGCTTCCTCAACCCTGGCCCGGGTGGCGATGCGCCGATCCTCTGGTTCTTCCCACTGCCGGCCGCCGCCCGGAACTCGCCCCTGGGCGAATTGCTGGCCCGGCGGCACGAGGCCTATCTGCGTGATCAGCGCGACCGCTTCCTCGATCCCGTCTTCCGCCGCTTCGACCGGCAGGTGGTGCTGGTGGACGTGCTCGGCGCGCTTCATGCCGGGCGCGAGGCCTTCGAGGACACGGCGGAAGCGCTTTCCGCGATTTCCGCCACGCTCCGCTATGGGCGCGGCTGGCTGGATATGCTGACCGGCACCGGCATCTCCCGCGTGGCCTTCGCCGCTACCAAGGCGGACCATGTGCCGGAGGTGAGCCGGGACAGCCTGGCCTCGCTGCTCTCCGATCTGGTGGATGCGCCCCGGCGCCGGGCCGAGATCGCGGGGGCTGCCGTCTCCGTCCATGCGGTGGCGTCCATCCGCTGCACCCAGGAGGCGACGGCCATGCATCAGGGCCGCCCGTCCCCGGCCGTGCGCGGCATCCTGCTGGAGAACGGGCGCTGGGCGACGGTCGATCCGGGGCTGGTGCCCGCCCGGCACCCGCCTGAAAGCTTCTGGAACGCGGCCTATTTCCAGATGCCTGTTTTCCGTCCGCCGGAGCTGGACCGTGACGGGCGCGGTGGCGTGCCGCATCTGGGGCTGGATACGCTCCTCTCCGGCCTGCTGGGTGACGCACTGTAATCGGTGCCTGCCCGGGCCATATGCGCTCCCCTTGGATAGGAGGCAGACCCTGAGCGAGACCGCCCCCCGCCCGCCGCGCATCCTGCTGGAGGAAGAGGCGGGCTCCTCACGCCTGGACCATGCCTGGGAGGCCGAGATCCAGCCGGAGGTGATCGCATCCAGCGGATTCTCTACCCTGTCGCTGCTGGCGATCGGGGTGGTGGCGCTGATTCTCGGCTTCTCGGCGCTCGCGACCGGGAACTACGTGGCGGAGCAGTTCGCCCGCGCTGCCTGGCTGGGCTGGCTAACCCTGGCTGTTGCCCTGGGCGGCTTCGGCGCGATCGCCTGGGCCTTGCTGCGCGAGTTCCGGGCGCTGTTCCGGCTGCGGGAGGTGGATGCGGCCCGGGCGGCCTTTGCGCGCGGCGACCTGACGGCCGCCAAGGTGCATGTCCTGGCCTGGGCCGCGCCCATTCCGCTGGCTGCCCCCGTTCTCCCAGCCCTGAAGGACGCGCCCGATCTTCCCGCCCTGCGGGGGTTGCTGGAAACCGGCCCTCTCGTCTCGCTGGATGCGGAAGCGCGCCGGCTGGGAAGGCTGGCGGCGGTGCAGGGCTTCGCGGCCACGGCCATCAGCCCTTCGCCCGCCCTGGATGCGCTGGTGGTTGCCTGGCGCGGGCTTCGGCTGGTGCGGCAGGTGGCCGCGCTGCACGGCATGCGGCCGGGGATCGCCGCGACGGCCTCGCTGCTGCGCCGGGCCGCCTTCGATGCGGCCGCCGTGGCGGCCACCGAGGTCGCGACTGATACGGCCGTGCGGGCCGTCGTGACCAACCCGCTGCTGAGCCATGTGGTGGGAGACGCCGCCACAGGGGCGGTGGCGGCCCGTCGCCTCATCACCCTTGCCCGGGCCACGGCGGCGGCCTGCCGCATCGTGCCGCCCGAGACCCCGTAGGGAAGCGGCTGAAGGGCGAGCCGCCCCTCAGCCATGACGCCGGCGGTCAGCCGCCGACGAGGGTGACGCCTTCGGCCGCGTCGCCGACGCGGGCGAGGCTTTCCTCCTTGCCCAGCGCAATCAGCACCGCGTCGATCGGCGGGGACTGCAGGCTGCCGGTCAGGGCGGCGCGCAGCGGCTGCGCCACCTGGCCGAGCTTCACCCCCTGCGCTTCCGCGAAGGCGCGAAGGGCGGCATCCAGTGCGGCACGGTCCCATTCCACATCGGCCAGGGTCTTGCGCAGCGCGGCGAGGCGGTCGCGCACCTCCTGGTCATCCAGCGTGACGGATGCCTTCGGCTCATATTTGAGCGGGCGGACGGCCAGGGCGAAACGGGCGCCATCGGCCATTTCCACCAGCGTGCGGGCGCGGGGCTGAAGGTCGGGGATCAGCGCGGCCACGCGGGCGGCCTGGACCTCGTTCACCTCGCCGAGGAACTTCAGCACCAGCGGCAGCAGGGCGGCAGGTTCCGCGGCACGGATATACTGGCCGTTCAGATGGGTCAGCTTCGCATAGTCCATGCGGGACGCCGCCCGGCCCACATCCTTCAGGTCGAACAGCTCGATGGCCCGGTCACGGGGCACGAACTCCTCGTCACCATGGCCCCAGCCGAGGCGCAGCAGGTAGTTGCACACGGCGTCCGGCAGCAGGCCCATGTCGCGGAATTCGAGCGCGCCGACCGCACCATGGCGCTTGGACAGCTTCGCGCCATCCGCGCCATGGATCAGCGGCACATGCGAGAATTCGGGGCGCTTCCAGCCCATGGCGTCATAGACCATGCACTGGCGGAAGGTGTTGGTCAGGTGGTCGTCGCCACGGATGACATGGGTGATGTCCATGTCATGGTCATCCACCACCACGGCATGCAGATAGGTCGGCGTGCCATCCGAGCGGAGGATGATCATGTCATCCAGCTCGCTGTTCTGGACGCGCACCTCGCCCTGCACGAGATCCCGCACCACCGTCTCGCCCTCACGCGGGGCCTTGATGCGGATGACGGGGGCGATGCCCGCCGGCGCCTCGGAAGGATCGCGGTCGCGCCAGGCGCCGTTGTAGCGGGGCGGACGGCCCTCGGCCTGGGCGCGCTCACGCATCGCGACCAGTTCCTCGGCGGTGTCATAGGCAAGATAGGCGGCGCCCTTCGCCAGCAGCTCCTTCGCCACTTCTGCATGCCGCGCCTCGCGCGAGGTCTGCATCACCGGCGGCTCATCGGGCGAGAGGCCGAGCCATTCCAGGCTGTCGAGGATCTGCTGCACGGCTTCCGGCGTACTGCGGGCGCGATCCGTGTCCTCGATGCGCAGCAGGTACTTGCCGCCGTTATGGCGCGCGTAGAGGAAATTGAAGAGGGCGGTGCGGGCTCCGCCGATATGGAGGTAGCCCGTGGGAGAGGGGGCGAAGCGCGTGCGAACGGTCATGCTGGCGGAACCCGTACAGAGGGGGGTGCTGCTCTAACACCGTGAGGCCGGCCTGTTGACCCCTCACGCTGGTGTGATGATCGGGTCTAGCATCGTAACAGCCCATGTCCGCCTATGCCGCCATCGCCGCGCCTGCCCTCCCGCTCACCGAGCGCGCCATGGGCTGGGTGGCGGCGGAATGGGATCGCTGGCCGCTCTGGCTGCCGGTCGCCATGGGCTCCGGGGTGCTGCTGTATTTTGGCCTGCGCGTGGAGCCGGGCGCCGCCTGGATGGCATTGCCCTGGCCCTTCCTGGTCGCGGCGCTGCTGCTGCGGGCGCATCACCCCTTGCTGGCGGCACCGCTGGCACTGCTGGGCGCGGCTGCGCTGGGCTTTGCCGCGGCGCTGTTCCATGCTGGCGCTGCGCTGCCCATGCCGGAGCTGCCGCGCACCGCCACGATCGTCAGCGGCAAGGTGGCGGCCGTGGATCTGCTGCCCGAGGGGCGGCGGGTCACGCTCATTGCACCGCGTCTGGGTGAGGGCGCTCCGCTGGACCGGCGGATCCGCATCCGCCTGCGGAAGGATGACCCGGCTCAACCAGTGCCGGGCGACACGATCGCCGTTCGCACTCTGGTGCGTCCGCCCATGCCGCCTGCCTATCCAGGGGGATATGATTTCCAGCGGATGGCCTATTTCAACGGCCTCGCCGGATCGGGCTTCGCGCTGAACCCGGCCGGGATCACCGGCCGTGGCGAGCAGCCGGTCTTCGCCGGGCTGCGTGCGACCATCGAAGCCCGCGTTGCAGAGGCTCTGCCCGGCGGCACGGGGCCTGTCGCGGCAGCGCTGCTGACCGGCTCGCAATCCGCGATCCCGCCTTCGGAACTGGCCGCGCTGCGTGATTCGGGACTTGCGCATCTCCTCTCCCCCTCCGGCCTGCATGTGGCGATCGTCGTTGGCATCGGCTTTGTGCTGTTGCGGGCTGTAATCGCCGCCATTCCCTGGCTTGCGCTCCGGGGGGATGCGAAGGGCGGGGCGGCGGTGGCGGGCCTGGTGCTGGGGGGTGCCTACACGCTGCTGACCGGTGCGGAGGTGCCGATGCTGCGCTCCTTCGCAATGGCGGCTGTGGTCACCCTGGCGATCCTGGCCGGTCGCCGCGCCCTCTCCCTGCGCGCCTTGGCCCTTGCCGCCGGGCTGGTGCTGCTGGCCCAGCCAGTGGCGCTGACCGGGCCTTCCTTCCAGATGTCCTTCGGTGCCGTGCTGGCGCTGATCGCGGCGGCGGAGGCGATGCGCGGGCCTAGCCGGGCGCTGAGGGCGCGCGGGTGGTGGGGCCGGATGCTGCTCCTGGCGCTGGGGCTGATGGTGACCTCTCTCGTCGCCGGGGCGGCCACCACGCCCTTCGGCCTGCATCATTTCGGAAGGCTGCAGCTCTATGGGGTGGTGGCGAACGGAATCGCGGTGCCACTGACCTCCTTCGTGGTGATGCCTGCGGGGATGCTGGCTCTCTTCCTCATGCCCCTCGGCCTGGAGGGGCCGGCCCTGGCGGTCATGGGCTGGGGAGTGGATGGCACTCTGCTGACCGGCCATGTCATCGCTGGCTGGCCAGGCGCCGCCATGGCCGCGCCGCCGATCCCCGCCTGGGGGCAGGCGCTGTTTGCGCTGGGCCTGTGCTGGTTCTGCCTCTGGCGTCTTCCCTGGCGATGGGTGGGCGTGCCGCTGATGGCAGGCGGTCTTCTCTCCGGCATGGCGGTGACGCCGCCGGACATCCTCGTTGCCGCGGATGGGCGGATGCTGGCCGTTGCCACCCCGGCGGGTGTCGTCACCGAATACGCCTCGGGGGGCAGCCGGCTCACCCGCGAATCCTGGCTGCGGAGCTGGGGGGAGGAAGAGGCTGGCAGCCTGCCGCGTGAAGGCGAGGCGGCGGAGGGGGCGGCCATATGCACGGCGCTCTCCTGCCTGATCCGCCCGCGCGCCGATGGCCCGGCGGCCATCCTGCTGCGGCGACCTCCGCGTGAATCACCCAGGTCCCGCCGCGGCCCTGCTCCGCCGCCCCCTGTCCTGGCGGAAGCCGGCTGCGGGCAGGCGGCGGTCATGCTGTCCCTGGACCCGATCCGCGGGCGTTGCCGGCAGACGCCGCGCGTGGACCGGTTCAGCGTTTGGCGGGATGGTGCCCATGCGATCTGGATCGGGCGGGAGGGGGCGCTCATCCTGTCGGACCGGGAGGTGCGGGGCGACCGGCCCTGGGTACCGCCGGTGCCCATGCCGCGAGCCCAGCCGCAATCGGAGCCCTTCGCGGAGACCGAATGAAAAAGGCCCGGGAAGGAGTCCCGGGCCTTTGGATCGTTGATGAAGGAACGCTCAGTGGTAGCGGCGGACGAGACCCACCAGGCGGCCCTGGACCTTCACCCGGTCGGGACCGAAGATGCGGGTTTCGTAGCGCGGGTTGGCGGCCTCGAGCGCGATGGAATTGCCGCGCCGGCGCAGGCGCTTCAGCGTCACCTCGTTCTCATCCACCAGTGCGACCACGATGGCGCCGTTATCGGCGGTGTCGCCGCGGCGGATGATGACCGTGTCGCCATCCAGGATGCCGGCACCCTCCATCGAGTCACCGGACACCTCCAGCGCATAATGCTCGCCACCGCTGAGCATGGCAGCCGGAACCTCGACGCTTTCGCCCCCATCGCGCAGCGCCTCGATCGGCAGGCCCGCGGCGATGCGGCCATAGAGCGGAAGATGTACGGCCGCGGCGTCATTCGCCGTGCGGACGGCGCCCGGCAGATTGGGCGCGAAATTGCCACGGATGACATTGGGGGCGAAGGACGGGGCGGCGGCGGGGGCAGTTGCGGTGGCGGCCTGGGCGCCACGCGGCGCCAGGCTGTCCGGCAGGCGCAGCACTTCCAGCGCGCGGGCGCGATGGGCGCGCCGCTTCAGGAAGCCGCGCTCCTCCAGCGCCGTGATCAGGCGATGGATCCCGGACTTCGACTTCAGGTTCAGCGCCTCCTTCATCTCCTCGAAGGAAGGCGAGAAGCCGGTGTTTCGCAGATGCTTGTCGATGAAGGTAAGAAGCTCGTGCTGCTTCCGGGTCAGCATGGCGGAGAGGTCTCCCAGGGGGCGGAGGGCGGCTTTCTGCACGAACAAACGGGCAACCGAGGTGGAAGTTCTATGAAAGTTCTCCCGTGTCGGTCAATGCCGCCCTTCACACGCCGAGGGAGGAAAACTCCACAAGCTCCACCGGGGACCCGGCCTCGGCCGCCGGGGCATGGGGTGCGCGGATCACCAGGGCATCGGCCCGCGCCAGCGTGGCCAGCATGGAACTGTCCTGCACCGGAAAGGGCGTGGCGATGAGTTGTCCGGCAGGGCCCTGGGAGAGTCCGGCGCGCACATAGTCCTGGCGGCGGTCATTCGCCTCCATGGCGCGTCCCAGCAGGGCGGTACGGGTCTCGACAGGGCCAGCGGGAAGGCCGGAGAGGCGGCGCAGGGCGGGGATCAGGAACACCACCGCGCAGACAAGGGCAGAAACCGGGTTCCCCGGCAGGCCAAGCATCGGCGTGCCGCGCAGGTCGCCCCAGATCAGCGGCTTGCCCGGCCGCATCGCGATCTTCCAGAAATCCAGCGAGAAGCCTTGTGGACCCAGCGCGGATTGCACCAGGTCATGCTCGCCCACGCTGGCGCCGCCGGTGGTGACCAGCAGGTCGCAGCGGGTGGCTGCCCCGGCAACGGCGGCGATGGCGTCGCGGTCATCGGGGGCGATGGGCAGCACCAGCGGGTCGCCGCCCGAGGCGCGGATCAGCGCCGCCAGCGCATGGGCGTTGGAGGAGACGATGCCACCTGCCGGAATCGGCTCGCCGGGCAGGGCGATCTCGTCACCGGTCGCCAGGATGCCGATGCGTGGCCGGCGATGGACATGCAGCCAGGGATGGTTGGCCGCCGCCGCCAGCCCGATATCGCGCGCGGTGAGCAGGCGGGAGGCGGGGATCAACTCGGTGCCCGCCGCGAAGTCGAGCCCGGCACGGCGAATCCAGCGGCCCGCGCGGGGAGCCTCGTTCACCAGCACATGGTCGCCTTCGGCGGTGGCATCCTCCTGCAGCAGGATCGCATCCGCGCCGGGCGGCACGGCGCCTCCCGTGAAGATCCGCACCGCCTCACCCGGTCCCACGGCGCCGGTGAAGGGGTGGCCGGCCGGGGCGGCACCCATCACGCGCAGCCTTGCGCCCAGCGACGCATCCGCCGCCCGCAGCGCATAGCCATCCATGGCAGAGACATCGGCCGGAGGCTGGGTCAGCCGCGCAGCCACGGGGCGTGCCAGCACGCGGCCCCAGGCTTCGGGCAACGCGATCGTCTCTGCGGAGGTTGGCGACAGGCCCGTGAGGATGCGCTCCAGCGCCTCTGCCACCGGGATCATCAGGGCGCCTCGTAAAGGCCCGACTTGCCGCCGGATTTGCGCGTCAGCCGCACGGCCTCGATCCGCATGCCGCGATCCACGGCCTTGACCATGTCGTAGATGGTGAGCGCCGCGACCGTCACGGCCGTCATGGCCTCCATTTCCACCCCGGTGCGGCCGGCGGTGCGGACGGTGGCGGCGATCTCCACCGCATCGGGCGCCATGAGGTCCAGGTCGATCGAAACAGAGGAAAGCGGCAGCGGGTGGCAGAGCGGGATCAGATCCGCCGTGCGCTTGGCGGCCATGATGCCGGCCAGCCGCGCGACGCCCAGCACGTCGCCCTTGCCGGCGCGGCCCTCGGCGATCAGCGCCAGCGTCTCGGACTTCATGGTGATGCGGCCCTTGGCGGTCGCTTCCCGCACCGTCTCGGCCTTGGCCGAGACATCGACCATCGCGGCCCGGCCAGCGGCGTCGAAATGGGTGAGGGGACCGCTCAAGCGGCTTCCACCAGCGCTCGGGCCGCGGCGCCCGGATCGGGCTGGCGCAGCAGGTGTTCGCCCACCAGCAGGCAGCGGGCGCCCACGGCCGCCATGCGGCGCGCATCTTCGGGCGTGCGGATGCCGCTCTCGGCCACCGGGATACGGTCGGCGGGAACCAGCGGCGCGAGGCGCTCCGTCACCGCGATATCGGTCTTCAGCGAGCGCAGGTCACGGTTGTTGATGCCGATCAGCCGCGTCTCCAGCCCCAGCGCGCGCTGCAACTCGGTCTCGTCATGCACCTCGACCAGGACGCCCATGTCCAGGCCGCGCGCGACATCCTCCAGCTCCGAGGCCTGTTCGTCGCTCAGCGCGGCCATGATGATGAGGATGGCATCCGCCCCCATGGCCCGGGCCTCGAAGACCTGCCAGGGATCGATCATGAAATCCTTGCGCAGCACGGGCAGGCTCACCGCCTCTCGCGCCAGTCGCAGATGCTCGGGCGTGGTCTGGAACCAGGGCTCGTCCGTCAGGACCGAGAGGCAGGTGGCGCCGGCCTCCTCATAGGCGCGGGCGATGCCGGCGGGATCGAAGGGCTCGCGGATCAGCCCGCCCGAAGGCGAGGCGCGCTTCACCTCGGCGATCAGGCCGATGCGCATCCCGGCCACGGCATTGCAGAGCGCGGCGGTGAAGGGGCGCGTGCGGTCGGCATCCCGGGCGCGCTTCTCCATCTCGGGGAGCGGGGTCTCCTGCTGCCGCGCCCGCACTTCGTCGCGCTTGTCGGCGAGGATTCGCAGGAGCGTGTCCGAAAGGGGCGCGTCCATTACCGGAGAGGTCTGGTCCATGATGGGTTCCTGGCGCCGTTGCGCGGGCGTCGTCAAGCAGGGTGGCGTCCACCCCGGACCCGCATTGGGCGTCCCGAGGGAAGAACGTCGGACGTGGCGCCGCAGGCGGATTAATTTTGATCCCGCGGTGCTGCCTTGCCAACCTGGCTGGGGAGCCAGTGGCAAAACCTCCGGGAGTCACGCCTTGGTCAAAGCCCGCAGCTTCTCCAGCGCCGCCATCGCGGCGCCCGAGGCGATCGCCTCCGCCGCCAGGGCCGCGCCCGATCGCAGGTCGGGTGCCTTGCCCGCCACGACCAGGGCGGCAGCCGCGTTCAGCAGCACGCAGTCGCGATAGCCGCCCTCCTCGCCGCGCAGCACGCCGATCAGGGCTTCCGCATTCTCATCCGGCGTGCTGCCGCGCAGGGATTCGGCGGGGTGGCGGGGCAGGCCGGCATCCTCGGGTGCGATCTCGAACTCGCGGATCACGCCATCCCTGAGTTCGACGACCTGGGAGGGGCCGGCGATGGTCAGCTCATCCAGGCCCTGGCCATGGACGAGCCAGGCATGCCGCGTGCCGGTGCGGCCCAGCGTCTCGGCCATGGGGCGCAGCCATTGCGCGGAGAAGGCGCCGGTCATCTGCCGCTTCACGCGTGCCGGGTTCGTCAGCGGGCCGAGCAGGTTGAAGATGGTCCGCGTCGCCAGCTCCATGCGCGGCCCGGCCGCGTGGCGCAGGGCGGAGTGGTGGCGCGGTGCCATCAGGAAGCAGATGCCGGCGCCGCGAAGCACCTCGGGAATCTGCTCGAAGGGAACATCCGTGTTCACGCCCAGGGCGGAAAGAACATCGGAGGCGCCGGAGCGGGAGGAGAGGGCGCGGTTGCCGTGCTTGGCCACCGGCGCCCCGGCGCCCGCCACCACGAAGGCGGAGCAGGTGGAGATGTTGAGCGTGCCGGCCATGTCGCCGCCGGTGCCCACGATGTCCACCGCATCCTCGCGCAGGTCCACGGCGACCATGCGGGCCTGCATGGCGCGGACGGCGCCGGTCAGCTCGGCCACGGTCTCACCGCGCACGCGCATGGCCATCAGCATGCCCGCGATCTGCGCGGGCGTGGCTTCGCCCGCCATCACGGTGTCGAAAGCGGCTTCCGCCTCGCTCTCGGCAAGGCGCTCCCCGGCGGCAAGCCGGGCCAGGACAGGTTTCAGCGACATGGTCAGGCGGCCCGGGGCAGGTTCTCGGGGCGCGGCGGCAGGTTGATCCCAGCCATCCGCATGACATTGGCCAGCATGTCGTGGCCATGGGTGGAAGCGATGCTCTCCGGGTGGAACTGCACCCCCCAGACCGGCAGGTCCCGATGCGCCAGGCCCATGATGAGGCCGTCCGCGGTCTCGGCGGTGACGGTAAGCTGCTCGGGCAGGTCGTCCCGGCGGACGACGAGGGAATGGTAGCGCGTGGCGCGGAAGGGGGTGGGAAGGCCGGCGAAGACATCGCTGCCGCCGTGATGGATGTCATGCACCTTACCGTGCACCGGCTCGGGCGCGCGCACGACCGCGCCGCCGAAGGCCTGGCCGATCGACTGATGGCCCAGGCACACGCCGAAGAGCGGCACGCCCTTCTTCGCGGCGGCGCCGATCAGGTCCAGGCAGATCCCCGCCTCATTGGGCGTGCAGGGGCCGGGGGAGAGGACGATGGCGCGCGGGTTCATCTCCAGCGCCTGATCCACCGACAGGGCGTCGTTGCGCCAGACAGCCACCTCCGCGCCCAGTTCCCCCAGGAAATGGACGAGGTTGAAGGTGAAGCTGTCGTAGTTGTCGATGAGAAGGATCATGGCCCCGTCACTTCGGCCCAGCCCCCCCATCCGGTCAAGCGGGGCGGGAGCATGGCGGGGCCGCCTTGCCTCAGGGCTCGCGTCGCGGCGCGGCGGCGGCAAAGCGCACGGCTTCCTCCGCCGCGCGGAACAGGGCGCGGGCCTTCTGGCGGGTTTCCTCGTATTCGGCTTCCGGATCGCTGTCCGCCACCACGCCGCCGCCGGCCTGGACGGACATGACGCCATCCTTCACCAGTGCCATGCGAAGGCCGATGCAGGTGTCCATGCCGCCATCGGCGCCGAAATAGCCGAAGCAGCCCGCATAGACGCCGCGCCGGGAGGGCTCCAGCTCCTCGATGATCTCCATTGCCCGGACCTTGGGCGCGCCGGAGAGGGTGCCGGCCGGGAAGCCCGCCGTCAGCGCATCCAGGGCCGAGAGGCCGGGGCGCAGCCTGCCCTGCACCTCGCTGAAGATGTGCATCACCTGGCTGTAGCGCTCGATCCCGAACTGGGAGGTGACGCGGACGCTGCCGATCTCCGCGACGCGGCCGACATCGTTGCGGCCGAGATCGAGCAGCATCAGGTGCTCGGCGCGCTCCTTGGGATCGGAAAGCAGCTCCCGCTCCAGCGCCAGATCCTCCTCTGGAGTCGCGCCGCGGCGGCGGGTGCCGGCGAGGGGGCGGACGGTGACCATGCCGTCCCGCAGCCGCACCAGGATCTCGGGGCTGGCGCCCACGGCCGCGAAGCCACCGAAGTCGAAATGGAACAGGAAGGGCGCCGGGTTCAGCCGCCGCAGCGCGCGGTAGAGGGCGAAGGGCGGCAGGGCGAAGGGCGCCTGGAAGCGCTGGCTGGGCACCACCTGGAAGATGTCGCCGGCCGCGATGTACTCCTTGGCGCGCTCCACGGCGGCCATGAAGCCTTCCTTCGTGAAGTTGGAGGTCGGCGTGCCGGGCGCGGGCAGGGCGGCCGGGGGAGCGGGGCGCGGCACCGGGCGGTCCAGCGCCGCCTCGGCCTCGTCCAGCCGTGCCTGGGCGGCCTCATAGGCATCCCACGCCGATTCGCCGCGATCGGCATAGACGGGAGCGCAGAGCGTCAGGATGTCCCGCACATGGTCGAAGACGGCGATCAGCGTGGGGCGGCCCAGCAGCGCCTCCGGCACGCCGAGCACATCCGGCTTGGTGGCCGGAAGCCGCTCCATCTGCCGCACCATCTCATAGCCGAGATAGCCGAAGAGGCCGGCGGCGCAGGGGGGCAGGCCTTGCGGCAGCTCGAAGCGGCAGGACTGGATCAGGGCGCGCAGGCTTTCCAGCGGCGCCGCGGCCTCGGGCAAGAAGGCATGCGGGGCGGAGAGGGCGTGGCGGTTGATCTCCGCCTTGCCCTCGCGGCAGCGCCAGATGAGGTCGGGCGCCAGGCCGATCATGGAGTAGCGGCCACGGCTCTGCCCGCCTTCCACGCTTTCCAGCAGGAAGGTGTTGGGGCGGCCTTCGGCGAGCTTGAGGAAGGCACCCACCGGGGTGTCGAGATCCGCGACGCGCTCGCGGAACACCACCTGGCCGCGCCCGGCGGCATGGGCGGCGGCGAAGGTGGCGTAGCTGTCGGGGACGGTCATCGGGTGGCCACCTGATCCATCAGGGACTGATTGATGGTGACGTTGGCGCGGGCGCGCAACGCGGCGGCGTATTGGGTCTCCAGATCGTTCTGCATGGCCTGCTCGACCTCGGTCTTCACCCGGGCGAGGCCTTCGGCATCGGCCGCCAGGTCGGCTGGGACGATCTCGGTCAGCTCCGCCACGGCGTAGCCATCCGAGGTCTGGGCCATGGTCGCCTCCCCGATCTTGGCGGCGAAGATGCCCGGCAGAAGCTCACGCGGGATGCCGCCGGGGACGTATTGCTGCGGGTCACGGAGCGACGGCCCCATGCGGACCGCCTCGACGCCAGCCTCGCGCGCGGCCTCCTTGAAGGGCTTGCCGGCCTTGACGGCGGCGAGCAGGGCGGCGGCCCGCTCCTCCTGGGCGCGGCGGCGGGCATCGAGCATCCAGGCGCGGCGCACCTCGTTCTCCACGCTCGCGAAGGGGCGCAGGGTCGCGGGAATGGCGTTCGGCACATCCAGCGCCAGGAAACCGCCGCCCGCCTCGGCCACGCGCGGGCCACCGCCTGCGGGATTGGCGAAGATGGCTTCCAGCACGGCGGCGCGGGCGGCAGGGCCACCCGGCAGTTCCACGCGCTGCCCATCCTGGCCATTGCCGTTGCGGTCCACCGTCACGCGGACCGGGGTAAGGCCGAAGCGTTGCGCCACTTCCTCCACGGTTGCGCCGCTGGCCAGCGCGTCCTCCAGCTTGTTCGCCTCCTCATAGGAAAGGTCGGCGGCCTTCTCGCGGGCGAGGGCCTCCCGCGTCTCGGCGCGCAGCTCCTCGATCGGCTTCTCCACGGCGGGCTGGATGGCGGTGACCTTCATCACATGCCAGCCGAAGGGGCTCTGGAGCGGCTCGGTCAGCCCGCCTTCGGGCAGGGCGAAGACGGCGGCAGCAATGTCCGCGACGGGCATGGTGGCGCGGGTGACCTCGCCCATGTCGAGGGCGGAACCGCCACTCGCCTCGGCCTGCGCCTTGATTGTGGCCAGGTCGGCGCCGCCCGCCCAGGCGTTGCGGATGGCCTCGGCGGCCTCCTTCGATGTGACCAGTGCCTGCTCCACATGGCGGCGCTCGGGCGCGCCGCTGCGCTCGCGCTGCGCCTCCAGCCCGGCCTCCACCTCGGCATCCGTGACGGTCACATTCGGCAGCAGCGTCTCGGCCGAGAGCAGGGCCAGGGCGGCCTCGCGATATTCGGGCGCGGAGAAGAGGGTGGGGTTGTTCTCATGGAAGCGGGTGAGCTGCGCCTCGGTGGGATCGGGCACCTCGGGGGCGTTCAGCAGGGGGAACTCGGCCACCTCGGCCACGCGCCGCTCCTTCTCGAAGGCGAGGAGCTGGCGGGTCAGCGTCTCCGGCGCACGGGCCCCGGCACGGATGGCACCGACCAGCTGCTGGCGCTCCAGGTCACCCATGACGAGGCGGGTAAAATCCGCCTCGGACATGTCGTTCTGGCGCAGGAATTGGTTCAGGATCAGCGGGTTGAAGCGTCCATCCGCGCCCTGGAAGGTCGGGATGCCGAAGGTGTAGGCGCGAACCTCATCGGTGGAGACGGCGACGCCCATGCGGCGCGCTTCCTGCGTCTGGGCGCGGGCGGCGATCAGGCCTTCCAGCGCCTGGCGGGCCACGGCGGCGCGGAACTGGTCATTCGGCTCGAAGTTCGGGCCGAGCTGGCGCTGCAGGCGCTGCTTCTCGCGCCGGGCGGCGTTCTGGGCCTCCGTCAGCTCGATAGGCTCGCCGCCGACCCGGGCCACGGCGTTGTCCTGGCCGAAGTTTCGGATCACATCCTCGATACCCCAGACCGCGAAGGACAGGACCAGGAGGACGAAGAGGCCCTTGGCGAACCAAGTACCAGCGAGGCGGCGGAACGCGGTGATCATGTGTTTCGGCGGCCTTGAGGCGGAGGCGGGAAGGGCTCAGCCCGTAGCGCACCCGGGGCCGGTTGCCAAACACCCAGCCGCCCGATACGCGGCCTGATACCCCCAGTTACGCCAGGAGAGTTCATGACCCCCGGAGTTCGCCCCCTCATCGCCGGCAACTGGAAGATGAACGGCACGCTGCGCGAGGCCGCCGCCCTGGCTGAAGGCATCCGGGCCGGGCTGGAGCGTGTGCCGAATGCCGATCTGCTGATCTGCCCCCCCTTCCTGCACCTGCATGTGGCGGCGGCATCCATGGGCTGGAAGGCGGTGGCGATCGGCGGGCAGGACTGCTCGGCCGAGGCCAATGGCGCCCATACGGGCGATGTCTCCGCCGCCATGCTGGCGGATGCGGGCTGCGGCTATGTGATTCTGGGCCATTCCGAGCGCCGGGCTGATCACGGCGAGACGGATGCCGCGGTGCAGGCCAAGGCGCGCGCCGCCATCGCCGCCGGGCTGATCCCCATTGTCTGCGTCGGCGAGACCGAGGCGCAGCGGGATGCCGGGGAGGCGGAGTCGGTGGTGGCCGCGCAGATCGCCGGATCGCTGCCGGCGGAATTTGCCGATGCCAAGGGCGTGGTGGCCTATGAGCCGGTCTGGGCCATCGGCACCGGCCGCACTCCGACCGAGGCCGATATCGCGGCCATGCATGGCCGGATGCGGGCGGAGCTCACCGCGCGATTCCCGGGGCAGGGGGAGGCGACCCGCCTTCTTTACGGGGGCTCCGTGAAGCCTTCCAACGCCGCCGCCATCCTGGCCCTGCCGCATGTGGACGGGGCGCTGGTGGGGGGCGCCAGCCTGAAGGCGGATGATTTCCTCGCCATCGGCGCCGCCGTTCCGGCGTGAAACCCTTTCCCCCGCCACCGGAACGGGGCTAGAAGCCGGGCACCATGACCACCGTCCTCCTCGTCCTGCACTTTTTCGTCGCCGCCGCCCTGATCGGGGTGGTGCTGCTGCAGCGCAGCGAGGGCGGTGGACTCGGCATCGGCTCATCCCAGGGCATGGGCAACTTCATGTCCGGCCGCGGCACGGCCAACCTGCTGACCCGCGCGACGGCCGTGCTGGCGACCATCTTCATGGCGCTGGCCCTGGCGCTGGGGCTGCTGAACCAGGGGGCGGGGCGGCAGCGCTCCATCTTCGATTCGCCGCCTCCGGCCCAGGCTCCTGCCGCGCCAGCCGCTCCGGCAGCCCCCGCGCTGCCGCCGGCGCCCAGCGTTCCGACCAACTAACCCACTGTTCCGGCAGCGGCGTCCCGCAAGAGTGACGCCGCGCATGGCTTCATTGCGTCCGTGGCCCCTGGCCGCGGCGTTTCCTCGTTCGCTATAAGGGCCTCCCATGACGCGGTACGTATTCATCACCGGCGGCGTGGTCTCCTCCCTCGGAAAAGGCATCGCCGCCGCATCCCTTGCGGCGCTCCTGCAGGCGCGTGGCCACACGGTCCGGCTCAGGAAGCTCGACCCCTATCTCAATGTCGATCCGGGCACGATGAGCCCGTATCAGCATGGTGAGGTCTTCGTGACCGATGACGGGGCGGAGACCGACCTCGATCTCGGCCATTACGAGCGCTTCACCGGCGTGCATGCCAACCAGGCCGATGCCTGGACGACGGGCCGCATCTACTCGGACGTGATCGCCAAGGAGCGGCGCGGCGAGTATCTCGGCGGCACCGTGCAGGTGATCCCGCACATCACCGACGCCATCAAGGAAGGCATCACCGCCGGCGTCGAGGATTATGACTTCGTTATTGTCGAGGTCGGCGGCACGGTGGGCGACATCGAGAGCCTGCCCTTCCTGGAGGCCATGCGGCAGCTGGCGAATGAGCTGGGGCCCCGCCGCAGCATCTTCGTGCATCTGACGCTGGTGCCCTGGATCGCCTCGGCCGGCGAGCTGAAGACCAAGCCGACGCAGCACAGCGTGAAGGAGCTGCTGGGCCTGGGCATCCAGCCGCATGTCCTGCTCTGCCGCAGCGACCGGCCGATCCCCGAGAACGAGCGGCGCAAGATCGCCAATTTCTGCAACGTGCGGCCGGAGAGCGTGATCCCGGCGCTCGATGCCTCCTCCATCTATGCCGTGCCGCTGCAGTACCATGCGGAAGGGCTGGACCGCGAAGTGCTGCGGCATTTCGACATGTCCGTCTATGGCGAGCCGGACCTGTCCCGCTGGCAGCGCATCGTGCAGGCGCTGCAGCAGCCGGAGGGCGAGGTCACCATCGCCGTCGTCGGCAAGTACATGTCCCTGCTCGATGCCTATAAGTCGCTCGGCGAGGCGCTGACCCATGGCGGCATCGCGCATCATGTGAAGGTCAAGCTGGACTGGGTGGACAGCTCGATCTTCGAGGGTGATGGCGCGACCAAGCGGCTGGAAGGGGTGCATGGCATCCTGGTGCCCGGCGGCTTCGGTGAGCGCGGCTCGGAAGGGAAGATCCGCGCGGTGCAGTTCGCCCGCGAGCGCGGCGTGCCCTTCCTCGGCATCTGCTTCGGCATGCAGATGGCCGTGGTGGAAGCGGCGCGGAACATGGCCGGCATGCCCGGCGCCTCCTCCACCGAGTTCGGTCCCTGCGAGGATCCGGTGGTTGGCCTGCTGACCGAGTGGAAGCGCGGCAATCAGGTGGAGAAGCGCGAGGAGGGCGGCGATCTCGGCGGCACCATGCGCCTCGGCTCCTATCCTTCGCTGCTGGCGGAGGATTCGCTGGTGCGCTCGATCTATGGCGGCAAGGCCGAGATCAGCGAGCGGCACCGCCACCGCTACGAGGTGAATGTGAACTACCGCGAGAAGCTGGAGGAAACCGGCCTGCGCTTCTCCGGCATGTCGCCCGATGGCGTGCTGCCCGAGATCGTGGAGCGCCCGGACCATCCCTGGTTCCTCGGGGTGCAGTACCATCCCGAGCTGAAGTCCAAGCCCTTCGAGCCCCACCCGATCTTCGCGGGCTTCATCGGCGCCGCCGTGCGTCAGGCACGTCTGGTCTGAGGAGGCTGGCATGACCCGCGTTTCCATCGGCGACCTGGAGGTCGGCAACGACCTGCCGCTCGCCTTCATCTGCGGGCCCTGCCAGATCGAGTCCCGCGCCCATGCGCTGGAATGCGCCGAGGCCATCGCCGCCATGGCGAAGGAAGCGGGCGTCGGGATGGTCTTCAAGTCCAGCTTCGATAAGGCGAACCGCACCAGCGCCAATGCGGCGCGCGGCGTCGGGATGGATGAGGGATTGTCCATCCTGGCGGAGGTGCGCGAGCGCACCGGTCTTCCCGTGCTAACCGATGTGCATGAAGCCGCGCAGTGCGGGCCGGTGGGCGAGGTGGTGGACTGCCTGCAGATCCCGGCCTTCCTCTGCCGCCAAACCGACCTGCTGCTGGCCGCCGGAAACACGGGCAAGGCGATCAATGTGAAGAAGGGCCAGTTCCTGGCTCCGTGGGACATGGTGAACGTGGCGGCGAAGATCGCCTCCACGGGCAATGAGAAGATCCTGCTCTGCGATCGCGGGACCTCCTTCGGCTACAACACGCTGGTATCCGACCTGCGCGGACTGCCGATCATGGCGCGCACCGGCTATCCCGTGGTGTTCGATGCCACGCATTCCGTGCAGCAGCCGGGCGGCCTCGGTGGCAGCAGCGGCGGGCAGCGGGAGTTCGCCCCCGTGCTGGCGCGCGCGGCCGTGGCCGTGGGTGTCGCGATGGTCTTCATCGAAACCCATCCGGATCCGGACAAGGCACCGAGCGACGGGCCTAACATGATCCCGATCCGCGAGATGCCGGCGTTGATCGCAAGGCTGAAGAGCTTCGACGCGCTGGCCAAGGCCGTGCCTACCGCCTGACAGGCGGACATGCGTCATCTTTCAGGAAGGCTGGCGGCGTCGCCTTGCCTTCCTGAATAACCGTCATTCACCACGCGCGTTATCCAGCCCCCTGCCTTGGGCCTATCTCAAGGGAAGGGCATGCGGGGATTACCGCATGCGGCATAGGTTAAGGATAACGCATGATGGCGAAGGTTCTGGTCCTCTATTATTCCAGCTACGGCCATATTGAGACGCTGGCGAATGCGGTGGCTGAGGGGGCCCTTTCCGTCCCTGGCACCATTGTGGACGTGAAGCGCGTGCCGGAGCTGGTGCCGGAAGAGGTCGCGCGGAAGTCCTACTACAAGATGGACCAGGCGGCGCCGGTCGCGCAGGTGAGCGATCTGGCGAATTACGATGCCCTCATCATCGGCACCCCGACGCGCTTCGGGAACATGGCTTCCCAGATGAAGAACTTCCTCGATCAGGCTGGCGGGCTTTGGGCCAGCAACGCGCTGGTGGGGAAGGTGGGCTCGGTCTTCACCTCCACCGCCTCCGCCCATGGTGGTCAGGAGAGCACGCTACTGGCCACCCATACGGTGCTTCTGCATTTCGGAATGGTCGTCGTCGGCCTGCCCTACAGCTATGCGCCGCTGGTGGACGTGACCAAGCTGCAGGGTGGCACCCCCTACGGCGCCAGCACCGTCGCGGGCGGCGATGGCAGCCTGAAGCCCACCGCGGACGACCTGGGCGGGGCGCGGTTCCAGGGCGCGCATGTGGCACGGATCGCGGCGAAGCTCGCGGCCTGACATGACGGCGAGGGGCGGGTTCGTTCCGCTCCCGACCCTTGCCTGCAACCCCCGGCCCGCCCTATCCGCTTCCTGTCCCAGGATCACGGGACCAGGCCGGGAGACAGCACAAATGAGCGCCATCGCGGACATTATCGCGCGCGAGGTTCTGGACAGCCGTGGCAACCCGACCGTGGAGGTGGAGGTGGTGCTGGACAGCGGCGCCATCGGCCGCGCCGTTGTCCCCTCCGGTGCCTCAACCGGCGCGCATGAGGCGGTGGAACTGCGGGACGGCGACAAGTCCCGTTATGGCGGCAAGGGTGTCCGCAAGGCCGTGGCGAATGTCGAAGGCGAGATCTTCGACGCGCTTTCCGGCATGGACGCCACCGAGCAGGTGAAGATCGACGAGGCGATGATCGAACTCGACGGCACCCCAAACAAGGGCCGCCTGGGCGCCAATGCCATCCTCGCCGTCTCGCTCGCCAATGCGAAGGCCGCTGCTGAGCATTACGGGTTGCCGCTCTATCGCTATGTCGGCGGCACTTTTGCCCGCACGCTGCCGGTGCCGATGATGAACATCATCAATGGTGGCCAGCACGCCGACAATCCGATCGACATCCAGGAATTCATGATCATGCCAGTCGCCGCCGGCACGATGGCGGATGCGGTGCGGATCGGTTCCGAGGTGTTCCAGGCGCTGAAGAAGAAGCTGCACGATGCCGGCCACGCGACGAATGTGGGCGACGAGGGTGGCTTCGCGCCGAACCTGAAGAGCGCCGAGGAGGCGCTGGACTTCATCTCCGCCGCCTGCGAGGCCGCCGGCCATCGCGTGGGCGAGGACATCATGTTCGCCCTGGACTGCGCCTCCACCGAGTTCTTCAAGGACGGCACCTATGACATGGAGGGCGAGGGCAAGAAGCTCGACGCTCCTGGCATGGTGGACTACCTGGCCGGGCTCTGCGGCAAGTACCCCATCGTCTCCATCGAGGACGGCATGTCCGAGGATGACTGGGCCGGCTGGAAGCTGCTGACGGACAGGCTGGGCGCGAAGGTGAATCTCGTTGGCGACGATCTCTTCGTCACCAATCCGGAGCGCCTGCGCCAGGGCATCGAGAAGGGCGTCGGCAACGCCATCCTGGTGAAGGTGAACCAGATCGGCACGCTGACCGAGACGCTGGAGGCGGTCGAGACCGCGCATCGTGCCGGCTACAAGGCGGTGATGTCGCACCGTTCGGGCGAGTCGGAGGATGCGACCATCGCCGACCTCGCGGTGGCGACGAATTGCGGGCAGATCAAGACGGGCTCGCTGTCCCGCTCTGATCGCCTCGCGAAGTACAACCAGCTGATCCGCATCGAGCAGAATCTGGGTCCGGCCGCGCGCTACGCCGGCCGCACGGTGCTCCCGCGCGGACGGTGAAGCGGATGCACGCGTGCCGCGAGCGCGGCACGCGTGCAACGCGTGATGGTATTTCCTGATCTGCGCCCTGAAACGCCTTGCGCTGCAATCCCTTGGCGCTTTTACTCGGCGCCAGGGGATCATTCCGATCAGCCTAAGTCCTTCGGGGGAGGGGCAGTTGGCTTTTTTCAGGGGGGTGAAGCGCCGGGCGCAAGCCTTGGTGCTTCCGGTTATTTTCTTCGGCCTGTGCGCCTATTTCGCGCATCATGCCATGCATGGGACGCGCGGGCTGATTGCCCGTGATGCCCGCCACGTCGAGATCGCGGCCGCACGCATCGTGCTGGCCGAAGCCGAGGCGGAGCGGGACGCGATGGAGCGCAAGGTCGCCGGCCTGCGTGCCGAACATCTGGACCGCGACATGCTGGAGGAGCGCGCCCGCGCCCTGCTGAATGTCGTTGCGAAGGATGAGATCATCATTCCTTACCCGCCGAACCGCCGTCTCTTCTGACAGGTTCTTCGGTGCTCTGGATCGAACGGCGCGTGCGGCATCCCGCATGCGCCGTTCGGCGTTTCAGCGGGGAGGATGCCCGGGAACCGGCTGGCCAAGGGAACGTACCGCTGGAGCGTGCCTTTATTTCGTCAGTGTAGTGGAAAGAGAATTAACCGTAATCCGGTTAATCGTAATGTTGCATCGCAACATCAATGGCTTAGCAGAGTCCTATAACTTGCCGATCTCTGACGGCATCCGTATCTCGGCAGGGAAGGCCATCCCTCGGCCGGCTTGAATGCAGGAGCGACCCCCATGGCTCTCGGGACGGACAGCGCGGCGAAGCGCCGTGGCGGACGCGGCAAGGACTCCCCGCCTGCCGCGGGCCACAACCAGGACATCCTCACCAAGGCTTATCGGGAGATGCTCCTGATCCGCCGCTTCGAGGAAAAGGCGGGCCAGCTCTATGGCATGGGCCTGATCGGCGGCTTCTGCCACCTCTATATCGGCCAGGAAGCCGTGGTGGTCGGCATGCAGATGACGCTGGAGGAAGGTGACCAGGTCATCACCTCCTATCGCGATCACGGCCATATGCTGGCCACCGGCATGGAGGCCCGCGGCGTGATGGCGGAGCTGACCGGCCGGATCGGCGGTTATTCCAAGGGCAAGGGCGGGAGCATGCACATGTTCTCCCGCGAGAAGGGCTTCTATGGCGGCCACGGCATCGTGGGCGCGCAGGTCGCTCTCGGCGCCGGCCTGGGCTTCGCCAACTGGTACCGGCAGAATGGGCAGGTGTCGCTGACCTATTTCGGCGACGGCGCCGCCAATCAGGGCCAGGTCTATGAAAGCTTCAACCTGGCCGCGCTGCTGAAGCTGCCGGTCGTTTTCATCATCGAGAACAACAAATACGGCATGGGCACGAGTGTCGATCGTGCTTCCGCCTCGCGCGACCTCTCCAAGAACGGCGAGCCCTGGGGCATCCCGGGCGAGCAGGTGAACGGCATGGACGTGCTGGCGGTGAAGGAGGCCGGCGAGCGCGCGGTCGCCCACTGCCGGGAGGGCAAGGGGCCCTATCTGCTGGAGATGCAGACCTACCGCTATCGCGGCCACTCCATGTCCGACCCGGCGAAGTACCGGTCGCGGGAGGAGGTTCAGAAGATGCGGGAACAGAACGACTGCATCGAGATGGTGCGCAAGATCCTGCTCGAAGGCGGCAAGACCGAGGCCGATCTGAAGGTGGTGGACGACGAGGTGAAGGCCATCGTCCAGGACGCGGCGGAATTCGCGCAGACCAGCCCCGAGCCCGATGAATCCGAACTCTGGACTGACGTCCTGGTGGAGACCCGCTGATATGGGCGCGACGATCCTGATGCCTGCCCTGTCCCCCACCATGACGGAGGGCAAGCTCAGCCGCTGGCTGAAGAAGGAAGGTGATGAGGTGAAGTCCGGCGACGTGCTCGCCGAGATCGAGACCGACAAGGCCACCATGGAAGTGGAAGCGGTGGACGAGGGACGGATCACGAAGATCCTTGTCGCCGAGGGCACGGAGGGCGTGCTGGTGAATGCCGCCATTGCCGAGCTGGATGGCGGCGATGGCAGCGCGGCCCCGGCTGGCGACACGGGCACGCCCGCCGCCGAGCAGGGCAGCAAGGCCGCGGCCCCGCAGCAGCCGGAATCCAATGCCACGCAGCATGGCGGCGATGTGGGTAGCATGGCGAAGCAGGCCGAGGATTATGGCCAGGTGGCGGCCCGTGGCGCCGAGCGGCGAGAGGGCGTGGCCGCCGAGCCAAAGGCTTCGACAGCCGCACCGGAAAAGGACTGGGGCCCGACCAAGCCGATCACGGTGCGCGAGGCGCTGCGTGATGCGATGGCGCTGGAGATGCGCGCCGATGGCGACGTCTTCCTGATGGGCGAGGAGGTCGCCCAGTATCAGGGTGCCTACAAGATCTCCCAGGGCCTGCTGGACGAGTTCGGCGCCCGCCGCGTTCTGGACATGCCGATCACCGAGCATGGCTTCACGGGCATGGCCGTGGGCGCGGCGCTGACCGGGCTCAAGCCGATCGTCGAGTTCATGACCTTCAACTTCTCGATGCAGGCGATCGACCACATCATCAATTCGGCGGCGAAGACGCTCTATATGTCCGGCGGCCAGCTCGGCTGCCCGATCGTCTTCCGTGGGCCGAATGGCGCGGCGGCGCGCGTCGCGGCGCAGCACAGCCAGGACTTCACGTCCTGGTACGCGCATGTGCCGGGGCTGAAGGTGATCGCGCCCTGGTCGGCGGCGGATGCGAAGGGCCTGCTCCGCGCGGCCATCCGCGATCCGAACCCGGTGATCTTCCTCGAGAACGAGATCCTCTACGGCCAGACCTTCGAATGCCCGGTGGACGAGGACTTCGTGCTGCCGATCGGCAAGGCGAAGGTGGAGCGCGAGGGCACGGACGTCACCATCGTCTCCTATTCCATCATGGTGGGCATGGCGATGCAGGCGGCCGAGGAACTGGCCCAGGCCGGCATTTCCGCCGAGGTCATCAACCTCCGCACCATCCGCCCGCTGGATATCGACACGGTGCTCGCCTCCGTGCGCAAGACCAACCGCCTCGTCACGCTTGAGGAAGGCTGGGCCTTCGCGAATGTCGGCGGGGAGGTTGCCATGCAGGTGATCGAGAACGCGTTCGACTATCTGGATGCGCCGCCCGTTCGTGTCGCGGGTGCCGATGTGCCGATGCCTTACGCCGCCAACCTTGAGAAGCTCGCGCTGCCCACCGTGGCGCAGGTTGTCGAGGCTGTGCGCAAAGTCACCTACAAGTAAGAGGGGCGCGCAGCATGGCCACGAATATCCTGATGCCCGCCCTGTCCCCGACCATGACGGAGGGGACGCTCGCCCGCTGGCTGAAGAAGGAAGGCGAGGCGGTGAAGTCCGGCGACGTGATCGCCGAGATCGAGACCGACAAGGCCACGATGGAATTCGAGGCCGTCGATGAAGGCATCCTTGGCAAGATCCTCGTTCCGGACGGCACCGAAGGGGTGAAGGTCAACCAGCCCATCGGCATCATGGTCGATGAGGGCGAGGCCGTTCCCTCCGGGGACGCGGCTTCCTCCGCCGGGGCTGGCGGGGACAAGGGGCCCGCGCCCTCTCCCTCGGGCAGCCCGGCGCTGGAGGCGGTGGAAGCATCCGGCGGCAAGGTGGCGGGAGCCGCCGAGCAGCCGGTGCAGGCCGACATTCCGAAGGGCCAGCCCCCCGCGCCGGCAACTGCCGCGCCGCAGGGGCAGGGAGGGCGGATCTTCGCCTCGCCGCTTGCCCGCCGCATGGCGCAGCAGGCCGGGATTGATCTGGGCGCGGTCAAGGGCTCCGGCCCCAACGGGCGCATCGTGAAGTCCGATATCGAAGGCTTCCAGGCGGCTCCGAAGCCGGCTGCCGCGCCCCAGCCCGCCGCTGCGCAGGCTGCGCCGCAGGCGGCTCCGGCTCCCGCAAAGGCACCGGCGCCTGCCATCACCGCCCCGCACAAGGCGGTGCCGCACAGCACGATGCGCAAGGTCATCGCGCGCCGCCTCAGTGAGGCGAAGCAGACCATCCCGCATTTCTACGTCTCCATCGACGTGGAGTTGGATGCGCTGCTGAAGCTGCGTGCCGACCTGAACGCGCGTTCGCCGAAGGAAGGGCCGGGCGCCTACAAGCTTTCGGTCAACGACCTGGTGATCAAGGCCGCTGCCGCGACGTTGCGGAAGCTGCCCCAGACCAACGCGTCCTGGACCGACGACGCGACGGTGATCTACGACGATGTGGATATCAGCATCGCCGTCTCGATCCCGGACGGGCTGATTACCCCGATCATCCGCAAGGCCGACCAGAAGGGTCTCGCCACCATCTCCAACGAGATGAAGGATCTGGCCTCCCGCGCGAAGGCAGGCAAGCTGAAGCCCGATGAGTTCCAGGGCGGCGGCTTCTCCATCTCGAATATGGGCATGTTCGGGGTGAAGGAGTTCTCGGCCATCATCAATCCGCCCCAGGCCGGCATTCTCGCCGTCTCGGCGGGCGAGAAGCGGCCGGTGGTGAAGGGCGACCAGATCGCCATCGCGACGGTGATGACCGTGACGCTCTCGGTCGATCACCGCGTGATCGACGGCGCGCTGGCGGCGGAGTGGGTTTCGACCTTCAAGTCGATCGTCGAGGATCCGCTGAGCCTGATGCTGTGAGCGAGGTCACCGCCGCCTTCACGCTGCGCGACGCCACCCCGGCCGATCTGCCGGAGGTGGTGCGCCTCGTCCGCGCCCTGGCGGAATACGAGAAGCTGCTGCATGAGGCGGTGGGGACGGAGGAAGATTTCCGGGCCCTTCTCTTCGGTAAAAAGCCGGTGCTGCACGCGGTGCTGGCGGAGGTGGATGGCCGGGTGGTGGGGCAGGCCTTGTGGTTCAACAATGTCAGCACCTTCACCGGTAAGCCCGGCATCTATCTCGAGGACATCTTCGTCGAGCCGGAGCATCGGGGCCTTGGTATCGGCAAGGCCTTCTTCCGCTACCTCGCCCGGCGCGCGGTGGCGGAGGGATGGACGCGGCTGGACTGGCAGGTGCTGGACTGGAACGAGCCCTCCATCGCCTTCTACCGCAGCCTCGGGGCGCAATCCGGCGCGCAGTGGATCAACCAGCGCCTGAGCGGTGAGGCATTGCGGCGGTTAGCCGCATGAAAAATGGGTTGCGGCGCTTAGCCGCATGACGAACGACCAGTCGAGGCTGGCGGCCTGAAGGTCGCCCCGGCGTAACATCACGCGGCGCATCGCGCCGGTACGGAGGAGGCCCAGCATGGCCGATCAATTCGACCTGGTGGTGGTGGGCGGCGGCCCCGGCGGCTATGTCGCGGCGATCCGCGCGTCGCAGCTGAAGATGAAGGTCGCGCTGGTGGAGCGCGAAAATCTCGGCGGCATCTGCCTGAACTGGGGATGCATCCCGACCAAGGCGCTGCTGCGGGCCAGCGAAATCAACCACCTGCTGCACACGCTGGACGCCTATGGCTTCGCGGCCGACAACATCCGCTTCGATTTCCAGAAGGTGGTGAAGCGCTCCCGCGCGGTCGCCAATCAGCTTTCCTCCGGCGTGAAGGGGCTGATGAAGAAGAACAAGGTCACGGTCTATGACGGCATGGCCAAGCTGGCGGGGCCGGGCAAGCTTTCTGTCTCCAAGGATGGCAAGCCGGTGGCCGAGCTGGCGGCGAAGAACATCATCCTCGCCACCGGCGCCCGCGCCCGCGTGCTGCCGGGGATGGAGCCGGACGGGAAGCTGATCTGGTCGTACCGTGAGGCCCTGGTGCCGGATGCCATGCCGAAGTCGCTGATCGTCATCGGCTCGGGCGCGATCGGCAGCGAATTCGCCAGCTTCTACCTGAACATGGGCGCGCAGGTGACGCTGATCGAGGTGATGGACCGCATCCTGCCGGTGGAGGACGCGGAGATCAGCGCCTTCGTGCAGAAGGCCTTCACCAAGCAGAAGATGAACGTCCTGACCGGTGCCAAGGTGGGCAAGATCACCAAGGGCCCGGATTCGGTGACCGTCAGCGTCGAGGCGGGCGGCAAGACCCAGGAGATCACGGCCGACCGCCTGATCTCAGCCGTCGGCATCACCGGCAATGTCGAGGATCTCGGCCTCGAGGGCACCAAGGTGAAGGTGGACCGCAGCCATATCGTCATCGATGAGATGTGCCGCACGGGCGAGCTGGGCATTTATGCGATTGGCGACGTGGCCGGCCCGCCCTGGCTGGCCCACAAGGCGTCGCACGAGGCCATCATCTGCGTGGAAGGCATTGCCGGCATGCATCCGCATCCACTGGATGCGCTGAACATCCCCGGCTGCACCTATTGCCGCCCGCAGGTGGCCAGCGTCGGGCTGACCGAGGCACGAGCCAGGGAACTGGGCCATGAGGTCCGCATCGGCCGCTTCCCCTTCATCGGCAATGGCAAAGCCATCGCATTGGGCGAGCCCGAAGGCCTTGTGAAAACGGTGTTCGATGCGAAGACCGGTGAACTTCTGGGCGCCCATATGGTCGGCCCCGAGGTGACGGAGATGATCCAGGGCTACACCATCGCCCGCACCCTGGAGACGACGGAGGCCGAGTTGATGCACACGGTCTTCCCGCATCCGACCGTCTCCGAAACCATGCACGAAGCCGTGCTTGATGCTTACGGCCGGGTGATCCACATCTAGGGGCCAGACCCGCTCCCACCCCTATCGCCGCGTCCCTGCCCGGGATGCGGCCGAAGGAAGAAGCCTATGGCCACCCGAATCCTGGTGGATCACCGCGCCGGCGGCGCCACCGCCGCTGGCGCCCCTGCCGAGCCGACCCTTGTGGCTGCCTCCGTGGCACCGGCCTTGCCGCCGCAGATCGCCCGGATCGTGCCCAGCGCCGCGCCTGCGCCCCTCCGCCATCCGGAGAAGGCGAACCGGCCAGACAATCCCATCAAGCGCAAGCCGGACTGGATCCGGGTGAAGGCTCCGACTCACCCGGTCTATCACGAGACCCGTAAGCTGATGCGGGACAACAAGCTCGTCACGGTCTGCGAGGAGGCGGCCTGCCCGAATATCGGGGAGTGCTGGTCCCAGCGCCACGCCACCATGATGATCATGGGCGAGATCTGCACGCGGGCCTGCTCCTTCTGCAATATCACCACGGGCATGCCCAAGGCGCTGGACCTCGATGAGCCACGCCGGGTGGGGGATGCCGTGGCGGCCCTGGGCCTGCGGCATGTGGTCATCACCTCGGTGGACCGGGACGACCTGAAGGATGGCGGCGCCGGGCATTTCGCCCGCACCATCGCCTCGATCCGTGCCGCCGCCCCCGGCACCACCATCGAGATCCTGACCCCGGATTTCCTGCGCAAGCCCGGCGCCCTTGAGGTGGTGGTGGAGGCCCGGCCGGACGTCTTCAACCACAATCTGGAGACGGTGCCGCGCCTTTATCCGACGATCCGCCCTGGCGCGCGTTACTATCATTCGCTCCGGCTGCTGGATGAGGTGAAGCAGCTGGATCCCGGCATCTTCACCAAATCCGGCGTAATGGTCGGGCTGGGTGAAGCGCGCATGGAGGTATTGCAGGTCATGGATGACATGCGCTCCGCCGAGATCGATTTCCTGACCATCGGCCAGTACCTGCAACCAACAGTGAAGCATGCCGCCGTGGACCGCTTTGTAGAGCCCTCCGAGTTCGAGGATTACGCCCGCCTTGCCCGTGCCAAGGGCTTCCTGCTGGTTTCCGCCACGCCGCTGACCCGCTCCTCCTATCATGCGGACCAGGATTTCGCGGCGCTGCGCGCGGCGCGGGATGCCTCGCTTGGCCGCAGCCCCGCGACGGCCGCCTGATGCCCACCCACGCGGAAAAGAAGCGGCTTCCCTACACCCAGGAGCAGATGTTCGACCTGGTGGCGGATGTGCGCCGCTACCCGGAGTTCCTGCCCTGGTGCGTGGGCGCCCAGGTGGTGTCCCGCACTGACAGCGAGCTGATCGCGGACCTGACCATCGGCTTCAAGATGTTCCGCGAGACCTTCCGCAGCCGCGTGACGCTGGACCGGCCGCAGCACGTCCATGTTGAATATCTCACCGGCCCCTTCCGCTACCTGAACAACCACTGGCGGTTCGCACCGGCGCCAGGGGGCACGGATGTCGATTTCTTCGTCGACTTCGAGTTCAAGTCGCGCCTGCTGCAGGCGGTGATCGGCACCGTGTTCAACGAGGCGGTACGACTGATGGTGCGCGCCTTCGAGCGGCGGGCGATGGCCCTCTACGGCCGGGAGCGTCCCGGCGCCAATCTCTCGGCGCGGCCGCAGCCCCGCCAGGGCTGATCCCCCCTCTGGCGGTGGGCCCCGGCCCCTGGCAGAACCCTTCCGTTCCGCTGCGGAGAAGTTTGCCATGGTCCATGCTCCTGAGCGCCCCGCCCCCGGCGCGCCGCCCGTCCGCATCAACCTTTATTCCGATACGCAGACGCGCCCGACCGCTGCGATGAAGGCTGCGATGATGGCGGCGGAGGTGGGCGACGAGCAGTATGGCGACGACCCGACGGTCCATGCGCTCTGCGACCGCATGGCGGCGCTGCTGGGCAAGGAGGCGGCGATGTTCCTGCCGTCCGGCACCATGTGCAACGTGGTCGCGCTCAACACCCATTGCCGGAACGGCGATGAGGTAGTGGCGCATGAGAGCGCGCATATCCTGACCAGCGAGGGCGGCAGCCACGCCGCCATCGCCGGCGTGCAGATCAACCCGCTGCGCGGCCCGCGCGGCATGTTCGATGCGGACGAGCTGCGCCGCGCCATTCGCGCCCGCAGCCGGTATGCGCCGCCCCAGACGCTGCTGGAGATCGAGCAGACCGCCAATATTGGTGGCGGCACTGTCTGGCCGGTGAATCTGCTGGGTGAGTTGACGGAAATCGCGCATGAGCAAGGCTGGTCCACCCATATGGATGGCGCCCGGCTGATGAATGCATGCGTGGCCGCCGGTATTCCGGCCACCGAGATGTGCGCGGGATTTGACAGCGTCTGGCTGGACTTCACCAAGGGCCTCGGCGCGCCGCTGGGGGCCGTGCTGGCGGGATCGGAGGAGTTCATCGGCCGTGCCTGGCGTTGGAAGCAGAGGCTCGGCGGTTCAATGCGCCAGGCTGGCATCTGCGCCGCTGCCTGCCTTTATGCGCTGGACCACAATATCGACCGCTTGGCGGATGACCATGCCAATGCGCGCGCGCTGGCGGCGGGGCTGCGTCAGATCGAAGGCGTGGCCGTGGAGCAGCCGGAGACGAACCTCGTCTATTTCGATCCGTCTGGGGCCGGCATGAATGCCGCCACGCTGCAGGCGGCGCTGCGGGCGGAGGGCATCGCTGTCAGTGCCCTGGGTGGGCGCCTGCGCGCCTGCACTCATCTGGATGTCGCCGCGCCGATGATCGACGAGACGCTGGAGGCTATTCGCCGGCTGCTACGCTCCTGAGGGCGGGGGAGGGGGCGGCCGCCCCGGAGAGGAGCGCGTCCATGGCGCGCGCCTCGATCCGGTAATAGGTCCGGGCGACAACCCGGCTGCCGATCCCGTCATAGAGGCGGCGCGCGGGCAGGTTCTGGGAATCCGTGGTCCAGTCCAGGGCGCAGAAGCCGCCCTCCCGGACCAGTTGGGCGGCGCCGACGACCAGCGCGTGGCCTACGCCCTTTCGGCGTGCGCGAGCCGAGACGAAGAGGTCCCGGATGTAGAGGGATTGGCGCAACTCGGCGGCCGGCAGCATCACGTTCAGCACGCAGGAGCCGATGACCGCGCCCTCATGGAGCGCGAGGAGAGTGCGGGGGTTGAAGCCTTCCGGAGGAAGGTTGCAAAGGAGGCGTGCGGCCTTCAGCGCTTCAGCTTCCGGAACAGGGGCTGCATAATAGGCCTGCATCTCGGCCAACAGGGCCGCGAGCGATGCCTCGTCGGCTGAAGCCGCGGGCCGGACGTGCAGGGTCATGCTGATGTCATCCGCGGCATAACCAAGATGGGTGACCATTGCGATGGCTGCTCTGCGTCATCCATCTCCCGCATTCTTGCCTCCCTGACAGTTCGATGCGCTGGTCTGCCGCGTAACAGACTCGCCACTCTCCGAACTTAACGTGCTTAACCAGCTTTCAGGCAATACGGTGCCGGAAACATATCGGTCAGGGTATCCCTGCTCCGCTCCAGGTCAGTTGGGGAATGTGCCATCCATGGCAAGCTGAAGCGCCACCTTCACCGTCTCAGCCCGCACTGTGTCGCGGTCACCCGGAAAGATGTGCTGTTGCACCCGGGTGCTGCCATCGCGCTGTGCCATGCCGATGAAGACGAGGCCCACTGGCTTCGCGGCACTGCCGCCTCCCGGTCCAGCAATTCCCGTGGTTGAAACGGCGAGATCCGCGCCGGTCTCCCGCAGCGCCCCCAGAGCCATTTGGCGGGCGCATTCCTCCGAGACGGCGCCAACATCGGACAGCACCGCCTCGGGCACGTCCAGGAAGCGCATCTTCATGGCGTTGGAATAGGTCACGAGCCCACCCAGCACCACGTCAGAGGAGCCCGGAACGGCGGTCAGCGCGGCGGAGACGAGACCGCCGGTGCAGGATTCGGCTGTGGCAATGGTGAGGCTGCGCTGCCGCAGCAGGGTCAGCAGGGTGGCGGCGGCCTCGATGGTGGAGGGCGGCAGCATCAGGGCAGCCCCGCCGCCCGCGCGGCCAGCAGGACGCCGCCGGCCAGGATCCCCGCCAGAATGTCATCCAGCATCACGCCAAGGCTCCCTCCCATCCGATCGGCCCAGCCGACAGGGCCTGGCTTGAGGATATCCGCCAGGCGGAAGAGCGCGAAGCCCGCCAGTACCCACCAGAAGGAGGCATCTGGTGGAAGCGCGGCCAGGGTGAGGCACTGCCCGGCGGCCTCATCCGCCACGACCCAGCCGGGATCCTCCCGCGCCTCGGGCAGATGCGAGACGGCCCAGAACCCAGCGAGCGAGAAGGCGATGCCGAGGGCAAGGCACCACCAGGGGCCCAGAAGCACCGCCGGCAGCACCACCAACGACCCCCAGGTGCCGGGTGCGATACGCAGCCGCCCCACCCCGCAGAGGGTGGCGACGGCCATGGCGGGGGGCATCAGGGAATCCGGTCCAGGAAATGGTCGAGGGGCCGCACGACCTCCGGCTCCTCCAGCGTGGGGCAGTGCCCGGCACCTGGGAGGGTGATGAGTTCCAGATCCGGCTTGTCCCGCACCATGGCGCGGACAGTATCGGCGGCCAGGAACTCGCTCGCCTCGGCCCAGACCAGCATGCCGGGGATGGGGCGCAGCCCACGGAAGGCCGGGCCGAGATCGGGCGTTCCGCCGGCCACGTTCATCGCCTGCTGGATACGCGTGTCCCAGCGTGGATGAAGCAGCCCGTCCTCGCCTGGCTTGTAGGTGAGGGAGGCGAAATGACGCCAGGCTTCCTCATCCGGGAGGGGAATACGCGGCATTACCGTGCGGAGATAGGTGATTGCCTCCTCGATGGAGGCGAAGCCCGGATCATGCCCGGCGAAGCCGCCGACAAGCTCGATCCCGCCCGGATCGATCCGCGGGCCGATATCGTTCAGCACCACGGCGCGCAGCAGGGTGGGACGGAGCATGGAGAGAACCATGGCCATCAGCCCGCCGAAGGAGGTGCCGATCACCACCGCCCGTGGCAGGTGCAGCGCCGCGCAGGCATCCAGGATATCGGCCACCGCGCGATCCGGGCGGTAGCGGGAGAGATCCTCGCTCCGCGCGCTGTCGCCATGGCCCATGTAGTCCAGCGCCACGATACGGCGCTTGCCCGCATGGCGCTCGGCGAGGAGGGCGTAATCCCAGGCGGTGCGGCAGATGCCGGTAAGGCAGAGGAGCGGGGTGCGGGATTCGTCCCCCGCCCAGTCCAGGGCGTTCAGTGCCAGCCCGTCCCGCGCCGCGACGCGGCGGATCACTGGCATCATCGGGCGGTCATCCAGGGCTTCAGCGGATGTGGCAGGGTGGCAGTGGCGGCGTCACGCGCGCGGTAGACCACAACATTCTCCACCACGCGCTGCACATAGTTCCGGGTTTCGGAAAAGGGGATCAGCTCGATCCAGTCGATCACGTCGATGCCGCCCTCTCCGGGTGTGCCATTGGTCGCGAGCCATTCATCCACCCGCCTCGGGCCGGCGTTATAGGCTGCCGCAGCCAGGGCGAGGTTGCCGCTGAAGCGATCCAGCTGGTCCGCGAGGTATTGCGAGCCGAGCCGCATGTTGTGGCTGGGATCGGTGGTCAGCCATCCCGGCTGGTGCGGGACGCCGATCCTGCGGGCCACCCCGGCGGCGGTGGTCGGCAGAAGCTGCATGAGGCCGCGCGCGTTGGCGCCGGAAACGGCCTCGGGATCGAAATTGCTTTCCTGCCGCGTGATGGCGTTGGTGATGGCCGGTTCCAGCCCACCCTGGCTTGGCGCGGGATAGGGGGTGGGCCAGCCCTCGGGCAGCAGCATTACCCCATCGGCCCCCGCGCGGCGGGCGATCCAGACGGCGAAGTCCGGCCGGCCGAGCGTCATGCCCAGCCGCGCGATCAGAACGCGGTCCGCCGGATCGGGGGAGAGCTCCTCCATCCGGAGCAGGAACAAGCGCGCGCGGCGGTAGTCGCCGAGATCGGCCAGGGCGGTGGCGGCCAGGGCCAGCTCCCGCCCAAGGAAGAGACGCGACGTCTCCTCCGTCGGCTGTGGCGGGGCGATGGCGCGGATGCGGGCGGAAAGGCGGGCCTCGTCCTCCCCCAGCGCCAGGGCGGCCAGCTGCCCGTAGAAGGCGGTGCCGAGCAGCGCCGCTTCCCCGTATTTCGTCCGAGCGCGGGCCGCATCGCTGCCTGTCAGGGCACGACCTTCCCAATAGGCAGCGCGGGCGCGGGTGATGACGCTGGCGCTGTTGCCGCCCAGCAGGGCGAAATGGCGAGCGGCGAGGCCAGGCTGGTTCAGCCGGCGCAGGGCGATCCAGCCGGCCATGAATTCGGCGTCCAGGCGGGGTTCGCCTTCCGTCTGCCCATGCTGGGCGGCGGTCTGGTAGGCGAGCTGGTCCTGGCCGAGGCGCAGCAGCTTGCGGGCCAGGACATTGCGTTCGGCCCAGATCGCACGGGCCGCATCGGGCGCCAGGTCGCGCTGCAGCGGCGCGGCGGCGGCCCAGGCGGCGGCGGCCTCGGCGTCGCGGTCCTGGCGACGCAGCATGCGGGCACTGGCTGCGAGGATGCCGAGGTCGTCCGCCTTGACCACCGGTTGCCCTTGCTCTGCGGCCAAGGCCAGCCGGGCATCCGCCAGAGGGCGGCGGGAGGGATCGAGCCAGGCAGCAGCGCGGGTGGCGTCATTGAGGTCACGGGAGAGGAAGAGGCGGTCGAAACGGCGCCAGCGGTCCTCTGCCGTTAGGATGGTGGCGTTGCGCTCGGCGAAGCCGGCCTCGGCGGCGGCGTCGCCGAAGCCTTCGGCCCAGGCCCCGCGCAGGATGGCCGTGGCGCGGGCCTGCTCCCCGGCTCGCAGCAGGGCATCGGCATGGCGCTGCGCGCCGTCCAGGGTGGCGGCCGGGGTGCGGGCGAAATGGGCCAGGGCGCGGGCATCGTCCGGATCGGCCGCCAGTGCTTCTTCAGCCCGGATCGCCAGGGTCCTGGGCAGGGGCCAGTCGGGGTTCTCGGCGATCCAGGCCGCCAGCTCAGGGCCGGTGCCCTGGCCACGGGTGGAGAGACGCAGCCAGAGAGCGATCTTCCGGACCAGCGGGTCGGCCTGAGTGGCTGCCGCTGCGGCGGCATCGTGGCGGCCGCCATTGGCCGCGGCGAGGGCTGTCCGCCCGGCGGAGCGCTGTGCCTCATTGGCCCAGGGCTGGGCCATGACAGGGGAGGCCAGGGGCGCGGCCAGTCCGAGCAGCAGGGCGAGGCCGGGGGCGATCCGCTTGGCGAGGAGGCTCCCGGCAGGGCGGGACAGGTCCGTCAGGGGCATGGGCAGGCTCCGGCGGTGGGCCGCCGCAAACTCGGGCCAGGGCGGCTTGCTGGCAAGTCCTGGAACGTAACCGGGCTTCGCCCTTGTTCCGAAGGGGCCTCCCGCGTAATCGGAGGGGGCTTGCTGGCGCGCCGCGCGCCGGCACCCCATATCCGTCGCCGGTCCGCAGGAAACGCTACCATGTTCAAGGGTTCGCTTGTCGCCCTCATCACGCCCATGACCAAGGACGGCAAGCTGGACGAGCGCGCCTTCCAGGATTTCGTCGCCTGGCAGGTGGCTGAGGGCACGCAGGGGCTGATCCCCGTCGGCACCACCGGCGAGAGCCCGACCCTGTCCCATGAGGAGCACCAGCGGGTGGTGGAGCTCTGCGTCGAGGCCGCTAGCGGCAAGGTGCCGGTGATTGCCGGCGCCGGCTCCAACAGCACCGCCGAGGCCGTGGCGCTGACCCACCATGCCAAGGAGGCGGGCGCCGATGCCGCCCTGATCGTGACGCCCTATTACAACAAGCCCACGCAGGAGGGCATGTACCTGCACTTCAAGACGATCGCGGATTCCGTCGATCTGCCAATCGTCATCTACAACATCCCCCCGCGCAGCGTGATCGACATGAGCGTCGAGACCATGGCGCGGCTGGCGAAGCATCCCAACATCATCGGCGTGAAGGACGCGACCGCGAATCTGGCCCGCCCGCTGCACACGCGCGCAGCCTGCGGCTCGGATTTCTGCCAGCTTTCCGGCGAGGATCACACGGCGCTGGCCTTCCTGGCCGCCGGCGGCGCCGGCTGCATCAGCGTGACGGCCAATATTGCCCCGCGCCTGTGCCGCGAGATGCATGACGCCTGGGCCGATGGCCGCGTGAAGGACGCCATGGCGATCCAGGATCGGCTGGTGCCGGTGCATGACGCCATGTTCTGCGAGACCTCGCCCGGTCCGGTGAAGTACGCCGCCAGCCTGCTCGGAAAGGGCAGCGATTTCTGCCGCCTTCCCATGGCCCCCATCGCCGATGCGTCGCGGGAGCGGGTGCGCGCCGCGATGGCCGGCGCGGGGCTGCTGAACTGAGAACATGGCCGAACCCCGCAAGAAGGGCCTGATCAGCCACGGTGTCGCCGCGCAGAACCGCAAGGCGCGCTTCGACTACAAGATCAACGAGACCTATGAGGCCGGCATCGTGCTCGTCGGCCCCGAGGTGAAGAGCCTGCGTGCAGGCCGGGCCACGCTGACCGAGGCCTGGGCCGGCGAGCGCGATGGCGAGATGTGGATCTTCAACCTCTACATTCCGGAGTGGCAGGCCGGCAGCGTGGTGGCGAAGTTCGAGCCGCGCCGGCCGCGCAAGCTGCTGCTGCACAAGAAGCAGGCCGAAACCCTGGCCGGCGCGGTTTCGCGTGAAGGTGCGACGCTGGTGCCGCTGGACATCCACTTCAATGACCGCGGGGTGGCCAAGATCACGCTCGGCCTGGCCGAGGGCAAGTCGAAGGCCGACAAGCGCCAGGCGATCGCCGAGCGCGACTGGAAGCGTGACAAGGCACGGGTGATGCGCGACCGGGGCTGAGCCCGGCCGCCTTGCTTCAGGATGCCGGCGCGATCGCAACGGCACAGTGGAACGGCGCCAGTCCCTCGATCTCACCAGTGTATTTGCCGCCTTCCGCCGGGATGGGGAGCATTCCCGTCAGGCTGCCGAAGGTGACGACCTCGCCAGCCCTGATGCCGCGGTTCTCACGCTGCATGCGGGCGATCCAGGCATCGATCAGCGGGCGCAGGGGCACCGCGACATGCGGGCCGTCATGCTGCGCGATCACAGCCCCGTTCAGCGACAGGCGTACGGGCGGCGGCGCTTCCAGCCATTCCAATAGCCAGGTCAGGGAGCTTTCCCTGAAGGCTGCGCCATGATTGCCGACGCAATCCGCGATACGGTCCAGCGGGCCGGTTTCCGCATCCGGTGCGAAGCGGCCATGCACGAATTCGAACAGGATGCCGATGGATGCGCGCTCGGGCAGTGCCTCCGCATGCAGCATGCCGGGCTCCACGGTGCTGTTGAAACGGATCGCGATCTCCGTCTCGATCAGGCTGCCGGCCGGCAGCGTGACATCGGCGGCATCCGCCTTGCCGGGAAGCACCGCGGGCATGGGCGCACTGAAGACGTGCCCGCCATGACGGCCGAGCTTCCATCCACCAATGCGGCTGCCGAGGACGGACAGCGTCTTGGTCTGGATGGCCTCAGCCGCTTCGATGGTGCCAGGGCGCATCTCCTCCGGCAGTCCTGCCAGGGCAATGCCGCGACGCGCCCAGGCGAGAAGCCCGGCTGTGGATTCGATGGGGTCCAATGAAGCGTCTCCGATCCTTGCGCGCAGGAGGCCCTTGATCCAGCCGGGCCGCAAGACCTCCCGGCTACTCCGCCGCTGCGGGCGCCGCGCGCGGTGCGTCCCGCCAGCGCAGCCGGTCCAGGGCGAGATACACGACAGGCGTGGTGTAGAGCGTCAACACCTGTGACACGATCAGCCCGCCGATGATGGCGATGCCGAGCGGGGCACGCAGCTCGGACCCGGTGCCGGTGCCGAAGGCGAGCGGCACGGCGCCAAGCAGCGCGGCCAGTGTGGTCATCAGGATGGGGCGGAAACGCTCCCGGCAGGCGGCAAGGATGGCCTCCTCGCTGCTGCTGCCCTCGCTGCGCTCATGCTCAAGCGCGAAGTCCACCATCATGATGGCGTTCTTCTTCACGATGCCGAGCAGCAGGATCACGCCGATCAGCGCGGTGATGGTCAGCGGGGTGTTCGTCAGCAGCAGCGCAAGCAGCGCGCCCAGCCCGGCGGTGGGCAGGGTGGAGATAATGGTCAGCGGGTGGATATAGCTCTCATAGAGCACGCCCAGCACCACATAGATCGCCAGGAAGGCGCCCAGGATTAGCAGGGGCATGTTCTGGGTGAAGGCCTGCGCCGCCGCCGCGTTGCCGCCGAACTGCGGACGGATGGTGCTGGGCAGCCGCAGCTGGCGCTGCACCGCCTCGATGAGTTCCTGGATCTCCTGCACGGACATCCCCTCATCGGGGTTGAAGGAGATCGAAGTGGCGGGGAAGCCGCCCTGATGCGTGATGGCGAGCGGCGCCGAGGCCGGCACCACCCGTGCGATGGCCGAAAGCGGCACCTGCGTGTCTCCCTGGCCGGGCAGGAAGATGCGGGAGAGGTCATTCGGCCCCTGCTGCAGCGCCGGGTCGATCTCCAGCACCACGCGGTACTGGTTGCGAGGGCGATAGATGGTCGAGACCTGCCGCTGGGAGAAGGCGTTGTTCAGCGTGGCGTTGACCTCGGACTGCTGCACGCCGAGGCGTGACGCGGCTGCACGGTCCACCTCCACGCGTGTCACAAGGCCCGCGCGGTCCTGGTCGCTGGTCACGTCATTGATGCCCGGCACGGCGCGCAGGGCCTGCACCATGGCTTGCGTCCACTCGCGCAGTTCCTCGATGTCGCTGCCGAGCAGCACATAGGAGAAGCGGCCGGAATCCTGGCGGCCGCCGATGCGCACGTCTTCGTTCGGGCGAAGGAAGATCCCGGCGCCCGGGATCTGGCCCAGCGGCTGGCGCAGGCGAGCGATCACCTGCTCGGCCGTCAGGCCGCGCTCCTCGAGTGGCTTGAGCGTGACATACAGGTTGCCGCGGTTGGAGGGGCTGTAGCCGCTGCTGCCGCCCAGCGTGGCGCCGACACTCTCCACCGCCGGGTCCGCCGCGATGATGTCCACCGCACGGTCCAGCAAGGATTCCATGGTGGCGAAGGAGGTGTCCGGCGCCGCCTGGACCATGCCCTGCAGCTGCCCCGTGTCCTGGCTCGGCAGGAAGCCCTTGGGAACGGCCACATAGAGCCAGACGGTCAGCCCCATCAGTCCGAAGGTCAGAAGCAGCATCAGGCGCCGCCAGCGCAGCGCGACGGCGAGGCTGCGGATATAGCCGCGCAACGTGGCGCCCAGCGCTCCTTCGAAGGCACGGGCCAGGCGGCCCGGCGGCTTCTCCGCCCCGCCGCGCTCCATCCAGGCGGCCATCATCGGGGTGAGGGTGAGGGAGAGCACGCCGGAAATCGCCACCGCCACAGCGAGGGTGACGGAGAACTCGCGGAAGATGCGCCCGATGATCCCGCCCATGGCGAGGAGCGGGATGAAGACGGCGATAAGCGAGATGGTGATGGAGAGGACGGTGAAGCCGATTTCCCTCGCGCCCACCAGCGCGGCCTCCATCGGCGGCAATCCGCGTTCCCGGTGGCGCGCCATGTTCTCGATCATGACGATGGCATCGTCCACGACGAAGCCGACGCAGATGGTCAGCGCCATGAGGGAGAGGTTGTTGAGCGAATAGCCGATCCACCACATCACGGCGGTCGTGCCGAGAAGGGAGAGCGGCACGGTGGCGCTGGCGGCCAGGATCGGCGCCATGCGCCGCAGGAACACGGCCACCACCGCCACCACCAGGGCAATGGTCAGGACGAGCGTAAGCCGTACCTCCTCCACCGAGGCGCGGATGGTGGCGGAGCGGTCGCTCATCACCTCCAGATGGACGCCGGCGGGAACCCAGGATTCCACCTGCGGGATCATGGCCTTCACGCCGTCGATCACGTCGATGACGTTCGCGTCCGCCTGCTTGCGCACCATCAGCAGGATGGCGGGGCGGCCGTTGAAGAGCCCGGCCTGCCGGCGGCTGCGCGTGCCGTCCTCCACCCTGGCAATGTCGGCCAGCCGCACGATGGCGCCGCCCTGTGCCTTCAACACGATCTCTCGATAGGCATCGGCCGTGTCGATGCGGTCATTCGTACGGATGGCGGCGGATTGCTCGGGGCCCTCGATATAGCCCGTGGCCTGTGTGACATTGGCGCGGGTGATGGCCGTGCGGATCTGATCCATCGAAATGCCGGCCGCCGCGGCAGCGGCCGGGTCCACCGCGACGCGCACGGCCGGCTGGTCACCGCCGCTCACCTCCACCTGCGCCACACCAGGAACTTGGGCCAGACGCTGCGCCACCAGGCTGTCCGCGACATCGTAGACGGCGGGCCCTGCAACCGTGTCGGAGGTCATGGCCAGGATCATCACCGGCGCATCGGCCGGGTTGATCTTGCGGATGTTCGGCGGGTTCGGCAGCCCCGAGGGCAGGTCCTGGCGCGCCGCGTTCACTGCTGCCTGCACGTCCTGCGCGGCCTCGCGCTGGGTCCGGGCGAGATCGAACTGCAGGATGACCCGGGTGCTGCCCAGCGAGGAGTAGGAGGTCATCTCCGTCAGCCCCGGGATGGTTCCCAGTCGCCGTTCCAGGGGCGCGGCCACGGTGCTCGCCATGGTTTCCGGGCTGGCGCCCGGCTGGCTCGCGGTCACGACGATGGTCGGGATATCCACCCGCGGCATGGAGGCCACTGGCAGGCGGAACAGCGCCACCAGCCCGATCAGCGCGATGCCTATCGCCAGCAGCGAGGTGGCGATAGGCCGCGCGATGAAGGGCGCCGAGAGGTTCATTCGGCGGGCGCCACGGCTGGCCTGCCGCGCTGCAGCCGCTCCCGCACCCATTCCAGCGCCAGATAGACCGCGGGCGTGGTGAAGAGCGTCACGAGTTGCGAAAGCAGCAGCCCGCCCACGATGGAGACGCCGAGCGGCAGGCGGAGCTCCGATCCCGCGCCCTGGCCGAACACCAGCGGCAGGGCACCGAGGAGCGCCGCCAGCGTGGTCATGGTGATCGGGCGGAAGCGCAGGATCGCGGCCTCGAAGATCGCCTCGCGCGGGGCCAGCCCGCGCTCTCGCTGCGCGTCCAGCGCGAAGTCGATCATCATGATCGCGTTCTTCTTCACGATGCCCATCAGCAGCAGGATGCCGATGATCCCGACCACCGAGAGATCAAGCCCGAACAGCTGCAGCGCCAACAGGGCGCCGATGCCGGCGGAGGGCAGGGTGGAGAGGATGGTCAGCGGATGGATCAGGCTCTCATAGAGCACGCCGAGGGTGATGTAGATCACCACCACCGCTGCCAGGATCAGCCAGGGCTGGCTCTGCAAGGAGGCGTTGAACTCCGCCGCATCCCCTGCGAAGCGCCCGGTGATGGTGGAGGGCGCGCCCAGTCCGCGCAACGTCTCCAGGATCACCGAGACGCCCTGTCCCAGCGAGACGCCATCGGCGAGGTTGAAGGAATAGGTGACGGCCGGGAATTGGTTCTCGCGCGTCACCTGCAGCGGGCCGCTGGCGCGGGTGATGCGGGCAATCTCGGAAAGCGGCACCACGCTGGCCGTTCCATCCGTGCTGCCTGCGACACGCAGCAGGCCAAGCTTCGTGGGATCGGCCAGGAAGTCCTCGGAAGCTTCCAGGATCACGCGGTACTGGTTGTTCTGCGCGTAGATGGTGGAGATCTGGCGCTGGCCGAAGGCGTCGTAGAGCGCGTCGTCGATCGCCTGCATGGTTACCCCCAGTCGCCCGGCGCGGGCACGGTCCACCTCCACCGAAATGCGCAGGCCGTCCTGCTGCTGATCACTGGTGAGGTCCCGCAGCTCCGGCAGGTGTCGTAGCGCCTCCAGGATTCGCGGGGACCAGGTGGCGAGCTCCGCCGCATCGGCATCCACGATGGTGAACTGGTACTGGGTGGTGCTGGCCCGGGCGCCGATCTGGATGTCCTGCACCGCCTGCGGATAGCTGACGATGCCAGGAATGGCCGCAAGGCGCGGGGAGAGGCGGGCGATGATCTCCTGCGCGGTTTCCGACCGCTCCTCGCGCGGCCGCAGCACCGCCATCACGCGCCCGCCGTTCAGCGTGGCGTTGACCGTGCCGGCGCCGACGACGGAGGTGGTGGACTCCACCGCCGGATCGCTCTGCACCACCTGCGCCACCTCGCGCTGGAGGGCGGACATGCGGGCAAAGGAGACGTCGCCTGGTGCTTCCGTGGCGATCTGGATCAGGCCGGTGTCCTGCGCCGGCAGGAAGCCCTTGGGGATGACGATGTAGAGCCAGACGGTCAGCACCAATGTCCCCAGCGCCACCAGCAGGGTCAGCGCCTGGAAGCGCAGCGTGACCTGCAGGGCACGGCGATAGGCGCCCAGCATCCCGTCGAAGAGCCGATCTGAGACGCGGGAGATCCAATTCCGCTGGCTCGTCGCCGGGCGCAGCAACAGGGCGCACATCATCGGCGTGAGGGTAAGGGAGACGACCATGGAGACGAGCACCGTGGCCGTCAGCGTCTGGGCGAATTCCCGGAACAGCCGCCCGACCACCCCCTCCATGAAGAGCAGAGGGATGAAGACGGCGATCAGCGAGACGGTAAGCGAAACGATGGTGAAGGCGATGCCCTTGGCGCCGACATAGGCGGCATCCAGCGGCTTCATGCCATCCTCGATGTGGCGGATAATGTTCTCGATCATCACGATGGCGTCGTCCACGACGAAACCCGTCGCGATCACCAGAGCCATCAGGGACAGGTTATCAAGCGAGAAGCCCAGCCAGTACATCACCGCGAAGGTGCCGATGATGGAGAGCGGCAGTGAGACGGCGGGCACGATCATGGCCCGCCCGGAATGCAGGAACAGCCAGATCACCGCGACGACGAGGACGGTGGAAAGGACCAGCGTCAGCTCCACCTCATGCACCGAGGCGCGGATGGTCTCGGTGCGGTCCGAGACCACGGACATGCGGATGCCGGCGGGCAGGCTGCGCTCCAGCGAGGGAAGCTGCTCGCGGATGCGCGCCACCGTGTCCACGATATTCGCGCCGGGCTGGCGCTGGACGTCCAGGATCACCGCCGGCTGGCCGTTGAACCAGGCGGCGTTGCGGTCGTTCTCCAGCCCTTCCACGGCCTGGCCGAGGTCGCGCAGGCGGATCGGGGCCTCGTTGCGATAGACGATGATGAGGTCGGCGAATTCGGCCGGGGCGCCGATCTGGTCATTCGCCATGATGGTGGAGGCCTGGCGTGGCCCATCCAGCGAACCCTTAGGGGTATTGGCATTGGCGCCTGTCACTGCCGTGCGGACATCGGCCATGGAGAGGCCGTAGGCGGCAAGGCGTGCCGGATCGATCCGCAGCCGCACGGCCGGGCGCATGTTGCCCTGCACCGTCACGCGCCCGACGCCCGCGGATTGTGACAGCTTCTGCGCCAGCAGCGTATCGGCGGTGTCCGAGAGGCGGGCGATGGGCAGGGTGTCGGAGGTGAGGGCAATGGTGATGATGGCCGGATCGGCCGGGTTCACCTTCGCGTAGTTAGGCGGGTAGGGCAGGGTGGAAGGCAGGGTCCCACGCGCGGCGTCCAGCGCCGCCTGCACATCCTGCGCCGCTTCGTCGATGTCCTTGTCCAGCGCGAACTGAAGAGCGATCCGGCTCGTGCCCGGGCCGGAGGTGGAGGTCATCACGCTGACGCCGGCGATCTGCCCGAGCTGCCGTTCCAGCGGCGCCGTCACCAGCAGTGCCACCGTGTCCGGCGAGGCGCCGGGGAGCTGGGTCGTGACCTCGATGGTCGGAAACTCGACCTCGGGCAGCGAGGAGACCGGCAGTCGCCAGTACCCCCAGAGTCCCACGAGCAGCACGGCGATCGACAGCAGCGTCGTCGCCACAGGCCGCGAGATGAAGGGGGCCGAGATGTTCACTTCGGCGTCTCCCGCGCATCCGCCGTGCGGCGCGGGCGGGGAGCCTGTGGGCTGGATGGAGCTTTATCATCGGCGATGGCCACGGCGGTGCCGGCGCTGAGGCGCAGCCCGCCAGAGGTCACCACGCGCTCGCCGGGCTGCAGCCCGGCCTGGACCACCGCATCCATCTGGGTCGTCTGGCCGATGGTCACGGGGCGCTGCTCCACCGTGCGGTCCTGTTTCACCACGAAGGCGTAGGCACCTTCCGGGCCGCGCTGGATGGAGACCAGCGGTACCACGGTGGCCTGCGGCACCACCTCGATGCGCAGGCGCAGGTTCACGAAGGCGCCGGGCCACAGGGCCCGGTCCTCATTCGGGAAGATGGCCTTGGCCTTGATGGTGCCCGTGGTCGGGTCCACCGAATTGTCCACCGTCAGAAGCGTGCCGCGCGCGACCGGCGCATTGCCAGGCCCGGGCAACGTCTCCACGGGCACCGGGCCGCTGGCCAGGGCGCGCATCAGCCGGGGCAACTCCTGCTGCGGCAGGGTGAAGGTGACGCCGATGGGAGCCATCTGCGTCACGGTCACGATGCCGTTGGTGTCCGAGCCGCGCACGATATTGCCGGGATCAACCTGTCGGATACCGACGCGCCCGCTGAGTGGCGAGCGGATGGTGGCGAAGCCGAGTTGGGTGCGCGCCTGCTCGATGGCGGCCTCGTCCTGCTGCACCTGCGCTTCCAGCATCGCCACCTGGGCGCGCTGCGTGTCCAGCTGCTGCTGCGTGGCGCCGGCGTTGCGGACGAGGCTCTGGTAGCGCTGCAGGTCCACCTTGGCATTGGCCAGCTGGGCCTGGTCATAGGCCTTCTTCGCCTCGGCCTGCTGCAACGCGGCTTGGGCGTTGCGGTCATCCACCTTGGCCAGGACATCGCCCTTGGTGACCTCCCGGCCTTCGCGGAAGTTCACTTCCATCAACTGGCCATCCAGCTGGGTGCGCACCACCACGCTCTCCAGCGGTACCACCGTGCCCAGCGCGTCCACGGTCAGCGCCACGTCGCGCCGCTCCGCCTCCGCCACCGTCACCGGGACGGCGGTGCCGTTGCCAGGGCGTCGCATGCGGGCAGCGCCGCCCGGCCCCGGGGCCTGCGGTGCCTGTGCCTGCTGATTCGGGGGACCGCCTGGCGCCTGCGCCTCCTGGCGCTGCCACCACCACCAGGCGCCGCCTGCCCCCGCCAGCAGGACCAGGGCTACAAGCCAGCCGGTCGCACGTTTCATCGACCTCTCCCTGTTACCGGCGTCACGCCGGAGACCGGAACGCCCGGGCCCCATCCTCCGCCAAGGGCCCGGAACAGACCCACCGCAGCCTGGAAACGCTCCAGCCGCCCGCGCGATAGGTTCCGGCGCGCGGTAAACAGCGTTTGCTGGGCGGATAGCAGGGTGATCAGATTGATGACGCCGCCCTGAAGCTGCCCTTCGGCGATGCTATACGCCCGCGCGGCGAGGCGCTCGGCCTCCTGGAGCAGGCGCTCCTGGGCGGTGGTCTCGCGCAGCGCGGCCAGGGCGCTCTCAACATCGGAAAGCGCCGAGAGGATCGCCTGGCGGTAAATCGCCAGCAGCTCCTCCTGCTCGCCGCGCGCCAGCTCCACACGGCCACGCAGGGCACCGCCGTCGAAGACGGTCTGCGCCAGGCTGGCAGCGATGGAATAGAACTGTGCCTCCGGCCGCAGCAGCGTGCCCACCAGCAGCGACTGGAACCCGCCCTGGGCCGAGAGGACGACCGAGGGGAAGAGCGCGGCCCGCGCCGCCACCACATTGGCGCTGGCCGCAGCCAGCTGCGCCTCGGCGGAGAGCACGTCCGGACGCCGCGCCAGCAACTCCGAGGGCAGGCCCGGCCCGGGAGAGGGAACGTCGAGCCCTCTGAAGTCCTCGCCCGCCACCTCAAGCTCCACCGGCGCCATGCCCAGCAGCACGGCGAGGGCCGCGGTGTTCTGGGAAACACTCTGACGCAGCGGCGGCACGGCGGCCTCCTGCTGCGCCACCACGGTTTCCTGCTGCGCCAGGTCCAGCCCGGTCGCGGTGCCGGCGGCCACCTGCTGGCGGATCACCGCCAGTACCCGGCGGGCGGCGCTCAGGTTCTGTTCCTGGATCTTCAGCGCCTGCCGGGCTTCCAGGATAGCGAAGTAGGTGTTCGCGACCGATGCCTGGGCCGTGATCAGGGCCGTGCCCACGCCATAGCGGGTGGCCTGGGCGGTGAGGCGCGCCGATTCCGCCGTGCTTCGGTTCAGCCCCCAGAAGTCCAGCTCGTAGGAGGCGGCCAGGTCGGCCGAGTAGCGGGTGGTGACGGTGCCCCTGCGGCTCCCGGTTTCGTTGCGTGAGGCATCGGCGCCGGCCGTGACCAGCGGCAGCAGGGCGGAACCGGCGATGCGCGCCGAGGCATCCGCCTGCCGTACCCGGGCCGTGGCGGCGGCGACATCCAGGTTCTCGGTCGCCATCCGGGTCATCATCCGGTCCAGCTCCTGCGAGCCGAAGCTGCGCCACCAATTGGGGTCGGGCCATGCCACGGGGCCCGAGGCCTCGCGGAACTGGTTGGGCCCGGCGGCGGTGCTCGGAAGCTCATCCGGCTTCAGGGTACAGCCCGCCAAGGGAAATGCTCCCAGCAATCCGCCGAGCATGAGCAGGTTCGTGCCCCGGCGGGTGACCGCGGGGGCAGGGGTCATGAGAGTCAGGTTTCGCACCTCTCCAGTGTAGAGCGCTTCATTCCTCCGCCCCATTCCCCGTTACCGTTCGCGACCCACGGAATCGAAACGCTGCATGTTCCCCGCGGCACCAGGCGATGGGCCGGTGGAGGGAGGATTAACGCCACTAACGGATGGGCCAGGATTATGGCGGCGATGGGATGACGGGGCTTTTGGGGCGATGGCCATGGCTGGTGCTACTTCGGCACGGCCATGGTCCACAGGCGGCCTGAGCGAAGGCGGCGGCCGCTGCGAATCGCCCGGCCATGCCGTCTGGACATTGCAGGCATCGCGGCGACCGGGCGAGAAGCGTTGTCCTGCCCGCCTGGGCGTGGATAGGCATGACCTCCTCCTGGATAGGGTGGTCCGGCCATCCGGGGGGGCGCTCGGCGCCCGCCTCGGCGCGAACCTTTGAATCCTGGTTGCATCCGTGCGCCGGCGCGCGCACCTCTCCGCCCATGACTGAGAAGACCACTCCCGAAGGCATCCGCGAGAAGCTCGTCCGCACCAAGGAGCGCTGGGCAGAGGAGGGGCGCCTGCTCACGGGCGCCGCCGGCGACCCGGCGCGGGACCGCCTGCCTCCCGGCCAGCGGCTGGTGACGGATTGGCCGGTGCTCGACCTTGGCATCCAGCCGGATGTGGAGGAGGAGGTCGCGCGGCTGGATATCGATGGGCTGGTGGAGAATCCGGTCTCCCTATCCTGGGCCGAGCTGATGGCTCTGCCGCAGGAGGAGCGCCGCAACGACATCCACTGCGTCACCCAGTGGTCGCGCTATGACAACGACTGGCGCGGGATTTCCGTCACCGACCTGCTGGCGCGTGCCAGGCCGCGGCCCGAGGGGCGATTCGTGACCATGGAATCGCATGACGGCTACACCACGAACCTGCCGCTGGCCGATCTGGACCGGCCGGAGAACCTGCTGGCCACCCATTGGTCGGGAACGAAGCTGACTCGCCAGCACGGCGGCCCGCTGAGGCTGGTGGTGCCGCATCTGTATTTCTGGAAGAGCCCGAAATGGATCCGGCGCATCACCGTGATCGCCGAGGACCGGCCGGGATTCTGGGAGGTGCGCGGCTACCATGACCGCGGCGATCCCTGGCTGGAGGAGCGGTATTCCTGATCCCATGGGCGATATCATCGTCGCCATCGGTGCCAACCTGCCCGGGCAGGACGGCGCGGCACCGCTCGCCACCTGCCGCATGGCGGTGGCGGCGCTGGACGGGATCTGCGGCCTCTCCCTGGTCGCCACCTCCGGCTGGTGGGAGACGGCGCCCGAGCCGCCGGATCCCCGCAGCCCCTGGTATGTGAACGGCGTGGCCCGGCTGCGCGGCGAGGCCGATCCGGCCGGGCTGCTGGCAGCCCTCCAGGCCATCGAGGCGGCGGCCGGGCGGGTGCGGCCCTATCCCAACGCGCCCCGGACCCTGGACCTGGACATCATCGCCATGGGCCGCCTGGTGCGCGCCGCGCCGGACCCCGTGATCCCCCATCCCCGGGCCCATCTCCGCCGTTTCGTGCTGGAACCGCTGCGCGAGGTCTGGCCCGGCTGGACCCATCCGGAAACGGGGGATACGGTCGAGGCCCTGCTGTCGGAGCTGCCGCCCGCCCCCATGCGGCCGGCCGGTTAGCCATGCCTGCGGGCTTGCCTTCGGCGCCTCGTCTCTCTATCTGACCCGTTCGCTCGCACACAATTTCGGAGTCCGCCATGGCCCGCGTCACGGTCGAGGACTGCATCCTCCAGGTTCCCAACCGCTTCGACCTCGTCCTGCTCGCCGCCCAGCGTGCCCGTGCCATCTCGCGCGGTGAAGAGCTGACGCTGGACCGGGACAACGACAAGAATCCCGTCATCGCCCTGCGCGAGATCGCCGATCAGACGATCGATCTCGGTGCGGTGGAGCAGGATATCGTGAAGTCCCTGCTGCGTGCCCCCGAGCCGGAGCCCGTGGAGGAGGAGGTGATCGACCTGATCGCCACCGACGAGAACATCTTCGGCGTGATGGATGTCACCGACGAGCAGGCGGCCGAGGCCGGCATGCAGGTCGAGGACATGTCCGGCGACGACCTGGAGGCCGCCATCGCGGCCGAGCTGGGCGGCCGCCGCTGACCGCACGGAAGCACACGCAACCATGAAGGACGGCGCCGGGACCCCTCATTTCCCCGGCGCCGCCATGGCGCCCGTCTGGGCGCCCGATGGCGTGGCCACGCGCACGCCGGATTCGGAAATTCCCGCCAAAGACCGCCCCGCCCAGGGCGCGGGCATCGATCCGCTGGGCGATGCTGGGCTTGGGCCCGATCCCGGCGCGGCCCTGGCGGCCTTTGTCACCAGCTACGACCCGCGCACCGATGGCGCGATGATCGAGCGCGCCTATCGCGTGGCCGAGCGCGCCCATCGTGATCAGAAGCGCGACAATGGCGATCCCTATATCGGTCATCCGGTTGCCGTCGCGCAGATCCTGGCCGGCTACCGGTTGGATGCCGCCACCATCGCCACCGCCCTGCTGCATGACACGGTGGAGGACACCGGCATCACCCTGCAGGACCTGTCCCGGGACTTCGGGCCGGAAATCGCGCGGCTGGTCGATGGCGTCACCAAGCTGACCCGGCTGGAGCTGCAGTCCGAGCGCACCAAGCAGGCCGAGAACTTCCGCAAGCTGGTCCTGGCCATGAGCGAGGACATCCGTGTCCTGCTCGTGAAGCTGGCCGATCGCACGCACAACATGCGGACGCTGCATTTCGTGCCGCAGCAGGCCCGCCGCGCCCGCACCGCGCGGGAGACGATGGAGATCTACGCCCCGCTGGCCGAGCGCATCGGCATGCAGGCGGTGAAGGACGAGCTGGAGGACCGGGCCTTCCGGGAATTGCAGCCGGACGCCTCCCAGACCATCAACGCGCGCCTCGCCTTCCTGCGTGGTCAGGGCGCCGACCTGATCGCCGACATCGCCGAGGATATCCGCCGCCGGCTGCGCGATGCCGATGTGCCGGTGATCGACATACAGGGCCGCGAGAAGTCGGCTTATGGCATCTGGCTGAAGATGCACTCGAAGAAGGTCGAGTTCGAGCAGCTCTCGGACATCATGGCCTTCCGCGTCATCACCGATGACAAGGCGAATTGCTACGCCGCCCTGGGCGCGATCCACTCCGCCTATCGCGTCGTCCCGGGCCGCTTCAAGGACTACATCTCCACCCCAAAGCCGAATGGCTACCAGTCACTCCATACGGGCGTGACGGTGCCTGAGCGGCGCAACGCCAAGATCGAGGTGCAGATCCGCACGCCGGAGATGCATGAGGTGGCGGAATTCGGCGTCGCCGCACACTGGATCTACAAGCAGGGGCCGGATGGCGTGGTGAACGCCGCGCGCGACCGCAAGCGCTATCCCTGGGTGAAGGATCTGCTGGAGATCCTGGAGAATGCCGGCGAGGCGCAGGATTTCCTGGAGAACACCAAGCTCGCCCTCCACCAGGACCAGGTCTTCTGCTTCACGCCCAAGGGCGATCTGATCGCGCTGCCGCGCGGCGCGACGCCGGTGGACTTCGCCTATCAGGTCCATTCACAGGTGGGCGATTCCTGCGTCGGCGCGAAGATCAACGGCCGCATCGTGCCGCTCCGCCACCAGCTGGAGAATGGCGACCAGGTCGAGATCATCACGGCCCGCGGCGGTACGCCCAACCCCGCATGGGAACGCTTCGTCGCCACCGGCAAGGCCCGCGCCCGCATCCGCCGCACGGTACTGGCCCGGCAGCGCGAGGAGAGCCGCGAGAACGGCCGCCAGGCCATCGCCCGCGCCTTCCGCCAGGAAGGCCTCGACTTCTCGGAGAAGATCGCGGAGCCAGCGGTCAAGGCCCTCAAGCAGCCGGGCTTCGAGGAACTCTGCATTGCCGTCGGCAACGGCAACATCACGGCGCGCGAGGTGCTGCACGCCGCCGTGCCGGAGCTGCGCGGTCCGCCCCGCCCGGCGATGAGCCCGCTGGAGTCCCTGGCGCTCACCCGTGCGCGGGGCAAGCCAGGCGCCACCGTGCCTCATCGCGTGACCAAGAGCCGGGAAGCGGCGCATGGCATCACCGGCCTCGTTTCCGGCATGGCGGTCAGCTTCGCGGGATGCTGCCACCCGGTGCCGGGGGATCGTATCGTCGGCATCGTCACCACGGGGCGTGGCGTGACCATCCACAAGCAGGAATGCCACACGCTGGAGGCTTTCTCGGCAACGCCGGAGCGCTTCATCGACGTGGATTGGGATACCCAGCCGGGCGCGGCGGGGGAGCATGTGGCGCGGCTTTCCGTCGTCACGTCCAATGAGGGATCGGCGATCGCGGGCATGACCACGGCCATCGCCAAGCAGGAGGCGCGCATCCAGTCCCTGCGCTTCCTGCACCGTGCCTCGGATTTCGCGGAACTCAATGTGGACCTGGAGGTCAAGGACCTGCGGCACCTCTCCAGCGTCATCGCGGCGCTGCGGGCCTTGCCGGGGATCGAACAGGTGGAGCGGGCTAAGGCGTGATTCTCGGCCTCGGAAACGACATGGTGGATATCCGCCGGCTGGAGCGGACCATTGCGCGCCACGGCGAGCGCTTCCTCTCCCGCATCTTCACGGAGGTGGAGCGCGCCAAGGCGGAGCGGCGGGGCGAGCGCATACGGATCGCCACCTATGCGAAGCGTTTCGCAGCCAAGGAAGCGGCCTCCAAGGCCCTTGGCACCGGCTTCAGGGCAGGGGTGTTCTGGCGCGACCTGGGGGTGGTGAACCTGCCCTCCGGCCAGCCCACCCTGCGCATGACCGGCGGTGCCGCGGCCCGGCTGGCGGCGATGACGCCGCCTGGCCACATGGCCCAGGTTTCGCTGACCATGACGGACGAATACCCTTATGCGGAGGCCGTCGTGATCATCTCGGCGGTGCCCCTGGAAAGCCGCCTTCCTTGACACGACGCGCCATCTGGCGCACCCAACGGCCATGCGGCGGCCCGACCCGAGCCCCTTTCGTGGGATTTTGGGGGCGTTCGGCCGGCCGGGTGAGGCCGCGAGCAAGCACACGATGAGCAAGAAGACCTCCGGCGGTTGGCTGGAGAGCCTGAAGACGATCCTCTACGCGGGCCTGATTGCCATTGGCATCCGCACTGTCGCCTTCGAGCCGTTCAACATCCCTTCGGGCAGCATGATCCCCACCTTGCAGGTGGGCGATTACCTGTTCGTCTCGAAATATTCCTACGGCTATTCCCGCGCCTCGCTGCCCTTCAGCCCGAACCTGTTCAGCGGGCGGATCTTCGGCAGCCTGCCGGCGCGCGGCGATGTCGCTGTGTTTAAGTTGCCGCGCGACGGCACCACGGACTACATCAAGCGCATCGTCGGCCTGCCGGGCGACCGTATCCAGGTGCGCCAGGGCATCCTGCGCGTGAACGGCCAGCCTGTGCCCCGGACCGCCCTGGGCCCATATACGGTGGAGGGCGACGGGCCTCGCCTCACGGTGCGCCTGTACCGCGAGACGCTGCCGCCCAGCCCCGGCGACCCCGCGCGTTCGCATGAGATCCTGGAGGCCTCGGATGACGGCCCCTATGACAACACCCCCGAATTCGTGGTGCCCGCCAACCATGTCTTCGTCATGGGCGACAACCGCGACAACTCGCTTGACAGCCGGGCCACCAACTATGTCGGCTTCGTCCCCGTCGAGAACCTCGTCGGGCGGGCCGAGTTCATCTTCTTCTCCTGGGATGGCTCGGCGAACTGGTATGAATTCTGGGCCTGGCCCTTCGCGGTGCGCTGGTCGCGCATCTTTTCGGGAGTCCGGTGATGTGCCGTCTGCCCAGCCGGATATGCCGCCCGTGAAGTCGCCCGTCGCCGCCCTGACGGGGCGGCTGGGTCACGAGTTCCGTGACCCCGCCCTGCTCGAGCAGGCCCTGACCCACCGCTCCGCCGCCGATCCCAAGCGCCGCCAGCTCGACTCCAACGAACGGCTGGAGTTCCTGGGCGACCGTGTACTCGCCCTCTGCATGGCCGAGTGGCTGTCGGAACGCTTCCCGGAGGAGCGGGAAGGAGAGTTGGGTAAACGCCTGGCCGTTCTTGTGGCTGCCGACACCCTTGCCAAGGTCGGCGAGGCCATCGGCCTGCCCGCCGCCCTTCGCATCCCTCCCGCCGAGGGCCGCACCGGCCTGCGCCAGCGCGCCAATGTGCTGGCCGACGGCACGGAAGCCTTGATCGGCGCCCTCTATCTCGATGCCGGGCTGGAGGTGGCGCGTGCCTTCATCCGCCGCGAATGGACCGCTGCCATGGAGGCTGATGCAACCCCGCCCATGTCGGCCAAGAGCCGCCTGCAGGAATACTCGCTCGGCCGCGGCCTGGGCCTGCCGGAATACACCATGATCAGCACCGAGGGTCCGTCCCACGCGCCGCTGTTCACCGTCTCGGTGAAAGCCTGCGGCAAGGCGGCGGAGGCTAGTGGCGACAGCAAGCGCGCTGCCGAGCAACTTGCGGCCGAGGCCCTGCTGAAGGAACTGGAGCGTGGCTGACCCATCCGAAGAGACGGGGCCACCTGCCCCGCCGCCCGAGGGCCCGACACGCGCCGGCATCGTTGCCGTGCTCGGCGCGCCCAATGCCGGCAAGTCCACGCTGGTGAACCAGCTGGCGGGGGCGAAGGTCTCGATCGTCTCCAACAAGCCGCAGACCACGCGATTCCGCATCCGCGCCATCTTCACCGAGGGCCGGTCGCAGGTAGTGCTGACCGACACACCGGGAATCTTCTCCCCGCGCCGCCGGCTGGACCGTGCCATGGTCGCCGCCGCCTGGGGCGGGGCGCAGGATGCCGATCTGGCGATGCTGGTGGTGGATGCCCGCGCGGGCCTCACCGATCCGCTGCGCGCCATTATCAGGAAGCTGGCCAAGGGCTCGCCGCCTCTCTGGCTGGTGCTGAACAAGACCGACCTGTTCGACACCAAGCGCCTGCTGCCGCTGACCGCCGAGCTGAACGAGCTGCTCTCCTTCGCCGAGACCTTCATGATCAGCGCCGAGACGGGCGATGGCGTGGACCGCCTCCGCACCCAGCTCTGCGAGGCGGTGCCGGAAGGTCCCTGGCTGTTCCCCGAGGACGAGCTGTCGGACGTGACCGACCGCATGCTGGCCGCCGAGATCGTCCGCGAGCAGATCCTGCGCCAGACCCATGAGGAGGTGCCCCACCACGCCACGGTGGAGACCGAATCCTGGCAGGAGCGGAAGGACGGCTCCGTCCGCATCGACTGCACCATCTATGTCGGCCGCGCCTCGCAGAAGGCGATCCTGATCGGCGACAAGGGCTCCCGCATCCGGGAGATCGGGCAGCGCGCCCGGGCGGAGCTGACCAAGCTGCTGGAGCGGCCCGTGCACCTGTTCCTCAATGTGAAGGACAGGCCGGGCTGGGACGAGGAGCGCGGTCGTCTGCGCGCCCTCGGCCTCGAGGACCTCGACTAGCCAGGGCTTGGTGGCGCCAGGCGGGGCGATGCCCCATCTTCGCCCCATGGAATGGACCGCGCCTGGAATCGTGCTCGACAACCGCCCCCTCGGCGAAGGCGGGGCGGTCGTCACGCTGCTGACGGAAGAGCACGGCCGCCATGCCGGGCTGGTGAAAGGCGGCGCGTCCCGATCCCAGGCCGCCACCTGGCTTCCTGGCAATCTGGTGGAGGCGCGATGGGTCGCGCGCCTGGCGGACCAGCTCGGGACATTGAGCGGCGAGCTGGTGCATCCCAGCGCCGCCCTCGCCATGGAGGACCCGCTGGCGCTGGCGCTGCTCTCCTCCGCCTGCGCCGTCGCCGCCGAGGCGCTGCCGGAGCGTGAGGCGCATCCGGCCGCCTTCCGCGCCCTGCTGCCCATCATTGCCCATCTCCAGCGCGGCGCGGCGGAGGTGCTACCCGACTACGTCCATTGGGAAATGCTGCTTCTGGCGGAGTTGGGCTATGGGCTCGACCTCTCCCGCTGCGCCATGACGGGGGACACGGCGGACCTCACCCATGTCTCGCCGAAATCGGGGCGGGCGGTGCGGTCGGACATCGCCGCGCCTTATGGCGACCGGATGCTGCGCCTGCCGCCCTTCATGCGGAGGCAGATCCTGCCGAGCGGCCCGCGTGACTGGTCCGCCGCCCTGCGCCTCACAGGCCATTTCCTGGCGCGTGACGCCTTCGGCTCACGCCATCGCCCGTTGCCCGCCGCGCGGCAGGCACTGGCTGACCGTGTTGCGGCGCTGGCCGAGGCTGAGGGGGCTGCCAACCCGGAGACGCCGGCGGATGGAGCCGGCGGCCCCCGGGAGGAGGGCTGATCAGGGGGCCGGGCGAATCAGCACGAGGCTGAACGCGCCGCCCTGCTCCCCGACCAGCTTCGCCCGGAGATAGGCCGGGCGCCGGGCGGGCACTTCCAGCCGTGAGGCCAGACCTTCCGCATCGTCATTCTCCGCCGGTTCCTGACCGTTCTCGTCCAGCAGGGTCAGGACCGTGTCCGCCTGCGGGCCAAGGTCGAAGGTCATGGCCATGGAGGGGCGGCCGTCATTCGGCAGGGCCAGAATGGCTTCCCCCTCCGGGGCCAGTCGGATCCGGATGGCTTCGCCCAGGATGAGGGCGGGCAGACGAGCGGCCTCCTCGATGCTGCTGGCCACCGTCTGCGCGGTAGAAGGCTTGGCGGTCTCCGCGACCAGCTCGAAGCTGCCGCGGGCGCTGTCGATCATCTTGGCCCGCACGAAGGCGGCCGGACGACCGGTATCGGCGGTGGAGAGGCGCGAGGCGAGATTGTCCCCGCCATCGTCATCCTCCAGCAGCACCTCGCCCTGGGCATCGAGCAGCGCCAGAATGGTATCGGCCCCCTCGCTCAGATTGCGGGTGGCCAGCGTCAGCGGCTGGTTCTCGGGCAGGGCGAAGATGGCCTGGCCATTGCGCCCCATCGTGATCCGGACCGACACGCCCGGTGCCAGCGGGCCACGCGCGCGGGCGGCGTCCAGCGTGGTCGGGTAGTCGGGCTGCGGCGTGGCGGCCTCGCGTTCCAGCACGAGGTCGAACTCGCCCGAGGCGCCATTGAGCAGGCTCGCCCTCAGCGTGAGCGGGCCCTGCGCCTCCTGCCCGAGCCCGAGGAGGGAGGCGGTGCCTTCGCCGCCATCGTCATCCTCCGCCAGCACCTCGCCCCGGGCGTTCAGTAGCGCCAGGACGGTGTCCGCATTGCGCCCCAGGTTGCGGGTGAGGGCGATGACGTCGCGCCGGTCCTCGGGCAGGGCAAAGAAGGCCTGCTGGTTCCGGCGCAGCCGCACGCGCACCGGATGTCCGAGGGAGAGCGGCGGGCGACTGGCGGCCGCTTCCTGGCTGGTGGCGAAATCTGGCGGGGGCAGCGGCTGTTCCCGGGTGAGGATCACCTCGAAACGACCGCCCGCGCCTTCCAGCGTGCTGACGCGGATGGTGTTCACCCCATCGCCGGGCTGGACCTCGATGCGCGAGGCGAGGTTCTCGTCCCCGCCATCGTCATCCTCCAGCAGTACCTCGCCCCGGGCATCGAGCGCGGCCATGACCGTGTCGGTATTGCGGCTCAGGCGGCGGGTGGCGACGGACCAGGCCTCGCCAGCCTCCGGCGCCGCCCGGAAGAAGGCCGACTGGCCACGGCGAAGCTGGACCTGGACCGAGCGGCCGGGCTGCAAAGGCTGGGTGCGGGCTGCTTCCTCGGCACTCAGTGCCACAGCCGGCGGCTGGACCGGGCCGCGCGCCGGGGGGGTGGCGGCGGGTGGCGCCGGGCTCTTCGCCGGGCCCTGGACGGGGATCAGCAGGTCATGGCCGGAGGCGGCGCTGGCGGGGAGGGCGAGGATGGCGGCCAGGCCGATCGCCGCGGCGGATGCGCGCCCCTTCGGATGCGGCCTTGCGGACATCCAGGCCTTGGACTGCCCCATGGATCGAATTCTCCCGATTCTACTGCGGATTTGCCAGCCTTCGTGCTGCGCGGGAAGCGGGTAAGCCAGTCGCCCTGGCGCCATCCCGTCCGGCCTGCTAGAACGGAAGACCCTGAACGAAGATAGAACATAAGGGCCGCCCACCATGCCCGACGACCTGAAGACGCTGCCCGAGGGCGGCCGGATCAACGAGACCCCTCTCGCTGGCGCGCTTTCCGAGCGATACCTGGCCTATGCCATGTCCACCATCATGGCACGCTCGCTGCCGGATGTGCGGGACGGGCTGAAGCCGGTTCATCGGCGCCTGCTCTGGGCCATGCAGCAACTGAAGCTGGACCCGGCGGGTGGGTTCAAGAAATGCGCGCGCGTCGTCGGCGACGTGATCGGTAAGTACCACCCCCATGGCGACGCCTCGGTCTACGAGGCGCTGGTGCGGCTCGCCCAGGATTTCGCGGCGCGCTACCCGCTGGTCGAGGGCCAGGGCAATTTCGGCAATATCGACGGCGATAACGCCGCGGCCATGCGATACACCGAGGCGAAGCTTACCGAGGTCGCCAAGGCGCTACTGGAGGGCATCGACGAGGATGCCGTCGATTTCCGCCCCACCTATGACGGTGAGGAGCAGGAGCCGGTGGTGCTGCCGGCGGCCTTCCCGAACCTGCTGGCCAATGGCGCGAACGGCATCGCGGTAGGCATGGCGACCTCCATCCCGCCGCATAATGCGGGCGAGGTCTGCTCCGCCGCGCTGGAGTTGATCCGCAACCCGGAGGCCACCACCGCCGAGCTGCTGGCCCATATGCCCGGCCCGGATTTTCCGACCGGCGGCGTAATGGTGGAGCCCGCCGACAGCATCCTGAACGCCTATGAGACCGGCCGTGGCGGCTTCCGCCTGCGCGCGCGCTGGGAGGTGGAGAAGCTCAAGAACGGCACTTGGCACATCGTCGTCACCGAGATCCCCTATCAGGTGCAGAAGTCTCGCCTAATCGAGCAGATCGCAGAGCTGATGGAAGCGAAGAAGCTGCCATTGCTGGCCGATGTGCGGGACGAGAGCACGGACAAGGTGCGGATGGTGCTGGAGCCGAAGAACCGCGCCATCGAGCCCGCCGTGCTGATGGAGAGCCTCTTCCGCGCGACACCGCTGGAAAGCCGCATTCCGCTGAACATGAACGTGCTGGATGCCGAGCGCACGCCGCGCGTCATGGGGCTGAAGGAGGTGCTGCGCTCCTGGCTGGATCACCGGCAGGTGGTGCTGGTGCGGCGTTCCTCCCATCGCCTCGCCGCCATCGAGCGGCGGCTGGAGATCCTGGACGGCTACCTCATCGTCTATCTCAACCTCGACGAGGTGATCCGCATCGTCCGCGAGGAGGATCACCCGAAGGAGGCGCTGATCAAGGCTTTCGGCCTGACCGACACGCAGGCCGAGGCGATCCTGAACATGCGGCTGCGCGCCCTGCGCAAGCTGGAGGAGATGGAGATCAGCCGTGAGCACACGCGGCTGACCAAGGAGATGAAAGGCCTGCAGCGCCTGCTGGCGAGCGACAAGCTGCAATGGACGAGGATCGGCGAGGAGATCGAGGCCGCGCGCGACAAGTTCGGCTCGGGCGAGCTGGGCGACCGCCGCACGGTGCAGAAGGAGGCGGTCGCGGTCGTCTTCGATGAATCCCACTTCGTCGAGCGGGAGCCGATCACCGTCATCCTCTCCGAGAAGGGTTGGCTGCGCGCGCAGAAGGGGCATATCGAGGACCCCGCCGGGCTTCGCTTCAAGGAGGGCGACAGCCTCGCCCTGCTGCTGCACGCCGAGACGACGGACCGGATCGGCTTCCTCGCCTCCAATGGCCGCGCCTACACGATCAAGGCCGATGCCATCCCGCGCGGGCGCGGCGACGGCCAGCCGGTGCGACTGATCGTGGAGCTGGGCAACGAGGACAACATCCTCTCCGCCTTCGTCTGGAAGGAGGGAATGAAGTTCCTCCTCGCTTCCAGCGCCGGGCGCGGCTTCGTGGTGAAGAGCGAGGACCTTCTGGCGGAGAAGCGCACCGGCAAGCAGATCCTGGTGGTGGATGCCCCCGATACGCTTGCCGTCTGCACGCCGGTGGACGGCGACACGGTTGCCGTGATCGGCGAGAACCGGAAGCTGCTGGTCTTCCCGCTGGAACAGGTGCCGGAGATGTCGCGCGGCCGTGGCGTAGCCCTGCAGGGCTATCGGGACGGCGGGCTGGCCGATGTGAAGGTCTTCGCCAAGGCCGATGGCCTCACCTGGCAGCTGGGCGACCGGACGCGGACGGAGACGGCGCTGGCTCCCTGGCGCGCCAATCGTGGCGCCGCGGGCAAGATGCCGCCGAACGGCTTCCCCAAGTCGAACCGCTTCAGCGGCTGATTCCAGGTGCCTGCCCCCGTCCCCGCAGGGGACGGGGCGGTCCTCGCCGCGATCGGCGTCGCGGGGGATGAGCGGCTGCCCGGCGCCGCCCTATCCCACGCTTTCGGGGATCAGCGTCGCCGCCGGCACTTCCCCGTCGCGCAGCGGGTGCCACACGCCGTTGGTCAGGATCTCGCTGGGCTTGAAGGCGGCCTTGTAGGCCATCTTGGTGCTCTGCGGGACCCAGTAGCCCAGATAGACATAGGGCAGGCCCAGTTCCCGGGCCCGCTCCACCAGTTGCAGGATCGCCAGTGTGCCGAGCGAGCGGGCGGCGTGCTCCGGCTCGAAGAAGGAATAGACGGCGGAGAGCCCATCCTTCAGCCAATCGGTCAGGCAGGCGCCGATCAGCCGGTCCGGCGCCTCGCGGAACTCGATCAGCATGGTGGTGATCGGCGTGTCCTCGACCATGGCGCGGTAGTCGTAGAAGCCCATGGCCGCCATGTCGCCGTCCCGATGGCGAGCGCGCTGATAGCGCTGGAAGAGGGCGAACTGCTCGGCCGTGGCGCGGGCGGGCACCTCCTGCGCCACGACCCCGGCATTGGCGCGCTGGATGCGGCGCTGGGTGCGGCTGGGCTGGAAGTCCTCCACCACGATGCGGATCGGGATGCAGGACTGGCAGCCGGGGCAGACCGGCGCATAGGCAATGTTGTGGCTTCGCCGGAAACCAGCGCGGGAGAGGCGGTCATGCAGTGCTTCCCCTTCCGGGCCCGAAAGCTCGGTCACCACTTTCCGCTCCGTCCGCCCGGCCAGGTAGGGGCAGGGCAGGAGAGCGGTGGTGTAGAAGAACTGCGGGCGGCGTTGAGCACGGTGCAGCATGGAATGCCTAGTTTCGACGGAAACGAGGGCCGCCGTCCATGGTCTTGCACCGCGATGCAGGCGCTGCCCCGGGCAAGGCGTTTCCGCTCGTTCCGTCCAGGAGGAGCGGAGCTTTCATGATCTGGGGTGCCGGGCCTCCGGCGTCCAGGCACAGCCGTATTTCCAGGGTCCCAGGCGCAGCCGCGTTTCTAAGGTTCGCAGCCGCGTTTCTAAGGTTCAAGGCGCAGCCGCGCCATGGCCGGTGCCTGGGCGGGCAGGGGGGTGAGCCGGCCCGCCGCCCATCCGGGCATCATGTCGCGCCAGTGCCGGGAGAAGGGGTTGCCCGACTGGCCTGTGGCGATCGCCGCCGCCACCCCATCGGGCGCGGCGAGGTCCATCACGATCCGAAGCCCCGGCCCATGGATATGGGAGAAGTCCCTCCCCATGCCGCCACGGTTGATGGTCTGGCCATCACCCGGCGTCGGCGCCTCGATCCGCAACCACTCGCCGAGCAGGGGCACGAAGCGCAGCAACGGGTGCTCCAGCCGGATGCGATGCGCCTCGCCCCAGCGCCAGGCGGCGGAGTCCTCGCCGAAACGCGGTGTCAGCCCGGCGACGGCCGCTTCCAGGGCACGGGCGGAGAGAGCCTCACAGCCCCCCGTGCCACACCAGCCGGCGCCCTCCGGCGAAAGCAGGGTGCGCAGGAATTCCGGCTCCGCCGTCCAGGCCTCTCCCGGCACGCCACCCTGGGCCAGGGCCATACGGCCCAGTTCCCGGGTCCAGGCATTGAAGATCAGCGGCTGGGGCAGTTCCGGACGCATCGCGCCATCCCAGCCGATCAGCAGGTCGCGCGCGGCTCCGGCCGGCCCGTTGGGGCGCGGCGCGGCGAGGAGCAGCGGCAGCATCTCTCGCGCCATGAGGCTGGTGGCATCCGCTTGCATCGCTGCGAAATCGCCGGGCGCATGGCGCTGGCGCTGGCGCAGCAGCTCCCCGATACGGCGGAAGCGCCAGTCGCCGAACCAGTCGCGCCCGAGGAAGGCCCCGCCCTGGGCCGGTTGCACGCGGTTGTTGGCATTGGCCACCACATCGCTGGTAGGCGCCACGACATGCGGCATGGCATCGAAGGGGACCCAGCCTATCCAGTCATGCACGCCATCCCAGCCGGGCACCGGCACGGAGCCGTCGCCGGCCGCGCGCAGCGGGGTGCGGCCTGTGAGGAACATGGCGATGCCACCCGCCGCATCGGCCACCATCAGGTTCTGCGCCGGAGAGGCGATCAGCGCCGCCGCGGCCCGTGCCTCAGCGATGGAGCCTGCCCTGTTCAGCGCCAGCAGCCCCGCCGCCTGGCTGTCCCCTGGGGCCAGATTGGCCATGGCGACGGCCATTACCCGGTCGCCCGGCGGGGTGTCATCCAGGTCCGAGATCACCGGGCCATGGCGCGTCTCGCGGACGCGCAGCACCACATCCGCACGGCCCCGCACGGCGATGCGCTCCTCCCGGACCGTGAAGGGCCGTGGGCCCTCGGGCGTCTCATAGGCATCCGGGCCGGCGAGCCGCTCGATGAAGAGGTCCTGGGTGTCCGAATGGGTGGTGGTGAAGCCCCAGGCCAGGCGCTCGTTGCGGCCGATGACGATCATCGGCACGCCCGGCGCGGTGGCTCCTGCCAGGAAGCGGCCGCCCGGCAGCTCAATGCGCGCGAGGTACCAGAGCGTCGGCGCCTGGAGCGCGAGATGCGGGTCGGCCGCCAGCAGCGCTCCGCCGGTGGTAGAGCGCGATGGGGCCACGGCCCAGGCATTGGAGGCGGAATTCGGCAGCGGGGCATCCTCGCCCCAGCGCGGGGTGGCGGCCAGCAGTCCCGCGAGGCGCTGCGGTTCCGGCAAGGCGGCAAGATCGGCGCGGCCGTGGCTGTCATCCGAGGGCCAGAGCTGCCAGAGGCGCTCGGCGGGCAGGATGGCCGCCAGCCGCGCGCGCTCGGTTTCCACGCGCCAGTTGCCGGAAAGCCAGAGGCCCATGACCTTGCCCCAGAGAAGGCTGTCCGAGGGATGCCATGGCTCCGGCACGCCCAGCGCCAGGAACTCCGGCGCGGCGAAGCGGCCGCGCGTGCGGATCCAGGCATTCACCCCGGCGGCATAGGCTTCCAGCAGATCCTGCGCATTGGCAGGAAGGGCGGCAAGATCGGCCTCGGCGCGCTGGCGGAGGCCCAGGGTGCGGACGAAGCGGTCCATGCGCAGGGTGGAGGGGCCGGCGATCTCGCTCAGCCGCCCGGCACCGCCTCGGCGCGTCATCTCCATCTGGAAGAGCCGGTCGCGGGCATGCAGCACGCCCATGGCCATGGCGGCATCCCGCTCGGACTGCGCCCGGATGCGGGGGATGCCATGCGCGTCAAAGCCGATCTCGACCGGGGCGGAGAGGCCGGCGAGCCGCAGTGCCTCCTCCTCTCCTGGAAGGGTCATCCAGATCGCGCCGGCCAGCAGCGTGATGAGCAGGATTGGGATGCCCAGCACCAGCAGGACCGCGCGGCGCAGCCAGCGCCAGGGGGAAGGAACGTGCCGGTGAGCAGGAGCCATCGCCGCCATATGGCCCGGAGTCCCGCCGCTGGCTATGTCGGAACGGACTTGCGCTGCTGTCGGCCCGCGGCGTTGGCCAGGGCTTCGCGCAGCGCCTCCAGACCATAGGGTTTGCGGAGCAGGGGAAGGCCTGCCTCGGCCACGCGCGCGGGAGCGCCGCCATAGCCGCTGGTCAGCAGCACCGGCAGGCCCGGGCGTCTGGCCGCCACGCTCCGGGCCAGATCCAGCCCGTCCATGCCGCCAGGCATCAGCACATCCGTGAAGACGAGATCCGCCTCCAGACCACGCTCCAGCATTTCCAGCGCATCGGCCGGAGAGGAGGCCCGCACCGCGGCGTGTTCCAGGTGCCGCATCATGTCGAGCACGAGGGAGGCCACGGCGTCATCATCCTCCACCACCAGCACCCGCAGCGAACGCGCCGCGGCGGTGTTCGGCGCCGCCTCCTTGCTTGCCTCCTCATGGGCGCGCGGCAGCAGCAGGGTGACGCAGGTGCCCTGGCCGGGCTTGCTGCTCACCCGCGCCACACCGCCGCTCTGGCGAGCGAAGCCATAGACCTGCGCAAGGCCCAGTCCGTTCCCGCCGCCGCCCTTGGTGGTGAAGAAGGGCTCGAAGGCACGGGCCAGCGCCTCGGGCGCCATGCCGGTGCCATTGTCCTCCACATCGAGGCGCAGGAAATCGCCACTCAACTCGTCCGCCTCCTCTGTTCCGGCAAGGGTGACGTTCTGCACGGCGATACGCAGCCTGCCGCCACGCGGCATGGCATCCTGCGCGTTCAGGGCGAGGTTGGTGACCGCCAGCTCCATTTCGGAAGGGTCCGCCATGACGGGCCAGGTGCCTTCCGGCGCATCGATCTCGACGGTGATGTCGGCGCGGAGCGAGCGGGACAGAAGGGCGTCGATTTCGGCAAGCCAGGGGCCGAGCGCCACCGGCTCCGGTCGCAGCGCCTGTCGGCGGGCGAAGGTCAGCAGGCGGCGGGTGAGGTCCGCGCCGCGCTGGGCAGCCTGGGCGATGCTGGCGAGCAGCTTCTCGCGCCGCGCCGGGTCATCGGCACGCGCGAGGAGGGAGATGCCGGCCATCACCACCGCCAGGAGGTTGTTGAAGTCATGCGCAACGCCGCCGGTAAGCTGGCCGAGGGCTTCCAGCTTCAGGGTCTGGGTCAGGCGTGCCTGGGCCGCCTCCCGCGCCGCCATCTCGCGCTCCACCTCTCGCTGGAGGTTGGCATTGGCATCGCGCAGGGCCAGCTCGGCCCGCTTGCGCGCGGTGATGTCGATGCAGAGACCGGTGACGCGCTTCGCCGCGCCGTCTTCGCCGCGATGCAGCCTGCCGCGCGCGGAGAGCCACAGAATATCGCCCCGGCTGTTATGCGCGCGGTACTCAACCTCGAATTCCGGGCCTCCCTCCTTCAGGCTTTGCTGCAGAACCCGCTCCACCTCCGCGCGGTCATCCGGAAGGACGCTGGCGAGCCAGGCCTCGAAGGAAGGCTTGATGCTGCGGCCCAGGCCGAGAAGATCGCGATACTCCTCGGACCAGGTGACGGCGCCGGTGGAGAGGTCCCAGTCCCAGGCGCCGGCGCCGGCATAGCGATGCGCCAGGCGGACCCGCTCCTCGCTTTCCCGCAAGGCCGTGTCGATCGCCAGCAGCTCGGCGCGGCGATCCGCGACCTCATCCGCCAATGCGGCATTCGCCTCCTCAAGCTCCGAGGCGAGGCTCCAGAGATCCTGCAGCGCGGCGCCCAGAAGCGTGTCGTCCTCCTCGGCGGCCGCGAGGCGGGCTGAGGCAAGGGCGCGGCCGACCGCGACCTGCCGCTCGGCAGCCTTCAGCCGCCGGGAGAGGGACGCCGCCTCCGCTCGTGCTTCAGTCAGCGCGAGATGCAGGTCATCAGACTGCCCGCCCGATGCCCCGGAGTCGCTCTCCCGCATGGGCGCCTGCCGTTGCACAGATCCTCCACACCTAATTGGCTTGTGGCGTGAAGAACGGCGCAAAGGGCGGTGAGTTGAGAGAGAAGCGGCTGCCGGCGCCGCTTTGAGGAATTCAGATCAGCTGTGTCCCCAACTCGGCCGCCTCGGCGGCCAGCAGTGGCAGCAGCCGTTCCGCCATGCCGCCATCCGGATGCAGGGCGAGGGGCGCGCCGATATTGAGCGCGGCAACCACCTTGCCGTCATAGCGGCGCAGAGGCACGGCGAGAGAGCGGAAGCCCAGCTCCATCTCCTCCTCCACCAGCGCATGCCCGGATTCGCGCGCGCCGAGAATGGCGGCACGGATGCGGGCTGGATCGGTTTCGGTACGCGGCGTGATCGGGTTTGGCCGCAAGCTGGCCAGAAACCCATCCAGCGCCGCATCGGGCAGGGCGGCGAGGAGAACGCGTCCCAGCGCCGTGCAATGGGCGGGCAGGCGCGTGCCGATCATGCCGTTGAAGGGCAGGAGCCGTGCCGGCTGGCCATAGGCGACGAAGACGATGTCCTCGCCATCCAGCATGGCGGCCGAGCAGGCGGCCATGGTGGCGTTGGAGATGCGCTCGCAACGCGGCTGCAGCAGCGTGGAGATGCCGTTCGAGCCGAGATAGCCGGAGGCAAGCCGCAGCACGCGTGGCGTAAGGCGGAAGAGACGTCCGTCACACTCCACCAACCCAAGATTCGATAAGGTGTGCAGGGCACGCCGCGTGGTGGCGCGGGGCAGATCCACGGCACGGGCTGCTTCTGCCAGGGTCATCTGGCGGCGCTCCGGCCCGAAGGCCGAGAGAATGGCCAGGCCGCGTGCCAGGGCTTCCGAATGGTCCGGCCCATGGGCCGCGCGCTCCCGCCGTTCCGCCGCTTCGGCGCCCAGTCTCGGCATCGTTCCGTTCCTACCCCGACGCAATATTGCGCCTCGCGCGGATGGGGTTCTACAGTCGCACGAAAGTTCGGTCACCGGACATTCTGGAGGGGTCCACCACCATGATGAGTGCGGAGCAGAACCGCCGGCTGACGCAGGTGGGACCAGGAACCCCGGGAGGCGCGCTGCTGCGCCGCTACTGGCAGCCGATCGCCTTGCTGGACGAGTTGGAGGGGCCGCGCCCCATCCGCCCGGTGCGAGCGCTTGGCCAGGATTTCGTGCTGTTCCGAGACGAGGCGGGGCATCTTGGCCTGATCGACCGCGACTGCCCGCATCGCGGCGTGGACCTCACCTATGGGCGGCTGGAGGATGGCGGTTTGCGCTGCCCCTTTCATGGCTGGCTCTTCGCCACGGACGGGCGCTGCCTGGAGACGCCGGCGGAGCCGGAGGGCAGTACGCTCTGCCAGCGCATCCGCACGCGCTCCTATCCGGTGCAGGTCCGCTCCGGCATCGTCTTCGCCTATCTCGGCGAGGGTGAGGCACCGGCATTGCCCGCCTTCGACTGCTTCGTGGCGCCGGAGACGCACACCTTCGCCTTCAAGGGGCTGATCGAGTGCAACTGGCTGCAGGCGCTGGAAGTGGGCATCGATCCCGCCCATGCCTCCTTCCTGCACCGCTTCTTCGAGGATGGGGACGAGAAGGAAGCCTATGGCAAGCAGTTCCGCGGCGCCTCCGACGGCTCCGACCTGCCGATGACCTATGTGCTGCGCGAGTTCCCGCGCCCGCAGATCGAGGTGGAGAACACGGATTACGGCCTGCGCCTGACCGCGCTGCGCCGCATCAGCGACCAGACCACGCATGTGCGCGTGACCAACCTGTATTTCCCGCAGGCCTTCGTCATCCCGATGAGCGCGGAGATGACGATCACCCAATGGCACATGCCGGTGGATGACACGCGCTGCTACTGGATCGCGATCTTCACGAGCTTCGGCGCGCCGGTGGACCATGCCACCATGCGTGCGCAGCGGCTGGAGACCTACGCGCTGCCCGATTACCTGCCGCGCCGGAACCGCCGCAACGAATATGGCTATGACCCACAGGAGCAGGCGAGCCAGACCTATACGGGCATGGGCCACGACATCAACACGCATGACCAGTGGGCGGTGGAGAGTCAGGGCGCGATCCAGGACCGCACGCGGGAGCATCTCGCCTCTACCGACAAGGCGATCGCCGCCAATCGTCGCCTTCTGATGCGTGCCATGGCGGCCATGGAGGAGGGAAGGGCGCCGCTGATGGCCGTGGGGCCGGACGAGGCCGCTTCCATGACCGGGCCGGCCACGATCGACGGCATGGCGCCGACGGAAGGCTGGCAGGCTCATTGGCGCGCCGCCGTCGCCCGCCGCCGCTCCGCCGCGCCATGGTCCCCGCCCGCGCTCAGTCTGGGCCTGGCGGCGGAGTGAGCGCGCCGAAGGAGGCTTCGGCCCGATGAGCTTCGTGGAACGGCACGGGCTGCGCGATGACCTCGCCCGCGCGCGGGCACAGGAGGTGATCCAACGGATCGAGGCGGAGGGGATCGGCGTGCTGCGCCTTTCCTGGCCCGACCAGCACGGCATCCTGCGCGGCAAGACGGTGGTGGCCGCCGATGCGGCGCGGGCGCTGCGCGACGGCATCGCCATGACCACGACGATGCTGCTGAAGGACAGCTCGCATCGCACCGCCTGGCCGGTCTTCGACGCCGGCGCGGGCATGGGGATGAAGGAGATGCAAGGGGCGGCGGATTTCGTGATCCTGCCCGATCCCGCCAGCTTCCGCGTGCTTCCCTGGGCGCCCCATACGGGCTGGCTGCTCTGCGATGCCTATTTCCAGGATGGGCGCCCGGTGCCGCTCTCGGCCCGCCACCAGCTTCGTCGCGCGCTGGACCGCGCGGCAGGGATGGGCTTCGGCTTCACCACCGGCATCGAGCTGGAATTCCATCTGTTCCGCCTGCTCGACCCGAAGATGGCGCCGCAGGATGCGGGCCAGCCCGGCACGCCGCCCGAGGTTGCGCTGCTGAGCCAGGGCTACAACTACCTGACCGAGAGCCGCTACGACGCGCTCGACCCCGTGCTGGAGATCCTGCGCCACGCGGTGGAAGGCCTCGACCTGCCGCTGCGCTCGATGGAGATCGAGTACGGGCCAAGCCAAGTGGAATTCACCTTCGATGCGCAGGACGCCATGGCCTCGGCCGATACGGTCATCCTGTTCCGCTCCGCCGTGAAGCAGGTGGCGCGGCGGCATGGCTACCACGCCAGCTTCATGTGCCGGCCGCGCATCCCGAACGTCATGTCCTCGGGTTGGCATCTCCACCAGTCGCTGACCCGTCGCGAGGATGGGCGCAACGTCTTCGTCGGAGAGGGTGGGGCGCTGCTTTCGGAAACGGCGCGGCACTATCTGGGCGGATTGCTGCATCATGCACGCGCGGCCGCCGCCTTCTCGACGCCGACGATCAATGGCTATCGCCGTTACCGCCCGCTCTCCCTGGCACCGGATCGCGCGGTTTGGGGAATCGACAATCGCGGCGTGATGGTGCGCGCCCTCGGGCAGCCGGGAGACCGCGCGACCCGGCTGGAGAACCGGGTCGGCGAACCAGGGGCCAATCCCTATCTCTACATGGCATCGCAGCTGCATTTCGGGCTGGACGGCATCGGGAATGCCCGCGATCCCGGCCCGCCCGCCGATACACCCTATGAAACGGATGCGCCGCCACTGCCGCGCAACCTGTCCGAGGCGCTGGATGCGCTGGACAGGAACGATACGGCAGGCGAGGCTTTCGGAAGGGGCTTCATCGACTGGTTCCTCCGGATCAAGCGGGCGGAGATCGCGCGCTTCGAGGCGGAGGTTTCGGAGTGGGAGCAGCGGGAGTATTTCGAACTCTTCTAGGGCGCGTCTGCCGATGGCCTGAACGGCCAAGGGCACGAATCGTCCTCCCGTGAAGAAGGCGAGGGGCGGGAATGGCGATCCTGGAACTGGAGGCGGTGGAGAAATCCTTCCCCGCGCGCGGCGGCCCACCGACGCTGGCCATGGACAAGCTGTCCATCTCCGTGCGGGAAGGCGAGTTCCTCTCGATCCTCGGTCCCTCGGGCTGCGGCAAATCCACGCTGCTGCAGATCGCCGCCGGGCTGATGGAACCATCCGGTGGCACGGTGCGCGTGGCGGGGCGGCCAGTGAACGGGCCACCGCCCGAGGCGGTCTATGTGTTCCAGCAATATGGCCGTTCCCTGCTGCCCTGGCGCAGCGTGCGGGACAATGTGGCCTTCGCGGTGGAGCACCGGCCTGGCATGTCGCGCGCAAAGTCGCGCGCCGTAGCGGATGCGCAGCTGGAAGCCGTGGGGCTGACCGGTTTCGGTGACCATTATCCCTGGCAGCTTTCAGGCGGCATGCAGCAGCGCGTCGCTCTCGCCCGCGCGCTGGCGGCGGAACCGAAGATCCTGTTGATGGACGAGCCCTTCAGCGCGGTGGACGCACTGACCCGGTTGGATCTGCATCGGCTGATGCTGGAGCTTTGGGAGAAGCGCGGGCTGACCGTCGTGCTGGTGACGCATGATGTGGAGGAGGCGGTGGCGCTTTCCGACCGCGTCGCGCTGCTGACCAAGCGCCCCTCTACCATCGCGCGCGTCGTGGAGACGGGGTTGCCCCGTCCGCGCGACGCCGTGGAGGTACGCGAGACGCCCCGCTTCCTCGAATTGCGGCATGAATTGTTGGAGGTCCTACTGACCCGGGGTGGCCATGCGGCGTGAGCGGCTTCTCGGTCTTGTCCCGGGTCTGGCCTTCCTGGCGCTGCTGATAGCCGGGCTGGAATGGGCGGTGCAGGCCGGGTTGATCCGGCGCGCGCTGATGCCGCCGCCCTCGGCCATCTGGGAGGTGTTGCGGGACCTGCTGACCTCCGGCGAGGTGATCGGGCCACTTGTCGCCACCCTACGCCTCGTTTTCATCGGCTTTGGCATCGGGTCTGTGGTGGGCATCGCCCTGGGCACCGCCATGGGATGGTGGGGCGCGGCCTACCGGCTGCTGGAACCGCTGGTGGAGATGATGCGGCCCATCCCCAAGGCCGCGCTCGTGCCACCGCTGATGCTGTTCCTGGGCATCGGCGACACGATGAAGATCACATCGGTCTCCCTGGCCGTCACCTTCCCTATTCTGGTGAACACGCTTCAAGGGGTGCGCGGCGTGGACCGCGTTCTGCTGGATTCCGCCCGCACCCATGGCTGGGGCACGGCGCGGGCACTGTGGTATGTCGTGCTGCCGGCCGCGCTGCCTTTCATCCTCGCCGGGATGCGGACCAGCCTGGGTCTCGCGCTCATCATCGCCGTGCTGTCGGAGATGCTGACGGGGCAGGGGGGGCTGGGCTTCCTCATCCTCGACATGCAGCGCAGCTTCCTGATCCGGCAGATGTATGCCTGGCTGGTGATCCTCGCCCTTGTGGGCCTTGCCCTGAACGCGCTCTTCGCCTGGGCCGAAGCCCGGGCGCTGCACTGGCAACAAAGACACTGAGGAGACAACAGGAATGACCGCGATCACCCGCCGCGCCGCGCTCGGCGCATCCCTCGCCCTTCCGCTGGCCGCGCCCGCGCTGAAGGCGCAGTCCCTGACCAAGCTGCGCGTCAGTGTCATCCCCGTGCTGGACGTGGCGCCGCTGCACGCGGCGATCCGCCAGGGCTATTTCGCCGCCGAGGGCATCGAAATCGACACCTCCACCACCGCTGGCGGCGCCACCGGGCTGCCCGGCGTGGTGGCCGGCCAGTTCCGCATGGCCTTCACCAACACCGTCTCCGCACTGCTTGGAATCCGCGAGGGGCTGGACTTCCGCTTCGCGGCGGCTTCCGTGCGGTCGCAGGCGACGCCGCCGGACAATATGGCGATCCTCGTCCGCAAGGGCTCTGGCATCACGAGCGGCAAGCAACTGGAAGGCAAGCGGGTTGCCTCCAACACCCGCAACAACGTCGTCTGGCTGCGCGGCATGGCCTGGATCGATAAGACCGGCGGCGACTGGAAGAAGGTGACGGCCGTGGAGGTGCCCTTCCCGCAGATGGCCGATGCGTTGGCCGGCGGGCAGATTGATGCAGGGCTCTTCAGCGAACCTTTCGTGACCGCCGCCCTGCAGTCGCATGGCGACAAGCTGGAGCGCATCGGCTGGTTCATCCAGGAGACGGCGCCTTCCTCCTCCATCGCCCAATACGTCGCCATGAAGGAGGATCTGGAAAAGAATGGCGAGGTGTTCGAGCGTTTCGCGCGCGGCTTGTACAAGGGCACGGACTGGGTGAACGAGCGGCTTGGCAAGCCGGAGCTGCTGGAGCTGATCTCGGGCTTCTCCCGCGTTCCGGTGGAGCGGCTGAAGGATTGCGGCTTCACCGTCTATGTGAAGGACGTGACGGAAGCCGAGATCGCGGAGGTGATCGCCACCATGACGCGCTACGGCCTGGGCGGCCGCTTCCCCGCGCCCTCCGAGCTGATCTTCCGCACGGCGAAGGCCTGAGGTGGCGGGCGGGACCATCGCGGCGCCGCAAAGGTTCCGCCCCACTTCCGGTCTGCTGTTGGTGCTGGGGCTGTTCCTCCTCTGGGAGGTTTCGGCCCGCACCGGGATGGTGGACAGTCCGAACTGGCCGCCGCTCTCCCGCGTGCTGGCGGCGCTGGCGCGAGACACGGCCTCTGGCGAGATCCCGCTCCTCGTCGGCTCGACGCTGATGCGGATGTTCATGGGGCTGGCGGCAGGCACGGTGGCGGGGGTGGCTCTCGGGCTGCTCTTCGGTGCCAGCCGCTTCGCGGCCCGCGTACTGGGCCCGACCGTGGAACTGCTGCGGCCGATCCCCATCCCCGCGATCATCCCGCCGCTGGTGCTGTTCCTGGGGCTGGACAACACCATGAAGATCACCATCGCGGCCATCACCGCCTTCTTCCCCGTGCTGACCAACACGGTGCAGGGGCTGCGGGCGGTGGAGGCGGACCAGATCGCCATGGCCCGCACCTTCGGCGTGCCGCCCTGGCGGCGCCTGTTCCGCGTCACCCTGCCGGCGATCCTTCCCTATGTGATGGCCGGGCTGCGCGTGGCGCTGGCGCTCGCCCTCGTCACCACCGTGGTGGCCGAGATGATCGCGGGCGAGCAGGGGGTGGGCCATTACCTCGTGCTGATGCAGTTCGCCGGGCGCGCGGAGGAGATGTATGGCGCCGTGCTGGTGCTGGCGGTGCTGGGCTATGCGCTGAACCGCGGCTTCCTGGCCTTTGAGCGGCACATGATCGGCTGGTTCTTCGCGACGGGACGGGATGGCTGAAGCCCCCGTTCCCGGGGCCACGCGCTGGCGCGAGATCATTGCGCTGATCGCAGCCGGGATCGCGGCGGCAATTCAGCTCGGCAAGGTTGCGCCTTCGCTTCTCGCGATCGGCGAATCATTCGGGATTGGCCTGGAGGGGGCGGCCGGGCTCATCTCCGTCTTCTCACTCATGGCCGCAGTGGGCGGGTTGATGGCCGGGCTGCTGGCAGCCCGCACAGGGGCGCGCCGTTCCCTCCTGGTGGGGCTCTGGACCCTGGGGGGCGCCGGGCTGGCGGCGGCGGCCGCACCGTCGGTGGCCGTGCTCTATGCCGTGCGGTTGCTGGAGGGGGCGGCCTTCCTAGCGGTGGTGATCTCGGCCCCCACCCTCATCAACCGCCGCGCCGCGCCGGCGGATCGTGGCCTCGCCATGTCGGCCTGGGGCGTTTTCATGCCGGCTGGCGTGGCGCTCGGCGTCCTGGGCGCGCCGCTGGTGGAGGCGCAGGGCTGGCGTATCGCCTGGGCCGTGGCTGCCCTCATCCCCTTCGGCGCTGCCGTGCTGGTGGGCGCGCTGATGCCGCGCTGGGCCGCGCCACCCGTCCCGGCCTCATCAGGGCTTCCGGGGCAGGTCGCGAAGCTCTGGAGGGCGCGGTCTCCCTTTCTCGTGGCAGGCTGCTTCTCCTGCTACGCGGTTCTTTACTTCGGCCTGGCCGGCTTCCTGCCCGCGCGGCTGGTGCAGGGCTTCGGTCTTTCCCTTTCATCGGCCGGGCTGGCCGGGGCGGCGGCGGCCATCGCCAATATCGCGGGCAATCTCACCGCCGCTGTGCTCATCCGGCTGGGGTGGCATCCGGCGGCAATGCTGGGCTGGGCAGGGGCGGCGATGACCATCCTCACGGCTGCCGCCCTCGCGCTTCCTGTCTCGCCCACGCTTTCCATCGCGGCGGCGCTGCTCGCCTCGGCGCTGGGCGGGCTGATCCCGGCATCCCTCTTTGCCCTCGCGCCGCGCGCCGTGCCGGAGCCGGCGCTGGTGGGCCCGGGGCTTGGCCTGCTGGTGCAGTTCAACAATGTCGGGCAGGTGCTGGGGCCGATCGCCATTGCGGCGGCGGCCGGGCGGAGCTGGTCGCTTACGGCAATCCCGCTGCTGCTGGTGGGGGCCGCCTTGCTGGCCATGGCGCCCAGGCTACGGCGCATAGACCAATAGGGCGACCGGCTGCCCGGAGCGGCGGTGCAAAACGAAAGAGGCCCGGACGTGTCGCCACGTCCGGGCCTCGCCGTGAACCCGGCCAGGCCGGGCGGGAGTGGCCGTTAGGCCATGTTCACCATGATGGTCTTCTTGTGGGTGAAGTGCTCCAGCATCGCCTCCAGCGAGGCTTCCTTGCCGAGGCCGGAGGACTTCACGCCGCCATAGGAGAGATTCGCCTGCACGACGAGGTTCTGGTTGATCTGCACCAGCCCCGCCTCAAGCTTATGCGCCAGGTTCAGGCCCACCTTCAGGTTGTTGGTCCAGAGGCTGGCAGCCAGCCCGTATTCGCTGTCATTCGCCTCCTCCAGCACCGCCTCCGGATCGTCGAAGGGGAAGATGCAGGTGACGGGGCCGAAGATCTCCTCGCGCACCAGGCGGCTGTCCTTGGTCAGGCCGGTGAAGATATGCGGCTGGATGAACAGCCCCTTCTTCAGGGCCTGATCCTTCGGCATGGCGGAGCAGGCTCGGCCGGTGGCGCCGGCGGTCGCCTTGCCTTCCTCGATGAAGCCGCGAACCTTCTCGAACTGGCCGTCCGAGATGATGGTGCCGATATCCGTCTTCTCGTCCAGCGGATCGCCCATGACCATCTGGTCCACGCGCTCGGCCATGGCGTCCACGAACTTCTGGAAGATCGGCCGCTCCACATAGATGCGGCTGGCGGCGGTGCAGCTCTGCCCCTGGCGCGTGAAGCGCATGGAGGTGAGGGCACCGGCCAGGGTCTTCTCGAAGTCGCAATCCGCGAAGACGATCATCGGCGACTTGCCGCCCAGTTCAAGCGTGACCGGGATCAGCTTCTCGGCGGCCGTTCTGTAGACGATCTTCCCGGTCTCGACCGAGCCGGTGAAGGTCACCTTCCGCACCTTCGGATGCGCCACCAGCGGCGCGCCGCATTCCGGGCCGAAACCGGAGACCATGTTGAACACGCCGGCGGGCAGGATGCGGTTCATCAGCTCGCAGATGCGCAACACCGCGAGCGGCGCCTCCTCGGCGCTCTTCACCACCACGGAATTACCAGCCACGAGGGCGGGGGCGACCTTCAGCGCCATCAGCAGCATCGGCACGTTCCAGGGGATGATGGCGCCCACCACCCCCAGCGGCTCACGCACCGTCACGGAAAGGACATCCGGCGCGAAGGGAACGGTCTCCCCCTTCAGCTCGCCGCCCAGGCCGCCGAAGAACTCCAGGATGTCGGCGACGGTATTCGCCTCCACGCGGCTCTCGGTGCGCAGCGCCTTGCCGGTCTCCAGCGCGATGAGGCGGCCCAGCTCCTCCACATGGGTCCGCATCAGGGTGGCGCATTGCGCCACCAGCGCGCCGCGCTTGCGGGCGGGCATCCTCGCCCATTCCTTCTGGGCGCGGGCGGCGTCCTCAACCGCGGCATCGACATCGGCGGCATCGCCCTCCGCGGCGCGGGCAACCTCTTCCCCGGTCGCGGGGTTCACCACGGCGAAGCTCTTGCCGGAACGGGCGGGTACGTAGCGGCCGCCGATGAAATGCTGGCCCGACAGGGCCTTGGCCAGCACGAAGGGATCGGTGGTGGGCGCCTCTGGCGTCGGATGGGGGCGGTCGAGCATGGGGCGTTTCCTCCAGCGGTCCGGAACGGGGCGGGGAGGGTGCATCCGGCGGCCGCGGGCCGCAAGCATGGTGCGCCGACGCATTCATTCTGGCGCAAGCGTGCCTTGCCGGGGCGCGGCCGGACCGTCAATCTGGCCGGGAGGGCACCCGTAGGCGCCCGGATTGGAGAGAAGGCATGTCTGAGGCCGCAACCACGATCGACCAGGATGCCCGGGCGGATTCCGCGCCAGCCACGGCTCGATCCTGGATCGAGCGGCTCTGGTCATCCATCGCGGACCGGGGGCGCCTCTTCGCTTCCGTGCCCAACGACTCCGCGCCGCCGCTGGAGCGCGCGAAGAGCCTCGTTGAGGCATTGCTGACGGAGCGGGGCGAGGCCTCGGGTGCCGCCGTGGCGCGGGAGGTGATGACCGCGCTGCGCGACCTGGCCCCGGAGGACCGAGCCGCCTTCCACCTCTTCATGGCCACCAGCTTCGACCCGAATCCCGACGTGCTGCGCGCGGCGGCGGAGGCTTATCTGGCCGATCCCTGCCCGACGAATGTCGGCCGCCTGGCCCGCGCCGCGGAGCCGCCGCGCCAGGAATTGCTGCGGCGCATGAACATGTCTCCCGGCGGCACCGCCGCTCTGGTGGAGCTGCGCCGCCAGCTTCTGCACGAGGTGAAGGGGGAGCCGGCGCTGCAACCGCTGGAGGCGGACCTGCACCACCTCTTCGTCTCCTGGTTCAACCGCGGCTTCCTGCAGCTGAGGCGGATCGACTGGCAGACCCCGGCTGCGATCCTGGAGAAGATCATCCGCTACGAGGCGGTGCATGAGATCGCCGGCTGGCACGACCTGCGCCGCCGCCTGACAGCCGACCGCCGCTGCTACGGCTTCTTCCACCCCTCGCTGCCGCACGAGCCGCTGATCTTCGTGGAGGTGGCGCTGGTGCAGGGCCTGGCCTCCTCGGTCCAACCGCTGCTGGACGCCGAGGGCGAGGCGGGGGCGGAGGAGCGGGCGGCGGAGGCCGATACCGCCATCTTCTACTCCATTTCCAACTGCCAGGACGGGCTGCGGGGCATTTCCTTCGGCAACTTCCTCATCAAGCAGGTGGTGGAGGACCTGAAGGCGGAGTTGCCGCAGCTCACCCGCTTCTCCACTCTTTCGCCGATCCCGGGCTTCCGCCGCTGGCTGGACAAGCGGATGGAGGAGGGCGCGGCGGATGCCGAGCTGGCCCTGCCGCTTGCCGGGCCCGACTGGTGGAAGGACCCGGCGCAGGCCGAGGTGCTGCGCCTGCCGCTGCTGCGGCTCTGCGCCGAGTACTTGACGAATCCGGACGGGCGGATGGATCCCGTGGCGCGCTTCCATCTCGGCAACGGTGCGCGCCTCGAACGTATCAACTGGCTGGGCAACACCGCGCCCCGCGGCATGCAGGAATCCTACGGACTGATGGTCAACTACCTCTACGAGCGCGAAGAGATCGAGCGGAACCACGAGGCCTTTGTGCGCGGCGGCACGGTGGTGCGCTCCGGCGAGGTGGATGCGCTGCTCGCTCCGGGCAAGGCGGCCTCCGCGCGGAAGGACAAGTCCCGCGCCATCGTGAAGGCCTCCTGATCGTGGCTCCTGGTTTCGCTCCCGGGGCCCTCAACGGGCTCAAGGTCCTGGACCTTACCCGCGTCCTGGCTGGTCCCACCTGCACCCAGATGCTCGGCGACCTCGGCGCCGAGATTATCAAGATCGAGCGCCCCGGCGCCGGCGACGACACGCGTGGCTTCGCGCCGCCCTATGTGCCGCGCACGCAGGAGAGCGCCTATTTCGTCGGCGTGAACCGCAACAAGAAGTCGGTGACGCTGGATATCTCCAAGCCCGAGGGGCAGGCGATCATCCACAGGCTGCTCGGCGAGTGCGACATCCTTGTCGAGAACTTCAAGGTCGGCGCCCTGGCCAAGTACGGGCTGGCCTGGGAGGACCTGAAGGACCGCTACCCCCGGCTGATCTACTGCTCCATCACCGGCTTCGGGCAGACCGGCCCCTATGCGCCGCGCCCGGGTTATGATGCGCTGATCCAGGCCATGGGCGGCGTCATGTCCATCACAGGCGAGATCGAGGGCGAGCCGCAGAAGGTCGGCGTGCCCGTGGCCGATCTTTTCTCCGGCCTCTATGGCTGCATCGGCGTGCTGGCGGCGGTGAATCACCGCCACGCGACGGGGAAGGGGCAGCGTATCGACATCGGCATGCTGGACACCAGCGTCGCCTGGCTGGCGAACCAGGCCTCGAACTTCCTGGCGACCGGCGAGAACCCGAAGCGGCTCGGCAACCAGCACCCGAACATCGTGCCCTATCAGGTCTTCCCGACGCAGGACGGCTACATCGTTCTCTCGGTCGGCAACGACCCGACCTTCGAGCGCTTCTGCAAGCTGACGGGGCAGGAGGCGCTGCTGGCCGATGAGCGATTCGCCACCAATGCCAAGCGTGTGGAGAACCGCAAGCTCGTCACCGACACGCTGACGCCGGTGATGCGCTCCCGCACCACCAAGGATTGGGTGGCGGCGCTGGAGGCGGCGAAGATCGGCTGCGGCCCGATCAACACGCTGAAGGACGTCTTCGCCGATCCGCATGTGCAGGCGCGGCAGGTGATCGTGGAGATGGAGCATGCGAGCGGCGAGACCGTGCAGGTGATCGCCAATCCCGTGCGCCTTTCCGAGACGCCGCCAAGCTACCGCAGCGCGGCGCCGGTGCTTGGCCAGCACACCGAGGAAGTGCTGGAGCAGTTCGGCCTGGGCAAGGACGAGATCGCCAAGCTACGGGCCGATGGCATCGCCTGAGGCGCCTCGCCCTGGCGCCTTCCGGTGCAGCGTCGGCCCTTATCAGGCCACGCTGCGCTGGGTGGAGTGGGGACCGGCGGATGGAGAGCCGGTCCTCTGCGTCCATGGGCTGACGCGTAACGGCCGTGACTTCGACGTGCTGGCCGCACGACTCGCCGCGCATGGCCGGCGGGTGATTTGCCCGGATGTTTTCGGCCGGGGCTTCAGCGACTGGCTCCCGGACCCGAAGCTCTATTCCGTCCCGGTTTATGCGCAGGCCTTCGCGCAGTTCCTGGCGCATCTCCCGAAACCCTTCGATTGGATCGGCACCTCCATGGGAGGGCTGATCGGCATGGCCTTGGCCGCCATGCCGGAATGCGCGCCGCGCCGCATGGTGCTGAACGATATCGGGCCATTCCTGCCGGCCCGTGCCTTGCAGCGCATCGCTGCCTATCTGGCGCTGGCGCATGATTTCGCGTCCATCGAGGAGGTGGAGACGCATCTTCGCCTGGTGCACGCATCCTTTGGCAACTTGTCGGATGCAGCCTGGCGCCAGATGGCCGAGAGCAGCGCCCGCCTGACGCCAGAGGGACGGTGGGTTCTGCACTACGATCCCGCTATCGCGGCTTCGGCGGCAAACACGCCCATCACGGACATCGATCTCTGGCAGAACTGGGAGATCCTGCGCCTTCCCATCCTGGTTCTGCGGGGAGCCGAAAGCGATCTTCTGGACGAGAAGACAGCGGCGGCGATGGAAGCAAGGCCGCAGACGCGCGTTGTCACCTTCTCCCATTGCGGCCATGCGCCGGCATTGATGGAGCCGGAGCAGACAAGCATCATTGTTGGTTTTATCACCCAGAACGCTTAAGCAACCGCACAGGAAGGTTTGCGTTCCAGCACCCAGATCCGATCCTGGTATCGCTGGAGATTTTTGAATGGCAATGCTTTCGCGGCGTGGGACGATGCTTCTTCCCCTTGGCCTCGCCGGTCTCACCGCTGCCTGTGCTCATTCCCCCTCCGAAGCCGTTCTTGTTCCCGATCCCAGCGGCCGCGCTGATCCTGAGCAGCGGGCCCTTCTGGAAACTTACGCGCAACTCGGCGCCCGCCCGGTTGAGGCTCTGACGCCGGCCGAGGCCCGCGCCCAGCCCAGCTTTGCCGATGCGGTGCGTTCCCGTGCGCTGGCCATGCAGAACACCAACCCGCAGCGGGTGATCGGCAGCCAGGAGGACATGACTCTCAACACGGTGCCGACGCCACTGCGCGCCCGTCTCTATCGTCCTATCCCGGCACATAACCGGCCGCTGCCGCTGATCGTCTATTTCCATGGCGGCGGCTGGGTGACAGGTAACATCGATACTTATGACGCCACCGCACGCGCGCTCTGCGCGGAAAGCGAGGCGCTTGTTCTCTCCGTGCAGTATCGCCAGGCGCCTGAATTCCGTTTCCCCGCGGCGCAGGACGATGCAAATGTCGCCTGGGTCTGGGCGGTGACGAATGCAGCCTCCCTCGGCGCTGACCCGAACAACATCGCCATCGCGGGAGAGAGTTCGGGCGCCAACCTGGCGATCAACGCCGCCCTGTACGCACGCGAGATGGGCGCCCGCATGCCGCGCGCCATGGTGCTGATCTATCCGGTGGCGGGCACTGATATGAACGCGCCCTCCTATGTCCAGTTCGGCAATGCGCGCCCGCTGGGCAAGGCTTCGGTCGCCTGGCACCTGCAGAACTACACGCGCAGCCCGGCGGATCTGCGGGACCCGCGGCTGGATGTCTATAACCGCGCCGATCTCGCGGGGCTCCCGCCCGCCATCATCGTGAATGCCGAAATCGACCCGCTGCAATCCGATGGCGAGCGCCTGGCCGAGAAGCTGCGCGTGGCGGGCGTGCTGGTGCAGCGCGTTGTCTACCCCGGCGTCACGCATGAGTTCTTCGGCGCCGATGCGGTTCTGGGCAAGGCGCGGGAGGCTCAGCGATTCGTCGGGGAGCAGGTGCGGATTGCCTTTGCCGCGCCGCCGGCGCCCCAACCAGCACCGCGCCGGCGTACGCGCCAGCCCGGGATGTGACGATCCGCTCTGCGCGCCGGTTCAGCCGGCGCGCAGGCGCTTCGCGGCATCCACCGCGAAATAGGTAAGCACGCCATCCGCGCCAGCGCGGCGGAAGGCCATCAGGCTTTCCAGCATCGCCTTCTCGCGGTCGATCCAGCCATTCTGCGCGGCGGCCGCGATCATCGCGTATTCGCCGCTCACCTGATAGGCGAAGGTCGGAACCGCGAACTCGTCCTTCACGCGCCGGATGATGTCGAGATAGGGCATGCCCGGCTTCACCATCACCATGTCGGCGCCCTCCGCCAGGTCCGCCGCCACCTCGCGCAGCGCCTCGTCCGTGTTCGCCGGGTTCATCTGGTAGGTCTTCTTGTCGCCCTTCAGCGCGCCGCCTGAGCCCACCGCATCGCGGAAGGGGCCGTAGAAGGCGGAAGCGTATTTCGCCGAATAGGACATGATCCGCGTGTTGATCTGGCCCTTCGCGTCCAGCGCGGCGCGGATGGCGCCGACGCGGCCGTCCATCATGTCCGAGGGGGCGATGATGCCGATCCCGGCTTCGGACTGAACCACTGCCTGGGCGGTCAGTACCTCCAGCGATTCATCGTTGTGCACGTAGCCATCGCGGATCACGCCGTCATGGCCATGATCCGTATAGGGATCGAGCGCGACATCGCCCACCAGCGCCAGCCCGGGGAAGGAGCTGCTGAGGAGGCGCGCCGCGCGGCACATCAGGTTTTCGGGGTTCTTCGCCTCGGTGCCCTCTGCGTCCTTCTTCTCCTGCGGCGTCACCGGGAAGAGGGCGATGGCCGGGATGCCCAGCTCCGCGGCCGGGCCGACATGGTCCACCAGCAGGTCCAGCGAAACGCGCTCCACGCCGGGCATGGAGGCCACGGCCTGCCGCTGCCCTTCGCCTTCGGTGACGAAGATCGGCCAGATCAGGTCATCCGCCGAAAGGCGGTTCTCCGCGACCAGGCGGCGCGTGGCGTCGTCCAGGCGGTTGCGGCGGGGGCGGGAGACGGGAAAGGGGGCGTGGTGGCGCATGTTGCCTTGTCGCGCCATCGGGGCGGGGCGCCAAGCCGAAACCGGAGGAGGGGAACAGCGCTGGAGCAGGATGAAACGTCTTCTCGCAGCAGCCTTGCTTGCGGCAGGTCCCGCCGGGGCGGCCGAGACGGTCGGTATCCCCAGCCCCGATGGGGTGATGCTGCGTGCCCTCCTTGTCCGGCCCGCGGGCATGACACGCGGCATCCCGGTGGTCGCCCTGCATGGCTGCGGCGGGCTCGGCGGCCCTGGCATTCCCCTCCGCCTGCCGGCGCGGGAGGCGGATTGGGCGGCGCGGCTGAACGCCCTGGGCCATCCCGTGATCTTCCCGGACAGCTTCGGCAGCCGGGGCGTCACCCAGGTCTGCTCGAGCGGGGAACATGGAATTCTCCCCGAGACCACCCGCCGCGCCGATGCCCATGCGGCGGTGGCCTGGGCCGCCACCCAGCCCTGGGCCGCGCCGGGCGGGGCCTTCCTGATGGGCTGGTCGCATGGCGGCAGCACGGCGCTGGCCGCCATCGGAAGCCCGGTGCCGCCTGGCCTGCTGCGCGGGGCCATCGCCCTCTATCCGGGCTGCGCCCGGCCTGGGCAGGGCCCGCCGCCCTGGCGCCCGGCCGCGCCAGTGCTGATGTTGCTGGGAGGGGCCGATGACTGGACTCCCGCTGCTCCCTGCCGCCTTGCCGCCGAACGTGCCCGGCCCGCCCCTGTGCAGGTGGTGGAATATCCCGGCGCCCCGCATGGATTCGACCAGCCCGGCATGGCCCGGCACAGCCTTTCCGGCCTAAGCCAGACAGCACGCGGGGATGGGGTGGCACAGATGGGCACCGATTCGGTGGCGCGGGCGGATGCCCTGCGCCGGGTCCCGGCCTTCCTGGCCGCGCATGGCGGACCCGCCCCCAAGGACTAGCGGCGGCGTTCCACCCTGGCCGCAAGCCATGGTAGAGGGCCGCGATGACCGCCCCTCTCACCGTCGCCGTCGGTGCCGACCACGCCGGCGTTGCCCTCAAGTCCACCCTCCGCCAGGCGCTGGAGGAAGCAGGCCATTCTGTTCTCGATATGGGAACGCATGGACCCGAGAGCGTGGATTATCCCGATTTCGGCCTCGCCGTCGCGGATGCCGTGAACAATGGCCGGGCCAGCTTCGGCGTGCTCGTCTGCGGCACCGGCATCGGCATCTCCATCGCCGCCAACCGCGTGCCGGGGATCCGCTGCGCCCTGGTGCATGACGCGACCGGCGCCCGGCTCTCCCGCGAGCACAACGACGCCAATGTCATTGCGTTCGGCGCCCGCATGATCGGCCCCGAGCCCGCGCTGGAGGCCTTGCGTGCCTTCCTCGCCACCCCCTATGCCGGCGGCCGTCATGACCGCCGGGTCCTGAAGCTCTCTCCCGACTGGACCCGCACGCCATGAACGAACAGACCCCCGCCGCCAGCACCGACCGCTTCTTCAACGCTCCCCTCTCCGAGATCGATCCCGAGATCGCCGATGTGATCTCCCGCGAGCTGGTGCGCCAGCAGGACGGGATCGAGCTGATCGCATCCGAGAACATCGTCTCCCGCGCCGTGCTGGAGGCCCAGGGCTCGGTCCTGACGAACAAGTACGCCGAGGGCCTGCCGGGCAAGCGCTACTATGGCGGCTGCGAGGTGGTGGACATCGCCGAGACCCTGGCGATCGAGCGTGCCAAGAAGCTGTTCAACTGCGGCTACGCCAATGTGCAGCCCCATTCCGGTGCCCAGGCGAATGCGGCGGTGTTCTTCGCCCTGCTCCAGCCCGGCGACACCTTCATGGGCCTGGACCTCGCCGCGGGCGGGCATCTCTCCCATGGCTCGCCGGTCAACCTGTCGGGCAAGTGGTTCAAGGTCGCGCCCTATACCGTGCGGCGCGAGGACCAGCAGATCGACATGGAAGAGGTGGCGCGGATCGCCCGCGAATCCCGCCCCAAGCTGATCCTGGCCGGCGGCTCCGCCTATGCCCGCGAGTGGGACTTCGCCCGCTTCCGCGAGATCGCGGATGAGGTGGGCGCGATCTTCATGGTGGACATCGCCCATTTCGCCGGCCTGGTCGCCGGCGGTGCGCATGCCTCGCCCTTCCCCCATGCCCATGTGGTGACCACCACCACCCACAAGACCCTGCGGGGCCCGCGTGGCGGCATGATCCTCACCAATGACGAGGCGCTGGCGAAGAAGCTGAACTCCGCCGTCTTCCCGGGCACCCAGGGCGGGCCGCTGATGCATGTCATCGCCGCCAAGGCCGTGGCGCTCGGCGAGGCGCTGCGCCCCGAGTTCCGCGCCTATGCCCGCGCCGTGGTGGACAATGCCAAGGCCCTGGCCGCCGAGTTGAAGGAGCAGGGTTTCGGCCTCGTCACCGGCGGCACGGACAACCATCTGGTGCTGGTGGACCTGCGCCCGAAGAACCTGACCGGCAAGGCCGCCGAGGCCGCGCTGGGCCGCGCCGATCTGACGGTGAACAAGAACGCCATCCCCTTCGACCCGGAGAAGCCCTTCGTCACCTCCGGCGTGCGCCTCGGCTCCCCCGCCGCCACCTCGCGTGGATTCGGGGAGGCGGAGTTCCGCGAGATCGGGCGTCTCATCGGGCAGGTGCTGGACGGGCTTTCCCGTTCCAATTCGCCTGAGGGCAATGCGGCGGCCGAGAAGTCGGCCGGCGAGGCGGTGCAGGCGCTCTGCGCCCGCTTCCCCATCTACCGCAGCTAAGATAGCCCCGTCGGATGCGCTGCCCCTTCTGCCAGTCCGAGGACACGCAGGTGAAGGACAGCCGTCCGGCGGAGGATGGCGCGAGCATCCGTCGCCGCCGTTCCTGCAATGCCTGCGGTGCCCGCTTCACCACCTTCGAGCGGGTGCAGCTGCGCGAGCTGACCGTGGTGAAATCCGATGGCCGCCGCGTGGCCTTCGACCGCGAGAAGCTCGCCCGCTCCATCCGCGTCGCGCTGCGCAAGCGGCCGGTGAACGAGGACCAGGTGGAGCGCATCGTCTCCGGCATCCAGCGCCGCCTGGAATCGGAGGGGGCGGAGGAGCTGACCTCCAAGGTCATCGGCGAGCGCGTGATGGAAGTGCTGCGGGAGCTGGATCCGGTGGCCTATGTGCGCTTCGCCAGTGTCTACCAGAACTTCCGCGACGCGAAGGACTTCCACGCCTTCCTGGGTTCCCTGGACAACAGCTGAACCCTGGACAAGCGTGGGAGGGGCGCGCAAACGGCCTGCCGTGTCTGATCTTGAGCATATGCGCGCGGCCCTCGCCCTGGCCGCGCGGGGCCTGGGCAATACCTGGCCCAATCCGTCCGTGGGCTGCGTCATCGTGCGGGACGGGCGCGTGGTCGGGCGCGGCTTTACCCGCCCCGGCGGGCGCCCCCATGCCGAGACCGAGGCGCTGCGTGCCGCTGCTGGAATGGCGAAGGGCGCCACCGCCTATGTCACGCTGGAACCCTGCTGCCATTGGGGCCGCACGCCCCCCTGCACCGATGCGCTGATCGCATCCGGCATCTCCCGCGTGGTGGTGGCGCTGCGCGATCCGGATCCCCGCGTGGATGGCGTTGGGTTGCAGCGCCTGCGCGATGCCGGGATCACGGTCGATGTCGGGGTGCTGGAGGAGGAGGCCCGGCGGGTGAATGCCGGCTTCATCAAGCGGTTCGCGTGCCGCCTTCCCATGGTCACGCTGAAGCTCGCCACCACGCTGGATGGCCGCATCGCCACCCGTACCGGCGAAAGCCAGTGGATCACCGGCCCGGAGGCCCGGCGCCTCGCCCATGCCCTGCGTGGGTCCCATGACGCGGTGATGGCCGGGAGCGGCACGCTACTGGCCGACGATCCCGAACTGACCTGCCGTCTTCCCGGCTATGCCCCCATGCCCACCGTGCGGGTCATCGCGGATGCCCGCCTTCGCACCCCGCCCGGCGCCCGGCTGTTCAATTCAGAGGCTCCGGTCTGGATCGCCACCCGGCCCGGCCATGATCCCGCGGCCCTGGCCGCGCTGGAACAGCGCGGGGCCGCGCTCCTGGACGTGCCCGCCGCGTCAGGGGGCGGGCTGGAGCCCGAGGCGCTGCTGCGCATCCTGGCGGCCAGGGGCATAACCCGGCTCATGGTGGAGGGCGGGGCGGTGCTGGGCGCCTCCCTGCTCCGGGCCGGGCTGGTGGACCGGCTCGCCTGGTTCGCCGCACCCTCGCTGATGGGTGGAGACGGGCTTTCCGGCTTGGAATCGCTGGGCGTGGAGTGCCTGGACCAGATGCCGCGCCTGCGGGTCACCGGCCGCCGCCCGGCCGGGGAATGCTGGCTGATCGAGGCCGATATCCTGCCAGCGCCTTCCGCGATGGGCTGATCCGCGCCGTCTCCCCCTTGTCACATGGCGCCCCGCGCGCCATCCCCTGCTGCGCCTGCCCCCACCAGACGGAACCCGCCCCGTGTTCACCGGCATCGTCACCGCCATCGGCACGATCCATCGCCTTCAGCCGATCGGCGGCGGGCAGGACATGCGCGTGGCCATTGCCACTCCGCCGGGCTGGCTGGGGAATGTGGCGATCGGCGCCTCCATCTGCTGCTCCGGCTGCTGCCTGACGGTGGTCTCCCTCGAAGAGAACCTGTTCGAGGTGGAGATCTCCGCGGAAAGCCTCTCCCGCACCACGCTCGGCGCCTGGGCGGAGGGGACGCGGATCAATCTCGAGCGTTCCCTCCGCATGGGGGACGAGATGGGCGGCCATGTCGTCTCCGGCCATGTGGATGGGGTTGCCGAGGTGCTTTCAATCACGCCCGAGAACGGCTCCCACCGCTGGACCTTCCGGCTTCCGCCCGGCCTTGCCCGCTTCGTGGCCGAAAAGGGCAGCATCACCATCGATGGCGTCTCCCTCACCGTGAATGCGGTGGACGGTGAGACCTTCGGCGTGAACCTCATTCCCCACACCACCGAGGTGACCGCGCTCGGCGCGCTGACCCCGGGCGCGCGGGTGAATATCGAGATCGACATGCTGGCGCGTTACGTCGCCCGCCTTCGCCAATTTGAGATGGGGGAGTTCAACGCGTGAGCGCCCAGACCCGCACCACGAGTTTCGCCGATTTCATCAGCCCGACGGAGGAGCTGCTGGAGGAGGCGCGGCGTGGCCGGATGTTCATCCTGGTGGATGACGAGGACCGGGAGAACGAGGGCGACCTGGTGATCCCGGCGCAGTTCGCGACGCCGGACGCCATCAACTTCATGGCCCGCCACGCGCGGGGCCTGATCTGCCTGGCGATGACCCGCCACCGGGTGGAGCAGCTTGGGCTGCCGCTGATGGCGCAGAGCAACCGCACCCGGCACCAGACCGCCTTCACCGTCTCGATCGAGGCGCGGGACGGGGTGTCCACCGGCATCTCGGCCGCCGACCGCGCGCGCACGGTGGCGGTGGCGATCAACCCCGAGCTGGGGCGCGAGCACATCGTCACCCCCGGCCATGTCTTCCCGCTGGTGGCGCGCGAGGGCGGCACGCTGGTCCGTGCCGGCCATACCGAGGCGGCGGTGGACTTCGCCCGCCTCGCCGGGCTGAACCCCTCGGGCGTGATCTGCGAGATCATGAACGAGGACGGCACCATGGCCCGGATGCCGGACCTGGTCTCCTTCGCCCAGCACCATGGGCTGAAGCTCGGCACCATCGCGGACCTGATCGCCCATCGCCGCCGCACCGAGCGCCTGGTGCGCCGTGTGGAGGAGGGGGTGCTCGAGGACGCGCCCGGCGGTCCCTGGCGGGTGGTGATCTATGCCAACACCCTGGAATACGGGGAGCATGTGGCGCTGGTGAAAGGCGACCTGTCGCGTCCCGGCCCGGTGCCGGTGCGCATGCATGCGGTGAACCTGCTGGCCGACATCACCGGGCGGCACGGTCCGAAGGACCTGCACCAGGCGATGGATGAGATCGCCCGCGAAGGGCGGGGCGTGGTGGTGCTGATCCGCGACGTGAAGCCGACCGCCCTGTCCGAGCGGGTGCGCGCCGGGCGGGAGAAATCCGCGCCCGAGCTGCGGGACTACGGCATCGGCGCGCAGATCCTGTCCGACCTGGGTGTGCGCGACATGATCCTGCTCTCCAACCATCCCCGCCCCATCGTGGGCCTGGAAGGCTACGGCCTCACCATCACCGACATCCGCCCGATCGGAGACGCCCCTTGAGCACTGCCGACGCCCCGCTCCGCGCCGCACCGGAACTCACCGGCCCGCCGCCCCGTGTCCTCGTGATCCAGGCGCCCTATTACGCCGAGGTCGTGGGCGGCATGGTGGAGGGGGCGCTGGCCGTCCTTGCCGGCTTTGGCGCCGAGGCGGAGGTGGTGGATGTGGCCGGCGCCTTCGAGCTGCCGGCGGCGCTTCGCATGGGGATACGCACCGGAAAGTATGATGGCTATCTGGTGTTCGGCTGCGTTGTGAAGGGCGAAACCGACCACTACGACCATATCTGCCGCGAGGCCTGCCGGGGCGTGATGGACATCTCCGTGGAGACCGCCGCGCCGATCGGCTTCGGCCTCCTCACCGTCCATACCATCCAGCAGGCCGTCGCCCGTTCCTCGCCCGACCGTCACAACAAGGGCGTCGAGGCGGCCAATGCCATGATCGGCCAGATCGCCCTGGCCCGACGATTCGCGGAGACTACCGCATGAACCAGGTGCCGAAGCGGAATCCCCGCCCCAATGCAGGCCGCCCCCGCACCGGTGCCCGCGTGGCCGCCGTGCAGGCGCTCTTCCAGTCCGAGGCGGGCGGCGAGAGCGCCGAGGCGGTGATCGACCAGTTCGTGCGCCACCGCATCGGTACGCTGAACAGCGATGGTGGCTTCGAGGATGGCCGCGTGCCCCAGGCTGACGTGCCGCTGTTCAGCAAGATCGTGCGCGGCGCCGCCAAGAACTCGGAGACGATCGACGCGGCCATTGCGGGCCATCTTTCGGCTAGCTGGTCGCTGGAGCGGCTGGACCCGGTGCTGCGCGCCCTGCTGCGCGCCGCCGCCGCCGAGCTGTGGAGCGGCGCGGATACGCCGGCCAGGGTGGTGATCAACGAGTACATGGACATCGCCCACGGCTTCTTCGACGGCGAGGAGCCCCGCTTCGCCAATGGCGTGCTGGACGCGCTCGCCCGGCAGATGCGCGGCGGCGAGTTCCAGCCGCGCGGCTGACCTCGCCATCACCCGGTGAGCCTTCCCCCTGAATTCGCACTGATCGCGCGACACTTCCGCAGGCTGGCGGGGGAGGGGGCGCTCGACCTTTCCGATGACGCCGCCATCCTGGCCCCGCCCGCCGGGCGGGAGCTGGTTCTGGCGGCGGATGCCCTTGTGGAGGGCGTCCACTACCTGTCGGAGGACCCGCCGGAGACGATCGGCCGCAAGCTGCTGCGGGTGAACCTCTCCGACCTCGCCGCCATGGGGGCGGAGCCGCTGGCCTATCTGATGACCACGGCACTGCCGCACGGCACCTCACCGGAATGGCTGGAGGAGTTCACCGCCGGCCTGGCGGCGGACCAGCGCGAGTTCGGCCTTCATGTGCTGGGCGGCGATACGGTTTCCGTCCCCGGTCCCGCCTGCCTTTCCCTGACGATCATCGGAACTGTCCCACCCGGCGCGGCACTTCGCCGTGCCGGCGCCCGGCCGGGTGACGATCTCTGGGTTTCGGGCACGATCGGTGACGGCGCCCTTGGCCTTGCGGTGCTGCAGGGACGGGGACCCGCCGATCCTGAGGGCTATCTCGCCCGCCGCTACCGGTTGCCTGAACCGCGCCTCGCCCTTGGGGCCGCGTTGCGGGGCCTTGCGCGGGCCACAATGGATGTCTCGGACGGGTTGGCGCAGGACCTGGCCCATCTCTGCCGCGCGGGTGGGTTGGGGGCCGTGCTGGAACTGGCCGCGCTGCCGCTCTCGGCCCCGGCCGCCGCCCTGGCGGCGAAGGATCCTTCCTGGCTGTCCCGTCTTGCCAGCGGCGGCGATGATTACGAACTGCTTTTCGCCGCGGACCCTGCCGATGCGGACCGGGTGAAGGCGGCCGCCAGCGCGGCGGGCACCCCCGTGACCCGGATCGGGCATTTCGTGAGTGGCGAGGCCGAAGTCACGGTGCTGAACCAGGACAGGAAGGCCGTGGACCTTCAGCGCGGCGGATGGAGCCACTTCTGAGGCAGGCTGCCTCGGCGGCAGGGAAGGGGCCGGCTCAGGCGCCGGCCACCCGCATCCGGAAGGATCCCGTGGCGTAGAGCGTCACCGCGGCCACGATCAGTGGCGGGACGGAAACCCAGCAGACTGCCTCCCAGCCATAGGTGTTCAGCACCCCCCCGGAGACGAAGGACCCGATCACCATGAGCCCGAAGACCAGGAAGTCGTTCAGGCTCTGAACCCGCGTGCGCTCCTCAGGCCGGTGGCATTCGAGGACCATGGCCGAGGCGCCGATAAAGCCAAAGTTCCAGCCCAGGCCGAGCAGGACCAACGCCAGCCAGAAATGCCCGGTTGTAAGGCCCGAGAGCCCCGCCGCGGCGGCGCAGGCCGTAAGGAAGAGGCCGGCGAGCACCACCTTGGGGGCGCCAAAGCGCGAGATGATCCGGCCGGTGACGAAGGAGGGGCCGTACATCGCGATGACATGCCATTGCAGTCCGAGATTCGCGTCTTCCTGCGGAAGCCCGCAGAGGCGCATGGCCAGTGGCGCCGAGGTCATCACGAAATTCATGATGAGGTAGGAGATCGCGCCGGCCGTGACGGCGCTGATGAAGCGCGGCTGGCGGGCGATTTCGGCCAGCGAGCGCCCGGTGCCGGCTTCCCCCGCCTTCGGCGTCGGCAGGCGGACCCCCAGCAGGATCAACGCGCAGAGGACCGCGATGCCGGCCTGGGCGACATAGGTGGCGGCGAACAGATAGGGCGGCCAGAGCTCCATCGTGTGGGTGACGAGCTGCGGCCCGATCACCCCGGCGAACACGCCCCCGGCCATGACGGCGGAGATGGCGCGGGCGCGGCGCTCCGGCGGGGTGCAGTCAGCGGCGGCGAAGCGGAAGCTCAACACCACGGCTGCATAGGCACCGCCGAAGAAGGTGGCGGCGCAGAACAGCCAGAAGGACCCCAGCACGACCGCAAGCGCCGCGAGCAGACCTACGAGGACGCCGCACCCGGTTCCAAGCAGGAAGGCCGCGCGGCGGCCGAAGCGTTGCGCCACGGCTCCGGCGGGCAGGGTACATGCGGCCATGCCCACCACGAAGATGGTGATGGGAAGGGTGGAAAGCGCCTTATCCGGGGCGAGTGTGTTGCCCACCACGGAGCCGGTCGCATAGACGATGGTGGCGTTGGCTCCGGCCAGGGCCTGGGCGATGGAGAGCCGCACGACATTGCCGCGCTCATGCGCCATCGCTGGCGCCCGCAATCTGTCGTGCGCTTCCTTGGTGATCGCCACTTCCGAACGCCCCTTATGATGCGGCAGAGCCAGATCATGAGACTAGCTCGTTGCTGTGACGAAGCCAATCCGATGAAATATCATGATTTTTGGGCGCTCGCCTGCCCTGGGGGCGACATTGCTGACGTTGCGGTGAACGCTTGCCGGGCTTCACCCCGGCGCGGGGTTCATGCCCCCGCGTCGTGGCGGCGCTCTCCGTGCCATCCGAAGCGCGGCGTGCGGCCGGCCGGTTGAGCCCGGCCGGTACCGATCAGGGGGCCGGCGCGGCCGGACCCGGAGCGTCGGGCTGGGTCGGGGCGGGGCCGAAGCGGCCGATATTACCGAAAAGGGCCTGCAGCAGGGAGCGCTCATTGCCCGGAACCGGCGTGGTCCGCTCCACCATCTGCACGCTCTTCATCTCGGACTCGCCGAGTTCACGCACGCCCTGGACGACGCCGCCATCGTTGAAGCGGACCACCACGACGCGCTGGTCATTCACCCCCGGCAGCCGGCCCGGGCGGACATGGCTGGTGGCGCTGATGTAGTACCACTCGCTCTGATCAAAGGTGGAGGTGGCGGTGGGGGAGCCGAGGAGCGCCGCGACATCGGCGCGGCTGGAGACGTTGGGGACGATCTCCCGCAGGATCTCGGCATCGACGCGGTTGCCGCGCAGCTCATCCGGGGCACCAAAGAGTGCGCAGCCACCCAATGGCGCGGCGAGCACCAGGGCCAGCAGGGCGGCGCGCGCAGTTCGGCGCCGCGGCTCGGGGTGCGGGGCGGGCGGATTGACGGGGACGTTCGGGCGGGCCATCTCGCAGGATCGATTGCCACTGCCCCGCGGCCCGGTCAACCGATCCTCTCGCCGCGCCGGGCCCGACGGACCGCGCAACGGAAAGCCTGACGAACACCATGGCCCTTTTTGGCCTCATCCGCCGCCGCACGCATGAGCGGGCCGGCTTCGCCCTTTACACCGCCGCCGTCTCGGCCGCCCGCGATCCGGCGCTGTTCGGCGAGGATGCGGTGCCGGACACGCTGGAGGGGCGCTTCGACCTCATCGCGTTGCACGCCGCCCTTCTGGTCCGCCGCCTGCGCCGCGACCCCGACAAGCGTGGCGCCGCCCTGGCCCAGGCCGTCTTCGACGCCATGTTCGCCGATATGGACCTGAACCTGCGCGAGATGGGCGTGGGCGATATGTCCATAGGCAAGCGTGTTCGCCGCATGTGGGAGGCCTTTCACGGCCGGGCCCTGGCCTATGAGGCCGCGCTGGAGGTGGGGGACCGTGCGGCGCTGGAGGAGGCGCTGCTCCGCAACGTCTGGGCCGGGGAGGCGCCGGAGGGCGCCGCCGCCCGCCTGGCCGACCATGGCATGGCGCTGGACGCCGCCCTGGCCACCCAGCCCTTCGAGGGCTTCGTGGCAGGGCTGGCCGATTTCGGCGTCCCGGTGAAAGGAAGGACATGAAGCCCGAGCTGAGCCGTATCCTGCGCCCAGGCGCCGTCGGACCGAAGGGCCGCACCGAGCAGCTCGAGGCGACGCCCGAGGAGCGCGCCATCCTGGCTGACCGGCTGGGCCTGATCGCGCTGGATGCGCTTTCGGCCAGGCTAGAGCTCGTGCCCGCGCCCGGCGGGGTAATCCGCGCCCGGGGCATGCTGCGCGCCGCCGTGGTTCAATCCTGCGTGGTGACGCTGGAGCCGGTGCCCCAGACCATCGAGGCCCCGATCGACTGGCGGATCCTGCCTCCGGGCGAGGAACCGGCCGAGGATCTGGATGACGGGCCCGACGAGATCGAATCCGAGCCGGATGGCTCCATCGAACTCGGGGAGGCGCTGGCCCAGGACCTTGCCCTCGCGCTGGATCCCTATCCCCGTTCTCCGGGGGCCGAGATACCGGCGGAGGCGATAGACGCCGCCGGCTCGCCCTTCGACGCTCTGCGCGCCCTGAAGAAGCACTGAATCACGCAAACACTTGCCCCTGGGCATGGCGGATGGTAAGGCGCGCGCCTCCCAAGAATCCCGTCCGTTCGCGTGACGCGTTGCAATTAGAAAGGCCCGGCACCGATGGCCGTTCCGAAGAGAAAAGTTTCGCCCTCCCGCCGCGGCATGCGCCGCAGCCATGAGGCCCTGAACAACGAGGCGCATGCTGAGTGCCCGAACTGCGGCGAGCTGCGCCGTCCGCACAACATCTGCGTCTCTTGCGGCTTCTACGATGGCCGTGAGGTGGTTGCCGCCGGCAAGCCGCTGAAGGCTGCCGTCCGCGCCTGACCGGACATTCCCGTCTGGTTCGACTGACCCGTCCGAATAGCTGAGGAGCGCCGGAATTGCCCGCATCCGGGGTTGCCGGGCCGGCGGAGCGTTTCGCGCTCGCGGTCGACGCCATGGGGGGGGATCATGCCCCTGATGTCGTGCTGGACGGGCTTGAGCAGGCGGCGGAGCGTCATCGCGGCGCCCGCTTCCTGCTGGTGGGCGACGAGGAGCGGCTGAAGGCCGGCCTCGCCACCCGCCCGCGCGCAGCCGCCATCTGCACCATCCGGCATGCGCCGGACGCCATTCCTGGCGACATGAAGCCCACTGCCGCGCTGCGCGTGCGCCGTGCCTCCATGCGCCTTGCCATCGACGCGGTGGCGGCGGGGGAGGCGGATGCCGTTGTCTCGGCCGGCAATACCGGCGCGCTGATGGCGCTGGCCAAGATCGTGCTGCGCACCATGCCCGAGATCGACCGGCCGGCGCTTGCCGCCATCGGCCCCTCGGCGCGCGGGGACGTGGTGCTGCTCGATCTCGGCGCCAACATCTCCTACGAGGCGCGCAACCTGGTCGAGTTCGCGGTGATGGGCGATGCCTTTGCCCGCGCCGTGCTGGGCCTGACCGCACCGACCATCGGCCTGCTTAATGTCGGCTCCGAGGAGCTGAAGGGCGATGAGCGCATCCGCCATGCGGCGGAGATCCTGCGCGAGAGTCATATCGGCGCGAATTTCCACGGCTTCGTCGAGGGCCACGACATCACCGCCGGCACGGTCGACGTGGTGGTGACGGATGGCTTCACTGGCAATGTCGCGCTGAAGACCGGGGAGGGGGCGCTGAAGCTGGTCGGCAGCCTGCTGCGCCAGGTTTTCAACTCGTCCTTCCCCGCGCGCCTTGGATACCTGCTCGCCCGCCCGGCGCTCGACCGGCTGCGCGAGTGGATGGACCCCCGCCGCTACAATGGCGCGGTGCTGATCGGACTGAATGGCGTGGTGGTGAAGAGCCATGGCGGCACGGATGCCCTTGGCTTTGCCCACGCGGTGGATGTGGCGATGGACATGGTGACGCACGGATTCAACGAGCGCATCCGCACGGGCGTCGCCCTGCTGGGCCAGAAGCAGCAGATGGTGACCGGCTGATGATCCGTTCGGTGATTGCGGGCACGGGCGGCTATCTGCCCGCGCGCAGCCTGAGCAATGATGAGCTGGCCGCCGAGTTCAACCTCGATACTTCCGATGCCTGGATTAGCGAACGCACCGGCATCCGGCGCCGCCACATGGCTGCCCCCGGCGAATCGACGGCCGACATGGCGGCCGCTGCCTGCCGCGAGGCGCTGGCCCAGGCGGGCGCCGAGGCATCCCAGGTGGATGCGATCATCCTGGCCACGGCAACGCCCGATTCCGCTTTCCCCTCTACCGCCACGCGCGTGCAGCAGAAGCTGGGCATCACGCAGGGCTTCTCCTTCGACATCTCGGCCGCCTGCACGGGCTTCATTTACGCGCTCGGCGTGGCTGATTCGATGATCCGTGCCGGCAATTGCCGCAACGTGCTGGTGGTTGGTGCCGAGGCCTTCACCCGCATCCTGGACTGGAATGACCGCGGCACCTGCGTGCTGTTCGGTGACGGCGCCGGCGCCGTGCTGCTGCGCGCCACCGAGGATTCGGGCGAATCGAACCCTCGCGGCATTCTCTCGACCCATCTCCACTCTGATGGCCGCCATGGCGACATCCTGCAGGTGGAGGGCGGGCTGGTCCGCATGGCAGGGCGAGAGGTGTTCCGCCATGCCGTCTCCAAGCTCGCCTCCGCCGTGGACGAAGCGCTGGCCCATAATGGCCTTGGGCATTCGGACGTGCAGTGGCTGGTTCCGCACCAAGCGAATCTGCGGATCATCACCGCCATGGGGAAGAAGCTCGGCCTGCCCTCCGAACAGGTGGTGGTAACGGTGGACCGTCACGCCAACACCTCCGCCGCCTCGATTCCTCTTGCCTTGGCCGAGGCGACGCGGGACGGGCGAATCAGGAAGGGTGATCTGGTGCTGATGGAGGCCATCGGCGGCGGGCTTACCTGGGGTGCTGCTCTCGCGCGGTTCTGACCCGCGCGACTCACCTTGGCATTTCGGCAACACTGCGTGCTGGAGTCCACACTTAGCGCCCGAGTCGATTGACGGCGCCTCGCTCGGACGGTCCAATCCCCCCATGGCGAGAGGGGGCATGGCCGCATGAACACCATCACCCGCGCGCAGCTGGCCGAGGCGATCTACATGCAGGTCGGCCTGTCTCGGAACGAGAGCGCGGCCCTGCTCGAGGACGTACTCAACCGGATCTCCACGACACTGGAGAGCGGGGAGGCGGTGAAGCTTTCGGCTTTCGGAACCTTCACCGTCCGGCAGAAGGCCCAGCGGATCGGGCGTAACCCCAAGACGGGCGTGGAGGTGCCGATCACCCCTCGCCGCGTTCTCTCCTTCCGCGCCAGCCAGGTGCTGAAGGCCCGCATCAACGGCGAGACGCCGCCGCGGGGTGAGGACTGAGCAGGAGCGCGATGAGCGGCATGAGCGTGCTTGGCGAGATCACCCCAGCTTCCCCCGAAGAGCTGAGCGAGGGCGTTCCGGAAACCCCGGCGCGCGCGCGCAAGTCCCCGAATGCCTTCCGCACCATCAGCGAGGTGGCGGAGGATCTGCATATCCCGCAGCACGTGCTGCGTTTCTGGGAGACGAAGTTCCCCCAGCTGAAGCCGCTGAAGCGCGGGGGCGGGCGCCGTTATTACCGCCCGGAGGATATCAATCTCCTGCGCCGGATCGGCGACCTTCTCTATACCCAGGGCTACACCATCAAGGGCGTGCAGCGCCTGCTGCGCGAAGGTGGGCTTGAGGGCGTGGAAGCCGCGGGGGAGGGAGATGATTCGCCCCTGCCGGAGCCATTGGCCGGGGGCACGGAGCTGCGCGCCTGCCTGGACGAACTGGAGGAGATCGCGGCAGCCCTCAAGGCACTCACCGCATTACGCTGAGAAGCGAGAATATTAAGCCCGGACGGGGTTGAGGGGCGGGCGGACGGGTGCTAGATCCCGCGGCGTCGGAGCGTAGCGCAGCCTGGTAGCGCATCAGTCTGGGGGACTGGGGGTCGTGGGTTCGAATCCCGCCGCTCCGACCATTCTTCCCCCGCCTTTCCAAGATAGAACAACGACTTGAGTGTTCCCTTGGATACCCCTTTTGTTCTCTTTTGATCGCTCTGGTATCCTCCCGGCGGTAGCCAGGTGGTAGCCGGACAGTGCGAATTACAAAGCGGGCATGCGAGGAACTGGCGAAAAGCCAGGCTTTCGAAAAGCGGACGGTCCACTGGGACCAGGAGCTTCGTGGATTCGGCCTACGGGTGAATGGCCCTGGGCGCCTTTCCTTCGTCCTGAAATACCGCGTTCGCGGCGATAAGCAGCAGCGATACTTCACCCTCGGCGACTGGCCGGCTGTGGCGCCCGATTCCGCTCGCCGTGAAGCAGCGACCATCAAGGTGGCCGCTGCACGCGGTCAGGATCTCATCGCCGAGCGGAGACTGGAGGCCGAGACAGCTGCCCAGGCGCGCAAGGAGGAGAAGCGGCGCGCGCTCCCTGTCTCAGAGCTGCTGGATGCCTGGCGTGCGGCGACCGAGGCGGAGATCGCCCGCAAGGCGGCTGAGGATCGGAGTGTCCTCTACGAGCGCGAGTTGCTCCGGCTTGAGGAGAAGATCCTGCGGCCGGCGATCGGCAAGGCGACGGTAGGCAGTCTGGACCCGCTATGCTTCCAGGCGCTGATCGAGGTGCAGACCTCTGTCAGCACCGCCCGGAACCTGCGGAACCTGCTCGTTCGCTTCATTCGGTTCACTCGGGCCCGCTTGGTGCTGCAGGGCATCACCGTGCACTGGCCGGCTTCGTTCGAGGTGGCTGCGCGGCCTGTCAGCCGCAGCTTCCGCTTCTCCCTGGAGGAGACCGCACGGATATGGATCGCCGCCGGTGCCCTGGGCCGGCGCGGCGCCCTTGTGCGCTTCATGTTGCTGACCGGATGCCGGCGGATCGAGGCGCAGAAGGTCCAGCGTGCCCATTTGGTGCTGAACGACCCGACGAATGGCCCCTATTGGGCTCAGCCCAGCCATCTGGTGAAGAACAGCCTCTTCCACCGCGTGCCGCTCTCAGGGCCGGCGGTTGCCCTTGTGTCCTGGCTCCCGGACCGGGGGATCGATCGGCACCGTGACGTATCGCCGCTGCTCTTTGCGGGGCGGGGAGGGAAGCTGGTTGGAGACTGGACTGTCATCCGCCGCGCCCTGCTGGAAGGGGCGGGACTGACCCAGGGCACCCTGCACGACTTCCGGCGCACGATCGTCTCGACACTTGGTGACAATGGCTTCGACCCGCAGGTCGCGGACAGCCTGCTGAATCACGCGGCAGCCACCACAATGAGTGGGGTGATGAGCGTCTACCAGGTGTCGGAGTTCTGGAAGAAGAAGCGCCAAGCCATCGATCTCTGGACCCGGCTGCTGATGAAGGAGGTGGCTCGCCTGCAAGGGGTGAAGCCCCGGGATGTCTGGCGGTTTAGCGAGCCCTTCGAGGATGCACGAATCCGGCGCCCTGAGCGCGCAGGCACGAGGGCCCAAAAGCGCGCCCAGCGGCGGCGAGTTACTGCTGACGAGGAGCTGCCCGCCCCTTTGTTGCTGGCCTCAACTCTTCCCTGAGCCACTCCTCAAGGCTGCTGGGGAGGTAGTAGGCGAACTTCCCCAGCTTGTGGTGCTGAGGTCCCCTGCCAGCTGCCGCCCACTTCCGGAGCTGCAGTTCCGTGATGGTCGTGTATCCGTGGTCATGGAACCAGGACACAGCGGCCTCGCGTGTGAGACCCTTCTCGACCGGCGGAGCCTTCGGCAGCTCGGCAATCCGCTCACGCTTCGGCATCGGGCAACGTCTCCAGAAGGTCGGGCGCTCCGCGATTTGCGCGGCGCCGGAGTTGGTGGTGTGGGCGGTCGTGATTGAGGTGGCAGCGCTGGCAGAGAGCCCGGAGGTTCTCGTCCGAGCTGTTCTCTGGCTGGTGGTCGAGGTGAGCGACCGTCAGCACGACGATGCTGCCCGTCTTGGGGTGCGGATGGCCGTCCTTAGCGCCGCAGCCTGGCGCCTCGCAGACCCATTTCGCGCGATCTCGGCGGATCCGGATGCTGATCTCCGGCCAGTCTGCCGGGTACCGCTTGCGGTTCTCAGCGGAGATCGGCACCGGCGCCTTCCTTCTCCTGCTCATCCCAGGCGACGCCGATCATGGCGCCCGCGCGCTCCACGGCCTGCTCGCGCGTCAGGCCGAGCGCCTTCATGCAACGGATCAGTTCGGTCAGGTGCACGAGCAGCTGCACAGCTGCAGCTGCCTGTGTGGGGAGGCCAGTGTCATCAATGACCTCGATGTGGATCTTCATGACTGCGGCCCGCCTACTCCGCTGGTGAAGCGTGTGGTCTCGTTGCCCCATGCGTCCCAGCCGGGAGCCAGCTCGCGGGCAAAGAGCTCGACGCGCGGGCCCGGAAAGAGGCGCTCGATGTCGGCGCGCATCTCCTCCGGCTTCCGGCTGTGCTCGCGGGTGGGTGCGATGATGAGGTTCCGGACGCTGCGCGAGAGCAGCTCCGTCCGACCTCGCGTGCCGACGAGGTACGGCTCCATGGCGCTGCGAAAGATGTAGCCGGTGCCGAAGGCCCAGCGTCGGCCACGGCGGCTTTGCTTGGCCCAGGCGCCCATGGTCTTAAACTCAAAGTGCCATGCCTGCAGCGTCGCTAGTGCTTGCGGTAGCATGGGGGCAGTCGCCCACATCACGAGTGCGCAGCCGTCTGGGTGCGCGAGCCCAGAGACTGGAAGCGTCTGGATGTCCGCCAGATCCAGGCACGCATAGTGCTGCTGCGGACTCTTGCGATCACCTGCCTCGGAGTGGAGTTGGAAGGCCCAAGGCGGATCGGCCAGTATCGTGCGGTACCAGCGCCGGCGGAGACCTTTGAAGGGCCACGGAGTGACGCCCTCCAGGAGGTCTGGCGTATAGGTGAGATCGGCGTTCAGCATCAGCCTGCAACTTCCGCATCCACAGCCTCAATCGATAGGCTGACCCGAAAGTCCCTGCCTCCGTCGGTGCGAGCGAATTCGATGCTTACGGTTGGCGACATGTGCTCGATGTCGAGATCCGCTTCGACCATGAGGACAAGAGCTTCATCTGCCATCTGGGTGGCTAAGCGCTCAGCGATGCGGGGGAGGTCCTCTCGTAATCTCACCACGAAGCTCGGCCAGCGGCTGACGTCCACTGCAGGTATGGGTGTTGCGCTGCTGGCGGCAGCATCGAGTTCTGCGCGCTCCTTGGGAGTGAGGTGCTCCATGGTCAGTTCATGCCTCCCTGGATCACGGTGAAGCGCGGCCGGGTCGACTGGGGCGTGCGCCAATGCACAGGCACCTCAGGAGCGGGGAGGAGAGGCAGAATCTCGATGAGACGAAGCACCAGCGTCGCCTGCCGCACCACCTCCTGCAGGTGGTGGGGTACCGCCTCCGGGGCCGCCGGGTGGGCGGCGCGGGCGCTGACCAGGTAGGCGGCGATGCGCCGCCCAGCCTCGCGCAACGGGCCGGCCTGCTCACCCTGCAGTTCGAGCAGGCGATCGGTGTGCTCCGCCAAGTCGTCCAGCAGGGCCGGCAGCATGTGGGGGCGATGCTGCGAGACGGTGATGGCCGCCTGGGCGGCGTGGATGAGGTCGCGGGCGATCATGCCGCATGGCTCCAGCTGGGCGCAGTAGCGCCAGGGGGAAAGACGAGGGCCCAGGCCGAGTGGACGTCGCTGCTCGCGACGACGAGGTCCTGAAGGGAGAGGCAGCAGCACGCGTAGTCGCGGCGCTCATAGGCCGCATGCAGGCGGCGAAGCGGCGTCATGAGCTGCAGCACGGCTTCGCGCACAGGCCGTGCATTGCGGCCACGGAGCAGGAGCAGCTGCATGGCGATGCGATTCACCCGCTCAATTGGCTCGGGCAGTCCAAGCAGATCGGGCGTGAGCGTGCGAATGGCCCGGTTAATGGCCTCTACGAGATCCTGGGGCAGGCTCATGCCGCCCTCGCCTGAGCGGCGAGCTGATGCCGAGGCGAGAAGACCTCAGTCCAGCGGTCGGCGAGGGCGAAGCAGGCGGTCTGCAGCTGGCGCAGCGCGACCTCGAGACCGGCACGGTTCTGCGCGTGATACTCGACGCGGCAGTCCCGCAAGACACGTTCCACGACGGAGGTCGCACGCGTGATGGGGGCGAGCTCCTCGCCACCCTTCATCCAGTCAATCTCTGCGAGGATCAGCCCGGCGGCAGTAAGCGGCTGGGCAACGTCGCGCGGGTTCCGCCCGAGATAGATCGTGGCCAGAGAAGCGCAGCAGAGCAGGCGGGAAGGATAGTTCTCGCGCGGGGTCATGCGCCGTTACCCTGTGCCGCTGCCCAGAGGCGGAGGATCTTCGCCACGCTGCGCACCTCGGCCGACGCATGGCCGTCGAGGATCCGCGCCGCGGCCAGCAGGGCATCCACTGGCAATGCCGCTTCACTCGAGCTGGGAAGCGGTTTGTCAGCATGCACCGGCGCTGCAGCACGCAGCATGTCGCGGAGGGCCTCGAAGGCGCCGCGGACGGTGTGGTGCGGCCGCACGTCCCGGGCTGCCTGGTCCGCCATGTCGGCCAGCACGAGCATCGCGTCTGCAGACAGGGCAGGCGAGGAGAAGGCCTCCAGGGCCAGCCTGTAGAGAGATGGTGGGATGAAGGAGAGCCCTTCAGGGGGCAGCATGTCAGCGTCCGTCATGCGGCCACCTGCTGGGCCGCGTGCGTGGTCCGCCAGGCGAAGAACCAGTCACTGACGTTGCCGAGCTGATCCTCCAGCCCGAGCTCGCACGCCACCTGACGCACATTCCGCCCCGTGGCGAAGAGGCGCTCCGCCTCCGCGCGGTCGGGGTGAGGCAGGGAGATGCGGGCACGGCCGACGGTATGCCCCTGCGGAAAGCGGACCAGGCTAAAGCCCAGGCGCGCGGCCATCGGATAGAGGCTGATAGGGCCCGCAATGCGCGGGCCCTCCAGCTGGTTCATCAGGCGCAGGATCTCGTCAGTGGGGATCGAGCGGTCGGGCCAGAGCGACGCCAGGAGCGCACTGCGCTCCGGCGTGGCGAGCTGCTCGCGGTGCGCCATTAGGAGACCGCCCCCGCACGACGTGCAGCATCGGCGATCATGCTGGCGTAGCGCGCGGCCTGGTTGGCCGAGAGCGCCTCGACAGTGCCGTTGATGGTGAGATGGACGGTGCCGTCGGGACGGGCAGCGACGCTCAGCTCGTGATCGAGCTCACGGGTGACCTGGTTGTCCCGCCGGCGCGGCGAGGCAGCGCGCTGCGGAAGACGGGCGGCGTGCAGATGGGGCGATAGAACAGGCATCAAGGCCTCCGTGCTGGACGGAGGCCATAATGGCCACTATGGCCAACCGGTCAAGGCCAAAATGGCCAGGATGTCAGAGCCAGTTCCAATGGCCAATTACCCTGCCAAAGATGCGAACTTCGTCGGCCGGGATCGTATAGGCTTCGTATGCAGGGTTATCGCTGCTGAAGCGGATCTTCGGCGGGTTTCCAGGAAGAGCCTGGAGGCGTTTGAACACCACCCCCATGCCGTTCCAGGCCAAATAGGTCCCGTCTGGCCCCAACCAGTTTTGGCTCACGTCAACCATCACTCGGTCCTGAGGCCGAAGAAGGGGAAGCATGCTGTCGCCCTGAACTCGAACAACCGCGACAGTTGCATGCCTATGCTCGGCGGGAAGAAAGTCCCGTGGGACTATCCACTCTGAAACTACTTCTGCACGACCTTGCCAATCGAGAACCGGTTCTGTGCCGTGTCCCGCTGCCCCATCAGCAATATACTCCTTCACAAGCATATATCCTGGTGGCGGCGGCTCTAATGTGACTGCCGCTCGCTGCGGCGGTAGCTTGGCGTGCTTGCCTGAAATCGGCTTACCGACGGCCGCGAGCAATTCCTCGGGCTCAACGCCGAGTGGCTCCGCAAAGCGCTGCGCCCAGCTTTGGCTCAGCTTGCGCTTCCCCAAGACCAATTTGCTCAACGTGCTTGGGTCTGTGTCGGTCATGCGGGCCAGATCGGCCGCCTGAACACCCTTCACGTCGAGAATTTCCTGCAATCGAGTCGTCATGTGGCCACATTGGCCAAATGGCTCTTGCAGGTCAGCGGCCAAGTTGGCCTTGACCGAAGTGGCCATAATGGCCACTCTGGCCACATGACCCTCGATGAATTTCGGCGTGAGCGCCAATGGACCCTGGCCGATCTCGCACGCGAGCTCGGCCTCCATGATGCCCGAACGGTGCATCGATATCTCAACCATTCCCGAATTCCTCGACCAGCGGTCATGCGTCGCATCGTTGAGTTGTCCGGCGGGAAGGTGACGCCCTCTGATTTCTACGGCGCACCGTGCAAGGCGAGGCGTGCGTGATGTCATCCGTGGTTATCAGGTCGAGCACGGTTTTACCTTGCAACGGATTCGCTTGTTGTGCAGCCGGAACCTCTCCGGATGATCACGAGATGTGCGCATGAGGAGCCGCAACTTGCACACTGACGAAGAACTCCGGGGTTTGAAGACGGCGTTCGGGAATCTCGTCAGCTTTGTCGGCGGCGGTACCGCGGCGGAGACGGTCACCCGCGTCGGAAAATCGCAGCTGTCCGATTACTCCAACCACAACCGGATGGACTCATTTCCTCCAATTGACGTCGTCGCGGACCTCATTGCCGTTGCAGCTCAGCCGTTTGTCCTTCGGGAGCTGGCGCTATTGGCTGGCTATCAGCTTACTGCTTTTGAGCCGGTCGATAGCACGCAGCTTGCAGCCGCTATCGCCGAAGGCACGCGCGAGGCAGCCGACGTGCCTGCAGCTTATCTCGATGCACTTGCTGATGGGCGCCTCAGCAGAACTGAGGCCCACGAGGTTCAGCGTCAGGCCATTGAGGCGGCCGACAAGATGATGAGCATCGCCGGCATTGCGGGCCAGATCGCCCGCACGACCGCCTCTACGAACTCGCCCACTGCCCCCGCAGTGGAGGGTGAGGGTACGTCCGCCTCCGGTCCAAAGCCAAGCAAGGACCGGGGCGGACGGAAGCCCCGCAAGCGGACGTGACCGCGGGGCCCTCCGCCGGCCCTCGAGGTCGACGAGCGGCCCCACCCCTCGCCCCTAACCGTATCGCTTTCGAAGCAATCAATCGGGCCGCACTGCCCGTGCTCGAGGAGCTTTGTGCCCGCTGGCTGCCCGGCGGGCGACGGGAGGGGGAGGAGTGGAAGTGCGGGGACCTGGCCGGCAATCCCGGCCGCTCCTGCAGCGTGAACCTCCGCACCGGCAAATGGGCCGACTTCGCGGAGGGGCCTTCCGGCGGCGACGTGATCAGCCTCGCCGCCGCGATCTTCAATCTGAGCCAGGGCGAAGCCGCCCGGCGCATCGCCGACATGCTCGGCATCGACCTGGGAGGTCGCCATGTCTGAACAGACTACTTCGCTACCCGGCGGCCAAGACCCCTTCGCTCCGCCGAAGGGGATGAACGGCACTCATTATGAAGGCCTCGTCACGAAGACGGATCCGGAGGAGATCTGGGAGCCGTCCAAGCTGCCGCTGTCGGTTTCCGTGCCGGGACCGCGAGACCTGTACCATCCGGCCTTCGGCCCAGCGGTTGATGTCTGGCCGTATTTCGACCCCAAGGGGGCGCTGCTGTTCGTGGTCGCCCGCTTTGAGGGTGAGGTGGACGGCAAGAAGAAGAAGGACGTCGCGCCCTTCTGCCACGGCCGCCGCGTGTGGACCGACCGCAAGCACCGCCGCCAGGACCGCACCGGCTGGCACATGAAGGCGCCGCCGGCCCCGCGCCAGATCTTCAACCTGCACAAACTCACAGAGCGGCCGGACGCACCGGTGCTGGTGGTCGAGGGCGAGAAGACGGCCCAGGCTGCCGAGCTGCTCTTCCCGGACTTCGTGGTCGTCACCAGCCAGGGCGGCAGCAAGGCCGCGGCGCGCAGCGACTGGACCGTGCTTCATCGCCGGAAGGTCGTCGGCTGGCCGGACCGCGACGATCCCGGCCGGCGCTACATGAACGACGTGGCGGCGGCGGCTCGTCCCCCGAAGGGGCTCAGCAAGGCCGCCACCTTCGACATCGTGCAGGTGCCGACCGACTGGCCGGAGGGCTGGGACCTGGCGGATCCGCTGCCGCCCGGTGTTGGAGAGGACCTGCTGCAGGAGCTGCTGGAGGGGGCGATGGACGCCGACCCGCCGCAGCTGCCGCCGGGCTTCACGATGAGGGCCGAGGGGCTGTTCCACTATCCGGAGTCCGAGGAGGGAGAGCGCACCTTCATCTCGGCCCCGTTCGAGGTGGTCGGGGAGGCGAATGACGGCAACGGCATGAACTGGGGCCTGTTGATCCGCTGGCTGGACCGGGACACCCGCCGTCACCAGTGGTCGGTACCGAAGCGCCTGGTGCATGCCGACGGCAACCGCATCGCCGAGGAGCTGGAGGATGCCGGCCTGCACTGCAACCCGAGCGGCAAGGCCCGGTCCCTCCTGAAGCAGTTCATCGGCGGTGTCCGCAGCAAGCGGCGCCTGATCTGCGTCGACCGGACCGGCTGGCACAACCCGAACGGGCGCAGCGTCTTCATCCTGCCGGGCGGCGAGGCCTTCGGGCCGGCGGCCAGCACCGTCATCCTGCAGACCGAGCACGCGGGGACCGACGGTGCCTTCATCGCCTCGGGCACGCTGCAGGAGTGGCAGGACCAGGTTGCCCGCTATGCGTCCGGCAATGACCGGATCGTCCTGGCGATCTGCACGGCCCTGGCGACACCGCTGCTGGACATCGTGGGCGGCGATAGCGGCGGGATCCACATCACCGGCGACAGCCAGACCGGCAAATCCACCACGCTCTATGCGGCGGGAAGCGTCTGGGGGAAGGGAGCTCGCGGTGCCCAGGTCCGGCAGTGGCGGGCGACCGCGAACGGCCTGGAGGGGGCTGCGGCCGAGACCAGCGACACGGTCCTGATCCTGGACGAGATGGGGCAGGCCAGCGGCAGTGACGTGGCGGACACCATCTACATGCTGGCCAATGGCTCCGGGAAACTCCGGGCCGGGAAGGAGGGCGGATCCCGCCGGTCCAGGACCTGGCGCACGATGTTCCTCAGCACGGGCGAGATCACCCTGGCGGCCAAGATGGCCGAGGCCGGCCGCAAGATGATGGCCGGCCTGGAGGTGCGGCTGGTGAACCTGCCGGCGGACGCCGGGGCGGGGATGGGCGTCTTCCAGAAGCTGCACGGCATGGCCGGCCCGGCCGAGCTCGCCAAGCACATCGCGACGGCCGCGAAGACGTCCTACGGCACGGCGGGCCGCCGCTTCCTCGGCCACCTCGTCCGGGCACGGACGGCGGACCAGAAGAAGCTGGAGGCCCGGGTGAAGGCGGCCCAGGCCGAGTTCGCCAAGCGCTACCTGCCCGACAACGCCGCCGGCCAGGTCCGCAGCGTGGCCGACCGCTTCGCCCTGGTCGGTGCGGCAGGTGAGCTGGCCATCCAGTGGGGTGTTCTCCCCTGGGCCAAGGGCGAGGCCTCGGCCGCCGCAGCCGCGTGCTTCAAGACCTGGCTCGGGGAGCGGGGCGGGGCAGGGGCCACGGAGGACCATCAGGCTCTCAGCCAGGTGCAGGGCTTCATCGAGGCGCATGGCGAGAGCCGCTTCACGCCCCTCGTCCGCCAGGACGCCGATGGGTACCTGGAGGCCCCCCGGGCCGATGGTCAGCGGACCCAGAACCGCGTGGGCTGGCGGCGGCGGCCGGCTGGGGACAGCGAGGGGTGGGAGTACCTGATCATGCCCACCGCGTGGACCAACGAGGTCTGCAAGGGGCTGGATCCGAAGCGCGTGGCTGCGGTGCTGCGGCAGGCTAGTCTGCTGATCTGCGGCAGGGGCAAGGACCCCTCGATGACCGTGAAGGTGCCGGGCGAGGGCACCATCAGGGTCTATCGGGTGAGTGGCGCAATTTTAGGCATGCGCGAGACGATGGGCGAAGACGAGGCCGAGTAGAAACGAGGGGGCAAAAACAGCGTGTTACCGTGTTACTCTGTTACCGCGCTGTTTTTGCCCGAGAATTCGGTAACACGAAAGCCCGTGTTTCCTGTTACCGTGTTACCTCTGAGGGCGAAGAGGTAACACGGTAACACGCCAAGCGCCGGAGCGTGTTACCAAAAAGCGAAGCAAAATCAGCGTGGTAACAGAGTAACACGGTAACACAGCGGATTTTCCCCCTCCTTCGCAACCGGGAAGACACACCACCTCAGCTGCACAGAAAGTGGGCAACTTAGAAGTTCAAGCTTCCGTGAGTTCCGTGTAAGTTCTCCCAACGGCGCCGGGCGGGGGCCTGCCGCCTGAGGTGAAAGTGGATCAGCCCTTCAGCGCGCGCGGGAGCGCCTTTGTTCATGTTGCTTGCCCAGATTCCCCATTTTCCGGTAGGGCTGAACCTACGCTGAGGCGAGATGCGCCCGGGGCTGCCATGGCCTCGGGCGCATTTGCGTTTCCGCCTCCTGGCGCCACTGGCGGCGCCATCCCCGACCTTCATCCACCCTCCGGCGACGCGGATGCCCGCGAGCGCCCCTTCGCGCGTGGGAGCGCATCCGAACCCATGTCCCGCACCCCGAGCCCCGCCCTGCGCGAGCTGCCCGAGGCCATCTATGACGCCGAGGTGGTCGAGTTCCGCCTCCAGGATGCCGGCGCCACGCTGCTGGCGCTCCCCGGGCGCGGGTGCTTTCCCGCCGGTTACCGGACGAACTGGCCGCAGGTGGTGGTGGACGTCGCTGACGCCGCCCCCTTCCGGGAGGAGGACATCCCCATCCCGCCGCCGACGGCCAAACGCATCACCCAGATGGACGAGGCCTTCGGCTGGCTGCGGCTGCTGCCAGCCGACAAGGCGGAGCACCGCCGGATCATCCTGCTGCGCTCCCTGACCAGCCCCCGACATGGCCGCCACCTCCACAGCTGGCGGAAGATCGGGGAGATGCTGAGCCTGGAGCACCGGACGGTGCAGCGGCGCTTCGCCGAGGGCATCGGGTGGATAACGGCCGAGCTCTACAAGCAGCAGCTCGGCGGCGTGCAGTGGGCCTTCGACTGGCAGCGGCTGCGCCAGGTGGCCGGCTCGCTGAACCCGAAGACCCTGGTCCCGGAGGAGCCGCCAGTACCGGCCAGCTTGGCCCGGGCGCAGCTGCAGGGAGATGGCCCCATCCTGGTGAAGACGCCGGAGACCCGGGCGCTCGAGGTGGCCCGCTATGTCCAGCTGATGTCGAGCCGCTCCCGCGCCGCCCTGATGCACTTCCCGGCAGACGGGTCGGTTCGCCCCCTGGCAGGCGGCCGGGGCTTTGGGGAACGCGAGGTGGTGGTGCTGGAGATGGCCGGCCTCGTCGGCCGGGAAGGGGAGGACGGCCAGTTCCGGCTGACCTCCATCGGGATCCAGGCCCAGGGCATGATCCCGCGCGGTGTGGCGGTGTAGGCTTGACCAATCACTTCTTGCTGGCAGGAGCAGCTTTAATCGCTCTGCTATGGGCGCTACTTCCGGCTTTTCTCGCCGGCCGTGGCGCACTGGTGCCCCGCGCCTTGCCTGGGCTCCGCGCCTTTTTGGGACCGGCTCGAACCGCATCCTTCGGATCGAAGTAGAGCGCTACTGGAATATGCCGGACCATGTAAGATAGGCCTGATACTTCGTGGAGATGTGTGCTTCGGAATGCTAATGGGTTTGCTGTGCAAGTAATGGTTTGAATATCTGGACGTTGAGTGACGAGGTGCTGTTTCCAGCTGCTCATCATCTGCGCGACGCCTTGATTATAGCAGTAGATGATCAGCCCGCCTGCTTCCTGGCCAGGCATTCCACCGGAGTACCGCGTACTGAGCTGCTGGAATCCTTTGTAAAGCCAATCATAGTCATGATGAGTCTTCGCCTCACCCAGCCATAGGAAATTCTCTCGACCTTCGACCACAACGTCGCAATGCCCACCAATGTCAGTGTCGTGCGACGCCTGAAAGCCGATGTCCTTCAGCGACGTGACAATATCGTTCGTCAAAAGATCTTCATCTTTGTGCTGACGGTGATGTCGGGTGCGAGTGAGGTTCTGGGCGACATGATCAATCGCCTTTTCCACGGCCGTGACACGCTCCGCATGGCATGTAGCCATGAACATCTCCATGCGACACTGAAATGCCACATCTGGAAATGCCAACTTGAGTTCCTCAATCGTCCACTGCTTAGTCATGCTGCGCGTCTACTATTCCTCGCAGCTTCGGCGATGGGACGAAGAACGGTACTAGGTGAGCCTCGTAGTTGCTGACCAGTTCGCCAGATACCGGGTGCACAAGTGTCCCAGACAGCTTGGCGTCGCGAAGATCTTCAGGGTCGATCTCGTGCTCTGCTTGGTTGTCATCAATGAACAAGGTGTGCGTGTCGAGTGCATGAATCTTCGAGCTGACGAGAATTGTGACTGCAGTCAGAAGATCGCCATCGGGTGCTCTCTTGCCCACCACGCGGCAAAGATTGCTGAAGGTGAGCATACGTACCTGCTCTGCAGGTAGCGAAGCGACAAAGTCGATGATCTTTAAGCATAGCTTCGCCGCCGGAGCTGCTCCCCAGATGCGAGCTACCTCTGATTTAAGATCATCAACTGGCGGCATCTGCCGGCTCTAACGCATCCGCCGCTGTAATTGCAGCGAGGAAATGCTCCAGCCTGCCCCGAACGAAATTGAAATCGCGGCTTCCCGTGGCGTTACGCACCACTACTTCAAACAGGGTAGGGCGCTCTGAGTCCCGCTCCTTCTGAGAGCTCTGGAGACTTAACTCTGGTCTGGATGAGACCTCCTCCGTTAATGCTACGAACCACTGGATGCTGACCCTGAAGGGCTCAATTGGCGCCGCCAAGGCCTCCTTGCCTGCGCGGTGATAGATCTCCTGCCTCAGGCAGAGATTGTTACGCCGCATCCTCTCGTATTTGGTGCTGGCGGTAGTGGTGCCAAAGGCAAGCTCCACGACCGTTCCCTCATCGTCAGCTTCATACATGCCGCTGATAAGCGGAAAGAGGTTAAGTGGAGCGCTCAATGCCTCGCGTTCAGCCAAGCTGTTGAAGGCTTGGCGGACTTGAGCGTGAGTGACTTGGGCTGCGGATCTCAACATGCCATCGGGGTAATCAACCCGCACGTCAACCAGATTGCCCTCGTACGGAAGATATACGACCTCGAAGGTCTGGCGCTTCTCCTGGCGAACGCCGAGCACTTGATCGTAGTCGGCAAGGGCCTCCCGAGCGGCGGGAGGGAGGTCCTCAGGATCGACCTCCTCCCTGAATGTCAGGCCGCGCGTTGCCGAGAACACGACAGCCAGTCCCTCGCCCGCCTCGATCACTGCGACAAGCTGCAAGGGGGTCGGAAAATGCTCCTCAATCTCCGCCTCGGAGAGCCCTGCCGGGAAGCGGGCGGTGAACGCGTTGGGCTCGATATCTAGCGAAAGGAAATGGTCGATGAGAGCAGCCTTATCCTCGGTATCCATAAGGTAGAGACGGACTAGCTTCTCGCCACACAGCTGATGCTCAACGAGGGTCTGCTGGAGCGCAGTGGCCTGCTCTGCGTTCAGCGCATCTGGTGCGGCGAGTTTAGCGACGGTGAAGTCCCATCCCCTGCCACGGGGCAACCCGTCAGCCTGCAATGCCTTCTGGGCAGGGATCCATGGCATCCGCTTTCGGAGCGTGCGAGCGATAGGCGCTACATTGAGAACGGGCTCTTGGTTCGACACTGTCACGCTTTGCCTGGCCTCGGAAGCCCACTGTTGCGGGAGGGTATCTACCTGATGTGTTCCGATCTGTCCCTTTTGATTCGCTCTAAGCAGGAATGAAGAAGGTCTTCATCATTCTGCATGCTGAAATGATTACAGATTGTCCACTTTCTACTTGCCCAGATTCCCCACTCTGAGGTAAGGGTATCGACACACTGAGGTGACGAGCGCCCGGGTGCCGGAAGGCACTGGGCGCTTCGTCGTTTCAGGACCTCGCCGACGCCGATTTGTCCGGCTTCGATACCCCCGCGACGTGCCGTGTGCCAGGCCGCTCTAAAGACTCCGGAGCGGCCCACGCTTCATCTCGACCCCTGCGACTGAGCGGGTGGGACCGCTAAGCTGTTAGGCGGGGTGCTGGTGAAAGCCCGGCCCAGTTCGATGACCCGCAGCGGACAAGGCTCGGGCCCGTGAGAGAGTAGGGATGCGCGTGGGAGGCTGCGGCTGCAGCCGTCTGACCACGCAGCTCGAAATCAAGCCGGGATGGGAAGCGAGTGGCTGACCAGGGTCATCGCCCTTCCACCCTTCCACCCTTCCGCCTGATCAGGTGTGTCGGGTGCCACAACTCAGGCAACGCCCCTCCGGGCCGGTGGCGGATCGCAGCTTGGAGACGGCCTAACCGGCTGCCTGGCGATGGCACCATGAGCCGGCTTAGGCAACCAAGCCCGCTATGTATTTGTCAGCGGCAAAGCGTAAGCCAATCGCCAAGATGACGTGAGTGACGGACGATAGGTAGACGATTTCGAGCGGGAAACTATCCCGCGTTGCAAGAGCAAGCGGGATGGTGGCGACGCCGATGAGGAACAGACCTGAGCTCACATTGTTCAGCCAGGTTGCAACGAGCTTCGTCTTCTCATTGTGCTGAAGCTTTTCTTCCGCGTTCATCTCGCCCTCCGGTGAAGCACCTGAGAGGGCCAGAGCCTTTTCACTTCGTCAAACGACCATTTGGCGCTGTGAAGGAGAGTCTAGTTGAAGCCTGGGATCACGGCTTCAGCGTAGCAGCGGCACCAGCCGATCTCACAGCAGGTAAGCTCGCCTGGGAAACCGGCAGTCGGCGGCTTGGCGTAGCGGAAGCGCTTGCCGTCCAGCTTCGCGCAAGTGGAGCAGGCATCCTCCGCGCCGGAGCTGCGCCAGATGAAGGTCTTACAACCGATCGCGACAGCCCGTTCACGATCTTCTCTCGCCGAGGCGGCAAACCAGTCCCTCATCTCGGCTTGGTAGGACGCGATGGCTGCAGCCCGCGCCTCGGGCGACAGCCCCTTCAGTCTCGGTTCCCGGACTCGCACGTTCCGGCGCACAGGCGGCTGGCTCGGAGATGGCCTTAGGTCACCTTGAGCAGCTGCGGACCTCGGGGAGGTAAACAGGTCTCGGAGCCACTTCATGTTGAGATCTCGACGAATCAGTTCACCCAAGGCTGCGCCAAGGTCCTGAGCTGAGGCTAGTCGGCGCGCCTGAGAAGCACGACGTGGACCGAAGGACTGAATTTTTCTCTGTTCCATCGGCCCACACGAACATTCCCCGATGATGCAGGCGGGCAGCGTTACCGGACCTCTGCGGCCAGCTTTGTGAGAGCTGAATGGCCGCTCCCGGAGCTGGCTACCGAAAAGCGGACAGGCGGTGCCGCCTCTGACCCCGCCACACGTGACTGCCTGCGGGTGTTCGTCAGCATCGAGAGAGCATGGCCGGTGCTGCCACACCGACCATGCCCGCTCCTTATGAACCTAGAGCCTGGCTGATCGCCTTCTCAACGGGCGTCTGTTCACTCAGTGGTTTGGACAGATCGAAGCCGCGACGTGGCAGAAGCGGCGGCTGCGCCATGAACTTCGGTCGCGTTCCACGGTGAGGCTGCGCCGCATGCACGAGGAAGGGGTGGCACAAATAAACCGTGCCCGCTTCCCCTGTCGCGAGAACCTCGGGCCTGCAGCTGGTGTCCGCAAAGCCGTCCCAGGCGAGGTCTCGTAAGGTCGCCCCGTCCTCGCCACAACACGCAAGCTTGCGCGCGATATCCTGATGTGAACCGACGCGGATACGCGTCGGTGCGTCGTCCTTTCCCACGTCGGAGAATAGGAAGAGCATGAGGAGCGCGCGTCCCCTTGAAGCGAGATTGGCCCGCCACGCCATGAAGTCGGATTGATCGTCGCCAGGCAGCGCGAAGCTCACGTCCACATGCCATCCATCGTCCCCGGGCGCCTCCGCTGAAGGAAATCGGATCGGGAAGGTGCCAAGGCCGCCGGGAGGCAACCAGTTCCCGGCTCCCGCGAGTGCATCGTAAGCGGCGTGCAGGCGCGGGGTGTTGGCTGCATCACGGAAGACCTGATCCGCGTAGCCGCCGAGACGAATGACTGGCCTTGTCCAGCTCGATGGATCGTCCGGGTCGCAGCCTGTTTCACGCCACAGGATCGCGCGCCCCTGATCTGCTAGGGCTTGTGGAAAGGCATCATCAATCCGTACGAAGCCATTGATGACGAAGGCCTCTGTCTGCGCTGAGGTCAGCGCAGTGGTCGCATCGGGCATAGAGAATTCCATAGGTCCAGCTTGCCGCGACGTGCGCGGCGGAAGGGCGCTTGGCCCCGCTCGGCACTTCCCCTCGGAAGCACGCTAAGCGCGCAGGAAGATCGTGGACCTGAAGAACATCATGCGGAGGAGGATAGAAGTGTTTGCAGGCGACGGCAAGGAAGACGGAAGGGCGCGCTATCAACTGCTGCCTATGAACCGCTGGACGCTAACGTCTGCGTTGCGGGTGGCTGTATCACCATTCGGATGACCGAAATGGGCGCGAAGCTGACGACAGCAACGCCACCTAACGTTAGCAAGATTACCGGGCGCCAATTTGGCCTTGCGCAGATTCCCCAGTTTCAGGTACAGAAATCTCGAAACTGTGGTGGATAGCGCCCGGGGCCTTGTGGCCCGGGCTTTTTTCGTTTCCGGGCTATCCCGTCGTGACCACCACCTGAGTAACGCCCTCTAGGGCTGTCGCAGCCTTCGCCATGCCGTCGGTGAACCGTCTTCGCAGCTACGGCACCTGTCCCAATTCGGAAAACGACCCTTCCAGTCCGGAACAGCGCATACCCCCGCGTGACCGTCGGGGTGTGACAATGCCCACAACGCCCGTTGAAGAGTGACACAGCGCTAGAATGCCCCGCCCTCGGCTGAAGGCGCCCACACAGGGCGCAGCCGGCGGACCCCTCTTCGTCGCCTACTACCGTGTTTCGACCGACCAGCAGGGCCGCAGCGGCCTCGGGCTTGAGGCTCAGAAGGCGGCAGTGGCCGCTTTTCTCGCCTCTCAGCCGGCCGCGCGGCTCGCCGCCGAGTTCGAGGAGGTGGAGAGCGGGAAGCGGAACGACCGCCCGCAGCTCGCCGCTGCCCTCACTGCTTGCCGCGCCAGGCGCGCGGTCTTGGTCATCGCGAAGATTGATCGCTTGGCGCGCAACGCGCGGTTCCTTCTCTCCGTCGTGGAGGGTGTCGGCGATGCCGGCGTCGCCTTCTGCGACCTGCCCCAGATACCGCCCGGTCCGACCGGGAAGTTCCTGCTCACGCTGCTGGCCGCCGTGGCTGAGCTAGAGGCTGGGCTTATCAGCCAGCGCACCAAGGCGGCGTTAGCTGCTGCGAAGGCGCGAGGCGTGAAGCTCGGAGGTCCCCGGAACTGCCCCGGCCTCGATACCGCGCTCACCAAGCGCGCCCGAGCCGCCCGAACGGCCATTGCAGCAGCCTATCACGTCGACGTCTGGCCCTACATCGAAGCGGCCCAGCGCGCCGGCGCCACCAGCCTCCGCCAGATCGCGGAGGCGCTCACCGCCCGCGGCGTCCGCCCGCCCTCTGGGGGCGAGGTCTGGCACGCGAAGCAGGTCTCGCGCCTGCTCCAGCAGAGGAAAGCCGCCTGATGGCCGCCCGCCCCAAGACCACCGCCGCGCAGAAGGCGCCGCCGATGACCCGCCCGGTCGTCAAGGAAAAGGCCTTCATTGCCAAAGTCGCGGAGTACGCTCTCGCGAAGGCCGACGCCGATGCCTGCGAGGCACGGCTGAAGAAGCTGAAGCCGGAAATCCTGGCAGGCATGGGCGAGCACCGGAGCGTCATCGCTGGCAACCACGTGGTGAGCCGCGGCGAGGTGCCGGACGTTCCGCCCACCGACAACGTCACCATCACGCGCGAGATGGTCGGCCAGGTCATCCCCGGACGGAAGGGCCGCGCCGGCTACAACACCCTCACGGTGCAGTAGCGCCGATGAAGTTCGGGGAGGTGAAGGCCGACTTCGGGCCTCTCACCCGGGGGCTGAGTGACCTGGCGCAGCGCCAGGTGCCGTTCGCGACAGCGCGCGCGCTCACCAGCATGGCCCAGACGGCTGCGGTCGCGAACCGCCGCGCGCTGCCATCGGTCTTCGACCGCCCCACCCCGTTCACCATGAACGCCTTCAGCGTTCAGCCGGCCCGCAAGGGCAAGCCGATCGCCCGCGTCTTCGCCAAGCCGAGGCAGGCCGAGTACCTGCAGATGCAGGAGACCGGCGGCACCCGAACCCCCGAGCTGTCGAAGCAGGGCGGCACGGGGAAGGGCCAGGCGCTCGTCATCCCGCGCGCCATTCGCCGGAACGCCTTCGGCAACATCCCGCGCGGAGCGCTCGCCGCGGCGAAGAAGCGCAAAGACGTCTACGTCGGCAGGACCGAGACGGGCGCAGGCGGCTTCTTCCGTCGCCTCGCCGACGGCGGACTGCAGCCGCTCGCGGTCTTCGTTCGGGCGGCGAAATACAAGCCGCGCCTGGGCTTCCAGGCGCGCACCGCGAAGGTCGTCAAGGCGACCGCACTGCCTGCTTTTCGCGAGCAGCTCGCCAAGGCGCTCGCGACTGCCCGCCGCTGAGGCGGGCTTCCTTCAGGAGATGAGCTTCATGCGGCAATCGCTCGCGCAGCGCCTCTACGCGCAGGTCCTCGCCACGCACCCGCAGCCCCGGGACGCGGCACAGGCGCGGATCCTGCTGAGCCGTCTGCCGCGCAATCGGCTTGAGGCCCGGCGCCTGGTCGCCACGAAGGGCCGGGTCGCGCGGGTCGGATGAACCGCGTCCACAAGCTGGCCATCGTCGGCGCACATCGCTCCGGGAAGACCGAGGCGGCGCTCGCCTATGCGCTCCTCGCTGCGCGACGCGGCCCTGTGATGTTCATCTGCGAGAATGACGTCGACGCGAAGCAGCTACGCAGCCAGGTGATGATGGAGGCGGAGAGCAAGCCTCTTCTGTTCTGTGGCCTCAGCCGCTTCGTTCTCGTTTCGGCGTTTGCTTTGCCGTTCCAGACGATTGTGGTCGACGCGGTGCCGAGCTCCGTCGCCACGAAGCAGATCTCCATCTTCGCCGCCCGTGCTGCAGCTCACCACGGCGAAGCATGGCTGGCCGCGACGCACGCGACGCCGGCCTGACCGCTGGCGCCGCATCCACGTCCTCCCGACCGAGACCCAGAGGTGGTCCGACGGGGAGAAAGCACGGGATGCGGCGCTGCGGGGCCGGGAGGTTGACCCGAGGGCGGGCAGGAGGGGCTGCATAGCCACCCCACCCCCCCCGTTCTGGGTCCCTCCTGGCCCCCACCCCTCGCACGGGACGCTTCGCGCCCCGATGCTCCCCCAGCTATGGAGAAAAAAAGGTGTCCGCACCCCTGTCCGCGGACAGCCGCGGCGGTCTCTCGCTTCGGGAATTTGCCCGCCGGGAGGGCTGCGACGATGCCCTCGTCCGCCGGGCGGTGAAGCAGGGGAAACTCCAGCTTTCATTGGACGGCACGCTCGATCCGGCGCTTGTCGGGAGCGGCTGGCGCCGGGGTAACCGGCACCCTGCACGAGGTGCGGACATAGTTGCGGACAGGCATGCGGACATCTCGCAAGAGTCCGCACCTGTCCGCACCCCGGTGTCCGCACCCGCGCCGCAGCCGTCCGCACGCCGGATGGAGCCGCAGCCGCATGGCGGCGAGCTGCAACGCCGCGCCAGGCCGCCGGAGGATGAGCCCGACGAGGAGATCGATCTCGAGGGTTTCCAGCGCGACGTCCTGGCCGGGAACGTCCCGGACCTCGCTCGCTCGGAGAAGGTGAAAGCCGCCGCCGCTGCCATCCGCGGCATGGTGGCCGCCCGGCGTGATGCCGACGCGGTCGTGGAGATCGGGGTGGCCGAGGCCGTCATGTTCGAGACCTTTCGGGCCTTTCGGGACGCCTGGATGAACTGGCCCGCCCGCGTTGCCCCGCTCATCGCCGCGGACCTCGGGATCGAGGCCGGCCGCGTGCTCGAGGCCCTGACCCCACATGTCCAGCAGCAGCTCGAGGATCTCGGCGAGCCGGAACCCGACTTCACCCCGCCCGACGACGAAGCATGAGCGCCTGGCGCGCGCGGCCCGGAAGGGCCTGACGCCGCCGCCCCGGATCTCCGTCCCGGACTGGGCGGACCGCTTTCGCCGCCTGGCCAAGGGCGCCGGCGCCCGCACCGGCCGCTGGAAGACCAGCACCGTCGAGGTGGCCCGCGGGCCGATGCTCGCCGTCACCGAGCCGGGCGTCCACATCATCACGGCGATGGTGTGCACGCAGCTGATGAAGACGGCGCTCCTCGAGAACGTCTTCGGCTATTTCGCGCACCTCGATCCGAGCCCCATGCTGCTGCTGCAGCCGAAGGAGGCCGCGGCCGAGCAGTTCTCGAAAGAGCGCATCTCGCCGATGGTGAAGGCCACCCCGGTCCTGCGGGACCTGGTGGGCAGCAGCAAGACGCGCAACGCTGACGAGACGCTGCTCTTCAAGGCCTTTCCCGGCGGCTTCCTGGCCTTGGCCGGCGCCGGCTCGCCCGACAACCTGGCGCGGCGCCCCATCCGCGTCCTGATGTCGGACGAGGTGGACAAGTACCCGGTCACCCGCGAGGGCGAGCCGATCGCGATCGCCGAGGAGCGCACCGCCTCCTTCGACCTGAACTGGCTTTCGATCCGCGCCTGCTCCCCGACAGTGGAAGACGAGAGCCGGATCGCGGATTCCTACGAGGAGAGCGACAAGCGCCGGGCCTCCCTGGCCTGCCCGCACTGCGGGCACCGCCAGTTCCCGAACTTCCATCGCCATGTCCTCCCGGACGACGACGGCAAGGCCGGGTGGAAGCCCGAGAAGGCCGCGATCAGCTGCGAGGCCTGCGGGTGCGAGTGGTCCGAGGGCGATCGCCTCCGTGCGCTCTCCACTACGCTCTGGCACCAGACTAAGCCTTTCGAGTGCTGCGGCGAGCGCCAGTCGCCCCTGGACGTCTACGAGCGCGCTTGGCGCACTGAGGACCCCAGCGACCCCGCGGCCAACCAGAGGGCTGTGGACGCCGTCTGGGACCGCTGGAAGGGCCCCCGCTGGGACGTGCACCGGGCGAAGTGCTGCCACTGCGGCAGCTGGGCCGTGCCGAACAAGCACGCCGGCTTTCAGGCCGGGAAGCTCTACTCGCCCTGGCAGAAGGACAAGCCATCGGACATCGCCACGAAGTGGCTGGATGCCCAGGGCAACCAGGACAAGCTGCAGGTCTGGTGGAACACCCAGGACGGCAACCCCTACCGCCCGACGGCGGGCCGGGTGGTTGCCCTAGACGTCCTCCTCGCTCGGCGCGAGGCCTGGGAGGCGGAGGTGCCCTTTGGGGTGGGTCTCCTCACCGCCGGCGTGGACGTCCAGGACGACCGCATCGAGGTGGAGATCGTCGGCTGGGGCCTGGACGAGGAATCCTGGTCCGTCAGCTACGAGGTCTTCGACGGCGATCCCGACAGCGAGGAGCTGTGGAAGCGGGTTGATGAGTACCTACTGCGGACCTTCTACCGGGCCGATGGCCGCCCCTTCCGGGTACAGGCTGCCTGCATCGACACAGGCGGCCACCACACCCAGAAGGCCTACGCCTTCTGCAAGGCCCGGCTGGGCCGCAAGGTCTGGGGCATCAAGGGCGAGAGCGCGCAGAACGGCGCCCGCTCGCCCGTGTGGCCGGCCAAGCGGCCCACGGCGAGGACGAAGGCCAGCTACCGGCCCTTCGTGATCGGCACCAATACGGCGAAGGACATCATCCGGCACCGGCTGACCTTCGAGAAGCCCGGGCCCGGCTTCACGCACGTGCCCGAGGACCGCGACGTCGTCTGGTACGAGCAGATGCTCTCCGAGCGGAATGTGCTGAAGGAGGAGGGCGGGCGCCGCTTCCGCGTCTGGGAGTGCCCCTCGCACAAGCGGAACGAGGCCTTGGACTGCCGCGTCTACGCCTACGCCGCGCTGCAGGGCCTGCTGCACTTCGGCAAGAAGCTGAACCGCATCACCGCCGTGGCGCAGATGCCTCACGAGGGCCCGCGCCCCGAGATCGTGCTGCCGGCACCGCCGGCGGTGCCCATGCCGGAAGAGGCGGCCGAGGCCGCTCCGTCGGCATCCACTCCCCCGTCGGCACCGGAGCCGCCGCCGCGCGCGCCGCGCCCGGCTGCTCGGGCAAGCCGCTGGGCATTCTGAGGACCTCATGTCGGACATCATTCAGGTCGGGGTCTTCGCGGGCATGTCGCGCGGAGCTCTCGAGGGCTACCGGGCGCAGCTGCAGGCTGCCCTTATCGAGCTCGGTACGGGCCAGAAGGCTGTCACGGTTGCCTACTCCCAGGGGACCGGCGCGCGGAACGTGACCTTCGCCCCGACGGACGACGAGAAGATCCGGGGCCTCATCCGGCAGATCAACGCCGCCCTCGGCATTAGCCGAGGCGCCCGCAGCGTGGTCTTCCGGTGAGCCGGAAGCGCGAGGCGAAGGCCCTCCGCGCTGCCGCCAAGGCCGAAGGCGGACGCGCCAAGGTGCAGGGCCCCAGCGGCAGCTACGCACCGGGCGGCCTGGCCGGCGGCTTCGCCTATGATGCGGCGAACCTCTTCGGGCAGGAGACGTCGGAGTGGCAGCCCTGGCTCCGCTCTCCCGACGCCGAGATCAATCATGACCGCGACCGCATGGTCGCGCGCTCTCGGGACCTGGTCCGCAACGACGGCTGGGCCACGGGCGGCATCACCCGGATCCTGGACAGCGCGATCGGCAGCCAGTTCCGGCTGGTCGCGAAGCCGGACTACCGGGCCCTGCAGGCCTACAGCCGCAGCTTCGACGCGGTCTGGGCCGATGAGTTCGGCCGGGCCGTCGAGGCCGAGTACCGCATGTGGGCGGATGACGCATCGAAATGGTGCGATGCCGCCCGGCAACTGACGATGACGCAGATGTACTGGCTGGCGCTGCGCCACAAGATCCTGGATGGCGAGGCCCTCGCCGTCATGCTGTGGACGCCGGAGCGGGTGGGACTGGGTGGGGCGCGATACAACACCACGGTCCAGCTTCTCGACCCCGACCGCTTGTCCAATCCCTACCAGCAGGTCGACACGCCGAACCTGCGAGCCGGCATCGTGCTGGACGGTCTCGGAGCGGCGACGGGCTACCACATCCGCCGCGCGCACCAGGGCGAGAACTTCGCCGCGATCGAGAGCATGATCTGGGACCTGTTCCCGCGGGAAACCCCGTGGGGCCGCCCCGTCACCATCCATGATGGCGAGCTCGATCGGCGCGGGCAGCATCGGGGTCTCGGTATCCTGTCTCCGGTCCTGTCCCGACTGAAGATGGGCTCCCGGGCCGATCGTGCCGAGCTCGCGCAGATGCTGCTGCAGACGATCTTCGCGACCGTCATCCAGAGCCCCTACGACGAGCAGGACGTTCTCTCCTCCGCAGATGATGACGGCGAGCTCAGCGCCTACCAGGAGCTGCGGAAGCAGCACGCGCAGGAAAACCCGATCGCCGTCGGCGGGGTGAAGATCCCGCGTCTGGCGCCAGGCGAGGAGCTGAAGGCCATCACCTCCACGCACCCCAACTCGGGGTTCGTGGATTTCCAGAGCCACGTGCTGCGGGCCTTCGCCGCCTCCGCCGGCCTCTCGGCCGAGCAGGTCTCCTGGGACTACTCGAAAACGAACTACTCCTCCGCCCGCGCCGCCATGCTCGAGGCCTGGAAGACCCTGATCCGGCGCCGCGACAACTTCGCCGTCGGCTTCGCCAATCCGATCTGGGGCTGCCTGCTGGAGGAAATCATGGACGCCGGCCGGGCCCCACTGCCGCGCGGCGCGCCGTCCTTCATCGAGATGAAGACCGCCTACATGCGCTGCAACTGGATCGGCCCGGCCCGCGGCTGGGTGGACCCCGTCGCGGAGCGCCAGGGCGCGGTCCTCGGCATGGAGGCGGGCTTCGGCACGCTCGAGCAGGAGAGCGCCGAGCAGGGCCGGGACTACGAGGAGAACCTCGACCAGCGCCAGGTCGAGATCCGCATGATGAAGCAGCGCGGGCTGCCACTGCCCCAATGGGCGGCCGGCCCACCCAACCAGCCGCAGGGCGGCAGGAACGAACGATGATGCCGCACGCCGTGCTGAGCCGTCGCGGGGCCTTCGGCCTCGCGGCGCTGCTCTCCCTTGTCCGCCCGGCGCCCGCCGGCGGCTCCCAGGCGTACGCCCGGGAGATCGCAGGCGAGCTCCTGGAGATCCGATGCTTCGGCGAGGGCATCTGCCTAGATGCCCAGGGAGGGGAACCCATCCAGGGCGAGATGATCCACTGCGTCCGCACGGGCAACGTGATGGCGCCTCTGCCACCCGAGGTCGCCGCCAAGGGGCAGGTCGCTCCCTGTGGCTGGGACACGCTGGAGAACGTCCGGTGACGTCCTTCCCGCACCTCGCCCAGCGCCTCTTCAACGTCCCGATCGCCATCCACCCGCAGAAGGCGGAGGTGGTGATGGCGGCCCTGGCGGACCGGCTGGGCATCGCCAGCATGTTCCGGGGTGGTGAGCAGATCGCGCTGCAGCCACAGGCCTTCGATGACGACGATTACGGCGGGCCATCCTCCCGCTCCGGCCGCCGGGAGTGCGATCAGGGTTACGACCTGGTGGGCGGCGTCGCCGTCATCCACGTCACCGGCACGCTGGTGCAGAAGCTCGGCACCCTCCGGCCATACTCCGGCATGACGGGTTATGACGGGATCCGCCTCGCGCTGCTGGCGGCGATGCAGGATCCCGAGGTCCAGGCAGTCGCCTTCGACATCGACAGCCCTGGCGGTGAAGTGGCCGGGTGCTTCGATCTGGTCGACGTCGTCTACCGCCTTCGCGGCGAGAAGCCGATGTGGGCCATCCTGGACGAGAACGCTTTCTCGGCCGCCTACGCCCTGGCCAGTGCCTGCGACCACATCACCGTGCCACGCACCGGCGGCACGGGCAGCGTGGGTGTGATCGGCATGCATGTCGACCTTTCCCAGGCGCTGGGTAAGGCCGGCATCACCGTCACCATGATCCGGTACGGCGAGCACAAGGCCGAGGGGAACCCCTACGAGCCCCTGAGCAAGGACGCCCTCGGCCGCATGCAGGCCGACATCGACACGATGGGCGAGCTCTTCATCGATACCGTGGCGCGGAACCGGGGCCTGAAGGCCTCCGAGGTCCGGGCCACCAAGGCCGGCACCTTCCTCGGCGATGCCGGGGTTCGGGCAGGCTTTGCCGACGCGGTGAGCTCACCCGGCGCGGCCTTCCGCGCCCTCCTCAACACCCTCTGACTCCGCGCCGCCCATGGCGGCCTATCCTCCCTGAGGTCCTGATGCCCCGTACCCGCAAGACCCCGGCAGCGGCCGCGCCCGCGCGCCGTAAGGCCCGCTCGCGCGCCGCCGTCGCCGATGCCCTGGTGCCCTTCGCCCACCTGATGGAGCCCGGCGCCGACGCCGCGGCCCAGCCCCACGCCAAGGCCAAGCGCGCCGAGGGCGACAATCGCCGCGAGGACGACGAGGAGGAGCAGGAGGAGCGCAGCCGCGCCCGCCGTGCCCGTCGCGCCGAGGACGACGACGACAACGAGGGCGACGACGACGAGGCCCGCCGCGAGGGCGCCGATGAAGACACCGACGGCGACGATGACGACGAGGAGGAGCGCGACCGCGCCCGCGGCCGTCGCACCGCCGCCGAGGAAGACGAGGACGCGGAAGACGACGAGGAGCAGGACGAGAAGGACGAGCGGGATCCGAAGGCCCGCGCCGCCCGGTCCCGCGAGCGCGCCCGCTGCGCCCGCATCCTCGGCTCCAAGGCTGCCAGTGGCCGCGCTGCCGCCGCGGCGAACCTCGCCTGCAACACCACTATGAGCGCCAAGGCGGCCATCCGCCTTCTCGGTACCCTGCCGAAGCAGCAGGCCGCTGTTCCTGGGCTCGGCCAGCGCATGGCCGCCCTCGGCAACCACCCGTCCTCCGCCGAGGCGCCCGTGCCGGATCGCAAGAAGGCCGCCGCGGCCTCCTGGGACGCCGCCATGAAGCGCGCCGGCATCGCCACCCGCGGCTGATCAGGAAGACCAGACCATGCCCACCGCACCCGTCCTCAACGAGGGATTCTACCCCGGCCACTTCCTGGTCTCCCAGGCGAACGGCTTCCGCTCCCGCGACACCATCATCGTCGCCAATGCCACCGGCGCCGCGGTCACGCTCCAGGCCGGCACCGTGCTGGCGAAGCTGACCGCCACCGGGAACTACGTGCCCTATGACAATGCCGGCACCGACGGCAGCGAGGTGGCCTCCGCCATCCTCTACGCGACGGTCGTGGTGCCTGCCTCCGGCACGAAGCGCGCCGCCGCGATCACCCGCGCGGCCGAGGTGAACACTGCCGAGCTGCAGTGGGACGGCAGCGTGGATGCCGCGGGCAAGACCGCCGGCCTCGCCGACCTCCTCGCCCAGGGCATCGTCGCCCGCTGACCCCGGCGCCCGCCGCCGGCGGGCGCGAGCCCCTTTCTGACCGCCTGGCCCGGTCCCTCGGCGCGCCGTGACGGCGGCCGTCCCCCATTCTGGGAACCCCCCTCACGATGAGCATTCTGAACATCTTCCGGAACGATGCCTTCTCGACCGTGGAGATGACCGCGGCCGTCGAACGCGCGCCGTTCAAGCCCGCCGGCCTCGGCACGCTCGGCATCTTCGAGGACAAGCCGATCCGCACCACGGCGCTCGCCGTGGAGGAGCGGAACGGCATCCTGACCATCATCCCGACCTCGGAGCGCGGTACCGCGCCGAAGCCCCGCCAGACGGAGAAGCGCAAGATGCGCTACTTCGAGGTGCCGCGACTGGCCGCCGACGACACCATTTTCGCCTCCGAGCTGCAGGGCATCCGCGAGTTCGGCGAGGAGACGGTGCTGATGCAGATTCAGGCCGAGGTGGCCCGGCGTGTTGCTGGCCCCACCGGCCTGACCTCCAACATCGAGTACACCTGGGAGCGGCACCGCCTCGGCGCCGTGCAGGGCTTGCTGCTCGATGCCGACGGCTCCGTCCTGTACGACTGGTTCGATGAGTTCGGCGTGGTGAAGCCTGCCGCGATCGCCTTCGACCTGAAGGGTGCCAACACCAAGGGGACGCTGCGCAAGAAGTGCGCGGCGGTGGTGCGGGCCATGCAGCGCGCCTCCCAGGGTGCCTGGACGCCCAACACCCGCGTGCACGCGATCTGCGGTGACGCCTTCTGGGACGACTTCGTGAGCCACGATGACGTGGTGCAGACCTACACGAACTGGAATGCGGCCGTGGAGCTGCGCGGCGGCACGGCCTTCGCCTCCATGCCCTTCGGCGATATCGATTGGCAGAACTATCGCGGCTCGGACGACAACTCCGAGATCGCGGTCGCACCGGACGAGGTGAAGTTCTTCCCGGTGGGGGCGCCTGGCGTCTTCCAGCGCGCGCTGTCGCCGGGCGAGAGCTTCCAGTGGATCAACACCCTGGGCAAGCCGATCTACATCCAGATGATCACCGACAAGGACCGGGATCAGTGGGTGAAGGCCGAGGCCTACTCCTATCCGCTGCACATCTGCACCCGCCCGGAGATGCTGCAGAGCGGCAAGCGCGGCGCCTGAGGGCGTCGTGCCGATCGACATTGACGCGCTCACCGGCGCCGCCCTCCTGGGGGCGTTCGGCGAGCCGATCACCTATCAGCCCGCCGGCCAGGCGGGCTTGCTGCCGGGCCTGCGCGGAATCTTCGATCGGACGCAGCTGCAGGTACTGATGCCGGAGGAGATCGCGGCCTCCTCCGTGGCTAAGACCTGGTTGGGCGTGCGCCTGAGGGACTTCCCGCGAGACTTCCAGCACTGCCCGAAGGATCGGATCCTCATCCGAGGCACGACCTTCGACGTCATCGACGCGCTGCCCGATGGGCAGGGCTGGGTCTATCTCGAGCTCGGCAGGATCGGATGAGCACCCCCGCGCACCGCGCCGCCGTGCGCGACAAGGTGGCAGAGATCCTCCGTGCCGGCATGCCCCAGGTTGATGGGCGCGTCTTCCGCGCGCGCACCTGGCCGCTGCAGGAGAAGGATTACCCCGCCCTCCTGGTCTATGGCTGGGAGGAGGAGCTTAAGCGCACCGGTGGCAATGCCGCCCGGACCTTCTTCGAGGCCCGCTTCATTCTGGCCGTCGAGGCGCGTGTCCAGGACAGATCCCGCGACGCGGAGGAGGTCGAGGCGGAGCTCGAGGAACTCACGGGCGCCGTGCGCGACCTGGTCCTCACGTCGCCCGAGCTGCTGCTGGCCCCTGGCCGGATGGTGGAGCGCTTCGACGGTGTGAAGACCACCCTCGGCATCGACACCAAGAGCTCGGAAGTCGCCGTCGGCCGAGGCCTGATCGCCTTCGAGATTGTCTGGCCGGAGACCTTCGAGGTTCCGGCTCCCGCCACGGACTGCGGCTGCGACGACACCAGCCTCGCTCTTCGGCCTGTTCCCGCACCCCCGGCCCCCTGAGGAGCCCTCATGTATCTGAAGCCTGTGGAGGGCCGGCGCGTGCCGGATCCCGTCCTGCGCGACTTTCTGCCGCCCGAGGGGCGGCTGGTGACGCGCTCCGAACACTTCCTGCGGATGGTGCGCGACGGCGACGCCGTCGAGTGCGACCCGCCCGCGCCGTTGGCCCAGGCCGGTGAAGGGGAGGGCGCCTGATGGTCGGCTTCACCCAGATCCCGCAGAATCTGAAGACCACGCTCTTCTATGCCGAGGTGGACAATTCGCGGGCCAATTCCGGCACGGCCGGCGACCTGCGGACGCTGATCATCGGCCAGAAGAACGCCGGCGGCGACCTGCCGGAGAACATCCCGGCCATCCTGGAGAGCCTGCCCTGGCTGCAGGCGCGCGCTGGGCGTGGCTCCATGCTGGCGCTCCAGGCCGAGGCCTACCGCAAGCGCGATCGCACGGGCACCGCCTTTGTGCTGCCGTTGGCCGACAACACCGCCGGCGGCGCCGCCTCCGCCCAGCTCACCGTGACGGCCGTGCCGACGGCCGTGGGGACCGATAGCCTCTATGTCGCCGGCCGGCGCGTGCAGGTAGCCGTCTCACCGACGCAGACGCCGACCCAGATCGCCGCGGCCTATGCCGCCGCCATCAACGCCGCCGGCGACCTGCCGGTGACGGCCTCGGCCGCCGCGGCCGTGGTCACGGTCACCGCCCGCGCCAAGGGCGAAATCGGCAACGGCATCTCCCTCGTGCGGAACTATCTCGGCACGCTGGGCGGCGAGGTCGCGCCGAACGGCCTGGCGGTGACCCTCGGCACCATGTCGGGCGGAACCGCGAATCCGGATCTGGCAGCCGCGCTCGCGAACCTGAACGACGAGGCGTTTGAGTTCTACGTCCTGCCCTATACGGACACGACGAGTCTCAACACGCTGCGCGATCACCTCGCGGCCCGCTGGTCCTGGGACAAGATGCTCTACGGCGGTGCCTTCTCCGCGCTCGCCTCGACGCTCGCCGGGGCCACCACCTTCAGCGAGGCGCGCAACGACCAGCACATGGTCTGCCTGCCGGTGAACGGTTCACCCACGCCGGCCTGGCTCATCGGGGCCAGCCTGGCCGGATCCTGCGCGGCCAGCGTCCGCGTGGATCCTGGCCTGCCGCTGCACGGCCTGCCGGTCGACATGCTGGCGCCGCCGCGCGAGAAGCGCTTCGGAGTCGGCGACCGCAACACGCTGCTGAACAACGGCCTCAGCGGCTATGTGGTGCAGGCCGACGGCACGGTGCTGACGGACACGCTGGTCACCACCTACCGCCTGAATGGGCAGGGGGCGCCCGACGACAGCTATCTCTACCCGGAGACGCTGTACCTTCTGGCCGCCGCGATCCGCCGCCTCAAGAACGGGCTCACCAGCCGCTTCGGGCGGTTCAAGCTGGCCTCCGCCGGCACGCGCTTCCGGCCTGGTTCCAACATCGTCACCACGGCGGTGCTGCGTGACTGGATCCTCGGCGAGTACCGCCGGATGGAGTCCGAGGGGCTGGTGCAGGAATACGACCGGTTCGCGGAGGCCCTGGTGGTGGAGCGCAACAGCGCCAACCGCTGCCGCGTGGATGGGCTGCTGCCGATCATCCCGATCGATCAGTTCCGGCAGTTCGCCGCGAACATCCAGTTCCGCAAGTCGGCGGAGGTGCTCTAAGCCATGGCCTTTCAGCCTGGTGCCCTTTCGGGCACCGCCTTCCTCACCATCGACGGCCTGGAATTCCCGGTTGTCTCCGGCGTCGGCTACCAGGTCTCGCGCGTCACGCGCGAGACCCTGACCGGCCAGAGCGGCGTGCACGGCTTCTCCGAGAAGCCGGTGGCTCCGTACATCAAGGCGACGATCCGCGACATCGCCGAGATCTCGATCGCCGGCTTCGAAGCCATGACCGACGTGTCTGTGTCGCTCGAGCTGGCCAGCGGCAAGCGCATCTCGGGCAACGGCATGTGGAATGTCGGTGCCGTGGAGGTGAACTCCGACGAGGCCACCTACGACCTGCGCTTCGACGGCTTGGACGTCCAGGAGACCTGACATGGAGAACGAGTTCATCGAGGACGAGGACGTCATCGAGGACGTGCCGCCGAAGCGCATCCGCTTCCCGAAGATCACCTTCAGCGGCAAGGACTATGACCAGGTGGTGCTGCGGCCGCCCTCCGTCGGCGCGCTCATGGAGGCGCAGAAGCTCGGCGATGTGGCCGGGGTGGTTCACCTCATCCACCGGGTCAGCGGCATGCCGAACCCGATCTGCCAGCTGCTGCGGCCCGAGGTGATCACCAAGGCGGGGGAGTATTTCGCCCGTTTTTTGCCGCCCGACCCGAAGGCGGCTGGGGGCGGCTCGCCGCCCGCGTGACGATTGCCTGCGGCTTCGGGCCGGAGGCGGTCATGGCGATGACGCCTGGCCAGCTGCTGTGGTGGGCGCGGCGCGCCGCCGAGATGGGACGCCTCTGACATGGCCACGGCCTCTGCCGGCGCGCTGAGCGTCAGCATCACCGCGCTCGACCTCTTCACCAAGCCGCTCGCCCGCATGGGCGGCTCGGTGACGGCCTTCGGCACGAAGCTCGATCGGCTCGATCGGCAGATGACGCGGGGGCTGGGCCTTGATCGTCTGTCGCGCGGCGCGCGCAGCGTGGCGCAGAACCTCGCCGCGATCGTGCCGCCGCTCTCGGCACTGACCGCCGCTGGCTCGATCATCGGCGTGTATCGCCTGGCCTCGGGCTGGGCGAAGGCGGGGGCCGAGCTCGGACGCCTGGCCTACCGTGCCCGCGCAGGGGTAACGGAGATGGGGTCGCTGCAGTCCGCGGCGCAGCTCGCCGGATCCTCGGCCGAGGACATGGCGCAGGGCATGGTCGGCCTCGGCGATGCCGTGGTCGATGCGGTCGGCGGGCGAGATGATACCGCCGCGCAGTATTTCCGGATGCTCGGCATCAGCATGCGCGATGCCTCTGGCCGTGCCCGCTCCGCCTCGGAGGTCCTGCCGGACGTCGCCGACGGCCTGAAGCGCATCGGTGATCCGGCGCTGCAGGCCCGCGTGATGAGCGCTCTTCGCCTGCCCCCGGGCCTGCTGCCCTATCTGCGGGAGGGCCGGGATGGGCTGGAGAAGTACCGCCGCGAGGCAGAGCGCCTCGGGGTGACCAGCGAGGCCGGCGCCGTGGCAGCCCGCCAGTTCGAGGAGGCGCAGTCACGCCTCTCGCTGGCCGGGCAAGGCCTGTCGAACGTCATCTCCGCCCGCTTGGCCCCGACGCTGGTCCCGCTGATGGACCGCTTCACCAATTGGGTGGTCACCCAGGGGCCGGCTATTGCGGGCTGGCTCGACGGCATGGCCCAACGCTTCGCGGCCTGGGTCGACAATGGTGGTCTGACCCGCGTGGGTGAGCGGCTGGACGCCTTCGGCAGCGGCATCGAGAAGGTCGTCGGCCTGATGGGCGGCTGGGAGAACGCGGCCATCGCGCTTGGGGCGGTCCTGACCCTGAAGCTGCTCTCGCCGCTGACCAGCATCGTCTCGACGCTGGGCGTGCTGGCGGCGTTCCGCGCTCCGACCTGGATGCTACGCCTGCTGGGGATCGGCGGGGGAGTTCCGCTGGTTCTCGGCGCGGGATGGCTGGGTCTCAATCGCCTGGGGGAAATGCGAAAGGAGCGCGGAACAGACGATCCCGAGCAGCAGGAGGAGCGGCGTCGCAACTTCGGCGCACGTGGTCAGGCGGGTGGATTCTACGACGGCCCGGCCGTCGATCCAGGGGGGGCAGATGCCCCGAGCATCGCCAACCGCCTGAGACAGGGCTGGCTTGGCCTGCTGGACATGGGCCGGGCGGCACACCTGCGTCAGCAGCAGCGCTCCATGACGCGCAGCTTTACCAGCGAGGAGGCGACGGCGCGGCAGCGCGAGGCGTTCGAGCGCCTGCTCTCGCATGGCTGGACCGAAGCTCAGGCCGCCGGGGTCATTGCCAACCTGCGCCACGAGAGCGGCCGGGGGCTCGATCACCAGGCGATCGGCGACAACGGCCGGGCCTATGGCATCGCCCAATGGCACCCGGACCGGCAGGAGAATTTCCGTCGCTGGGCTGGCAAGTCCATCCGGGAAAGCTCCCTTCAGGAGCAGGTCGACTTCATCAGCTACGAGATGACCCAAGGTGCCGAGCAGCGCGCCGGTGCGGCCCTCCGGCGCCAGTCGACGGCAGCCGGGTCAGGCCAGGTGGTCTCGCAGCTCTATGAGCGGCCCGCCGGCGGCTTCGGTGAGGCCAATGCGCGTGGCGAGACGGCCCAGGCCCTGCTCCCCCAGCTTCGGGCCGGTAGGGCGCCTGCCGCAGCCCCTGACGGCGGCACGGCGCGCCAGAGCGTCGATGTCCGCGTCCGGCTCGAGGGCAATGTGCCGGCGACGGTGACCACCCGCACCTCGGATGGCCAGGTCCGCGTGGAGCGGCCGGCCCTCGGGGCCACGCCATGAGCTGGGACGAGGATCTCCGCCCAGCCTCCTGGCGCGGTCTGCCTTTCGGCGTGTGGTCGCTCGAGTCCCGCTTCGGCCGGGCCTTGGCGGTGCACGAATACCCCTTCCGCGATTCGGTCTCGATCGAGGATCTCGGCCGCGCCGGCCGCCGCTACCGCATCATCGGCTTCCTGATCGGCGACGACGTCATCGAGCAGGAGGCCGCCATGATCGAGGCGGCGGAGGAGGAGGGGCCGGGCGAGCTGATGCACCCCACACTCGGCTCCCTGATGGTGAGCTGCCAGGAGTTCTCGCCGCTCTGGCGGCATGACCTCGGCCGCGTGGTGGAGGTGACCTTCTACTTCCTCGAGGAGGGGCAGGGGGCGACCTTCGGCGCCGCCGAGAACCTGGCCTCCACGGTGGGGAAATGGGCGGACGAGCTGGATGTCGGAGCCGCCGCCGACTTCGCGAAGCAGGCCGGCGATGCTCTGAAGACGGGCATCGACGTGGCACGCCAGGCGCGGGCGACCCTGCGGGGCTGGACCTCCATGGCCACGCGCCTGGTGGGCGATGCCCGCAGCGCCCTCGGCGTGGTCGGCGCCGTGGTGCCCGGCCTCGACCGCCGGCTGAGCCGCTTCGCCTCCGGTCTGCGCAGCCGCATCGGGCAGGTGGACCGGGCCTTCACGACCGTGGGTGGCGCGCTCTCGCGCCTGTCGAGGGCACGGCACACCGTCACCCAGGGGACCGACCGCGTCGGCAGCCTGTTGGACAAGCTATGACCCTGCTCACCGATCTTGCCGCCGCCATGCAGGACCTGGCCGGGCGGGTTCAGGCCTTGGCCCTGGATCCGGCCGACGCGATCCGCCTCCTGATCCCCCTGGCCTCCTATCACCCGGCCGAGGCCGTGGCGCAGGACGCCTTGGGCACGGCCATGGCCCAGGTGGAGGCCGCTTCCAGTGCTCTCGGGCGCCGGGCCGCCCTGGCCGCCCTGGCGCGCGCTGCCGCCGCTGCGGAGCCCCCCTCCTACGAGGAGGCCATCGCCCTGCGCGACCGGATCTGTGGGCTGCTCGATGCGGAGATGGTCGTGGCCTCGGATGCCGGGGCGGACCGCTCCGCCAATGCCCTGCGCGGCCTCAGGGCCGCCCTGGCGCGCCGCCTCTCGGAGAAGGCCGGGAACCTGCCCCGGCTGCGGACGGTGGAGGCCGTCACGGCCCAGCCGGCCCTGGTGCATGCCTATCGCCTCTACGAGGACCTCGAGCGGGCCGACGAGGTCGCGGCTTATGCCGCGGCCGAGGACCCTAACTTCATCGGTGGGACCTTCCGGGTCCGCGGAGACTGAATGGCCGACCGTGACGGCGAGCTGAAGCTGCTGGTGGACAGCCGCGAGCTGTTCGGCTGGCAGGAGATCCGCGTCACGCGGGGGCTCGAGCGCGTGCCGCCTGACTTCAGCCTGCTGATGGCCGAAGGCATCGCGAACGAGCCGGGCTTCACCGTGCAGCCGGGGCAGAGCTGCGAGGTCCACATCGGCGAGGACCTGGTGCTGACCGGTTATGTGGACCGCTTCGGCCCCAGCATCGACAAGAAGAGCGGCGGTCGGATCGGGGTCGCGGGGCGCGGCAAGTGCCAGGACCTGGTGGATTGCTCCGCCTATCTGAAGGGGCTGGCGAACCAGATCAGCAATGCCCGCACGGCCGAGGTGATTGCCAGGCTCTGCGGACTCTTCGGCATCGGCGTCGATGCGCGCGACGGGAATGGCGAGGTCGTTCCACAGTTCAACGTCATTCTGACGGAAACCTGCTGGGACATCATCGACCGCGTGGCGCGCCACTCCGAGTTCCTCGCCTACGAAGGGACGGACGGAAAGCTGATCCTCTCGAAGCTGGCCCAGCAGCGCATGGCGAGCGGCTTCCGCCAGGGCGTGAATGTCGAGCACGCCAGCGCCGCTTACGCCTACGACCAGCGCTACAGCCGCTACGAGGCGGTGTTCATGCCGGTGGAGACGCTGGGCGACGTGGCGCGCGCCGCCTCGTCCGGCGACTTCAACCTGCGCGCCTTTGCCAATGACGACACCATCGGTGCCGCCGGGCCGGGAACCGGCCGACGCTTCCGGCCGCTCGTGCTGATCGCGGAGACCACCCAGAACGGCGTGGACATCGCGCAGCGGCGGGTGAACTGGGAAATGGCGCGCCGCATCGGGCGCTCGCAGGCCATCAGCCTCACCTGCGATTCCTGGCGCGACGCCGCTGGCCAGCTCTGGGAGCCGAACCGGCTCGTCTCCGTGCACGTGCCCTATCTCGGTATCACCGACGCCGAGTGGGTGATTGCTGAGGTGACCTACCGCCGCGGCAAGGAAGGCACGCTGGCCGACCTGGTCCTGATGCCGCCCGCGGCCTTCCTGCCGGAGCCCATCGTGCTGCAGCCCTTCGACTTCCAGACCGCCGAGGCGCTGCGCCAGGCCGACCAGGCCGCCGGCGGCGGCGGACCCATCCCATGAGCAGCGAGATCAGCCGCCTCTATGGGCGGCTCATGTCGCTGGTGGGCATCGCCCGCATCAGCGCTTCGCAGGCCCTCGGCGGGCGCGGCATTCGCCGCTACCAGGCGCGCTTCGAGGCGGACGAGGTCCGGGACAACACCCAAGCCGTGCAGCAATACGGCTTCGCCTCGCGCGCGCTGCGCGGCGCGGATGGCGTGGTGGTCTTCCTGGGCGGCAATCGTGCCTCGGGAATAATCATCGCGACCAATGACCGTCGGCACCAGGTGGAGCTCGCCGAGGGCGAGGTCGTAATCCATGACGATCAGGGCCAGAAAGTGCACCTGACCCGCGCCGGCATTGTCGTGGATGGCGGCGGCAAGCCTGTGACCATCCAGAACACACCGAGAGTCACCGCCGACACGCCGGAATGGCATGTGACCGGCAAGATATCCGCTGCTGGCGATATCGAGTCCAGCGGCACGGTGAAGGCCACGACGGACGTGATGGTGGGCAGCCGCACCCTCCTGCAGCACCGGCATTCGAACGGAAACCAGGGGGGCCTGACCGGCACCCCGGTCTGAGGATCTCGCATGGACGGCGATTTCGCGATCGTCTGGGACGCCGAGCGCACCCAGGGCGACTGGCAGCTCGGCGACCATGGCGCGTTGCTGACCGCACCCGCCCTCGAGACGGCGGTGATGGTCTCGCTTTTCACCGATGCCCGTGCCCGGCCGGGCGACACCCTGCCGGCCGGCACCACAGACCGGCGGGGCTGGTGGGGCAGCGCACTCGACAATGAGCCCGTCGGCTCGCGCCTGTGGCTTCTCCGCCGCGCTAAGCGGGAGCCGGAGACGCTCCGGCGGGCGCGGGAATTCATCATCGAGGCCCTGGCCTGGCTGACCGAGGACCAGGTCGCCACCCGGGTCGACGTCGAGACCGAATGGCGCAGCCCGACCAGCATGGGCGCTTCCATCGTCATCCACCAGGGCGAGGGCCGGCAGGCCGCGCTCCGGGCCGAGTGGGCCTGGCAAGGGATCTAACACCGCATGCCCTACGAGAGGCCCACCCTGACCGCCCTGGCGCGGCAGGCGAGGGCGGACATGTCCGCCGCGATCGGCGGCGCGCCCCTGCTCCGCGCCTCACCGCTGGCCATCCTGTCCAAGGTCCTCGCCGGCCTGGTGCACGGGGTCTATGGCTATCTCGACTGGATTGCCTTGCAGTCCAACCCCTTCACAGCCACCGGCGCCTTCCTGGTGGCCTGGGGCGCGCTGGTCGGGATCTACCGCAAGACCGAGGCGACGGCGGCCGGCAGCGTCACCTTCCTCGGGGCCCCGGGCAGCCTCCTCCCCGAGGGGACGCGCCTGGCGCGTGCCTCGGACGGGCTCAGCTACCGCACCACGGCGCTTGGCACCGTCGGCGCCGACGGCACGGCCACCGTGCCGATCGAGGCCGACGAAGCCGGGGCGGTTGGCAATGCCCTGGCCGGCGCCGAGGTCGCCCTGGTGGGGGCCCTGTCGGGCGTGACCTCCACCGGCACCATGGCCACGGCCGCCGGCGGCGCCGATGCCGAGACGGAGGAGGACTTCCGGGCCCGCGTGCTCGAGCGCTACGCCGAGCCGCCGCAGGGCGGCTCGCTGGCCGACTATGTCCGCTGGGCCAAGGAGGTGCCGGGCGTCACCCGCGCCTGGTCCTCCTCCATGGGCGACGGCACCGTCGTGGTGCATGTCATGCTGGACGAGGCACGAGCGGGCGCGGACGGCTTTCCGCAGGGCAGCGACGGCGTAGCCGCCGACGAGCCACGCGGGACGACGGCCACGGGGGACCAGCTGCTGGTGGCGGACCACCTGGCGCTGCTGCGCCCGGCCACCGCGCTGGTCTATGTCGCCGCACCGTCGGCGCAGCCGGTGCCCGTGGTCATCGCCGACCTCGATGCGGACAGCGCGGAGATCCGCGCCGCCATCCTGGCCGCGCTGCGCGGCATGCTCCGCCGCACGGCCGCACCAGGTGGCACCACCTACCAGTCCGACTGGACCGGCGCGATCAAGGGCGTGGCCGGGGTGAACCGCTTCACCCTGGTGGAGCCCGCCGGCAGCGTCACCGCCGCGACGGGCGCTCTGCTGACCGTCGGCGCCGACAACATCAGCTGGATCTGACCGATGGCTGATGTCCTGCGCAGCGAGGCGGACCACTTGGCCGCCCTGCAGGCGCTGATGCCCACCGGCCCGGTCTGGCCGCGCGCGGTGGGCACGACCCAGGAGACGGTGGGGCGTGGCCTCGTGCCGTCCATCACCCGCCTCTGCGCCGCCGCCCGGGCGCTGATCACCGATGCCTTCCCGGCGACGGCCTATCAGCTGCTCCCCGAATGGGAGCTCACCCTCGGGTTGCCGGATCCCTGCACCGGGCGCCCACCCACCCTGCAGCAGCGGCGTGCCCAGGTGGTGGCCCGGCTGGCGGGGCAGGGCGGCCAGTCCCGTGCCTACTTCATCGGGCAGGCCGCCCTGATCGGCTACGCGATCACCATCGAGGAGTTCGCGCCGGCCCGGGCGGGCGGCCTGCACGCTGGTGGCTCCCTCAACGGCGCGGCTTGGGCGCATGCGTGGCGCGTGCGCGCGCCGAGCGTGACGGTTGCCCCCTTCGTGGCCGGCGCCTCAGCCGCCGGCGAACCGCTCGCGGCCTGGGGAAACCAGGCCCTCGAGTGCACGCTGCGGCGCCTGCGCCCGGCACACACCACCCTCATCTTCGCATACGGGAACTGACATGAGGCGCATCAAGAGCACGACTGCGGTCGCGTCTCCCCCGGCTGTTCCGCCGCTGACCGGCGTGGAAGGCTACTTCACCAACGGCAATCCAACTGCTGGCGTGCCAGCCACGTTGGTCCCGGACTGGTGGCTGAATCTGGTGCAGGAGGAGCTGCTCGCCTTCCCGGCGGCAGCCGGCATCACCCCTGGCGCCAACAGCGATCAGGCGCTTCAGAGTGTGCGCCGTATAGCCAGCGCCAACTACACGACCATCTACGACAATACAGTCCTGACACCGGACCAGGCGGGCCTGGTGGTGGTGGCTATGGCCGGATCCACGAACAAGGGCATCAACCTCCCGCCGAGCAATTCGGCCGGCGGCCTACCGATCCGCTACGACTTCGTTCGATACGACACGGGGGGCGGCACGGTCACGATCAACGCCATCAACGGGGACACCATAGAGGGGGCAGGCGCCATCCTCGATCTGCCCTACTTCGGGCGCATCTCCCTCCAGAGTAACGGCGCCGGCGTCTGGTGGGTGGTTTCGGAGGGAGCGCGCGGCGTGCATGCGGCCAGCCCTGGGCTGGTCCACCTGTCGGGCGGGTTGATGATGCAGTTCTGCCGCAATGTCACCGGCGTCACGAACGCGAGCGGTGACGCCTCGATCGCCTTTACCTACCCGCGCGCATTCCCATCGGGCCAGGTCTTTGGCTACTCGATCACGGCCAGCGATGAGGCCACGCCACGGAACAACGCCACGGCCAATGTCTACCAGGTCACGTCTTCCTTCCTCTCTGCGCAGGTGAAGGTGCCCGGCGGCGCCGCGGGCACCCTCTGTGCCATCTCCGGCTTCGTGATTGGGCGCTGACCATGCAGAAGATCTTCGCGCTCATCGACGCGGATGGCCGCGCCACCGGCTTCTATATCGAGGGCTTCAACCCGGTGATCCCGGATGGGGCAATAGAAATTGACGAGGAGACGTATCGGGATTGGGTGGAGAACACCACCACCCGGCGCTGGGACGGCAGCGCGCTCGTGCCCAGCGATCACCCGGCCCCACCGCCCGCGCCTCCGCCGCTGTCGCGGGATGAACTGCTGGCTCGCGCCAATGTCCTGATGGCCGAGGTTCAGACGATCCTGGCACAGGCCGAGGCCACGCAGGGCTAACTCGGCCCTCCTCCCTTTGAACTTCCCGAACCGCGCACTTCCGGGTGCCGCGGCAAGCTCGCTTGCGAGGTGCCTAGATGACTGTCGTGACGGCCGAGCTCGGGCTGCTGCCCAACGATGCCCGGCTTCGGCCACAGGTATGGATCGGGAACACCATCACCGCCCAGGTGACGTTCCGGAACGCCGCCCGCCAGCCCACCGCCCCCTCAGGCCCCGTCACCTTCCTCTGGCGCAGCCCGGAGAGTGCTGTGATGGAACTGCCGGGCGTGCCGGTCGACGGCCGCCCGGGCGTCTACCAGTGCAGCTACCAAGCCCCACTGCTCGGCCTTTGGGCCGTGCAGGCGCGGAGCGGCTTGGATGGGGCGGTACTCGACTGGAGCGAGTTCAGCGTGGAGGCGGAGCCGCCGGGCGGGTCGCACCCCAACCAGGCAATCTGGCTCACTTCGCCGGACAGTGCCCTGGTCTCGCTCAAGGGCACGCACTTGGCGGGCCTGACCATCCCGGACCTTCCGCAGATGGCAGCGCTGTCCGGCGGCGAGCTGCTGGTCGGCGTCCAGACCGATGAGGACGGCTCGCAGCAGTCGCGCTCCGTAACAGTGCAGTCCATCCGCGACGACGCCCGGGCGGCCATGGCAGCCGAGGTCGCGACCAAGGTCAGCCGCGAGTTCGCGATCCCCGCCGAAGGCGCGGTGCCGCTCGCGATCGAGGATCGGCTGGCGGATACGCCGTCCACCGCCGACTTCGGCGCATCTCCCGACCAGGCCGACAACGGCCCGCTCCTGTCTGCGGCCGGCGCGAGGCGGCGCATCCTGCGCGCGAAGCCGGGCGACCTCCTCTTCGCCTCCACCATGCTGTGGGACCAGGCCGTGACCGATGCGGCCCTACGCGGCGAGGGCGGCGCGGCGGTCTTCAAGTTCACCAATGCGACGACCCCCGGTCTTCACATCAGGGGGCGTCGGACCACCTTCGACGGACTCCATTTCCATCTCATCTCGCCGAAGGTGAAGATCCCCGGGAACGACGCTGAGGGCATCGCTCTGCGTGAGCGGGCAAGCGCCATCTACCTGGACAAGTACGCGGAAGCCACTGTCCGAAACTGCTACTTCCAGGACTCCATGATCGGCGTCCACCTGCCGAGCGTGAGCCGTGCTGTCCCCATCGAGCAGCGCGACCACAACTGGGGTGTGGATGTGTCGTGGAACAAGTCGCAGAACGCAGACTTCCTGGTGTTGGGGAACGGCCAGAAGCAGTTCACCTTCATCGGCAACAAGTCCAAGACGACAACGATGAATGCGGATGGCTTGCCTCCGCATCAGCTCTACCTTTCAGGTGGAAGCATCCCCGGCTTCTACAACCTGAATGTCGGCGTGATCGCTGCCTTCAATCAGGATTTCGACAACCCGCATTCGAGTAGCTGGAAGGTTCGCCTCTCGTCTTCCGTGACGATGGTCGGCAACCAGTCCGACAGCGCCGAGCGCATCATGGATCTGGTGAACGTCACCCGCCCTATCGTGCTGGGCACGCAAGGCTGGGATCTCGTTGACAAGATCGGAGATACGCAGCAGGCGGCATACGGAGTTGACGACGTTTCCTGGGGCCTCTGGGCGTTCAACACGACCTGGATGGGTGACGACCAGAACAACATCATCGGTGCGGTTATCGAGCACGGAAGTCGCCACAACTTTTTCTTCGGGAACCTGTACCGCTCGAAGAAGCTGGATCTCTCGCAGGGGTCCGCGCGCCCGCTGATCCGCTTCAACGATTCTCGCGACAACGTGGTCGAGCGTCCGATCCTCGTCGTCGAGGGCCCGGCCGACTACCTCGTCCGGCTGGACCGCGAGAACAACCAGCTGCGGCTGCCCACGGTGGTCGCACCTGCGGGCTCTGTCATC
>NZ_JAOXLP010000041.1 GCF_025791835.1 Roseomonas xinghualingensis
GGCGCGAAGGCTGACAGAACCGCCGTGCTCACATGCAAGCCTGCATCATCCAGGGTCCCCGCAGTTGCGTCGGCATTCTCCTGGCGCAGCTTGGTGACTGCTCCTATCCGAGCCTGATGGTGCTTGCCTCCAGCCCCTTCTTACCCTGGACGACCTGCATGGTCACAGCCTGGCCTTCCGAGAGCGGCGCCACGCCGCTTCGCTCCAAGGCCGTGGCGTGCACGAACACATCCTTGCTGCCGTCGTTCGGCGCGACGAAGCCGAAGCCCTTTTCGGCGCTGTACCATTTTACTGTGCCGCGGACTTCCTCGCCCTGGGCGGGTTGCGTCGATCCGAAGCTTGGTGCAGCCGTCCGGGGCCCCCGCGGCGGCGGCGAGGCCTCCTCGCTGTCTCCGACCTCGAGCACCTCCGTGACCTGCGGTCCTCGCTGACCCTGGCCCACTCGCACCCTCAGTCGGGTGCCGGGAGCGACCGCATCCATCCCTGCCTGCTGGAGGGCGCTGATGTGCAGGAAGGCATCACCCGAGCCACCATCGAGCGCGACGAAGCCGAAGCCCCTCTCCGCATCGAACCTTTTGACCACTGCGCCGGCCACCGGGTCCGATGTAGCGGAGGGCTGTCGTGAGAGTGCCCGCGTTTCGGACGGCGAATACGTGGGCACCGACCAACCACCGTCCTGAGGCATGTCGTCGTCGGACCCGCGCTTACGGGATTTGCGGTCACGCCGCCAATCATGTTTGTCGGACATTTCTCGAACTCGAAAGAAAGAATTGGGGAGCAGGAAGCCGGACGCGCTTGTCCAGCGTCATGTTTCGCATCTGCTATTCTGGGGCAGAAGCGGCCGTCATCGCCACACCTCCCGCGTCCGTCACGCCTGAACCGCCCGATATCTGATTGCAGCGAAGGGTTCATGTTGATCCAGATCAAGGGTGCCATCTCGCGCGAGTTCAAGGCCAGCAATGAGGGTGCTGGCCAGCGCCGCCCGGAGCTTGAGCGGTCGTTGGTCTGCGTGCGGCGGGATCGGCGGCAGGCAGCGCTCGAGCGGCAGGCCCCCAGGATGCTGCCGGAGCAGCGCAGCGATGCGCTGCAGGGCGTCCGGAATGCGCCAGAACTCGAGCGGGATGGGGCGGTAGGTCAACGGCGGTTCTGCCCCCTTCCCCTCCCTTCCCTCCAGCATGGTGAGCGTTGCCTCCAGGAACGCGACGTACAGCTCGGCCTGCGGGCGCGGCGGGGTGGGCGCGCCCTCTCCGCGGGCAAAGACCCGCTGCCCCAGCTGCGGCCTCGCGGCGAGCCAGTCGGCCGCTTCCCGCATGCGGGCGAGTTCGTCCAGGAGTTCGAGCCGCCGCCTCGCCTCCGCCCCGGCCTCCTCGGCGGCTTCGGGGCTGGCCGGCGCCAGCAGCTGCGCCTTGAGCAGCAGCAGCTGGCTCGCCATGACCAGCCAGTCTGCCCGCCGCTCCAGCGGGATCCGGCCACCACCATCCTCGATGGCGTCGACCAGCTGGTCGGTCAGGGTCAGGATGGAGAGCCGCCCGAGATCGACCCGCTGTCGCCGGACCATCTCGAGCAGGAAGTCGAGCGGGCCCTCGAAACCCTCCACGCTCAGCCGCGGCGCGGCATGGGCCGGAAGGGAGCGCGGTCCCCTTCCCTCCCCTTCCCAGACCTCCGCCTTGGCTGCGGGCGAAAGCTCAGCCACGGCGGCCCGCCCCGACTCGCGCCCCACCTTTCCGCCCCGCCTCCTCCCGTGCGGGTGCCCGGCTGGGCTGGTTTGCCTCCACCTGCTGTGCCGAGCCCGGGTAGTGGGGCTGCAGTTCGAGGGAGATATCCGGCCAGGCGCGGCGCAGCCGGGCCAGGGCCGCCCAGGGCGACCAGTCGGCCGACCAGAAGCCGACCCGGAACTGCCCCATCCTTTTCCGGCGCCCATCGAGGGTGGCCGGCAGCGCCTCGGCATGGCGGAGCGGCCGGGTGACGCCCCAGTGGGCGCGCAGCCAGTCGCGACTCGCCCCCTCCTCCGGCCCCAGGGCGAGGATCGCGGCCGGGATCGGCAGCAGCCGGTGCAGGTCGAAGGGGCAGCCCCGGTCATGGGCGATCCGGGCCAGCGCCCGCTGGTGGTTCAGGGCCACTGCATCGCACAGGCGGCGCGCCAGGAGCCTGGCGCCGGTGAGGCTGATCGCCCGCACTCCGTCCTGGGGTGCGGCCATCGGCAGCAGGAAGTCCTCCTCCAGACCCGCGAGGTCCAGCACCCAGGGGATCACGCCCGACCCGGCCGCGGCGGCCCGGAAGTCTTCGACCCTCTCCGCGGGGCCGGTGACGGTCAGGGTGTTGCGCAGCCAGTCCACCGGCTCCGGGGTCGGCTGCCAGGCCTGATCCGGTGAGTCGGGCTCGGGATGGTGGCGCCCCCTTCCCTGCTCCACACCATCCAGCCACGCGGCGCCGTCAGGAATGGCGGCCGGCTCCTTCAGAGATTCGCTTGGCATCCTGCGCCGACCCTCCTAGGACCGGCCGATGTTCGCAAAGCCGCCCCACTCCGCGCAGGACGTGCCGGAAACCCTGGAAATTCGCATCAGCAAGGAAGGCCCAGGCCGCGGCACCTGGCGCTGGTCGATCTGGCGGGGAACCACCCTCGTCCGCCGCGCCCCGGCCAGCTTCTCGGGCGCCGAGGCTGCATACGAGGCCGGGCGCCGCGTTCTGAACCGCTGACGGTCCGGCCCGTTCAGCAAGGCGCGTCCCCGCCCCGCGCCGAACGCCGTCACAGGTCGAGCAGCCGCGCCGGGCTGTCCTGGGTGATCTTCGCCCGGCGCCGGTAGCCCTGGGTGGTGGCGAGGCTCCGCTGCTGTGGCTTTTCCTTAAAGCGTAGAATCTCCGGATTGCGAATTCCTCATCCTTAGATCGTAGACTCGGGCACCTTGTTCCACTTCCTCTGACGCCCGGCGAGCTCCGCCCGGTCATCGTCTTTCAGGCGTCGGTGCAGAGTGGCGAGGTCGGCCTGCCAGGGGCCAGTTGACTGGCAGAACTGTCGCCGCAGGCTTTGCGGACCTGTCAGGACCGTCGCTGTTGCCAGCAACACGTGCCGCTCGTGGAGGGACAGGGTGGGGAAGTCGACTGGGCCAGGTCGGCGCCGCTGCGCGACATGCCAAGGGCTGTCCAGGAGGTCAGACGCAAAGGCCTCATAGACGAGACGGTCGGGGTAGTGCCGGTCCGCCCGAGTGAAGGCCCAGACGAGATCATATGTGACCCTCGCCCGCCCCTCTCCGACCGTACCACGCCGCCGGGTTTCCTGTGCAGCTCCTGCCAAGATGCCGTCCTGGATGGTCGCCATCTGTCGGTGAAGACCGGCCGCCTCGTTATCGGCAAATGGCGGGCCTGCCCAGGATGTCACTGGGGCGGAGGGGGCTTGAGCGATGGCGCAGACCGCCCGGTTGGAGTGCCGGTGGCGACGCAGGAAGTCGGACCAGATCGGATGCGAGATGCTGCCCACATGGCCCTCCACGAGGGGGACGTGGTGAATAGAGCAGACGGTGCGCGGGGCGAGTATCCAGGCGCGCGTCAGCCAAGAGATCCCACGGTCCGCCCTCTGCCTCTCCAGGCAGTGTGGACAGGCGGCGTAACGCAGCCGCGGCGAGCGATGGCCGTCCGGGACGAAGGTGCCCCGGGCCACGAGGTGGAGCCCCCAGGAATACGCGGCGGCGATGGTGTGCGCCGCCAGGTGCTCGATGCTTATGCCCAGGAGCGCAGCCACGGGTCTCAGCGCGCCCTTGGCGGTGCCGAGATCCACCTCCGACAGCTCTATAGGCTTGGCGGACCGAGGAGCGGCGCCGAGCAGCAGAGCCTGGAGCGGGCGGTCGTAGAACCGGGCGGTTCGGTCGAGCCAGGAGGAGATGAGCTCGTCCCGCTCCATCGGTGGGATGATCGGCAAGCCTCGCAGCGACGTGGAGGCCCCCTGCCCCGCCCTCACAGAACTGCGTCAATGCGGCGCCGCTGCTCCATGGAGAGCAGCGGCGCTCGCGCCGGCAGGGCCTCGAAGCCCTCCAGGGTGATGCGCTCGGCGCCGCCGCGGATGGCCTCCACCGCGAGCCGTTCCAGCAGGCGCACGATGCGTACCGTGATCCCCTCGGTCAGTTTCAGGATGGCCGTCCGCACCCTGTCCTGGTCGAGTTCCGAAGGGCGCCGAAGCGGTAGGATTGCAGCGTAGCTCGCCAGTAGGCGCCGGAATGCGAGATTGCTGGTCCAGCGCGGCAGCTCGACGGATTCGAACCGGTCCGCGAGCCCGCCATCGGTCAGTAGGGCCCGGCGCGCCTCGGGCGTGCCGGCGCAAACCAGCGGCATCTCGAGCTCGTTAGCCAGCAGCCGGATCACATTGAGGAAGACCCGTTGCTGGCGGTCGCCGCCCACCAGCAGGGCGTGGATCTCGTCGATCACCAGGACGCGGGCGCCGATGATCCGGAGGGCGTCCCGGGCCATTCGCCGGGCCCGGATGCGACTCACCTCGCCCACCAGCGGCAGCCCGAGGGCACCGAGCAGTTCCTCGTAGAAGGGCACCTCTGCTGGCTCGGGGGGCAGCTGCATGAGAACGACCGGCATCTGCGTCAGCCCCAAACGGGGGTCGATCACCTTCGGGTGGTCACGACTGAACTTCCGCAGGATCATGGTCTTGCCCATGCCGGTGCGGCCGTGGACGAGAAGGCAGGGCATGCGGTTGCGCTGCGGGTAGGTGAGAAGGTCCTCCATTGCCGCCAGCGCCAACTCGGCAGCCGGATGGCTGATCCAGCGCTCGGCACGGATCCACTGAATACGCTCGTCGTTCGGCAGGTCGGCGAGTGCGCGGTGCTGGGGGTCGAGGTGCTCGTACTTGGTCACGACCACTCCTCGACGGGGAAGGGAAGGACTGGCCCAGCGTTGTTTTCGTCGGGCTCTGGATTGCAGGGCTGTCGAGCAGCGGGGGCGGACGATGCGCCCCGATGCAGGGCACGGCGTGTCCGCTCCCGCTCGCGGCGGGCCGCCTGGGTTCGGGTCGCGGCCTCCTCGACCAATGCCCTCTGCTCAGCCATGGAAGCGAAGACCTGCCGCTGGGTCGGATGCTTCTCGCCCGCGGCGAGAAGCCGGCGGGAGGCCGCCCGCACCTCGGCCAGCGTCGCGGGAGCCTGTCGCACGTCGCTGTATGGGATCGTCCAGTAGATCCCGTCGGGATCGCGGAGGTAAACCCGCGACATATCGCGCGGGTCGTAGCGAACCACGAACTTCTGGTGCGGCTTGGCGAGGAAGGTCGACAGGACCCCGTCCGAGTAAGTGATGTTGAACAGGGATACGCCGCGGCGCTGGACGGTACGGAGCTGGAAAGGCAGGAAGTCGAGGTAGAAGCGATCCGGATCCGGCGGTTGCCGGTGCGGCACCTCCAACTCCGCCACGGCCTCGGTCCAGGCGACGATCGGCGGCTTTCCGAGGCCACGATGGATCGAGTGATGATAAACGCCGGTGATCTGGTGCACGAGCCAGGTCTCAAGCTCGTCGAGCGTCATCACCGCTCGGCCCTCGGGGTCATCCCCGCGCGTCGCCACGCTGCCGCCGGTCGCACCAGGCAATAATCGGAGGGCACCCATCATCGTCCCGATCAGGCGCTCGATGTGCCCGCCCCAATGCGGCGTGGCCGGCGGGCGATATTCCAGTTCAATGCCGTACTGGGCCGCACCGCGCCTCAGCGCCTGGGCTCGGAACTCCTTGGCGTTGTCCAGGTGCAATCGCGCAGGCAGTCCTGACACCGGCCAGGCGAGGTCCACCTCCCTCCCCTGCAGGTACTCACCTTTGGGAAGCACAGCCTGGCTGAGCACCATCGAAACGGATAGAGCCGACGGCGGGTCAAGGCTGAGATAGAAGCCGGCCACCATGCGGGTGGCGACGTCGATCGCCAGGGTGAGCCAGGGCCGGCACAGTACGCGCCTGTCCTGCTGCGATACGACGAAGACATCGGCGAGGGTGTGGTCGATCTGCACGAGGCCGAGCGGTTTGTCCTCGGACAGGCGGCCCACGATGAGGCCGAGCCTGCTCCGGGCGGCGGCTGCACCCTCACGGCGCCTGACGACCTCGCGTCGATCGAGTGCCCGCACCCTCGGTGCAACAGCCTTGTAGCTCGGCGCGGTCAGGCCCCTCTCAGCGCATCGGCGTGCGATCTCGCGCACCAGTACCGCGACGCTGGGCCGCTGCCGATCGAGGTAGAACTCATCAATCGCCTCGCCGATGATCCTCTCGATATCGTTGCCCAGGATGCGGGCGCCGACCCTACGGCCGCGGGAGCGGGGCAGGACAGCAGTGACGGTCCGCTCCGCCCGCAGGCGGCGCAGCAGGCGGTAGCAATATGCCCGCCCGATGCCGAGATCCCGGGCCGCAGCCTCGACCTCAGCCCGCGTGGTCCGTTCGACGGCCGCCAGCGGCGCGAGCACTTGAAACCGCTCCTCGCCAGCGGCCCAGGTCGAGGCATCAGGGGCCTGTATGTCGACCGCGACCGCCATTCACGACTCGAAATCAGAACGAGTCCACTCTCATCGGAAGCGAGTCGCCAATTCAAGGGAAATCGGCCGGAGCAAGTAGCTGATTCTCTTAAAGACCTGAGTCTACGTTTCTCTGAAAACTCACAGGTGGCGATGATGGCGATGTTGGCAAGGACATCGTTGCGGGCGGACAGGTAGGCGGTCTCACGAGGTAGGTATTTGCCGCATAAGGTGTATGCCGTCGCGTAGCAGGGCCACCGCGAACTTCTTGTCCACGACAAGACCAGCTGTGCGCGCCGCGTGCAGCGGCATGTCGAAGGACAGGGTCCCGCCTTCCGGCGAGGTGATCTTGAGCGTGACGCGCATGGCCCCCCCGAGCCCCACGAGAGCGGACACTTGCCCTACAACAGAGTTCTCGCCCTTGCACGCCGTCGAAAGATCCTGCGGATGCGGGATTACCGCAGCACCTGCCACCAACCAGTCCACTGTCTCGCCGGGCGCGAAGGCTGGAGCGTGCTCTGCCCGCACCGTCCGTTCGCCCCATCGGAGTAGGGTGACGCCCGAGGTCGGGTCGTGTCGCTCTACCTTTCCCCGAAAGATATTCCGCAGATCGAGCAGGCGGGCGACCTCGGCGCTGACTGGACGCGCCAGCAGCTCTGCGGCCGGGGCGGTTTGGAGGCCGCGCCCGTGGTGCAGGACGCAGATCCGATCGCCGAGTGCGGCCGCCTCCTCCAGGTCGTGGGTGACGAGGAGAACCGGGATCGAGAGCACGCGGCGCAGGGCCGCCAACTCTTCTTGCAGCTGCCGCCGCGTGGCCCGATCCACGGCGGAAAAAGGTTCGTCCAGCAACAGCACGGCGGGATCACGCGCCAGGGCGCGGGCGACGGCGACGCGCTGTTGCTGGCCCCCCGACATTTCTGCCGGGCGACGCTCCTCCAAACCGGAAAGGCGGACCAATGTCAGAAGTTCCCGAGCCCGGTCGTGGCGCCTGCCGCGCGGCAGATGGCCCATCGCGGCGGCGACGTTGCCAAGTGCCGTCATGTGCGGGAACAGCGCGTAGTCTTGAAACACCATGCCCACGGCGCGGCGATGCGGTGGCAGATCGACGCCTGTCCCGGTGTCCAGCCATACGGCATCATTGCAGATCACCCGACCCGTTTCCGGGCGGTGCAGCCCAGCCAGACAGCGTAGTGCGGTGGACTTGCCGGCCCCTGACGGGCCAACGAGGGCCAGGACCTCACCCGGTGCGCAAGCGAGATCCAGATCAAGCGGGATGGGGCCGGCGGCGCGCAGGCGCACCGTTAGGCCGGGCTTGGCCGTGGTCGCGACTGCGCTGCCGTCAGGCATCCACGGTGCGTCTCCCGACGCGGCGCGAGAGGATGCTCGTGAGGCCGAGAGCGACCATGGAAACGCCGAGCAGCACCGCCGACATGGCTGCCGCCGCCCCCTCATCGAAGGCTTGCACGCGGTCGTAGATGGCGATGGCCACGGTTCGGGTTTCGCCGGGGATGCTGCCGCCGACCATCAGCACAACGCCGAACTCGCCCAGGGTGTGCGCGAAGGACAGCACGGCGGCCGTGGCTATGCCCGGCCAAGCCAGCGGCAGCTCCACGCGGAGCAGCACGCTCCATGGAGACATGCCGGAAACCGCTCCCGCTTCGCGCAGCTCCTTAGGCACGGCAGCGAAGGCGTTCTGCACAGGCTGCACCGCAAAGGGCAGGTTCACGAGGACGGAGGCCAGCAGCAGGCCCTCAAAGGAGAAGGCGAGGCCGTGGCCGAACACGGCCTGCCAGCCCTGCCCCAGCGGCGAGCGGCCGCCGAAGGCGACCAGCAGGTAGAAGCCGATCACGGTGGGCGGCAGCACCAGGGGCAGCGCGACCGCCGCCTCGACCACGGCGCGGCCGGGAAAGCGGCGCAGGGCCAAGCTCCGCCCGAGCCAGACCGCGACGGGCAGGAGGATCGCCAGCGTGCAAAGGCCGAGCAGGGCGGAAAGCCGCAGCGCCGTCCAGTCCACGCCCCTCACTCGCCCGGCAGGACGAAGCCGTAGCGGCGCATGACCTCCCGGGCGGCAGACTGTTGCACGTAGGCGTAGAAGCGTTCGGCCTCGGGGGTGGCGCGGTGGGTCAGCACCATCCGCTGCCGCAACGGGGCGTGCAGGCCGTCCGGCAGCAGGGCGTAGGCACCGCGGTCCCGCAAAGCGGGGGCGAGGACGAGGGAATAGGCGACGATGCCGCCCTGGCTGCCACCGGCCAGGGCGAATTGCGCTGCCTGGGCGACGTTCTCGCCCAGCACGAGCGAGGGTTGCAGGCGGTCCCACAGCCCTGCCGAGCGAAGCGCCTGGTCGGCCGCCCGGCCGTAGGGGGCGTGCTCGGGATTGGCGATGGCGAAACGGGTGATCCGGCCCGCGTCGAGAGCTTCGCGGATCGCGTCCATGCCTCCTTCGGTACGGAGCGGCGAGCCGGGCGGGGCGAGAAGCGCGATCCGTCCCACGGCGTAGAGTTCGCCCCGGTCGCGGGTGAGCCCGGCATCGGCCAGGCGGAACACGAACGCCTCGTCGGCGGACAGGAACAGCTCGGCCGGGCTGCCTTGCTCGATCTGCCGGGTGATGTTACCGGACGAACCGAAGGAGAGGCGCAGAGCTTGGCCCGTCTGGGCTTGGAACAGCCTGCCGACTTCTTCCAGGGCAAACTGCAAATCGGCCGCTGCAGCTACGACGGGCGGCTCGGCCGCGCAAGCAGAACGGTCAGAAGCCGCGAAGATCGCAGTTGAGGCACCGAGGAAGGTGCGACGCCCGACAAAGTTCTTCATGGCGATGGCCCAAATCGATACATCCATCTGACTATATCGGTTGGGCCGAACCGTGCCAATCAAAACGCTCGTACCCGATCAGGGCGGAGCCCGCTTTATGGCGGTTCCGTTGCGAGCTTGCGGAGCCTTCCTGGGCAGGTACAAGCCTTGGCATGGCGAGACGGCGGCAGGCGGCCCGGGTACGGCAGGATCAGTCCTTCAAGGGGCGGCAGTTTACGGCCGAGGTCATCCTCTGGGCGGTCCGCTGGTACCTGATGTTCCCGGTCAGCTACCGCGATCTTGAGTTGATGCTCGCCGACCGTGGTGTGGAGGTCGCGCACACCACCCTCTTCCGCTGGATCCAAGTCTACGCGCCCGAGATTGAGAGGCGGAGCCGACCACACCTGCGGCTGAGCAACGGCTCTTGGCGGGCCGACGAAACTACGTCCGGGTGAAGGGCCGCTGGATGTACCTGTACCGTGCCGTCGACAGCCGCGGGCAGACGATCGACTTCCTGCTCTCGGCCAAGCGGGACGCCGAGGCCGCCAAGCGCTTCTTCCGCAAGGCGGTGGGCCAGCCGCATACGGTAAACCCACGCACCATCACAGTGGACAAGAACCCGGCCTACCCGTGTGCCGTCGAGCAGATGAAGGAGGACGGCGAGCTGTGGCGCTTCTCCCGCCTCCGGCAATGCAAGTTTCTCAATAACATAGTGGAACAAGACCACCGGCGCGTGAAACGTCTGGTCAGACCCGGGCTCGGCTTTGGCAGTTTCCATACGGCACGACGAACACTGGCGGGCTACGAGGTGATGGCGATGGTGAGGAAGGGGCAGCTCCGGAAAATCGATGGCTGCGACATGCGGGCCCAAGCCACCTTCGTCACCGAGCTGTTCCAGATTGCTGCCTGATCCGCCTGATCCGCCTGCTATCCAGGCCAACTGCGGCCCGCCGCAAAGTTTGCAACACAACCGAGATGACGGAGCACCCGCGGCTGCGGATCGACACCGGGCTGCAGGTGTATTTCTGCGACCCGCACAGCCCCTGGCAGCGCGGCACGAACGAGAACACGAACGGGCTGCTGCGGCAGTACTTCCCAAAGGGGACCGACCTGGCCGCACACAGCGCCGGTGACCTCGCCGCCGTCGCGACAGCGCTCAACGCGAGACCGCGCAAGACGCTCGGCTGGAGAACGCCAGCCGAAGCCCTCGACGCCGTGCTGCGCTCAGTCCAACCTGGCGTTGCGACGACCGGTTTAAACCGGGCAATACGCATCCGAGGCGTATCGCGAGATGCTCGCCGCCCACGGCCTGACGGGGTCGATGAGCCGACGGGGCAATCCCTACGACAACGCCAAGGCTGAGAGCTTCATGAAGACGCTCAAGGTGGAGGCCGTTTACCTCGCCGCCTACGAAACCTTCGAGGACGTGACCGCCGACCTTCCGCGGTTCATCGACGACGTCTACAACTCACGACGGCTGCACTCGGCCCTGGGGTATCTCAGCCCCCGTGCAGCTCGAGGATCAACACGCCCGGCAGGCGGTCAAAACTGCGGCCTGAGCCTGTCCACCTACAGGGGCGCACTCCATTACCGGGTCAGTTCTCAGTGCAAATCAACAGACCGACCTTTGCAAGCTGCGGCGCCCTGGTGCGGATGAGACCGATCAGGGCTGCGGGCTCAGCCGCAACCTTGCCCTCGAACACCACACCTCCTCCAGCGTCGATCACGCAGACGCTGATCTCCTTGAGCGAGACATCCAGCGCGACATACTGCTCCATGGCGGCTCTCCCGATGCCAGTGTTGCCACGTTCGAGCCTACGACCCTGGATCGAACGGAGCCCCCCCGATTACGCCATGTTTCGCAGAGCGCCCGCTCCTCGGCCCGGCCCAGCCCCAACTCAGCCGGGCTTTCTGTGTCTACTGGTAGGCCCAGACTAGGACCTGTCCTCAGATGAGCCAGACATAGGCTGCGGCGAGGTGGATGGCGGCGAGGAAGTTACGTGCGGTCTTGTCGTAGCGGGTGGCGATGGCACGGAACTGCTTGAGCTTGGCGAAGAAGTTCTCGATCAGGTGCCGCGCCTTGTAGAGATGCCGGTCATAGTCCCGCTTCTGCTTTCGGTTCCCTTTTGGCGGGATGATGGCCGCCTTGCCTGCCGCAGCCAGGGGCTCCAACACGCGTGCATCGGCATCGAAGGCCCGATCGGCGATAAGCGCATCGGCCGCCATGTCGGGCAGCAGCGCGTCAGCACCGGCAAGATCATGTGCCTGGCCGCCGGTCAGAGCAAAGCCGACCGGATTGCCGAGCGCATCCACGAGAGCGTGGATCTTGGTGCTCAGGCCACCCTTGCTGCGCCCGATCGCCTGCTCGTGCCCCCTTTTTTGTGTGCCCCGGCGGCGTGCTGGTGAGCGCGAACGACCGTGCTGTCGAGCATCGCGTATTCCGTGTCCGCATCCGCCGCGAGATGCCGGAGCAGGCGCTCCCATACGCCGCCTTTGGCCCAGCGGCTGAAGCGCGTATGCACCGCCTTCCACGAGCCGAACCGGTCCGGAAGGTCGCGCCAGGGAATACCCGCGCGGTAACGGTAGAGCACCGCCTCGACGAACAGACGGTTATCGCGTGCCGTCATGCCAACATGTCCAGCCCGGCCGGGCAGCAGGCCCTCGATCCGCACCCACTGATCGTCACGCAACGCGTATCGCCGCATTCCCCGGCTGCTCCACAACTTGCCGGCACCCTATGAATCACTCAACCGCCATTCTGGGAATCCCCCATCTGAGGACAGGCCCTAGCATTACAGTTGCTTTCGCTGGAGATCTCTGAATCCATGGGTGGCCGTGGATTGAGGATCGTGGACGGGGGGCGCTTCGATCGAGATGGTGCTGGAGCTTTGGGCATCGTCGTTGCGCGAGGCCAAGGCGCGCATCCGGCCGCTGTTCACCCAGGAGCGGAGCGCGGCATTGGCCGGGCTGTTCCTGGATGGTCTGCTGGCGCTGAGCGGCGCAAGACGGGATGGATGGGCGCCGAGGCGACGAGCACACCAAGCTGCCGCTTAACAAGCCCACCTCATCCCGGGACCAAACATACGTCATCGACTTACGTCAAGCTTTCGATTTATGGCATCGATGCGAGCAAGCAGATCCATTCGGCTCTCTCGCCCGCTTACCGCTACTTACTCGTCTCTGAAGCATGCAATGTGAAATGAACGGCGCGCAGGCTTACCGCCTACATCATACGTATGCACCTGCATCTGACTCGGATCATGAGTGAGTCCGACTGTAATAAAGCCAGGCTGGACATCCTCTTCCAAAGCGCTGCCGATCGTGCCTGCAAAGTTCGTCTTGGCATCGCCCTGGAGCGGAATTTTCCAGGTGATCAGATATTCATTTTCTCCCTTCATCTCGCATTTGTCGATCATATAGCCGCGGGCGATCGTGCCATCCGATTTGATCACACACGCCAACCGGCTTTCGAATTTTGGCATGCTGCTCTCTCCTGAGTTATCTGCGGGTGTTCCAGTAACGGAGTGGGATTTCCTGCCGTATAGGCTCAGCGCCAAGTCACTGCTAAATCTTGCTGCGCTACATGAAATATAAATGAGCAACATCTACTCAAACTGTCAAATCACGTTAAAGCGACGACCGTTAGCGTGCAGTAACGGTCTCTTATCTTTGCACTATCGGTTAGCCATGGTGCACCGGGTTACTGGTAGTGTGATGATCTCGCCCGACCGGTCCGCAAGGGGCGTGCATTAAATTGTGGAGGCGATCGTGGAGTAGCGCCAAGGTCGAAGCGCTGGTCGCCGATCTCGATGAAGCATCTGAGCGTCGCGACGTCTGCCGAAGCGTCGCCCAAATGTTGGCAGCAATCACTAGGGTCAGAGAAGTCAACTACGTTGATGGGGAACCGGGAGACCGGCCGAGAAGTTGGTTGTGACCGTGCATCCATTCAGCCTTGCGGTTGTCGGTATGGCGGCATTGTTCACCGCGATCCTGCTGACCCTTGAAATGGCCGCGAACGTCACGTTTCGGTTGACCATGCTGACGGCCTGTTTCACAATCATGCTGATTCCGGTCCGGGTGGTTGCGCGCCGGTTACCTCTCCCTGCGCGAACGCCCGCTCAGGCAGCCGGCCTCAGACATCACCACGCACGAGCGCTTCCTTAAGCAAAAGCAGAGGAACACCGCGCCATGGATGACCTCCTGCTAGGCATCATCATTTTCGCAGTGGTTGGTCTGGTATCCGGCTTCGTCGCGGGCCTGTTCAGTATCGGCGGAGGCACCATCCGCATGCCGATCTTTATCTATCTGCTCCCCTGGCTCGGCGTCGCCAATCCGGTGATGATGCATGTAGCAACCGGGACATCAATGGCACTCATCATACCGAGCGCAATTGCTTCGAGCCGCAAGCACTACAAGCTCGGCAATCTCGATCTGGGGTTATTCAAGACCTGGGCCATCGGCCTTCTCATCGGCGTTGCCATCGGATCGATCCTGCTGCCATTCGGTTCGCCCGAAATTCTGCAAGCCCTGTTCTCGATCTATATCATTCTGGCAGGTTTCTACATAGCGTTCGGTCATGGGCGCTTTTCCTTCGGCCAGGAGCCGCCGAGGGGTGCAAAGATGGTTGGTATCTCCTCGGTTGTTGGAGTCATTGCTGTAATGACCGGCACCGCCGGCGGCACGCTAACAACGCCGATCCTCTCGGCCTTCAACATGCATTTGGACCGTGCGATGGCGATTTCGGCCGCGACCGGTCTGATCACTGGCACGGTGGGCGCAATCGGGTCTATCATCGGTGGCTGGAACGCCAAGGATCTGCCGTCTTACTCGCTCGGCTATGTCGACATTCTCATCTTCCTTGTGATGATGCCGACAATCATGATTGCCGCGCCGATCGGCGTGAGAGTCAGCCACAAGATGAACGAGCGGACATTGCAGCTCACCTACGCGATTCTGCTTATTGTCGTTGGCATTGATCTTTTGTAGCGTCTCTACGTCTGATCAGTACGGCGGCGTCGGCCGGAACCGATCTCGGTCAGATCGATCCGATAGACATTGGGCGAGCTGGTAGGATGGAAGAGGAAGGTCGTGTCCGTCGAAGCCGCCACGTGGCCACAGAGCGCAGCATCAGTGTGGACTATGCCGGAAGTGGGTGATGTCCGATGGCAAGCCAAAGAAGCGGCATCGCGTCGTCGGTGGTATCGCTCTGCTGATCGATCCCAGCGCGCGTCAAGCTACGTGCCGCCAAGCCTTCGGTAACATGGGAAGGCGCAGTTAGATCACTCCGCGCATCAACGCACGACACCACCGCGCGTCGGGTCCTGACCCTCGAAACTGGTCCGCCGGGAACGTAAGTTTTTCGGGCACTGTAAGCCCCCGAGGAGGGAGGCAGTGCCATGAAGCAGAAACGGTACACCGATGAATAGATCGCCTTTGCCCTGAGGCAGGCGGAGAGCGGCACGGCAGTTGCCGGGATCTGCCGCAAGCTCGGGATCTCGGAGCCGACCTTCTACCGGTGGAAGAAGCAGTTCGCCGGGATGGGCACGGCCGAGATCCGTCGGCTGAAGCAGCTCGAAGAGGAGAATGCCAAGCTCAAGCGGCTGGCCGCTGATCTCAGCCCGGACAAAACTATGTTGCAGGACGTGCTGCGAAAAAACGTATGGCCCGCCCCGTCCGCAAGCAGTTTCGCTACCTGGTCTGATCAGTCTACGCCAACGTATCCGGTCTCGAGGCAATGCCCCGGCCAAGATGGAGATCCGCGCGTCCTGGTCCTCATAAAGTTCACGGCGTCGAGCGCCATTTTTTGCGGCAGGTTTCCAGCACGCCGATCGACTGTCAGGCCATCTCACTTCCGCCACCCGCAGACCTCATACAGCCGCCCATGCCGGGTGAGCGCGAGCGGCCGATCCCTGGGGCTACGACACGCTCGCACCCTGCGTCTCGAACCGCTGCCCGCTGCGCAACACCGCGCAGATGATCCGCGCCAGCTTGGCCGCCAGTGCCACCACCACGGTGTTCACGTGCGCGCGTGCTCGTAGTCCCCGCAGCCAGCCACCCAGGGGTGTTTCGGCCGTCGACAGGCTCGGCAGCGCGGCGCGAGCGCCGTGGATCAGCATCTTGCGCAGGTATGCGTTGCCGCGCTTGCTGATCCCCAGCAATTTTGGTTTGCCTCCTGTCGTCATCTGTCTCGGCACCAATCCCAACCACGCCGCCAGATCCCGGCCACGCCCGAACGTTTCGGCTTTACCGACCGCGGCGACCAGCGCCGTCGCGTTCAGGGGGCCGATACCGGGGATCGTGGTCAGCAACCGGGCGGCCTCATCGGTCCGAGCCTGCAGCGCAAATTCGTCGTCAAAAGCCGAGATGCGCCGGTCCAGTTCGCGCCACTCCGCCTGCTGGTCCTCCACCAGCAGCCGGGTCCGCGAGCTGAGCGCAGCCTGATCCTCGCCCAGTAGGGCTTCGAGAAACAGTTCCAGCTTGCGCCGCCCGTGGGGTACGGTGATGCCGCGCTCGAGCAGAATGGCGCGCAACTGATTGATCAATGCTGTCCGCTCGCTTACCAGCCGATCCCTGGCACGATGGAGGCTCTGCATGTCGAGCTGTGTTTCGCTCTTGAGCTCCACGAACCGCATGGTCGGCCGGGTCGCCGCCTCGGCGATCGCCTCCGCGTCCCGATCATCGTTCTTTTGTGCCTTCACGTAGGGACGCACGTACTCGGGGGACATCAAACGGACCTCGTGGCCCTGCTCGCGCAGCCTGCGGCCGAGATGATGTGCTCCACAGCAGGCCTCCATGGCCACCACGCAGCCCGGCATACCTGCCGCCAGCTTAATGATCCCGTCACGGTGCAGGCGCCGCCGCATGAGCACGCGTCCTTCCACATCCAGGCCGACCACGCTGCAGCTGTTCTTGCCCAGGTCGATCCCCAGCACCGCGCTCTGCATCGGATCTGCTCCCATCCCTCCGGTTGCCCCCTCAGCCTAGAGCGTGATCCGAGCGATCTGATTCGAATGTTCTTGCCCGACGCGGCGGCGATCTGATTCACCCTGCTGGCTGGTGAGGAGGCCAGCATGGATGGGTCGGACCTTGTCGGAGGATCTTCGCAGCCGGGTCATTGGGGCGGTGGAGGGTGGATTGTCCCGCCGGGCGGCGGCCGAGCGCTTCGGCGTGGGGGTGGCCACTGCCATCCGCTGGGTTCGGGTGTTCCACGCAACGGGCGCGACGAGGGCTCGGCCAAAAGGCGGCGACCAGCGCTCGCAGCGGATTGAGGCGTATGGTGCCGTCATTCTCGGCGCGGTGGAGGCCAAGGTGGACATCACGCTCGTCGAGCTGGCGGAGATGCTCCGGCGCGAGCACGGCGCCCACTTTGCCCCGAGCACCGGCGCACGCCAGCGAGCAGGACAGGCCCGACGTCGCGGCCAAGCGCCGCGCCTGGTTCAACGCGCAGCCTGACCTCGACCCCGAGCGCCTGGTCTTCATCGACGAGACCGGTGCCTCGACCAAGATGGCCCGCCTGCGCGGGCGGGCCAAACGCGGCCAGCGCTGCCGTGCTCCGGTTCCGCACGGCCACTGGAAGACCACCACCTTCACCGGCGCCCTGCGACTGTCGGGCATGACCGCACCCATGGTGCTCGACGGGCCCATGAACCGAGCTGCCTTTGCCGCCTACATCGACCAGGTGCTGGTGCCGACACTCCGGCCCGGTGACATCGTCATCATGGACAACTTGCCCGCCCACAAGGGCCAGTACACTCGCGCCGCCATCGAGGCCACGGGCGCCACCCTCCGCTACCTCCCGCCCTACTCTCCTGACTTCAACCCCATCGAGAATGCCTTCGCCAAGCTCAAGGCGATCCTGCGCAAAGCCGCCGCCCGCAGCCTCGACGACCTCTGGAATGCCATCGGGAACGCACTCCCCCAGTTCACGACAGCCGAGTGCGCCAACCTCTTCACAGCCGCCGGATATGAGCCCGAATGAACAGAGTCTGCTCTAGCGCGAGGGGAGTGAGGGCGGGCCATCCCATAAAGTACCCATCCGGCGGGTCTTGCGATTACCCACATCTTCGGCGGGCCTGTTGCCTCGATTGAATCTGCTGTGACTCTGTCCGTGCCGCCGAATCACGGAGGCGTCACGGATGCGGAACGAGACCAGCAGCAGCGAAGCCGCTTGGCAGGAGGAAGAACTCTCTGCGGCGACCCTTCCCGATAAGCGTCTGGCCCGTCGGCTGCGACGATTGGACACTTCGAAAAACCTCGCGGCTGAGGCGCGAAGCTGATTCACTGGCTCTGGTCAAAGGAGGCAGTGGCAATGGCGGGGCAGCCTGGCTTCTTCGATGTCGATGAGCGGTATGCAGCGCTCTCCGCAGCCGGCGACCCGCTGGAGCGCCTCTCGGCCGTGGTCGATTTTGAGATCTTCCGTCCCGTGCTGGATACGGCACTGGCGCGGTCGGACTGCGGCCGCGGCGGACGCCCGCCCTATGATGCCGTGATGATGTTCCGCATCCTGGTGCTGCAGGCGCTCTACAGCCTCTCGGATGAGCAGGCAGAATTCCAGCTGCGCGACCGGCTGTCCTTTATGCGCTTTGCGGGCCTTGCTCTGCACCAAGCGGTGCCGGACGCCAAGACGATCTGGCTCTATCGCGAACAGCTCAAGCAGGCCGGTGCCATGAAGGGGCTGTTCCGCCGCTTTGATGAGGTGCTGGCGGCCAAGGGATTTCTCGCCATGGGTGGGCAGATCATCGATGCCACCCTGATCGCGGCACCGCGCCAGAAGCTCACGGTGGAGGAGAAAGCCACCATCCGCGAGGGCGGCACGCCGGAGCATTGGTCGAAGGCCAAGCGGGCACAGAAGGATCGGGATGCCCGGTGGACGCTCAAGCGCGGCAGAGCCAAGCCCAAATCAGAAGGCCATCAGCGCCAAGTCATCCAGATCGCGGTGCCGGTCTTCGGCTACAAGAGCCACATCGGCATTGACCGGCGGCACGGGCTGATCCGCCGCTGGACGGTCACCGATGCAGCTCAGCACGACAGCCGCAGCTTTGCTGGCCTGCTCGACCCAGGGAACACCGCCAGCCGTGTCTGGGCCGACACCGCCTACCGCACAAAGCGCAACCTGGAAGTGCTGGAGCGACGCGGACTGTCTGAGAGGATCCAGTTCCGCAGACCACCACGACGCCAACTCTCCGAACAACAAGCGAAAGCCAATGCATCACGCGCCCGGATCCGCTCCGGCATCGAGCATGTTTTCGCCGCGCAGAAGCGTCGCATGGCGCTGTTCGTCCGCACCATTGGCCTGGCCCGCGCGCAGGTGAAGATCGGCATGGCCAATCTCGCCTACAACTTCACCCGCCTCGCCTGGCTCAGCACCCGAGCTGCGCCCGCATAACCCCACAGCGCCCACGAAGAGCGGCACCCGCCGCCCAAAGCCGGTGACCCAGCCGGGTCAGCAGGGGCATGTCACAGCCTGAGGCGATGATCCTGTTCTGGGGGCTGCGAAACGCCGAGTAACTCGAGGTCTCCGATCGACTTCTCGCGCCCCGGCAAACCCACGGACAACGCGTTCAGGCTGGCGTTGGCAGCGCGGAGGCGCAGCCAACGCTGCGCCCCCACACGCCGATCGCGACGGGGAAAGAGGCTGCTGGACAGGCCGGCCATTCCCCGGCGATCCAGTCACCTTAGGGTGGGGCGTTGGATCACGACTGCTCATCGAACTCGAGTTCGCCGTGCGCCGCCACCGTGGTCACTTGACGCCCAGAAACAGCATGCCTTCAACATGTCCGACGAACAGCGCCAGCCCGATGCCAGCCACGACGGCGCCCGCCAGGCGCACCTTCATTCGACGAGCAGCATCACTGGCGATCACCCAGCGCGTGACGAGACCGGCGAGCACTGCCACGACCAACTGGACCAGCGTGAAGCCGGCGAGATAGGCGATGAGCGACGTCTGCTCCGCACCGAAGATCGACTCGCCGTAAGCCCACCCATGAAAGAGCCCCGCGCCGGCGAAGAGAACGGAGAGCATGAGCGTGGGAAGCTCGCGATTTGTGGCGATGATGGCTCCGAGCAGGAGCACTGTAGCGGCGATGACCAATTCGGCTACGGGAAGCGTGACGCCGGCGAGATGGACGAGACATCCGGCAACGGTCCCGACTACGAACGAGAGCGTCAGCCCCCAGAGGCGGCCCGCAAGTGCGGCTGTAATGCCGAGGGCGACGACGAAGGCGAAGTGGTCAACACCGATTATAGGATGCCCGAAGCCGGAAAGCAGGCCCTGTCCGAAAGTCTGCGGAACCTGACCGCCCATCGGGTGGTGGGCAAGTGCCGGGAAGGCGCTCGCCAGAACGAGAGCCCCTGCACATGCGACGCGTATAGCGTGAGAGCGATGAATCGCCATGATCTAGTCTACCTCCCTTGGCGCTGTTCCTAAACAGCTTCGGTTCCTAAACAGCTTCAAGCCGCGTTCGGACGGCACTTATTCGACGGGCGAGTTCCTCCTCGGTCACGAGCCCGCGGCTGAGCATGATATGAGCGAGTGTCAGAAGCTGGCGTTCCGGATTCGGAATCGCGCTGTACACTGCCTCAAGCTCATCCTCGGCGTGCCGCCGCTCCAGGTTATCAAGAGCCCCACCCGCCGATAGACAGTCGCAGGTTGCGTCGAGGCATACCTTCCATGGCGGTGCTGGCTCGGCGACGCACCAACGCGGCGCAAGCTTGTCCCAGGTTTGCTCCTCGCTTCGGATGGATTCGAGCAAGGCTACGCGACGAAGGTCGACGTACTGCCCTTCGGTCTGCTCATGAATGCCGACACTCTCCCCGTTCATTGTGCGGCCTCCTTCGGCCTACCCCCGCTGTGGACCGGCCGGCTGGCCTTGTGGATCGGCCGAGGACCGTCCGATGTCCTGCCGGGCCGCGGCAGGGCAATGCCGATCATGCAGTCGCGAGTGACGATTTCAGCGAGTTGCTCCTCCGTCCAGCCCTCGGTGCCCGCAGGCCTCACGGGAAGGACCATAAAGCGGCTTTTCGCGTTGGAGTCCTCAACCCGCAGCTCGACCTCGGGCGGGAGAATCAATCCGAACTCCGCCAGCACCTGACGCGGCCAGCGGACTATCCTGCGACGGTAGTTAGGCGCACGGTACCAATAAGGCGAGTGGCCGAGCAACGGCCGCGGATAACATGAGCAGAGAGTGCACACGATCACATGATGCACCGTCGGCGTATCTTCGAGTACGGTCAGGTGCATGTAGTCGCTTGTGGTCCCGAAGCCAGTAGGTTCGGCCCAGTCGACGCCGACCTCCTTGCTGGCAGCGAGGGGATCGGCAAATACCCGGGACTTGTATGCCGGGTCAGTCCAGGCCTTTGCGACCATGCGCGAGCCTGCGGCCGGCGATCTCGCGTCGTTCCATTCGGAGAACACACGGTGATCTTCGGCGGTGAACAGGCCTTTCTCGATCGCCAGTTCGCGAACAGCTAGTTCGAGAATTTCGAAGTCGGAAATCTCATCGACCATTGGCGCTGCCTGATGGTCGTGGCCGCCGTGTTCCGGATGGTCGTGGCCGCCGTCTTTATGTGTCTCTGACATGTTCTGCTCTTTCCTATGGCTAGGTCCGTGCTTCATTCAGTCCTCGGCTTCGAGCCACATCTCCGGATATTCGCTCTGAAGGGTATCGTTCTCGAACGGGTACTCCGCCCAAAGATCCTTCTGCTGAAACCGGACGATGTAATACTGCTCCTGCGGGGCGTCGTATCGCTCCCAGGCCTCGTCGGCGGGAATGAGGTCTGGGTATGTTAGGGCAGCGATCGTCCCGCTCATATTCCGAGCGTACATCTGGGTGCGGGTGTAGAATATCGCCGGCAGATCTTTCACTCGAACGCGGTCGCCGACCTTGAAGCGGGCAGGCCGGATTTCACCAGTGCCTTCCCATGGAGCCTTGGATCCATAGTCAGGGCGGTTCCCGGTTCCGGTTTTACCGGTCCCGGTGTTGGTGGTAACGTTGGTCTGAGCGCCGGCGCTAATGTTTGACGTAGCGTGCCCTCCGCGTTGAGCGTTTACGCCCAGTCTTTTCCTGATCTCTCCAATTTTCTCCTGCAGCTCGATCAGCGAAACGTATTTTTTGTCGACAAGCATTTTCGCAGCGCCCCAGATCCAGCGCGCGTTGTAGGGGAAGCCGTAATAGAGGGTCGTGCCGATATCGTTGGCATAGATCCGGCGCCGTTCTTCGGCGTTCCACAAGCCCCTGAAGCCGAGGACCTCGCAGGTGATGTAGGCGTTGTTCTCCCACTCCTCGTCCTCTTTTTCCTCGAATATCTGAGGCGCGGCGGGCTGCCCCCCGACATCGTGCGGGGGCCATATAAGGGCCTCGTACCGGATATGCGGGACCTCGTACGGCCAGTCCTGCTCCTGATGGATTGTCGGCCTCAGCTGGGTGCCGGTTTCGTAAATCTGGCGGGTTTCGCTCGGTGATGGCATCGCGATTTTTCCTTGCTTCTCGAGTTGAGACGGTCGGCCCTGCATCGGTCGCGACAACCGGCTTAAACGGCTGCAAGATGTGTCGTGGACAGCCTGGTTTCCCATGGCGCGACCTCACTTGCACCTCGGCCAATTTTTATTTGGTAACGATGACCGAACGAAGCAAGTATTTTCTACTTTGTGAGGGTCAGTTTTACTTGGGGTGGTTAGAGTTCGGTCGCGGTATCGTGTATTGAGCGGGCATGCTGTCGTACAGCGTCCGAGATGTGAATGCGCAGGGCTTTATCGTCGTTAGCGACCGCTTGGGTGATCGCCACACGTGCCGGATCAGAGCTATGCTGCGGAAGCTGCCCGCCGCAATGGACGCTGTATGAACAGTGTAAGGCCATGTGTGAAAGGCCTGAAATCGCATTCGCGCGAGACTGCGGCTCCATTCCGGTGGAGTCCTGATTGCCAGGCAGCATGCTGCCGAGCTTGCCCCGGGCCAAGGACCTCATCGGCGACAAGGGGTACGACAGCAACCGCTTCCGCCAAGCACTGGCGGCCCGTGGCATCACGCCCTGCATACCCTCAAGTCGCAGCGACCTTGTTGCATCGATCGGAGCGTTGGTCGCATCTCTCCCAAGACCTCTGACGATCAGGCGATGCGGACGTATTCTGGGCGCCCCAGGTCCAACATGCGGTTCAGCACCTCGGCGGCGATGGCCACCTCGGTCGCTTGGCGTCCGTCCGTTTGCGAGCGCAGGCCATCACCGATGACGCGCTTCCAGCGCGACACATCGGCTTCGACCAGGGCACGCCAGTTGTAGCCAGACGCTCTCTGCCAGCCCATGCGGCCGCGCTCGGCGATGGTCCGCAGATGGCGGTCGCGTGCCGTCGGCGCAGTCCTGGCCGACGCGCTTGGGACTGCGCTTGATCGGGGCGGCACTGTGATCTCCGCCTCCGGGTGACGGGCCATAATCTCCGCATGGACGTCGTCGCGGTCGTAAGCTCCATCGGCGGTGAAGGACGCGACAGGTCCGTCCACTCTCTCGAGCAGCGGACCGACTTGCCCGCCATCATCGGCATCGTGGCCTGTCAGCACCGACGCGACGATCCGCCCCGTGTCGGCGTCGGTGGCGAGGTGCAGTTTGCGCCACGATCGGCGTCGTCGTGTCCCGTGCTTCTCCGTGAGCCACTCGCCGGGCCCGTAGAGCTTCAACCCCGTGCTGTCCACCAGCAGGTGCAGGGGCGCTTGCCCGCCGCGTGGCCGCGGTACCTCGAGCGTCTCCGCCCGCCGGCTTAAGGTCGTATGGTCGGGCACGGCGAGATCGAGGCCGAGCAACTGTAGTATCGAGGCGATCAGGCCCTCTGTTTGGCGTAGTGCCAGATGGAACAGGGCACTCAGCGTCAGCGCAGTCGCGATTGCCAAGCCCGAATAGGATGGCTGCCCGCCGCGGGTGGTCCGAGGCGCTGCCCGCCAGCCCTCAGTCGCGTCCTCGGTGAACCACACCGTCAGGCTGCCACGAGCGCGAAGGCCCGCCTCATACGCGGCCCAGTTCGTGACCCGATGCCGCTGCCTCGGGATTCGATGGCGCAGGTCCTTGTTCACTTTGAAGGGCAAGCGCGGTGTCCCCGTCGGTCATCGGGGCACTCCAGCCCCATCCCACCCTACCTCGGACTCAGATCCGATC
>NZ_JAOXLP010000042.1 GCF_025791835.1 Roseomonas xinghualingensis
ACCGGGCGATGGAGGAGCTCTACGCCGCCATCAACCGCGACGGCGGCACCCAGGGCATGGTGGAGCGGATGCAGACCCGCGCCCAGCTTTACGACACCATCGGCTACCACGACTACGAGGCCCTGGATGCCTCCCTCGTGAAGACCGTCATCCCGCAGGACATGCCGCAGCGATGAATCGCCGCATTCTTCTCGGGCTGCTGGCGCTCGCGCCAGCGGCCGCGCTGGCGCAGGACGGGCCGCAGCCGAAGCTGCCCATGGAGCCGCTGGTCATCGTCACGCGCGATGGCAAGCGCCATGCGTTCCAGGTGGAGATGGCGATCGAGCCGCAGCAGCAGATGGTGGGGCTGATGTTCCGTCCCGTCGTCGCACCGGATGAGGGGATGCTGTTCGACTGGGGCCAACCCCGCGAGAGCAGCATGTGGATGCGCAACACCATCGCCTCGCTCGACATGCTGTTCATCACCCAGTCCGGCGTCATCCTGCGGATCGCCGAGCGGACGGTGCCGCACAGCCTGGCTCCCATCAGTTCCAATGGCCCCGTGCGGGCGACGCTGGAACTGGCGGCGGGGACGGCGGAGCGGCTGGACATCCGCGTGGGGGACAAGGTGGAGCAGCGGATCTTCGGCACTGCGCGTTAAGCCTCCCCGCAGAGGGAGGCGCGGCATGACTGTCGATCCGATCACGGAGGGCCTTTACGCGCATCGGCGCTTCGAGGCGCCGGAGCGCGTCTTCGGTGCCTGGACCGACTGGCGGCCGCAATCCGCTAAAGTGGCAGGATAAGCGTCTCGCCAAAGCGTGGAACAATGAAGGAATCATCCGCAAGCCCCCCTTTGCTGCGTGCGAGGGCCAGGGCCTGGACCGGTTTGTCGATTCCTTCCTGGGTCAGCTTGAACGTGCCGAAATGCATGGCGATGGCGGTGCGCACCCGTGTCTCAGCCCTCGCGCGGACGGCTTCCTCCGGGTTCATATGGACGGAGCGCATGAACCAGCGGGGCTCATAGGCGCCGATCGGGATCAGCCCGATGGAGAAAGGGCCGAGTTCAGCGCCGATCTCGGCCAGATGCGCACCATGGGCCGTATCCCCGGCGAAGAGGATCGAGCCGGCGGGCGTGCGGATGGCGAAGCCGCCCCAGAGGGAGCGCCCCCGGTCCGCGATGCCGCGCGCGGAGAAGTGGCGAGCCGGAAGATAGGTGATGGTGGCGTTGCCGATGGCAGTTTCGCCCCACCAGTCCAACTCCTCGGCACCGGGCAGGCCATTCCGCGCCAGGATGCGGGCATTGCCGAGGCCGGTGACGATGCGCGGCGCCTTCAGGCGGCGCAGCGTCGGGATGTCCATGTGGTCGTAGTGGTTATGGGAGACCAGCACCGCATCCAGGGGCGGAAGGGCTTCCAGTGCCAGTCCCGGCGCCCTAGCCCGGCGCGGGCCGAGGAAGGGCAGGGGGCTGCAGCGCTCGCTCCAGATCGGGTCCGTCAACAGGGTCGGGCCACCGGCGATGCGGATCAGGAAGGACGAATGGCCGATGAAGGTGATGGCGGCATGGCCGGGTGGGGGCTCGGTGGGCGGAGCCTCCTGCGGGTCCTCGATGCGGCGGGGCCAGGGCGTGCCCGCCCCTTCCCGCAGCATCTTCCAGACCTGGGACAGCGGATGACCCGGGACGCTGCCATCCGGGTTCAGGAAGCGCCCTTCGGGACTGCGCCGGGCGCCCTGCCGCATCAGGCGGCGACCTTCACGCCCAGCTCGCCCGCCATGTCGAGGGCGAACTGCCAGGCGACGCGGCCCGAGCGGGAGCCGCGGGTGATGGTCCATTCCTTCGCACGCGCTAGCAGCGCCTCGCGCTCGATCGGCAGGTTCAGCGCCTTCGCATAGCCCTCGACCATGGCGAAATAGGTCGGCTGGTCGCAGTTATGGAAGCCGATCCAGAGGCCGAAGCGATCGGAGAGTGAGACCTTCTCCTCCACGGATTCGCTGGCATGGATGGCGCGCTGCTGCTCGTTCTCGATCATGTCGCGCGGCATCAGGTGGCGGCGGTTGGAGGTCGCATAGAAGACCACATTGGGCGGGCGCCCGGCGATGCCGCCGTCGAGCACGGATTTCAGCGCCTTGTAATCGGCATCCTCGCGCTCGAAGGAGAGGTCGTCGCAGAAGACGAGGACGCGGCGGGGCTGCTCGCGCAGGATCTCCAGGAGGTCGGGCAAGGTGCTGATGTCCTCGCGCGCGATCTCGATCAGGGCGAGGCTGCCGGGCATCTCGGCATTGGCGCGGGCATGAGCGGCCTTGACCAGCGAGGACTTGCCCATGCCGCGGGCGCCCCAGAGCATGGCGTTGTTGGCTGGCAGGCCACGAGCGAATCGCAGCGTGTTCTCCAACAGAAGGCCCTTCTGCTGCTCCACGCCCTGGAGCAGCGAAATATCAACGGCCGAGACGCGGCGCACCGGCGAAAGGCGAGGCAAGGGTGTCGGGTGCCAGACGAAGGCATCGGCGCCATCCAGGCGTGGCGCGGCATGCGGCGCAGGAGCAAGGCGCTCCAGGGCCTCGGCGATGCGGGTCAGGGCAGCTTCGTTCATCGGCGGCGTTTCCAGGCTCCGCTTGACGCGGGGGGGTGGGCAGTTAGTTTCCGCTCCTCTTCGCACCCACAACGCCCGGACGGAAGCCCAGCCCCATGTTCATCTCCCCGGCCTACGCCCAGGACGCAGCCGTTGGCGGCGCGACCGGCATGCTGATGCAGTTCGCCCCCCTGATTCTCATCTTCGTGGTCTTCTACTTCATCCTGATCCGCCCGCAGCAGAAGAAGGTGAAGGAGCACCGCCAGATGCTCATGTCGCTGAAGCGGGGGGACCGGATCGTGACGGGCGGCGGCCTGGTGGCCACCATCACCAAGGTGAAGGAGGGCTCCGATGAAATCGAGGCCGAGCTTTCCCCGAATGTGCGCGTGACCGTCGTGCGCGGGACGATCGCCAGCGTGATCCGCCCGACCGCCGCGAATGACGCGAGCGCCGCCAAGGGCTGATCCTTCGGCACCGGATGCGCGAAGGGCGCCGCGGGGAGGACCCGCGGCGCCCTTCGTCTTTTGTGGAAGGCCGCCGCGAGGGCGGCCCTTCTTCCTTCAGGCGGACTGGCCGGACTTCAGGCCCTTGTCGAGCAAGGAGGCAACGAACTCCCAGTTCACCAGCTTGTCCAGGAAGTTGGTCAGGTAGTCCGGGCGGCGGTTGCGGAAGTCCAGGTAGTAGGAGTGCTCCCACACATCGACGCCGAGGATCGGCGTGCCCTCGCCGGTGGCGATCGGGTTGGAGCCGTTGGGGGTCTTGGTGATCTTCAGCTTGCCGGAGGCATCCTGGATCAGCCAGGCCCAGCCCGAGCCGAACTGGCCGACGCCCGCTGCCTTGAAGTCATCCTTGAACTTCTGGAGGCCGCCGAGGTCGCTGTCGATCTTGGCCGCCAGATTGCCCGGAATCTTGTCCTCGCCGCCCTTGGGGGACATGACCTGCCAGAAGAGCAGATGGTTCCAGTGCTGGCCGGCCTGGTTCAGCACGGGCAGGCCATCGGCGCCGGCCTTGCCGGCCTCGGCGACGATCTGTTCCAGTGTCTTGCCCTGCAGGCCCTTGCTCTCGATCAGACCGTTCAGCGCGGTGACATAGGCCTGATGGTGCTTGCCGTGGTGCAGCTCCAGCGTCTCCTGCTGCATGCCACGGGCCGCGAGAGCACCAGCATCATAGGGCAGGGGGGGAAGGCTGAAGGCCATGAGGCGTCTCCTTGGCAGGTGATTCGGCGCGCAATGTCGCGCTTGTGAGGGGCGGGGCCAAGGGCGGGGAGCGTCAATCCGGCGCGAGAAGAGGCGCTTGCCAGGGGCGCCCGGCGGGTCCAAGGGGGCCGCCATGGAAGCCAAGTCCGCCCTTTCTCCCGTGGCCGAGCTGGCCCGGCGCCATGACCCGGACCGTTTCCTCTGTGCTCTCTTCGCGCCATCCGAGGCGCGGGAGACGATCTTCACCCTCATCGCCTTCAACAATGAGCTGGCGCGTGCGCGCGAAGTGGCGCGCGAACCGATGATGGCACTGATCCGCCTGCAGTGGTGGCGGGAGGTGGTGGAGGAGGCGGTGGCCGGCGCCCCGGCCCGGAGGCATGAGGTGGCGGAGCCGCTTTCGGCAGCCATCAAGGATGGGCGGCTGCAGCCGGAGGCGCTGCTGCGGATGATCGAGGGGCGGGAGGAGGATGAGCCACCGGCCGACCGGCAGGCGTTCGAGCAAAGTCTGGCCGCCACGAGCGGGGCGCTCGCCGTTGAGATGGGGCGCGTGCTCGGGGCGCCGGATGCCCTGGCGGAGCCGCTCGCCCGCGCGGGAATGGCTTACGGGCTGGCCGGTACGCTTCGCAGCCTGCCTGTCCTGCTGGCGAATGGGCGCGAGCCTTTGCCGCATGACATCCTTCCGCAGGGGGCCGCCCCATCGGGGCAGGCGGTGGTCCTGCGGGAGATGGCAACCTCCGGCCTGGCAGAGCTGCGCTCCACCCGCGCTGCCCTGCGGAGCCTGCCACGGCAGGCTATTGCCGCCGCGCTGCCCCTGGTCCTCGCACGCCGCGATTTCGTCCGGGAAGCCTCTGCAGGCTGGCAATGGGATGCCGAGCCACGCTCCCGAGGGGCAGGTGACAGGCTGGCGGTGGCCTGGGCAGGGCTCCGCGGCAGGATCTGAGCCCGAACCGGGGCTTCGGGCAGGCGCCTGAGCAAGAGCGCCTGTCCGGAATGGAGGTCAGGTGGATCCCGCCTTCTTGCGGCGCTTCGCCGGGGTGGGCGCCGCGACGGGGCGGTCCGCCAGGAGGGGCGCCAGGAAGCGGCCCGTATGGCTTTCGGGGTTGGCGGCCACCTGCTCCGGCGTGCCCTCGGCCACGATGCGGCCGCCGCCATCACCGCCTTCCGGGCCCATGTCGATCAACCAGTCGGCGGTCTTGATGACCTCGAGATTGTGCTCGATCACCACCACCGTGTTGCCCTGGGCGACCAGGGCATGCAGCACCTCCAGCAGCTTGCGGACATCCTCGAAATGCAGGCCGGTGGTCGGCTCGTCGAGGATGTAGAGGGTGCGGCCGGTGGCGCGGCGGGCCAGTTCCTTGGAGAGCTTGATGCGCTGCGCCTCGCCGCCCGAAAGCGTGGTCGCCTGCTGGCCGAGATGGATGTAGCCCAGGCCCACCTCGCTCAGCACCTTCAGCTTCTCCCGGATGGACGGCACGGCGGAGAAGAACTCCAGCCCTTCATCCACCGTCATCTCCAGCACATCGGCGATGGACTTGCCGCGGAACTTCACCTCCAGCGTCTCGCGATTGTAGCGCTTGCCCTTGCAGGTGTCGCAGGTGACGTAGACGTCCGGCAGGAAGTGCATCTCGATCTTGAGGAGGCCGTCGCCCTGGCAGGCCTCGCATCGGCCGCCCTTCACATTGAAGGAGAAGCGGCCGGGCTTGTAGCCCCGCGCGCGGCTGTCCGGCAGCTCGGCGAACCAGTCCCGGATCGGGGCGAAGAGGCCGGTATAGGTCGCCGGGTTGGAGCGTGGGGTGCGACCGATCGGCGACTGGTCAATGTCGATGATCTTGTCGAGATGCTCCAGCCCTTCCAGACGCTCATGCGGGGCGGGGACGGTGCCGGCGCCCATCAGGCGGCGGGCGGCGGCCTTGTAGAGGGTTTCGATCACCAGCGTGGACTTGCCGCCGCCGGAGACGCCCGTGACGCAGGCAAAGGTGCCCAGCGGCAGGGAGGCCGTGACCGACTTCAGGTTATTGCCGGTCGCGCCCACCACCCGGAGCATGCGCTTCGGGTCGGGCTCACGCCGCTTCTCGGGCACCGGGATGGAGCGGCGGCCGGACATGTAGGCGCCGGTGATGCTATCCGGATTGGCGGCCACTTCCTCCGGCGTGCCCTGAGCGATGATACGGCCGCCCCCCGCGCCGGCTGCAGGGCCGATATCCACCAGGTAGTCAGCGGCGCGGATGGCGTCTTCGTCATGCTCCACGACCAGGACGGTGTTCCCGATGTCCCGCAGGCGGCGGAGGGTACCCAGGAGGCGTTCGTTGTCCCGCTGGTGCAGGCCGATGGAAGGCTCGTCCAGCACATAGAGCACGCCGGTGAGGCCGCTTCCGATCTGGGAGGCCAGGCGGATGCGCTGGCTCTCGCCGCCGGAAAGGCTGGCGCTGCCGCGGCCCAGGGAAAGGTAGTCGAGCCCCACATCCACCAGGAAGCGCAGCCGGTCGTTGATCTCCCGCAGGATGCGGCGGGCAATCTCCTGCCGCTGAGGGGTGAGCTGGTCGAAGACGCCGGCGAACCACTCCATGGCCTTGCGGATGGAGAGGGCGGAGGTCTCGGCGATGTTCAGCCCGGCCACCTTCACGGCCAGCGCCTCGGGCTTTAGCCGGGCGCCGTTGCAGACATGGCAGGGGCGGTCGGACTGGTAGCGCATCAGGTCCTCTCGGACCCAGGGATTGTCCGTCTCGCGCAGCCGGCGCTCGAGATTAGGAATGACGCCCTCGAAGGGCTTCTTCACCTCATAGGCGCGCAGCCCGTCCTTGTAGCGAAGGGTCACCACATCCGAGGTGCCGTGCAGGATGGCCTCACGGATGGGCTTGGAAAGATCGGCCCAGCTGGCCTTGGCCGAGATCTTGAAGTGACGGGCCAGGCTTTCGAGGGTCTGGTCGTAATATGGAGAGGAGGCACCGGTCCAGGGTGCGACGGCGCCCTCTGTCAGGGGCTTCTCGTCGTCCGGAACGACCAGGGCGGGGTCGAAGAAGGTCTCGATGCCCAGCCCGTCGCATTCCGGACAGGCACCCTGGGGTGAGTTGAAGGAGAAGAGCCGGGGCTCGATCTCCTCGATGGTGAAGCCGGAGACCGGGCAGGCGAAGCGGGAGGAGAAGACCGTCCGGTCCCCGTTATCGGCGCCTTCCAGATAGACCACCCCGTCCGAGAGGCCGAGGGCGGTCTCGAAGCTGTCGGCCAGGCGCTGCTGGGCGCCCTCGCGGACCACCACGCGGTCCACCACGGCCTCGATGTCGTGCTTCTTCTTCTTGTCGAGGGTCGGCACCTCCTCGATGCGGTAGAGGGTACCGTTGACCTTCACCCGCTCGAAACCCCGGCGCTGGAGCTCGGCAATCTCCTTCTTCCACTCGCCCTTCTTGCCCTTGGCGATGGGGGCCAGGATCAGCAGCCGCGTGCCCTCGGGCATGGCCATGGTCCGGTCCACCATCTGGGAGACGGTCTGGGCCTCGATGGGCAGGCCGGTGGCCGGGGAATAGGGGATACCCACGCGCGCCCAGAGCAGGCGCATGTAGTCGGCGATCTCGGTGACGGTGCCGACCGTCGAGCGGGGGTTGTGGGAGGTGGTCTTCTGCTCGATCGAGATGGCCGGTGAGAGGCCCTCGATGCTGTCCACATCCGGCTTCTGCTGGAGTTCCAGGAACTGCCGGGCATAGGCCGAGAGGCTTTCCACGTAGCGGCGCTGGCCCTCGGCATAAATGGTATCGAAGGCCAGGGACGACTTGCCGGAGCCGGACAGGCCGGTGATGACCGTCAGCGTGCCCTTCGGGATGTCGAGATCGACGTTCTTCAGGTTGTGCTGACGGGCCCCGCGGATACGGATATGGCCGCCGCTGCCGATTTTCAGGCCTCCCCGGTTCTTGAGGCGGTTAGTGGTCTCGGGAAGGCTGTCAGGCACGGGCGATTCCGACCTTTGTTCGCATTGTGTTCATGGGTGTGTGCCACCATATGATGGCGTCGGGAAGGGGTCGCCGGGGGGCGCCCCGACCCTACCCCCCGGGGGGTGGCCTTGCCGGCCCCCGGGGGGTAGCTTCTGCGACCCGCGATGGTTTCCTGAAAAGGATTCGCTGGACGGGGTGCGGCATTTCGCGCGGCCCCGCCACGCGGCGCCGCCAGATCTGTGTTATGAAGAGGTTCCGGCCGGGAAGAGCCCCGGGCCGGGCAAGGATGTGGGTGGCATGGCCGGCGTCAACAAGGTGATCATCCTCGGCACGCTGGGGCGGGACCCGGAAGTGCGGAACTTCCAGAACGGCGGCAAGGTGGTGAACCTGCGGGTCGCCACCAGCGAGCGCTACAAGGACCGCGAGGGCAATCAGCAGGAGCGCACCGAGTGGCACTCGGTGGCCATTTTCAATGAGAAGCTGGGTGAGATCGCCGAGCGCTACCTGAAGAAGGGCAACCAGGTTTACCTGGAAGGCCAACTTGAGACCCGGAAGTGGACCACCAATGAGGGGCAGGAGCGCTACTCCACCGAGATCGTACTGCGTCAATTCCGTGGCGAACTGGCCCTGATCGGTGGCCGCAGTCAGGGTGGCGGCGCCGGTGCCGGCGATGAGGCTGGCTATGGCGGCGGCAGCGGCTTCAGCGGTGACCGGGGCGGTTCCTCGGGCGGGTTTGGCGGAGCGCGGTCCTCCTCCGGCGGCGGGCGTGCCCCGGCCCCGCAGCGTAGCGGCGGTGGTAGTGGTGGTGGCGGCGGCTGGGATGCGCCGAAGGCCGACCTCGACGACGACATCCCGTTCTGATTCATCTGGATACCTGTAAGTGAGCGAGACGGAGACCGGCGGCCCCTCTGACGAGCGGCCGTTCGACGAAACGATGCCCGTCACCCTCGAGGAGGAGATGCGGCGCTCCTACCTCGATTACGCGATGAGCGTGATCGTGGCGCGCGCGCTGCCGGACGCGCGGGACGGGCTGAAGCCCGTCCATCGCCGCATCCTGTTCTCCATGAACGAGAACGGGTTCACTGCGGACAAGCCCTACAAGAAGTCTGCCCGCGTGGTCGGCGACGTGATGGGTAAGTATCACCCGCATGGTGACAGCGCGATCTATGACGCCATGGTTCGCATGGCGCAGCCTTTCTCCATGCGCGTGCCGCTGATCGACGGTCAGGGCAATTTCGGCAGCGTGGACGGCGACCCGCCGGCGGCCATGCGCTACACGGAAGCGCGGCTGGCGAAGTCCGCGGCCGCGCTGCTGGCCGGCATCGACGAAGACACGGTCGATTTCCAGCCGAACTACGATGAAAGCGCGGACGAGCCGCGCGTGCTGCCGGCGGCCTATCCGAACCTGCTGGTCAACGGCTCCAACGGCATTGCCGTCGGCATGGCGACGAACATTCCGACCCATAACCCGGGCGAGGTGATCGACGCGACGTTGGCCATGATCGCCGATCCCGAGGTTTCGCTGGAACGGCTGATGGAGATCATGCCGGGGCCGGACTTCCCTACCGGTGGCCTGATCCTCGGCCGTGCCGGCATCAAGTCTGCCTTCGAGACGGGGCGCGGCTCCATCCCCGTGCGGGCCCGGGCCGAGATCGAGGAGATCCGTGGTGGCCGCCAAGCCATCGTCGTCACCGAGATCCCGTATCAGGTGAACAAGGCCTCGCTGATCGAGCGCATCGCCGAGTTGGCACGCGCCAAGCAGGTCGAGGGCATCTCCGACCTGCGCGACGAGAGCGACCGCGATGGCATGCGGATCGTGATCGAGGTGAAGAAGGACGCAACGGCGGAGGTGGTGCTGAACCAGCTCTACCGCTTCACGAATCTTCAGACTTCCTTCGCCGTGAACTTCCTGGCGCTGGATGACGGCACGCCCCGCCAGATGGGGCTGCGCGACGCGTTGCAGGTTTTCATTCGGTTCCGCGAAGAGGTCATCACCCGCCGCAGCCGTTTCCGGCTGAATAAGGCGCGTGACCGCGGCCATATCCTGATCGGCCTCGCCATCGCGGTGGCCAATATCGATGAGGTGATCCGCATCATCCGCGCCAGCCCCGACGCCGCTACGGCGCGCGAGGCACTGATGGCCAAGGATTGGCCGGCCGGCGATATCGCCACCTTGCTGGCGCTGGTGGACGATGCCGGTAATGTCGTGATCAACGACACGGTCCGCCTGACCGAGGCGCAGGCCCGCGGCATCCTGGAACTGACCTTGCGCCGCCTCACGGGGCTGGAGCGGGAGAAGATCCAGCAGGAGCTGGACGAGATTGCCGCCAGCATCCGCGAGCTGCTGGATATCCTCTCCTCGCGCCCGCGCCGCCTGGAACTGATGGCTCAGGAGCTGGCGGAGGTGCGGGCGCAGATCGCGTCTCCGCGCATGACGCAGATTACCGACAGCTACGCCGAGCAGGATGACGAGAGCCTGATCGAGCCGGGCCTCATGGTCGTGACCATGACGCGCGACGGCTATGTGAAGCGCACGCCGCTGGAGACCTTCCGCGCCCAGAACCGGGGCGGGCGAGGGCGCAGTGCGGCGGGCACGCGGGAGGACGATGTCGTCATCCGCAGCTTCAATGCGCATACGCATCAGCATGTGCTGTTCTTCACCAGCCGCGGCATCGTCTTCCGCGAGAAGGTGTGGCGCCTGCCGGAAGCAGGGCCAACGGCGCGTGGGCGGTCTCTCCGCCAGCTCCTCCAGCTGCAGGATGGCGAGAACGTCACGGCCGTGCTGCCGCTGCCACAGGATGAGAGCCTGTGGGAGAACCTGCACCTCGTCTTCGCGACCGAATGCGGCAATGTCCGGCGCAACAGGCTGTCGGACTTCCGGAATGTCCGCGCCTCCGGCCTCATCGCCATGAAGCTGGATGAGGGGGACAGCCTGGTCGGAGTGCAGACCTGCCGCGAGGGTGACGACGTTCTGCTGGCGACGCGTCTCGGCCGTGCCATCCGCTTTACCGCTGAGGATGGAGTGCTGCGCGTTTTCGCCGGGCGTGACTCCACGGGTGTGCGTGGCATCAAGCTGATCGGGAAGGGGGATGCGGTCATCGCGCTCTCTGTCCTTCGCAACATGCCGGCTACGCCAGAGGAGCGCGCGGCCTATTTGAAGTACGCCGCTGCCAAGCGCCGCGCCCAGGGCGAGAATGGTGGAGAGAACGGGGAGGATGCCGTCGAGGCGCCGGCCTCCGCCGAGGATGGCGAGGAAACCGCCGACGAGGTGGTGCTGAGCCCCGAGCGCGCGGAGGAGATGGAGCAGGCGGAGGAAATCCTGCTCATCGTGACCGATGCGGGCTTCGGTAAGCGCAGCTCGGCTTATGAGTATCGCCGCACCGGCCGGGGCGGGCAGGGCATCGCCAGCATCGGCCTGGGCAGCCGCAAGGGGAAGGCGGTTGTCGCCACCTTCCCGGTGCGCCCCGGTGATGACGTGATGCTGGTGACCGATGGCGGCCGCCTGATCCGCCTGCCGGCCGATCAGGTGCGTATTATGGGCCGTCAGGCGACGGGCGTGACCCTGTTCCGCCTGGACAAGGACGAGGCGGTGACCTCCTGCTTCCCCGTTGTTGATGATGGGAACGGCGCCGATGCCTGAGCGGACCGGCGTCTACCCGGGCACCTTCGACCCGGTGACGAACGGGCATCTGGATGTGATCCAGCGGGCGGCACGCCTGCTGGACCGCCTGGTGATCGGCGTTGCCATGAATGCCGGCAAGGGGCCGATCTTCCCGTTGGAGGAGCGTGTCGAGCTGGTGCAGGCCGAGACGGATGCCATCGCGCGCGCGACAGGGGCCGAGATCAAGGTCGTCCCCTTCAGCGGCCTCCTCGTGGCCTTCGCTCGGGAACATGGGGCAGGGATGATCGTGCGCGGTTTGCGGGCGGTCTCCGATTTCGATTACGAGGTCCAGATGGCGGGCATGAACCGCCGCCTGGATGCCGGGGTAGAGACGGTCTTTCTCATGGCGAGCGAGACGAACCAGTTCATTTCCTCGCGTTTTGTGAGGGAAATCGCGCAGCTGGGAGGAGACATTTCCAGCTTCGTGCCCCAATTGACGCTTGAGCGTACGCTGCAGCGGGTTAGCCGAACGGCGTAAGCCACCAAGGCGCGTAACGGAACAAGGGAATGCTGATGCGGCGGCGCATGCTTCTGGGGACGCCATTGGCCATGGCCACTGGCCTGACGTTGTCTGCAACGGGCCGGGATGCCCTCGCGCAGGCGGATCGCGAGAATACGCTTTACCTCGATCTCAAGGATGGGCGGGTCGTCATCGAGCTACGCCCGGATCTGGCGCCGAAGCATGTCGAGCGAATCAAGACCCTGGCCCGCCAGGGCTTCTACGACAACACGCCTTTCCACCGCGTGATCGAGGGCTTCATGGCCCAGGGGGGCGACCCGACCGGCACTGGCACCGGCGGCAGCCAACTGCCTGATCTTCCGGACGAGTTTTCGCCGCCTTCGAAGGTGCGCTTTCTTCGCGGTACCTGTGGCATGGCGAAGACCGCCGCCCCGAATACAGCGAACAGCCAGTTCTTCATCTGCTTCGCGCCGGCGTCGTTCCTGGACGGCAAGTACACCATTTGGGGCCGGGTCACCGCGGGCATGGAGAACGTGGATAAGATCAAGAAGGGTGCTGGCCAGGGCGGAACCGTGCGGGATCCAGACCGGATCGTGCGTATGCGCGTCGCCGCCGATGTAGCGGGCTGAGGAAAGATACAGCCGCCTAGACGGTTGACCAACGGGCCGGCCACACCACTTGCCGGCTCCTCTCACAGGATCGGGATCTCACATGAGCGACGAAACCACGCCCGCCGGACAGGTTGAGGAAGGCAAGGCCGCCAATACGCTGCTGCTGGAACTCAAGGATGGTACGGTGACCATCGAGTTGCTGCCCGAGCTGGCGCCGAAGCATGTGGAGCGCATCAAGACGCTCGCCTCCCAGGGCTTCTACGACAACACGCCGTTCCACCGCGTGATCGAGGGCTTCATGGCGCAGGGTGGCGACCCGACCGGCACCGGCACCGGCGGCAGCCAGCTTCCGGACCTGCCCGCCGAGTTCTCTCCCCCGGCCAAGGCCCGCTTCCTGCGCGGTGTCTGCGGCATGGCGCGCACGGCGAGCCCGAACAGCGCGAACAGCCAGTTCTTCATCATGTTCGGCCCTTATCCGAGCCTGGACGGCCAGTACACGATCTGGGGACGCGTGATCTCTGGCATGGAGCATGTGGACAAGATCAAGCGTGGCTCTGGCAGCAGCGGCATGGTCCAGAACCCAGACCGTATCGTGAAGATGCGCCCAGCTGCAGAGGCCTGATCTAGGGCCTTGACGAAAGGGGCCCGGCCTTTCAAAGGTCGGGCCTCTGGTTGCGCCTGTAGCTCAGTTGGTAGAGCACGAGACTTTTAATCTTGGGGTCCTGGGTTCGAGCCCCAGCGGGCGCACCAATTTTCAGCCTTATTTTTCAATGCCTTCTCTGATCACCTGAGTTCCGCCCGTACTTGGTGAGTTTTTACCGCCCGGACATTGCCCGGACATTCGGGCCAGAAAGTACCTTTCAGCTCTGTTGCGCCCGGAAGCCACGCCACCCCTTCGGCGCCCGCTTGGCGCCCGGCAGCGGCCCGCCCCGCAGTATCCGGATCAGGGCTCGCGTCGTGCGCCCGGTCTCGGCCCATTCCTGGCTGCGCCGCCCGTGCTTCCAGTTCCCATGCCGCCGTGGCTCCAGGCGTGGCACGGAGAGGTTCCGAAGCAGCCGATAGCCCTCCCAGCCGCTGGCGCGGTTGCTGGCCGCCGGCGGGGTCTGGGGGCGCCCGATAGGGCGGGGAGGGCTACGCCGCATCCGAATCTGTCTCGGCCGGGAACAGCCCTTCGCCGATTAAGGCCACCCCAGGCGCGCAGCAGAGGAAAGTCGCTACCGCGTCTGCCACCGTAGCGGGATCGCGGTTCCCGATTGACAGCAATCCCAGCCTTTCCATAGCGCGCAGCGTCTCCCGCCCTACTTCCACCGAGGCCACCATGGCCCCGCGCCTCCGCCGGTCACGGTATTCTTCATTCCTCCGCCGCGCCGCGTCTCGCCGGGCGTCGGCTGGGTCGGGCGTGATCGTGTCGGACAAATCTGTCTTCTCCACTGTTATTTTCAGGTGATGCGTCGTGTCCGCGGCTTACGTTCGGAGGCTCTGGGTCTTGGCCGCTTCTGGGGGCGGTGGGTGGCAGGTGCCGCAGCGCCAGCCCAAATCATCACCCCACCAATGCCGGCCGTCACAGCATCCGCAGAAGGCTCCCATGGATGGCGCCGCCGCCGGGACGGCCCAGGCTGGGGGGCGCTTCTTCGCTGCCAGCAGCAGCCCATCCCGTTGCGGGTCCGGGTCGCCAGGACGGTAGGCACCCGGATTGGCCGGTGCGGCATAATGAGCCGCCATCGCCTCAGCCTCGGCGGCGTGATCTTTGGGTCGTGCGTTTTTCAGCTTTGCAGGGTCGGCGCTGCTAAAGCCGCTAAAGCCGCTAAAGCCGCTAAACTGCGCGACCTCACCACCGCTGTGGGGCGGTCGATTAGCAGGATTAGCAAGGGGCGCCGCTCGCACCTCCACTTTTGAAGGTTCTGGGGTGGTGGCCCAGGGATCGAAGCCGAATGCGCCGTTCATGGGACCAACTCCCAGACTTCGCGACGGGCGCGCCCTTCGTACTCCGTGCCCGGCGGCAATCGTCGCACCTGCCCGCAGTCCAGCAGCACCGCCACCGCCGTCCGCGCCTTTTCGGCGGTGCGAAGCCCGTAGGGGCCGTGCTGATAGACGGTGGCAAGGTCGGCGCGGGGGTCCGCCCGCCCCTGCCACCAGCGCAGCAGCTTAGCCGCCGCGTCGATCTCGGCTGGCACCGCTGCCGCCCCGTGAAGCCGCACCGCCTCGGATGCGTAGTGCTGCGCCAGGGCGATGCCGCACCGCATCCCCTCCGCCTCCACCGCCTGCGCGTCCGGGCTGCCGTAGAGCGCCAGCGTGGCGGCGAGCCGGCCCGCGTGCTCAGCCAGCTTCGCTCCGAATGCCCGCACCGGATGCAGGGCACCGCCCTCGCCCAAATCGCCCTCCACCGCGTCGTGGAACGCAACCCAGAGGGCACGGGCCTCGGTCGTGAGCGGCAACGCACGCGGCACCAGTTCCCGGTCGTCGTCGGGGCTGACGGGCGGGAGGCGGCGCAGCAGGCCCCCAAGGCGGGCGCGGTACTCGTCCAGAGCAGTGCGGGCGGCCTCAGACGTGTCGCGGAACAGCCGTGTCCCAATGGTCGTCTCCGGCTGCACGGTGAGGCAGCGCGCGAGCAGGCCCATGTCGTCCAGCATGGCGTCCCCCAGCATCTCCGCTGCCACGCCCGGCTGCGCCATCAGGTGCATGGTGACGCGGCGGCCGGCCAGGAAGACGGTCCCCCGCAGCACGCGCGTCTGCCGGATCGGCTCGCCATCCCAGATGGCATTGAGCATGGCACCGCACCGCATCCGGTTGTCGTCGTTCATCGCGTGCCCGCCGATGAACCCGCCGCCCTCGGCAGTGAACAAGCCGGCGGAGGGATGGCCGCCTTGCAGGTGCATCACCAGCCCGTCCGGCGTCGGGTCAGACACCAGTAGCATGGGATGCGGCGGCGCCTTCGGTTCCGCGCCGATCTGCGCCAAGCGCTCCCGGATGGTGGCGCGCCCTCCGTCCTGCGCACCCTTGGTCTTCCGGGCCTCCTTCTTGATGTTCTCGCCCGCCTCCTTCCATGCGGCGAGGTCGCGCCGGTAGGCGTCCAGCTGGTCTTCGTAGGCGGCCCGCCGCTCCGCCTCCACGGCATAAACCTCGGCCAGCGCGATCCGGTCGGCGCTGGTCTTGCGCTCGCCAGAACCCGCAACGGTCAGGAACAGCCCAGAGAGCGGATGCGCGCGACCCGTCGGCAGCAGCACGTCGGCGTGCGGCTGCGCGGCGAGTGTGGCAGCGGCGAGGACCGACTGCGCGCAGAGCGCCATCGGGGCCTGCGTCCGCGTTTGCAGACCCTCGACGGGCACCCGGAGCGGACCAAGCGCCCTGACCGGAAAGGGTGCGGGGGCCGGCACGTCGCGGTGCAGGGGGCGCTTCTCACGCGGCGCGGCATCGGCGGCGGCCTGCGCCTCTTCGCGGAAGTTGTGGGGTCCGGTGCTGCCGTCCATCACGCGCCCTCCACCATGCCGCGCGCGATGCCGGCGCGGGCGGTTTTGTGGTTGGCGGCGTGTCGCCGTGCATCTCCCGGATCGGAGACGGCGCTGGCTAGAGCATCGGCTGCGGCCTCCCTCCCCAGCGCACCGGCTGCGACCATTTCCCCGGCGCGGCAGGCGGCCCAGAACAAGGTCGGGTGGCGCTGCCCATTCACGGCGTTGGCCACCGTCCGCAGCAGCCCCGCAAAGCGTTCCACAGCCCGGTTAGAGTGGCCGGGGTCAGAGTCCCACCTCGCTATGCCCGGAGGCGCTGGCGGGCGCCGGAAGGCATCCAGCGGTGGCGGTGTGGCCGGTGGTCCGTCGAGCATCAGCAGCCGCTCGGGAAACGGATCGGCGCCGCCGATGATGCTGGGGCGGCTGGTGTAGTGGATCTGAACCGGCCTCAACGTGGAGGGGTCCAGGCCAGTCACGGCGCCGCCCAGCCACGCGGCAAGGTCCGCCCCCAAGCAGGGGCGGGACAGGACGAACCATGCCCGGGCGCGAATGCCAGGCTTGATGCCGGCCCCAGCGGTGGCGGCGACGATCATGCCTGCCTCGCGCAGTCCCGGCGGCAGCGCGGAGCGGATCGCGGCGGCGGCGGCGTGGAGATCGCGCGGGCCAAAGTCCGGCGGCGTGGGCAGGCTGTCCACGTCGAGGCCAGCCCATGCGCGCGGCGCGTCCCGGAAGGCGGGCAACTCGCCCGTCTCTGCGTCCGGGTGCAGCGTGCGCCGTACTCCTCGGACGTGGCCACGGTCGGTCGGCGCGGCCCGGATGATGCAGCGTGCCGGATCGCGGTCTAGGCGCATCAGCAGCGCCAACAGGGCGGAAAGGTCGCGCGCGTGCGCCATCTCCACGTCGAAGAGGCGCGGCGGCGTCGGTGTCGTGACCGCGCCGTGAGAGGCGATCTTGCGGAGCCTGTCGCCAGGCGCATGCAGGACCGTGACGGCGTGTGCGTCGTCGGGAGAAAGGGCCGTGTAGCCCCCGGTGCAGAGCTGCGTCATGCGCGCGCCTCCATGATGGCGAGGGCAGCGAGGGCTGCCGGAAGGTTGGGATAGAGCACTGGGAGGCGTGCCCCCGGATGCAGCAGGCCGGCGCGGGGCAGGCCATCAGGATTGGCGGCGTCCGGCATCAGGATCACGCGCGGCGGCACCACCCTGCGCTCGCGGGCACGCTGCGCGTCCGCCCAGGCAAACAGGTCCGGGCCAGCGTTGATGGTCACGGGGCGACGCTTCACCTGGCGCCCTCCACGCCGTCGCACTGCGTGGTCTCGCCCAGCAGCGTGGAGCAGGACGTAGCCCTTCTGGCCGGTGTTCTGGGTGTCTTGCATTTTCGCGATCCTCCATGGGGAGGCGCGGAAGGGCGTTGGAGAAGCGGCGGAGGTGCGCTATGTGCGGGTGGTCAGAGAGTTCCCGCGTAATACCACAGCACACAGTTCCGCCCCCGCCGGCCACCCAGCCGCGCGGGGGTTTTCATTAGTCGGCGCGGCTCGCGGTGGCCGGACCGCTCTTGATCGCCGGAGCGGCGTCCATGCGCTCCCGTGCAATGCGGAACACGTCGGCCAAGGGGACAATGAGGCGGCCGTTAATCACCTTCCCGGCGAGAGGCCACCTCTCTAACGACCTGGCCGAGACACCGAAGAAATAGTGCGTGACCAGGGCAGCAGCGCGCTGTCGGTCAACGTACTTCGGCAGTACCTTGAGGTCGGCATCGGCGGGAAGGGTCGCGAGGTTAACTTGCGTAGGGCTGTAGCGCACTTGTCACCTCCCTGAGCGGGCCACGGCGGCCCGCTGCGGATGACAGGGCATGAAGCGCAGAAACGGCGGTCATGCAGTAAGAGATAAATCGTCGTCCCGGTGCGCGGATTAATCTTCGGTAGCTGGACCGTTCCGCCCCTTTGCCTGCAGCGTCTTGACGGCCTTGCCGAGTTCAACCGCGAAGCCTTCCAAGCTCTTGAACGGCGCCGGCTGATTGTCGCGCGCCTTCATTGCGGCGAGCGTTCTGCCGAATGCACGGTAGCTCATCGTCGGATAGTCCGGCTGTAGATCAAGATAAAGCTGTGCAAGAAAGGTGATGTCGCGCTTTGGAGGTGCGCCCCGCCGATTTTTCTGCGACCGCAAAAGTTGGTTCAACTCCTCCACTCTCATGCGTTTCCGACGAACCTTGTTCGCCAGCGCATGCAGTATATTCGAAGCACCCACCGCCCCATGCTTCGCGACCAGCGCGCCGACGATTTGACGCAGATCAGGGTCGGGGCAGTCCCGCTCCGATGGAGCGTAAAGCGCGGCGGCGAAAGCCACGCAGCTTGCGTCGGGAAGGTAGCGCATTAACGCATTGCGCCGATATGGGGGGGCGGCGCCGTTCGTTGGGGCTGCCTCCTGCGTCAGAGGCTCCTTCAACCCAAAAAGCAGGTTTGAGGGTGTGTCCTCGCGGTCCTTAGACAATCCGCGTCTCCGCACGCTCCGCAGGCAGGGCGGCAGGGCGGCCGGGTGCGGAGGGCTCCTGGCGCTAGGGGGTGGCCACCCCCGCCCTGTCAGTGAAGAGTGTAGCAGGCGCGGCCGAGCACGCGAGGGAGGGGGTGGCACTCTCCCTCGGACATTCCGCGGCTTGCTTTTTGGGGCGGTGCTTGTTCACGGCTCGGTCGAGCGCGAGCCAAACCCGATTAGCGGGTTAGCAGGTATAGCAGTGCAGCATTCCGGCGTGTGTCTTCCTGGCGTTGCATCTGGTCGGCGTGCCAGCGCGCGAGGACAGCGCGAGCTTGGCTGTCGGTCATGCGGCGGGCGTCATAGGCTGCAATGATTTCAGCCAGGGTCGCGTCGTAGGAATACAGCATCGCGTTCATGGATCCCGTTGGGGTTCGGGCCAGAACCTGCCTTCGGCAGACGGCCCATGCGCGCATCTCGGTTATTGGGCACTCGTTCATCGGCTCGACCGGGCCGAGAACCGCATGGGCCTCCGCCTCGCTCTCGGCTTCCAACGCTGCCGCCTCCTGCTCCGCCTCAATGGCCCGGGCGTATGGACCTGTTCCTGCGGCTGCGGGGGACGAAAATTGCGGCAGGGCGGCCCACCCGGCCAGAAACGCTAGAACCACAATCCGTCGCATTCCATCCTCCCGCAGAGGATGTGGACGTTATCGCAACATTCTGCTCGGAGAGAAGAGGGGCAGCCATTTAGCAGGATTCGCGGGTTTAGCAGGGGGGCGATCGATGCTGAGATTTCCGCGCGGCGCCACCATGGGAGGCGGGGCGTCCGGCTCTCCCGCCGGGCTGTTGGCACTATTGACCTAATTGGCGGGAAGGTGGTGAGGCGCAGAGAGACCTCACAGTCCTCTCCCGGATAGCGGCACCACCACCGCCTCCCGATCAGGGCGTCCCTCAACCGCCGCCATCAATAGCTCGTTCCAACGCCGCATGGCGGCTTCCTGCTCGGGGAGGCGTCGGGCCTGCTGGTACACGCCCAGCACGCCGCCGCGGGTCGCTGCCTGCCGGTGGTTGAGCATGGCGTCTGCCACTGCTTCTGCCACTCCATGCTCCGCCAGCACCGTGACGAAGGAGCGGCGGAAGTCGTGCCAGCGCCAGCCAGTCAGGCCACTCGCTTTGTCCATGGCGGCCTTCATGTCGCTCCACGTGGAGATGGCGGCGCCAGCCTTCGGAGAGGGGAACACCAGCCCCGTCTTCGGCCGCCCCCCTGTCTCCCAGCGGGTCAGCAGCAGGACATGGGCGATGTAGGGAAGGGGAAGGCGGTGGGGGTCCCCGTTCTTCGTCAGCTTCCCCGGCATGATCCAGGCCCCGGCCTCCAAATCGAGGTGGGACCAATCAACCTTCGCCGCCTCTCCCCGGCGGCAGGGCAGGGCAATCAGGCAGCGGATTAGGTCCCGGTGCACGGCAAGGAATCCAGTCTCGCCTAAGTCCGCCTCTGCTGTGCCGGCGGCGTGCCAGAGGCGGGCAAGGTCGGTTAGCGGCAGGTGGTGGGAACGGGGTTTCGGAGCGCGGGGGCGCCGTCCCTTGCTAATGGCGAGGCAGGGGTTCAGAGCGATCATCCCTTCGTCCTGGCACCAGTCGAGGAAGCGGGAGAGGGCGCCGAAGCGATGCCGGGCGGTGGCGGGGCGCTTGGCCTCGGCGATCAGGAGGGACCGAATCTCCCTTGCTCCGATGGCGGACACCGGCAGGTTGCCGGCCTTCATGGTCTCCACGGACTGTTTGACCTGTTGCAGCTCCGCCTTCTGAACCGCCGGGGAGAGAAGGCCGGTGCCCCGTAGCTTCGGGCGGGAGGGGAGGGCGGTGGTGTAGTCCTCCACCAGCCGATCCACGGTGGCGGCGCGGTCCAGAGCCGCCTTGGCGATCTTCTCTCGCCGCACTGTGGCTGGGTCCGTGCCACCCTTAGCCTCCCCCTTCACCTTGGCGGCGGCCTGCCTGGCCTGCTCCGGGGAATGGGTTGCTGGCGCGCCCACCACCAATTCCCGTGTCGCGGGGCGCTTACCCGTCCTGGGGTCCAAGCCTCGCGGCTTGTAGGACACCACCCAGCTCATGGAGGTGGGGTTCACCACCAGGGCCAGCCCCCGGCATTCGGTGTCGCGGATCGTCAGGCGGAAGTCAGGACGGCGGCGGCGCCAAGCCGCATCCACCGTCGCCTTGGTGATCCGTACCGGCCCCTCGGATGCCTTCTCCATCGCCGCCACCATCCCTCCGTGAAGTGTACGGGCGGAAGTCTCCGCGTCCGTCCGCCCGGACATTGCCCGGACATTCGGTGCGGAAGCAAGCGGAGAGGGGCGGGGGCGGGAGGAAGGGCGGCGACGACTAACCTATTGATAATACCTAATCCTGCGGGGTCATGCGGAGGGGCGCGGGGACAAGCGGGAAATGCGGGCCAGTGACTTTTAATCTTGGGGTCCTGGGTTCGAGCCCCAGCGGGCGCACCAACAAACTCAGTATTGTATAAAAAATAGGGCAGTTGACTGAAGCTGCCTCCTCCGCCGGTCTCGGCTTCAGGCTCGGCACGTCCGGCTGGACGCCAGCCTGTATCGGTGCGGCCCATGTCTTAGCGCTGGCCGTCTGCAGGCCTGAGACAGGCAGGAAGATCCAATAGATTTTTGTAACTTCAATCAGGCCGACCGAAGTTTTCCCGGAGCAGGTCTCCCGGAAGCGTGAATGCGCTCTCCAAGCCCGACTTCACGCAATGAGCGTGAAGTCGGTTGCGGCAAGTGAGGGTTGACCGGAGAAGGTTGCAATGACGATCTGCTCTCCTGTTCCGGTACCATCTGCGTCCCACCACAACTTGCCTGTATCGGTCTCATAGACGAACTGCCCGCCTGCCAGGGTAGCGAGGCCCGCGCTGTTGGCGGTGAATTGGTCGGCGGTGAGGGCGGTTCCGGAGAGGCCCCCGCCAAATCCTGCACGCGAAATCTGAAGACGGTCCACACCGGAAACGAAGTCGTCTATGGTATCGCCGCCCTCATTCGGGGTGAGATACTGGAACACATCCGCTCCCGCCCCACCGACAAGCCTGTCGGCGCCGGCGCCGCCAATCAGCGTATCATCGCCATCGCCGCCATAAAGGATGTCGTTTCCTGTCCCGCCATCCAGGCGATTGGCGGCTGAGTTTCCGGTGAGCA
>NZ_JAOXLP010000043.1 GCF_025791835.1 Roseomonas xinghualingensis
CGTGCGCGCGCGTCTCGAAGCACTGAAAGGAAGCCATGAGGGCTCTATGGCAACGGCTCGCGGCGTGGCGCGAGAGAACGTGGACTGCGCGCAGTGAGCGGGCCCTCGTCAAAGCTGAGATGTGGGCACGGCTTCGCCTCTGGTGGTGGCGGTGAGCGGGAAGTGGTCGCCGGGGGGCGCCTCAGCGCCCACCATTGTTCGCGTTGCAGCGGCGCGGTCGGGCGAGGCATAGAATCGTGATGCTGATCCGCCCGCCCTTCGAAGTGCAGCAGCGTGCCTGGGAGGCCGCGCATGTGCTGCGTGCTGACTTCGCCGACCGCCTGCTCATCGAAGACCGCGTGCGGATCGAGGAAGTCTATCTGGTCGGGCCCGAGGCGCTCGGCTGGGCCGACGTGAAGACGATGCTGCGGTGCGCCCGCCTGACCATCGGTGAGCGCTCATGACCATCGCTCTCCGCGACTACCAGGCGAATGCCGTGCAGGCCGTGCGCGATGCGTACCGCGGCGGCGCGCGTGCCGTCCTGCTGGTTCTGCCGACGGGCGGCGGCAAGACAGTGGTGTTCAGCCACGTCACGGGCACGACTGCCGAGCGCGGCCGCCGGGTTGTCATCCTTGCTCACCGGGTGGAGCTGATCCGCCAGGCATCCAACAAGCTGACCGATGCCGGCGTTCAACACGGGATCATAGCGCCGAACTTCACGCCCACGCCGCGGGACCTCGTGCAGGTCGCTTCGGTGCAGACCCTCGCGCGCCGGCTTGAAGACCCACGCTATGCCCCGCCGGACCTGATTGTCATCGACGAGGCGCACCACTCTGTTGCCGGCCAGTGGGCCAAGGTTACCGCTGCCTATCCAAAGGCCCGCCTCCTCGGCGTCACCGCGACGCCTGAGCGCCTCGACGGACGCGGCCTGGGCACGATCGCCGGCGGCGTGTTCGACGCCATGGTTGAGGGACCAAGTGTCGGCGACCTCACGAAGATGGGCTTCCTCTCGCCGGCCCGGGTCTTCGCCCCGGCGGACGGCCCCGACCTGTCCGGTGTCCGCACCAGGGGAGGGGACTACGACGCCGCTGCCCTAGCAGGCGCCATGGGCGGGATGCGCGTCGTCGGGGATGCTGTCGAGCACTACGCGAAGCACTGCCCCGGGCAGCCCGCTATCCTGTTCAGCCCGTCCGTGGCGCATGCAGAGACCATGGCGGCCGCCTTCCGGGCTGCGGGCTGGCGTGCCGTGGCGGCGTCTGGCGCGTCCCCTCCCGCCGAGCGTGACGCGGCCATTAAGGGCCTCGGCACCGGAACCGTGCAGGTTCTCTGCTCGTGCGATCTGATCTCCGAGGGGCTGGACGTGCCAGCCGTCGGCGCCGTGATTCTGATGCGTCCGACGAAATCCCTCGGCCTTTACCTGCAGCAGGTTGGCCGCGGCCTTCGCCCGGCACCTGGCAAGGATCACCTGACGGTGCTGGACCATGCCGGCAACACCCTGGCGCACGGGCTCATCGCCGACGCGAGGGAGTGGTCGCTGGAGGGCCGGAAGAAGCGGCCGGCCAACCCCGGGATCCGCCAGTGCAAGCAGTGCCTCGCGATCTTCTCGGGCCCGAAGTGCACCGAATGCGGCTGGTCCACGCCTGCTGGTGCCGGCACGCCTCGGGAGATCGAGCACGTCGCCGGCGAGCTGCGGGAAATCGATGCGCCCCCGGTGACCGTCGACACGGCCCGGCTGAACCATCTCCGCACCGCCAAGCTCTCTGACCTGATCCTGCAGGCTGCCGGGCGCGCCAAGGACTTGCATGAGATCGCCAAGGCCCGCGGCTTCAAGCGCGGCTGGGCCTGGCACCAGCAGGAGCGGTGGAGGGCAGCGCACGCGCCCGCCCGGACCGTCGCGGCCCCGGTGCCGCCGCCCGCCCCGGCGCTGCCCGCCGCCTCGCACGGCGAAGACTTCTCCGAGATCGACCGCTGGATGCAGGGGGCCGCATGACCGAGGCAGAGATCCAGACGGCGATCATGCGAGATCTCGGTCGGGGCGAGACGCGGATCTTCCGCAACACGGTTGGCCAGGGATGGACTGGAGAGGCCAGGCACATCGCAGGCGGTTCGGTGCTGATCAGCAATGCCCGGCCGGTTCGGTTTGGCCTCATGGACGGCAGCCACGATCTGATCGGATGGCGCAGCGTCGTCATCACGCCGGACATGGTCGGCGAGCGCTTCGCCCGGTTCCTCTCCGTCGAGGTGAAGTCCGCTACCGGGCGGCCACGGCCCGGGCAGGTCGTGTGGGCGGACAACCTCCGCCAGGCCGGCGCCCTCGTCGGCATTGCCCGCAGCGTTGAGCAGGCCCGCCTGATCGCCGGCCTTCCCGTCGAGGTGTTGGCATGAGCCTTCCTATGCATGACTTCGACGGGCTGAACCGCGCAGCCCTCGCTGCCTGCCCGGAACTGCTGCTGCGCCTCCTGCCGGGCGGCCGCCGCTTCGGTCACGAGTTCAAGGCAGGAAGCCTCGCCGGGGAGAAGGGCGACAGCCTCTCCATCAACCTGCACACCGGGCGCTGGGCGGACTTCGCTACGGGTGAGACAGGCGGCGACCTGATCGACCTGCTGGCGAAGAAGGACCGGCTGAGCCTGGGCGAGGCGCGGCGCGCTTTGGCCGAGATGGTCGGCATGGGGGACGCCGCCCCCATCCGCCCGGCGGCAGAGGTGATCCGCCTGCCACCTCGCGATCCCGAGTGGGTGGCCATGATGCCTGCGCCTCAGGAGGCGCCCGAGCCCCCCACGACGCATCCCAAGTTCGGGCAGCCGGAGCACGTCGCCAGGGTTCTCAACCAGGCCGGCGAGCTGATGCACCTGATCATGCGGTTCCCGCCGGCTGGTGACCGCGACCGGAAGATGATCGCGCCCCTGACCTATGGGACGCTGGTGCTGAAGGGCAAGGCGGTCACGGGCTGGCACTGGAAGGCGCCGCCGCCCCAGCGGCCGCTCTACGGCCTCCCGCTGCAGGACGACGCCCCGGTCCTAGTGGTCGAGGGCGAGGTGAAGCGCGACGCGGCGGCCCGGCTCCTGCCGTCCTGGAGCGTGGTGTCCTGGCCGGGCGGCGCGCAGGCAATCGGGAAGGCCGACTGGAGCCCGCTCCGCGGCCGCGATGTCGTTATGTGGCCGGACGCGGATCAGCCCGGCGCCGAGGCTGCCGCCGCAGTGGTGAATGTCCTGCGCAGCATCGCGTCCGAGGTCCGCGCCGTCGCTCCCCCCGAGGGCAAGGATGGTGGATGGGACCTCGCGGACGCTGAGCGTGAAGGGTGGACCGGTACCGATGTGCTGAACCACATCGCTCCGCTCGATCCGGATGAGCGCGACGAGCCGCCCGAAGATCCGCGCGACGAAGAGGACAGGATGCCCTTCCGGTGCCTCGGGCATGATCGGGGACTCTACTATTTCCTGCCCCAGGGCGCAGGGCAGGTCGTCGCGCTGAGTGCCCGCGACTGTCACAACGACGCATCTCTCGCAGTTCTTGCCCCGCGCCGTTGGTGGGAGGGTGCTTATCCGGGGCGCCAGTCTTTCGACCTGAAGGCCGCGGGCGACGCCTTGATCCAGTCGTGCCACCGGGTGGGGATCTTCGACCCCGACCGACAGCGCGGCCGCGGCGTCTGGCTCGATGAGGGACGGACCGTTGTTCACCTTGGGGACCGCCTGCTGTGTGACGGGGAAGAGTTCCCGCCGGCCGCATTCCCGTCCCGCTTCGTCTATGAGGCAGCGCGGCCGCTCAACGCAGTGCCCACCGAGCCACTCACCGATCGTGAGGCTGCCGGCCTTCTTCGGCTTTGCTGTGAGGTCGCCTGGGATCAGCCTGAGCGAGATGGTCGCTTGGTGGCCGGCTGGGCCGTGGCCGCGATGATCTGCGGGGCCCTGCCTTGGCGGCCGCACCTCTGGGTCGTGTCGGAGAGTGGTAAGGGCAAATCCTGGGTGGAGGACAATATCCTCCGGCCGCTGTTGGGGGACCTGGCTCTCCGAGTGCAGGGGAAGACCACTGAACCCGCCATCCGCCGCGCGCTGCGGATCGACGCCCGGCCGGTCCTATTCGATGAGGCGGAGACCCAGAACCGCCAGGATGCCGAGCGCATGCAGCAGGTCATTGACCTGTCGCGCGCCGCCTCCGCAGAAAACGGCGCCGATATCCTGAAGGCAGACATGGGGAAGGGAAGCGGCGTCGTCCGCTACTCCATCCGGAGTTGCTTCTATTTCTCGGCGATCAACCTCGCGATCTCCCAGGCGGCCGACGAGAGCCGCGCCATTGTCGCCACGCTCACTCTGCCCGAGGACAAGGAGCTCGCGGCCGCCCAGTTTGCCTCGCTGAAGGCCATCCACGCAGAGGTCATGGTTCCGGGATTCGGCAACCGGCTGCTCGCACGGTGCCTGGGGCTGGTTCCGACCATTCGTCACAACGCCGAGGTTCTCGCGTCTGCCATTGCGCGCAACGGGGTGTCTCGCCGCACGGGGGACACCCTCGGCGTCGTGCTGGCATGCGCCTACAGTCTTACCAGCACTGCGCGTCTCGATGCCGACAGCGCTGCGGCCTTCCTCGGCGCCCGGTCGTGGGTCGGCAATGCCGCGAAGGAGCGCGAGAACGACCCCGAGTGGAAGCGGGCCCTGATGCGGCTCATGCAGTACGAGCTGCGCTTCACATCGGGGAACGGGCGCCCCGAAGTCGCGACGATCGCGGAGCTCGTCAGCGCTTGCCGAGCAATGGATCCGGAGCGCGGCGTGCCAGCCGAGACAGCGGACCTGGTGCTTCGCCGGCACGGCATCCGCCTCATGGAGGGCGGCCTCCGGATCTTCGGACACAGCGAGCTCGCCAAGCGGGCTTTTGCAGAGACGAGCTGGGCGGGGGGATGGGCAGCGACGCTCGCGCGAGCGCCCGGCGCCCGGCGCAACGTGAACACCCGCTACGTCGAGATGATCGGAGGAAAGAGCGTGGTCATTCCGCTTGACGCCATCTCCGGGGGCACCACATGATGCAGGCGAATTGCAGAGCGTTTTCAAGCTCTTGCCTGTTACCGCCAGACCGAAGCGGTAACACCGAGGTAACAGAAAAGGCCTTTAAGAACAAGGCTGTTACCCCGTTACCGCCGTTACCCCAAAACCAGAGCCTCACACACGTATGCGCATACGCACGCGCCTATGGATGCTCTCTCTCTTCTCTTTCTTATTCTTCTAGTAACAGAGGTAACAAGGTAACGGACGGCCAAAATCAAAGACTTAGCTCGTTACCCGCCGTTACCTTTCCGGCCTTCCAGGGTAACGCCGAAGCCGGCGCCACGGTCCTCGACGGACCTGGCGACATGGCGCGCCTCTCCATCGGTGGCCGCGTCGTGATGATCACCACACCCCGCACCATCACCGAGGCGCGGAAGGTCGGGCAGGGGGAGGTGGGGGTATGAGCCTGCTCTCCACCATGGGTGAGACGAGGAAGCGCCAAGCGTCTGTCACGGCAACGCGGCCTGCGACTGATCCTGGCCGCCAGAAGGACGACTTCTACCGGACCCCGGATAGCGCCACCCGCGCGCTGCTGGCGGTGGAATCACTGCCTGCCTCCATCTGGGAGCCTGCCTGCGGCGACGGCGCCATATCCGAGGTGTTGGCTGGCGCTGGGCACCGCGTCATCAGCACGGACCTCGTGGACCGGGGCTACGGCGACGCCCGCCGGGACTTCCTGATGGAGCGGCGCCTTGCTGCCCCGTGCATCGTCACCAACCCGCCCTTCAAGCTGGCCGACGAGTTCGCTCTGCATGGCCTGGATCTCGGCGTTGAGGTGATGGCCCTGTTCATGCGCCTCGCCTGGCTGGAGGGGGCAGCACGACGCAGCAAACTCTGGGCTGTCCATCCGCCGGCCCGCGTCTGGGTGTTCTCGCGGCGCCAGACGCTCTGGCGTGGTGACCAAGAGGCGCAGGACCGCGGCGGTGCAATCGCCTTCGCCTGGTTCGTGTGGACTCGCGGGCATGTCGGCGCTCCGGCGCTGGGGTGGATTCCATGACCCCCGCCGAGCGCATCACCCTCCGCACCGTCTGCGAGCAGGCGCTGGAGCGGGCGAAGGGCAAGACCTGCCAGCCGGTGGTCATGCTGCCGGCGGCGATGGTCCTGGCGCTGCTGGATGCGTCGCAGGGGGATTTGGCGATGGGAGGGGAGGGGTGATGGAACGCTTCATTCGAGTGCTGGACGTGCTGTTGCGCCTCATCGTGATGGGTGGGTTGATCGTCATCCTCGTGAAGAGCGAGCCCACCCTCACGAGCGTCGTCGCCGTCATGGGCATGCTCCTCCACCTCGCCCTGGATCGCTGCGCCGACGCTGTGCGCGACCTTCGGGATCGGGTGGGCGTCAAGGTCAATGTCTCCGGCGACGTGAGGCTCAGCGATGACTAACCCCACCGCCCTCGGCCGCCGTAGCGCGGAGATGGACATGGCGGAGCACGGGCGGTCGATGATGGAGGCGAGGGTATGAGCGATGCGTTGGGACTGCCAGCCGTCCTCGATCATGTCTTCTGGGGCATCGGGGCGATCTTCTCCGGGGTAGTCGTCCTGCTTGGTGTCTCGGTTTCCCTCATGTGGCTGGCTGACAAGTTGATCAAGCACCTCGGCCTTTGGCCTGACTTCTTTCGGGTGCTGCGGCGCATGTACCGAGAGCGTAGGGACGCGGCCAATGGCTGACCTCTCCCCCGAGCAGTGGGGCCGCAAGGCCGCGGATCTGGAGATCCTCGATTTCATCCGCGCCCGGATCACCAGCTTCGACGCCGATGCCCGCGTGCAGAAGACGCTGGGCAAGGAGCCCTCTCCCACCGATGCGGCGTTCCTCGCAGCCAAGCGGGAGCGGTTCGACGCGGCGCGGATCGTTTTGGAGCGCAGGGCATGACCACCCCGCGCGCCGCCGACCACGAGGGGGAGCGGGAGAGCCCTAGCCACTGCGGCATCTGCGGCAGGTCCAAGCGGGTCAAGATCGTCTCGGACTATATGGTGGACTGGCTCGAGCCGGCCATCCCTGCCTTCCGCCTGACGTGGCGCCAATGCGCGTGGTGTACCGCCGCTCTGACTAAGCGCCGGAAGCGGTTGGAGTGCGCGCCATGACCGCCCCGGCAAAGCCCCCGGTCTTCGCCGCCGACCACGATATGAACTGCGAGTTCCACGTCGACCAGATGAAAGCCGAATGCGCCTGCGGGCTGACGGCGCCGCGGCCGCCGTAGCGCGGAGATGGACATGGCGGAGCACGGGCGGCGGCTGCTGATGGAGATGACCGTCTCCGACCGCGCCCACGCGCAGGCAGGCCGTCCGATCCCGCAGGAGACCCGCGACGAGATCGAGGGCAGGCGGGCGCGCTTGCAGCAGATCGTGAAGGGGCTGGAGGGGTGATGGGGAAGCCGATGAAGATCGACATGGCCGAGATCAAGGAGCGTGTCCGCCGCGAGCAGGCTTGCCCCCGGCATCGGTATGAGATCGGCCCCGGCCCCTACGCCATGGGCGCCAAGTACCGGTGCGCCCACTGCGGCGCCGAGAAGCGGATGTACGAGATCGGCGACTACGTGAAGGGGTATCAGGCGGCCGGCGGCGATCCGCTGGACGTGTGCCCCGAGTGGCAGGAGCGGAAGCCAGAGGGGCTGCCGTCATGACCGCCCCCGTGCCGCAGGGGCGCGCGGTGCTGGATGCGGGGAGAGGGGAGGGACGGTGATGACGGTCCAGGCGATCTACAAATACATCCTTCGCCCCGGCGAGCCGGTGATGATGCCAGCCCGCTCGGGCCGCATGATTTCAGTGGGCGTCCAGGGCGACGACATCTGCCTCTGGGCTTCCGTGGACCCGATGACCCGGGAGCGGCCCTGCACCTTCCACGTCGTGCCGACTGGTGGACGCGTGCCCGACTTCTCCACGTTCGTGGGCACGGTCATGCTGCATGGCGGCGCGCTGGTGTTCCATGTCTTCGAGGCCACCCCATGAAGCCGCCTGCGCCGAAGCTGCCGGTGGCTCCGTCAGTCACGTCGTCCGATGACATCGCACGCTACACGCCGCTCTGGCTGCCGATCCTCCTTGCCTGGATCTGGGGCGTTGCCGCGGGCGCTGCCCTCGTCCGCTGGAGGCTCGGCGCATGGTGATCCACCCCATGACCCGCCCGATCCCCATCCGCGTCCCTGAGTGGGACGCGATGCTGCGGCGCGAAGCCTTGGAAATTGTTGGAAAGGGAGCCTGATGGCGCGTCGTAAGCAGAAGCGGGCGATGGCTCTGGATGTTCAGAAGATCGAGCCGCCCGCCCTCCGCGCCTCCCGCCAGAAGGAGGCGCAGGGATGAGCGACGTGGATGCAAGCTGGAGCGACGCCTGGGCTGAGGGCTACTCCGCAGGGAAGGCTGGGAAGCCTAGGGAGGCTCCTGCGCTCTCCACGCCTTTAGCGCGGAGGGCCTGGGAGGAAGGCTGGTTGTACGGCAACGGCGACCGTCTATCCGCCTCCCGCCAGGCCGCGATGGGAGAGCGGTGATGGCAAGGTGCCGACGATCTGGGTATGCACCATCGTTGGGATGCGGTCGGCAAACATCATCGACTGCATCTCGTGGGTGGGCCTTGCTGCGTCTGAGGCAGAGGCGACGGGCCTTGCGGTGGCTGGCTTTCGTGAGCGGCTGCCCGACACGCCCATCTCTTCCATGAGCGCAGTCGAATACCCGCAACTCATGGTGCGCCCGTGACCCGCCCCGTGACGATCCGCCCGCACCACTGGTCGGCGATGCTCGACGGTCTCCGGACCGCGCGCGACCTCCTGCGGACACGCGAGACCGTCGACTGGTGGGTGAGGGTGGGTAGGTGCGCGAATGATAATGGGGGAGCAGCTTATGGCTAAGCCGAAGCGCAAGCAGACTGTACAGCAGCCCCGCCCAAGGGCTGACCTGGGCGCCAGCGGGCCCGCCATGCAGGCCCGGCCCTCCACGGTCGTGGAGACGGTTGAGGCTGGCGTCCTGATCCGCTGGATGGAGGACACCGGGCCCATCGCCCACTACCGCCGCACCGGCCTCCTGCTGGATAGGCAGTGCGATGCGCTGGCCAGGCTGGCCGAGCTGTACGAGGAGAGCGGCCGCAGGGCTGCGACCTCAGCCGGCTATGGCGGCAGGGTGAATGCCTATGGCGAGATGAGCGATGCCCAGGCCTACGCATGGCGTGACTACTGCCGCCTGTTGGATCGTGCGCCACCCGACACGCGGCACGCCCTGGCATTGGTGGCGGACGGCGAGTTCCCGCGCATCTCATGTGGGCTGCAATTGCTCCGTCGCGGTGCCGAAGCCTTAGCGATCCATCTGCGATACGACTATTGACAGGCGCCGTTCGAAACAGCATCTTTCCCCCAACGCCATACTTGCGCCCGGAGCCTGACGGCCTCGGGCGCTTTTCATTTGGAGGGCTGATGGCGAAGCCGAAGCGCGCCACTCTCTCCTTCATGCCGGATCGCCTTGGTGTCATGGACCCGCGCACTGCGCGCCCGGCACCGAAGCAGGCAGATCCTCACTACCAGACGCCGGAGCATCAGCGTTGGCGTGCCGAGGTGATCCGCCGGGCGAATGGCATGTGCCAGGAGCCGGGTTGCTGCCGCACCGGCGTTCGTCTCTTCGCTGACCATATCGTTGAACTGAAGGATGGCGGCGCCCCCTTCGACCCGGCCAACGGACAGGCTCTCTGCGGCGCCCACCACACAGCCAAGACGGCGCGCGTCAGGGCGGCCCGCATGGCGCAGCCCTACCACCGGCACCGGCCAGCCTGACCGCACCTGGCGGCCTCCTGCGTGGCTCCCGCGGGCACGTCGGGGGAGGGGGGGTAAATCTCTGGGCGGCCAGGGGGTCCCAAACCGCACGGGGGCTCACGCGCAGAAAATCTCCGCCCGTTTGATTAATCGGGCGGCCGAAATCAAAGGATCAGATCCATGGCACGGGGCGGTTTCCGCCCGGGCGCAGGCCGCCCAAAGGGGGCGAAAGCGCCCGAAAAGGCGGTGAAAAAGGCCACAAAGGCGCTGGAAACGGCGCCGCCAGCCTCAAAGAGGTTCACCACCGCGCTGGACTTCGCCATGGCCGCCATCAATGGCGACGTGGAGGCGGATCTGGACAGTAAGGTCCGCCTGGCAATCGCGGCGATGCCCTTCCAGCACGCCAAGCTCGAAAGCGCGGCGCCCGGGAAGAAGCAGCAGCGGCAGGAAAGTGCAGAGAAGTCGGCGGCCGGTCGTTTCGCCCCGCCAGCCCCGCCCAAGCTGGTGGTGAACAACAAGCAATGAGCCGGCCCGCCTGGACGACAGCTTGTCCGGACTGGGAGGCGCGGATCGTCGCTAGGCAATCGCTGATTGCCGCGCCGGTGCTCAACCCGGCCGAGGCCGAAGCATCGCTGGAGGTGTTCAAGGCCCTCAAGGTCGTGGACCTGCCTGGAACTCCGACCTTCGGCGAGGTCGCTGATCAGTGGGTGCTGGACTTCGTGGCCGCCATCTTCGGGGCCGTGTCTGAGGACGGGCTGCGGCTCATCCGCGAGTTCCTGCTCTGCATCTCGAAGAAGAACGGCAAGAGCACCCTGGCCGCCGGCATCATGCTGACGGCCCTGATCCGGAACTGGCGGCTCTCGAACGAGCTGCTGATCCTGGCGCCGACGATCGAGGCGGCCCAGAACAGCTTCAAGCCCGCGGCGGACATGATCCGGCACGACCCGGAGCTTTACGCGGCGGATGGTGGGTTCCTGCACATCCAGGACCACATCCGGACCATCACGCACCTGACCACCAAGGCGACGCTGAAGGTCGTGGCGGCGGATGGCGCGACGGTGGTGGGCAAGAAGGCCGCCTTTGTCCTGATCGATGAGTTGTGGGAGTTCGGCAAGAAGCCGAACGCCGACGCCATGCTCCGGGAGGCGACGGGCGGGCTGGTATCGCGGCCCGAGGGATTCGTGATCTCGATCACGACCCAGGCGGACGAGCCGCCCGCTGGAGTGTGGAAGGACAAGCTCACCTACGCACGGAAGGTGCGGGACGGAGTGGTCCAGGACCCGAAGTTCCTCCCCGTCCTCTACGAGTTTCCGCCGGCGATGCTGGAGGCCGAGGCCTACCTGCAGCCGGACAATTTCTACATCACCAACCCGAATCTTGGCCGCTCGGTGAGCCGGGAATGGCTGGAGGACGAACTCCGGAAGGAGTTGGAGAAGGGCCCGGGCACCCGGAACACCTTCCTGGCCAAGCACCTCAATGTCGAGATCGGCATGCGCCTCGGCGCGGATCGCTGGGCGGGGGCAGACCTATGGCTCGGGGCCGTGGAGAAGGGGGTCACCTTCGAGGCGATCCTGGAGCGGTGCGAAGTGGTCGTGGTCGGGATCGACGGCGGTGGGGCCGATGACCTGCTGGGGCTGGCGGTGCTGGGTCGGGAGCGCGAGACGCGCAACTGGCTGCTCTGGGGCAGGGCCTGGGCGCAGAAGATCGTCCTGCAGCGCCGGAAGGCGATCGCCTCCGAACTGGAGGGCTTCCAGCGGCTTGACGAACTCACCTTCGTGGATGAGCCGGGCCCGGAGGTGGATGAGGTCGCCGATCTGGTCGCGCAGATCGATGAGGCCGGGATTCTGGCGGCGGTCGGGCTGGATCCGATGGGCATTGGCGAGATCGTGGACGCTCTGGCCGAGCGCGGCATCTCTGGGAATGACCGGGTTGTCGGCGTGCCGCAGGGCTGGCGCCTCTCCGGAGCCATCAAGACGGCTGAGCGGAAGCTGGCGAACAGGTCGCTTAGGCACGGCGGGCAGCCGATCCTGGCCTGGAATGTGGGCAACGCGAAGGTTGAGGCCCGCGGCAATGCGATCGCGATCGATAAGTCAGCGGCGGGGTCCGCGAAGATCGACGTGCTGACGGCGGCCTTCAACGCGATTGCGCTGATGAGCCGGAATCCAGAGGCCAAGGGGCCTTCGGTCTACGAGGAACGCGGCATGTTGCTGGTGTGAGGGAGGCGGATGAGCATCTTCGACATCTTCCGCCGGCCGCCGCAGGAGCGTGCGGCAAGCGAACCGGCGGCCGATGCCGAGACCTTCTGGGGCTGGTCGCTGGACGATCCGCGGCTGGTGGAATTCATGCGCTCAGGGGCAGAGACTGCCTCGGGCGTGACCGTGACGCCGGAGACGGCGCTCAAGAACCTTGCGGTGTTCCGCTGCGTGGATCTTATCTCGTCCACCATCGGCTCACTGCCGCTGTATCTATATCGCCAGACTGCTGACGGGCGCCTAGAGCAGGCAAAGGGGCATCCGCTCCATGACCTGCTGCTGCTCGAACCCAACAACTTCCAGTCACCCTTCGACTTCAAGGCGCAGATGCAGGGCAATGCCCTGATCGACGGCGACGCCTATGCGCTGGTGGTTCGGTCCCGAGGGCGGGTGTTCCGGCTGATCCCGTTGGATAGCAACCGCGTGTGCTGGCGCCAGAACGATGACTGGTCGATCACCTATACCTACCAGCGCCCGAAGGGCGGTTCGATCGACTACCAGCAGGCGGACATCCTCCATCTGCGCGGCCTGACGCGGAATGGAATTGCGGGCGTGTCGCGGGCGAAGGTGGCCCGGGAAGCGATTGGATTGGCGCTGCAGGCTGAGAAAGCGGCGGCCCGTCTTTTCAGGAATGGACTTCTGGCGGGCGGAGTGCTGAGCCACCCTTCCAAGCTGAGTGAGCCCGCGATTGCCCGCCTGAAGGCCGGTCTCGACGCCAAGACAGGCGCCGAGAACGCCCATCGGTGGCTGGTGACCGAAGAGGGCATGAAGCTCGACGCCTTTCCGAGCACTGGCCAGAATTCGCAGCACGTCGAGCAGCGGAGGCTGCAGATCGAGGAAGTGGCGCGGGCCTTCGGAGTGCCGCGGCCGCTCCTGATGATGGACGATACAAGCTGGGGCTCGGGTATCGAGCAGCTCGGCATCCTGTTTGTGCGCTTCGGCCTGCAGACCTGGTTCAAGGCTTGGGAGGAGGCCATCGGCCGGGCCTGCCTGACGCTCGACGAGCGCCGGGCGGGCATGATCGTGGACTTTGATGAGCGTGAACTCCTCCGCGGCTCCATGAAGGATCAGGCCGAGTACTACGCAAAAGCTCTCGGCGCTGGCGGTCATCGGCCTTGGATGAAGCAGAACGAAGTTCGCGATGTGGTTGGCCTCGGGCGTGACCCGGACCCAGAGGCCGACAAGCTGAGCAACCCCATGACGCAGACGGCCAGCATGCCTGGGCAAGGAGGCGGTGATGACGCGACGTGATCTGCGGGTCTTCGCCAAGGCGCGCCCTGGGCGCATCGATGCCCGCCGGCCGGGCGAGGTGGCGGCCCCGACCCAGCCCCATGCCCTGGATCATTGGAATCCGGGCATCCGGGCGGCCGGCGAGAGCGGCAACAACGTCATCACCATGTACGACGTGATCGGCGAGGACTTCTGGTCCGGCGGTGGCGTCACAGCCAAGCGCGTGGCCGCGGCGCTTCGCTCCATTGGCGAGCGGGACGTGGAAGTCCATCTGAACAGCCCCGGCGGGGACATGTTCGAGGGCATCGCCATTTACAACATGCTCCGGGAGCACCCTGCCAAGGTCACGGTGAAGGTGCTTGGTCTGGCCGCATCGGCCGCGTCCATCGTTGCGATGGCCGGCGACGAGATCCAGATTGGTGCCGCCTCCTTCCTGATGATCCACAACTGCTGGGTCATGGCCGTTGGCAACCGCTTCGACATGAAGGAGACGGCTGAGTGGCTGGAGCCCTTCGACAAGGCCATGGCGGACGTCTACGCGGCGCGCTCCGGCCAGGACCGGGCCAAGGTCGAGGAGTGGATGGCCGCCGGTGGTGGCGACGGCACCTACTTCTCCGGCTCTCAGGCCGTGGATCTGGGCTTCGCCGATGCGGTGCTCTCCGCCGACGCCATGACCGAGAGCCCCGAGGCCCGCGCCGATGGGCGTGCCAAGAGCGACCTGCTGCGGGCCGAAATCGCCCTGTGCGGCAAGATGCCGCGCACCGAAGCCCGGGCGCTGCTGAACAAGATCAAGGGCAAGCCGGACGCTGCCCTCGACACCCCCAAGCCGGACGCTGGGGACCTGAGCTGGGTTGGCGCTGCCGCTGACCTTTCTTCCTTCCTCCGTTCCTGAGAGACCCCATGACGCACATCAACCGAGCCGCCAGCCTGGCGGCGTCCTCCGCGCTTGCCTTGGCACTGGCGTCCCGGCCGCGCGCCGTGGCCGGTCGTCCCCGTGCGGACGCGACTGGTGAGCCCGGCAAGATCCTGGCCGAGCTGAAGAGCGCGTTCGAAGCCTTCAAGGCCGAGAATGACACCCGCCTGAAGGCGAAGGCTGACATCGTGCTCGACGAGAAGGTCGAGCGCATCAATGCCGAGGTCGGCAAGCTGCAGTCCGCTCTGGACGAAGCCAACGCCCGCATCGCCGCGGGCGCAGCGGGTGCCGGCGGCGAGGGCGGCCCAGCCATGTCGGCGGAGGACCGCGCCTATGCCTCCGACTTCCGGGACTGGTTCAAGACCGGCGACAGCGACAAGGAGCGCGCCCTGCGCGCCGGTCAGCGCACTGGCATTCGTGCTGCCATGTCGGTCGGCGCGCCCGCCGACGGTGGCTACGCGGCGCCGGTGGAGTGGGACCGCGAGGTCACGGCGAAGCTGAAGAAGGTTTCCCCGATCCGGCAGTATGCCTCGGTGAAGTCCATCACCGGGCAGGGCTACACCCACCTCTACAACGACCGCGCGGTCGGCTCCGGCTGGGTTGGTGAGACGGCGGCCCGGCCGGCCACCTCCACGCCGCAGCTCGCGCCGCTGGAGTTCAAGACCGGCCAAATCTACGCCTTCCCCTTCGCCACGCAGGACCTGCTGGACGACGCCCTGCTGAACATCGAGGCTTGGCTTGCGGACGAGGTGGAAACCGAGTTCGCGCGGCAGGAGGGCATCGCCTTCGCAAACGGCGATGGCGTGAACAAGCCCTTCGGCCTGCTGACCTATGCTACCGGCGGCACGAATGCAGCGCGGCACCCCTGGGGCGCGATCCCAGTGGTGAATAGCGGCGCAGCGGCCGCGCTGACGGCGGACGGGTTCATCAACCTGATCTATGACCTGCCGGCCGAGTTTAGCGGCAATGCCCGCCTCTTCATCAACCGCAGCGCCCTGTCTGCCGCCCGGAAGCTGAAGGACGGCCAGAGCAACTACCTCTGGCAGCCCGCCTTCACCGAGGGGGAACCGGCTCGAATGGCGGGCGCGCCGGTGGTGGACCTGCCGGATCTGCAGAACGTGGCGGCCGGGAACATCGTCGCCGCCTATGGCGACATGGCGGCCACCTACGTGGTGATCGACCGGATCGGCATCCGCGTGAAGCGCGATGACCTGACCAACAAGCCCTATGTGGGCTTCTACACCACCAAGCGGGTGGGCGGCGGCGTGAAGAACCCGGAGCCGATGCGCTTCCTCAAGGTTGCCGCCTAATCTGGTAGCCGGCTCCGGCCGGCTGCCTCCCTCTCACATCTGAGAAAAGGGCCAGCGAAATGGCTGCCACGACCAAGACGACCGAGGCCACGAAGCCGGCTGAGGAAACGAAGCCGGCCGATCTTGGTCAGGCTGAGGCCACCACGACCACGGCGACGAGCGGCGCCACGGTCGAGCCGCGCATTGTGGAGGAACTCCCGATGGATCACCCCGCGGTGGACAGCAAGCCCCGCGAGGGGCTGCCGCCCGAGAGTTCGCGCATCGACTTCAACGACCCGTCCTACTGACGCGCGCATGATCACCATCGTCACCCCCGCCGTCAGCGCCCGGCTTACGTCCGAGACCCGGGCGCATGAGCGGCTGGCTCTGCCGGTGGAGGTGGCGGTGGCGCCCTACCTGAAGGGCTTCATCGACGCGGCCTCGGCGGCCATCGTGGGCTACTGCGGCCGCTCCTTCGCGCGGGAGACCGTGACGGAGACGGTCAGGAGCCTGGGTTCAGGCCCCATCATCCTCTCGCGCTCGCCGATTGTGGGCAACGTGTCCGTGCTTCTGGACGGAGCGGCCGTCGCGCCCGCCGACCTGGAGTGCGACCGCTCCTCGGGCCTGCTGTACCATCTCCAGCGGAGCTACATCGTGGGATGGCGAGGGCGCGGTGCGGCCGTGACCTACACCACCGGCTGGATCGTGCCGGAGGATCCTGCCTACGCCACGGCCGCTCCCGCTGACCGCCTGCCGGCCGACGTGGAGCAGGCCTGCCTTATCCTGGTTGGGGCGTACATCGCCTCAGTCGGCCGCGACCCCATGCTCCGCTCCGAGAGCACGGACGGCGTGGGCTCCGCCAGCTACATCGCGACCGCCGACATGGGCGCCCTGCCGCCCCAGGCTGCCGCGCTGCTTGCCCCCTACCGCGTCTATTCGGTGTCCTGATGGGACAGATGCTTGAAAGCCGGCGACGGCTGATCCGGAGCCGGGGGCGCGCCATGAGCCTGATCCGCCGCGCCTCGAATGGCGCGCCGCAGAAGACGGTGGATCTGATCGGCTTCCCGCGCCTCTACCGCCCGGGCGAGATCGAGGGCGCCATCCAGCAGGGTGACCAGCAGGTCGAGATCCTGAACGATGAGCTTGTTGAGGCTGACTTTGGTGCGCCAACCACGGGGCACCTACTGGTACTGGACGGGCGGCAGCTGACGGTTCAGGGCGCGCGGCCGGTCTATGAGGGAGCTGCCCTCATCGGGCACTCGATCTGGGTGCGCGGATGAGCAGCCCTGACGTATGGACCGACGCCCGCGCCCGCATCAAGGCGGCTGCCGACGCCCTGGGCCTGCCTGTGGCCTGGCCGAACGAGGCCTTCCCTGAGCCGCAGCCCTACGATCCGGCTTCCGGCGCCCCCTTGCACTGGATCGCGGTGGAGATCAGTGGGGACCTCTCAGAGCCGCTGGAGATCGGCCGCGAGGGTGTGTGGGAGGAGACCGGTATGGTCCACCTGCACCTGATGATTCCCACGGGGTCCGGTCTGGCGGCCGGCCTCGCGCAGCGCAAGGCACTTGCCAACGCCTTCCGGGGGCTGCTGCCGGCGCCGGTGATGTATCGGGGCGCAATCTTCGATCCCTCGGGCCCTGCGGACGAGGATGGGAATTGGGCCCGCCTCTCGCTGCGCGTGCCCTACAGCTACCAGGATTTCACCATTCCAGCCTGAGGAGGCCTCGATGGCCGAGAAGACGGTGACCTACGTCATCAAGGATTCTGACGGGAAGAAGATCGACGAGCAGGCGCTGTCTGAGAATTTCTCGCCGCACCTGCTGGCGGGCCAGACTGCCGAAGTCGCAGAGCCGAAGAAGGCAAAGGCCCCCGAGCCTGCCAGCAAGGCGACCTGAACCCGGGGCCATCGGCCTCATCATCACGCAATAGGGCGTCCCTCGGGGCGCCCTTTTTCATGGAGCTGACCGATGGTCGCCACCACCGCATATCAGGCAGGAGTTGAATCCAGCCTCGCGCAGATCGGCTACATCCAGGAGACCGCCTGGGGGGTGCTGCCGGCCTCGCCCCAACTCAAGCGCATCCGGTATACGGGTGAGAGCCTGTCGGGCAGCAAGACCCGCCAGCGGCCGAACGAGATCCGCGGCGACCGGCAGGCTTCCGCTGCGGTGACCACGGAGGAGACGGCGGGCGGCTCCATCAATTTCGCGCTGAGCTATGGCACCTTCGACGACATTCTGTCCGGTGTAATGGGCGGCGAGTGGACGACCAACGTCCTGAAGCCTGGCACGATCTTCAAGTCCTTCCTCATCGAGAAGCTGTTCAGCTCGGCGCTGGCGCTACGCTACCCGGGCAGCTTCTTCACCTCGGCCTCGCTCACCATGGCGCGGGGCCAGTTTCTCTCTGGCTCCTTCAATGTGCTGGCGAAGGAGGAGATGAACTTCACTGCCTCGGCCTCCACCGCCGCCTACACGGCCGCCCCGACCGGTCGCGTGATGGACCCTGTGACGGGCGTGAAGGACGTGATGCTGGATGGCTCGGCGCTCGCAACCGGCTGCAACTCCATCACCCTGAACATCACCAATGACGGTGCCGGCGCTGACTATGCCCTGGGCTCGGCCTCCGCGCAGGGTATGCGGATGGGACTGCTGACCGTCGGCGGCTCAGCTGAGTTCTACTTCCGCGACTTCACGCTCTACCAGCGCTTTAAGTCCGAGACCTCGGGCGCCTTCTCCTGGCGAACGGTGGATGCCGCTGGCAACGCGTACCGCTTCACGATCCCGGACTGCATTCTGACCAACCCCCGCATCACCGCCGGCGGCGTCAACCAGCCCGTGATGTGCATGGTGGACCTGGAAGGCAACCCGCACCCGACGAACGGCTCCGTGATGATTGAGCGGATTCCGGCCACGTAGTCGCGCCGTCAGCGCCGCGGCGCTGGCGCGTGTAGCCCCCGGTGCCGTCGCGGGTCGGCATCGGGGGCATCCCTCCCGCAACCCGTGACCCCGCATGAAGGACCACCCCGCATGGCCAAGCTGTCCATGTTCAAGCAGAACTCGCGCGCCCTGAAGGAGGGCGAGTGGGTTTCGCCAGGCGAAGAGTACGGCGACCTGGAGATTCAGACCCGTGGCCTGACCGACACCTATTTCGATGCCCAGGCAGCCCGTCAGCGGCGCGCTGCGGTCGGCTTCAACGGCAATGTGGACAAGCTGCCGCTCGCCATTCGCCGCGCCATCAACCTGGACCTGCTGATCGAGCATGTCGTGCTCGATGTGCGGAACCTGGAGCACGACGACGGCCGCAAGGTGACCTTCGACGAGTTCACGCAGATGCTGCGCGACCCCGACTATGCCGAGCTTGCCACGGCCTGTTTCGCGGCTGCCTCCCTGGTGGGCAAGCGTCGGGCAGTCGATCTTGAGGATGCCGCCCCTTCCTCCGAACGGCCCTCCGTCTGACGCTGGACTGGGGGCCTCATAGGGACTTCCTCGACACCCTGCCCGAGGAGGACCAACCGCCGCGCCCGGAGGTGCCGGAGTGGCTGCAGTGGGTTTGGCGGGCATGGAACCGCCTCGGGGATGAGCGGCCAAGCACCGTCACCGGTATTGCCGTTCCGATGGGTGTGATGAGGCTTACTTCCCGCCCCGGGCGGATACCTTGGACAGCCGTTCAGCGCTGGTGCCAGCATCATGGGATCGGGAGGGACGAGATGGTCTTCCTGGACCGCTGTATCGGTGAAATGGACGCCGAGTACCTGGCCTGGTGGTCTGAGCGACAGACGGCCACGCCATGAGTGGATCGGCCTTCCGGCGGCAAGTGACGCTCTACGTCAACCAGAACCTGTCGCCGGCCGCGCAGTCAGCGCATCTCGCCCGCACCGCGATCGAGGGGCGCCAGGAGTTAATCCGCACAGGCCGGGCGCCCGACAACTACCGGACCCTGGTGGACGGGCGAGAAGGCGTGCCTGAGGCCCAGGTGAAGCCCCAGGGCATGATCGTCTATCGCTTCAACCTGCTGGGGGAGGCAGCGGTCTTCGCCTTGGAGTTCCTTCGAGCCCGGTCCCCGGTGCGGGGTGGGAAGTTCCGGGACAGCTTCTGGGCGGCAGTGGATGGGCGCCCGTTCAGCCTGCGAACCTTCGACCCGGAGCAGGTGGGTGGGGCTCAGGAGATCATCATCTACAACACGCAGCCCTATTCGCGCCGCGTGCAGGTCCAGTTCGACGGGGCACGGCGCCTGCGCTTCAGCGTGCCGCCTGACATGTTCGGGGACGCCATGGTGGCGGTGCGGCGGCGGTTTCCAACACTCGACGCCACACAACTCTACCGGATCAAGGCGCCGGGCTCGAACAACGAAGGCAGGGGGCCGGGGCTCTACGCCCTCAAGAATGGGCGCCGGGCTGGGAAGCCAGTGGATAGCCCGGCGCTGGTGATCTCGGTAAGGGGTTAGGGGCTCTTTCGAGTGCGGCCTCCCGCAGGCTCTTGTAGCCCGCCAGTTGCTTCTAGGATGGCTCGGGCATATCCGGCTGGCACTGCAACCTCCGGGCTCACAGATCGGCCGAGAAGTTTGAAGCGAATAGGATCGCCGGACCGTGCTGATGCGCGGAGCAACTCGGGGCTCAGCGTTACGCGCACCACCTCAGTGTAAGTGCACCCACCAGTGCAATTCACATCAGAAATGATGCGGCGGGAGGGAAGAACCCGCGCTCGCTCATCCCGGACTTCCGGAAACACCGCCCAGGCCCCGCTGCTATGGACCACAGAAACGAGGGCTCGGTAATCGACTGCACCGCCGGCACGCGGCTTGGTCGCAAATAACACAGAAGAAGTCATCATCCCGCCAGGTCGGATGGCGGAGTGAATGTTGCCGGTGTCGAAATTATCGGTGGTGTACTCGATGTCTGGTTTGAACCGGTCATCGGCGATCTTTACTTTTGGTGAAGCACTAGTCTGGCTTCCGGTGTCAGGCCCCGCTAAGGCGACCGGTCGAGGGCTTGGAGCGGGAGATTGGTAGGTTACTCCGCCTCCATTCGGTGCGGCGCAAGATGAGATCAGAAGCAGGCTAAGTGCGGCAACTCGGCGCATGACGATTCCCTAGGTTTTAACAAGGGATTGTTGCCGAGCGCGCGCTTCCTAGGCAATCAGGCGCCCCGGATCGGGGCGCCTTTTCCATATGGAGAGGAGGCGGACTGATGGCGACTGTCAGCCAAGTCACTGAGGCCGTCTACCGCTCCCGCTTTGACGACCAGATGACCGCCGGGGCCAATGCTGCCGCTAAGGCGATGCAGGGGCTCGCGACCGCCGTTGAAGCGACGGAGGAGCGGGTCACACGGTCTGAGCGCTCGGCAGCGAGTTGGGTGCGCGCCAATGATGCGCTGACCCAGGCGGCGGACCGGGCAAAGAAGGCCAAGACTGACCTCTCCAACGCCGAGAAGGCGCTTGCCAACGACCTAGCCGCGGGAGGGACGAAGGCCGACGCAGCCACTCGCGCCTTGGAGGCGCTCCGGGCGAAGGCGGAGCAGGCGGAGGCTCGGGCAAAGGCGCTGGCCACCTCGTTCGCGGCCGCTGGCACCGCATCCAGCGGCATGGCGAACGCTGCCGCGCCGGTCGATGCGCGCTTGGCCTCTATAGCGACGGCCAACGACAACGCCTCGGCAAGCTCCGCGCGGCTGGCTTCGCGCATTCAGAACGCCAGCTTCCAGATCGGCGACTTCGCCGTGCAGGTGGCGAGCGGACAGTCCGCCGTCACCGCCCTGGCGCAGCAGCTTCCGCAGCTTCTCGGCGGCTTCGGCATGGTCGGCGCCATCTC
>NZ_JAOXLP010000044.1 GCF_025791835.1 Roseomonas xinghualingensis
GGCGGGTGTTCAGAGAAAATGCGCTGTACTTACAACGCGGTAAAGCTTGTGGACTGAACCACCCAAGTCCCAAGCTTCGGAGACAAATGGCTCTCCGGAGAGAGAAATCGCTCCTTGTTCCGCCTTCGAAGTATCAAGTTGGACGCGGAAAATGCAGCCGTGACACGCAGGGAAGCGCGATCCCAATCCTACCAGAGACAACTTGTCCTGAGAAAGACTGGAGCGGGGGTAGCAACGGGGCTCGAACATTCTCTGGAGCAGGATGGGGTAGAAGGTCCAGACAGCGGGAGTATCCGTTGGTGGACAGGCTGATTGGGCCTGCAACCAAGCGGCCCTATTGAAAAGGCGCCCTCCCCTCAGCGGGTGATGCGTACGATAGATGGTTCCAGAAGGTCGACGGCCCCGGCATGCTGTAGGCCGCGGAGGGTTGCAGCGTTTTTCCACGGGGATTGCCGTTGCTGCTATCTAGGAAAGTCCATCACTAGTCACGATGGATTGTTCCTCCGTTGTATCTATTGTGTGTCAAATGGGCTTCCGCGCGCGCCAGCGTCGTGGTTGGTCGGCTGGGAAGGCGATACCACTGGCATCCAGTCCGAGGCTTACAAAGAGCTTCGCCAACTCAATCGCGCAGCGGTAACCTTCTAGGACGGGTATATTCCAGCCCATCTCCTTTAAACGTTGCTGAAGGAGGGGTTGCATCCAGTAGCTGGCGGAGCAGCCAAGGATGATGCTCTCAGCCCCGTCCTCCTCGATGGCCGCTTCTGCAGCGGCAATGGATGCTTCCAACATCGCTGATGGCTGGCCGGAAAGCGCCTGGGCCTTCTCCTGCGCGATTGACTGTTTGCCCTGGTGAGCCGGGCGCGGTAGGGGAAAGTTGACATTGCGGATGGAAGCGCAGTGCTCGGTAAAGCGGTACTGCACGACCAGGTGCGCCATCTGCGCGTTGTGCGTCTCGGAGATGTCGACAATGCTGAAGCGATATCCCTGGGTGACGGCAATGTGCATCTGAGCGTGCGCGCAGCTCGTCACAGGGATGCCGTAGCGGCGGCCTATCTCCCGCGCTTCCAGGTAGCCAGGATCGCCGCCGCCGAGCAGCACCACCGCATCGAAACGGCCGCTCTCGCAGGCTTCCCGCACTAGGGGCAGGCGGTTCGCGCCTACCATCATGAACTCCTCCTTTGTCTCCACGGGCCACTGTCCGTGGGTGGCAGGGGCGCCGGGATGCACGTCCCATTCCAAGCCGGCTAGCGCCGGTGCGACATTGCCATAGTCCATGACAAGGTCCTCGCGCGTGCCGCTATGGGGACGTAGCGCATAGGCCCCGGGAGCGAGGCTGAAGGCGTTGATGAGCATGAGGCGTGGTGCAGGCATCAGGCGGGCTTCCCTGTGCGGTGGCTCCGCAGCAGCGCGGAGACGAGGATTGAGGCGAAGGCGAGCTGCGTGGCGACGAGGGTCAGCGGCAGGACCCAGCTGCCCGAGAGCGCCACGATCAGCGTGAAGCCGGCGGGTGCAACGAGGTAGCCTAGAAAGGTGAAGAGCGTGGACCCCGCCGTGGCTGCGGCGACCTGCGCCGGCGGCACTAGGCGCGCGACCTCCGAGAGATAGATCCCGTTCCAGCTTGCTGCCAGGAAGCCTGCTGCGCCCGCCAGCAGGTTGACCAGGAGGAATGGCGTGTCGGTTGGCATCCAGGCGAAGCCCAGCGTCACCGCGGCCGCCGCCAGGGCCTGGAAGAGGAGGTTCCGCACCGGCCGTCCGGTGCGGTCCGCCAGCCACCCTAGCAGGATGCGCGCGACGACCCCTGCCGCCTGCATGCTGGCGAAGGCCGTCCCCGCCTGTACGAGGGAAAGGTCATGCGAGAGGCTCAGCCAGGTAACGGTGAAGGCGAAGAGGCAGCCCTGTACAGCCGCAAAGGACATAGCGAGGATGGTGAGCGGTGGCAGGGCGGGGTGCAGCCTCAGCGCGGCAATGGGGGCGGCCCAGGTCTCGCGCCGGAGGATGGCACCGAGGCCGATGCGTTGGTGGGGGTTTCGTTCCGCATCCAGTGAATCCTTGAGTGGCTGGATGGCCAGTGCGGCGAGGAGCGCGACGGCGACGGTGACAAGGATGCCTACTATCCAGCCGAAGGCATGGGCTACCGGGGCAGTGACCAGGCCTGCGAAGGCGCCACCGAGTGGCGCACCCGCCTGCTTGACGGAGAAGATGAGGGTGCGGTGCCCTGGCGGCGCTGTGGCCGCGAGGATGCGGCTGCCGGCGGGCGGGGAAGGGCCGTAGCCAATACCGAGCAGGAGGGAGGCGGCGACCAGCGCCGGCGTGCTGCCCAGCCCAAGTAGCAGCATGCCCATCGCCGCAGTAGCCGCCCCCCATTGCAGGGTGCGGATTGGCCCCCATCGTTCCAGCAAGGGCCCGCCCAGAAGAAGGAACAGGACCGTGCCCGCTGCGACCAGGGCCGAGAGATGCCCCACCGCCTCTGGCGCGAGGCCGGCACTCGCCGTGACCAGGGGCGCGATCACGGGCATGCTCTGAGTCAGGAATGAGGCGACGGACTGCATCAGCAACGTCGAGCCCAGCGCGGCGACCCAGGGCAGCACGCTCAGCCAGCCCCACCACTGGGCAGGCTCATCGCCGTGACCGTGTCCATGTAGTGGGAGTGGATGGTGGCCAGGGCGGTGGCGCGGTCTCCTTTCTCCATGGCTTCCAGCAGGGTCCAGTGCTGGCTTTGCTGGCGTTGCGTGCCGAGGTCGTCGGCACGGGCACGGACGTATCGCTCAATGTTGACGCGTTGAGCGCGGAGCATCTCCGCCAGGCGAGGCCAGCCTGCGGCGTCATAGATAGCGTTGTGAAACTCTAGGTTGAGGTTAGTCCAGCTTTCGTCGCGCTTCTTCAGTCGATCCATCCGGCGCAGCGTCCGCCGCATGGCCTCTAGATGCTGTGGCTTTAGGTGCTCTATGGCGCGGGCGATGCAGAGCTGTTCGAGCGCGATGCGGATGCTGAAGAGCTCCTCCAGGTCCGCCTGGGTCAGCGTCGTCACCTCCACTCCCCGATAGGGAAAGACCTGCACCAACCCTTCACTCTCGAGTTGCTTCAGCGCGTCCCGCACGGGGGTTCGGCTCACGCCATGCGCCGCCGCAATCTCGTCGATGTCGAGGCGGCTTCCGCCGCCCAGTTCGCCACGCAGAATGCGTTCACGAAGAGCCGCGGCGATTACATCCTGGCGGCTGGGAAAATGAATGGCGGCCGCACCAGGCGGAGCCTTGCGCGCGGAAAGAGGCTTGTGGCGGGAACGATCTGAGGTCATGCTGAAACTAATATATTAGTTTTAAACATTGGCAGGAACCCTCCTTTTGCTTCTTCCCCCCGCCGATCCCTCCTCCAGTAGCGCCCTTGCCGCCATGTTCGACCGCGTGGCGGCGAGTCGGGGCTGGGTGTCCAACGCCATGAAGTCCTTTGCCCATGCGCCGGAGGGGCTCGGCGTTTTCTCCGCTGTGGGGCATTACAGTCGCTATGGCACGGCGCTGACCGAGCTGCAGCGCGAGCTGGTAATCCTGCTGGTCGGGCGGAGCGTTCCTTATGCCTGGGGGCATCACGTGCCGCTCGGGCTCCAGGCTGGGATCACGCAGGCGCAGATCGACGACATCGCGGCCGGCCGGGTGCCGGAGACGCTGCCGGAACCCGATCGCGCCCTCTGCGCCTATGTCCTCTCCTTCCTGGCCGGGCGGGGTACCGGGGCTGAGGTCGCCGGTCCGCTGCTCGCGCACTTCAGCCCGCGGCAGGTGACCGACATCACCCTGATCGCTGCCTATTACCTGGCGCTCGGCACCTCGATCCTCGCCCTCGGGGTGGAACTGGAGCCGCCGGAGGTCCTTGCAATCGAGCTAGAATGGCAGCGCAAGCAGAGCGCGCCGCAGGGGAGCTGATCATGCCGCGCCACATTGCCTGCCTCTCGTTCGACTTCGACACCTGGTCCGGCTTCGCCTCGCGCGGGATGACCACGCCGACGCCGATCTCCCGCGGCGAATTCGGCGTCATCGGCGCCGGACGCATCCTCGACCTGCTGGCCAGCCGTGGCATCAAGTCCAGCTGGTACGTGCCGGGTGTGGTGATCGAGACCTATCCCGCGGCCTGTGAGCGCGTGATCGCCGGCGGGCACGAGATCGGCCATCACGGCTGGAGCCACGTGCCGCCTGCCGACCTTCCCGCGGACCGCGAGGCGGAGGAGTTCGCGCGCGCGGTGGAGAGCATCCGCCGCCTGACCGGCAAGGGGCCGGTCGGCTACCGCTCCCCATCGTGGGACATCAGCGACCGGACGCTCGACCTCGCCCTGCAGCATGGCTGCCGGTATGACAGCAGCATGATGGGGCATGACTGCGAGCCCTATTTCGCGCGGCGCGGGGACAAGGTGGCCGCGGATGCGCCGCTGATCTTCGGCGAGACGACCGACCTAGTGGAGATCCCGATCAGCTGGTCGCTCGATGACCATCCGCACTTCGAGTTCTTCCGCCTGCCGACCACGCTCATGCCGGGCCTGGCGAATGCCAATGCGGTGCTGGAGAACTGGCTGGCGGACTTCGAGTACATGCGCCGCACCACCGAGTGGGGAATGCTCGTCTTTACCTTTCATCCCTACGTTATCGGCCGCGGGCACCGGATGCTGATGCTGGAGAAGCTGATCGATGCGCTCGGTAAGATGGGCGCCGAGTTCCTGACGCTGGACGAGATTCAGAAGGAGTTCCGCGCGCGCGCCGCTGCCTAGCGGCACGCTCACCACGCGGGGGCGCGAGAGCCCCCGCACCGAGGAAGCCCCTTACCCCGTGGTTCGACCCCAAGAGGACTCCCATGCGCCGACGCCTCCTTCTCCTCTCGCCACTTGCGGCCGCGCTGCCGGGCGCGGCCCGGGGGCAGGCCTATCCCACCAAGCCGATCCGGGTCATCGTGCCCGTGCCGCCGGGCGGTGGCACTGACATCATGATGCGGCTGCTGCAGCCGGGGCTGCAGGAGCGGCTGGGCCAGCCTGTGCTCATCGAGAACCGGCCGGGCGGCGGCAGCACGATCGGCACGAACCTCGTCGCCCAGGCGCCTGCGGATGGCCACACGCTGCTGATGATCGACAGTGCGGTCGCGGTGAACCCCTTCCTCTACGCGCGCCTCCCCTTCGACACGGAGCGCGACCTCCAGCCCGTGTCGCTGCTCGCCACCGCGCCGGTGATCCTGGTGGCGCATCCCTCCTTCCCGCCCAAGACGGTGAAGGAGCTGCTGGACTATGCGCGCGCCCATCCGGGCCAAGTGAACTTCGCCTCCGGCGGTAACGGCGCCTCCACGCACTTGGCGGGCGAGATGCTCCGCTCGGTCGGGAAGGTGGACATCGTGCACGTGCCCTATAGCGGCACGGGTCCGGGCGTCACCGCGGTGCTGGGCGGGCAGACGCAGATCATGTTCGCGGGCATCAGCTCCACGCGGCAATACATCGAGGGAGGTCAGCTCCGCGCGATCGCCGTCACCGGCAACCAGCGATCCCCAGCCCTGCCGGATGTGCCGACCTTCGCAGAGGCCGGGTTGCCCGAAATGAGTGCCGAGACGATCTGGGGCTTGTGGGTCCCGGCGGCCACGCCCCCGGCCATCGGCGAGCGGTTGGCGCGCGAGGTTGCTGCCGTGCTCGCCCTGCCGGAGATCCGGGCCAAGGCCATCGACCTGGGCTTCGTGCCCGCCGGCACCACCCCCGCCGCGTTCGGTGCCCGCTTCCGGCGCGAGCTAGAGACATGGGGACCAATCGTTCGGCAATCCGGTGCGCGGGCGGGCTGAGGCAATGACCACGCCTGATCTTTCCAACTTGTCCGGCAAGGTCGTCCTCATCTCCGGTGGCGGGGGCGGTATCGGCAGCGCGGCTGCCCGCGCCTTCGCCGCGGCCGGCGCCGCCGTCGCGGTGGCGGACCGCCTGATAGACAGCGCGGAGTCCGTCGCGGAGAGCGTGCGGCAATCCGGCGGCGAGGCGCTGGCGCTCCAGACCGACGTCACTTCCGATGAGAGCGTCGCGGCCGCGGTTGCGGGCACGCTCGCGCGCTTCGGCCGGCTGGACGTGCTCTACAACACGGCGGGCGGCACCGATCCCGCGGACGGACCGGTGACGGAGGTGCCGCTGGAGGTGTTCGAGCGCACCATCAACCTAGACCTGCGCGGCACCTTCCTCTGCTGCCGCCACGCCATCCCCGCCATCATCCGCGCGGGCGGCGGAGCCGTGATCAACATGTCCTCCGGCGCCGCCTTGCGCGGGGCCAGCCCCTTCCACGTCTACGGCGCTGCAAAGGGGGCCATCCTCTCCCTCACGCGCGCGCTGGCCGGGTATTACGCGAAGCAGGGGGTGCGGGTGAACGCCATCGCCTCCGGCCGGGTGCAGACCGCGCGCATCCTGCGCGACTGGGGATCGCTGGACCCCGCTGATGAGGGACGCGATCCGCAGAATCCAGCGGCGCGGCTGCGCGAATATCCCTTCTGGGTCGGCGACCCCGAGCACATCGCGGCCACAGCCGTGTTCCTCGCCTCCGACGCGGCGCGGATGATCACGGGGGCGACCATTCCGGCCGATGGAGGGCGATCCGCCTACTAACCACGCCGCGCCCGACACATACGACAAGAAGCAGAGACGCACGCACGAAAGCGACAAGGAGAACGGCCACCATGCCCCTTTTGCCCGAAGCTGTTTCCCGCCGCGCGCTGTTCGCAGCATCCGGCGTCCTCCTCGCGCAGCCTGGTCGGGCGCAGCCCGCGACCTGGCCCAACCGCAGCGTGCGGGTGATCGTCGGTTATCCGGCGGGCGGTGCCAACGAGCTAGTGGCCCGCGCGGTTGCGGCGCCGCTCTCCGAGGTCTTCGGGCAGAGCTTCGTCGTCGAGAACCGGGCGGGGGCCGCCGGCTCGATCGCCGCGGAGGCCGTGGCACGCACCGCCGCGGACGGCTACACGCTCTACATGATCTCCAGCTCGCAGGTGCTGGCGCCCAGCATCCGCCGCACCCTGGGCTTCGATCCCCTGCGCGACTTCACGCCGATCGCGCTCGGTGCCCGCTCCCCCTACTTTCTTGCGGTGCATCCCTCCTTGCCAGCGAAGGACGTGCAGGAGCTGGTGGCCATCGCCAAGGCGAAGCCCGGCGCTCTGAGCTATGCTTCCTCCGGCGTTGGCGCCGGCCCGCACCTGACGATGAGCCTCTTCATGGCCGTCGCGGGGGTCGAGCTAGAGCACGTGCCCTACAAGGGCGATGCCGACCTGATGGCGGATCTGACCACCGGGCGCGTGCCCGTCTCCTTCGTCTCCGTCGCGGCCTCCTATCCGCACATCAAGGCCGGGACGCTGCGCGCCCTCGCCGTCTCGGGCAGCGAGCGCCTTGCCCTCACGCCGGACGTGCCCACAGTGGCCCAGTGCGGCTATCCCGGCTTCCACATGGATGCCTGGTGGGGAATGGTCGGCCCAGCGGGTCTTCCCGCCGAGATCGTGGAGAAGGTGGCGGCGGCCATGCGCCCCATTCTGGATGCACCCGCCTTCGCGGCGCGCTTCGCAACGCTGGGGGTAATGCCCGGGAAGCTGGGGCCGGCTGAGTTCACCGCCCTGATCCGCTCCGATCGCAGCCGTTTCGATGAGATCGTCCGCATCGCGAAGATCCCGATGCAAGATTGACAGGACCTGGGGAGAGAGCCGTGACCGAGGCAGCCAGCTTCACCGCGAGCGACGGCGAGACGATCGCCTACTACATAGACGACTTCACGGATCCCTGGCGGGACGCCCCCGTGATGTTCCTGCTGCACTCTGCCATGGGCAATTCAGAGCGCTTTTATTCCTGGGTGCCCGGGCTGGCGCGGCACTTCCGGCTCATCCGGATGGACCTGCGGGGTCATGGCCGGTCCAGCGTTCCGGCCCCCTCCGTGCCACTGACCATGGACCGGCTGGTTGACGACGTGCTGGAGCTGATGGCCCGGCTGGGAGTGGAGAAGGCACATCTGACCGCCAATTCCGCCGGCGGCTACGTGGCCCAGAACCTCGCCATGCGTGAGCCGGAAAAGGTGCTGAGCATGGCCGTGGTCGGCTCTACCCCCGGTCTCAGCCCCGAAGCCCTGAAATGGCTGCCCCGCATCAAGGCCGAGGGGCTGCGCCCTTTCCTGGCAGACACCATCGCCATGCGCTTCGACCTCGCCACCACCGATCCTGGCATGGTTGACTGGTTCCTTGACCAGACGGAGGAGAACGACCCAGACTTCGTCGTGCGCTTCATCGGCTATGCCGCGACACAGGACTGGAGCGACCAGCTTCACCGCATCCGCTGCCCCAGCCTCGTGATCCTGCCCGGAGCGGAGACGGTCGGCGCGGCCGCGCTCTATGATACCATGGCGCAGCGCATCCCGGATGTTCGGATGCTCGCCTACGAGCACATGCCGCACAACATCGCGGACATGATGCCGGATCGCTGCGTGGCCGACATCCTCTCCTTTCACCGCGACAAGTTTGGCTACCCGAAGAGCTGACCATGAGCCATCCGCCCGAAACCATGGCGTCCGCCGGGGCCACGCCGCTCACCCCCACCATGGCCTTTCACGCGACCAGCGACGGAATCCGCCTGGCTTGGCGCCTGGATGACTTCACCGATCCCTGGCGCCCACGCCGCGAGCCGATCCTCCTGCTGCACCCCGCCATGGGCGCCTATCGCCGCTGGTACGCGTGGATTCCTATCCTGGCCCGCGAGTTCCCGGTGATCTCGATGGATCTGCGCGGCCACGGCGCTTCCGAGGTCCCGGACGAAACCCGCCCCATCACGGTCGAGCGTCTATGCGACGACGTGCGGGAGTTGCTGGACGGTCTTGGCGTGCCCCGCGTCCACCTCGTCGGCAATTCGGCGGGAGGCTATGTCGGGCAGCGGCTGGCAATCGAGGACCCGCAGCGGATCACCACGCTTTCGCTCTTCGCCTCCACCCCTGGACTGCGGAACAGCAAGGCAGGCTTCTGGCCGGCCGAGATCGCGCGCATGGGACTGGAGAACTTCGTGCGCGCCACGGTGGCAGACCGTTTTCCCGACGGAACAGATCCCGGCTTGGTGGACTGGTTCTGCCGCCAGACCGGCGGCAACGACCCGCGCTGGATCAGCCGCTTCGTCACCCATATGGCCAGCCGCGACTGGACGGAAGATCTCCAGCGCATCGCCTGCCCGACGCTGATCGTGGCCCCCGGGCTGGAGCCGATCGGGTCGCACAACCAGTACGAGGTAATGCGGGACCTGATCCCACGGGCGGAACTGCTGACCTATGAGGGAATGCCGCACAACCTCGGCGATGCCGTACCGGAGCGATGCGCGCGCGATGTCCTCGCCTTCCTCACCCGGCAGGCAGGCTGACCAGCGGCGCGTCGGAGGGCTAGGCCACGGCGGTGACCGCCGCGTCCAGCGCTGCAACCAGTCGTTCGTTGACCGGGGCGGAAAGCCCGAGGCGCCGTGCCTGCGCCACTGCCGCCCCGTTGATCAGATGGGCCTCGGTCCGCCGGCCGCGGGCGAGGTCCTGGGCCATGCCGCTGACGGCCGAGGGGCTCAACGCCTCGCCGTAGCGAATCAGCCCCGCTTCCAGAGTGGCCCGCGCCGCCGCGTCGCCCCGCGCGGCCGCCACCCAGGTGGCTCCGGGCATCCCACAGATCGGATCAGGCGCGACACCGGCCGCGTCCGCGGTGACGACCACCTCGAAAGCCGCCTCCGTCATCTCCGCGCGCAGCGCCGGATCGAGGAAAAGGTCCCGGGTCGGCCGTCCATGCAGCGCCGAGAGTGGCGAGGTCATGCAGTTGAACACCATCTTTCCCCATCGCGCGGCCGGCAGGTCGTCCAGCGCCTCCGCACCATCGATCTGGCCGAGCAGCCGGACGAGCGCATGGATGCGCGGCGTGGCCGGGCCGGAGATCTCGCCCAGCCGGAAGGTCGCCGCGCCGCCCTGCAGGCGCTGGCGATGCCGCCGCATCACGCCGGGCTCCACGAGGTTGGCGAAGAGCCCCGTGACGATGCAGCCAATCACCCGCGCGCTCCCCAGCCGTTCCGCCATCTCGAGGTCAGCGAGGGCGTTGAGCGTAACGAGATAGGGGCCGCGATAAACGGCTTCGAGGCGGTCCACGACTGCGGGCGCGTCGGCCAGCTTCGTGCAGAGAATAATCAGGCGCGGCGTGAGGCGCGGAATCTCCTCGGGCAAATCGATCATGTCGAGGGCGACGTTCAGATGGCCGGAGGGTTCCTCGATGCGCAGTCCTCGCTCGCGGATGGCACGGCGGTTCGGCTCCCACGGTTCGAGAACGGAAACTGCCTCTCCGGCAGCCGCAAGATGCCCCGCAATATAGGCGCCGACGGCACCGGCGCCGACAACGAGGACGGGAGCCTGCTCGACGGAAGGCGGTGCACCGATCAAGGAAGTTCTCCGGGGTCCGTTCGCGTTGCCGCACGCTATCACAGTCGCCACGATGCGGGAGCCGCGGAAAGAGGCATGGCATGAAATACGCACTCGGGGATGCACGTGACTGGGTACGGGAAACGCTCCGCGGCTACCTGGCCGTGCTCTACACGCCCTTCCGCGAGGATGGTTCGATCGACGAGGCCGGATTACGCCACAACGTCAACCGGACCCTTAGCCTGCCCGGCGTGGGCGGGCTGTCCGTGAACGCCTTGCACCAGGAATTTTGGACCCTGACCGATGGCGAGCGGAAGCGCCTGGTCGAGATCGTGCTGGAGAAGGTGGCGGGGAGGGCGCCGGTAGTCGTGGGCTGCTCCGACCCATCCGCTGACAAGGCCGTTGATTTCGCTCAGCACGCTGCGGCGGCCGGCGCCGACCTCGTGATGGCCTGGCCCCCGTTCTACGGCCCCCGCTCGGCGGAGAGCGTGCGGCGGTACTACGAATATGTGGCCGGGCGCATCGGGATCGGCCTCATCCTCTACAGCACCACCCTGCCGGAGCTGGGCTATTACCTGGCGCCGCTGCAGGTGGAGGCGCTGCTCGGATGCAAGCCCGTCTGTGCCGTGCAGAACACTACGTTCAACCTCGCGCAATACGGCGCCATGCTGGAGCGGGTCGGGTCAGAGATCTCCGTCGCGACCTCCCTAGAGGAATACCATCTGTTCGGCCAGATGGCCTTTCCAGAACGCGCGCCGCACTTCCTGATCGGCTCGTCACGCCCGATCCTCTGCCAAACGGCGGAGCACCCGCACTGTGGCCGCTTCGTCGAAGCCATCCGGGATGGCGATATCATGGACGCGGCCGCCCATGCGCGCCGCATCATGGCCATCGCGGACCGCTTGCAGAGCCGCTACTTCGCCCAGGGCTTTCACCATGTTGGCCTCTTCAAGCATGTGGCTGACTGCCTGGGCATGAGGGCGGGGTCGACACGTCCGGGTGTCGCGCCAGCAACTGAGGCCGAGCGCGAGGAGGTGACGCGGGTTCTGCGTGAGTTTGGGCTGCTTGCTTGAGTGCCGGTTCGCGGGTGCTGCTTGCCAGCACTGGTCAGTTGTCTATCACTCTGGGCAACTGCATGGAGACGTCAGGAATGACAGCCACCACGACCTCAAAGTTCCGCTTCCTCATGGTCCGGCATTTTACGCTGCCCGAGCACGTTCATGAGCGATTCGGCATGAACGACCGTGCACCCAAGGAAGCCATGCTGATGAACTATCAGCACCTAGCCCCCCTGCTTGAGGACGTAGAGTGGGATTTTCATCCAGGGCCTATGGCGACGCATGGCGACGGTGACGGCTATCCCGAGACACGTGAGGAGCTAGCGATCGTCGGAACCAACCGACTGCCCGTGGTGCGCGAGGCGTGCGAGAGCGGCCGGTACAATGGCATCATTCTTCTGGGGGGTGTCGATCCCGGCTTCTGGGAGGCGCGTGAGATCGCGCATCCCTATGGTGTAGCGGTGACAGCCAACGCCTTCGCCCAGATGCATATCGCCTGCATGCTCGGCGCCCGCTTCAGCGTGCTCGACATCTCGGAAGGTCAGAGTGTTAAGATGGTGGATCTGATCCGCCTGTATGGCTTTGCGGATCGCTGCGCGTCACTTCGAGTCGTGGACTATCCCCTGCCGCGTAAGCCCTTCGACTATGGCCGCTCGACGCTAGAGGAGCGCCGCGGCTTCGCAAGGGGTGAGCCTTCCGCCATGCTCGAGGAGGCTGTGCAGCAGGCCATCGCCTGCGTTGAGGAAGATGGGGCGGAGAGTATCATCCTGGGCTGCTCCGGCTGCTACTGGCTTCAGGACCCCTTGCAGAAGCGCCTGAGGGAGATGGGCTGGGACGTCCCCGTATTGGAGGGCTACCGCGCCGCGATCGAGATGGCGAAGATGATGGTCAATCTTGGCGTCAGCAGCAGCGGCGTGGCTTTTCCTCCACCGCTGCCGCGCCGCTGGCGCCGCATCAAGACGTTCTGACTGGATGAGGGGCGGCCAAGGGGCCGCCCCTATTTGTTCAGGTCCACTGTCCTGGAGATGGTGATCCACTGATCCACCATCTGTGCGGTGGCCGCCTGGTGCGCATCGGGTTCACTTGCGATGGGGTAGACGCCCCTGTTTCGCAACGCGGGCCCTACTGAGGAGTCATTGAGCGCCGCGGCGAACGCGTCCCGGATCCTCTTTCGGGCTGGCATGGGCGTTGCCGCCGGCACGTGGATGCCCCAGACGCTGGACACGTCTACGCCCGGCACCCCCTGCTCCTCGAAGGTCTTCACATTCGGCAGAGAAGGATCGCGCGCCGTCGTGGCCAGGCCGATGAGTTGTTCGTTGTCCAGAAGGGCACGCGGCCCATTAAACATCACCCCAACATCGCCCGCCAGCAACCCGGACATGAGCGGCCCGGTGGAGCGATAGGGGACATGCGTCATCTCAATGCCCGCGCGCAGGCAGAACAGTACGCCTGCAAAATGCGTGGAGGCGCCGATCCCGCCGGAGCCATAGGCTATCCCGCCCGGATCGCGCTTGGCCGCCATGATCAGGTCCGGCAGCGTCTTAGTGGTGGCCCGCGGACCTGCCATCAAGATGACTGGCGATTCCGCGAGCATGGTGACGCCGGCAAAGTCCTTGAGCGTGTCATAGGGCAGCTGCTTTTGGATGGCCGGATTGAAGTAAAAGGCATTGTCCGCCGCCAGGATGGTATGCCCATCAGGTTCTGCCCTGGCTACGAGCTGTGTACCGACAACCGTTGCCATGTCGGTGCGATTCTCGATGACGACGGTCTGGCCGAGCCTCTCGCTTACAATTGGCGCTAGTTGCCTAACCAATACATCAGTGCCGCCGCCAGCGGCGCGCGGCACGACGATGCGGATCGTCCGGGAGGGAAAACCTCCCTGAGCTAGGGCTGGCGCTGAAAGGGCTGCAGCAAGCAGTCCTCCTACCACTTCGCGTCGCACGAGGCTCATTGAGTCTGCTCCCTAATGTCTCCTGATGAAGCGGAGACAGAATGACGCTCCAGATTCGATCCGATGAAGATCTTGTTGCAGACTCGGCATCGGTCCCGGTGAAGTCAACCACCTGCTGCCGTGACAGCCCTTCAGCATGGGCATTCTGTCGCTATGCAGCACTGCTCTGCGTTGGTTTTACTCGTCTGCGCTATGTCCAGTGCAAGAGAGCGCGCATATCATGGCACCGTCCGAATCTGACGAAGCACTCCTTGAGGTCGGATTGCAGAGTCCCTCTTCCCATTGCTCTGGCCGTCCCTTGTCACGGCGCTGATCTCTGACCAGACTCGGACGGCACACCTGCTCGCTCTGGAGAAGGCTCTTAAGGGAGAGGGGGGTACGACCAGCGTCCGGATGGCGCGAGCACTCTCAGAGAGGTTGAGACGCCGCGGCGTGGTTCTTGGAGCAGCTTCTGGCATGAGTGTTGATCTGAGGGCTGTCATCGCAGCTACCGAGGAGAGAGGTTGGCCTTTAGCGGAACGGCCGCTTTCGGCCAGAGAGAGCCGAGATTAGTTCGAGGCTGGCTGGTGATGATCTGCACGAAACTGCGGAGAGCCCCGGTTTGATGCTGAACCCTCCCGTGCGCTGTCAGGCCGTGTTGGGATCTACCGGTGTCGCCGGTATGCCCGCCGCCTCGATCGTTGCTCCAGCCTCCAGTAGTAGATCCTCGCGGTAGCGCCCGGCCAGCAGCTGCACGCCCACTGGTGTGCGCCCGACCAGCCCTGTCGTCACCACCAGCCCCGGCAGCCCCATCAGCGGCAAGCCCACCTGTGTAAGCTGCGCCTCGATCACACGACGGAAGGCTTCCGGGCTTTCAATGTCAAGCAGGTCCAAGAAGGGCAACTCCGCCGAAACGGGCGAGATCGCCACGGGATAGCGCTCGAAAAACAACATCCACTGGCGCACGAAGCCCGCGCGCTTCTGCAGCGCATCCATGAAAGCGAAAAGATCCGGCTCCGGGCAGAGGGCCTCCATCTGCGCATGGACGAAGCTGGCATCGGCGTCGTTCTCCAGGGCGAAGGCACGCTTCAGCCCGCGCCGGTGCTCCGCCAGCCAGAGCATGGCCTGAAGTTGTGCCGGCTCACGCAGTGGTGGCAGTTCCGCCTCCTCTACTGTCCAGCCGCCGACCTCCAGCCGCTTCGCCGCATCGCGTAGCGCGGCCTCTACCTCCGGCACGGTCGCCAGCCCCTCCGGCTTCACGCAGAGCGCGGCGCGCTTCGGAACGGGTGGGCCCTGCATCGGCATCGCGACATACCAGGGCTCGCTGATGTCGCGCGCTGCCATTGCCTCGAAGGCGAGCTTCACGTCGGCGATGGTCCGGGCAATCGGCCCCGAGACCGCCATGAGCTGTCCGCCGATATGCCGGTCCGGGGAGGAGGTGTTACGCGCCGGGGTGCGCCCGAGCGTCGGCCGCAGCCCATGCACGCCGCAGGCATAGGCTGGGTAGCGGATGGAGCCTCCGATATCCGTCCCGTGCCCCACTGCGCCGATCCCCGCCGCCGTGGCTGCCGCCGCGCCGCCCGAGGAACCACCCGGCGTGATGCGCGGATCCCAAGGGTTCCTAGTATGTCCGTGCAGCCCGTTGCGGCAGAACCAACGCAGCGAGAAGGCCGGCGCGTTGGTCCGCCCCAGGATGACCGCGCCCGCCTTGCGCAGATTGGCGACAACTGGGTTGTCCTCCGTCGCGACGTTGTCCTTTTGGATCTTCAGCCCGTTTGTCGTGGCCCAGCCCTTCTGGTCCGCATTGACCTTGATCGTCACCGGCACGCCAGCCATCGGGCCAGGCTCCTCGCCGCGCGCGATGGCGGCATCCACCCGTGCCGCCTCGGCCAGCGTCTCCTCCGGCCGGTGATCCACCACGGCGTTGATCGCGGGGTTCGCCGCCTCTAGCCGAGTCAGCGCATCCTTCGCAATCTCGGTCGCGCTCGCCTCCTTCGCGCGCACCAGGGCTGCGATCTCGGTCGCAGGGAAGCGCCAGAACTCGGTCATCGTCACGCTCCAGTATGTGGTGGGAGGTCATGCTCCACAGCACCCGCCCGGGTGTTTACGCTTGCCGATGCCTGGCTCCTGATTCTCTAGGACGGCCGCCTTGCCTTTCACACGGCGCTCGCTGAGGAAGCACGAGGAAATGCCGCCCGGCGTTCCCATCATGCCCCTGCGGCCTCGCCTGGCACGCTGACGATGGCGGCCTCTGCCTTCTCCGGCAGCTCGGCCATGAAGGCCGGCGCGTCTTGCAGCATGGCGCAGCTCGGGTTCACCGGATGCAACGCGCCGGCGAAGCCGCACGCCTTGAAGTGTACCAGCGGTCGGCCCTCGATGCGTGGCGGGTCGTCCAAGGACATCAACAATAATGGCCAGCGCGCGGGCGCAGCAGGGCATCAAGTGGGTGGGCGGTTAGGCAAGACGCCACGTGGGCATGGACCGCAGGGTTCCTCTTCCGCACGTGGCGGACAGCTTGACGCCTCGTCACGGTGCCGCACGGGGAAGGTACGAGCGACGCCGGAAGCGGACCTCCGGGTACATCGCCGCGACGTGGTAGGTCCCTAGAACCATACTAGGTCCCAGTCCCTTGGATTTTCATGCCGCCAGATGCTCCTGCATTACCGCCCGCGCGGTTTCGCAAGCGGCCCGCACATGGAAGGCGGCCGCCGCGCGGGCCGCATCTGGCTCGCGGGCTACGACAGCATTCAGGATGGCGCGCATCTCGCGTGCGCTTTCCTCGGCCCGTCCTTTGCGTGACATGGAGCGCGAACGAAGCAGGCTGATGCGAGCGTGCAGGCCGCGCAGCAGTTCCTCGATCACGCCGTTGCCGCAGGCGGTAAGCAGGATGTCGTAGAAGCGTGCCGTGGTGGTGATCCGCCCGGCCGAATCGCGCGCGGCGACGGCGGCATCGAAGGTGTCCAGTGCCGCGGCCATAGCGGCACGCTGCGCAGGGCTGGCGGCTCGCGCAGCGAGCGCAGCCGCCTCACCCTCCAGGAGCACACGAACAGCATAGATCTGCGCTGCCTCCTCCCAGCCTAGCGCGATGACAGAAGGGCCTTTGTTGGGCACGGAGGCGACCAGACGCTCTCCTTCCAACCGTCGCAGCGCCTCACGTACCGAACCGCGGCTGACGCCCAACTCGCGGCACAGCTCCGCCTCCACCAGGCGCTGCCCCGGCGCGAAATGGCCCGACAGGATGGCCTCACGCAGCTTGTCCACGGCCTGGGCCTGGACCGTGACAGGGGCAACCCGCAGATCCATCACGCCAATCCCATGCCACCAGAATAGGCCAGGCTACCCGGCACCGCAGCGCAGCCATGGACACAGAAGAGGCAGGAACGATTTGGCACAGGTAACCCCTTGCACCCTGATAGATTGTTAGACAATCATACTATCCAATAATCTTGCGGTGCAACGGTCAACCGTTGTCTGAGGAGCAGAACGCAGATGGCTATAGAGATCCGCCGCTGGCTCACCATGGTCGATGAGCGCAACGTCGAGGCTGGGCGTCGGACGGAAATGCATCTGCGCAAGGTTGCCGCCGTTGCCGTGGTCTCTAACCCCTTCGCCGGACGTTACATTGAAGACCTGGAACCGCTCATCCGCGGCAGTGTCGAGGCCGGCGCCCTGCTGGCCCGTTTGGCGGTTGAGGCGATGGGCGGTCTACCCGTCGAGAGTTACGGCAAGGCCGGTGTTGTCGGGTTGGGTGGCGAACAGGAGCACGCCAATGCCATGCTCACCACCGCTTTCGCGGAGCCACTGCGCGAGGCAGTTGGCGGCGCGCTCGCTTGGATTCCGTCCTTCACCAAGGTCGCCGCGCCGGGGTCCAGCATCGACGTTCCGTTGGCCCATAAGGACGCACTCTATGTGCGTTCCCACTACGACGGTGTGACTGTCACGCTGCCGACCGATGCGCCGGCGGTCGACGAGGTGGCGCTGATCGTCGTGCTGGCCAATCGCGGCCGGCTGAACGCCCGCGTGGGGGGCTTGCCCGCGAACGAGATCGCGGCGCGGGACGGGCTGCGCTAGGCAGCGGGGAACCGAACTAACGTGGCGGCCCGCAGACCTGCTCTCCTTGATCACCAGGCGGAGAAAGCGTTGATCCCCAAAAATATTCTCGACGGCGCCATTTCAGACGCCTGGGCACTTGTTCTCGGGATCGGCCGACGCACGACGGACACTCCCGGCCATACCAGGGCGTCGTTCGGGGAAGGAGAGCAGGTTGCGGCGGATCTGGTCTGTCAGTTCGGAGCGTCTAATGGATTGGACGCTGAGCACGACGCCTTCGGCAACATCTACTTCCTTCTGCCCGGCACAGAGCCGGAGCTGCCCGCCGTTACCAGCGGCTCCCACCTCGATTCGGTGCCGAACGGCGGAAACTACGACGGGCTTGCCGGGACGGCCGCCGCGCTTGCCGTGCTCGTCGCCACTCGGAAGGCGGGCTTCCAACCACGCCGTAGCCTGCGGGCCCTCGCGATGCGCGGCGAGGAGAGTCCCTGGTTCAACATGGCCTATCTCGGCAGCCGCCTGCTGCTCGCCTACGGGGATCGGACCGAGTTGGGACAGCGTCGCCGAGTGGATAGCGGGCTGACCCTGCGAGAGCACGTCGAGCAACTCGGCTTCCCCTTCTTGACGGACGGCGAGCCGGTGCTGACGCGGGAGAACACCGCCTGCTTCCTCGAGCTGCACATCGAGCAGGGCCCGCTCTTGGAGGAGAAGAATCTGCCGCTGGGTGTAGCGTCCGCGATCCGCGGCAACGTGCGATACCCGTCGGCGCGCTGCCTCGGGGAATACGGTCATGCGTCGACGACGCCGCGGCACAGCCGGCGCGACGCCGTTATGGCGGCCGCGGAGCTGGCGCTAGGTCTCGACCATCTCTGGGCCGATCTTGCGGCGGAAGGTGACGACAACTTCGTGGTGACGCTGGGCCGCTTCTCCACGGATATGGCCCAGCATGCCCTCACGAAGGTACCGGGGGAGGTGAACTTCAGCCTCAATTTCGGCTCCACCAGCGAGGTCACTATCCGTCAGGCACGTGAACGGCTGGCGGAACTGATCGAGCGGATCACCGCCGAGCGCGGGGTCCGATTTGAGATGGGGCCCGAGGTCGCGGCCGAGCCCGTCGCGCTCGATGCGAGGCTAATCGGCTTGCTGGAGGCGCAGATGCGGGAGCTGGGGCTGCCCACGATGCGGCTCCCCACCGCCGGGCATGACGCGGGGATCTTCGCGCTGAGTGGCATCCCGTCCGCCGTTCTCCTCATGAGGAACCCGTTCGGCAGCCACAATCCGCGCGAGCACCTCGACGAGGCAGACTTCGCGCTGGGGTGCTCGGTGCTGGCGCGGGCGATGCACGCGGCAGCCGCCTAGTCGGTCCGGTCGTGGTGTTCCCATGCCTCGTGCGCCTTCCAAGTGAAGGGTTGAAGCAGCTGGAAGTGGCGGACAGAAGACAAAGGAGAGAATCGTGCACCTAACACGTCAGAAATTCCTCGCTTCAATGGTTGGGCTCGGCTTTGCTGGCGCTGCCCGGGCGGAAGCCTCGCTCTTCACCCGGCCGATCCGGCTGATCCTGAGCACTTCGCCGGGCGGCGGTGCCGATGTGACGGCACGCCTGATCGCACCGCGCATAACGGAGCGCCTTGGCCAGTCCATCGTGATCGAGAGCCGGGCCGGCGGCTCAGGGCTCATCGCCGGCGGCTACGTCGCGCAACAGCCGCCCGACGGGCACACCTTCCTCTTCGACATTACCACGCATGCGGTGAACCCCGTTCTCGGCAGGCCCATGCCGTATAAGATCCTGGAGGACCTCGTGCCGGTCACGCAGGTGAGCCGGGCCGCGAACGCATTGGCCGTTCACCCATCCACCCCCGTCAACACGGTCGCCGAGTACGTCGCCTATGTGAAGGCACGTCAGGGCACCCTCTCGTACGCCTCCTCGGGTAATGGATCCGCCCAGCACCTTGGCATGGAGATCTTCAAGGCGGCGGCGGGGCTCGAGATGCCTCATGTGCCCTATCGCGGCGGCGGGCCAGCCCTGGTGGACCTCATGGCAGGCCATGTCTTCAGTAGCTTCGCCTTCATTCCTTCGTCAACGCCGCACATTCGGGAAGGGCGTCTGAAAGCATTGGCGACGACGGGCAGCACCCGCTCGGCTTCCTTCCCCGATCTGCCGACCATCGCCGAATCCGGCTACCCGGATTTCGAGAACTACGACTGGAATGGCATCTTTGCGCCCGCCAGAACGCCCGAGCCGATGATACGTCAGATGCAGGCGGCAGTGGCCGCAGCTTTGTCGGCACCGGACATCCGCGCACGATTTGCAGAGATGGGTAATGAACCGGTCGGCAGCACGCCAGAGGAGTTTCGTGGTGTCTTGAAAGCAGAGATGTCGAAATACGGAGATATCGTCCGGAAGGTCGGGATCACCGTAACCTGACCCTGTAGAAGCGGTCCGCTGGCGATATAACCAATGGACGCGGTCTGTCCGCTCCTCATCTATGGCCCGTGGCTTCAGGAATTCGTCGGGCTTGTGACCCTGTCCACGGAAGTGGGAGGAAAAACCGTCCGGCTTCGTTGCCCCGGACTGAATGTCTGCGCCCGACCGAAGGATCTCGACCCCTTGCAGTTGCCACCTAATGTGTGCTCCTGACCCCATCTGAGGGTGCTCACCACCTAGCAACGGTCGCTGATCGGTGTTGAGCATGATGCCGAAATGCCAACATCCCTCACACGAGGACCGGGTTGGCGAGGAACTCCCAGAAGCTGCCTTCCTCGTCGGCCTGGCCGTTGATGGCCCGTCCGAGTGCCATGATGAGGGCCACGGCCGCATCGATCTTCTGCTCGGGTCGCGCCTTGCGCGGGTAGACGTTGCCGCGGGCATCGTAGTGCCCGACCACATTGCCGAGGCACCACTCGAGCACCGGGTTGCCATCGTGCCGGATGCGGCCCGCCAGCATGGCCGCCCCCAGCTCCTTGGTGGGCTCGGAGAGGTTAGCCGTGCGCATCGGGAACTCGACCACCGGCAGGCCGTCCGCAGCGAGGGATTGCCGCATCTGCCGCGCCTGCCAGGGGTCAAAGGCCAGGCTCTTGATGCGGAACCGCGCGGCCAGGCTCCGCAAGTCCTCCTCGATGGTCTGCATGTCGGTCTCGTTGCCCGGGGTGATGGTGAGCCACCCCTCGGCTGCCCAGCCCGGATAGGAGGGGTTCCGCGCCTCCAGCACCGCGGCCTCGTTCAGGTAGCAGCGGGCGAGCACGTCATAGTGCGGCTTGCCGTCGGGCCCCCGCGAGGGGAACACCAGGGCCAGCGCGGTGAGGTCGGTGGTCGCGGCCAGATCCACCGCCACATGGCAGTCGCGCCCCT
>NZ_JAOXLP010000045.1 GCF_025791835.1 Roseomonas xinghualingensis
AGCGCCAGACCCTCCAACAACGACGCTTGCTGCACCAGCGTCGAGCCGCCTAACGTCCATCACCAGATGTGCCGGAGCCTCCGCTAAGTCAGCTTCCTCACTGTCCCAAAGCATTCGACGACGGACAAGGCTCGACCTCGATGAGCGGCGCGTGGTCGATCTCCTGCCGGACCGCGAGGCGGCGACGCTCGCAGCATGGCTGAGGGACCACCCCGGCGTCGAGGTGATCGCGCCGGGGCCTACGCCGAGGGCGCCCGGCGCGGCGCACCGGAAGCCGTGCAGGTCGCGGACCGCTGGCATCTGCTCCGGAACCTCACCGATGCCCTGCAGCTCGTCGTCGATCGCAACCGCCGTCGCCTCCGCGACGTGGCTCAGACGGTCGCCGGGCATCCCGCAGCGCGGGTGCCGCCTCCGCCGCTCCGACCGCCAGCCCGGCTGGAGCAGTACCGGCGGGCGCGGCAGGCCGACCGAGACGCGCGTTTCGCCGAGGTTGCGCGCTTGGCCGCCGCCGGTCAGGGCCTGCGCACCATCGCGCGCGAGACGGGCCTCGCCCGCAATACCGTGCGCGCCTGGCTGGCAACCGGTAGGCCACCGACTTGGCTCAAGGATGAGCGGCCGAGCATCCTTGACCCGTTCATCCCCTATCTCCAGGCCCGCCTGACCGAGGGATGTCGCAACGTCACGGCGCTCTGGAATGAGATCCGGGAGAAGGGCTTTCGGGGCAAGGCTGGCGTCGTGAGGGCCGGGATAGCGCGGCTCCAGGGTGGACGCGCGCCGACGCCTCGCGCGTGCAAGCCGGTCTGGCGACCTCCCAGCCTACGCGGGGTGACACGTATGCTGTTGTCGGACGCGGTCCTGTCCGAACCCGACGCGATGTTCGTCGCCACGATCCGTGAAGGCGAGATTGGGATCGGAGCTGATCTCGCCCGTCGGTTCGCAGCCATGGTCCGAGAGCGCACCCTCCCTGCTCTACCAGGATGGCTGAACGACGCGCGTATCGGCCCACTCGCCGGGTTTGCACGGGGCCTCCGGCGGGATCGCGCCGCCATTGAAGCGGCGCTGTCCACGCCCTGGAGCACAGGACCGGTCGAGGGCAAGATCACCAAGCTCAAGCTCATCAAGCGTTCAATGTACAGCCGCGCGAACATCACCCTCCTCCGCCAACGCCTGCTCGCCGCGTGAGAGCAACCTTGATCTTCCCCTGATTTGATGGACAGGGATCAGGCGGCATTGTGCTCCATCTGCTCTGGCGTCTGATAGCCCAGGGCGGAGTGGATACGCTGCCGGTTGTAGTAGCCTTCGATGTAGGAGAACACGTCGCGCCTGGCTTCGTCCCGCGTGGCCCATCGGCGCTGCTGGACGAGTTCGACCTTGAGGGTGTGGAAGAAGCTTTCCATGGGCGCATTGTCCAGACAGTTGCCACGGCGGGTCATGGATTGCCGCATGCCGGCTGCGCTGAGCAGCTTGCGGTAATCGTCGGCAGCATACTGTGAGCCGCGGTCCGAATGCTGCAGCACCCCAGGTGGCGGCCGCTGCCGCTGGATGGCCATGGTGAGGGCTGCGCAGGTGAGTTCCGCGCGCATGTGCTGGCGCATGGACCAGCCGACAATCTTGCGGGTGGCCAGGTCGAGCACGGCGGCGAGGTAGAGCCAACCCTCACCAGTGGGCAGATAGGTCATGTCGGCCAGCCAAACTGTGTTGTGGCGCACGATCCTGAACTGCCGATCCAGCAGATTCGGGGCGACCGGGAGGGCATGGTGGCTGTTGGTGGTCGCTGGACGGAAACGTCGCCCCGCGACTGCCCGGATCCCGGCCCCTCGCATCAGCCTCTCGACCCGGCCGCGGCTGACCTGGCGTCCCTCGGCCCGCAAAGCGGCCTGCAGGCGCGGGCTACCATAGCGGCCACGGTGGCTGGCATGCAGCCGTCGGATGTCGGTCAGGATCTGCCGGTTGGCCACGGTCCTGGCGCTGTCAGGACGATACCGCCAGGCGTAGTAGCCGGAGACGGAGACGCCAAGCACGCGGCAAGCCGCGCGGATAGGCCAGGTGCCCGCATGGGCGGCGATGAGGCGGAACCTCATCTCGGGGTTTCCGAGAAGATGCCGATGGTGGGTTCAACCGGTCGAGGCAACAGCCTGTGCGAGGGTAGCGGCTGGCGTTTTGTAGCCAAGGGTTTTTCTCGGCCGAGTGTTCAGCCGCAGGGCAATTGCGTCGAGGTCATCCTGGCTGTGCAAGGATAGATCCGACCCCCTGGGCAGGTACTGCCGCAAAAGACCGTTGGTGTTCTCGTTGCTGCCCCGCTGCCAGGGACTGCGGGGATCGCAGAAGTACACCGCGACATCGGCTGCAACGGCGAAACGCTTGTGCTGGGCCAGCTCCATTCCTCGGTCCCAGGTCAGCGACGCCATCAGCCCCTGCGGGAGGTGCTGGACCTGCCGGATCAGCGCATCCACCACGCTTGCAGTATCTTTGCCGTCCACCTGCACGAGCATCAGAAAGCGAGACTGGCGCTCAACCAGGGTTGCGACATGGGTGTTCTTGCCGCCTGAGAGCAGATCGCCTTCCCAGTGACCTGGAACAGCACGGTCTTCGATCTCCGAGGGGCGCTCGCGGATCGACACGGCGTCGATGATTTGCCCTCTGGGCTGTCCTTCCGTTGTGGAAGCCTTGGCCCGACGCATCAGGCGACGGCTCCGGAGCGTCGCCAGCAGTTCTCTTTTCGGGACGCCGCGAGCCTGAATGAACAGGCTCCTGTAAATGGTTTCGTGCGACACCCGCATGGCCTCGTCGTCAGCATATTCCGCCTCAAGCCAGCCGGACACCTGCTGGGGCGACCAATGCTGCGCCAGCTTCTCCGCCACCACGGCCTGCAGGGACCGGTTGGTGGCCAACAAGCACGGCTTGGGGCGGCGCGCTTGCTGCCAACTCCGGCTGTCGGCAGCCATGGCACGGTACTTCATGCGGCCACCGTTGCGGCCGATCTCACGGCTGACAGTTGAGGGCGACCGACCGAGTTGCGCCGCGATCTGGCGGAAAGATAAGCCCGCCACCAGCCCCCGCGATATCTCCTCGCGCTCCTCCAACGTCAGGGCGCGGAAAGATCTCTTCCGCAGCGGCGGCGCAATGCCACCCGCTGCGCGTAGCACCCCGAAGACCGAACCGGCATGCTTGCCCAGGGCACGACCGATGTCGCTAAGCGATTGGCCATCCTTCCACCGAGCCCAGAGCTCCCGTTTCTGCTCTGCTGACAAGCCAGGCCGACCAGTCCGCGCCATCGTGGAACCTCCCGGATCACCGCAGCAATAACCGCGTTGCGCTCACCGGTTGAACCCACCATGGCTTTTTCTAAAATGTCACGCTCAAGGCGTGCGCGCTCCAGTTCACGGCGCAGGCGCGCAATCTCGGCGGCCTGATCCGCCGGCGAAGATGCTGAGCCAGATGGCGAAGCAACAGAGCCGCTGCCTGCCGTAACGGGCTGCAGCCGCGGCGCCTCACCATTCTGCCGTCGCCGCCAGCTGCGCAGCATGGAGGGCTGGATGCCCAACTCGCCGGCCACTTGTGTCAGCGGGCGGCCACTGGAGCGCAACAGCGCGACCGCCTCCTGCTTGAACTCCGGCGCGAACTCTCGCCGTCTCTTGTTCATCGGACACCTTCCTCGCTCCGTAGAGCTTACTCAGGGGTGTCCATCAATTCGAAGGAAGATCAACCTGCACCAAATCTGCGGAAGAGCCCGGTTAGGGGTGAAGTTGCCACTGAGAGTTGACCCATGTTCGGACGCTAGCCTCGGCCTTTTGGGCGGGGGCGGCGGGAGTGTTGGACATGGCGTTGTTGAGCGTTATCCGGCGCTGGCATGTCCGGGAGCACCTGTCGATCCGCTTGATCGCCCGCCGGACCGGCCTGTCGCGGAACACCATTCGTAAGTACCTGCGCTCAGGCGCGGTGGAGCCGGTTTTCAGGGCACCGGATCGCCCCAGCAAGCTGGATCCCTTTGCCGAGCGACTGGCGGCTTGGCTGCGGGCGGATGCCCGCAGGCCGCGCAAACAGAAACGCACGGCCCGGCAGTTCCACGCGGAGCTGGTCGGGCTCGGCTATGATGGCTCATGCCGGCGTGTCGCGGCCTTTGTGCGGGCGTGGCGGGACGACTGGCTCCGCCAGCAGCAGACCACCGGCCGCGGCGTCTTCGTGCCCCTGGCCTTCGGTCCGGGTGAGGCGTTCCAGTTCGACTGGAGCGAGGAGCACGCCATCCTCAGTGGCGAGCGCACCAAGCTGCAGGTCGCCCATCTCAAGCCCTGCCACAGCCGGGCTTTCCTGGTGCGGGCTTACCTGCTGCAGACGCACGAGATGCTGTTCGATGCCCACAACCATGGCTTTCGTGTACTGGGCGGCGTGCCGCGGCGCGGCATCTACGACAACATGCGCACCGCCGTCGACCGGATCGGCCCGAGCCGCGAGCGGCAAGTCAATGCCCGCTTCCTGGCCATGGCGAGCCACTATCTGTTTGAGCCCGAGTTCTGCAATCCAGCATCGGGTTGGGAGAAAGGTCAGGTCGAGAAAAACGTCCAGGACGCGCGGCACCGGCTGTGGCAGCCCATGCCCCAGCTCGCCAGCCTGGAGGCGCTGAACGCCTGGCTGGAACAACGCTGCCTCACCCTGTGGGAGGAGATCCCGCACGGGACTGAGCCCGGCAGTATCGCGGCCGTCTGGCAGCAGGAGGTGGGCTGCCTGATGCCGGTTCGGCGGCTCTTCGACGGCTTCGTGGATGAGACCAAGCGGGTCTCGCCGACCTGCCTCGTGCACTTTGACCGCAATCGCTACAGCGTGCCCGCCTCCTTCGCCAACAGCCCGGTCAGCCTGCGGGTCTATCCCGACCGCATCGTGGTGGTGGCCGAGGGCGCCGTCATCTGCGAGCACCGGCGGGTCATCGTGCGTTCGCATCATGGGCAGGGCCGGACGATCTATGACTGGCGCCACTACCTCGCCGTGATCCAGCGCAAACCCGGCGCCCTACGCAACGGCGCGCCCTTCGCCGAGCTGCCCGAGGCCTTCCGGCAACTTCAGCGCCACCTGCACGGCCGGTCCGGCGGCGACCGGGATATGGTGGAGATCCTCTCCCTGGTCCTCCAGCACGATGAGCAGGCCGTGCTCGTCGCCGTGGAGATGGCCTTGCAGGACGGCGTCTCCACCAAGACCCACATCCTGAACCTGCTGCACCGGCTCACCGATGGAGCAACCTCTCAGGTGCCGCCGATCGAGGCGCCCCAGGCCCTGGTACTGGCGCAGGAGCCCAAGGCCAACGTCGCCCGCTATGACAGCCTGCGCCCGAGGCAGGGAGGCCGTCATGCGTCATGACCCGGCGGCCGCGGCCATCACCATCATGCTGCGCAGCCTCAAGATGCACGGTATGGCGCAGGCCGCGACCGAACTGACCGAGCAGGGCGCGCCCGCCTTCCAGAGCGCGATCCCCATCCTGTCGCAGCTGCTCAAGGCGGAGATCGCCGAGCGGGAGGTCCGCTCCATCGCCTACCAGCTCAAGGCCGCACGGTTCCCGACCTACAAGGACCTGGCGGGCTTTGACTTCGCCAGCAGCCAGATCAACGAAGCCCTGGTCCGCCAGCTCCATACCGGTGTCTTCATGGAGAAAGCCGACAACATCGTGCTGGTCGGTGGGCCCGGCACAGGAAAGACCCATATCGCCACCGCGCTCGGCGTTCAGGCGGTCGAGCGCCACCGCAAGCGCGTGCGGTTCTTCTCCACGGTCGAACTGGTCAACATCCTCGAGCAGGAGAAAGCGGCAGGGAAGACCGGGCAGGTCGCCGCCCGCCTGCTCCACGCCGACCTGCTGATCCTCGACGAGCTGGGATACCTGCCGTTCAGCGCCTCGGGCGGTGCCCTGCTGTTTCACCTGCTCAGCAAGCTCTACGAGCAGACCAGCGTCATCATCACCACCAATCTCAGCTTCAGTGAGTGGGCGGCGATCTTCGGAGATGCCAAGATGACCACCGCTCTCCTCGACCGGCTCACCCACCACTGCCACATCCTGGAGACCGGAAACGACAGCTTCCGCTTCAGGAACAGCTCCGCCACCCAAGCCCAGCGTGAAAGGAAGTCACCGCCAAACTGACGGGATCTGAAACCCCCGCATCCACAACCCGGGTCAGATCCTCGTGGCAACCCCGGGTCGGCTCTCAGTGGCAATCAACAGCCTCTCGTCCACGAGACGATCAGTGCCAGGAAGATCGCGGACGTGCTGGAGGTGCCGTTCTTGGCTGGCTTCTTCCAGGAGCAGGCTCGGCATCGTGAGCTTCGTTGCGGACCGGCGTCTCTCCGGCAGGGTGGCCCGCTGCCGTTGTGCAGGGAGCGCGAGACCCACCGCACCTCGACCAGGCGAAGGTCGCCGCAGGGCAGTTCAACCACCTCGCCTTCGACGTCCACCAGGGCGAGCCCGCTGCCGGACGGCTTCCTGTCGAGTACGAGCGCGCCGCCCTTCCCGTCGGCCGTCGCGACCATGGTCTCCTGCCACTTGCCAGGCTTGATGCTGGACGGCGTCGCCGAGGGCTGGTCCAGATTAGCCAAGACGACCCGTCAGTGCGCTAAGTCCGCTCCCGGTCGAACCCGGCGGAAGCCGCTTGCTTCCGTGCCCCCTGTTCGGCCACCAGTTCCCGAAAAGTTCGCGCTTCGCGTTGTCTATCTGACAGCCGACGCTCTGCCCTCGGCCAGCACACGGAAGAGGATGGTTGCCTCTCTCCCCGCCACTGCCGTGCCTGGCCCGGCAAAGCTCACGACCAGATAGCTCAAGGAGGAGTTCTCGTTCGTATTGTTATATTATAACATATCGATATCCTGGAATGGCAAGAGGGATTTCTGCCGTGGCATGCTCCAGCCACAACGACGTCACGTCACGCGACGCGATCTGGTACCGCTACGATGGCGACGACTGGGACAGCTACGACGCCCTTCCGCCCGGCGTCCGGCGGCGGATGCAAGACCATGCCTACGACCCCTGGGCCGTAAACATGTTCAAGGTCTGGAAGCTGTTCCGGCGGCGCCACGCCAGTTCGGTCCGCGCTGAGCGCTCGCTGCTGAACCATCTCGATCTCTGCGAGCGAATGGAGCTTGAGGAGTTCGACATCACGCACCGTCGTGCCACCGGCACTGCCCTCCCGCATGTCGCCGCAGGGGTCAGCGTTCTCAGATCGATCCGATGAACGGCGCTCGTCCCGCGAAGAAGCGGCCCTTGTTCTGAACAGCGGGACGGCTGTGGCTTTGCAGTGACAGGGACCATGGGCAGGGCCATCGCGAGACCAACACCCCCTAGTGAAGATGTTATGTTATAATGTATCATCCTTGGCCTACATGTGATCTCCTGGCCAGAAATGCTGTCACCGATGGATCTCCCGACGTCACTCCGCCGCACGACGGTCGCTGCGGCCCTCCTCGTCTCCGGGGCCACCGGCAAACCCGGGGCCGAAGCTCAGGGAGTAGTCCAGGTTCCGATGGTAGCCGTCACGGCCACGGGAACCGACCGCTCCCTCGAGGACGTCCCGGCCAGCATGACGGTGATCACGCGCGAGGGGCTGGAGAGGCGGCCGATCCAGGACCTCGCCGACGCGTTGCGGGACTCGCCGGGCATCACCATCCAGGGCGTCGGGCTGGGGCGGCAGGGCGTCAGCATCCGGGGCATGCCCTCGGACCAGACGCTGTACCTGATCGACGGGCGGCGGGTGAACGTGGCGGGCAGCGCCATCGCCCATGCCGACTTCGAACTGAACTGGGTGCCCAAGGAGGCGATCGAGCGCATCGAGGTGGTGCGCGGCCCGCTCTCCTCCCTCTACGGCTCGGACGCCCTCGGTGGCGTGGTCAATGTGATCACGCGGGCCGCGACTGACCGCTGGATTGGCGCCTTCTCCGGCTATGGGGCCCTCGCGGAGCGGGTGGACGGCAGCCAGACCCAGATCGGCGCCTATGCCGGCGGCCCGCTAATCCCGGGCGTACTGGGTCTCACCCTTTCGGCTCAGGGCCAAACGCGGAGCGAGGTGCCGGACGCGGTGGACCCGCGCGTGACCGCGCTGGAGAACCGGAGCGGGGTGAGCGGCAACCTGGGCCTGACCTGGACGCCCACGGCCTCTCAGCGCATCGACTTCACCTATAGCCGCGGCCACGACAACCGCTGGCGCAACCTGCTCTCCAGCGGCACCGTCGCGCTGCCCTACCAATCCAAGGACGAGATCGAGCGGGAGCAGGTCTCGATCGCGCATCGCGGCACCTGGGGCTGGGGCGACACGCTCGTCCGGGCCTACCGCTCCCGGCTCCACCGCGAGAACAGCGTCAGCACCGGCACGCCGACCGGGCCGCAAACCCTGACGGACGATGTGTTCGACGGCCGCGTGACGATCCCGGTCTGGGGCTGGCATCGCTTCTCGCTCGGCGGGGAGTTGCGCGAGGAGCGCTTGGAGGACCCGACCATCAACACCTCCGGCAAGGACCGCGTGACCCATGGCGCGCTTTTCCTGCAGGACGAGATCTCCCTCACGGATCGCCTCTCCCTCACGGCGGGCGCCCGCTTCGATCACCACGAGGCCTTCGGCTGGCACACCAGCCCGCGCGCCTACCTCGTCTGGCGGGCGACCGACGAGCTGACCTTCCGCGGCGGCGTGGGATCGGGCTTCCGCGCGCCGACGCTGAAGCAGCTCTCGCCCGGCTACAACGCGGTCGGCGGCGGCGGCCGCTTCACCATCACCGGAAACCCCGACCTGCGGCCGGAGACGAACACCAGCTACGAGGCGGGGGTGTCCTACTCGCCGGGCCTCTGGGAGGTTCGGGGCACGGTCTTCCAGAATAACCTGGAGGATCTGGTGGAGACGCTCTGCGTCCGCTCCTGCGGCGTGCGGGGGCGCGAGCTGCGGACCTACCGCAACGTGGACGAGGCCCGCATCCGCGGCGTCGAGGTCGGCGGCGGCGTCCGCCTCCCGGCCGACTTCCGCGTGGACGTGAACTACACCTTCCTCGACGCCCAGGACCTCACGGACGACCGCGAGCTGACCGAGCGCCCGCGCCATGCCATCAACGGCGTGGTGCGCTGGGAGCCGGAGGGGCCGCTCTCCATGCAGTTCCGGGCGAACTACGTCGGCCGTCAGACGGTGGTCCAGACGGTCGGGACGGGCACCGTCTACACGCCGCTCTCGCCCTACACGCTCCTCTCACTCGAGGCGGGTTATCGCCTGACTGAGAAGGTCATCCTGCGCGCCGGGGTGGAGAACATCGGCGACGTCCGGCTGGCCAATGACCGGGAGCCGTACACCTACGCCGACGCGGGGCGGCTCTACTTCATCGGGCTGCAGGCGAGCTTCTGAGCCATGTGCGCCATCTTCGTCGCGCTTGTTCTCCTCCTCGCACCGGCCCTGGCGCGTGCGGAGGCGCCGCTGGTCCGGGTGATCGCGAGCGACTTCGTGCTGCCCGGCAAGTTCGAGCGCCTGGCGCGTTGGGCCGAGGAGGCCGGGTATCGGGTCGAGGGGGCACGCGTCGGCAGCGATGCGGGTGAAGCGCGCGACTGGATCGGGGGCGCCGCGCTCGTCATCCTGGACACGCCGCGTCCGGCTGACCTGGCACGGGTGCAGCAGCGCCTGGGCGACGCGCTGGAGGCGGAGGGGCGGCCCTGGATCCGTGTCGGTGGCGGGCCTCCAGCCTCGGGCGGTCTCCCCCAGGAACACGCCCGTCGGCTGGTAGGGTACTACGCCGCGGGGGGTGAGGCGAACTTCCGGGCCATGTTCACCTACCTGGGCCGTCTCCGGGACGGTCGGGTCATGTCGGACCTGCCATTGCCCCAGCGCCTGCCGCGGGCTGGCATCTATCACCCGGCGGCCCGGACGGTCTTCGCCTCGGTGCAGGACTACCTCGCATGGGGACAGGGCCGCTGGGCAGGCTCCGCGCCCAGGGTCGCCTTCGCCATCAGCGACGGCGTGGTCACGGACGGAGACACCCGCCTCGTCGATGCCCTGATCGCTCGCGCCGAGGCGGCAGGCCTCGCGCCCGTCGCCTTCTGGTTCGACGCCGCCCTCGAGGACGGCCTGCGCGCCGTGCTGGTCCCGGCCGGAGCGGACGCCCTGGTCAACCTCACCCACATGCAGAACGGCGAGGCTCGACAGAGGGAACTCGCCGCGCTCGGCATTCCCGTGATCGCCGCCTTCACCTGGCGGGAGGGCGATCCGGCGGCCTGGGAGGCTTCCGCATCCGGCCTGGGCGCCGCCACCGCCGCCACACTCCTCGTCACCCCCGAAGCGTGGGGTATGAGCGACCCGATGGTGGTCGCGGCCGTCTCGGGCGGCGAGGTGGTGCCGATCCCCCGGCAGGTGGAGGCGCTGATGGCCAAGCTCCGCCGCCTCACCGTGCTGCGGCACCGGCCCGCCGCGGAGAAGCGGGTGGCGGCGATGTTCTGGAACTACCCGGCGGGGGAGAAGAACCTCTCCGCCTCCAATCTCAACCTGCCCCGCAGCATCGCCGGGATGACCCGCGCGCTCGGCGGAGCGGGCTATGCCGTGCCGGTGGCGGAGGAGACCCGCATCATCGAGGCCGGACAGGCGATGCTGGGCGGCCTCTACCGGCCGGAGGCGCTGGATGGGCTGCTACGCGACGGCCTGGCCGATACGATTCCCGTCCAGCGCTATCGAGCCTGGCTGGACACCCTGCCGCAGGCGCGGCGCGACGCCATGCTGGAGCGCTGGGGCGCCCCCGAGGCAGACCGTGCCGTGCGCGAGATCGACGGCGAGCGCCGCTTCGTCATCCCGCGCCTCGCCCTGGGCAACCTCGCCATCCTGCCGCAGCCGCCCCGCAGCGGTTCCCCGGGCGAGGGCTACCACGACGCCGCCCTGCCGCCGCCGCACCTCTACATGGCCGCCTATCTCTGGGTCCGCGAGAGCTGGGGCGCGGACGCCCTGATCCACCTCGGCACGCACGGCACGCAGGAGTGGCTGCCCGGCAAGGACCGCGGCCTCGCCGCCGCCGACTACCCCTTCCTGGCCCTGGGCGACCTGCCCGTCCTCTACCCCTACATCCAGGACAACGTCGGCGAGGCGATGCAGGCGCGTCGCCGCGGCCGGGCCACGACCATCAGCCATCAGACGCCCGCCTTCGCGCCCTCGGGCCTCTACGACGAGCTTCGCGACCTCCACGCGCTGATCCACGAGTACGGGCAGCTGGAGGAGGGCGCCGTGCGCGACGGCACGCGCGACCGGATCCTAGCTGCCGTGCGCAAGGCGAGCCTGCAGCGTGACATGGGATGGGACGAGGGGCGGATCGGCGGCGACTTCCCTGGCTTCCTGTCGGCACTGCACGACCACCTGCACACCCTCTCGGCCCAGGCCATGCCGCTCGGCCTTCACACCTTCGGTGATCCCGCGGTGCCGGAGCACCGGCTGGCGACCGTAATCCAGCAGCTCGGGCGCCCCTTCCTCGAGCGGGTTGAGACCGAGCCGGACGAGGTCTTCGCCGGATCGCCCGAGGCCTTCCGGGAGAGCGCGGCCTACCGCCTGCTGCACCGGCACCTGCGGGAGGGAGTGCCCGCCGCCGAGGTCACCGACCCCGACCTGCGAGCGCTGGTGGAGCGCGCGGCCGCGCTCGACCGCCACCTGGCCGAGACGGGCGAGATGGAAGCCCTGCTGACCGGGCTGGCGGGCGGCTTCGTCCTGCCCGGCCCTGGCGGCGATCCGGTTCGCAGCCCCGAGGTCCCCAGCGGCCGCAACCTCTACGCCTTCGAGCCGGACCGGCTGCCCACGGCGGCCGCATACCGGGCGGGCGAGGCCGCGCTGCACCAGTTGGTCGAGGCCTATCGCGCGGAGCACGGCGGACAGGCACCGACCAAGCTCGCCTTCAGCCTGTGGTCCTCCGAGGCGATCCGCCATCTGGGCGTGGTGGAGAGCCAGGTGCTGCACGCGCTGGGCCTGCGGCCGGAGTGGGACGCGGCGGGGCGCGTGCGGCGGCTGGCGATCATCCCGGCGGCGGAGCTCGGCCGCCCGCGCGTCGATGTTGTGGTGCAGGTGACCAGCGTCTATCGTGACCAGTTCGACGGCTTCATGCGCCTGCTCGCCGATGCGGTCGACAGGCTGGCCGCGTTGGACGAGCCGGGCAATGCGGTCTTCGCGAACAGCGCCGCCGTCCGGAACCGTCTGGCCGGGCGCGGCGTGGCACCCGAACGGGCTGCGACCCTGGCCTCAGCGCGCATCTTCAGCAACGCGCCGGGCGACTACGGAAGCGGGCTGCCGCGTGCCGTGCTGGACTCCACGGCCTACGAGAACGACGCCCCGCTGGCGGAGCGCTTCCTGGGCCGCTTGGGATACGCCTACAGAGCGCGGGGCTGGGGGGAGAGGATGGAGGGCGGCAACCTCTTCGCCGAGCAGCTACGGGGCGTGCAGGCCGCGGTGCTGTCGCGCTCCTCAAACGTCAACGGCGTGCTCTCCACGGATCACCCGTTCGAGTATCTCGGCGGCCTCTCCATGGCCGTGCGGCACCTCGACGGTGCGAGTCCATCCCTCTACATAGCCGATCTCAGGCGCCCCGAGGCGCGCATGAAGGGAGCGGCCGCCTTCCTGTCCGACGAGCTGCGTGGCCGATACCTGAACCCGCAGTGGATCCAGTCCATGCAGGCCGAGGGCTACGCGGGCACCCTGGCCATGACCAACCTGGCGAACAACCTCTTCGGCTGGCAGGTTTCCGATCCTTCGATGGTGCGGCCGGACCAGTGGCAGGCGCTCCACGACACCGTCGTCCGGGACAGCCGGAACCTCGGGCTGGATGCGTGGTTCGAGCAGCACAACCCGACCGCGCAGGCTCAGGTGATCGCCCGCATGGCCGAGGCCATCCGCAAGGGCTACTGGGACGCTGACGCCCGTACCCGGCAGGAGCTGGCCGAGCGCTTCGCCGAACTCGCGGAGCGGCACGGCGCCGAGGCGGGGGCGCCCGCCACGCGGGCCTTCCTGGCCGCAGCGAGCGCGGGCTTCGGGCTGGAGGCGGCCAGCGCGCCCGAAGCGGCCGCCCAGGCCGCCTCTGCCGCCGCGCCAGCACAGCCCGTCTCGGAGGGTGAAGGGACGGAGAGTGTGCGTGGCCAGGTCCTCCAGCAGGCGACCCCCACGTTCCCGGATCCGCTTCCCTGGTCGAGATGGGCCGCGCTCGCCGCTCTTTCCCTCTGCCTGCTAGCCGGTGGCGCCCGGCAGGCCCTTCTCACCTCTCGAACCGAGGCCTGAACGCAAACCCGATGAACGCGCTCGAATCCGCACTCTATGACCTCTCCGGCCTGCTGCTCGTGCCCGTGCTGCTGCTGATCCTGCTCTCGCTCACCTACGCGGTCTTCGCGCTGGGTGCCTTCCTGGTGGAAGCTGTGCAGCGGTGGCGCGGGACTGCTGCGTCGCACCTGCGTGCCCACCAGCGCCGGACCGGCGCGGTGAGCGACGACCTGGAACTGTGGATCATGAAACGGTTGGAGTGGCTGCGGATCACAGCGCGCAGCGCGCCCATGCTCGGCCTGATCGCGACCATGATCCCGATGGGTCCAGCCCTGCTGGCCCTGACGCGGAGCGATGCGCGCGGGGTCGGCGAGAACCTCGTGGTGGCCTTCTCGGCCGTCATCCTCGCCCTGACAGCGGCCGCGATCAGCTTTCTGGTGCTGACCGTCCGGCGGCGCTGGCTGCTGGAGGAGCTGCGGGCCATCGAGCGCGGGGCGGCCGCCTAATGCGCTTCCTGGACAACGACGAGGCTGACGACCCGATCCTGTCGGTGGTCAACCTCGTGGACCTCTTCCTCGTCGTCATCGGCATCCTGATGATCGTCATCGTCCGCAACCCGCTGAACCCCTTCTCGGCGGAGCGGGTGGTCGTGGTCGAGAACCCCGGCCAGGCAGACATGCGGATCACTGTGAAGGAGGGCCAGGAGCTGACCCGCTACGAGGCGAGTGGGCAGATCGGCGAGGGACAGGGTAAGCGGGCGGGAGTGACCTACCGGCTACCGGACGGAAGGATGGTCTATGTTCCCGAGTCCAATGACACGCAGCGTCAGAACTGAACGATTGGGATAAAAGCCACATGAAAAGCGATGCAACCGCAACGGACGAGCCGCCCGTCATTCGCCGCATTCAAAGAGCTGAGGGCACATCCATGATGCGCCTTCGTGTGGGCGTGACCGCTCTCGTCATGGCCATCGGCCATCCCTGGACTGTGTTGCCCGGGTCGGCTGGGCGGGCTGGTTAGGTTAGGTTCCTGAGGAGGTACCGGCTCGGCAGGCATTGCCACGTTGTAGGAGGGTGGCCGGAACGAAGCGGCTGGGCGAAGCTGGCCGGATGACGCCAGAGCCCGCCACATACCCTGGCTACCGCTTTCCGGCCGAGGCATCCGGCACGCGGTGTGGCTCTACCACCTCTTCAGCCTCAGCCTTCGTGATATCGAGCTGATCCTGGCTGAGCGGGGCATCCTCGTCACGCACGAGAGCATCCGGCGCTGGGTGCTGAAGTTCGGGGCCAAGTTCGCCGGGAGGCTCCGCAAGCGCCGGCCACGGCCCGGGGACACCTGGCACTTGGATGAATTGTTCCTGAAGGTCAACGGCGAGTTGCACTACCTTTGGCGCGCGGTGGATCAGAATGGGGTCGTGCTCGACATCCTCGTGCAGCCGCGCAGGAACGCGAGTGCGGCCAAGCGCTTCTTCAAGCGCCTGCTGAAGGGATTGCGCTACAGGCCGAAGCGCCTGGTCACCGATGGGCTGCGCAGCTACGGCGTCGCGCACCGCGAGGTGATGCCCGAGGTGCGGCATCGGGTCAGCCGATACCTCAACAATCGGGCGGAGAACTCGCACCGGCCCACGCGGCGCAGAGAGCTCCAGATGCAGCGCTTCAAGTCACCTCAGCAGGCGCAACGCTTCCTCTCAGCACACGCGATGATCTACGGCCACTTCCGGCCGCGGCGGCATCTGATGACCGCAGCCCAGCACCGTCGCGCTCGCGCCAGGGCCTTTCGGGTGTGGCGCGAGGAGACCTGCGTCCAGAGCGCAGCGTGATCCCACCCGTTCCCTGCCCCGCGAAAAAACCCAACCTTAGGTCAACAAGTTGACGATGCCTCTACGGCCATTTCCGTCCTCGCCGGCACCTTATGGCCGCCGGCGAGTACCGCCGCGCCCGGACCAAGGCCTTTCGGATCTGGCGGCAGGAAACCTGTGCCCAAGCGGCCGCCTGATCCTGCCACACCCTCCGTCACACGACCACACTCACCCTCTCGCCAAACAACTTGCCAATGCCTGTTGATCCCATCGTGGGCAGAAAGAAAGCGCTGCGCCTGGCCGGCGGACTTGAAGCGCTTCATCTGTCGTTCTCGTCGTCGTGTCGGCTGATGGGAGTTCTCCGCCCTGTTGTTCAGCCCCTTCTGCTGGCGGTGTTTGACGGAAGCCATCACCTCCTTCTTTGCGGCGCCGTAGCTTGCCAGCTTGTCGGTGATCATGACCCTTGGTGGCCGCATCTGCCGCTTCAGCAACTTCCTGAGTAGCCGCTTGGCTGCTTGCCTGTTTCTCCGGCTTTGCACCAGCACGTCGGGCACCATCCCTGCCTGGTCGGCGGCACGCCAAAGCCAACGCGTCACCCTGTTGATCTTGAGGGCGACCTCGTCCAGGTGCCACCTGTCACCGGCGCGAGGCAGCCGGTGGTTCCGTTCGCCGCCAGCTCGTTGCCGACCAAGTGGTCGCCTCTGCGGAAGACGACCCTCAACCGGAGCACCTCCTCAGCGGCCCCGACCGGCCGAAAGGGCGGATATAGCTGATCTCCAGGAGGCCGTGTCCCGTCCTCAGTGGCGTGACGGCGGTGACCATCACTGGGCTCGTAGGCCATCCGGATGGGCGCTGGGGCGCCCTGTAGCCCGAACCACCGCCCGGGCTCAATTGAGGAGGCCATGTCGTGCGATCAACCGTCGGTCTGCCCACAGCACGGCCTCTCGCGGGTCGCCGCCCAAGCGTTGCGAGCTCCAGCACGTAGGCTTCCTGCGCCCGGGTCTCGATCATGCCGGCCAGGGCTGCGCGAACGGCCTTAGCCCCCACGCCCGCCTCCATTCCCAGCTCGATCAGCAGGCGGGCGGCGACGTTGCCGCCTCGAGGTACGCCATCCCAGCGGCAGAGGGCACTTCCGACGGCCTAAGGCATCGAGCGCTCAGATGACAGTTGACCATATCCGAGGAGCGTGGCACCACTGGTATACTAGTTGGATACGAAAATACTGAAGCAGCATCTGCTCCGATTGCCGTGCGTCATCCAAGCCGGGGAGCGCGGCGTCAGGTGCGGTGCGTCGACATCTGGTGCAACGCCTGCAGCCTATTCTTCACCGGAAAGGCGGGTGAAGGATTCACAATAGCCCCGACGCTGACGCTTACTGGAGAGGACATCCATGCCCGACTTCGCACCTGGCGCGATTGACGCAGTCGTAAATTACGAGTTCGCCGATCCCGAGCTCGAGCGAAAAGGATGGGCTGAGAACTTTATTCGCGGCAAAATCGGCGCCGAGGAAAGCCGCATCAAAGGCCTTACGCCCGAGGCGTTCATCGAGAAGATGGACCGCGCAGGCATCGAGCACGTCTTCCTGCTAGCCGTGAAGGCGGGCAGCGCAATGACCACCATCAACCGGCGCATTCCCTATGAGAAGGTGGCAGAGCTATGCCAGCGCTACCCCGGCCGCTTCAGCGGTCTGGCGGGCGTCGACCCCACCGAGGGCATGCACGGGCTGCGCGAACTGGAGCGGGCGGTGAAGGAGCTGGGCTTCATCGGCGCCCACCTCTACCCGCACTGGTTCGAGATGGCCCCCGACCACGCGCGCTACTACCCGATCTACGCCAAGTGCTGCGAACTCGACATCCCCATTCAGATGCAGGTCGGCCACTGCCTGCGCTACTCAGCGGAGCGACCCCTGAAGAGCGTCGGCCGGCCGATCACGCTGGACACCATCGCCTGCGACTTCCCCGACTTGAAGCTGGTGGGCATCCATATCGGCTGGCCCTGGACGGAGGAAATGATCGCGGTCGCCTACAAGCACCCGAACGTCTACATTGGAACCGACGCCTACGCGCCGAAGCACTGGGACGAGAAGTTCGTCCGCTACATGAACAGCTTCGGGCAGGACAAGGTGCTCTTCGGCACGGACTACCCGGTGATCGACCTGGAGCGCGCCCGGGCGGAGTTCGAGGAGCTCGGCCTGCGCGAGGGCGCGAAGTGGAAGGTGCTGCGCGACAACGCCATCCGTCTCTACGGCCTGAAGCTGCGACTGTCCGGCGAGAGGGCCGCGGTCTGACACTGGAAGGGCCAGGGCCGATGGCCCCGGCCCTCAGATCAGGCGGCGTGGGCCAGCCTGCGCCGGACGTAGCGGCCGGTGCCCACCGCCGCGTCGTCCAGCGCCCCATCCCGTAGCGTGAAGCGTCCGCGCACGAGGCTGTGTACCACGCGCCCCGTCAACTCCCAGCCCTCGTAGATCGAATACCCCGCAGCGGAGTGGATGCCCGACCGCTCCACCGTCCAGCGCGCCGCCGGATCGACGATCGCAAGATCCGCATCCAGCCCCACGGCGATCGAGCCCTTCACGTGGCCGAGCCCCATGGCGTGGGCTGGGTTGGTCGCGGTCAGCGCCGCCACCCGCTCCAGACTCAGGCCGCGCTTCGCATGGCCCTCGCTCAGCAGCACCGGCAGCATCGTCTCCATCCCCGGGCAGCCGGGTGAGGCCGCCCAGAGGCCGCCGGCCTTGGAGGAGGCATCGCGGTGGACGTGATCGGTCGCCAGCGTGTCCACCGCGCCGGAGAGGATGCCGGCCCAGAGTGCCTCGCGGTCTGCCGGCGAGCGCAGCGGCGGGTTGATCTTGCCCATGTCACCGCCGGACCAGGTCTCGTCATGAGTGAGGTAGTGCGGGCAGGTCTCGATGAAGACGCGAGCACCAGCGGCGCGCTGACGGATCCCCGCCTGCAGCGCCTCGGCGGAGGAGGTGTGCACGACGTAGAGCGGCGCCCCGGCCACGCGGGCGATGTAGGCGGCGCGTTGCACCGCGTCGCCCTCGACAAAGGGCGGACGGGTCGCGTTCCAAGAGGCTAGACCACCTTTGCCCTCGGGATCCGCCTTCATCACGCGTTCGCGCAGCACCCAGGCCAACTCGATCGTCTCGGGATGCGGGCAGACCATGCCGTTGTTCGCCGCAGCGGCCTCGCAGAGGCGTAGCAGGAAGCCATCGTCAATGTCGGGCAGGCCGAGGCGCTTCCCCTCACCGCCGCGGTTGTTCATGAAGATCTTGAAGGTCGGCGCGCCCCAGTCGCGCGCGTAGGCGGGCACGCCCGCGAGCTGCAGCTCGGTGGAGATGATGGGGTGGTAGCCGAAATCGGTGCGCGAGCCTGCCTCGGTGACGGCGATGACGTCATCCAGGATTGCCTCGAAGGGATCGCTTGCCATCAGGTAGGGGATGAAGCAGGTGATGCCGCCGGCCGCCGCCGCCGCGCTTTCCCGCGCGGCGTCCCCGGGCTCACGCGGGCGGGAAATGTCCTTGCCGTGCCCGAGGTGGATGTGGGCGTCGATCGCGCCGGGCAGCACCGTGAGGCCAGGCAGGGTAACGGTCTCGGCCGCGGCGCAATCCGTTCCGGGCGTCAGGATCGCGGCAATCCGCCCCTCCCGCACGGCGATGTCGCACTTCGTGAGGCCTTGGCCGGGAAGAACGGCGAGGCCTCCGCGCAGAACAAGGTCAAATGGGGTCATGAGGGCGTGTCCTCGGCACCGGCCGCGCGGCACGGTGCCGGCACGGCCCGCAGGGATTGGGAAAGGGCCGGGCGGCACGACACCGCCCTAGCCGGCTCAGGCGGCGCGCTCGGCCTGCAAGGTGCCGAGCGCCTGGATGCACTCGTCCGTGGTCATCACGTCCGCGTACTTCTCGGCCATGTCGAAGAGGTTCACGGCGTGTGAGGTGGCGCTGCGATCGTAGACCGCGTCACCCGGGACGGCGACCTTGAAGTTGTAGGCGAATGCGTCGACCACCGAGCCGCGCACACAGCCGCTGGTGGTGCATCCCGTGACCACCACCGTATCGGCGCCGAGATCGATCAGGTAACTCGCAAGCGGCGTGCCAAAGAAGGCACTGGGATGCTTCTTCGGCAGCAGCACGTCCCTGCCGTGCGGCGCGATCTCGGCGACGAAGTCGTAGCCCTGTCGAGGGATGCCCATCAGTGCCGGTACCTTCTCCGCCAGGCGGCCGGAGTCGAAGCTCTCCTTCGGCGCGACGTGCGGGTAGAGCACGGGCCAGTCGTTCTCGCGGAAAACCGCCAGGAGTTTCTGGATTTGTGCTACGGCCTTCCAGCCTACCTCGCCACAGGAGGTGGGGAACTCCTTGATCGACTCCCAGAAGGGCTGCGGTGTTGTACCGACGGTGCGGTACTGCACGTCGATGATGAGCAGCGCCGGGCGGCGCCCTAGGCCGGAGCGGCGACCGAAACCAGCGGCGCGATAGGCCTTCTGCTCGTCCTCGGAGATAATTCCGTCCCATGGTTTCATTGACATGACTCCGTTTGGGTGCGGCGGGCACCGGGCGAAGCGCCGCCGGTTTGTAGGAAGTGGAGCAACCTCGCCTAGGCGTGCTGGGTCATCCCCTCGGGAATGACGGTCTTCACGAGGGAGGCGTCCAGGGCCTCGTAGTCGTGGTAGCCGATGGTGTCGTAAAGCTGGGCGCGGGTCTGCATCCGCTCCACCATGCCCTGGGTGCCGCCGTCGCGGTTGATGGCGGCGTAGAGCTCCTCCATCGCCCGGT
>NZ_JAOXLP010000046.1 GCF_025791835.1 Roseomonas xinghualingensis
GCCGCCCGCAACCTCGACGACCTCTGGACCGTCATCGGGACCGCACTCCCCCAGTTCACACCAGCCGAGTGCGCCAACCTCTTCACAGCCGCCGGCTATGAACCCGAATGAACGGAGTCTGCTCTAGGCGCACTCGACTGGCCGAGTTGAAGGCTCCTCCGGCCCCTGGTCTGCGGCGCTCGATCGTGACGCTGGCGGATGGCCCATTTGGGCTCTCCGCCAGAATGCCGGCTGCACCATCCGTCCCCCTGACGCTGCTGGACGGCCCCTGCGCATTGCTGTGGTACGTCGAGGAGAACTGCCACGTCTGGCAACGCGTCGGTAAATGCGAAGATGCTTTCCCTGGTGCAGCGATGTCCGGAGCAAACCAACCCGCGAGACGGTCAAGGAGCATGCCGCAAAGTTGTGCCGGCGCTTCGGCGCCCAGAACAAGCAGAATGCCTCCCCGAAATCAGACTTCATCAAATAATCTGACCGTGCAGGAAGCCCAGGGCCGGCAGGGGCCGCCAACTGCGGGGCAGATCGGCACGGCGAATGGGCGAGATGCTGTAATTCGGCACTGGCTTGCTGGAACTCCGCAAGAAGCCCGCATAGGCGTGGACCTGCTGTTCCCGCCAGCGTCGGTCGGCATCGGCCGCAGCGCGGCTGCCATAGATCTCTGCGATCCTTGTCTTGCGCCCGACGGCGGCAACGACTGCCCAGAGCCTGTCATCACGCACCCGGCTAAGGCTCAGCAGCCGGTCAGGCGGCATCCCTTGATCTGCTTGATCCATGCGTCGCGCCTCATTGATCTACCCACAGGATATTGGTCAGTCCTCACGCGAAGCCAATCACTTTGAATTTGCGGCCGTTGTGGAAACGCGCCCCTGAGACCGGGTGGGGCACGCTCGGCACCACATGGCCGGTTCCCCAGTCCCGTGATGCCTGTTTCTCGCCTTATGCTGGCCGTGGCGGGGAGGGTGCGGGCCTAGCTGTTTCCCCCCTCCCCTCCCGATCCGAGCCGGCCTCCGGACCGGCCCCCTGCACCACCCACTATGTGTTCACGGCCTTGCTGTTTCCAGCGCTGCCTGGGAAGCTTGCTCCCGGCGTGCCAGAGATCGGGCCACGACATAGAAGACCGGGGTGAACACCAGTCCGAAGGCAGTCACTCCCAGCATTCCCGCGAAGACCGCCGTGCCCAGGCTCTGCCGCATCTCCGCGCCCGCGCCGGTGGCAATTGCCAGCGGCAGCACGCCCAGGATGAAGGCCAGTGAGGTCATCAGGATCGGCCGCAGCCGTGTACGGGCCGCAGCCTCGGCCGCCTGCCAGCGCGTCATCCCCTCAGCCTCCGCCTGGCGGGCGAATTCCACGATCAGGATCGCGTTCTTTGCCGCCAGACCGATCAGGACCACCAGCCCCACCTGCACCAGCACGTTGTTGTCCAGCCCACGCCAGGCCACCCCGGCCAGGGCGGCCAGCACGGACATGGGCGCAATCAGCACCACGGCCAGCGGCAGCAACCAGCTCTCATAGAGGGCGGCCAGCAGCAGGATCACGAAAACCACAGCCAGGCCGAAGGCGATCGGAGCGGTGTTGCCCTGCGTCGTCTCCTGCAGGGCGATCTCCGTCCATTCGAAGCCGAAGCCCGGGGGAAGCTCCTCCCGCAGCAACTGCTCCATGGCCGCGATGGCCTGGCCAGTGGAGACGCCTGGCTTTGCCGCGCCCTGCACCTCGGCGGCGGGGAAGAGATTGTAGCGCGGCACGCGATAGGCGCCGCTATCCTCCTCCAGCGTCGCCAGGGCGCCGAGCGGCACCATAGCACCATTCTCACTCCGCGTGCGCAGCAGGGCCACGTCGCGCGGCGTCAGGCGCTGGGACTCCTCCGCCTGGGCCGTCACCCGGTAGGTCCGGCCAAGGATGTTGAAGTCATTGACGAAGGAAGAGCCGAGATAGGTCGATAGCGCCTCCGAGACCCGGGAGAGCGGGACGCCCAGCATCTCAGCCTTGGTCCGGTCCACCTCGGCCCGGAGGCTGGGTGTCTTGGTGTTGAACAGGGTGAAGGCCATGGCGATTTCGGGCCGCTGGTTGGCGGCAGCTACGATCCGGTTCGTCACCTCTTCCAACTCACGGGAACCGCGGTCGCCGCGATCCTGGATGTAGAGCTTGAAGCCGCCGCCCGTACCGATGCCGGGCACGGAGGGGGGCGGAATGACGAGGGCCAGCGCATCCCGCTGCTGCATCAACCGCGCCTGCACCGCCGCGGTGATGCCAGCGAAGGTCAGGTGCGCTGCCTCGCGCTCCTCGAAGGATTTCAGCGTCACGAAGACCACGCCGGAATTGGGCGCGTTGGTGAAGGTGGCGCCGTCGAAGCCCGTGAAGGCCACGGCATGCGCCACGCCCGGCACCTCCAGCACATCCTGCGTCGCCTGGCGGATCACCGCATCGGTGCGCGGAAGCGACGCGCCGGGCGGAAGCTGGAAGGCGGCGATCAGGTAGCCACGGTCCAAGGGGGGGATCAGCCCGGTGGGCGTGGTCAGCACCGTGTGCCCCGTCAGGGCGAGCAACCCGCCGAAGAGGATGAGCAGCATGGCCGAGAGCCGCACCAGCCGCCGCGTGAGCGCGCCATAGCCAATGGAGAGCGCATCGAAGAGGCGATTGAAGCCGCGGAAGAACAGACCGAAGGGAGCACCGGCCCAGGCCCGCCAGCCCGTCCTGTGCCCATGCCCATGCGGCCGCAGCAGCAAAGCCGCCAGGGCGGGAGAGAGAGTGAGGGAGACGAGGGCGGAGAGCAGCGTCGCCACGGCGATCGTCACCGCGAACTGCCGGTAGAAGGCGCCGGAAAGGCCCTCAATGAAGGCGGTGGGCACGAAGACGGCGCAGAGGACCAGGGCGATGGCGATGAGGGCGAAGCCCACCTCGTCCATGGTGCGGCGCGTGGCGGCAACCGGGTCCATCCCTTCCGCCATGTGGCGCTCCACATTCTCCACCACCACGATGGCGTCATCCACCACGATGCCGATCGCCAGGATGAGGCCGAACATGGACAGGTTGTTCAGCGAGATGCCCAGCGCCGCCATGAAGGCCAGCGTGCCGATGATGGAGACGGGAATGGCCGCCAGCGGGATGATCGAGGCCCGCCAGGATTGCAGGAACAGGATCACCACCAGAACGACGAGGATGATGGCCTCGATGAAGGTATGCATCACCGCCTCCATCGACTGCTCGATGAAGAGGGTGGTGTCATAGACGGCGTGATAGGCGAGGCCCGGCGGGAAGTCCTGCTTCAACTCCTCCAGCGTGGCCCTCAGGGCCGCGGCGGTGGCCAGGGCGTTCGAGCCGGGGCTTTGGAACACCGGCATGGCCACGGCCCTGTGAGCATCAAGATAGGAACTCAACGTGTAGTCCTGCGCGCCCAGTTCCACCCGCGCGACGTCGCGCAGCCGAAGCGGCGCGCCACGCTCGTTGGTGGCAACGACGATGTCGGAGAACTCCTCCACGCTCCGCAGTCGCCCGAGCGCCTGGATGTTCAGCTGGAAAGCACCATTCGAGGCACCGGTCGGCGGCTGGTTCAGCCCGCCTGCGGCGACCTGCACATTCGCGCGGCGCAGGGCCTCCACCACCTGGCCCGGCGTCAGCCCGCGCGCGGCGATGCGGGCGGGATCCAGCCAGATCCGCATGGCGTAGTCGCGCGCGCCGAAGACCTGCACTTCACCCACGCCGTCCAGACGCGCGATGCGGTCCTTCACGTTCAGGAGCACGTAGTTGGAGATGTACTGCTCGTCCCGCGAGCCGTCCGGCGAGGTGAAGTGGATCACCATCATCATGTCCGGCGACGCCTTGCGGACGATGATGCCGAGTTGCCGCACCTCTTCCGGCAATCGTGCCTCTGCCACCGCCATGCGGTTCTGGACCAGCACCTGGGCCTGGTCCACATCCACGCCCTGGCGGAAGACGACATTAACGGAGAGCCGCCCATCGCCCGTGGCCTGGGAGGTGACGTAGAGCATCCCCTCCACGCCATTGATCTCCTGCTCGATCGGTGAGGCGACGGTCTCAGCGATGACGGAGGCAGATGCGCCAGGATAAGTGGCGCTGATCGTCACGGTGGGCGGCGCGATCTCCGGATACTCGCTGATCGGCAGGCGGAAGCCAGCGATGGCACCGATCAGCACGATGGCGATGGAAATGACCGATGCGAAGACGGGCCTGGATATGAAGAACTGGGCGAAGCGCATGTCTGGGCTCCTCAGCGCGCATCGGCGAGGCGGGCGGGGGCGATGGGCTTCACCTCCGCCGTGACCCGCGTGCCGGGGCGCGCCAGATGCAGCCCGGCGGTGATCACCTGATCCGCGGGAGAAAGCCCGCCGCGCACCACGCGAAGGCCATCCACCACGGGGCCGAGGGTCACCGGCTTGGCCACGACCATGCCGTCGGCGGCCACGGTCATCACCACCCTCGCGGCCTGGTCGGCGGCGATGGCGGCATCCGGCACCATCAGAACCTCGCCTTCCCCTGCGCGGAGCCGCAGGCGGGCGAAGGTGCCGGGCGTGAGAAAGAGATCGGCGTTGGAGAGGGTGGCACGGGCACGGATAGTACCGGAACGAGCATCCAGCCCCGTGTCGAGGAAGTCCAGCTGGCCCAGCCGGTTCCAGGCGGTCTCGTCGGCCAGGCGCAGCTGCACCGCCTCCGGCGTGTCGCCATTCTCGGGACGGGAGCCGCCGCGGCGGGCGAAGCGGAGGTAATCCGCCTCGCTCAGGTCGAAGCTGGCATAAATCGGATCCAGCGCAACGATGGTGGTGAGCAGGGTGGACCCAGCCTGGACGAGGTTACCCGCATCCACCCGCCGGTCGGAGACGCGGCCGGATTGCGAGGCGCGCACCTCCGTCCAGCTCCGCTCCAACTCAGCCTGACGGAGCCTGGCGCGGACATTGGCCAATTGCGCTTCCGCATCCCGCTGGGCAGCCCGGCGAGTGTCCATCTGGGCCTGGGGCGCGAAGCGGTCCCGCACGAGAGAGGCCGTGCGGTCAATCTCCTGCCGGGCGAGTTCCAGACTCGCTTCGGCCTTCGCTACCTCGGCCCGGGCGCTTTCCACCGCGATGTCGAAAGGCTGGCGGTCGATAGTGAAGAGGAGGTCACCGGCCCGGACGATCTGCCCGTCACGGAAATGCACCCGCTCCACCAGGCCGGAGACACGGGGACGCAATTCCACCCGGGCGGAGGGCTCCAGCCTCGCGATGTGCTCTTCCCACTCCGTGATGTTCCGGCGCAGCGGCTCGGATACGGTGACGGTGGGGGCCGCCGGCTGGGCCGCCAAAGGCAGTGGGAGCAAGGGAAGAGCAAGAGCGAGCACCAGTGGGGCAAGGCCCTTGCGAAAAGGGGTCGGCATGGCCAATCTCCGGGGGCCGGATGTTACCGACCGGTTCGTACTATTGATACGAACCGGTCGGTAACATTGCAAGCCCTATCGGACCACGCCTTACATCCGGCAGAATAGAGAGGTGACAGTGAGCGAAGCACCCGCGACCCCGCAGCGCCGATCAGCGGCGCAGCGCCTGAGGGAGGTGGCACGGGACCTGTTCTACCGCCAGGGCATCCGCGCCACGGGAGTCGAGCAGCTGTGCCGCCTCGCTGGCACGACGAAGATCAGCCTCTACCGGGCCTTCCCCTCGAAGGACGAGCTGGTGGCCTGCATCCTGCGCGACGATTGCGAGCAGGAATCGGCTTGGTACCAGAAGGCACTCGGCCCGGATCTTTCGCCACGCGAACGCCCTTCCGCCTTTCTGGCGGCAGCGGCGGCCGAACTGCGCCAGCCCGGCTTCCGTGGCTGCTCGCTCGGCTTGGCCATCGCCGAGTTCCCAGATCCGCAGCACCCCGCCCGCAAGGTTGCCGACACCTACAAGCGGAGGATGCGCGACACGCTACGCCGGATCTGTGCCGAGGCAGGGGCCTCCGACCCGGAGATGGTGGGCGATGCCCTTATGATGCTGGTGGAAGGGGCGTTTTCATCCGCCGCTTACCTCGGAGCCAGCGAGGCCGCAGCCTCCCTCGAACGGGCAGGGCAAAAACTGCTGGCATCTGCCCTGCCGCCCGTAGAGGGAGGCAGCAACCAGTAGGTTGCCCCCCCTCGTCAGTTTCGCGCAAGTGCACAACCCCCATCTGCAAGGAGCCGGAAGGCCTGCTCCCCAGGAGTGGTCCGAAGGAGCTTGTAGTAGTCCCAGGGGCCACGCGATTCAGCTGGGCTCTTCACCTCCAACAGGAGGGCCGGGTGCAGCTTCCGGCCATCCGCGCGGATCTGGTCGGGGCCGAAGCAGTCGTCATCCATGGGCATGGCTTTCATGCGCGACCAGCTCGGTGCCCGAGTCCTTGGCCGCTTGTGTGTCCACCGCCTGCACAGCCTTGAGGTAATGCAGCACGGATGCGTGGCATCCCGCACGCACCATGGTGGGTACCGCGACCCCGAAGTTTCGCCGCAAGCGGTCGCTGAAGGCCCGGGTTCGCTCGTTCAGATCCCAGTAGAAGGTTTCGGAGCAGACAAGCCCCTGGGCGGCGTGCAGCCCCAGGGAGTGAACATCGGTGATGAACATCACCATCGCCGCCAGCTTCTGCCCGCGCCGGGTGAGCCCGAACTCCGCTGCCGGCTTCACCGCATTGATCAGATCGCTTCCGGCAGCGCCGAGGCCGACCACCTTCGCCCGACTTGCCTGGGCCCGCACCAGGTAGGAGGAGAAATCGGTGGTACCCGGAAAGGGAAAGCGCGTGCTTCCCAGCACCTGGCCGCCCGCAGCCTGCACGAAACGCGCGGTTTCTCCCTCGATCGAGTGACCGAAGGCGTAGTCGGCCGTATCACATCGTCAGGCGAGAGATCCGGCGGGGGCAGTGCCCCCTCGGGCGGCGCGAGAAGCGTCTCGAAGCGATCAGGCCCCTCCCCTCCCGCGACGAAGACGTGGCGCAGTGCTGGCATGCACATCCCGGCATGTCTCCGAGACACCCATGGCTGCTGTCGCATCCTGACCAATCGCTTGAACTCGCATCGATATGGGCCAGCTAAGGAGCGCCAGCCAGAAGAGAACTCGCATGGTCGCCATCATGGAGTCCCTGATCCGCCTAGGCCTGTCCGCCCGCACCAAGGAAGAGGCCATCCGGCAGGCCGCGGCGATCCTGGCTGAGGAGGGTAGCGTTGACCCGGCCTATGGCGACAGCATGTTGGCGCGCGAGGCCCAGGTGCCGACCTATCTCGGCAGCGGCATCGCCATCCCACACGGGCTCCGGTCCGATGCCGCCATGGTTCACCATACCGCCGTCTCCGTCGCGCAGTTCCCGGACGGTGTGCCCTGGGGCGCCGGTGAGACGGTTCACCTCGCCATCGGCATCGCCGCCGCCTCGGACGAGCATGTCCAGGTACTGGCCGCACTCACCGGCGTATTGCAGGATCCCGCGACGGCCGAGGCACTCGGCCGCACCACCGACAAGAACGACATCCTGCGTGCGCTCGGCAGCGCGGCAGCCCCTGCTCCTTCCCTGCCTGCCGCCATGCCGGAGGGCTACGACCAGCGGCGTTCCGTTGAGGTGACGGGCCATGCCGGGCTCCACGCCCGCCCAGCCACCGCTTTCGCAATCTTGGCCAAAGGCTTCGCGGCGGAGGTCCTGGTCGGATACGGCGGCAAGCTTGCCAACGGGAAATCCATGGCGGCGCTGCTGACTCTCGGCGCCGAGCGCGGCGCAACGCTGGAGATCGGCGCCCGCGGCGTCGACGCGGCAGAGGCCGTGCGCGCCCTGGCTGAGGCCGTGACCGCTGGTCTGGGCGACGCGGAGGAGCCGGAGGAGCCCGCCCCCATCGCGCGGCCCGCCGCCGTGCACTACCGCGGCACCGTCCGGCGCGGCGTCACGGCCTCTCCCGGCCTGGCCATCGCTCCCACCTATCGCCTGCGCCATGCCGCGCCCACCGCCACGCCCGAGGCAGCAACGGGTGATCCGGCCGCCGAAGCAACGCGGCTCGACGATGCCCTGGCCCGTGCCCGTGAGGAGTTGCGCGCCCTCCAGGCCGAGGTCTCCGCTCGTTCCGGCTCCAAGCAGGCCGCCATCTTCCTCGCTCACCAGGAGTTGGTTGACGATCCTGAACTGGTGGGCGCCGCCCGCGTCCTCATCGCGCGTGGCCGTTCCGCCCCTGCCGCCTGGACGCAGGTGACGGAAGCCCGGGCGCAGGAGATGGAGGCATTGCGCGACGCCAACCTTGCTGAGCGGGGACGGGACGTGCGCGATGTTGGCCGTCGCGTGGTGCGCCTTCTCTCTGGCGAGCCGGAGCCGGTTGGCCTCGCCCTGCCCGATCACCCCGTGATCCTGCTTGCCGAGGACCTCGCCCCCTCCGACACGGCAGGACTCGACACGAAGCGGGTGCTGGGGCTGGCCACCGTGCTTGGTGGCCCGAACTCCCACACAGCCATCCTCGCCCGCGCCCTCCGACTGCCAGCCGTGGCCGGGCTGGGGGAGGCGCTACTCTCCATTCCCGACGGAACGGAGGTCGTGCTGGACGGCGATGGTGGTGTGCTGCTGCCTGCGCCGGGTGCGGAGGACCGCACCCTGGCCGAGGCGGCACGCGAGGAGCGCCAGGCTGCAGATGCCGCGGCCCGCGCCGATGCCTACCGCCCCGCCTTTACCCGGGACGGCCGGCGGCTGGAGACGGTGGCGAACATCGGCCCCCCCGCCGAGGCCGCCGCCGCCGTCGCTGCCGGCGCGGAGGGGGTGGGCCTGCTCCGTACCGAGTTTCTCTTCCTGGATCGCGACAGGGCGCCGGACGAGGAGGAGCAGTTCCAGGCCCTGCACGCCATGACAGAGGCGCTGCGAGGCTTGCCGCTGATCGTCCGCACCCTTGATATCGGCGGCGACAAGGAGGTGCCCTATCTGCGCCTCCCGCGGGAGGACAACCCCTTCCTCGGCGTGCGCGGCCTGCGGCTGTGCCTGCAGCAGCCCGAACTGTTCCGGCCGCAGCTCCGCGCCATCTGCCGCGCCGCCCGCGCCGCGCCAGCGGGCGCCGTGAAGGTGATGTTCCCCATGGTCGCAAGCGTGGAGGAGTATCGCGAGGGCCGCGACGCGCTGGAGGCGGTGCGCGCCGAGCTGGACGCGCCGCCCATGGAGGTCGGCATCATGGTCGAGGTCCCTTCCGCCGCCGCCATGGCGGACGTGCTGGCGCGGGAGGTCGACTTCTTCTCCATCGGCACGAACGACCTGACGCAGTACGTGCTGGCGATAGACCGCATGCACCCAGTGCTGGCCAGGCGCGCCGACGGGCTGCACCCCGCCGTGCTGCGCCTGATCGGGCAGGTGGTGGAAGCCGCGCACGCGGCAGGCAAGTGGGTGGGCGTCTGCGGTAACCTTGCCGCGGAACGCGAGGCCTGCGCTATCCTTATCGGCCTTGGCGTGGACGAACTTTCCGTCAGCCCGCCCTCCGTGCCCGAGCTGAAGGCGCGCATCCGGGGCTTGCGGATGAGCGACGCGAAGCTCCTGGCGGAGCGGGCACTGGCCTGCGGCACGGCTGCTGATGTGAGGGCCCTGACGTGAGCGGCGTCGCGACCGTCACGCCGAACCCGGCGCTCGACCTGACCACCCTGCTGCCCGTGCTGACACCAGGCGCGGTGAACCGCGTGCGGGATGCGCAGGAGGATCCCGGGGGCAAGGGCATCAACGTCGCAGGCTTCATCGCCTCGCAGGCCCCGGATGTGGCCGTCGCGGCCACAGGCTGGCTTGGGGAGGCGAACGCGGCCCCTTTCCACGCTTTCCTCGCGGCCACGGGCATCACCAACCACTTCATCGGCGTGCCCGGCAGCACCCGCATCAACGTGAAGATCGTGGAGGACGATGAGCGCGTCACTGACCTAAACCTCCCAGGTTTCGCGGTGGAAGCGGCGATAGAGGAGGCGCTGCTTGAAACGACCGGAATGCTGGCCCGCGGCCATGCCTGGGTGGCGCTTTGCGGTTCCCTGCCCAGGGGGGCCGCGCCCGACCTGCACGCCCGCCTGCTGCGCCGCGCGCGGGAGGCCGGGGCGAAGGTGATGCTGGATGCCTCCGGGCCATCGCTGGAGGCCGCGCTGGGCGGTCGCCCGGACTGCATCAAGCCAAATGGCGAGGAGCTGGGCGAATTGCTGGGCGAGCGGATCGCGGGCGTGGCGGATGCTGCGGGCGCGGCGGGGCGGATACAGGCGCGCGGCGTCGGAACTGTCATCGTTTCCCTCGGCGCCGAGGGGGCGGTCTTCGCGGAGGGCACCCTGCGCGTGCACGCCGTGGGTAGGCCGAGCGCACTCCGCTCCACCGTCGGCGCGGGCGATGCCATGGTGGCTGGCTGGCTGCTCGGCGTGCTGCGAGGCCTCTCCCTGCCGGATCGTGCCCGTCTCGCCACAGCTTTCTCACTCGGTGCCCTCTCCACGCTGGGCCCGCGCCTACCCCCGCCGGCGGAAATTGAGGCCCTGGCCTCGGCCGTCACCGTGCACACTCTGCCCGGCGCGACCTGATGCGGCTCCTGGCGAGAGAGGCAGAACGATGAGCAGGATCCTGGCCCTGACGGCCTGCCCGTCCAGGACCGCCTTTTCGGTGATGGCGGCGGAAGCCCTGAAGAAGCAGGCCACACTTCTGGGTCACGCCATAGAAACCCGGACCGTAGACCCCGGCCGTCCTGACTGGCCGGACGAAGCGACCCTGTCAGCTGCTGACGCGGTGATCCTGGCCACGGATACGCAACTGGATACGGAAAGGCTCGCCGGCCGGCCGCTGCACGTCACCAGCACGGCCTCTGCCATCCGTGACCCGGCGGGCGCGATCCAGGCCGCGCTCGCCTTGGCCGGGGCGGCCGCCCCGGCCGGCGCTCCGACAGACAACATGGCGGCGGACAGCGCGGCGACCGTGGCATCTTCCGCAGCAACCCACCCGGCAGCGGCCACTGCCACAGCCCCGGTGACGGATGGCAGCCGCAAGCTTGTGGCGGTCACCGCCTGCCCGACCGGCATCGCCCACACCTTCATGGCGGCCGAGGCGCTGAAGCGCCAGGCCGCCGCCATGGGACATAGCATCTCTGTGGAAACCCAGGGTTCCGTTGGCGCGAAGAACGTGCTGAGCGACGCCGAGATCGCGGCAGCCGACGCGGTGATCATCGCGGCCGATACGGCCGTGGACCTCTCCCGCTTCGCCGGCAAGCCGCTCTACCAGACCACCACCGGCGTCGCGCTGAAGCAGGCACCAGCGGTGATTGAGGCAGCGCTTGCCGCCCCCATGCCGGCTGCGGACACGCCGCGTGCGCCGGCGGCGCCACGGGTCGGCGGCAAGGTGCAGTCTGGCCCTTACAAGCACCTGCTGACCGGCGTGTCCTATATGCTGCCGGTGGTGGTGGCAGGCGGACTGCTCATCGCCCTCTCCTTCGTCTTCGGGATCGATGCCTTCGAGGAGCCGGGCACCCTGCCCGCCGCGCTGATGCAGATCGGCAGCGGCGCGGCCTTCCTGCTGATGGTGCCCGTCCTCTCCGGCTTCATGGCCTACTCCATCGCGGACCGACCGGGCTTGGCACCGGGGCTGATCGGCGGGCTGCTGGCATCCCAGCTCGGCGCCGGCTTCCTTGGCGGCATCGCTTCAGGTTTCATCGCCGGGTATTCCGCGAAGCTGATCGCGGACAATGTCCGGCTACCGCAGAACATGCAGGGCCTGATGCCCGTCCTCGTCATTCCCCTCCTCGCCACGGCGATCACAGGTTTGCTGATGATCTATGTCGTCGGCGCGCCGGTGAAGGGGATCATGGATGCGCTCACCGCTTGGCTCTCCGGTATGTCCTCCGCCAATGCGGTGCTGCTCGGCGCTCTGCTGGGAGCCATGATGTGCTTCGACATGGGCGGGCCGGTGAACAAGGCGGCCTACGCCTTCTCCGTGGGCTTGCTCGCTTCCTCCACCTATGCGCCGATGGCGGCGACCATGGCCGCCGGCATGGTGCCGCCGCTGGCGCTGTCCCTCGCCACCTTCTTCGCCCCGCGCAAGTTCACCGCCTCCGAGATGGAGGCGCGGCAGGCAACCGCCGTCCTTGGGCTTTGCTTCATCTCGGAGGGCGCGATCCCTTACGTCGCGCGCGACCCACTGCGCGTGATCCCAACGATGATGGTGGCGGGCGGTATTACCGGCGCCCTCTCCATGCTCTTCGGATGCACGCTACGCGCACCGCATGGCGGCCTCTTCGTCCTGCTGATCCCCGGCGCCGTCGGCAACGTGGCGATGTATCTCCTCTCCATCGCGGCCGGGACAATCGTCGGTGCCGTGCTTGTCGCTGTTGCAAAGCGCTACCCCGGCGAATTGCCGCAGGCCTGAGAGGCTTCCCTGGGAACGTCGGACAGGGTCGCCACGGCTGCGAAGTACGGCCACGAGAGGTCAGAGGCGGCAGTGCCCCCATCCCCCACGTCTCCAATCCCGCGTGCGAGCGGTTGGGTACCTCCCGGCCCGGCAGCCAGGGTTATCGCTTTTCCCCAGGTCGTAGGGCCTGCTCGTACTCGGCGCGGAAGGTCTTAAGCGAGGAGGCCAGGACCGTCGCCGCTCCGTCCACCAGCCCGCAGCGGCCACTGCCAGGCAGCAGCTCCGTCAGGTTCTCCAGCGCCCGCAGGTCGTCAGGCCGCCCCGCGCCTGCCTCGATCCGCTCCAGGATGCGGGACACCTGGTGCGTGCCGATCTTGCAGGGCGGGCATTGGCCGCAGGAATTGTTGGCAAAGAAGGTCACGTACTCCGCCGTCTTGCGCAGGATGCTGGTACCCTCCCCCACCACGATCATCGCCCCTGTACCAAGGCGGGAGCCACGCGCCCGCAGGCTGTCGAAATCGAGCGGCACATCGAGGTCGGCGGCTGTCAGCAGAGTGTTGGAGGGCCCGCCGGTAAAGACCGCCTTGAAGGCCTTGCCGGCCAGCATTCCTCCGCCATGCTCAAAGACCAGGCTGCGGAGCGATGTGCCCATGGGCAATTCATGGAGCCCAGGACGCAGCACGTCGCCGGACAGAGAGAAGAGCTTGGTGCCCGGCGCACCGCCAAGGCCGAGGCTGCGATACCACTCAGGCCCGTGACCCAGGATCTGCCCCGCATGAGCCAGGGTCTCGACATTGTTCACCAGGGTCGGTGCGCCGTTCACGCCCGTCTCTGCCGGAAAAGGCGGCTTCAGCGTTGGAAAGGGAAAGCCGCCCATGACGCTGGCTACCGCCGCCGTCTCCTCGCCCCCGATATAGAGGCCGGAGCCGGTGACGACGAGGAGGTGCAACTCCTCCCCGATGGCCGTGGCCAGCCGCGCGAAGAGCCGATGTGCCTCCCATTGTGTCACCGCCTCGCGCAGCACCCGCACCGCGGCCGCCTCGCGCGGGTTGATGTAGAGGACGATATTGGCAGCCTTCACCGCCAGCGCCGCGACCAGCGCCCCCTCGATCACCTGGTGCGGCGTGCGAGAGAGCAGGAAGCGGTCCTTGAAGGTGCCCGGCTCGTCCTCGTTGCCGTTGCAGACCACCCATTTGCCGGGGCCTGGCTGCGCCGCCACGGCGGCCCATTTGCGGTGGGTGGGGAAGCCCGCGCCGCCCAGGCCACGCAGGCCGGCGGCCTCGATGGCCGGGATGATGCCGGCCGGATCGGCCAATGCACGCTCCAGCCCGGTGCCTCCGCCCAGCGCCATCCAGGCTGGTAGATCGGCGCCGACGCAGCGGCGCTCATCGATCAGGATCTTCATGCCGCCCTTCCCCGCTGGGTGGCCATGTCAAAATTGCCATAGGGTGGAAAGATCACGGGCGCCTTGCTGGTGAGCGGTAAGCCTTGGGCAATCAAGGCACGGCGCCAGTCGGCCAGATGCGTCAGCCCGATGTTGCGCGGCCGCTCCGCCCGCGCGTTCGCTGCGGCGGAGCGCCCGGCACGGCGGCCGAAGGCCACCAGCTCCAGCAGGGCATTGCCCATCATGCGGTTGCGGCCATGCAACCCGCCCGTCACCTCGCCGGCACAGAGCAAGCCGGGCACGCCGCTCCATCCATCGGGGTCGATGGCGACGCCGCCATTCTGGTAGTGCAGAGTCGGGCAGATCAGAAAGGGCTCGGCCGCCGCGTCGAAACCGGCGCGATGTGCGAGATGGGTGAGTGTCACCAGGCTCTTGCCGAGGATGCCGGGCTTCTCCCGCTCCAGCCCCGGCGTGTCGAGGAAGACGCCTAGGCTGTTGCCGCGGGCGACGCCGCGCCCCTCGGCCATCTCGCGCAGGATGGCGGAGGCCACCACGTCGCGCGTCTCCAGTTCATCGACGAAGCGCTCGCCGAGGCCGTTGACCAGGGCGGCGCCGGAGGCGCGGGCGGCCTCGCTGACCAGCTGGCCCTCCATGTGCGGCGGCCAGGCGATGCCGGTCGGGTGGTACTGGAAGCTGTCCACCTCGCGCAGCGCGGCGCCGAGGCGGTAGGCCAGCACCAGCCCGTCCGCCGTGGCGCCATAGTGGTTGGAGGTGGGAAAGCCCGCGATGTGCAGGCGCCCGGCGCCGCCCGTGGCCAGCACCGTGGCGCCGGCGCGGGCCAGCACGGTGCGGCCCAGCGAAAGGTCGTGCAGCGCGGCGCCGGCGCAGCGCCCGCGGTCATCGGTCAGCAGTTCCAACGACGGGTGGCGGTCCAGCAGGGTGATGCCCGGCTGCAGCAGCACCGCCTCGCGGAGCGCCCGCATCATCTCGAGGCCGGTGAAGTCGCGGTAGGAGAGCAGCCGCGCCGCCGTGGCGCCGCCGGGCTTCTTGCGCAGCAGGTTGCCGCCGATGCGCTCGCTGCCCTCGGCCAGGTCGAAGCTCATGCCTTCCTGGATCAGCCAGCGGATCACCGCCGGCCCATCGGAGACCAGCGCCGCCACCAGCTCCTTGTTGGCGGTGAAATGGCCGGCGCGCAGCGTGTCCTCGAAATGCCGCTGCAGGCTGTCCTCGGCGCCCACGGCGGCCTGGATGCCGCCCTCGGCCATCACCGTGTTGCTGTCGCCGAGGCGCAGCTTGGTGGCCAGGATCACCCGCGCCCCGGCCCGCGCCGCTGTCAGCGCGGCGACGCAGCCCGCGCCGCCGCCGCCGATCACCAGCACATCCGCGTCCAGCATGGGCGCCGCGGCGATGTCCACATCCTCGACCAGGGAGTCGGATTGCAGGAGCGTGGCGAGCTCCGCCCGGCAGGGCAGCCCGGCGCTGGCGCCGACGCGAAGCGGCACCATGGAGCCGGGCTGCCGGTCAGGGTGGAAGCGTTTCAGCAACTCCGGCACCGGCAGCGCCAGGGCCTGCGGCTGCGCGGGCGTCCTGGCGCGCCAGGCGGCCAGGGCCTCGGCATGGGGGATGCCGCCGCTCATGACTCGAACGGAGGATTGGCGCCGGGCGCTTCGAAATCGATCGGCTGCCGTCCCTGATCGATCTCGCGCAGGCGGGTGATCAGGTCGGCGGGGCGCAGGGTGATCGCGGCGTTCATGCGCCGCACGAACTGGCCCAGATGCGCGGGGTCGATATGCTCGGGGCAAGCGGCGACGCAGAGATTGCACATCACGCAATGATCGAAGAGCGCCGCCGCAGCGAAGGCCTGACCTGCCGCTGCGAGGTTCACCATGTTCTGCACCTCGATCCCCTTGGGACAAGCACGGTCGCAGCCGCTGCAATGACGGCAGTTCTTGGCTTCGGGGAAGACGGCGTCGATCTGATCCAGCGCAGTCCAGCTGTCGGTCAACGCGTGGAGATCGTAGGCATGCGGGCGGCGGGCCGGGAAATGGTCCACGAAGGAGGCCTGCATCCCATCTTCCACCTGCATCTCGCAGGCCAGGGCAGTGCCGGCAAGGCGCTCACCCTTCCGCCGAACAAGAACGCGGCAGGCACCGCAGACGCCCTGCCCCATGCAGCCGACATTCTCAATCAACGGCAGGCCAGCCGCCGCCCAAGCCTGCAGCAAGGATGCTCCGGCTTCTGCGATGATCGAATGCCCGTCAAAAACAAGTTGAATTTTCGGCCCGCTCTCGATTTCGCTCAAAAGGGCCTCCTCGAAATACATTGCCGCATATGGGTACTCAGGATGCCAATACTTCAAGTCTCCCCAGGCCGGAATCTTTCCAAGTTACGCAAGACGACCCGGAGGGCAGCAAAATTGATGGCATCTCCGTCCTTGCCGTCACCTCAGTCAACGACGCCATGGACTACTTCGTCACCGGGAACCATACCGTGATCGGGGCGCCTGAGGGCGAGTTCACCGCAAGGGCTTAGGGGCTGGACCGCTCTCACCTACCCGATCATTAATTGCCTGATACCGGAACTCGCGACCGTGCATTAGCACTGCCCCGGACGGAAGCCTTGCGCCCTCTCTCGCCGAGGCCTGCAGGACGGGCGGCACCAGCCGTGGCACGCCGTGGCTCGCCGCTGAAGCGGGCGAGCGCTCCGGTCTCGACGACATGCCGGACGCAGTTACCAAGGTGCTCAGCCAGAACCTGCCTGCCGGAGGCACTGTCGCGAGCCAACGCGCTGTCCAGCAGGCGCCGATGTTCCTCCGCCGCCGCTTCACCGCGAAACACCACAGCGACGATCTGATAGCGCAGATACCGGTCGTAGATGGCCGCGTGCGCCTGCAGCAGCAACTTCGAGCCGCAACCCGCGATCAGCGCGCGGTGAAACTCCCAATCGTAGCGCTTCCAGGTCTCCACATCGGCATCTTCCCCGGCGAGTAGCCGGCGCTCGAGGGCGGCGAGCTTATGGTGCGCAGCCACCACTCCACCCTCCCAGTCCAACCCGCCTGTGGCGAAGGACTCCTCCATGGCGTGCGCCTCAAGCAGGAGGCGGAGCGAGGTGACCTCCTGGAAGTCCTCGTCCGAAACAGGCGCAACCTCGAAGCCCTTCTGCCCCTCGGCGACGATCAACCCCTCGGAGGCCAGTCGGCTCAGCAACTCGCGCAGCGTGCTGATACTCGCGCCATAGGTTTCGCGCATCCGGTCGAGGCCAAGCTTCTGCCCGGGGACGAGGCGCCCGAACACGATGTCAGCGCGGATACGGCGATAAGCCGCCTCACCGATTGTCGCAGCGTCCTTATCTGAAGAACCGTCCACTGCCGAGAGCGCCTCCCTTTCGGCGGCATCATGCATCAGAACGCCTAGGGGCCCAAGTCTCGCACCATCCGCGATTCTGGCATTCCTATGACGTTTTGAATTTTCTACGTTGATTCACGAACGGCACTTCAGTACGAAGTATCAATGGGCGCGCCTCTACGGCGCCCCGCCTGGAGGAGACGAGGCTTGCGAGACGCCAGAGAAGGGGTGCACAGCCACGCCCGTCATGCAGGAGCAGCCTCCAGGGTCCACTGCCAGACCACGGGCGGCCGGCCTTGAGCACGCCGATCCACGTCCTCAACGGCCCTAATCTCAACCGGCTGGGTAAGCGCGAGCCAGAGATCTACGGCCACACGACCCTGGCCGAGGTCGAGGCCATGTGCCGGGATGCAGCCGGCGACACGCCCATCGTCTTTCGCCAGACCAATTGGGAAGGCCAACTCGTCGATTGGATCCACGAGGCGACAGACGGCGATGCCGCCGGCATCATCATCAACCCGGCCGGACTGACCTTCACCTCCATCCCTGTGCTGGACGCGTTGAAGATGTTCGGCCGCCCGATCATCGAGTTGCACATCTCGAACATCCATCGGCGAGAGGCGATCTACCACCGCTCGCTTGTCTCCACCGTCGCGACTGCGGTGATCGCGGGGCTTGGCGCCCGCGGCTACCCCACAGCCATCCGCTCCATGCGCGACCTTCTGGGCTGAGGGGCCATCCCCGAGGCACCGGGACACGAAAACCAACGAAAAATTAGAGGGAGAGTGACGATGCAAGAGGATTCTAGCAGCAGAAAGCCGGCGACCCTGTGCCGCCGCGCGCTATTGGCGAGCATCGGCGGGATAAGCGCCCTGCCCCTGATCGGTGGAGGCAATGCCCGCGCCCAGGCTCAGGCATACCCGAACAGGGCGGTCACCCTCATCGTTCCCTTCGCGCCGGGCGGGTCGACCGACTTTGTGGCGCGCCTGCTGGCGCAGCACCTCTCGACCAAGCTGAACGGCAACTTCGTGGTGGAAAACCGCGCCGGCGGCAGCGGCACAGTGGGTCACGGGGCCGTCGCCCGCGCACGGCCGGACGGCTACACCCTCGGGGTCTCCCCCACAGGCACCTTCGCCCTCGCGCCGTTCCTGTTTGAGAAGCTTCCCTACGACAGCGACAAGGGCTTCGCGCCGATCAGCCTCCTGGCCGGCAACGCCATGTTCGTCTGCGTCCATTCGTCCAGCGGCATCAACACCTATGCCGATCTGATCGCGGCGGCAAAGGCACAGCCGGGCAAGCTCACCTACGCCTCGGCCGGTGCCGGCACGATCGCCCATCTCGCGCCCGAGCTAATGCTTGATATGTCCGGCACGGAGATGCTGCACGTAGCCTATCGCTCCGGCGGGTTGCAGGTACAGGCGGTGATCGGACGCGAAGCGAATATGGGCTTCATCGACACCGTGACGGCCATTCCGCACATCCAGTCCGGTGACCTGCGCGCGCTCGCGGTGACGAGCGTCGGGCGCAGCGCACAGATCCCACAGGTACCGACTCTCGCCGAGTGTGGCCTGGCTGGCTACCGCGCCACCAACGACTTCGGCTTCTTCGCACCGGCAGGTACCCCGCCCGCGATCGTGAGGCAGCTCTCCGAGGCCGCCCGCGAGATCCTTGCTATGCCGGAGGTAAAGGCGCGGCTCGACGCAGCCTCGATCGACATCTACGCAGGCACATCCGAAGCCTTCCCGCCTTATCAGGCGGAGGAAGCCCGGCGCTGGGGCGACCTGATCCGCCGCCGCAATATCAAAATGGAATAAGCAGCCGATAGGGCGAGGGGCGCATGATGACCAGTGCGATGCTTGCCATCTGGAGCGACGTGACGCAGGCGCAGGAGACGGAATACCTGCACTGGCTAACGCGCGAGCACACGGCGGAACGGATAGGGGTCCCCGGCTTTGAGGCCGTGCGCGTGTTCCGCGCCGACCTGGCTGAGGCATGCCGCTATCTTATCCTCTACGACCTCGCGGCGCCATCGGTGCTCACCAGCCCGGCATACCTGGCGCGGCTGAACGCGCCGACGCCCTGGTCCCAGCGCATTATGCCGACACTGCGGAACTTCGCGCGCGGCGGCGGATGGGTGCGGGCCGTGCGCGGCACCGGCAGCGGCGCCTATCTCCTGCCGCTTCGCCTCGGCAGACAGGCCGGCGAAGCGGCACCCGTACTGGAAGCCTTGGCGGCGGAGGACCGGGTCTGCGCCGCCCGCCAACTCGAGGTTGACCAGAAGGGCTCCTGCGTGCCGACAAGCGAGAAGGCGTTGCGTGGTGGGGATGGGAGTTTTCCCGGTCTTCTGCTGATCGAGGCTACAGAAGCGGCCGCGCTGGGCCGGGCACTGTCCCGACACCGGTCAGCCATCGCCGCGCTCGGTGCCGACGTCGAAGATCCAACGCTCTACACGGCCGTCTTCTCGCTCCGGAAGGCCGACCTGGAAGCCGGATTGGCAGATCCCCCAATCGAGGAACCTCATCTCACTGCGCAAGTCCAATCGTAAGCGAGGGCTACAGGCCCTTGCCGTGATTGGCTGACGCTCGGGGCGTTTTCGGGTCGGCCCAGCACCAGGGCATGAGCTCGTCGATGCGGCTGTTGGGCCAGCCCTCGACAAGGCGGGTCAGCA
>NZ_JAOXLP010000047.1 GCF_025791835.1 Roseomonas xinghualingensis
GGCCGCGCGGCGCGAAAGCCCGCCCTCCACTGCCCTAACGACGCGGCTGCGAAGATCCTCCGATAAGGTCCGGCCCATCCATGCTGGCCTCCCTACCAGCCATCAGGGTGAATCAGATCGTCGCCGCGTCGGGCAAGAATATTCGAATCAGATCGCTCGGATCATGCTCTAGTTCCTCTCCGCTCCTGCCATACTCCAGTCCGGCGCGGCCAGGAGAGCAAGCAGTCGCGCCACCTCGATACGTTCCGTGGTCAGAACCGGATCCGGCCAGAGCATGTTGAGCGTGCCGACGCAGCTTCCGCCCAGGATGATGGGAGCGTTCACGATACTGCGGAGGCCGAGGCCCAGGATCACGTCATGATCCGCGAAATGCTTGCGGATCGCTTCCTCGCCCTCACCCTCGAAGCGCCGGGCCTCCAGCAGCACCTGCCGGCCCCATGCCGTGTCCCGCTTCGGCTTGCGCCCGCCGACCGGGTACTCGTTGGGACGGGAGCTGAAAAGGCGCTGCACCGTCATTGTCGCCCTGTCGAAGACCATGGCGGTGCAGAGCTGCTGCCCGACCAGCTTGTGCCCAAGCTGGTCGGCGGCGCGGACCCTTGGCAGCGGCCCATCCTGGCGGGCCGCCTCCTCAAAGGCCTCGATCAGGCTGCCCAGGAGATCAGGCATCGGACTTATCGATGCCCAGATCCTGGATGAGCTTGCGCCACTTGGCCGCATCCGCGCGCAACTGACCGGCGAAGGCGGCAGGAGTTTCGTTCACGACCTCCACGCCGATCGCGGCCATCTTGTCTTTCACATCCGGCAGCATCAGCGCCTTGTTGATCTCGCCGTTCAGCCGGTTCACCAGCGCTGGCGCCATGCCCTTCGGCCCCAGCGCGCCGTACCAGACCGCCATCTCGAAGCCCGGCAGGCTTTCGTTCACCGTCGGCACCTGTGGCAACAGGTTGGAGCGTCGCCCCTCGGTTACCGCCAGCAGCTTCAGCCGGCCGTTGCGCACATGGTCCAGGGTCTGCGTGCCAGCGGAGAAGAAGAGCTGCGTCTGGCCGGCGACGGTATCCAGAGTTGCCGGCGCGCCGCCGCGATAGGGCACGTGCACCATGTCCAGCCCGGCCATCTGGGCGAACATCGCAGCGCACAGATGGTTCGTGGAGCCCTGGCCAGCCGAGGCATAGGCGATCTTGCCGGGGTTCGCCTTGGCATAGGCGATGAACTCCGAGACTGTATTCGCCGGCACGGAGGGATGCACCACCATGGTATTCAGCACATAGGCCAGCAGAGCGATGGGCGTGAAATCCTCCACGCCGTTGAAGGGCATGTTGCGGAACAGCGCATCGTTCATCGCATGCGTGCTCATCGTGGCGAAGAGCAGCGTGTGCCCGTCGGGTGCCGAGCGTGCGACATAGGCAGAGCCGATATTGCCCGAGGCGCCGGACCGGTTCTCCACGATGAAGGGCTGGCCCAAGGAGGCGCGTAGCGGTTCCGCCAGCATGCGGCCGAGGATGTCGGTCGATCCGCCCGGGGCCCATGGTACGATCACGCTGACGGGGCGGGTGGGATAGCTGTCCTGCGCGCGTGCGGTACGCGGCAACGCCGCCAGGGCGGGCGCGGCGAGAAGCGAGAGCGCCGTCCGGCGCGGAAGTGGGGATCGGGTCATGGCCTGGATATCCTGCGAGGCGCGGTTCGTTCAGCAGATTTGACCGGGGTGGCGTGTCCGTCCGCGTCTTGGTCGCGCGGCTCCGGCATGTCGTTCCAGCCGGCTTCCTCGCTCTGGATGGCAAGGTGGACCGACTGGAGATGGGCGCGCATGACGCGCTGTGCAGCCGCCGCATCGCGCGCGGCGATGGCGGCGGAAATGGCCTGGTGCTCAAGCGCGGAGGCCTGGCGCATGGGCTTCGTGGTGATGGCAGCGCGCAATCGGCCCCAATCGGTCAGTGCACGGCTTGCTTCGATCGCCTCAAAGGCAGCGAGAAGCAGCGGATTGTGGCAGGCGCGGGCGATGGCGCCGTGGAAGGCTCCGTCCCAGAGGCCCCAACTTTCCTGATCGCGTGTCTCAGCGCCGCGACCGGCGGAGCGGGCGATCTCAGCGATATCCGTAGCGGTCGCCTTGATCGCGGCCAGGGACGCCATGGCGGGCTCCAGCGTCATCCGCGCCTCCATGATCGCGAGCGGATGACTGGCCTTGGCAGCCGGCGTTGCGCGGCGGGCTGTGGCTGGCTTCGGTCCCATAAAGGTGCCCTGTCCCACCCCGCGCCATATCCGGCCCTGCAACTCCATCTCGCCCAGCGCCTCCCGCAGGGCGCGCCGACTGATGCCCAGCCGCGCGGTGAGCTGGCGCTCGGGAAGAAGGCGGTCGCCGGGCTTCAATCCCACCTCTTGCAGATGGGCCTCCAGCCGGTTGGCGGCGTCGTGGGCAGACATGGGACCTTTGGTAAATTGGTTTTTGCTCTCGCACAAGATTGATGGGCTTTTTTGCCGCAACCCAGGGCGTTACAAGGGGAGATCGTCGGAACACGGCGCATTGGTTTTGGAACCAATTGTTATTGGTTCCATAATTGGGAGCTTCGAGCATGTTCACCACCCGTCCGGAGATCCGCGGCACCTTCGGCGCGGTGGCCACCACGCACTGGCTTGCCAGTGCCGTCGGCATGTCGGTGCTTGAGCGAGGTGGGAACGCCTTCGACGCGGCTGTGGCATCGGGCTTCGTCCTGCAGATCGTGGAGCCCCATCTCAATGGCCCGGGCGGTGAGGTGCCGATCATCCTCAAGCGGCATGATGCGCCGGAGCCGGTGGTGATCTGTGGCCAGGGACCCTTTCCCATGGCCGCCACGCCGGAACGTTTCGCGGCGCTGGGCCTGAAGCAGGTTCCCGGTACGGGTCTCCTTCCATCGGTCGTGCCAGGTGCATTCGATGCATGGATGCTGCTGTTGCGCGACCACGGCAGCTGGAGCCCGCGTGCCGTGCTGGAGGCGGCGATCGGCTATGCCGAGGAGGGCTTCCCGGTCCTGCCCCGCGTCTCCGCCTCCATCCTTCCGGCCCGCGACTTCTTCCCGGCGGAATGGCCCACATCGGCGGAAGTGTGGATTCCCGGTGGCGAGGTGCCGCGCCCGCGCTCCCGCTTCCGCACGCCGGGCATCGCTGCGACCTACCGCCGCATCCTGGCCGAAGCCGAAGCCGCGGGCGGCGACCGCGAGCGCCAGATCGAGGCCGCGCGGAATGCCTTCTACCGTGGTTTCGTGGCCGAGGCGGTGGACCGCTTCTACCGGACGGCGGAGCTGATGGATTCGAGCGGCCGACGCCATGGCGGGCTGCTTCGGGCGGAGGATTTCGCACGTTACGAGGCGGGGGTGGAACGCACCGTCTCCCGCGACCATGCGGGCGTGACGGTCCATAAGACCGGACCCTGGGGGCAGGGGCCCGTCCTCCTCCAGACCCTGGCCCTGCTGGAAGGCTACGACATCGCGGGCATGGACCCGGCCGGTGAGCGGTTCGTGCACACGGTCGTGGAGTGCATGAAGCTTGCCTACGCCGATCGCGAGGTCTTCTACGGCGACCCCGACGCCTCGGAGATCCCGCTCGGCACACTGCTTTCCCGTGACTATGCCGATCGCCGCCGTGCCCTGGTCGGCGAGACGGCTTCTCTCGAACTGACCCCCAGCGACCTGCCCGGCGCTGCCGATGCCATGCGCCGCATCCTCTCCATGGCGGGCGCCGAGACGCCGGTCGGCATCGGCTTCGGCGAGCCCACCTTTGCGCCATTGCCGGTGGAGTGGGGCGACACAGTGCATCTCGACGTGGTGGACCGCTGGGGCAACATGGTCTCGGCCACGCCGTCCGGCGGCTGGCTCCAGTCATCCCCGGCCGTGCCCGGGCTTGGCTTCTCCATCTCGACGCGCGGCCAGATGGGCTGGTTGAATGCGGGGCTGCCGAGTGACCTGCGCCCAGGAACCCGCCCGCGGACCACGCTTACCCCCACGCTCGTGACGCGGGATGGCGAGGCGATCCTCGCCATGGGCACGCCGGGTGGCGACCAGCAGGACCAGTGGACCCTCGCGGTCCTGCTCCGGCGCCTGCATCACGGGCTGGACCTGCAAGCAGCCATCGACCTGCCGCTCTTCACCAGCAAGCACTTCCCGCAATCCTTCTACCCTCGCACCTTCGAGGCCGGGCGGCTGCTGGTCGAGGACCGGCTGGGCTCGGACGCCATCGCGGCGCTGGAGCGCCGCGGCCACCGCGTGACGGTAGAGGCTCCCTGGTCACTCGGCCGCGTCTGCGCGGTGGGGCGGGAGGACGGCTTCGTGATCGCGGCGGCGACCCCGCGCCTCATGCAGGCCTATGCCATTGGCCGGTAGGAATGAGCCGCGGCTGTCTGGGATAGCGGCCCGAGGCAAGATCATGGTGCCTCGGGCCCAATACTGGCAGGTCAGCCGCAGCAGGCCGTGAGGCGGCTTCGGTGCCGGTGGAAGGGCCTCAAGGACAGCCAGGACATCTCCAAACGAAGGCGCAGGTCGGTAGCGCCCTCTGCGGCGGCTCCGCCGGAGCATCCGCATGGGACCAGATTCCAAAGGCAGTCCTGGGATATAATCCGGTAGGTTCGCGCACCAGGACGGGCCACGCCCCGAAGGCGCGGGAGGACGGCCGATGCCTTATCCCCAGGTCCTTATCGTCGGGGCAGGCCCTACAGGCTTGGTGCTTGCCCTCTGGCTTGTCCGACTTGGCGTGCGCATCCGCATCATCGACAAGGCGGCAGAACCCGGCACCACCTCACGGGCAGTGGGCGTGCAGGCGCGTACACTCGAATTCTATGAGCAGCTGGGCTTGGCCGAGCCGGTGGTGGCACGCGGGACGAAGTTCACCGCGGCTAATCTTTGGGTCCGCGGCAGCAAGGTGGCGCGCGCTGACTTCGGCAAGATGGGCAAGGGCCTGAGCCCTTATCCCTACATGCTGATCTTCCCTCAGGACGAGCACGAACGCTTTCTGATCGCTCAACTCGAGCAAGAGGGCGTGACGGTCGAGCGCCGGACGGAACTGCTCGACTTTGAGGAGGGGCAGCGCGTGCAGGTGCGCTTGAAGCGGCCTGACGGAGATGAGGAGGTCTGTGAGGCGGACTACCTTGCCGGTTGTGACGGAGCCCGCTCGCAGCTGCGCCGGCTACTCGGCGTCGGCTTTCCCGGAGGCACCTACCAGCATCTCTTCTATGTCGCCGATGCACTGGGCAGCGGCCCCATCATGAATGGCGAGTTACATGTGGCGCTCGATGAAGCCGATTTTCTTGCGGCTTTCCCGATGAAAGACTCCGGGCATGCGCGCCTCATCGGCATGGCCGAGGCATCCGGGGACGGGCAGGAGGCTCTCTCCTGGAGGGATATTGGCAAGCTGCTGCTGGGGCGGCTGGATACCGAAATCAAGCGGGTGAGTTGGTTCTCGACCTATCACGTCCATCATCGCGTGGCGGATCGCTTCCGGCAGGGCCGGGCCTTCCTGTTGGGGGATGCGGCGCACATCCACAGCCCCGTCGGTGGGCAAGGAATGAACACCGGCATCGCCGATGCCGTGAACCTTGCCTGGAAACTCGCGGCGGTGCTGCGGGGCCATGCCCCGGTCACGCTTCTTGACAGCTACGAGCCTGAGCGTATCGCCTTTGCCAAGCGCCTTGTAGCGACCACGGACAGAGTCTTCAGGCTGGTGACCAGCCCTGGCCGGATTGCCCGCTTTGTCCGGGTCATCCTGGTGCCGCGCCTCTTCCCGATTCTGGCCCGTTCCCTGGCGTTCCGCCGCCTGATGTTCCGCACGGTCTCGCAAACGATGATCCATTACCGTGCCAGCCCACTCAGTGAAGGACGCGCCGGACGCGTTCGAGGCGGCGACCGTCTGCCCTGGATCGTGGCCAACGTCTCATCAGGCGGCCAAGCTGACAATTTCGCCCCGCTGGCATCGCGCGACTGGCAGGTGCACGTCTATGGCAGCAAGCCTGGCCCGGCGCTCGTGGAGGCTTGCGGAAGGAAGAACCTGGCTCTCCACACTTTCGCCTGGTCTGCAGCCGCTCACCGGGCGGGCCTGTTGCAAGGAGCCACCTATCTGGTCCGCCCCGATGGCTATGTGGCCTTCGCGGATCCGGAAGCGAATCCGGCCAGGTTGATGCACTACCTTGACCGCCAGGGCCTGAACTCCCCTGTGCATGGCACGAATGCCTTGGCTTCAGAAGCGTGAGCACCTTGCTTGTGGGACGAGGGGGAAGAAAGCTTTGGCTAAATCCCGTATCGCCGCTGCGACATGTGGTCACGCGGCAATGGGATTGGACTTTATCTGGCTGCTCGATCTCGGCGGTAAGCCTGTCTGGAAGCAGTCTTTCTGATGTGTGGCCGATTCGGCTTTTCAGCGGGGTGCGGAAGTGCTGCTTCAGCACAGCATGAAGAACCCTCCTGTCCATTCGGTAAGCAGCGCCTGTTCGCCCGCTGAAGTCCGCTGGAGATGCCTGATGGAAGCGGAAAGTGTCGGCCGTGTCCTGATCCGCAGAACGCGATCCTGCGCAGCCTCGGGCGACATGCGTACCGATGCGGGCGTGCGGAATTTCGGCGTGGTACCCTGAGTTCAGGGCGACAACAGGACGCGTCTCCCGGTTGAGGATCTCTCCGCATGAATTTTTCTCTTCCCTCCCGCCAGCGTGGCACAGTCGTTCGAGCGGATTGTGAGATCGCGTATGAGATTGCAGGGCAGGGGCCACCACTCGTCTTTGCCCATGGGCTTGGTGGCTGCCTGCTCTCCTGGTTCCAGCAGGTGGCGTATTTTGCCCCACGCTTTACCTGCGTCACCTTCTCCCATCGTGGATTCTATCCCTCCACGGCGCCAGCCAATGGGCCTGATCCGCAAGCCTATGCAGACGACCTTGCATCTCTCGTGGATGAACTCGGGCTTGGCCCCATACACCTCGTCTGCCAGTCCATGGGAGGCTGGACGGGTGTTGAATATGCATTGATGCGGCCAACCGGGGTGCGGGCCCTGGTTCTGGCAGCGACAACCGGGTCGATCAATCCACGCCTCATGCGTGAACCGGAGCGGACGCGCTACGAAAGTTGGTTGGCGGAGGCTTTGGTGGCGCGCGATGATCTGCACGCTCGCAACATCCACCCGGCCGCAGGCGGAACGATGGCCCGGGAGCAGCCGGTCATGCACCTTCTGTATCGGCAGCTCGACGCGCTCAGCGGCAGTCTGGACAAGGAAGGGCTCCGTGAACGCATGGGGAAGATGCGCCGGCGCGCGCCGGAGGAACTCGCCACTGCCCGATGCCCGGTCTTGTTCCTTGCAGGGAGCGAGGACGTGGTGATGCCTCCCTTCTCTGCGGCAGCGCTGGCGTCTGCTGTTCCGTCAAGCCGTGCGGCGGTCATCCACGGCGCCGGCCATTCGGCTTATTTTGAGCGTCCTGACATGTTCAACGCGCTGGTGGATGCCTTCCTCGCCGAGCTTGCCTGACCGTTTGGCTTTCTGCCGCAGAGGGTAGCCACGACCGGCGCCGGAGTATCCGGCAATGTCCCACACGGCCTATGCCGGCCGTGCCACAGGGTGTCCCGACGCCTGATCATACAGGCTTCGGGACGTCTACTCAGACGCGTGGTGGTCGATCTCAAATCTAGTGGGCCGGCGCGCGAGGACCGCACGCCCCGGCTTCACGCCTTCCAAGCCTCCATGGTGGCCTGGGCGCACTCATTCATGACGGTCAGGGCCCTCATTGTCGTTTCTGTGCCGATCACGAAGGGGTTGGTGTTCGCGGACTGCTTGGTTGCGAGCTTCCCGATCGCCTCGTCGTAGCCGGCATGGTTGGAGATGAAGACGTCCACCTTCTGTTGGCGGGCGATGTCGCGCACTCGAGCAGTGGCATCGATGTAGCCCCGAAGCCGCCGGAGCCGATCGGGTTGCGCTCCGAAGTTGAAGGCCGTGCCGCCCCACAGCAATGCCCGATGCTCTTGCCTGCCCTGCCGCACCGTGAAGAGCAGCGACAGGGTGCCCAGGGTGTGGCCCGGCGTCTCCAGAACCTCGATGCTGGTATCACCCAGGACGATCCGCTCTCCATCCGCCACCGATACGTCCCGCTGCGGCGGCCGGCCCCATTCTGGTGCATCGAATTCAAGCTTCGTCGCCATCATGGTCCAGTCGGCGTCGGACATGATCACCTTCGGCGAGGCAACCCGCTTGATATGGCCGATGCCTCCGTAGTGATCCCCATGCCCGTGCGTCACGACGACAATTTTGATCTCGCTGGGATCGAGGCCGAGGCGGCGCATTCCCGCGTCGATCACCCGCTCGGCTTCCTCGTTGTTGTTCAGCGCGTCGATCAGGATCAGCCCGGCCGAGGTGCGGATGACCCAGGCGCTGACCCATCGGGCACCAACGAAGTAGAGATTGTCGAAGGCCTGGCCGGGTGGCGGTACTGGCTGGTTGATGAGGGGTGCGAGGTTGATCTGCGGGGCAGCCGGCGGGGTGAGCGCGGTGTTGCCCAGCCGCAGATAGGTGCCGAGGTCACTGCTGGCCGCTTGGCGAGCCAGGTCCAGATGGCGTTGCACTCCCGCCGGAGCGGCGCTCGCGGGGATTGCCGGCAAGGCTGCCGCTGCGCAGCAGGCGCAGCCCAACGCCAGGAAGCGGCGCCGCCCGGGATGTACGACCTCCGCTTTCAGAACCGCCTTCTCACCCGTGCGGCGGAAGAACATCGCTTCTCTCCCTTATGTCCTGCCGGATAGGGCCGGCAACGGCGGAGCCTGTCCAGCCCATTCGGGAGCACAGGCACGAGAGCGCTTCCGGCAGCCCGCGCCAGCGCTTTGCCTCCGCTGCGGGGCACGCGCTCTGAGCATGCAGCTTCAGGCAGTCACTTTTGCCCGGTATCTGTTCCGGGGGCCTCGGGGCTGCGCATCTGGCCCGCAGCTTCTGCAAACGCCTCTCTCACGAGCCAATCGGCGAAGGTCTTCAAAGGTCCGTCGATCCGGCCGTTGGGCAGGATAAGCCAATAGCATTCCTGGGTTTGCAGCACCTGGCCCGACAGCCCGACGAGCCGGCCGGCCCCGACCTCCCCGCGCACATAGCCCGGAGCGCAGATCACGGTGCCCAACCCCTCCAGAGCGGCCTGGATGGCGAGCGTCGTGCTCTCGAACAGGAGCGGCTTGGCCTCCCCTTCGATCCCGTTCGCGCGCAGCCACATCGGCCAGTCATGCGGGCGTACCTTGCTGCCCAGTAGTGGATGTTCCGGGCGATCCGGACGCCAGGAGCCGGCGAGTGGAGGGATGGCGAAGGGCGCCACAGCCATTGGCTGTAACTGCCGGGCACCGGGGGAGGGGGGGCGGTCTCGGGGAGCCGTGCTGACCGCCGCGTCCACGCCCTCACGCACCAGATCCACCGCGGCCGTCGATGTGCTCACCTCCACCTCAATCCCGGGATGGTTCTGTCGAAAACCCGGAAGGCGCGGGATCAGCCAGCGCAGGGCCCAGGTCGTGTAGGCCCGGATGCGCAGGGGCCTGGGGTCTGATTTCAGCCTCTGGGTGGCGGCCTGGAGCTTCGCGAAGCCGTCACCGAGTTCCTCCGCGAAGCGGCGCCCAGATTCGGTGAGGCTGATCGCGTTCGCGCCGCGCCGGACCAGGGCACAGCCAAGCAATGTTTCCAGGTCGCGGAGCCGTTTGCTCACCGCCGGCTGGGTCACGCCCAGGGAGGCAGCGGCAGCGGTCAGGCTGCCCGTTTCCGCAATGAGGTGGAAAGCCCAGAGGCTTTCGAGGGGCAAAGCCGGTCGCATCCCAGAAGCATAAACTCAGGTTGGGGTAGAGCAAGGGATTCTAGGACTTCACAGCACGGCGGCGGGCAGGGAGGCTGCGCCCCAAGGCAGACCCCACCCATACCGGGAAGAACAATGCCTGGAGGATCCGTGGCCATGATGAACCGTCGTACCGCCCTGCGCCTCGTGCCCGCCCTGGCTGCACTCGCGCCGCTCAGCCGTCCCGCCCTGGCCCAGGCGCCCCGTTTTCCGGATCGCCCGATCCGTCTGATCATTCCCTTCGCGGCAGGCGGCAGCAACGACATCGTGGGCCGCGTCCTGGCGGAGGGCATGGGGGCACGGCTCGGCCAGAGCTTCGTGGTTGAGAACCGTGGCGGCGCCGGCGGCATCCTCGGGAACGAGATCGTGGCGCAGGCGCCGAAGGACGGTCACACGCTTCTCCTCGGCGGCAGCGGCAGCTTCCTCATCAGCAGCCTCGTGCAGCCGCGCGTGCCCTACGATATCATCCGTGACTTCGCGCCGATCGGCTTCGTCGGCAACGCGCCGAACGTCATCACCGTGAACCCCGAGGTCCAGGCCCGGACCATGGCCGAATTGCAGGATCTGGCGCGCAGCGCACGGCCGCCGCTCTCCTATGCCAGTCCAGGGGTCGGGACCACGGGGCACGTTCTCGGGGCACTGCTGGCCATGACCTTCGGCGCGGAGATGGAGCACATCCCCTATCGCGGCACAGGCCCCGCGATCACCGACGTGCTGGCCGGGCGTGTCCAGATCCTGACCAACGCGGCCGCGCCGCTGCGGCCACATATCTCTGCGGGCAAGCTGCGCGCCGTCGCGGTCGCGGCGCCGCGCCGCCTGACCTTCCTTCCGGAGGTGCCGACGACGGTGGAGCAGGGTTTCAACGACGTCCTCTCCTCCACCTGGTACGGGCTGCTTGCCCCGGCGGGCACACCGCCGGATCGTGTGGCCGTGCTGCATGCGGCCCTGAACGCCACCCTTGCCGAGGAAGGCGTGAAGCAGCGCCTGGCTGAGGAAGGCGTCGAGATCGAGGCGAGCCCGACCCCGCAGGATTACGGCCGCTTCATCGAGCAGGACCGGCAGCGCTGGCAGCAGGTGGTCACCCGCGCGAACATTCGCGCCGAATGAGGGGCCGCGGACCCCTCAGCCGCATCGTCGTGCTCGACGACTTCGGCGATATTGCCCCGGGATCGGCGGACTGGTCCGGCCTTCCCGTGGAGTTCCTGAATGCACCGATCCCGGATGTGGAGCGGGCGGCGCGGCTCGCGGATGCGGATGCGCTGGTGCTCATCCGGGAAAGGAGCGCCCTTACCGCCGACCTGATCGGGCAGCTCCCGTCTTTGCGCCTTGTCGTCACCGCCGGCATGCGGAACCGCGTGCTGGACCTGGAGGCCTGCACGGCGCGCGGCATCGCCGTCTGTGGCACGGACTCCTCGGCTTCTCCCACGGTGGAGTTGACCTGGGCCCTCATCCTTGGTCTCGCCCGGCAGATCCCCTGGCAGGAGGCGCGGCTGCGGCAGGGCGGGTGGCAGCAGGGCGCCGGGCTGGGACTCGCGGGCGCGACGCTCGGCGTGGCCGGGCTGGGGCGCATTGGCGCGGGGGTGGCTGCCATTGGCCGCGCCTTCGGCATGAGGCTCCTGGCCTGGAGCCCGAACATGACCGCCGGGACGGCGGAGGCCGCGGGCGCCACGCTGACCGATAAGGCGGGGCTGTTCCGCGGGTCCGACATTGTCTCTCTGCATCTCGGTCTCGGCCCCTCCACACGCGGCATCGTCGGGGCGGAGGAACTGGCGCTCATGCGGCCGGGAGCCCTGCTGGTGAACACCGCGCGCGGTCCGCTGGTGGACCAGGCGGCGCTGATCGCCGCACTGAAAAGCGGGCATCTCGGCGGTGTCGCGATCGACACGCATGAGCCGGAACCCATGGCTGCGGATGACCCGATCCGCCGCGCGCCAAACACGATCCTGACGCCGCATCTGGGCTACGTCACGCAGCAGAACGTTCGCCTCTATTTCGAGGGAGCGACGGCCTGCCTGCGTGCCTGGAACGCCGGCCTTCCCCTGCCACGCCCGCTGAACGACGCCGCGCGCGACATGCAAGGAGCCACGCCATGACCCCTGCCAATCCCAATTCGGATGCCATCCTGCTGGAAGCCAACGGCCCGGTGGCGGTGCTGACCCTGAACCGCCCGAAGGCGCGTAACGCCATTGACGACGCGATGCGGGCGGATCTGGTGGCCGCGCTGGACCATGTGGCGCGCACCGACGCCATCAAGGCGCTGGTCATCACTGGCGCGGGCCAGGGCTTCTGCGCCGGTGGCGACGTGAAGTCGATGCAGGCGCGCCTTGCCGTGCCGCAGGGCGAGGTGGCGCTGAACGGCTGGCGCCGGCAGCAGCGCACGCATCACGCCATCTCGATGCTCCACGCCCTGCCCAAGCCGACCATCGCCGCCGTGAATGGCGCCGCGACGGGCCTGGGCTGCGACGTCGCGCTCTGCTGCGACTTCATCATCGCCTCCGAGCAGGCGCGTTTCGCCATGACCTATATCCTGCGCGGCCTCATTCCCGATGGTGGCGGCATGTACTTCCTGCCGCGACGCGTCGGCTTATCCCGCGCCAAGGAGCTGATCTTCTCCGGCCGGACGGTGGAGCCCGAGGAGGCGCTGCGGCTCGGCATGATAGACCGCGTGACGACGGCAGATGCTCTGCTCAACGACGCTCGCGGCTGGGCTGCCGAACTGTCGAAGGGCGCTCCGGCGGCACTGGCGCTGAGCAAGAACATCCTCGACCAGACTTTCGAGCTTTCGGTTGAGCAGGTCTTTGCCATGGGAAGCCAGGCGCAGGCCATCTGCTACTCCTCGAAGGAACATCAGGAATCGGTTGCCGCCTTCCTGGAAGGGGTTGCTCAGCGCCGCGCCGCAAAGGCGAAGGGGGAAGCTGCATGAGCGCCGTTGCCGCCCTGTTGCGCCCGCGCAGCGTTGCCATTATCGGCGCCTCCGCTGACGCATCGAAGATGACCGGGCGCCCGGTGGGTTATTTGCAGAAATACGGCTTCACGGGCGAGATCTGGCCGGTGAACCCGCGCGCCGAGGCCATCGCCGACCTGCGCTGCTACCCAGACGTGGCCTCGCTGCCCGGCGCGCCGGATGCCGCGATCGTCCTTCTGGGCCCGGACCGGGCGGAGGCCGCAGTGCGCGACCTTGCCGCCCGCGGCTGCCAGGCCGCGATCGTGCTCGCCAGCGGTTATGGTGAGGCGAACGAGGACGGGGCGCGACGCCAGCAGGCGCTGAAGGAGGCGGCTGGCTCCATGCGCCTCCTCGGCCCGAACACCATCGGATTGGTCAACCTGACCGACCGTATGATGCTCTCGGCGACCGGCGCTCTGGAGGTGGGGGAGCTGCCGGCAGGTCGTATTTCCGTCGTCTCCCAGAGTGGTGGCATTCTCGGCTCCCTGCTATCGCGCGCTGCGGATCGCGGCATCGGCTTCGCCAAGCTCGTTTCCACCGGTAATGAGGCTGACCTCGATAGCTCCGACCTGATCGAGCACCTGGTCGAGGATGAGGCGACGGACGTCATTGCCGTGTACATGGAGGGGCTGCGGCGGCCGGAGGTGTTCAAGCGCGCCGCCCGCCGTGCGGCTGAGTTGGGCAAGCCCATCGTGGTGTATAAGGTCGGGCGTTCGGATTCCGGCGCCCGTGCTGCGACTTCACACACCGGTGCGCTGGCAGGCGCGGATCGCGTCTATGATGCCTTGTTCCGCCAGCACGGCGTGATCCGCGCCGAAACCTTCACCGACCTGTTGGACATCCCTGCCGCCCTCGCCTCCGGGCGCCGGATGGAAGGCGAGCGCGTCGCCATTCTGACATCCACCGGTGGCGCCGGCACGCTGCTGGCCGATAATTGCGGTCTGGCGGGCATCGAGGTGCCGGCCCCCGACATGGATACTACGCAGGCACTGGCCACGCTGCTGAACGAGGACCCGGCGGCGATCGGCCGCAACCCGGTGGACGTGACCCTGGCGGGGCTGCGGCCGGACTTGTTCCGCGGTGCCATTACGGCGCTCCTTGAGAGCCCCGCTTATGACGCGGTGGTGGTGGTGATTGGCTCCTCGGCCCTGGCGACGCCGGACATCGTGGCCGGAGCCATCCTGGAGTGCCAGGCACGGAGTACGAAGCCGATTTTGGCCTATGTCAGCCCGCACGCGCCGCACCTTGTGCGGCTACTGAACGGCAAGGGAATTCCGGCCTTCGCCACGCCCGAAAGCTGTGCCTCTGTGCTGCGCGCGTTGCATCGTCGCACCCTGCCGCCGGCACCCGCGCCCGCGGTGGCTGATGGCGCGCTGCTGGCCGGATTGCCCGCCGGTAACCTGAACGAGGCCGAGAGCAAGGCGATCTTCGCCCGCTTCGGCGTGCCGGTGACGCGCGAGCATGTGGCCATCGATGCCGTCGAAGCCGAGACGGCGGCGCGCGCATTGGGCGGCGAGGTGGTGCTGAAGATCCTCTCCCGCGCCATCGCCCATAAGAGCGACCTGGGCGGTGTGAAGGTTGGGCTGACGGCAGAGCAGGTGCCGGGGGCCTGCGCCACCATGCTGGAGCGTCTTCGTGCTGCCGGCGCCCCGGCGCCGGAGGGCTTCTTGGTGCAGGAACGAATTCGCGGCGGGGTGGAGATGATCCTCGGCTTCCACCGCGATCCGCAGCTTGGCCCGGTCATCCTGCTCGGCTCCGGCGGCGTTGCGGCAGAGGTGTTCCAGGACACCGCGCTGCGCCTGCTTCCTATCGGCCGCGCGGATGCGGAGGCGATGGTGGAAGAGCTGAAGGCCGCGACGCTCTTGCGCGGCTACCGTGGCGCGGCACCGGCCGATATCCCGGCGCTGGTCGATGCCGTCATGGCCTTTGCCGCCATGGCCGGTGCGGCGGGGGAGCGTCTGCTGGAGGCCGAGATCAATCCGCTCTTCGTGCTGCCGGAAGGGCAGGGTGTCAGGGCGGTCGATGGGCTCGCGGTGCTGCAGTAAGCAGCAATCCACTTCCAATCCTCGTGGTGCACACCGCCGACGGGACTGCAGGACGATGTGCGGGGGCTGCTGAACGCGGTCGCCGGACACTCCGTGGAGTCCGGCGACATTCGCCGCTATTCCGGGCTGCATCAGGCAGTCCCGCCATCTCCGGCGGTGCTGGACGAAGGTGAAGCCAGCACCTTCATGTGGCGGGTCCGGCATCTCGGACCGGACCCTCGCTAAAGCGAAGTAAGATGGGCATTCGATCTTGAGCGGCCTGCGCGTAATCACGGTGCAGGACGTGCGGGCCACTCCTGATTACCTATCGGAGGGACCTTGGCGGCCACGCCGTTTGTGGTGAGGTATAGGAGCATCGATGCAAGGTGCTCCTATTCGACGCGCAGGTTCTTTGCCTTGATGAAGCCGCCCCAGACCTCGCCATCGCGCTTTACGCGAGCGCGGATGTCGTCGGCTGTGCCAGGGATAGGAAAGATGTTCTGCTTGTCCATGTTGTCGAGGAGCGCGGGGTCGGACAGCGCTTCGCGCGCTGCCTCGTTCAGCGTGGCAACGATGGACTCCGGCATGCCGGCCGGACCGATTAGGGCGAGCCACCCGGGCATGACAGGTGCATCCACGCCAAGTTCGGCGAGAGTAGGGAGCTCGGGCAACGCTTTGGTGCGGCCAGCGGCGACGGTGGCGAGAGGGACCAGGGCGCCATCGCGGATCTGCGGTAGGGCGTTGCCAAGCACGACGGTCATCAGGTCCACCTCGCCGGTCATCACCGCAGTCACTCCCTGGCTGGTGCCGCCATAGGGGATATGGGTGAGCTGGATACGGGTGCGGTCAGCCAGCATCTCAGTGGCGAGATGGGTGGAGTTGCCGATGCCGGAGCTGGAATAGGTGAGCTTGCCGGGCTGGGCCTTCGCGCGCTGGACAAGGTCTGAGAGGGATTTGATGCCGCTCTTCGGGCTGGCGATGAGGACGAAGGGAGTGTCGCTGACGGGTGCGATCATCGTGAAATCGCGCGCCACGTCATAGGGAAGATTGCTGTAGAGATAGGGATTGAAGGTCAGCAGTGAGACGCCGACCAAGGCGATGACATGGCCGTCCGGGCGCTGCTGCTTGATGAAGGTGGTGGCGATGACGCCGTTGGCGCCGGCGCGGTTCTCAACCACCACGGGTTGGCCGAGCCTGCGCGCCATGGGATCAGCCATGAGGCGCGCGACGACATCCGTATTCGAGCCGGCGGCCTGGGAAACGACCAGGCGGACGGGCTGGTTGCGGAAGCTGCCCTGCGCGTGTGCCTTCGGGACAAGGAGGGCGGCGCCGAACGCCGCGCCGAGTAGGGGGCGGCGGGGAAGCGCAGTCGTCATGGCTTCAGTCCTTGTAGGAACGCATGGGAAGGTCAAGCACCGAGGCGTGCTCGCCGCCATGAAGGATGGAGAGGATGGGCGGGCGGCCATGGGGCACCTGGGCGCAGTGATCCATATCGGTTCCGGCGATGGAAAGACGGATCCGGCTGCCCGCCTTGAAGACCCAGGACGTGGGCAGAAGCGGGATGCGCAGGCGCTCGGCACGGCCAGGCACGAGGGGGGACGCATCTTTGCGGTGGTAGCTACGGAAGGGCCAACTTGTCTGATAGCGTAAAGGTGCCGGGGATTCTTTGCGGTGGAGGGCGCGCAGCAGACCCTCGGTGACGTAGCGGACAGTGCCATTGGCTTCGACTTCCGAGAGGTAGACGAAGATCGAAGCGTCGGGCTCGCTGGACTTGATCCAGAGATCTGCGACGGCATGGCCGGTGATCTCGGTGTCGGCGTCGAGCGGGAGGGAGGTCCAGCCGGCGAGGGAGTCCGAGCGGGTGGCCCAGTCCGGATAATAGTCGGTGGTGTCCACGGCGGCGAGGCGTTCGTAGCGGGTGTTGCCGCCGGTGCCGAAGGTGAAGTCGACGCGGAGGGTGGTCGCCCCCGACGGCGTCGGCGGATCCTGCGTCAGTGCGCCGGCAGCGAGATGCAGGCGGCGGGTCTCGGCGACGGGCGGCCAGGATTGCGCAGCCTGCCAGCGCTCGGCATGGATCGAGAAGTAATGGATGCGCGCTTCCTCCTGCAGGCCGGTATCGCGGCCCAGCAGGTAATGGTCGAAGAAGCGCAGAAGCTGGGCAAGGAGCGGGAATTGCGAAGCGGAACCCTCGCCGCGCCAAGGAGAGACATTGCTACGCGCGCCGTGATCCCACGGGCCAAGCAGGAGGTGGACCGGGTTCTCCTTTAGCGTGAGGAAGCGGATGATAGCGGCATTGCTGAAGCCGGTGCCGTCCATCCAGCCTGAGGTGGCCATCACCGCAACATCAGGGCGGATCTGGTCGCTGTAAGTGTAAGGGCTGAAGGAAGCGGAGCTGAAGGAGGCGTCGTAGGGAAGCGGTTCCTCCCGGAAGCGGAATTCCGTGATGAAGTCCGGCATGTGGAAATTGCCGAGATGCTCGCGGATGGCCTCGACGAGGAGCGTGCCATCCGTGTCCTCGTCCACCGGGGCGGGGCCCTGGTAGTCGGGATGGCTGTAATAGGCGAAGCTCTTCAGCAGATCGCGACGGTCATGATCCATCGCGATCATCAGCTCGTCATAGGAGCGGGAGAGGCGGTTCAGAAAGACACCGCCAGGATAGTAGTGGTCGTGCCAAGTGTCCCACATGGCGAAGAGAGGCGCGATGGCCTTCACCGCCGGGTGGCCGGTGCTGGCAAGGAAGTCCGACTGCGCGCCGGGATAGGAGATGCCGGTGGCGCCGAGGCGGCCATCGCACCAGGGCTGGGCGGTCACCCAATCAGCGATCTCACGGCTGTCCTCACGCTCGCGCGGGGAGCGAAAGCTGTCGCGCGTGCCGAAGCTGGCGCCGGTGCCGCGGACATCCACGACCACCACAGCATAGCCGCGTGGCACGAGGAAGCGGACGAACTTGCTGGCGTTCGGAATTGCGTCGATGTCGCTGCCGGGCGTCACGGCGAAGCGGCGATAATAAGGCGTGAGGATCAGCACGGTCGGAACGGGGCCAGCGGCGCCCTCAGGCACCCAGGCGTCGAGGGCGATGCGGCATCCGTCACGCATGGTGACGTAGCGGGAGATCGGGGATGCGGGCATGGCGTGTTCCGCCGCACGGCCGGCGAGATAGGTGCCGGGCGTGACGCGCCAGGCAGTGCTCTGGTGATCCGTGTCGCTCATTCAGGGTGCACTCACTTCGGCCGTATCGAATTGATCAGAGATTTTGCCAGCGCTGGACTTGCGTCAAATGCGTTCTTTCGAAGAAATTATGCTGTTTGCGTATGAGGTGGGATGGTGCTGGGTTATCGCTCCCTGCTGGCGTTGCGGGCCTTCGTGGAAACGGGATCGGTTTCCGACGCGGCGCGGCGGCTGAGGCGGACGCAGCCACAGGTGAGCCGACTGTTGACGGCGTTGGAGGAGGAGGCTGGCTTCACGGTCTTCGTGCGGCACAACCGGAGGCTTTCGCTTACCGAGGAGGGGCAGCGTTTCTACCGGGAGGCGGAGCGGGTGCTGGCCGGGCATGACGAGCTGGAGCGGATCGCGGCCGAGATCCGGAGCGGGCGTCGGGACAAGCATGTGCGACTGCTGGTGGCGCCGATGGTAATGAGCGCGTTGATCGGGGATGCACTCTTGGAGATGCGGCGGGAGGTGCCGGGCTTCACTGTCAGCATCGAATCACGCGAGCGGATGGATATCGAGAGCTGGATCGGGCGGGAGCCCTTCGACCTTGGCATAACCGTGCTGCCGCTGGTGCATCCAGCGGTGAGCGTGGAGGCCTTCCACGAGACCGAGATGGTCGCGGTGATGCATCCCGGGCACCGGTTGGCGCGGGCAGAGCGGGTGGCAGTAGCGGATCTGGCGGGAGAGGACCTGATCGCGACACATCCAACCGCGTTGGTGCGGCAGCATCTGGATCGGGTCTTCCTGGCGGCCGGGATGGCGCCGCAGATCTGCTTCGAGACGAGCAGCGGGGCCACAGCCTGCCAACTGGCAGGGCGAGGGATGGGGGTGGCGCTGGCGGACCCGTTTGTGGCGCTTTCCTACGCCCCAGAGGCGGCGCTGGTGCGGTTCCAGCCGGCGCTACGACTGCTCTATGCTTTCCTGTACCCAGCCTGGCGGATGCGCCCGCCGCTGGTGGTGCGGCTAGCAGGGCTGATTGCGGAGGTGACACGGGCGAAGCAGGCGCAGCTTTGGCTTGGCTGATCGGGAGCTGGAAGCCGAGGCTTTCCCTGGATGGCTTGTTCTGTTGACTCTCGGGGTTCGCATGTGACTGCTGGGGTAGTTCACTGCGGCAGTGGCACGGCTGGCCGCGGCACTGGAGGCGTGATTGCGCTCCCGGCGGGCACGCGCATCCTGCTGGCGACCGAGCCCGTGGACTTCCGCAAGGGTGCGCACGGGCTTGCCGCGTTCGCGGC
>NZ_JAOXLP010000048.1 GCF_025791835.1 Roseomonas xinghualingensis
CGTGCGCGCGCGTCTCGAAGCACTGAAAGGAAGCCATGAGGGCTCTATGGCAACGGCTCGCGGCGTGGCGCGAGAGAACGTGGACTGCGCGCAGTGAGCGGGCCCTCGTCAAAGCTGAGATGTGGGCTCGGCTCCGCTCCTGGTGGTGGCGGTAGTGATGCGACCTTTGTTCGCATTGTGTGCGCCGTAGTGGCGGAGGCATAGAATCGCGATGGCCGTTTCCCTCCGCGACTATCAGGAACATGCCGTTCTCGCGGTGCGCCAAGCCTACCTTTCGGGCAAGCGCCGCGTGCTTGTCGTGCTGCCAACGGGCGGCGGCAAGACTGTGGTGTTCGCGCATGTCGCAGGGGCAACGGCAGAGCGCGGCAACCGCGTGCTCATCCTGGTTCACCGCCGCGAGTTGATCCGGCAGGCCAGCCGGAAGCTGACCGACGCGGGGGTCAAGCACGGCATCATCGCGCCTGGCTTCACGCCCACCAAGGATCCGGTCCAGGTCGCATCGGTGCAGACGCTCGCGCGCCGCCTCGAGGACCCGCGCTACGCCGCGCCGGACCTGATCGTCATCGACGAGGCGCACCACGCCATTGCTGGCCAGTGGGCCACCATTTCTGCCGCCTACCCGAATGCCCGGCTCCTGGGCGTCACCGCCACGCCCGCCCGGCTGGATGGCCGTGGGCTCGGTGTCGATGCGGGGGGCTGCTTCGATGACCTGGTGCTCGGCCCGTCGATGGCCGACCTGATCCAGCGCGGCTTCCTGACGCCGGCGAAGGTCTTCGCGCCGGCCGAGGCGCCCGACCTTGATGGGGTCCGCACCAAGGGCGGCGACTACGATGCCGCCGAACTCTCCGAGCTTATGAGCCAGCCGAGGATCGTCGGCGATGCCGTCGAGCACTATGCCCGGCACTGCCCCGGCCAGCCGGCTATCTGCTTCTCGCCCTCCGTCGCCCATGCCGAGGCTACCGCCGAGGCGTTCCGCAAGGCTGGTTGGCGCGCGCAGGCCGCATCCGGATCCACCCCGGGCCCGGAGCGCGACGCCGCCATCAAGGGGCTCGAGACGGGCGCCGTGCAGGTGCTCTGCTCCTGCGACCTGATCTCCGAAGGCCTGGACGTGCCGGCGGTGGGCGCCGTGATCCTGCTCCGCCCTACCAAGTCCCTAGGCCTCTTCCTTCAGCAGGTGGGCCGCGGTCTGCGCCCGGCCCCGGGTAAGACCCACCTCATCGTGCTGGACCACGCCGGCAACACCCTGACGCACGGCATGCCCGACGCGGAGCGGGAATGGAGCCTTGAGGGCCGGAAGAAGCGCGGCAAGGCCAAAGCGCCTCCGGTCTCGCAATGCCCGACCTGCTTCGCCTGCCACGCGCCGGCGCCGAAGTGCCCGGAGTGCGGCCACGCCTATCAGCGGGCTGAGCGGGCGGAAGCAGAGGTAATGGATGGGCAGCTCCAGGAAGTGGACGCGGCTCGCCTCGAGAGCCTGCGTCGGCGGCCGCTGAAGGACTTGCTCCGCGAGGCCACCACCCGCGACCAGCTCACCGAGATCGCAAAGGCTCGCGGCTACAAGAAGGGCTGGACCTTCCACGTGATGAAGGAGCGCGCTGGGCGCCAGGGGGCGCTGGTATGAGCGCCGTAGTCCTGAACGCCGATCAGGAGCGGGCCCTGGACGAGATCGTCGCGGCGCGCCGCCCGGGCCAGCGCCACCTGCTCACCGGGTACGCCGGTTCCGGCAAGACCACCCTCATGCAGCACGTGGCGCGGCAGTTCACTCGGAAGGGCCTCGATGTTGTCCTGACCGCCCCGACGCATAAGGCCGTCGCCGTGCTGAAGGCCAAGCTGAAGCAAGCCGGTTTGGATGCCGTGCAGTGCCGCACCATCCACAGCCTGCTCAGCCTCAAGCCGAAGCCCTACGGCGACCGCCAGCAGTTCATCAGGGACAAGCGGGCCGAACCGGTCACGGCCGACGTGGTGGTGATTGACGAGTGCTCGATGGTCAGCGCCGAACTGATGGCGCACATCAAGCGTCACCTGCCGATGTCCTTCGTGCTCTTCGTGGGGGACCCGGCGCAGCTCCCCCCGGTGGGGGAGGTGGCCAGCCAGACCTTCGACACTAAGGGCCGCAGTCACCTCAACACGATCGTGCGGCAGGGTGCTGGCAACCCGATCCTCGACGCGGCGCACGCGATCCGCACCAGCCAGGGCGGCCCGATGGACTGGTCCTGGTGCAAGCCGGCAAATGTCCCGCCGCTCGGCGTGTTCCTGCCGCGCGAGACGAATGCCTGGCTCCAGAAGGGCTTCACCTCTCCTGACTTCGACGCGGATCCAGACAGCTTCCGTTACCTCGCCTGGACCAACGCCCGCGTGGCGGACGTGAACCGCATGGTCCGCCGCTGGCGCTACGGCGACAATATTCCGACGCCCTTCATGCCCGGCGAGCGAGCCATGTTCCGCGGGCCGGTGGTCGTCGATGGCACGATCCAATTCAGCACCAACGAGGAGGCGGACGTCGCCACCATCGAGCGCGCCGCCTTCCAGTTTGAGGTTGAGCCCTGCGGCGGGGTGGACGGCTGGGTGGCCGAGGTGCCGAGCTGGGCAGTGACGCTTCGCCGGGCGGACGGCTCTGAGAAGACCGTGCACATGCCCTCCGACGATCGGGCCTTCAACAACGTCATCGCCCGGATCACGGACGAGGCCGCGGACTGCCGGGGGCGCTGGAAGCACCTCCACGACTTCAAGGCGTCCATGGCCAAGCTGCAGTCCATCTACGCCATGACGGTTCACACCTCGCAGGGCAGCACCTTCCGCAACGCGTTCGTGGACCTGCCCGACATTCGGCGCCGGGCCGACAGCAACATCCTGGAGACGCAGCAGATGCTCTACGTCGCGGCGACGCGGCCGACGCATGCGCTTGTCCTGGTGGGCGCATGACCGAAGCCGAGATCCAGGCGGCCATTCAGCGCGACCTCGGCCGCGGCGAGACGCGCATCTTCCGGAACCATGTCGGCCAGGGCTGGACCGGGGAGCTGGTGAAGTCGGACGACGGCGTGGTGGTCCTCCGGAATGCCCGCCCGGCACGGTTCGGGCTGGCTGACGGCAGTCATGACCTGATCGGCATCAGGCGCTTGCTCATCACGCCGGAAATGGTCGGCGGACACATCGGCGCCTTCCTCTCTGTGGAGGTAAAATCTCCGACCGGCCGTACCTCCGCCAGCCAGGATCGCTGGACCAATATGGTCCGCGCCTTCGGCGGTCTCGCCGGCGCAGCCCGCAGCGTCGATCAGGCCCGCCTCATCGCGAGGCTTGATCCATGACCCCCGTCGAGCGCGCCCGCCTGTTCTGCACCTCCTGGCACCAGATGCGTGGGCCTCGCGTTCACCTGCACCGCTCCGCCCAGCCGTCATGCCCTCCCGATGAGCGGCAGCGCGCTTGGGAGGATGAGTGCCGGAATGCGCGCTTGCACCTGCAGCCATACGCCTTTCATCGCGACTGGCTGAATTTCGTGGCGCTGGATCACCTGCCGGCTCTCTGCGCTGCTGTCGGCACCGGCCCAGCCATCACCACCTTGGATAAGCCGCTCTGGTGGCCCCGCGAAGAGCCCGGCCGTGTGCTGGTGCTCCAGGCCACTCCGGATGCGCGGCACTGCCTCTTCATCGATCGAGCGAGCGGGTTCTGGGCCGTACCCGTCCTGTCGCTACGTGGGCTGGACCTCCTTGATCTCGTCTCGGCCCGGCTTCGACTCTCCACCACCAAGGCGGCCTGGCGTCTCGCCAAGATCTGCAAGCTGCGGAGCCCGATGCCGTGACCCCGCCAGATGGAATCATCATGGACGACATCGAGGGCTTCAACGCCGGGTGGGAGGCGAACCAGCCGATCCACTCGGAGCCGCCGCCCAGAGAGGATGCTGGTCGCTCTTACCGAGAGAGCGAGCCGCCAGGAGACATGCCGTTCCGCTGCCTTGGTCACGACCGCGGCCGCTACTACTTTCTGCCGGAAGGTGCAGGGCAGGTCGTGGCTCTCACAGCTCGCGACCTTCACAGCGCGGCCGAGCTGGTTGCACTTGCTCCGCTGCGTTGGTGGGAGGCCGCCTACCCAGGACGGGAAAGCTTCTCAACCAAGATGGCTGGCGACGCCATGATGCGCGCTTGCGAAGGCGCCGGCGTCTATGATCCCGACGCGTTGCGTGGTCGCGGGGTGTGGTTGGACGAGGGTCGGACCATCCTTCATCTCGGGAACCGCCTCCTGTGCGACGGCCAGGTCATCGCGCCTATGGAGGCTCCCGGCCGGCACATCTACGAAGCCTCGCGTCCGCTTCCGGTAGATCTGGCCGGCCCGATCGACAACAAGACCGCTTCCGGCCTGCTGCGCCTTTGCTGCCAGGTCGCATGGGCGAACCCGGAGCGCGACGGGCGTCTGCTGGCCGGCTGGCTGGTCATCGCTCTTGCCTGCGGTGCCATGCCGTGGCGGCCGCACCTCTGGATCACTTCCGAGGCGGGCGGCGGCAAAACCTGGGTGCTCGACAACATCATCAATCCCGTGCTCGCCGGCCTCGCCCTGCACGTCCAATCCAAGACCACCGAGGCTGGCCTGCGCGGCATGCTTCGCCTGGACGCTCGACCTGTGGTGTTCGATGAGGCCGAGACCCAGAACGACCAGGACCGCGCCCGGCTTCAGCAGGTGCTGGATCTCGCTCGAGCCGCTTCGTCCGAAGGTGGCGCCGATATCGCCAAGGGCACCCGCGACGGCGGGGTCCAACTCTACCGGATCCGCTCCTGCTTCGTGTTCTCATCCATCAATCTGGGGTTGGACCAGGCGGCGGACGAGAGCCGCACCATCGTGCTCAACATCGATCCGCCGCAAGACAAGGCAGAGCGCGCAGCCGCGTTCGCCAAACTGAAGACGACCCTCCTGGAGGTGATGCAGCCCGGCTTCTCCGCAGGTCTCCTGGCGCGCACGCTGGGCCTGCTTCCAACGATCCGGCACAATGCCGAAGTCCTCGCGACCGCCATTTCTGCAAGCGGGGTCGGGCGCCGCACCGGCGATGTGCTGGGCGTGATCCTGGCGGGCGCCTACAGCCTCACATCAACGCGCCGGCTGGACCCCGAGACAGCGGCCGCGTTCCTCGCGGAGCGCCAGTGGGTGAAGGACACCGCCCAGGCCGCGGAAGCCGAGCCGGAGTGGCAGCGCGCGCTCTATCGGTTGGTGCAGACAGAAACCCGAGTCACCAACGTCAACGGCAAGACCGAGGCGACCACAATCGGCGACATGATCGCTGCCTGCGCTGGGCACGACATTCAGGGGCTCATGTTCGCAGATGCCGACATGGGCCTGCGCCGCCGCGGCATCCGTGTGAACAAGGGCGAGGTCCGCATCGCAAACCGGAGCGAGGCTGCGGCGGCCGCATTCGCCGGCACACCGTGGGCCTCCGCTTGGCGCGCGACGCTGGCTCGCACGCCAGGCGCCAAGCGAGATGTGGCGGAACGGTTCACGCCGACCCTTCAGGACAAAGCCGTCTCGCTGCCCCTTAGGGCGCTGTTACGCGACGGATCGTAGCGCCGTGACAGGCACCGTAACAGGCAACGCATTGAATAATAAGGGAAGTTACGCTGTGACGGATGTTACCGCCGGACAGGGTATATATATGGGGACACCCCTGTGGGGGCAGGCTCTTATACATACACATGTATTTGGTAACACTAGTAACAACGTAACAGAGAGCCTGAATCAAGGACTTAGCTGTTACGCCCCACCCACGGCATCCGTAACGCCCGTAACGACCACACCCCGCACCATCACCGAGGCGCGGAAGGTCGGGCAGGGGGAGGTGGGGGTATGAGCGAGCAGGCGAGCCTGACCGCACTGGAATTCTGCCGGCTCCTGGCACGGCAGTATCAGGACAAGCCGGACGACCACACGCTGTCCATTGGGGATTGGGACTATCCCGAGCCGGATCCGGCGAAGATGACAATCTACACGCTCCCGCGCTTCGGCGCGGATATCAGCATCACCGTGGGCGAACTGCGAAAGATGGCGATGGGAGGGGAGGGGTGATGGAACGCTTCATTCGAGTGCTGGACGTGCTGTTGCGCCTCATCGTGATGGGTGGGTTGATCGTCATCCTCGTGAAGAGCGAGCCCACCCTCACGAGCGTCGTCGCCGTCATGGGCATGCTCCTCCACCTCGCCCTGGATCGCTGCGCCGACGCTGTGCGCGACCTTCGGGATCGGGTGGGCGTCAAGGTCAATGTCTCCGGCGACGTGAGGCTCAGCGATGACTAACCCCACCGCCCTCGGCCGCCGTAGCGCGGAGATGGACATGGCGGAGCACGGGCGGCGGCTGCTGATGGAGATGACCGTCTCCGACCGCGCCCACGCGCAGGCAGGCCGTCCGATCCCGCAGGAGACCCGCGACGAGATCGAGGGCAGGCGGGCGCGGTTGCAGCAGATCGTGAAGGGGATGGAGGGGTGATGAAGACCGTGCTCGGCATCGTAACCCTCTGGCTCTGCCTTGACGCCGTGAAGGCGGTCTACGGGCTCTGGCCGTCCCTGTTCGTCGCCGCCGTCCTCTACGCGGCCTGTGTGGTGCTGGACCGGAGAACCACCCCATGACCCGCCCGATCCCCATCCGCGTCCCTGAGTGGGACGCGATGCTGGGCGGGGGGTGGGGTTCGAATGACAACAAGGGAGCAATGGCATGATGGTCGCTGAAAGCAGCGGGACCGAGCGCATCACCACCTCCCGGCGTCGCGGAAGGCCGCGCAAGGGATTTTTTCCACCGACCCGTACACAACTCCTTGACGCGGCTCGGAAGGAAGCGATATCGATTGCATTCGAAGGGCAGTCGGGTGCGAAAAAGCACCGCGACTGCGGCAGCCTTCCAACCCCTTCCCATCGCTGGTTCTGCGTTCAGACCCATCCTGGTCGTGAACAAGACGCGGCCCTGAGGCTGCGTGTGCAGGACTTCATCGTCTTCCTGCCTATGCGGGTAGAGGATCGGCCCGAGCATCGCCGCCGCTTCATCCGGCCGCAGACTTCAACGCCGCGCTACCTGTTCGTCGCGTTCGATCCTGAGACCGCACCCTGGCGCCGCATATGCAGCACCATCGGTGTGTCGCGCCTGTTCCTGCTCAACGACTACACGCCCGCTCCTGCCCGTCGTGGCGACGTGGAGAAGCTGATCGACTGGGTGAGGGCAGACCTTGATGGCACGGCTGCCAAGCACAAGGCCTTGGTGGAGATGGAGCCCGGCGCGGTGGGCAAGGTGCTGGAAGGCCCCTTCGCTCAGTTCGGATGCACCTTTGTGAAGGCCAATGAAGACGGCTCCTTCGCTGTGCAGGTCGAGATGTTCGGACGGTCTCATGCCGTGGTGCTGGAGCGGGATCAGGTGAGGTTCGGCTGATGCCCTCTCGCCCTCCCGTCCATCGCCCGGCCCACTACCAGCCTGCGGCCCAGCGCCGCGAACAGCTCGCCAGCCTGGATGCTCGTCGCGGATCCTCTGCGGCTCGTGGCTATGGCGCGGACTGGCAGCGGCTGCGGCTTCAGGTCCTCGCCGAGGAGCCGCTATGCCGCTTCTGCGCTGAGCAGGGCAGGGTGACGGCCGCGAGGGACGTGGACCACATCGTGCCGATCGCTCAGCGGCCCGACCTGAGGCTGGAGCGGTCGAACCTGCGGCCTCTCTGCCAGCCGTGCCACTCCGGCCTGACCGCGCGAGGAGATCAGTTCCGATGAACCGAGGCGATGTCAGGGTGCGCTCCGATGGCCGGCCGCATGCGACAAAGGTCGAGGTGTTCGACGGTTCTGAATGGCTGGCGGTTGCGCGCGTGCGGACCGCAGTTGTCAAGATCGACAGCTGCACCATCCGGCTTGGGCTGGAGATCATAAATCCAGTGATGGATGTCATCAGTCCGGCACACGAGGTGCTCGTCGAGACGGCCATGATGGGCGTTATGAAGGACGCCGAGGCTGACGAGTAGAAAAGTTATCCGTCGTAAGGTCCTCACCTGAGCGGTTTTTTTCGGCAGGACACTCGTGAAATCGGGGCTTCCCCACGAGTAGAAATTTCCTGACCGATAAGCCCGTCACCTGCTCGATTTTTCGCGCGATCGAAACTCCCGATACCCGCGAGGTATGCGTAAAACGCATGTCGAGCTATGCGGCTGGCGCAGGGCTCGACCGAAAATTGAGGGGTGCGCAAGATTATTGCGTGCAGGGGGGTAGGGCGAAAGTTTAGGCATGTTGCCGTCTAGACCGCGCCCCCAGTCATTTTTTTGCGCCCGCGATTGTAACTCCGGGGATGGAGGTCGAGCCATGGCGATCGGAGGCCGCAAGCCGACGGCCACCCACCTGAAGGTCGTCACTGGCAATCCCGGCAAGCGCGCGCTGAACAAGGACGAGCCCCAGGCGGCCGGCGAGTTAGGCAGCCCGCCCCCGGGTTGGACTGCGGACCAGAAAGCCCTGTGGTGGGAGGTGGTCAACTCCGCCCCTGCCGGCGTACTGACTGGCTCTGACCGCCTTCTGGTGGAACTGGCGGTGCGGAACCTTGCGAATGTGCGCTCCGCAGGCACGGAACTGACCGCCGCGCAGTCCGCAGAGATGCGCCGCTGCCTTGGCGAGATGGGAATGACGCCGAGCGAGCGCGCCAGGCTGGTGGCGCCGTCAGGCAAGAACGAGAATCCGTTCGCCGACCTATGACGGCCTATGTCGCGGTTGGTAACAAGTACGCCCGGGAAGTGGTGGACGGGAAGATCCTGTCCAGCAAGTGGGTCCGACTGGCTTGCAAGCGTCACCTGGATGACCTGAAGCGCCCCGAGTTCGCTTACCGCTTCGATGAAGTTAAGGCGGTCAGGGCCTGCAAGTTCATTGAGCTGATGCCTCACACCAAGGGCAAATGGGCGGCCAAGGGCGAGCGGCTGAAGCTGGAGCCTTGGCAGGTCTTCATGGTGATCTGCATCTTCGGCTGGGTGCGGGCTTCGAGCGGGATGCGCCGCTACCGCCGGGCGATGCTGCTGGTTCCGCGGAAGAACGGCAAGAGCGCCTTCGCGGCGGCCGTGGGCCTCTACATGCTGGCCGCAGACGGCGAGTTCGGTGCGGAGGTCTACAGCGGCGCCACGAGCGAGAAGCAGGCCTGGGAGGTCTTCCGGCCGGCCCGGATCATGGCGCAGCGGAACGAGGCGCTGCGGGAGCACTACGGCATCGAGGTCAACGCCTCGAACATCAATATTCTGCGGGACAGCAGCCGCTTCGAGCCGGTCGTCGGCAAGCCTGGCGACGGCGCCTCGCCTTCCTGCTCCATCGTGGACGAGTACCACGAGCACGCAACTGACGAGTTGCTGGACACCATGGAAACCGGCATGGGCGCCCGCGAGCAGCCACTGTCGCTGATCATCACCACCGCTGGCGACAACATGGCGGGACCTTGTTACGCGCTGCAGCTGGAGGCCCAGCGGATGCTGGAGGGGGTCGTGGAGAACGATGAGTTCTTCGCCCTCATCTATGGCATCGACCCGGACGACGACTGGACCAGTGAGGCCGCGCTTCGGAAGGCCAACCCCAATTTCGATGTCTCTGTGGCCGGCGACTTCCTCGCCATGCGCCAGCGCGAGGCTATCTCGAACGCACGGAAGCAGGGGATCTTCCAGACCAAGCACTTGAATGTCTGGGTTGGCGCCCGGGAAGCCTACTTCAACGTCCAGAAGTGGCGCGAATGCGAGGTGGACGGCCTCAAGCTGGACGATTTTGCCGGCGAAGAGTGCGTGATCGGCCTGGACCTGGCCAGCAAAGTTGATATCGCGGCGCTGGAGATCTTGTTCCCGCTCTCTGGCGGCCGGTATGCCCGCTTCGGGAAGTACTACCTGCCGGAAGCAACGGTCCTGGCCGGTGAGAATGAGCACTACCAGGGATGGGCGCGGGAAAAGCGGCTCACCGTCACCGACGGCGAGATTATCGACTTCGAGCGCATCAAAGACGACATTCTGGATCTGTCCAGCCGCTTCACCGTGCGCGAGGTGGCTTACGACCCCCACCAGGCGACCATGCTGGTAACGGCGCTGATGGGCGAGGGCGTGCCTTGCATTGAGTTTAGGCCCACGGTCCTGAACTTCTCGGAGCCGATGAAGACACTGGATGGCCTGATCCGGGCCGGCAGGATCAGCCACGACGGCGATCCGGTGATGACCTGGATGATCTCCAATGTCGTCGCCAAAGAAGACGCCAAGGAAAACGTGTACCCGCGCAAAGAGCGGGCAGAGAACAAAATCGACGGGGTTGTGGCGCTCATCATGGCGCTCGGCCGGGATATGGCAGCACAGGAGGCCCCCATAGATATGTCCGGCTTCCTTTCTGACCCGGTGATGGTCTGATGGCCTGGTGGCCCCGCTGGCTCCCCCGGTCGCTGACCGCCCGGGACCGTGGTCTGTACGAGTCTTTCGGCGGCTCCGACACCTGGGCCGGCGAACACGTCTCGCCAGAAGGCGCGCTGAACCTGTCCGCTTTCTGGGCGGCCACTCGTGTGAAGGCGCAGACGGTCGCGAGCCTTTCGCTTGAGGTGTTTGAGGTCCAGTCGGACGGCACGAGGGTTCGCGTCCCATCGCACCCTCTTTCCATGATCCTGCACGACAGCCCGAACGCGGATCAAACGCCGCTTGAGTTCTGGGCGGGGCGCGTCCTTGGGCTCTGCACGCGGGGGAACGGCTTCGCTGAGAAGCGATTCAACAGCCGTGGAAGCCTTGTCTCCCTCAACGCCATGCCGGCGGATACGGCGGTCGAGCGTCGAGAGAGCGGCCTCTGGTACACCTTCCACGACCGGGGCAAGACGGTATCCCTGCCTGAAGAGAAGGTCCTGCATATCCGGGCCTTCGGCGACGGGGATGTGGGCATGTCCCCGGTCGAATACGCCCGGCAGACCCTCGGAATCGCGATCGCGTCCGAGCGCGCGGCCGGCCAGGTGTTCAGCAAGGGGCTTCGGACCAAGGGCTTCTTCACCTTCCCGGGCACTCTGACGCCCGACCAGCGTGACCAAGCCCGGAAGAACTTCGCCGACCGCTACAGCGCGCCCAATGCCCCTGGGATCGGCATCCTGGAGGCGGGCGTTGACTTCAAGCCGGTGAACATCACCCCGAAGGATGCGGAGCTGATCCTGTCCCGGCGGTTCAACGTCGAGGAAATCTGCCGCTGGATGGGCGTGCCCCCGATCCTTATCGGGCACTCTGCCGAAGGGCAGACGATGTGGGGCACCGGGATCGAGCAGATCATGCAGGGCTGGCTGACGCTGAGCCTGCGATCCGAGCTGAAGAACATCGAGCAGGCCGTCTTCAAGCGGGTTTTCACCCCGGCAGAGCGCCTGCGCTACCGCGTCAAGTTCAACGTCGAAGACCTTCTGCGCGGGGATTCTACGAAGCGGTCGGCCTTCTATGTGGCCCTCCTCAATGCGGGGGTAATGACCATCAACGAGGTCCGGCGGTTGGAAGGCCTGCCGCCCGTTGAGGGAGGGGACGTGCCGCGCATGCAGATGCAGAACGTACCCATTACAGAGGCCGCGGGTGGCCTCCCTCGGGAGAGCGCCAATGTCGATTCGTAAGCTGCCCGCGCCTCCGCGCGCCACCAAAGCCGCCAATGTCCGGTCTGAGATCGCCGATCCGGCCGCCGAGCGCTGGAACCGCAGCGTGAAGGCGGCAGCCAGCGATGACGCGACCATCTCGGTCCTGGACGTGATCGGCGAGGACTATTGGATGGGCGAGGGGGTGACCGCCAAGCGAATAGCGGCCGCGCTTCGGGCCATCGGCGAACGCCCGGTTACGGTGAACATCAACAGCCCTGGCGGCGACGTGTTCGAGGGGCTGGCGATCTACAATCTCCTCCGGGAGCATCCGGCGCGCGTGACCGTCAAGGTGCTTGGCCTGGCGGCCTCGGCTGCGTCGGTGATCGCCATGGCGGGCGACGATGTGCGGGTTGCGCGAGCGGGCTTCTTGATGATCCACAACACCTGGGTCGTCGCCAGCGGCAACCGTCACGACCTGCGCGATGCGGCCGACTACCTGGAGCCCTTCGACAAGGCTCTGGTGGACATCTACGCGGCTCGGACCGGCCTGGATGAGGCGGATCTGGCCGGAATGCTGGACAAGGAAACCTGGATTGGCGGGTCCGATGCTGTTGAGCAGGGCTTCGCTGACGGCCTTCTCGCCTCCGATGCCGTGCGCGAGGACCCCCAGGCCGCATTCTCCGCCCTGAAGCGTCTGGATGACGCTCTGGCCCGCGGAGAGCGCCTGCCGCGCGCCGAGCGGCGTCGCCTCATCAAGGATCTGGCCACCACGCCGAGCGCTGGGGCCAACGGCATGCCGAGCGCTGCCGATACTGTCCCCGAAGATGGGGACACAACCGCACTGAGCCTGGCGCTGGCGCGCCTGAAGCTCGCAGGCCGTTAAGGAACCCACCATGCCGGATGATACGAAGGACCTGCTGAAGCAGGTCTCGAACGAACTCGTGCGCGTGTCCGACGAGTTCACCCGCAAGGCCGAAGAGGCCATGCGCGAGGTGAAGAACGCGGGCCGCCTTTCCGAAGAGACCAAGGCCAAGGTGGACGAGTTGGCCACCATGCAGACCGCGCTGAACGGCACGGTGGACGAACTGAAGGCGCGGCTTGGCGAGGTCGAACAGAAGGGGGCCCGCCGCAACGGGAGCGAGGCATCGGCCTCCCGTTCCATCGGTGCTCAGGTCGTTGCGACCGATGCCGTGAAGGACTTCGGCAAGAGCGTCCAGGGCGGCCGGCGCGTGTCGGTGCCTGTCAAGAACGTTACCCTGAGCGCCGATATCGCGGAGGGCGTCGTTGAGCCTCAGCGCCTGCCCGGCATTGACGTGGCTCCCAAGCAGCGCCTTTTCATCCGCGACCTGATCGCCCCCGGTCGGACGACCTCGCCGGCCATCTTCTGGGTTCAGCAGACGGGCTTCACCAACGCTGCCCGTGTGGTGGCGGAGGGTACCGCCAAGCCCTACAGCGACATCGAGTTCGCGACCAAGATCACCCCGGTCGTGACGATTGCGCATATGTTCAAGGCGTCGAAGCAGATCATGGACGACTTCGCCCAGCTGCAGTCGATGATCGATGCGGAGATGCGCTACGGGCTGAAGTTCGTGGAGGAGCAGGAGATCCTGTTCGGCTCCGGCGGCGCTGCGCACCTGGACGGCATCGTCCCCCAGGCGACGGCCTATGCCGCGGCGTTCACTCCTGAGTCTCCCACGCCGATCGACACGCTGCGTCTTGCCCTCCTGCAGTCCCAGCTTGCTCGGCTGCCGGCGACCGGCATCGTGACCCACATGACGGACTGGGCACGGATCGAGCTGACCAAGGACACCACGGGCGGCTACATCTTCGCCAATCCGCAGCGCCTTGCCGGTCCCACCCTTTGGGGCCTGCCGGTGGTGGAGACGGATGCGCCGGAGTTCCTCGGCGACTTCCTCGTGGGTGCCTTCTCTACCGGGGCGCAGCTGTTCGATCGCGAGGACGCCAATGTCGTCATCTCGACCGAGAACGTGGATGACTTCGAGAAGAACATGATCAGCATCCGCTGCGAAGAGCGGCTGGCGCTGGCTGTGAAGCGCCCAGAGGCGTTCGTCACGGGCTCCTACCCGGCCCCAGCCACCCCGTAACCCAGACGGGCCGCCTCAGCGATTGGGGCGGCCCTCTCCGGAGGCACCGATGCACATCAAAGCCCTGAAGACCTTCCGGCACGGGAGCGTCAACATCCGCCATGGTTCGACCGTGGAGATCGTGGACGCCCGCGCGCAGGAACTGATCAAGCGCGGCCTGGCGGAAGGCGCTGAGTCTAAGCCCCGGCCGGTTCCGGACGCCCCAAAGCAGCCCGCACGCGGCAAGCGGGAGGGCTGAACCCATGACCGACACCGTTGAAGTCGTCGCATCCCAGCCCGTCATGGTCCCTGCCGGCCAGATGGAGCCGGGCGACGTGTTCACCACGACCCGCACCCATGCCGACCAGCTGGCCGCCCTGGGCGTGCTGGAGATGGAGAAGGGCGACGGCCCGGCTGGCGAGCGCGCCGCCGCTGCCGGAGCCAAGGCCCGCGCCAAGGTGGACGCCGAGGCCACCAAGGCCGCCCGCGCCGCCGCACGCGAGGAGAAGGCGGAGACCGCCGCCGCGCCCACGAAGGCGGCCGACTGACCATGGAACTGCGGCTGGTCACGCCTCCCACAGAGGGGCCGATCGCTCTCGATGAGGCGAAGGCCCACCTGCGGGTGGATGGCGACGCGGAGGACTTCACCATCGACACGCTGCTGGCTGCGGCCGTGCAGCACGTCGAGACGGTGACGCACCGGGCGCTGATGCCGCAGGAATGGTCTGTGATCCACTCGGTGCCGTGGGCGGCCCATCGCTGCCGCTCGGCGCCGCTGGGGCTGCCCAACCCGCCTCTGCGGGCGGTGACGCGGGTGGAGAGCCTGGACGCCGCCGGCCTAGCGACAGAAATGCCGGTGGATACCTTCCGCGTCCTCATGCCGTCCGGCCCGACCGCTGGGGCAGCATCGATCGTGCCACTCTCGGGCTGGGCTTGGCCTGATACGGGCATCCGCATCACCTACCAGGCAGGCTATGCCGGCGCTGACGCGGTGCCGCGCGCTCTGAAGGCCGCCATTCTGCTGGTGCTGGGCGACCTGTTCGAGAACCGCGAGGGCGGCTCGCAGGGCCGCGCCTATGTGGTGAATCCGACTGTGGAGCGGCTGTTGCGGCCGTTCGTGGTGCTGTGGCCCTGAGCGCCGGCCGCCTGCGGCACCGCCTGGTGCTGGAGCAGCGGTCTTCCGACGCGCCTGACTTTAGCCTGCAGGACACCTTCACGCCCGTGGCCGAGGTCTGGGGTGCCGTCGAGGCGGTGCGCGGCTCCGTTTATGCCGCCGGCCTTCAGCTTGAAGAGCGCATCACCCACCGGATCACCCTCCGGTACCGGAACCCGACCACCTTCGACCACATCCGCCAGGACGGCACCGGGCACCGCTTCAAGGTGCGCGATGCGCGCGACGTGGATGGCCGACGCATCGAGTTGGAGGTCATGGCCGAGGAGGTGACCGCCCCTCATGATTGACTTGAAGACAGAGGGCGCGGGCGAGTTCCTGCGGCTGCGGATCGAGGCCGCCCAGATGGACGAGGGCATCCGTGCCGAGATCCGTAGGACGGCCCGGGAAGGGCGCGCGGCGCTGATCGCGGCGCTGAGCCAGGCCGGAACCGGCCGGTCCTACAAGGCATCCGGAGAGCGCCGCACGCGCATCTTCTCCAAGGCTCGCCGCTTGCCTGCCTACACCTCCTCCGCGCCAGGCCGGCCGCCTGCCAAGGCCTCGGGCAACCTGCTGGCCTCCATCCGGACCAAGTACCCGCGAGCCGACAAAGGCTACGGCGCCAAGATTTTTGCGCACCGGGGGAACGCTTTCTACCGCCACTTCCTGGAATTCGGCGCAGGCCCTGCAAAGAGGGGCAAGCGCATCGGCGCCGGTGGCCGTCGTGCCCCGCGCCCCGTCTTCACGCCGCTGCAACGGCAGTTCGAGGGCAAGCTGGCCGAGGCCGTCCAGCGCGCCGTGGACAAGTTCGCGAGGCCCTGATGATCCGCCCATCGCTGGTGATCCCGCGCATCAAGGCGCAATGCCCGATCTTTGCCAATCGCGTGGCGGGGGCCGCCGCCATGCGGAAGGCCCTCCTGCAGGACGACTTCCCCGTCCCCCATGCCTTCGTGGTGCCGCTCTCCGACACGGGGGAGGGTGAGGTCTCGCTCTCCGATCTGGCGCAGGAGTTGCCGGCTCGCTTCGGCGTCGTCGTCGTTGTGGACAACACCAGCGACGAGCCCGGCATGGCCGCGGCCGAGAAGCTGATGAACGTCCGAGACGAACTGCACGCCGCGCTGATCGGCTGGGCGCCTTCCGAGGCCCACGCGCCCTGCATCTACGTCGGGATGCCTGACGACCCCGACACGTCGCGCGCCCGGTGCTGGGCGCAGTTCGACTTCACGTCCACCGCCTACGCCGCAACTGCGGCCTGAGAGGAGGCACACCCCATGGCCGATGCGCGCGGCTCCGATTTCAAGCTTTACGTCAAGCGCCAGACCAACGACGAAACCCTGGCGACCGGCAATTTCGAGCAGCTGCCCGTGCTGTCCTTCGGCCTCGGCGCAAGCCAGGGGCTGGGGCGAGACGATGTGCTGAGCGCCGGCATCGGCCGCGACGGCGGCGACCCCTACCTGGAAGGGCTGGAGGTCGGCGGCAACGCGGTGGTGCCCCTGGATCTCATCCGCACCGGCATGTGGTTGACGCTCCTGCTCGGCAATCCCACCACGTCCGGCACGACCGACCTGACGCATGTGTGGAAGTCGGGCGCGACGTCGCTTCCGGCCTGGACGGTCGAGAAGGCCTTCCCCGCGGTGCCGTCCTACGACAGCTACCTGGGCGTGAAGGGCAACACCCTCTCACTGGACCTGGCGCCGACCGGCCCGGCCAACATGACGGTCGGTCTCCTGGGGCTGAGCGAGACGACGGCCGGCGCTTCCATCGCGGGCGTGCCGGTGAACCTGCCGCTCACGCGATTCCAGCGGCCGAGCGGCTACATCAAGAAGGACGGCGCGACGCTGGGCAAGGTGACCGGCGGAACGCTGAACTTCACCAACGGCATGTCCGGCGTGCGTACCGTGCGCGCCGATAATCGCCTGGAGGCGGTGGATCTCGGCAGCAGCGGGGCGAGCGGTGATCTGCGCGTCCGCTTCGCCGACAACAGCCTGAAGACCCAGGCGGTTGGGGGAACCCCGTGCTCGCTGGAGTACGGCTTCAGTATCACCGCCACCAAGTCGATCTCCTTCCTCTTCCCGCGCGTCTTCCTGTCGCGGCCTCGGGCGGAGGTGAACGGGCCTGGCGGGATCGAACTGCCCGTAAGCTGGCAGGCGGCCTACGACGCCACGGCGGGCTGCCTCATGCAAGTCACCCTCAAGAACCAGACAGCGAGCTACACCTGATGCTGACCCTTCGGACCACTGCTGAGCCGATCTGGCTGGACCTGACCGACACGGGGGTGCGCGTGAAGGTCCCGCCGCTTGATGTGGCGTGCATGCGTGCGGCGGAATACCGCGGCATGAAGGCCGCCGCCGAGGCGCGCGTCACGACCGGCATCGCGGATGACGTGACTGCCAATGACGCCCAGGTGGGCGTGTTGGAGGGGGCGTTCACCCAGGAGCGCATTCGCGCCCTGGCTGAGCGCATCGTGGAATGGGAGGGGGTTGTCGGCGAGGATGGCGTGCCCCTGCCGATCACGGCGGAAAGCCTCGACGCATTCGCGCGCCATCCGGTCGCCGGCATCGCCTTCCTCCGGGCCTACGAGCGGCCGGCGCAGGCGGTGGTGGCGGAGGGAAACGCCTCCGCGCGCTCCACCGCTGGCGCTTCTCAGGCGGGCCCGAATACTGCAGCGGCTGCGAACAGCGGTGCGGAACCTGCCCCGGCGTCGTCAACGCCCCCGAAACGGAAGCCGGCGCGGCCTGCGAAGCCGCAGTGAAGGCCTGCCTCCGTGGCGGGATGGCGGGGGCAGAGGTGGATATGGCCGGCGCGGTGGCTCTGGCGACCGGCATGGGGGTGGCACCGCCGACGGCGGCGGCGCTTCTAGCGGCCTGCGGCGAAGGCATCATGCTCGCCCGGCAGGACCGGGCTGAGCGGGATGAGGGCGACGCGGCCGGGGAAGAGGCTTAGTTCACGGCATTTGTAGACAGCGGCGCCGGCGGGACCGGCATCGCGCCAGTCCGAATGTAGTCGTCCATGCAGCTTCGTTCGCTGGCACTTCCGGCGATAGTCGCGATAGCCCCGAGGAGGCCCAAAGCGCCCACGGCGCCTCCTGGGTTCTGAGAACTGCAGATTGCTACCGCCCGCCTGTCGCGCACCTCGCGGGCAGCCAGAGCGACAGCAGAGCGGGCCGCCTGCTTGTCGGGAAGCTGTGAGCGGTCAATCGCGGCGTTCGTATCCGGCGAGTTGCTGAGGGCAAGCTGGACATAGGGGCGCAGTTCTGGGGGCGCGATCGACTGCTCAGCCAGGATCTGTGGATCGCTGATGCGCGTCAGATCGGCGGACGACACGACGCAGGAGGAGCAGGGGAATGGCTGGATAGTATAGGGGACGCTGACGGCAACTCCGCCACCATCACGCTTCTCGCGCAGCATGTAAGCGCGGTTAAAGCGGCCCCGCCCGTCTGTGTCGCGGAAGCACATGGGCGATGGGCGGATGCTTTCGCCAAAGAACGTGGGGCTAGTTGAGCAGAACTCATCGCCCCCATCCGCGCGCGACGGAACAAAAACCTGTTGTGGTCGGATTCGAATATTGGACGACCAGCTCACACGCTCGTCGCGCGCTTCTGTGGCGACTGCGACTTCATTGCGTGTGGATCTTTCAACATTCGCCGTGGCGCAGCCGGTCACGGTCAGCAGCAACACAAGAGCGATTCGACGCAAGACGTTCCTCCTTTTCGGAAGGGGCGATCCTGCCGGAACAGCACGGTTCCGAAAAGGAGGGCGGTGAATGAGCGGTAGCCGCAATATCGTCCTCACGCTGTCCACTAGGGGCGCTGAGAAGCTTCGTGCTGACTTGGAGGCTGCGGGGACGGCGGGTGAGGCGGCCCTCAAGCGGCTGGACGATGCGGCGCGGAAGACAGATTCCACCGCCCGCTCGGCCGCATCCTCCGTTGGGACGTTGGGCGGCGCCAACACCAACGCGGGGCGCAGCTTCGACCGGCTGGGGTCTCAGGTTCAGAACGCCAGCTTCCAGATCGGCGACTTCGCCGTGCAGGTGGCGAGCGGACAGTCCGCCGTCACCGCCCTGGCGCAGCAGCTTCCGCAGCTTCTCGGCGGCTTCGGCATGGTCGGCGCCATCTC
>NZ_JAOXLP010000049.1 GCF_025791835.1 Roseomonas xinghualingensis
CAGCTCTATGCGGAACTACCGCCCATCGCGCTCCGCGAGGGCGTTGTCGCGTACTGCCTGGACGGCCGCGGCGGCCTGCCCTGCTGGGCCTGGGTGCGCGGCGGTCAGTGGTGCCTGCTCAACAGCGAGACACCGGTGTCCACCATCCCGGGCGCGCTTGGCCTGCCGGTAACCCACCCGCTGGATACGGGCTTCGCCCGTAGCAACGAGCCAGCTCTTCGCGTCACCGCCCGGTGGTTTGAGCCGGCCCTTCGCATCAGTGCCCGCGCCCGGCGCGGCTTTCTTTCGGATAACGGCAGCCCCGGGCGGGCCATGCTGGGAGCGCGCGCATGAAGATCGATCGCCTCGTCACCTATTCCCGCGCTGATCGGGCGATTCATTGGGATGAGGGTGGACTGCCGCTGAGCCACGCGGCCAACGTCCTGCCCTACGAGTATAGCCTGGCCTCGCCCTACGAGCTGCTCGGCTGGCCCTGCTTCGATGAGCTGGTGAACTTCATCCGCAACCCGCTGGGGGTTCCCTCCGGCGGTGCGGGGAGCGCGCCGGTCAACGTCAGCACCTCCATCAACGCCGGCGGGCCGAGTGTGTCGTGGCTCGGGCCCATGACCGTTGACGGCATCGAGGGCTGGGGCTTCGCGCTCGGCGGCACGTCAACCGCCGTTGGAACGGTCCAGATCCTGCTGGAGGCGGCCAATGTCGTCACCCAGCCAAGCTCCTACAGCGCGGCGGACGGGCTGGCGCTGGGCTTCTACACCAAGCTGCTGGGAGGCTCGACCGCGCTGCTCCTCAGCTCCGGCACCCGCATTTCCGAGTACAACGCCGACAACTCCAGCATCGCGACGGGTTCCCAGACCGGCCTGGCGCTGCCGACGACGGAGCCGGCGGTGGATCAGTACCGGGAGCAGAGCCGGTCCTCCGCCCTCAGCGCGAGCGCGGCCTATGCCCGGCCCATTCTCCAGTGGGGCTATCAGGCCGGGGAGCACAACGCGCAGATCTTCATCGGTGCTCCCCGTTTCCGGCCCGCCAATCAGCCGGCCGGCATCGTCCTGCCGGCGGCCGGCACGGTCGCCACCTCCTACCGACGCGCCGGCCTGCTGGCCTACGCGCCCCGCTACGTGGCCAGCCAGCTGAACCCTCTTGGCGGCATGACCTGGGTCGAGTTCCTGGTCTCCGGCGTCTCCCCGAAGGAGCGGGTCATCGTCCAGCGCGACGATGGCACGGATGCCAGCCGTGTGGCGCTGGTGATCCCGGCCGGCACGCTGCAGGTCGAGGCGCGCGCCTATGTCGGCGGGGTGCTGGTGGGTGTGACGGGACGGGTCAGCACGATCACCCCGGGCGTGGTCTCCCGCGCCGGCCTACGCGCCGTGCCGGCCCGCGTGGCGGGGAACATCGCGAGCCAGATCGGTGTGTGCCTGGACGGCGGCGAGATCCAGTCCGTCGCATGCGCCCTGCCGACCTGCACCGCCCGCCTGGTCGGCCGCGCCCGCGCTGCTGGAGCGGCGCTGGATGGGTGGGTGCAGGACACTGGCGAGTTCAACCTGCGCGTGGGCGACGGCGACTTCCGCCGGTTCAGCGTGGCGGGCGCCTGACCATGCCGCAGAGGGGGAGGGGGTAGATGCCGGACAGTGGTGGCGCTGAGGCCAAGATCGACATCGTGGCGATCCTTCAAAGGCTGGAGGATCGGGTCAACAAGATCGACACCGACGTAGCGGCGGCCAAGCAGCAGACCCACGACGTGAAGGGCTACCAGCAGCAGCGCATCGCCGCTGATGTGATGGCGGCGCGTCTTCCGCCTGCTTCACCAGCGCCCGCCGCCGCGCCCACCACGCCCGACGTTCCTGTCTGGCTCAAGATCGCTGGAGCGCTCACCGCGTTCACGGCGGCCACAGCAGCCATCCTCGGCATCGTCTGGAATGCTGCCATCTCGCCGACCCAGACGCGGATCGACGTCCTGGAACGCACACGGACGGAAATCTCGGCATCTCTCGTCGCCATGACGACGCGGATGCAGACGCTGGAGGCGCGCCAGGTCCAGACGGACACGCAGATGGCGACGGCGACCCGAATCCGGGACCAGCAGATCCAGGCCCTACAGGATCAGAACCGTGTGCTGTCGCAGGCAGACCAGGCTGGAACCGAGCGCATCGCCCAGCTCGCCCAGACCATCGCCGGGTTGCTCCCCCGCGTGGAGGAAATCCTGCGGCGGCAGGAGCGGTTGGAGAGCCGGTTAAGCCTCCCCATGCCGCGCAATGGGATGGACGACGAGACGCCCGCGTTCTTCGAGCATCCGGAGCGGCACATCTAACCCGCCGCCCGGCGGCACCCCTGACAATCTGGAGAAGGAAGCGCGCATGCTTGCCGCGTTGCTGCCGCTTGCCCTGGGCTTGGCCCCGGAGCTGGCGAAGTGGGTTGCTGGCGACAAGGCCGGCACGGTCGCCGCGCAGGCGGCTGAGATGGTGAGGACGGTCACGGGGACGGACGACCCTGCGGCCTCCGAGGCGATCCTGGCCGATCCCGTGAAGAACGCGGAACTCCGCATCCGCTTGGCCGAAATCGCGGCACAGAGGGAGGCGGCGGCGGATCTGGCGCGGCTCGAGATGTTCCGGGCTGCCACGGCAGACGCTGCCAGCGCCAGGGATATGGCGGGCAAGTCCTCGCTGATCGCCTGGGCACAGGTGGCCGGATTCGTCGCGGTAATGGCTGTCTTCGCTGCGGCCTTCCTGGCGCCGATCGTCACCGGCAACCCCGCGCCGAAAGACGACCTGATGACGGGCGCCCTGATTGGCGTGTTCGCCTCGGTCTTCGGATTCTTCTACGGCAACAGCACTGCCGCCAACACCGCGAACACGACCACGGCGGCCCTCGCTGCTCGAGCCGGTGCGGCGCCGTCGCCCGTGTCGATCCAGTCTGCGGGGCCGGTCAACGCCGCCCCTCCGGATCCATCCCCCCTCGGAACCACAGCCGACGCCCTGAACGGCGCCGAGCTGGCGCGCATCCGTTCGTAAGGAGAGCACCATGACCCCCTCGCATCCCGACCTCGACTTCTACGACCCCCTCTTCGGCTATGCGGCCGGCACGACCGGCGGGGAGGGCGGGCCGATCGTCACCTGTACCAGCCTAGCCGAAGCGCAGGCGGCCATCGACAAGAGCGACGGCTCGCCGCTGATCGTCTTTCTGGCCGGCGAGATCACCGGCAAGGACGACCTGCTGGTGAAGGGCAAGAAGAACCTCACCATCCTCGGCGACGGCGCCTCCAGCTTCATGAATGGCGTCGGCATCCGCCTGGTGCAGAGTGAGAACGTCATCCTCTTCAACCTCCGCATCGCCAAGGTGAAGGCCGGTGCAAAGGACGCGATCGGCATGGAGACCGACTGCGCGCGGGTGGTTGCGCTGCATTGCGACCTGTCGGGCGACATGGACGCGGGCAAGGACACCTATGACGGCTGCTTCGACGGCAAGCGAGGCACCGAGAAATACGCCATCGTCCTGAGCAAGACGCACGACCACCACAAGGCGTGGCTCCAGGGCTATTCGGACAGCGACACCAAGCCCGATGCGGTGCGCGAGTTCACCGCCGCCCTCAATCTGGTGAAGAATGTCGGCTCCCGCTGCCCCTCCGTCCGCTTCGGCGTGGCCCATGTCTGGGGCAACGTGCTGGAGGACGTGGAGACCAGCGGCGTGAACTGCCGCCAGGGCGCGCAGGTTCACATCGAGCGCAACACCTTCATCCGCGTCCACAACCCGGTGGTGGCGATCGACAGCAAGCAGGTCGGTGCCTGGCACCTGGAGGACAACGCCTTCGAGGACTGCTCCTGGGGGAAGGTGGGCAAGGGCGAGGCGTCGGCGCAGGACGGGCGCTCCACCACCGACTACCGAGCGCCCTATGAGGTGCCAGGCTGGACGCGGGAGCAGTGCGCGGAGATGGTGCGCGCCTACGCCGGCATCCTCCCGCCCGGCATGGTGGTGCCGCTGCCCGGCCATGGCGCGCCCGACCCGGAGCCGGTGGAGCAGGTGCCGGAGCAGCCACAGGAGCCGGAGCCCCAGCCGGAACAGCCCGCCCTGCCCACGCCTGATCTCACGGCCATGCGGGAGGCGGCCGACGCCATGGTGGAGGCGGTGGTGCGGTTCAGGAAGGCGCTGGGCGCATGACCTTCCTCCAGAGCCTGGCCCGGCTGTTCGGCACCTACCGGGCGCCGGCGACGTTCCCGGCGACCCCTGTTTTAGCGCCGGCCATCCCTGTCTCGGTGGGAAGCGCCACACCCAAGCCTCCTATGGACCGCTGGCAAGGCGACGTGCCGCGCGAGGCGGTGGAACTCTCCGCCGCCTTTGAAGCCTGCCGGCTCAAGCCCTACGACGACGGATATGGCTTTGCGACCATAGGCTTTGGGAGCCGGACCTATCTGGATGGCCGCCCGGTGAAGCTGAGCGATCCACCCATCACCCTCGCCGTGGCAGAGGCGATGACGTCGCGGGACCTGGGCCGGGCCGCCGCGTTAACGAGAGCAGCGGTGAAGGTGCCGCTGTCAAACCGCCAGGCCGCTGCGTTGATCCTGCTGGCGAACAACCTGGGCAGCCTTACGGCCGCCGCGCCAACACTGGTGAACCTCGTGAACTCCGACAACTGGCCTGCGGCGGCCGAGCAGTTCAAGGCCTACCGCATCAGCGCCGGCAGGCCCTCGCTCGGCCTCCGTCGCCGGCGGTGGACCGAGGCAGCCTTCAGCCTGGGGATGGATGCGAAGGCCGCTTATGACCGTGCCTGGGCGGAGATCACAACGGCGGATGGGTGGCCGAAACTGCCAGGATGAAGCGGTCCCGACAGCTTCACGCCGTCCGTGCCTCCTGCATAGCGGCTCGGGCGGCGTCCGCCAGGAACGCTGACCTGGTCTTGCCCTGCTGCTTGGCAAAGGTGTCCACTGCCGCCAGCAAGCCTTCCTCCATGGTGATGTTCGCACGCACCGCGCGGCCGGGCAGCTCGGCACGCACCAGAATACGGGCGAACTCCTCCACCTCTGGATCGCGCTCAACACGCTCCAGCGGAGTGGGATCGGGAATGGCATCGCCGTCCTCGATCATGCCGCGCAGATGCAGGGCCAGGGCCTCTTCGGCCTGGCGCGCGGCATCCTCGGTGGTCGCGCCATGGGCAACACACCCGTCGAAGTCGGGGAAGAAGACCCCGAAGCCGTCCGAAGACTGCTCCAGGATCGCTGGATAGTAGCGGGTCGCCATGATTAGTTTCCTTGTCGATCATCGATTGGACGGAAGCCCCGGTTCTCACCGGAGCTTCACGCCTGTCTGCCTCTCGATGCTCTTCACGGTTCCGATCGGAAGCTCTTTCGAGGGGTGGGGGACGGTTGCTCGTCCTCTCTTGGTCGGGTGCTTGAACTGCTTGTGGCTGCCTTCCTGAGCAACTTCGAACCACCCGTCCGCTTCGATGGCGGCGATTGCCGCCTTGCTGCTCACCGTCTTCCCCATCCAGTCCCCTTCGTTGCCTGTATGCGCATTTATACGCATTGGACGGGGCTAGGGCAAGAGTTAATGCGCATAGATGCGCATACATCTTCGGGGCTGATTGAGCCCCGGAGGTCCGCCACGCCGCCGAAGCGGTGCGGGGGCTCAGGCTGTTTGCACCAGCCCAAGCCGCACGGGTGATGACCGTGCACGGATAAACCGCCCCGCTACCTCCGGCCGGAGGCGGGGCTAATAGAGTTGTCCCATTCAATGCTGGCAAGTCCCACACCCGCCCCCTACCTGGGCGGGAAGCGTAACCTCGCGCGCCGAGTTATCGCCCGGATTGAGGCCATCCCGCACCGCACCTATGCGGAGCCGTTCGTAGGCATGGGCGGCGTGTTCCTGCGGCGCAGCCGCCCGGCACCAGCGGAGGTCATCAACGACCTGTCTGCCGATGTCGCAAACCTCTTCCGGATCCTCCAGCGCCACTATGTGCAGCTGATGGATACCCTGCGCTGGCAGGTCACCAGCCGGGCCGAGTTCACCCGGCTGTGCGCCGCCAACGCGGACACGCTCACCGACCTGGAGCGCGCGGCCCGCTTCCTCTACCTCCAGCGCTTGGCCTTCGGCGGGAAGGTGAGAGGCCGGACTTTCGGCATAGATCCTCGGTCGCCCGGCCGCTTCGACGTGAACAAGCTGGGGCCTCAGCTGGAGGCAATCCACGATCGTTTATCGGGGGTCGTGATCGAGCGTCTACACTATGCGGAGTTCCTGTCCCGCTATGACCGGCCTGAGACGCTGTTCTACCTGGATCCGCCGTATTTCGGGAACGAGGGCGACTATGGTGAGGACGCCTTCAGCCGTGCCGATTTCGAACGCCTCGCTGAGGTGTTAGCGGGGCTGAAGGGCCGGTTTCTACTCTCGCTGAATGACCACCCGGAGGTGCGGCGGATCTTCGCGGGCTTCCAGATCGAGGAGGTCGATGTGACCTACACGGTTGGGTCGCGTATCGGCTGCGGGGCGCGGCGCGGGGAGGTTCTGATCAGCGGTCCCGCATGACTGCTGGCAGTTACCGTGCCTGGGGATCAATCTTCCCGCAGGTGCACGGTCAGTCCGAATGCCTCTGCCATCTCGAGCAACGCTGCGACCTCTTCGTCGCAGCCGTCCGCCACCTCAGGAGCCCCATGGCGCCTGAGGCTGGCGCCGAAGGCAATCGTCGCGTCGATGTCGCGCTGGATGGCGCGGGTCAGAAGGGCGCCGTGCTGCTCGGTCAGGACAAACATGTCCGAACTGCCAGGTGCAGCGGCGTGGGACTGGCGCACCTGGCTCATGCCGCAACCGGCATCGCCAGGTGCTGCGAGAAGGCATCGCGCACGGCCGCCATCGCCCTGGCGGCGTTCTCGGCCGCGCGCCGGGCCGCCTTCTCGGTGCTCTCCACCTCATCGATCGCCTCGGCGGCTGCCTCCGCGCTCTCGGCGAACCCGTCGCGCATCTCCTCCAGCCATTCCTGTACCTGCTCGGCGTCGCCCTGCTCGCGCAGGGTGGCCACCACGGCATCCACCTGCCGCACCATACGGTCGGGCGTGGCGCCGCGGGCCATGGCCTCCATAAGGCGGGCCATCGCGGCACGCTGTGGAGACGAGGCGCGCTTGGGTGTAGGAGAGCTGGGCTGGCGGGCCATGCATGGGTCCTTCAGTGGAGTCGTCCCATTCCGTAGCTCATGTTTCCATTATGTTCTAGTTCGACGGAGAGGCAGAGCCCCTCCCCTGCCCTTTTTTTGCGTCCCACTATAGCTACTCACTCGGCCGGGTAATGGACCGGGTAACAGAAGGAACGGCGCGATCTGCCAAGTAGAAATTTCAACGGACTAGGGCCTAAAAAATATAGACACCCTCTCCGCCAGCCCCCAAAGCATCAGCCGCGGTCCATGCCGCCCTCAGTTCCGCGTCACCGCCAATGGCGCAGATCGGTGGTGTTTGTGGCGAAGGCCTCCAGGCGGGCACGCAATTGGCGCCACCTCCGCACGAGATCATGCGCTTGGTTTTCTGCCGGTTACCCGGAGACACTGAGAACTCCTCCGATCGCCGCCACAGGCGTGACAAAGGCGTGCCCAACCCCAGCCTGCCCTCAGAACGCTCGGATTACGGTCAGGCCGGATACGCGGGGCTTCCACCCTCCCCGCCTGACTGCCTTGTAGGCAGAGCCCCCCCATGTCATGTTTCAGGACATTGGCAAGCGAACTGTCGTGAAAGAGGACATTTTGCCCGCGCAGCTCCGGGCAGCGCGGGCTCTGGTGGATTGGAGCCGCGAGGACCTGGCGGCTGCAGCGAAAACGACAACCCGCACGCTGGCCCGCATCGAGGCTGGCGAGACAATGCCGCGCAGTTCCACGCTTGCCGCTATCCGCGGCGCTTTGGAGGCGGCCGGCGTCATCTTCGTGGCCGAGAACGGCGAAGGGCCCGGCGTGCGTCTGCACAAGACGACCCGCGCACCATACATACATAGTTCAGAGGGAGATTGAATTTGCGGAAGCCGAACTACGGACAGGATCGCGCCCAGCGCGAGCGGGACAAGGCTGCGAAGGCTCAAGCCAAGGAGCAGAAGAGGCTGGCCCAGAAGGAAGCGAAGCTGGGCATGCCGGCGGAGCACCAGGAGGGTGGGCCGGAAAACGGCGAGGAGAGGGCTGAGTGAGGTCCTGAAGTTAACCCATCGCTGAAGCCGGGGCGGGGCTGGAGCAAGGCTGAAGGAAAGCCGAACCAGGGCTCCCGGACGGAGCCAGGGAAACCAGCCTTGAGGCCATCTCGTTTGTAACGGACTGCCGCAGCCGCAGCCCTTGTGCGCGCGGCTGGCGGCAGCCCAATATCGACGAGAGGTAGGCCGCATGGACGGAGTTGCTTCCGAGTGGTCCTCGGAGGGCGGCGATGCCTGGACAAAGACTCTTCCCATTGCAGCGGGAGAACCGCCACTGCTGCTCCGGGTCTATGCCAGCGCAATGGCGGATCGAGGCGATGATCCGTGGCTTTGGGAGGTCGTGGAAGCGGATTTCGGTGACAACCTGGCCGAAGGGCGGATCGACGCGGGCGGCACTGCTACCCGGGAGACAGCCATGATGGCGGCTATCGAGCAGGCAACCGCTCATATCGGGATCTTAGCGGACGAGTAAGCGCCACCCTGGGGTCACCGGCATCGGGTTCATTCCAGAGAATGGCCGGAGAATGGCCGGCCGCTGGGGTGAGTGCTGAGGAAGGACGCGTGGCCGTCAGGAAGGCGCAGTTCGCTCGGGGTCCCCACATCCCGACGTCTCGTCTGCTGGAGCGCCTGGCGGCTGAGGCGCCGGACGAGGTGACGCTCGCCTGGCTGCTTGCCCAACTAGAGGAGCGATCCTTTGGGATTGTCCTCTTGCTGCTGGGGTTGCTCGGGGTGCTGCCGGCCGTGTCGGTTGGTGCGGGCCTGTTGCTCGTAATCTCGGCCTTCCAGATGATCCTGGGGCACCCCGCGCCCGTCTTTCCGCATCGGCTCGCGGAGCGCCCATTCGCGACGGCACGTCTCCGCCGTCCCCTGGCCCGGCTTATCCTCGTGCTGCGTGCACTGGAGCGGGTCATCCATCCCCGGTGGCCTATCCCATTCCAAGCGACGAAGCGCGCCGTCGGCGGAGCGGTCCTGCTGCTCGGTGCCGGCCTTTTCGTGCCCGTGCCATTGAGCAACATCCCGGTCGGCCTCACCGTCATCCTCGTTGCCTTTGCCTATCTGGAGGAGGACGGCGTGCTCCTTGCCCTGGCCGGGATGCTCGTGCTCGCGCTGCTCACCGCCGCGCTCGCAGCACTATGGGGTACGGTCGCAACCGCGGCCTGGTTCATCGCCTGAAGGCGCCGCCATGAACACATGGGGGCACCCCATGATGCCGGAAACGTGTGCCGGCATCGCCGCCGCCCATGCTAGGTTGATCAATGATCCCGACCTCATCGATCGCCGTTCAGAGCTATCTCCTCCGGTGGCGCATCGCCGGGGGCGGCGTTGCCAGGGACATCCTGCCGGCTCTCGCCCTTATGGGCGGCACCCTGTTCGTGCTGATGCTGACCGGCCTGATCTCGCCATGAACGAAGACGGCAGGCCGCTCCTCTCCTAGCCGCGCTGGAGCCACGACTGCGTCTTTAAGATCGAGAACGAAGGCGCCGATCATTCCCCGCTCCGCTTCCAAAGGCGTGGTGCCAGGAGCCCATCCTTCTGCAGCTCCTCGTCCGTCGTGACACCCGGCCAGCGGGCACGCTACAACTGCAACGTGTGCTCGCAGGAAGTCTTTCACCGAGGTGTGACATGATAGATCCTGAGGCCAGATCGTTCTGAGCAAGCATCGGGCTGGGAAGACTATGGTGGCTGGCATGAGCAAGTACTGGGATGCGATGGAGGAAAGGCGCGCCGCCTGGAAGCGCCGCGCCGCCGGGCCAGGCTTCGGTAAATGCGCCGGATGCGGGATGCGGCTCGTCGTGCTTGGGGCAGCGGATGACCCAACCCCGGAGGCACCTTTCCAGAAGCGCGTGAGCCTCGGCTGCATGAAGTGCCGCATCCAAACGACTCAGGCCTTCGACCCCTCCGTGGATTGGTAGCCTCGGGCCGGGTTTTGAACCCGGTGGCCTGCCTCAGGAAGGCGTCATCCGCGATACAGCGCCACCTCGCCAACCAGCGTTTCCATGACAAGCCTGAGCCCTTCATCCGTCAGGCCGATATGAACCCGCCGGCCATCCGTGCCGCGAGCATAACGATGCACAAGCTTCGCGCGCTCCAGCGCCGCCAGCTTACGCAAGGCGGTGCTCTGGGGCGCCCCTGACGAAATGCACACCGCCGAGACGGAAATGTGCCCCTCCTCGATCCTGACGACGGCGAGATCCAGAAGCATGTCCCAGGCGGGCCAGTCGAACAGATCCTCGTACTGGGAGCGGCGGCGATCCGCGCGCAGCTTGACCAGGCGCCTTATGCGGGCCGCCAGTTCCTTTCCCTCCAGCCGTCCGGGCAGCTCTGGAACATCCACCGCCTCCGGCCGCTCCTCCACCGCCTCTCTGGCAGGCTTCGTTTCGCCATAGACCTCGAAGAACCGCGTGAAGGTATGGGTCAAGTGCTTCAGCAGCTTGATCTGGTCGCCGTTCAGGCTTGGGGGAAACGCCTGACTCAGCCGGGCATCCGCCTGTCCACCGACGGGCTGAGGAGGCTTGGGCGGGGGCATACGCGCAACCTTCCTGGATGAGGTGGTGCAGCGTTCTTGCAGCCGCTGCTCGCAGGCTCGGGCGGCTGGGTCCGCCGGGCGGCTCAACAGGCGCGGCGCCCAGGCATCGCAATGCCGGCACAAAAACAAGAATCTTTCCGCTGCTTCCAGGCCACCTTGCCTCACCCCCGCTGATCAGGATTCAAGGCCGTACAAGGGCTTGGTTTTGTGTTGGGAGTTGGGCCTGATTTTGCTGCCTCGCCCAAGTCATGGCGAGAAGGTGGTCAGGCGAAGCGGCGGCTGAGAAAGGCCGAGCCCGCACGGCCGAAGCGCCAGGGCGTCTCCGCCCCGCGCGTGATGCCGATACGGCGCCCCGTGACCACATCCACCGCCTGCCCGGGCAGCAGCGCGAAGGGAGCGCGATCCAGCGGAAGGCCATCCATGGCGTCTGTCACCCCCAGGGCCTGGCACAGCCGCCCCGGACCGCTGCAGAGCAGCCTCGCCTTCTCCACCCCGCGCCGCTGCCGCATCACCTCGATGCCAGCAGCCGGCTCCAGCGCGCGGATGAGCACCGCGCTCCCGCGCGGCTCGGCGCCGCAGACGAAGTTGAGGCACCAGTGCAGGCCATAGGAGCGATAGACATAGGCATGGCCGGCAGGGCCGAACATCGAGGCGTTGCGGCGGGTCGGCCCGCCGAAGCTGTGCGACGCCGGATCCTCATGGTCATAGGCCTCGGTCTCGACCACCACGCCGCCTATCCCGTCGATCAGCAGCGTGGTCCCGATCAGGTCACGCGCGACCTCCGCCGCGGGGCGCCTGAAGAAGGACTGGGGAAGGGATGCCAAGACGCCTCCGGAACGCGGTCGCGGCTCTGCTCCTAACCAGGATGCCGCGGGCGATACAGGGGCCCACCGCTATTCTCCGGACAGTCACGCCCAAGAGTGATCAGGCCTAGCCGCCGGCGACGCCCTGGATGACGATGCCGGTACCACCGCAATCCGGGCATTCGCCACTTTCGATGCGGCCCTTGCCCTGGCACTTCGGGCACACATCCTCGCCCGTGCCCGGCGTTCCCGGCGCCGCCTCGTCGCCTGGATTGAGGCGTGGGGCACCGCCTTCCTTCTCGGTCTTTTCCTCAGGCATGACAGCCTCCTGGAGCAGGACTCACCGCGCACAACGTGCGTGCGCCCCGCCGCGTTGCGCGCCTGCCCGGCCAGGCGCCGCGATCAGACGATCACCTTCGGCGAGATCGGATCGCTGGCGGGGAAGGTTTCCTGCAACGCCTGATCGAGCAGCTGGTCCTGGCGGCGCTGCAGGTCCTCGCCCGGCTTCCTGGGCCCGGGCGCAGCTTCCGCGGCCTTGTCCGCATTCTGCTGCCCGCCGCTCACCATGTGCGGGGAACCGGCTTGCTCCACCTCCCCCCCTGCCGCGGCCCAGTCCTTGAAGCCGCCGAGGTTGCGCACATCGGCATAGCCGAGATCCCGCAGCGTCTTCCCGGCCAGGGCAGCCCGCCCGCCGGAGGCGCAGTAGAGGATCACCGTGCGGCCAGGCTCGAAGGCGGGATCATGGGAAGGGGAAGACGGATCCGCGCGGAACTCCAGAAACCCGCGCGGCACATGCAGCGCGCCCTTCACCTTCCCCCCCCCAGCTCGGAGGTCTCGCGCAGATCGACGACCAGCGCGTTCCGCTCGCTTATCAGGCGGGCGGCTTCCGATTGCGTCACCCTCGGCACAACGGCCTCGGCCGCGGCGAGCATGTCCTTCACTGAACTCGGCATGGGCGTCCTTCCGTTGCTTCTGATCCGGAAGCTTAACGCATCATGCCCCCCGGATAGCTGCGCCTCCGCCTGGCCGAACTGGATCGTCGGAAAGCGCGCATTGCTCCCCGGGCAGTGCCCTAGCTGCGGCAGGCCCGCTTTCCGGCCGGAACGCCGGAAGTCTGCGCCGGCCGGGCAGCGCCCCGCGCGGCAGGCACCGGGGCGCAATTCGCAGCCATCTGCCGCACGGCCCGGACCGGCGGCTTTGCGGCATGGGCGGGCGGCGCGGCCGGGCGGGGGCTTGCCGCCCGCGCTGGCAGGCGCAGTGGCTGCGCCTGCGGTGCCTTGCCCTGCGAGATGACTGCGGCCGCCCTCACCGGGGCCACGACCCTGGGCTGGACGTTGCGGGACGGCGCCACGGGGTTCGGCACCTGCGCCGTGCGGATGCCATGCGCGGCGGCCGGCGCCCTGGAGGTCCTCTCCACCTGCCGGAAGCGCGGTTGGACTTCCTCTGTAAGGAAGCGGGCCACGTTCGGGGTGCGGATCACCTCGCGATAGGTGTCGATCGGCACGTCCAGGAACTCCTCCGCCCCGCCGCCACGGCGGTTCATGCGGAGCGTTCCCGGGCCAGGCGGATGCCCGCACCAGCGTGCCGAGGCATAGCCGGAGGAGGTCAGGGTGGAGGTGCTGCAGGTTTCCGCGGCGCCGGATGCCAAGGCCGGCCCGGAGGCCGAAGCGGCGAGGATGACGAGGGAGACCCTCAGGAGACGAGGAAGGCCCAAGAGGCGTGGCTCCGCCAAAGAATTCCACCCGCCATATCCCGGACGGCAGCGTCCGGGAAGGCGGCCACGCCTCATGCCTCCTCCCCAAGAAGATGCAGCACCAGCTCCCGCCGGTGCGGTGTGGTCCGGTGCTCATAGAGGTAGATGCCCTGCCATGTGCCCAGCACCGGTGCTCCATGCTCCACGGGAATGGAAAGCTGGGTCTGGGTCAGGGCCGCCCGGATATGAGCTGGCATGTCGTCAGGCCCCTCCTCCTCATGCCTGTAGCGGCCGCCCCCGCCATCCGGCACCAGCCTGGCCAGGAACTCCTCCAGGTCGATCCGCACATCCGGCGAGGCATTCTCCTGCACCATCCGGCCCGTGTTGATCCAGCATCGCGCAAAGATGCCCGTTTTGCCCCAAAATACGGGAGGGTCTGACGCTCACAGGATCCCCCGAACTCCCGCCTCACCCACAACAATCCGGGTATCGACCGGGTATGATCCGGGTACAAAGGAGATGTTTCCCGGGTATAGGATCTCCGCATGAAGCTGACCGATGCCGCCATCCGAAAGGCCAAGGCCCTCGATGGGAAGCCCATAAAGCTGGCGGATGGGGCCGGGCTCTACCTGCAGGTCACGCCTGCCGGCGGCCGCCATTGGCGCTACCGGTACGAGATCCAGGGGCGGGAGAAGTTGCTGGCGCTGGGGAGCTACCCCGCCGTTTCTCTTGCTGATGCCAGGAAGGCCCGAGAGGCGGCCCGGGAAGACCTGGAGGCGGGCCATGATCCCTCGGTGCAAAAAAAAATTCGTCGTGCCACCGCCGCGCAGGAGGCCGCCTCCACCTTCGAGGTCGTCGCCCGCGCCTGGCACGCCCTCTACAAGCCGACTTGGTCGGAGCGCCACGCCACCGATGTGATGCGGAACCTGGAGAACGACGTCTTCCCCGCCCTCGGGTCTCTCCCAATCAGGTCCATCACCCCGAAGATGGTGCTGACGCTCATGCGGGACGTCGAGGAGCGTTCCCCCACCACCGCGCGAAAGATGCGCCAGCAGATCAGCGCCGTCTTCGTGTATGCCATCGCGGCGGACCTCGCCGAGACCGATCCCGCCCAGACGATCCGCGGCGCCATGCAGCCTACCGGGGCTGTTCGTCACCACCCGGCTGTGACTTCGGCCCAAGGCGTTCGAGACGTGTTGGCGAAGCTGGACACCATACCAGCCCACCCCGGAACCCGCTTGGCGGCGCGGCTGCTGGCCCTCACGGCTCTCCGAAGCAAAGAACTGCGCGGCGCCACGGACGACGAGTTCGAGGGCCTGGATGGGCCAGAGCCGACATGGACCGTGCCGGCCGAGCGCATGAAGGGCAGGAAGAACAAGCGCCGGCCCCACAAGGTCCCCCTCTCCCGCCAGGCGGTGGAGATCGTGAAGGCCGCCAGGGCACTCGCCGGCCGCCAGAAGTACCTCTTCCCTGCCGTGCGGCACTCACACCGGCAGATGAGCGAGACGACGCTGGGGCAGCTCCTGATCCGGGCCGGGTTCGAGGGCGTCCAGACGCCTCACGGCTTCCGCAGCTCCTTCAGCACCTGCATGAATGAGTTGCTCGCTAACCACCACGACCGCGCGGTTATCGATCTTATGTTGGCGCACAAGCCGACCAACCATGTGGAAGGCATCTATAACCAAGCCGCCTACATGGCGCGGCGGCGGGAAATTGCGCAGCAGTGGGCAGACCTGATCACTGAAGGCTTGGTGCCGCCCATGGATCTCCTGGTCCTTCCCAGGAGCGGCCTGGGACGAGAGGGCTAGAACATACTACGAACATCGCTTAGAGATCAGGGCCCGGACCACTATCGAGGAAACCCGACCTTGGCCCAGAAGCGTCCCCCTTCCCCCCAGCGCGCCGCAATGACCCGCCTCATGGAAGCCATGGCCCGCGGCGCCACGCCCGACCGTATGGTGCGGCATGTGGATGCCGTGGTGGCCACCCTGCGTGAGCAGGGGGACGCCGAGCAGGTACAGGAATGGCTGGAGGAGATGCGCGACGGGTTCGCCGAAAGCGCGGAGGCCGCTGCTGAGGCGATCGATGAGGTGGAGAGCACCGAGAAGGCAGCCCGGCGCGCGGCCGAGAACGCGGCCAGGGCAATGACGGCTGTGCGTGACGCCTTCTCGCAGCACCTGGCGATGCCGGTTGCGGCATGAGCCAGGAGCGCCAGTCCCACGCCGCTGCGCCTGGCAGTTCGGACATGTTTGTCCTGACCGAGCAGCACGGCGCCCTTCTGACCCGCGCCATCCAGCGCGACATCGATGCGACGATTGCCTTCGGCGCCAGCCTCAGGCGCCATGGGGCTCCTGAGGTGGCGGACGGCTGTGACGAAGAGGTCGCGGCGTTGCTCGAGATGGCAGAGGCATTCGGACTGACCGTGCACCTGCGGGAAGATTGATCCCCAGGCACGGTAACTGCCAGCAGTCATGCGGGACCGCTGATCAGAACCTCCCCGCGCCGCGCCCCGCAGCCGATACGCGACCCAACCGTGTAGGTCACTTCGACCTCCTCGACATGGAAGCCCGCGAAGATCCGTCGCACCTCCGGGTGGTCATTCAGCGAGAGCAGAAACCGGCCCTTCAGGCCCGCCAACACCTCGGCAAGGCGCTCGAAATCGGCACGGCTGAAGGCGTCCTCACCATAGTCGCCCTCGTTCCCGAAATACGGCGGATCCAGGTAGAACAGCGTCTCAGGCCGGTCGTAACGGCACAGGAACTCCGCATAGTGCAGGCGCTCGATCACGACCCCCGATAAGCGATCGTGGATTGCCTCCAGCTGAGGCCCCAGCTTGTTCACGTCGAAGCGGCCGGGCGACCGCGGATCTATGCCGAAAGTCCGGCCTCTCACCTTCCCGCCGAAGGCCAAGCGCTGGAGATAGAGGAAGCGGGCTGCACGCTCCAAGTCGGTAAGCGTGTCCGCGTTGGCGGCACACAGCCGGGTGAACTCGGCCCGGCTGGTGACCTGCCAGCGCAGGGTATCCATCAGCTGCACATAGTGGCGCTGGAGAATGCGAAACAGGTTCGCGACGTCAGCAGATAGGTCGTTGATGACCTCCGCCGGTGCCGGGCGGCTGCGCCGCAGGAACACGCCACCCATCCCTACGAACGGCTCCGCATAGGTGCGGTGCGGGATGGCCTCGATCCGGGCGATAACCCGGCGCGCGAGGTTACGCTTCCCGCCCAGGTAGGGGGCGGGGGTTGGGCTTGTCAGCATTGATGAGGACAACTCTACTAGCCCCGCCTCCGGCCGGAGGTAGCGGGGCGGTTTATCCGTGCACGGTCATCACCCGTGCGGCTCGGGCTGTTGCAACCAGCCTGGGCCCCCGCGCCGCTTCAGCGGCGTGGCGGACCTCCGGCGCTCAATCGGCCCCGAAGTTTTATGCACATCTATGCGCATTCAGCCTTGCCCCAACCCCGCCCAATGCGTATAAATGCGCATATAGACAACGAAGGGGACTGGATGGGGAAGACGGTGAGCAGCAAGGCGGCAATCACCGCCATCGAAGCGGACGGGTGGTTCGAAGTTGCTCAGGAAGGCAGCCACAAGCAGTTCAAGCACCCGGCCAAGAGAGGACGAGCAACCGTCCCCCACCCCTCGAAAGAGCTTCCGATCGGAACCGTGAAGAGCATCGAGAGGCAGACAGGCGTGAAGCTCCGGTGAGAACCGGGGCTTCCGCCCTTCCAGCGCAACCGGGCAGGGCAATTAGGCCCAGCCTAAGTCAGGGTATAGGACCCGAAGGAAATGGCGACCCGCTACTATCCAGCGATCCTGGAGCAGTCTTCGGACGGCTTCGGAGTTTTCTTCCCCGATTTCGACGGGTGCGTCGCCCATGGCGCGACCGCCGAGGACGCAGCGCGTGAAGCCGAGGAGGCTCTTGCCCTCCACATCCGCGGCATGATCGAGGATGGCGACGCCATTCCCGATCCTACTCCCCTGGAGCGCGTCGAACGCGATCCGGAGGTGGAGGAGTTCGCCCGTATTCTGGTGCGTGCCGAGCTGCCCGGCCGCGCGGTGCGGGTGAACATGACCATGGAAGAGGGCTTGCTGGCGGCGGTGGATGCCACCGCGCAGCGGCAGGGCAAGAGCCGCTCCGCGTTCCTGGCGGATGCGGCTCGCGCGGCAATTCAGGGAGCGCGCGCGGCATGAGCCAGTGGAAGGTGACAGATTACGGCATAGAGGCTGCAGACGGGACCTACCACATTCCCAAGGCCCGCTTACACGAACTGCGGGCGGGAACCGATCTCTACGATTGGCCCTTGCACATGGCCGAGAAGGAATGGGTGAACATGGACCAGTTTCTCTCGGCCTTCTGCCTTGCCCTGCAACGCCACCGCATGGACGCTTACGATCCTGACCGCTGCATCCGGTCAGAAGCCAAGGCCCGCAAGGATCACGCGGCTGCGGTGGCTTACATGGAGCGTGTCAGCAAGCCGGGGAAGCTGACCTTCTAACCCCTACAGCCCCGTCTCGCAGAGCGCCCGCTCCTCCGCGCGCCGCCTCACCAGCCCAGGCAGCCTGATCCCCGCCGCAGTGACCCACTGCGGCTGGCCTGCGTCGTTCTCGTTGAAGGCCCGGCAGCCGCCGCGCCAGTCGCCGGCGTTGAAGCGACGTGCCGCCGTGGAGCGGCAGAAGGCCCCCGTGCCGATGTTGTAGGCGAAGGACACGGAGGCCGCGAGTTGGTTGGTTCGGCCGGCAAGCCCCGGCACGCAGGCCAGCACCGGGGCGGCATGGGCGAGCAGCTGCGTCTCCAGGCTCTCCTGGCATTCCGCCTCGGTGTAGCGGCGCCCCACCACCACGTCGGTGGTGTCGCCCATGCACTTCGTCGGGATGCCGATCGGGTCCAGGTAGCCGCGGAGCACGACGCCCTCATGGACGGGGACGATGGCGAGGAGGATGCTTGCCGCCGCAGCGCCGACCAGCGTCACCAGCGCGCCTTTCCGCCCGGCTGGCACCGGCGCCTTGGCGGGCGGTGCTGTCTTCGGCGCCTCATCCTGCCAGGTGGCGGCCGTGCCGGCAGCGTTCCACACCCAGGGCATCAGGCGGGCCTCATGCCATCCGCCGGAGCGGGGGTCGCTGCCGGCGAGGCCTGGGCCTTGGCCAGCAGCTCGCCGAAGGCGCCTTGCACCATCGAGCGCAGATCCTCGGCCGACACGCCGACCTTGGCCAGCGTCTCGCCCAGGCGGTTCTGCATGTAGCGCACGCCCGTGGCGAGCAGCCGCTCCAGCCGGGCGGGATCCACGGGGCCGCCCGCATAGCCCTCGGCCACGAGGATGCTGAACATCTGCCCGCCGGCACGCTTCAGGGCTAGGTCAATCATCCATACGCGGACGGCGTGAACGAGAGACGGCAGGGCGAAGCGCAGGCCGATGCCGAGGACGGTGGCCACGGGCGCAGACAGGCCCAGGGCCGCCAGAATGGCGGTCCAGTCGATCATGATCGTCTCCGAATTGTCTGATTGCCCGGTGCCGCCGGGCGGCGGGTCAGGTGCCTTGAGCGGGCGGGACGAACCAGAAGGCCGGGGCCTCTCCATTCCCGCGCTGGGCGGGGGACGGGAAGAACGCCCCCCGGTTCAGCTGTGATTTGATTTCGCTGAGCTGGCGGATGATGTCTT
>NZ_JAOXLP010000050.1 GCF_025791835.1 Roseomonas xinghualingensis
TCAGCGCGGTCGAAGTCGAAGAACACCAGGTAGGTGCGGGCCGGAGCCGGGGCAGCGGCCGGAGCCGGAGCCACGACAGGGGCCGGAGCCGGACGCGGCTGGTTGAAGGCGTAACGCAGGCCGAGCATGGCGCTGTGGTTGAAGTTCCGCATGCCCGAATTGGAGTTGTTCACGGCGCCCGTCAGCGTCTGGGTCTGGCGCACGCGGAAGCTCGGCTCGGTCGTACCGAAGAAGCGGTACTCAGCCGTCAGGCTCAGGCCAGGAACGCCGAGCGGGAAGGCCAGGCCGGCAATACCCTGGAAGGCGAAGACATTGTCGTCATCATCGGTGACCAGAACCTGCGAACGGGTCGGGCGGAAGTCCGCGCGGACATTATCCTGCGTGATGAAGGACCAGCCGATACCGCCACCGATATAAGGCGTGAAGATCGGCTGAGCCCAACCCAGCTGACGCAGGTCGATGTCGTACAGGACATTCACCATGGCGCCGGCCTGCCAGAGGCTGCCGCCATTGCTGCGGCTGCTCAGGCCGGCAACGGTACCGCCGTCGAAATCGTTGCGGCGGTAGAAGCCCTCGATTTCGGTGCGCAGGCCGTTGCCGAAGCCCCAGCCGATGGAGACGACGCCGGCGAAGCCATTCTCCCAGTCCACCGTGGCATTGGTGGGGATACCCGCGGCCCGCGCGTCGGCGAGGGCATTGCCGCTCAGAGACTCGTCGCTCTGCTGCAGATAGTTAAGGCCGGCGCCACCCCCGATATAGAGGCCAGTGATCGGCTGCGCCTGGGCGGCGAGGGGAAGCGCCATGACCGTGGTCGTCAGCAGCGCAGCGCGGAGGCGGGACATCGCGGGTGTGATCCTTATCATTGGTCTGATGCCCCGCAGTGGGGCCGCCTTTGATGACCACATAACGCAGCGCACAAAACCCCACCCCACCCGCGCCACGATAACTGTGGAGGGTTGTTGCAACGTTAACACACTTTGGGGTTGTGAACGTCTTAGAAACCACCAACTTTAACGAGAAAGTCTTGCTCTGCCTCGCTGTTCACGCGGCCGAGAGCGACATTCCTATGCGGGAAGCGCCCGAATCGGGCGATCACACGGCGGTGCCGCCACGCATAATCGATCACCCCGCCAGGTGCGGCGGCGCGCGGGTCATCGCGCAGCCCCTCGAACAGCGTCACCGAAAGATCCTGGTCGGCCATTGCCTCGGAATGCTCGAAGGGCAGGTACAGAAAGATGCGCTGCATGGGCGCGAGGCGTAGGTCATGCCGCCGGACGAGCACCGCGTCCCTCGCCACGGTGCGGGCGAGCGGGTCGGCTTCGAAGGCACGGGCGGAGCCCCGATGGATGTTGCGTGGTACCTGATCCAGCAGCAGGCACAGGGCGAGCGCCCCCTCCGGCTCCGCCAGCCAGTCGGCGAACCCACCCTGGGCCGCCCTCTCCGCTACCCCGCCGAAGCTGTTCCGAAGCGTGGCGTCGAAGGCTGCATCGGGACGGAACCAGACCTCGCGGTAGCGATCAGGCTCGTCGCCGAACCACAGATCGAGAAGTGCCTTCCTCATGGTTTCCTATCCAGCGCCATGTCGAGCACGCGCACGCTGTGCAGCGCCGTGCGGCCGGTGAGATCCGAGATCTGGTGCCTGCAGGAGGTGCCATCCGCCACGATCACGTCCTCGGCCGGGGCGGCGCGGACCGCCGGAGCCAGCGACAGCTCGCCCATGGCCTTCGAGACCTCCACGCGGCGCGCGTCATAGCCGAAAGCGCCGGCCATCCCGCAGCAGGAGGAAGTGATCGGCTTCACCTCAAGCCCTGGCACGGCCCGCAGGGTCTTCACGGCATCGGGGAAGGCGCCGAAGGATTTCTGGTGGCAATGGCCGTGGATATGCGCGGCATTGGCAACCGGCTTCAGCGGTAGTTCCGCCTTCTCCCGCATCAGGAATTCGGAGAGCAGCATCGCACGGCCTGCCAGCCGATCCGCCTCATCGCCCGGCAGCAGGCTGCGGAACTCGTCCCGGAGCGTCAGCAGGCAGGAGGGCTCCAGCCCCAGCACGGGCAAGTCCGAGCCAGAGAGCGCGTCCATCGTCCGGCGCGCCTCGGCCCGCGCCTCATCCACCATGCCCGCTGCCAGATAGGTCCGCCCACAACAGAGCGGACGCTTGCCGTCGGCCGCCTTCACCGAAACCGCGCGATAGCCGGCGGCGCGCAGCACGCGCACTGCGGCATGCAGGTTCTCCGGCTCGAAATAACGATTGAAGGTGTCGGCCAGAAGGATGACATCACCGCGCGGGGCAGGGGCTTCCTCGCCCAGGTCCCGGAAAGGCTTCGGCGCGAATTTGGGCAGGGCCCGCTCCTGGGTAAACCCCAGGGCACGCTGGCCAAGGGCCCGCGCGCCGGGCACCCATTCCCGCGCATTGGCCAGTGCCGGCATGCGCGACGCCAGCGGCGCCCATCGCGGCATGGTGGCGATGATCCGGTCCTTCAGCGCCACGCCGTTCTTCTTCGCGCGGGCGTACTGGGCCTCGATCTTCATCTTGGCCATGTCCACGCCCGTCGGGCATTCGCGGCGGCAGCCTTTGCAGGAGACGCAAAGGGAGAGAGCCTCCGCGACCTCGTCCGAGGCCAGCGCATCGGGCCCCAGCTGCCCCGTCAGGGCAAGGCGCAGCGTATTCGCGCGGCCTCGTGTCAGGTCACGCTCGTTCCGCGTCACCCGGAAGCTCGGGCACATGACATTGGCGTCGAACTTCCGGCAGGTGCCGTTGTTGTTGCACATCTCGACCGCGCCGAGAAAACCGCGCTGCGGCCCCGGCCAATCGGACCAGTCCAGCACCGGTTCCACCTTGGGATCTGCCGCATAATCAGGGGGATAGCGGAAGAGGCTGCGATCATCCATGCGCGGCGGACGCACGACGCGCCCGGGGTTCATCAGCCCGGCGGGGTCGAATGCGTCCTTCACCGTCTCGAAGGCCCGCACAATGCGTGGCCCGAACATGCTCTCGTGGAATTCGGAGCGCACGATCCCGTCGCCATGCTCGCCGGAATGGCTGCCCTTGTACTCGCGCACCAGGGCGAAGCATTCCTCGGCAATCTCGCGCATCCGGCGCACCTCCTCGCCATCCTTCATGTTCAGCACGGGGCGGACATGCAGGCAGCCGACGCTGGCATGGGCATACCAGGTGCCCTTGGTCCCGTGGCGCTCGAAGACGTCGTTCAGGCGCTCAGTATAGTCGGCCAGATCATCCAGCGGCACGGCCGTGTCCTCAATGAAGGAGACGGGTTTCCCGTCGCCCTTCATGGACATCATGATGTTCAGCCCGGCCTCGCGCACCTCCGCGATCGCGGCCTGGAAGCCGGCTTCAGTGGCGCGCACGACCTGCCCGGGCAGGCCGAGATCGCCCATCATCTCCTCCAGCCGCGCGAGGTCGCGCAGCAGGGCGGCATCGTCATCGCCGTGGAACTCGACAATGAGCAGGGAGTCAGGCTCGCCGATCACCATGCGGTCGATGGTGGGGCGGTAGATGGCGATGGAGCGGCCCAGGTCGATCATGGTGCGGTCGACCAACTCCACCGCCTCAGGATCGAGGGTGACGAGGTGCTTCGATGCCTCCATGGCGCGGCGAAAGCTAGGGAACTGGCAGATGCCCAGCACCTTGCGCGGCTTGATCGGCCAGAGCTTCAGGTCGAGCCCGGCAGAGAAGGCGAGGGTTCCTTCGCTGCCCACCAGGATCCGGGCGAGGTTGCCGCGGCCATTCGCGCGCGCCTCCGGCGTCAGGGCCTCCAGGTCGTAGCCGCCGACACGGCGCAGCACCTTGGGGAAGCGCGCGGCGATTTCGGCCGCCTCCGCAGCCCCCAGGGTACGCAGCCGGTTCACCAGTTCCGCCACCGTTGCCGGCACGCCTTCGCCCAGATTGTCGGGCAGGTCGCCGAAGGTGAAGCGTTCGCCGCCGGGCAGTAGGGCATCAATGGCAAGCACATTGTCGGCCATCAGCCCGTAGCGGATGGATTTGGAGCCGCAGGAATTGTTGGCGGCCATGCCGCCGATGGTGCAGCGCGCCCAGGTGGAGGGATCGACGGGAAAGAACAGCCCGTCTTTCTTCAGCGCATCGTTCAGCGCGCCGAGGGCGATGCCCGGCTGCACCGTGGCCCGCATCGCCGCCTTGTCCACCGAAAGCACGTTCCGCAGATGCCTGGTGCAATCCAGCACCAGCGCGCGGTTCACCGTCTGGCCGCATTGGCTGGTGCCGCCGCCGCGTGGCAGCACCGGCACGCCCTCTTCCCGGCAGATGGCCATGGCGGCGGCCACGTCCTCCACCGTGCGGGGGATCAGCACGCCGATGGGCTCTACCTGGTATATGCTGGCATCGGTGGCATAGCGGCCCCGGTCACCGGCGCCGAACAGTACCTCGCCCTGGACCTCCCGCTTCAGGCGGGCGGCAAGGCGGCTGTCTCCGGGCATGATGCGAGACCGGGTGATGGCATTCATTGAGCGTCTCCTGCGGCCCGTAGGCTAGCCGAGCAGGGTTCGCCCGTCGCATCCATAATACTCATCAATCGAACGCACCGAACTCATTGGCGCCGCATGGGGCAGGGCGGCTAGACCCTCTGGCCAGAGCGGAGGACGCCCATGGCCTATTTCACTTCCCGGCCCGAGAACGGCCGGCATTTCCTGCAGATCCCTGGCCCGACCAATGTGCCGGACCGCGTGCTGCGCGCCCTGGACAACCCCACCATGGACCATCGCGGCCCGGATTTCGGGGTGCTGGGCAAGCGCGTGCTGGAGAAGCTGAAGCCGGTCTTCGGGGCCAAGGGCCCGGTCATCATCTTTCCGGCCTCCGGTACGGGCGCATGGGAAGCCGCGTTGGTGAACACCCTTTCCCCCGGCGACACGGTGCTGATGTGTGAAACCGGCTGGTTTGCCCATCTCTGGCGCGAGATGGCCGAGCGCCTAGGCCTGAAGCCCCGGCTGCTGGAGACGGACTGGCGTCAGGCTGCCGACGTTCCCGCCATCGAGGCTGCGCTGCGCGCCGACAAGGGCCATGAGATCAAGGCCGTCTGCGTCGTCCACAACGAGACCAGCACGGGCTGCACCTCCCGGATCGACGAGGTGCGCAAGGCGCTGGATGCAACCGGGCACCCAGCCCTGCTGCTGGTGGACACCATCTCCTCGCTCGGCTCGATCGAGTACAAGCACGATGAATGGGGCGTGGATGTCACCGTCGCGGGCAGCCAGAAGGGGCTGATGCTTCCGCCCGGCCTGTCCTTCAACGCGGTGTCGGAAAAGGCCCTCAAGGCCAGCGAGACGGCGAAGCTGCCGCGCAGCTTCTGGGACTGGAAGCCGATGCTGGCGTCCAATGCCACCGGCTACTTCCCCTACACCCCCGCCACCAACATGCTCTACGCCTTGGACACGGCGATGGACATGCTGATGGAAGAGGGGCTCTCGAACGTCTTCGCGCGCCATGATCGTCATGCGGAGGCCACCCGCCGTGCTGTCCGTGCCTGGGGGCTGGAGGTGCAATGCGCCGAGCCGAGGCATTATTCCTCCGCGCTCACGGCGGTCCGGCTGCCGGAGGGTCACTCCGCCAATGCTCTGCGCGCCACCATCCTGGAGCGGTTCGACATGTCGCTCGGCAACGGGCTGGGGCGGCTGAACGACAAGGTCTTCCGCATCGGCCATCTCGGCGCCTTCAACGACCTGTCGCTGCTCGGCACGCTGGGCGGGGTTGAGATGGGGCTGCGCCTGGCCGGGGTGCCGCATGAGGCAGGCGGGGTGAAGGCCGCCATGGACTATCTCTCCGGCAACGCCTGAGCCGCACCCGTGATCGTGACGCCGGGGTGGGCTTGCCGCCGCCCCGGCGTCACCGAAGATTCTGGCCGGAACGACCGGAGACACGACGCATGACCATCGAGGTCTGGAGCTGGCCTACCCCCAATGGCCACAAGGTCCATATCGCGCTGGAGGAGCTGGAGCTCCCCTATAAGGTCGTGCCTGTCGATATCGGTGCGGGGGAGCAGTTCCGGCCCGAATTCCTGGCCATCACACCGAACCACCGTATCCCGGCCATCATTGATCCGGACGGCCCGAGCGGGCGGGCGCTGAAGCTCTTCGAATCCGGCGCCATCCTCATCTACCTGGCCGAGAAGACCGGGCGGCTCATCCCCGAGGACCCGGCGGAACGCCTCGTCTGCCTGCAATGGCTGATGTTCCAGATGGGCGGTATTGGCCCCATGTTTGGGCAGTGGAACCACTTCGCGAATTATGCGCCCGAGAAGATCCCCTATGCGATCGAGCGCTATTCAAAGGAGGTGCGGCGCCTCTACGGGGTGCTCGAAAAGCGGCTTTCGGGTAGCCCCTTCCTGGCGGGCGATGCCTATTCCATCGCCGACATTGCCAGCTTTCCCTGGGTACGGAACGCCGAGCGCCGCGGCATTGACCTGGTTGAGTTCCCTGGCGTGAAACGCTGGCTTGAAGAAATCGAGGCGCGCCCGGCGGTACAACGAGGTTTGGCTGTGCTTTCAGAACGACAGCGGCAGGGCGCGATGTCCGACAAAGAGCGGGAAATTCTCTTCGGGGCCACCCAGTTCGCGAAGCGCTGAGCTGCATTTCCTTGCGATCCCGAATGCAGATATCTTGTGTATCTCTGCCCTTGGGAACAGTTTATGGAGCGCAGCCATTTGGAAGGCAGGATTCGTCGAGCTTTGGATACAGCCGATCCCGCCGATGCATGATGCCTCAAGGAGTTACCAGGCAATCTTCCGGCAGGACGCAAAGGCTTCGGTGGCCATTTCGGGGCGAGGCCTTGTTCCGCCATGACCGCGCGTGTCCTGGTGGTGGACGATATCGCCGCCAATCTGAAGCTTCTGGAAGCTCGTCTTAACGCCGAGTACTATGAGGTCGCCCTCGCCAGCTCAGGCGCCGAGGCGTTGCGCCTCGCGCAGTCCTGGGCCCCGGACGTCATCCTGCTCGATGTCATGATGCCCGGCATGGACGGCTACGAGGTGTGCCGCCTGCTGAAGGCCACGCCGCAGACCGCCTATGTCCCGGTGGTGATGATCACGGCCCTGGTGGACCAGGCGGAGCGGGTGCGCGGGCTTGAGGCCGGGGCGGACGACTTCCTCTCCAAGCCGGTTGACCATACCACCCTCTTTGCCCGGCTGCGGGCCCTGCTGCGCACCAAACAGGTACTCGACGCCTTCCGCTTGCGCGCCGAGACCGCGAAGGACCTCGGTTTCGAGCCGCTGCCAGATCCCTCCAAAAGCGTTGCGGGTGCCCATGCCCTGCTCGCGACCGAGGATGAGGCCGAGGCGCAGGCCCTTTCCGCCATACTCGCCCAAGACGGAATCATGGTGACCCAGGCCTCGGATGCGAGCATCGCCTGGGACCGCCTTCTGCACGACAATTTCGACCTCGCTGTGCTCAGCCTCTGGCTGGATGACGGGGAGGGGCTGCGGCTGGCCTCCCGCATGCGTGCGCAATCCTCCATGCGGGAGGTGCCCGTGCTGCTCGTGGCCGATTCTGACCAGCGTAGCCAGGTGCTGCGCGGCTTCGATCTCGGCGCCAACGACCATGTACTGCGTCCGGTGGATGCGAATGAGCTGCGCGCGCGTGCGCGCAATCAGATCCGCCGCAAGCGCTACCAGGAACGGCTTCGGGCGGATCTCCAGCGCAGCCTGGAGATGGCGGTTACGGACAGCCTCACCGGACTGCGGAACCGCCGCTATGTCATGCGCCACCTGGAGGGGTTGCTGCGCTCTGGCGGCGCGACGGTGCTGCTCATTGATGTGGATCGCTTCAAATCGGTCAACGACACCTATGGCCACGCCTTCGGCGATGCCGTGCTGCGGGAGGTGGCTGAGCGGCTGCGCCTGCATCTGCGGGCGGTGGATGTCGTGGCTCGCTTCGGCGGCGAGGAGTTCATCGTCGCCATGGCTCCGCAACCACCCGATGACGCAGGCATGGTGGCTGAGCGGCTGCGCCTTTCGGTATGCGAACAGCCGGTGCGGGTGGGCAACAGGGCACTCGCGGTCAGCATCAGCATCGGCGCGGCGGCCGCGGTTCCGGATTGCACCGTGGAGCAGCTCGTCGCGACGGCGGATGTCGCCCTTTACCGTGCCAAGGCAAAGGGACGAAACCGTGTGGAGATCGCGGAACCTTCCGACTGGGTCAGGGGCCACGCGCAGGGCGGGGCGCTGTAGGGCCTGCTCCTGCCAATCCTGCGGCGTGAGCGGGCGCGGCTCCAGAACCTTGATCTACTGGCAAATATATAAGCGCTGAAACGCCGAAGGGGCGGCGGACCTTGGTCCGCCGCCCCTTCTCCTCCATCCCCCTGATGGAGTGCAGCCGACTCAGCGGCTAGCTTCGATACCAAGGCCGCCAAGCGAGGTGTTGATGAAGCGCTGGTGCGGGCTCGGAGCCTCGGCCAACTCCTGCATCGCGCCGTCGTGCTGAACCATGATCGGACCACGCCGGGCCGGCGCGCCCTCAGATCGGTTGAAGATGAACCCATAGGTCGGATAGGTGCGGCCGTAGCTGCTCGAGTCATGGCCGACCTGGACGCGGACCGCCGTCCAGTCATTATCGTCCGACACATCCACCACCGAGATGTTGCGGGTCACTGTCCCCTTGCGGATGCCGGGGCCTTCCCAGTTAGCGTGGTGGATGGTGATCTCGCGGGCGCTGACCAGCTTCTCCACCACGGCGACATGGCCAAGGCGCATCCCGCCCGAGGAGCGGAAGGCGAGCACGGAGCCGGGTTCTGGCCGGTTACCACGCTGGTAGAGGCCCGCGGCATTATTCCACCAGGTGCCGCCGTTTCCGGTGATCTGGATGCCGGTGACCATCCGGGCATAGGGAACACAGGAGATGCTGCCGCGCGGGATCGATACCGCTTGCGCCGCCATGCTGGACGCCGCACCACGCCGGATGGTGGCCTTGCTACCTGTGGCACGGACTGGGCGAGCCTGGGTAGGCGCCTGAGCCTGGGAGCGGGAGGCGGAAACATGCTTGGCGCCGCCCTGGTTGGGCGAGGAGGCATCGGCCGTCACGCTGAACTGGGGTGCCAGGACAAACCCGCAAGCCACGAAAATCGCTACGGCAGTGCCATTTGCCCGCATGTATTCCCCCAAGAAAAGTATTGCCTGCCCCCGCCGGCTTTGCCGGCCGCGCCTTGTGTGGCGTTGTCACGGCGGTGTTACCGGCTAGGAGGAAACCTATTCAACAGTTGGCTGTGTTTCAGGGCGCAATGGGGCGTGATTCGGTGGGAGGGGGTTGCTCCCGAAGTTGCGATCAAGACCAAATTCCTAGAAAGCTGTCCTTTGGAACTATAAGCCACAGTGTGGCTGCAGGAAGATCACAGGAAGCGATGCGGAACGGCACCGGATTCACCGATGCCGTTCCGCAGGAACTCACCGGCAGGCGGTGATCATGATCTCAACGAGATGGCGCGGATCGGCCATATTGGCTTCCACACAGGCGCGCACCGGGGCGCCGCCGGCCGGCAGCCAGGCCACCCACAGCTTGTTCAGCGCGTCGCGGTCGCGGATGTCCTTCAGCCACACCTGGGCCTGCAGCAGGCGGGTCTTGTCGGTGCCGTGCTCCTCAAGGGCCGCATCGATCTTGGCAAGGATCTGCTGCGTCTGGCCCGAGACGTCCTGAGACAGGTCGTCAGCGGTGATCCCCGCCAGATAGACGAAGCCGTGGTACTCGACCGAATTGGACAGAACGGGGTTGCTGCCCTTGCGAAGGATCGCGCTCATGGTTGGAAGCTCCGTGGCCAGGATGGCGTTGGGCTTCTAGGGCGCGGAGAGCAGGGGCGGCAAGTCGCCACCCCTGGCAAGGCACTGCGGGTCAGGGCACGAGGACCGGTCCGCCGCTGGCATTCGCGTGGATCATGGTCTCGAACACGCTGACGCCGTGGATCGCCTCCTCCACCGGCAGAGGATAGGCAGGTCCGCCAGCCGCGGCAGCAGCAAAGGCCTCCAACTCGGCCCGCTCGATGTCGGTCGGCTCGAATCGGCGCTCCCAGCCCTGGCCCTCCCGGGGATGGAAGGCGAGGGTTTCCATATCCCGCTGCTCCACCCGCCCCTGGCTCCCGAACAGCGCCAGGCGCCACACGCGCGGTGCCGAGGCGAGGGTGGCGAAGAGCCCCGTCGGCCCGGTGCGGAAGCGGCAGAGCATGGCGGTGGTGTCGTCCAGGCCAATGGTCAGCACCTGAGCCTGGCTGATGACCGAAACGCGCTCGATAGGTCCGGCCAGGTTGATCATCGCATCGATCATGTGGATGCCCATGGCACCCATGCCGCCCAGCGGGCTTTCATGCGGATCGGAGCGCCACATGCCAGGCCTCCAGCCATCGGCGGCGGCGCCGCTGATCTGGCCTTCCACATGCAGCAGCGTGCCGAGCGCCCCCTCGGCCAACAAGCGCTTCATCTCCGTGATGGCCGGCAGGAAGCGGCGGTTGTGGCCAAGCGCCATCACCACCCCTGCCTCCCGGCAGGCTGCCACGGCCGCCTCGGCGCTGGCCTTGGAGAGAGTGAAGGGTTTCTCGACGAAGACATGCTTGCCCGCCCGCGCGGCGGCGATCACCTGCTCGGCATGTTGCTGGTGCGGTGTGGCCAGCACCACCGCCTTCACCCGGGGATCGGCCAGCACGGCTTCAAGGTCCGGCAGCAGGTCCAGCCCCTTCTCCGCCGCCCAGGCGCGGGCCTTGTCAGGCGTCCGGGTGGACCCCGCGACGAAGCGGATGCCTGAACCCTCCCGGCCTTGCACGCTGTTCACCAGGGTCTGTCCCCAGCGCCCCATTCCCACCAGCGCAGCGTCGAGCATCAGCTTGTTTCCTCTCTCGGCTTTTCCAGGACATTCGCGATCCGGCGCATGCGGGACAGGCCCCAGGCGAAGGCGGCGAGGGCCACAATGGTCGCCACCAGGGTCGGCAGGCGCAGGCCGAAAGCCTCGCCGGCCATGCCCAACATCAGCGCTCCCAGGGCAGGGCAGGCGCGCGAGACAAGGGCCCAGAGTGACATGACCCGCCCGCGCATCGCCGGCGCTGCCGCGGTCTGGGCCAGGATCTGCACCGAAATGCCATGGGCCGAGGCTGAGGCGCCGATGGCTGCGCCGCAAAGCAGGGCGAAGCCGAAATGCCCGGTGGCCACGAAGCCCATGGTGGCAAGGGCCTGGGCCAGCACGCCGAAGACCACGATCCGCGTCGTTCCCGTCAGTCGCCCGCGTGAGGCGACGGTAAGGCCCGCGATCAGCGCGCCCACGGCGAAGGAGGCGGTCAGCATGGCGAGGGATTCCGCCCCGCGACCGAAAAGGCGCTCCACATAGGGGGGCAGGATCTCCTGCACGCCACGCAAGGCGATGGAGGACACGGCGGCAAAAGCGAAAAGTGGGGCGAGCCCTGGATGGCGGAGCGCATAGGCGAAGCCCTCCAGGGTTTCGGCCAGCAGGGAGCTCGTGACCGGATGGCCTCGCCGCTCCTCCGGATTCAGCCGCAGCCAGGGCATGGAGAAGGTTGCGAAGCCATGCCCGATCGCATTGCAGAGGATCGCGGGCGCCACCCCCCATGCGGCGATCACGAAACCGGCCAGCCCGGGCCCGATGAAGCGCGCCACATTGAAGAGGAGGCTGTTGGCCGCGACGGCGGCCGGCAGATCTTCCCGCGCCACCAGGGCGGGAAGCAGGGTCTGGCGGGCCGGCTGGGAGAAGCAGGCGGCAGTGCCGCTCACCAGTTCCAGGGCGAAGAGCAAGCCGATGGAAATATGGCCCGTGGCCGTGAGAATGGCGACCAGAAGCGCCTCAAGGGCGATGACCCCCTGGGAGGTCATGGTCAGCCGCACCCGGTCCACGCGGTCCGCGAAGGCGCCGGCAATGGGGCTGACCAGTACGGCCGGGGCCAGATCGGCGAAGGCGATCAGCCCCACCCAGGCGGCGCTGTGCGTCAGTTCCCAGGCGAGCCAGGCGACTCCGATGCGGTGCATCCAGAGCCCGGTCCAGGCGCCGAGGCTGGCGCCGAAGAAGATCCGGGCGTTGCGGCTCGCCATGGCCCGGCTGAGCGGCCCCGCGACAATTCGGGTGAAGGGATTGGGCAAGGGCGCCTCAGCGCCCAGGCGGGCTCCCGGCCGGGATGCGCGGGTTTTCGGCCGCGTTGGTGCTGCGCACGCATTCGGCCGCCAGCCGGTCGCGATCATAGACCTGGGCAAGCTTGTCCGACATCACCTGGGGCCCGAGATGAGAGGTGGTGCCGACGCGCGCATTGTAATCATCCTGCCGCATAAGCTGCCCGCGGTCCCGATAGCGGACCACGCGCTCAGCCTCCGCGCGGCAGGCGGCGGTCAGTGCTGAACGCGCGTCCTGGGGAGAGGAAGGCGCCGGGGCGGCGCAGGCGGCCAGAGTGGTGGCAGCGAGGAGCAGCGCAAGGGGCTGAGACTTCATGCGGGCGTCGCTCCGGGTCTTGCTAGGGCGTCGTCAGGCTCGGCCGCGCGAGGCGGTGCCGCAACCCCTCTTCATCGAAGCGGGCGGCGGCGTCCAGGGGGTGCGTCGCCGCAACGCGCAGAAGATCGGGATGCAGCACCGTTCCCTCACGCCCGATGTCGAACAGGCCACGCATCCAGGGCGCGCGGCCCATCACCTCCAGCAGCGCCAGGAGCCGCAGCAGGATCGCCATCCCCTCGGCATGGTCGAGGCCGATGTGGCGGTCCAGCGCCTGCGCCCAACAGCAGGCGTCCCGATCCTCCAGCAGCAGGTCGAGGGCCGGATCGCCGGCGAAGCGGAAGGCGCGGGGTGGCCCTTCCAGCGCGGCGGCCGCGGCGTCCCGTGCCATGTCCCATGCGGAGAGCAGGGCGCGGGGCGCAACGGAGGGCGTCGCCTCCGGGCGGAAGGGAATCGCATAGACGGTCGGCATCGAAAGGAAGTGGTGTGCCGCCCGCCAAAGGTCAGGGCTTGACCTGTTTACAGGCCCTTCAGCGTATCGGCCGTATCGAAATCCCTGAGCACCCCGTCATCGGCCATCTCCACATTGACCAAGCGGTCACCATGCAGCCCCGTCAGGTGACGGGCGCCAACATCGCCGGAGATGCCGAGGATTTCCTCGAAGAATTCCCGTCCCCAGAGCACGGGGTTGCCCTGCTTGCCCCGGAAGGTGGGCTGCACGATGGCGCGGCCTTCCTCCGGATCGAAGGCGGCGAGGATACGGTCCAGCATGGCCGGGCTGACCAGCGGCATGTCGCCGAGCATAACCAGCACGCCCTCCACATCCGGGGGCAGGGCGGCGATTCCAGCTTTCAGGGAGGCGGAAAGACCCTGGGCATAGTCGTCGGCATGGGTGATGAGAACCGGCCGCCCGCCCAGCGCCTCTTCCACCCGGTCCCGTTCATGGCCAGTGACGACCAGGACAGGGCGGGCCCGGCTGGCAAGGGCATTGTCAACCACGCGATTGATCATCGGCTGGCCCAGCCTGTCTGCGACCATCAGCTTGTTCAGCGGCGCCATGCGGCGGGAGCGGCCGGCGGCCAGCACAAGGGCGGCCACCCTGCGCGGGCGGCGCGGAGCGGGGGTGGGGGCGGTGCGAGGGGCGTCGCCACGGGGCAGGGGGCGGGTCTCGATTTCCTTCAGCAGCCCGCCCACTCCCATCCGCATGATGGATTTCGGCGTGATCGGAACCCCGGCGAAGAGGCGCTCCAGCACCCAGTCGAAGCCGTTCACCTTCGGGCTGCGGGCGCAGCCGGGCAGGACCATGGCGGGAATCCCGCCGATCCGGCCAAGGCAGAGCAGGTTTCCCGGATCCACCGGCATGCCGAAATGCTCGATCATGCCTCCGGCGCGGATGATGGCGGCGGGGGCGACATCGCGCCGGTCCACCACGGCCGAGGCGCCCATCACCAGCAGCATCTCGGCGCCCGCCTTGCGGAGGCGGTTCAGGGCATCGGCCAGGGCAGCGGTCTCATGGGCGCAGCGCTCGGGCGGAAGCAGGTTCCCACCCAAGGTTTCAACGCGGGTGCGGGTGGCCTCCACGCCGTTCTCGATCACTTTGTCCTTCTGGCCCGGCAATTCACTGCTCACCAACCCGACCCGCAGCGGACGGAAGGGGTGCAGGGTGAGGGCGGGGGCGCCGCGCAGCATGGCTTCGGCCACTTGAAGGGCGCTGGCGGGCACGGCGAAGGGGATGACCTTCAGCGTCGCCAGCATCTCCTGCGGCTGCACCACGGTGAAGTCAGGCAAGGTGGCGAGGGTAAGACTTTCGTCCAGCGCGTTCAGTCGGTCGATCAAGGCGGCGTCCACGCGCAACAGACCATGCGTCTCGGCCAGCAGGTTCACCCGGCCGGTCGCGGCGCGGCTGCGCGCGATCAGCGGACGCAGCATGGCCTCTGCCATGCGATGCGCGGCCTCGTCCTCGGGCACGTCGCCGGGTTCCAGCCGGGCGGCGATCACCTCGCCATGGCGCGCGGCGCGCAGCGCTTCGATGGCGGCGGCGTCCAGCACCGTGCCCTTCTTCAGCACGCGGCCCGGCAGGCGCAGCGTATGGGCCAGGACGGCGCCGCGTGCCTCGTCAAGCGGAGTGGGGCCGAAGATCATGCCAGCCGCCCCCCGTCCAGCTTTCCGCGCCGGGCGGCGACGACCTGGGCGATGATGGAAAGGGCAATCTCGGGAGCCGTGACGGCGCCGATATCGAGGCCGACCGGTGCATGGATGCGGGCAATGGCCTCCGGGCCGTGGCCGGCCTCGCTCAGTCGGTCCACGCGCTTCGCATGGGTTCGGCGGCTGCCGAGTGCGCCGATATAGAACGCATCGGAGCGGATGGCGGTATCCAGGGCCGGATCATCCAGCTTCGGATCATGGGTGAGGGTGACGATGGCGGTGCGGGAGTCCGGCTTCAGCGCCGCAAGCGCATCATCCGGCCAGTCGGTGACCAGCGTGGCGTCGGCGGCGAAGCGTTCCTCGGTCGCGAAGGCGCGGCGTGGATCGACGATGGTGACGGCCAGGCCGACCGCTGCGGCCATGGGCACCAGCGCCTGGGCCACATGCACGGCGCCGACCACGATCAGCCGCGGCGGCGGGGTCTGCGGATGGATGAACCAGGTCTCACCCTCAAGGGTCACCGGGCCGGCGCGGTCATCGCGCAGCGCGGCCTCGGCCGCGTCCCCCAGGGCAATGGAGATGGGCTCGTCGGGATAGAGGCGCTGGGCGCCATCGGGAAGGCGGGTCAGCAGCGCCACGGGGCGGCGCGTGGCGCGGGCCTGCTGCAGCCTGTCGAGGAGTTCAGGGGTCACGCGAGGGGTTCCACGAAGACCTTCAGCTTGCCGCCGCAGGCCAGGCCGACCTCCCAGGCACGCTCATCGGTGATGCCGAAATCGAGGAGTTGTGGCGTGCCGCTTTCCATCACCTGCTTCGCCACATCGGCCACCGCGCCCTCGATGCAGCCGCCGGAAACGGAACCGGCGAGTCGCCCGGTGGCAGTCACCGCCAGGCGCGAACCGGCGGGACGGGGCGAGGAGCCCCAGGTCTCCACCACCGTGGCCAGGGCCACGCGTTCCCCTTCTGCCTTCCAGGCACGGGCAGTTTCCAGGATGTCCTCGGTGCCGCTCATGCGGTCCTCCCGTTGGTCGGGCCCGGCGCCGAGAGGGTGGCGACCAGGGCACGTAGACTGTCCAGATTATGCACCTGCCGGTGCTCGTCCACATGTGGCAGCAGCGCGCGGATGCCCGCCGCGCGCGGCTGGAAGCCAGCATAGCGCAGCAGGGGGTTAAGCCAGATCAGGCGGCGGCAGGAATGGGAAAGGCGCTCGGCGGCCTCGGACAGACCCTCGGCGCCGCCCCGGTCCAGCCCATCGGTGATGAGCAGCACCACCGCCCCCTGGCCCAGAACGCGGCGGGCCCAGAGGCGGTTGAAACGGTCGAGCGAGTCACCGATGCGGGTGCCGCCGGACCAGTCGGGCAGGATATGGGAGACGGCCTGGAAGGCGACTTCCGGGTCTCGGTTCCGCAGGGCGCGGGTGATGTTGGTCAGCCGCGTGCCGAAGACGAAGCTGTGCACCCGGTCCCGATGGTTCGCGACCGCATGGAGGAAATGCAGCAGGATCTGCGCGTAACGAGCCATGCTTCCCGAGACGTCGCAGAGCAGCACTAGCGGCGGCGGCCGTGTCACGCGACGCCGGCGGGAGATGGTGGCGATCTCCCCGCCCAGCCGCATCGAGGCGCGGATGGTGGCGCGGAGATCGACGCGGGGGCCGGAAGGGTCCGGGCGGAAGCGGCGCGTGGGGCGTTCAGCCAGGGGCAGGGTCAGGCGGCGGATGGCACGCTTGGCGTCGGACAGCTCCTCTGCCGTCATGGCCTCGAAATCCAGGCGGTTCAACCGTTCGGCATCGCTGACGGTGAGGGCTGCATCCTCGCGCCGCTCCGGCGCGGCCGATGGAGGGGCGGACGGGCTGCTTCCGGGCAGTGCCTCGGAGACGCGGCGGGCGGCGGGCGGCAGGCGATCGGGGGGCGGATCGTCGGGGCCTGGGGCGCGGCTGGGAGCGTCCGGGTCGCGCCAGAACAGATTGAAGGCCGCGTCGAACACCTCGAAATGGTCGTGCCGATGGATCATCGTCGCGCGCAGGGCGGCATGGAAGGCGGCGCGGTCGGAGAGCGGGACATGGGCCAGCGCCTCGACGGCTGCCAGGCTTTCAGCCGTGCCCACTGGCAGGCCGGCACGCCGGAGCATCCGGCCGAAGGCGAGGAGATTGGGTGCGAGGGCGTTCACGACGCGGCCTCGCGCGCCTCCTCCACCCGCCGGGCCAACTCGGCGCCGCGCAGCTTCGCGATGTCATCCTGGTATTTCAGCAGCACGCCCAGGGTGGCGTCGGCCGCCTCGGGCTCCAGCTCACGGCGGTTCAGCGCCGTCAGGGCGCGGGCCCAGTCGATTGCCTCGGCCACTCCAGGCGGCTTGAAGAAGGCATCGTCACGGCGGAGGGCCTGGGTGAAGGCCACCACCTGGGCCGAGAGAGCGGCGGGCACTTCCGGCGCGCGGCGGGCCAGGATGGCCATCTCCCGCGCGGCGTCAGGGTAATCCACCCAGTGATAGAGGCAGCGGCGGCGGATGGCATCATGCACCTCCCGCGTCCGGTTGGAGGTGATGACCACCACCGGCGGGGTCTGCGCATGGATCGTGCCCAGTTCCGGAACGGTGATCTGGAAATCGGCCAGGACCTCCAGGAGGAAGGCCTCAAAGGGTTCGTCGGCGCGGTCCAGCTCGTCGATCAGGAGGAGCGCGGAGCTGCCCTCGATGGCCTGCAGGAGGGGGCGGGCCTCCAGGAAGCGGCGGTCATAGAGGCCACGCTCCAGCGTCGCACGGTCGGACTCCCCGGCGGCTTCGGCCAGCCGGATCGCCATCAGCTGGCGGGCATGGTTCCACTCATAGGCGGCGGAGGCCAAGTCCATGCCGTCATGGCATTGCAGCCGGACCAGGCGGCGCGGCAGACGTGCCGCCAGTACCTTGGCGATCTCGGTCTTGCCCGTGCCGGGTTCGCCCTCCAGCAGGATCGGGCGGCTCATGGCGAGCGCCAGATGCACCGTGGTGGCGAGGGCCCGGTCGGCAACGTAGCCGCCTGCCTCAAGCAAGGCCTGGGTGGCGGCTACGTCCGGCGGCAGGGCGGCCGCCGGTTGTGCGGTATCAGCCAATGACGAAGAGCAGCGCCAGGACGACCAGCATCACAGCACCGCCGATCCAGATATTCAGGGGCAGGCCATAGGGCTGGCGGGGGATGGCGGCGAGCATGGCGCCCAGATCCCGGCCGGAAGCCGTGGCTGGGGCTTGGGCTGAGGCATTGGCGCGGGTGTTGATCGAGGCGGTGGTGGGGGTAGGGGGCACTGCGATGCTGTCCGTCATGGTCTGGGTTGCGGGGGCGGGCGCAAGCTGAGCGGCGAAGCGGTCGAAGAACTGGTCGGCCATCTGGCGGGCGGTGCTGTCGACCAACCGCGCGCCAAGCTGGGCCATCTTGCCGCCCACCTGCGCCTTCACATTGTAGTTGAGAGTGGTGGTGGTGGGACCTTCCTCCACCAGCGAGACATCGGCACCGCCGCGGGCAAAGCCCATGGCGCCGCCCTGGCCCTCACCGGTGATGGTGTAGCCCGCGGGCGGGTTGACGTTGGAGAGCGTGACCTTGCCTCCGAACTTCGCGGACATGGGGCCGATGCGGACGGCCACCTTGGCCGCGAAGCTGTCAGGACCGGTGCGCTCCACCGATTCGCAGCCTGGGATCGAGGCCTGGAGAACAGCGGGGTCGTTCAGCGCTTCCCAGACGCGCTCGCGCGGCGCCTCGATGCGGCGGCTCCCCGTCATGTCCATCCGTGCTTCTCCTTGGGCGGTGGTCTCTCGCGGCGCAAACTAGGCGCAGGGCGGGCGCGGGGAAAGAGCACCAGCCTGCCGCTTCCATCCCGGCCGGTCCCGGTCTGGCCGCCCCGCGAGGGGGGTGATAGGGTTTTTCGGCGGCGGAGGCGCCGGCTGCCGGGCACGGCGAAGGCCGCCCGCCGGCCCCCGCGAAGAAAATCCGGGAGGTATTCCATGCCCTATGTGATCGGAGAGGACCTGCCGGAGGCGCCGGCGGGAGTTCGCTTCCGCGCGTTGCTGGAGCGCCCCGGGATTTTGCGCCTGCCGGGGGCGCATACGGGGATAGCGGCCCTGCTGGCGAAGCGTGCGGGGTTCGAGGGGCTGTACATGTCCGGGGCCGCGATGTCGGCCAATATGGGCCTGCCGGACCTGG
>NZ_JAOXLP010000004.1 GCF_025791835.1 Roseomonas xinghualingensis
GGCCGCGCGGCGCGAAAGCCCGCCCTCCACTGCCCTAACGACGCGGCTGCGAAGATCCTCCGATAAGGTCCGGCCCATCCATGCTGGCCTCCCTACCAGCCATCAGGGTGAATCAGATCGTCGCCGCGTCGGGCAAGAATATTCGAATCAGATCGCTCGGATCATGCTCTAGCTCGCGCTCAAGGTCGATCCGGCTGCCGACGGCGCGGCGGACGGCCAGCGGGGGTGGGCCAGGCTCGGAAGATCCGGCCATGCACACCCACCCCGACCTGCGGGGCCTCCTCGGCAGGCCCGGTCTCGCTGCAGCCGTGGTCGGCACGATGCGGCGGCATCCCACCTTCAATCCCTCCAGAAGGACTAAGGATGATGAGCACGATCACCACGCAGGATGGCACGCAGATCTTCTACAAGGACTGGGGTCCCAAGGATGCCCAGCCCCTTGTCTTCCATCACGGCTGGCCCCTGAGCGCCGACGACTGGGATACGCAGGTGCTCTATTTCCTGGACAAGGGCTACCGCGTCGTCGCCCATGACCGGCGCGGCCACGGGCGCTCCAGTCAGGTTGGCGACGGGCACGACATGGACCACTACGCCGCCGACATCGCCTCCGTCGTGGCACATCTTGGCCTGAGGAACGCGGTCCATATCGGCCATTCCACCGGCGGCGGCGAGGCGACGCGCTATGTTGCCCGCCACGGTCAGGACCAGGGGCGCGTGGCGAAGCTCGTCCTGATCGGTGCCGTGCCGCCGATCATGGTGAGGACAGAGGCAAATCCCGGTGGCCTTCCGGTTGAGGTGTTCGACGGCTTACGCCAGCAGCTTGCCGCCAATCGTGCGCAGTTCTACCTCGACCTCGCCTGCGGCCCTTTCTACGGCTTCAACCGGCCAGACGTGCAGGCCTCTCAGGGCGTGATCCAGAACTGGTGCCGCCAAGGCATGATGGGCGGCGCCAAGGCGCACTATGATGGGATCAAGGCCTTTTCGGAAACCGACTTCACCGAGGACCTGAGGGCTATCGACGTGCCGACGCTGGTAATGCACGGCGATGACGACCAGATCGTGCCGATCGCCGACTCCGCGCCACTCTCGGTGAAGCTCCTGAAGGGCGGGACCCTCAAGGTCTACGAGACCTTCCCGCATGGCATGTGCACGACGAAAGCGGATGTGGTGAACCCAGACCTCCTCGCCTTCATCCGGGACTGAATGCGGCTGCTCGAAAGCATGCGAAACAGCCACGCGGATATTCATTCGGCCGCGATGCGGCACTGACGGTCGTGCTTCCCGCCGTCGAGACCGGCATCGCGTACGAACTGGCCGGCCAGGTCCCTGTCGTCCATGTCCACCACACGTCGTTTTCCTGGACAAAGCGTGAGCGATGGCTGACGTGATCGATTGTGCAGACCAGGAGACCTAACCAAGCATCCAGAAAATCAATCGTCACCTCGCACGATGAAAGACCATGCCTCCATGATACAGTACGTCGCCGACAAACCTTCCGTCAGCGGTAAAGCCGGTATCGTCCCAGTAGAAGATGTCATCACCTCGAACTTCATAGCGCCCGCGATAGGCGCTCTCCCGATTACCCCGCGCTTCGTCATAGCGGCTGTTGGGGAGAAGGTTATGCCGGACATACCCATCGGCAGTGACCCACATACCGACATAGGGATGGTTTTGCCTCGCGGTGGCGGGCGCCGCCGGCTGAACCGTCATCTCGGCATGGCCTTTCGGGAGGTTTATGAATGCAGCACCGGCAACAAGAGCAATCTCGAAAATTCGAATGCGGCTCATGGCGGTGCCCTGCGATCACCCGTAGAAGCAACCCGCCGTTCGGCGAGAAGATCGGACAGAACCTGCGAGGCAGCGATCGCCCGTGGGAAGCCAGCCGGAACCGTGATCATATAGATGATCTCCTTCAGCTCCTCCTCGGAAACTCCGATATTCAGAGCGTAACCGGCGTGGACCTTCATAAAGGCCGTTTCGCCCAGAGCCGCGAAGGCGGCGACCGCCGCCAACTGGCGTGTGCGGTTGTCGAGGCCGGACCTCGACCACACGTCGCCAAGCGCATAAGCCTCCGTCGCCTCGGCGAGGAAGGGAAACTCCGACCGCATACGCTCCAACGTCCGCTGAGGGACGCCGCCATTGAGACTACGGACGACCGCGTCACCGCGGCTCTGACGTTCCTCGGTCGTCTGCGCAAAAAGGGAAGCAGAGGGTACTGAAAGGCACAGTACTGCAGCGCCCGCGCGCAGAAGTGCATTCAGGTAAATGCGCATTGCGGTCTCTTCAAGCGCTGGCGGTAGGGCGAACGACGATATCGCTTACATCGACATCATCCGGCTGCTCGATGGCAAAACGTACCGCCCGGGCGATCGCGTCAGGCTGAAGCGCAATGGATCGATAGGATCTCATCGCCTCGGCTGCCACGGGATCGGTTATAGTCCCAGCAAGCTCACTCTCCACCACCCCCGGATAGATGCAGGTTACCCGGATCTTATCATTCTCCTGCCGCAGTCCATCGGAAATCGCGCGCACAGCATATTTCGTCGCACAGTAGACAGCAGCAGTCGGCGAGACGCTCAGACCACCTATAGAGGATATGTTGATGATCTGCCCCGCGCCTCGCGCTGTCATCTCGGGCAGCACTGCGGCAATGCCGTAAAGCACGCCCTTGATGTTGACATCGATCATCCGGTCCCACTCATCGACCTTCAGCGATGCCATAAGTGAGAGCGGCATGACGCCGGCATTGTTGACAATGACGTCGATCTGCCCGAATCGCTCCCGTGCTGCCTCTGCAAAGGCGGCGACATCGGATCGGTCGGTTACGTCAAGGCGGCGGATGATGACCTCGCCGGGCAGCGCATCCGCCAGATCCTGGAGCCGGTCAGTCCGGCGCGCGCCGAGCACGATCTTTGCGCCAGCACGAGCCAATTCACGCGCAATGCCAGCACCGATTCCGCTGGAAGCTCCTGTGATAAGAACGACTTTGTCGAGGGACATTGCTTCATCTCCTGGCAGCTTTCACGTGTTGCCTGGAAGATAATTCCGCATAATTGTTTTAATAAGGACACAATGACTTACCACACTGGCAAGCCGGCCTAACCAATGGAACCTGACCTCAATGCGCTCGCCGTTTTCGCTCTGGTGGCGGAGGAGCGAAACTTTCGAGCGGCAGCCGACCGGATCGGCGTGACCCGTTCGGCCGTCAGTCAGACGATCCGCCGCCTTGAGGAAAGCCTTGGCCTCGCGCTGGTTCAGCGCACGACGCGCAGCGTCAGCCTTACGGAAGCTGGCGAGCAGTTGTACGCGGAGATCGCACCGGCCATTGCCGATATGCGGGCTGCGGTCGGCAAGGCCGAAACACTGAGAGGGGGCCCGCGTGGACAGTTACGCCTGGCCGTCTCGTCGATCGCGGAACGCTTCCTCTCGGGACCGATGCTGGCGTCCTTCGCCAAGGACAATCCGGAGGTGCAACTAGATATCACCGTGACCGACGAAGAGTTCGACATTGTCGCCGAGGGTTATGACGCCGGCGTCCGCCTTGGCGAGGTGATCGAGCAGGACATGGTCGCAGTATCAGTAGCAGGAAAGGAGCGACAACTGGCTGTCTGCGCGCCTTCCTATCGTGACCGGTGCGGCGTTCCGTCACATCCCGCGCAACTTGCTTCGCACCGCTGCATCGGCTGGCGTCCAACGCCGAAATCTGCCCCCTATCGCTGGGAATTCGCTGAGGGTGGCAAGGAATTCAGCGTTGCCGTCAGGCCGGAGATCACCACGAACGATATGGCATTGATGATCAAGCTCGCGGCGGCCGGCGCGGGTATCACCTTTGGCATGGAAGACAGCTTTCGTTCCTCGATCCAGCGTGGCGAGCTCATAGCGATCCTTGAGGAGTATTGCCCATACTTTTCTGGTTTCTACCTTTATTATCCAAGCCGCCGGAATCTTGCGCCCAAACTGCGTGCCCTCATCGAGCACGTCCAGCGCTGGAAATCACATTGCATTACGTCTGCACTACAGACCGAACATCCCGTTACCCCACCCCGGCGGCAGGCTCCCAGGGCCACGAGGGGGGGCTGAGGACCAACCCGCAGACCAGCAGCCCTGCTCAGGCTCCTACTGCCAACGCAGGGCACTCAAGAGCATGGCCGACAGAACCACAAGCTGTGCCACACCGCCTCTTGCTGGATCGGCTGCAGGACGCGAGCGCTCTGGACCAGAGCCGCGCTGCACTCGCCAGCGCCAGCCGACCTGCGGATCGACGGCGCCCCGGTCGGGCCAAGGCGCGCCGTCACTGCCCCTGGGATGCTACTTCCGATTTGCCCCGTGAAGATGCCTATCCCCAATGTCCCACCAGATCCCAGCCATAAGGCCAAGCCCCTCGCGAAGCAGCGGCGCCAGGGCGTGCTCATCCGGACCGTGCTGGTTGCAGCCGGCATAGCTATTGGGGATCCACATCACCGGTACGCCCAGCTCCTCCTGGAAGATGTCCGAAGGATTGGAGCCTGAGGAATTCGGTATGATGTTGGGCGCTTGCCCTGAGGTGCGCTGCATCGAAGCGGCAACCGCCCTGACCCAGGGGTGATCGGGATCGGTTCTGGACGCGCTGAACATGTCTCGCTCCATCACCGGCACGATCTGGACCTCCGGAAAGCCTTGCGTATCAAGATGACGCCGCAGGGCCGGGATGATGTCGTCGCCTCTCACATCCACCGTATGGCGAACCTGCAGGCGTGCGCGCGCCTCGGGCTGCACGGCGTTGGTGGGCGCGTCGGGATGCCCGGTGATGGCAGCGAGAACGATCACGCTGGTCCAGGCAAAGATCCGCTCCGTCACGCTCATGCCGGGTTCGCCCCATCCGGGATCAGGAACCGGCGTGCCCGGCACCTCTTCCAGCACCAGGTTGTTGCATGCCTCGCGGACGGAGGATGGCACGCTGGCAGGCAGCCAACCATCGACGAGAATGCGGCCACTGCGAGTGACGATGCTGGAGAGGGCATGGGCAAGGATGAAGCCGGGATCAGCAAGTACGCCGCCCCAATGGCCGGAATGGGCGGCGTGCTCGCGCAGTTTTACCACGAGATCAAAGGCCACACCGCCGCGGGCGCCCAGCTTCAGGTCGGGCATGAAGGTGGTCTGCCGTGGGCCATCGAGACCAATGAAGGCATCGGCGGAGACCAGCGCGGCATCGCGGCGTAGCAGGTCACGCAGCCCAGGTGATCCGGCCTCCTCCCCCGTCTCGACGAAGACCTTGGCGTTGAAGCCCAGGAACCCGCGCTCCTCGATGAGGGCCCGCAATGCCTGGATCGCGATCAGGTGCTGGCCCTTGTTGTCAACGGTCCCGCGGCCGTACCAACGATCGCCTTCCACCACCACCTGCCAGGGATCCAGCCCCGCGCGCCACTTCCCGGGAAGGCCGCGCACCACATCGCCATGGCCATAGATCAGCACCGTCGGCAGCGCAGGGTCCTCGATTCGGCTGGCCAGCAGGACGGGGCCGCGATTCGGTCGCGGGTTTTCGAGAATGACAGACTCGAACCCCATACCTTCGAACTCAGGCGCAAGAGCGTCGGCACAGTAACGGCGGAGTTCGTCCACGCTGTCCGGCATCTGGCTCTCGGAGCGAACCGCCACGAGGCGGCGCAGCGCCGCGAGATAACGCCCTTCATCGAAATATCCCTGGGCTCGCGCAATCGCACCCTCCCGACTGCCTCTCTCGTGCCTCACCGACATGCCCGTCCGCCCTTTCCGTTTTCTCGGTGACAGGCATGGTTGCATTGGCCGACAGGTTGTGAAAGCGTTAACAGACCGGTTTCGGACCGGTCGTTCTTTGGGCGGGAGAGTAATCAATGGGGCTCGTTGCGCGTCTTTCAGCCGCGGCAGCGCTGCTGTGCAGCCTCACTGCCGGCGCTCAAGCCGGACCTGCCGACAACACGCTGCGCTGGGCGTCGGATAGTGAGCCGGCAAACATCATCCCTTACCAGAACACTGTCCGAGAGGGCGTGGTGATGGGGTACCTCATCTGGGACGCGCCCACCTACCGCGATCCGGCGACCGGGGAATACAAGCCGCATCTGGCTGAATCGGCCCGCATGGTGGACGACACCACGATCGAGCTGCGCATCCGCGAGGGGGTGGTCGCGCATAACGGCGAGACTGTGGACGCGCAGGACGTGGCGGACACCGTCAACATCATGCTCGATCCCGCCAATCGCATCGTGAACTTTCAGCGTATCACCTGGCTGTCGGGAGCCGAGGTGGTGGATTCCCGCACCGTCCGGCTGAAGATGAAGGAGTCCTTCGGACCCTGGCAGGAGTACCTGACCAACGTCGTCATCATGCCGAGCGACTACCTGAAGCGCGTCGGCCTGGAGGGCATGGCCCGCGAACCGGTCGGCACGGGCCCCTATCGCGTCACGGAACTGGCGCCAGGCCGGCAAACCGTGCTTCAGCGCTTCGACGGGTATTTTGGCGGCGCGAAGGGTCAGCCTGCCATCGAGCGCCTGATCTTCCGCCGGATCCCGGAAGCGAATACCCGCATGGCCGAGTTGCTGACCGGTGGCCTGGACTGGATCTGGCGGGTCCAGCCCGATCAGGCACGGAATCTCCGGAGCCGACGCAACCTGACCATCGCCAGCGGCGAGACGGTGCGCATCGTCTACATGGCGATGGATGCCGGTGGCCGAACGGGGCAGGAGAACAACCCGGTGACGGATCTGAGGGTCCGCCGGGCGATCGCTCACGCGATCGACAGGCCGGGGATCGTCCGAAATCTGGTGGGAGAGGGCGCAAACGTGTTGCACACGCCCTGCCATCCCGAGCAGTTCGGCTGCACCCAGGAGGGCATCACGCGCTACGAGTACGATCCAGCGCGAGCCCGGGCCCTTCTGGCCGAGGCTGGTTATCCAAACGGCTTCGACATCTCGCTCCAGGCTTATCGTGACCGGCCATGGGTTGAAGCCGTGATCGGCCAGTTGCGCGCGGTGGGCATTCGCGCCCGCCTAGACTGGGTGCAGGCTGACACCTTTTCCTCGGATGTCAGGGACGGGAAGGTACGGCTGAACCTGGGAGCCTGGGGTTCGACCTCGCTCTACGACGTGGCGGCTATCACCTCCTACTTCTTCAAGAACACGCCGAACGACATGGCGCGGGACGGCGAGGTAGCCCAGTTGCTGGAACGTGGCGACCGGGCAACCGATCCACAGGTCCGGCTCGGTGCCTATGTTCCGGCCATCCAACGCATCACCGAGCAGGCCTATTGGCTGCCCCTGTGGACCTATCCGCTGACCTACGCATTCAACAGCCAACTCGAATTCCAACCCTCGGCGGACGAAGTGCCCCGCTTCTTCCTGTCGCGCTGGAAGCGCTGAGGCGCGGATGCTGCGCTTTGCGGCGAAGCGGCTGCTGCTGGCGCTCGCGGTTGCCTTCGCGGTCTCGGTGATTGCGTTCCTCCTGCTTCGGGTGTCAGGCGATCTGGCCGGCACGCTGGCGGGGGAAGAGGCCTCTCCCGAGGAGATCGAGCGCATCCGTGCGCTCTACGGGCTGAACCGGCCACTGGTCGCCCAGTATGGCGAGTGGCTTCTCCGCTCGCTCTCGGGTGACCTCGGACGCTCGCTCTTCTACCCGGAGAGCGTCGCGGCCTTGATCCTGGACCGGCTTCCCAACACCACCATTCTCGCCAGTTGCGGGCTTGTCATCGCGCTCCTGCTTTCTATCCCGCTCGGCATGGTGGCGGCCCTGCGTCGAAACACCTGGATCGATCGCACGGCCCTGGGCCTGGCAGTACTGGGGCAGGCTATGCCGTCCTTCTGGTTTGCCTTGCTGCTGATCTTTTTCTTCGGCCTCACCCTGGGCTGGCTCCCCGTGTCTGGCACGGAGAGCCTTGCCAACTTCGTGCTGCCTGCCGTGGCGCTCGGATGGTTCTCCACCCCGGTCCTGATGCGGTTGACGCGCGCCGGAATGGTGGAGGTGCTCGCGGCCGACTACATCCGCACCGCTCATGCGAAAGGGCTGCCTGTGCATGTGGTCCTGGTGAAGCACGCCCTGCGCAACGCGGTGGCGCCGGTGGTAGCGCTGGCTTCCGTGCAGTTCGGGAACATGCTCTCCGGATCAGTGGTGATCGAAACGGTCTTCGCTCTGCAAGGTATCGGCTATCTCGCCTGGGAAGCGATCTCCCGAAAGGACTTCCCGGTGGTGCAGGGCATTCTGCTGGTGGTCGCACTCTTCTACGTGCTGCTGACCCTTGTCTCGGACCTGCTGAACGCATGGCTCGATCCACGCATCAGGGGAGGCTGACATGAAACCTGCTCCCACCGCTTCTACTTCCGCCGAGGCAACCTCGCCGGAAGCAGTTCCGGTCGCATCCTCCAGCAGGAGGCGGTCGCGATGGCTGTCCAACCCAGGGCTCGTCGTGTCCGCACTTGTCCTTGTTACCATCGCGCTCCTGGCTGCCTTCGCGCCATGGATCGTGCCGCACGATCCCTATGCGCAGGCGCTGGATGCCCGCATGCTGCCGCCCGCCTTCGTGGATCCGGAACGGGCGGACCCCGCTCACCTCCTTGGCACCGACAATCTCGGCCGGGATTACCTGTCCCGGCTGATCTACGGGGCCCGCATCTCCTTGCTGATCGGGTTCTTCACCATGCTCGTCTCGGGCACGATCGGCACCGCGCTCGGCATCGCCGCCGGGTATTTCGGCGGTCGCACGGATTCGGTCGTCTCCTTCCTGATCACCACTCGCCTGTCCCTGCCGGTGGTAATGGTGGCCCTGGCCGTGGTGGCCGTTCTGGGCGGGTCCCTGGAGGTGGTGGTACTGGTGCTCGGGCTGCTGCTGTGGGACCGCTTCGCCGTGGTGATGCGCAGCGCCACCATGCAGGTGCGCGGGCGGGAATATGTAACCGCCGCACGGGCCATCGGCTGCTCGGTGCCACGTATCCTGTGGAGCGAGGTGCTGCCCAATGTCGTGTCGGGCCTCGTCGTGATCGCGAGCTATGAGATGGCGCAGGCCATCCTGCTGGAGGCGGCGCTCTCCTTCCTCGGCTTGGGCGTGCAGCCGCCGCTGCCCTCCTGGGGATTGATGGTGAGCGAGGCCAAGGAGCTCATGCTTTTCGAACCATGGATGATCATGCTGCCCGGCGCCGCCATTTGCATCCTGGTCCTGGCGATCAACCTCCTGGGCGACGGCATCCGTGATGCGACCGCGCCGGAGGGACGCGCATGAGCGGAACGGCAGACCTCCTCCTGGATGTCCGCGGGCTGGAGGTGGACATTCCCGTGGCGGGCGGCACGCTGCACGCGGTGCGGGGCATCTCGCTGGCCGCCCGACGCGGCGAGACCCTGTGCATCGTCGGCGAGTCCGGCTGCGGGAAGTCGCTCACCTCGCTCGCCCTGATGGGACTGCTTCCACCCAGCGCAAAGCGGCGTGCGGAGCGCCTGTCCTTCGCAGGGGAGGACCTGCTGTCCGCCTCGCCGCGCCGCCTGCGGGCCCTGCGCGGCGACCGGATGGCGATGGTCTTCCAGGACCCGATGACCTGCCTGAATCCGTCCCTGACTATCGGCGACCAGCTCACCGAGACATTCCTGCGTCATGGAAAGGGCAATACGCGTGCCGCGCGCGACCGGGCCGTGACGCTGCTGGAGCGGGTCGGCATCGCGGCCGCGGCAAACAGGCTTGGCCAGTATCCGCATCAGCTCTCCGGCGGGCTGCGCCAGCGCGTCGTCATCGCCATGGCGCTGATGTGCGGGCCGGATCTCGTGCTGGCGGATGAGCCGACCACTGCGCTCGACGCGACGATCCAGCTTGGCATCCTGCAGTTGCTGGCGGAGCTGCAGCGGGAGATGCACATGGCGCTGGTGCTGGTCACCCATGATCTCGGCATTGTCGCCCGCATCGCCGACCGGGTTGCGGTGATGTATGCCGGACAGGTGGTTGAGGAGGGAACAGTGGGCGACGTCTTCGGCGCCCCCCGCCATCCCTACACGCGCGGACTGATGGACTGCATCCCACAGCCAGGCCGCACCGTGCCGGGCACGCGGCTCGGCACCATTCCCGGGATGGTGCCCTCCCTTGTCGGAGAGTTGCGCGGCTGCTCCTTCCGCGGCCGCTGCCCCTACGCCATGCCAGCCTGCGCCGAGCCGATTGCGCTGCGCGAGGGCCCGGATGGTCATTCCTGGCGGTGCGTGCTGCCCGCCGAAGCCCTGGCACGCGCGGCATGAGTCCGGTTCCCCCCATCCTGGAATTGCGCGGCGTCCACAAGCGCTACACCGTCGGCGCGGGGCTGCTCGCCCGCCGGCGCACCCTCACGGCCGTATCCGGCGTTTCCCTAAGGCTGGAACGGAGCGAAGTTCTGGGCCTTGTTGGCGAGTCCGGCTGCGGCAAGAGCACCCTGGCCCGGATGATCCTGGGGCTGGAAGAGCCCAGCGAGGGAGAGGTGCTGCTCGATGGCCGCCCGATCAGCCGCCTGGGCCGGCTGGAGCGGGGGCGACTGGTGCAGCCGGTCTTCCAGGATCCCTATTCGTCACTCAACCCGCGCCGGAATGTCGCAGCCATCATCGGCCTGCCCCTGGCCGTGCACGGCGTCGGCACAGCCGCCGAACGGCGGGATGCGGTGGCGGAGATGCTCGGCCTGGTCGGCCTCGCGCCCCGCCATGCGGAAGCGTACCCGTCCCAGCTATCGGGCGGCCAGCGCCAGCGCATCGCCATCGCGCGCGCCCTCGTGCTGCGCCCGACCCTGGTCGTCTGTGATGAACCAACCTCGGCGCTGGATGTCTCCGTGCAGTCGCAAATCCTCAACCTCCTGCTCGACCTGCGGGAGAGATTGGGGCTGTCCTACCTGTTCATCAGCCACAACCTGGCCGTGGTGCAGATGCTGGCAGGTCGCGTGGCGGCGATGTACCTGGGGCGCATCGTCGAAGAGGGCGAGGCGGAGCGTGTTCTCGGCCATCCCCGTCATCCCTATACGGCGGCCCTGCTGGCCTCGGTGCTGACGCCCGATCCCTCGCTTGGCCTTCCCGAAATGCGCCTGGGCACGGCCTTTCCCAATCCGCTCTCGGTACCGCCTGGCTGCGCCTTCCACCCCCGCTGCCCCGCAGTGTTCGACCGCTGCCCGCGCGAGGCCCCTGCCCTGCTACCTTGCCCGGAGGGCGGACGCGCGGCCTGCCATCTCATCGAGCAGCCGGAGGGTGGCCCGCCACCGCCCAGGCTGGTTCAAGCCGCCTGAAGGAACGACATGAGCGAAACCTCCACTGCCCTTCTCGCCTTCGACACGCCCGAGCGTTTCCTGGAGGGGCTGAACGCCTGGGTCGCGCTGGAGAGCCCCACCACCGACGCAGCCGCCGTGAACCGGCTGATGAGCCGGGTGCAGGCCGATTTCGAGGGAATCGGCGCGGCAGTCGAGCGGGTGCCGGGCACGCAGGGCCGGGGTGATCATCTGGTCGTTCGCGCGCCGTGGAACGGGCGCTCGAACGAGCGCGGCATCACGCTGCTGGCGCATCTCGACACGGTACACCCGATCGGCAGCCTGGCTCTCAACCCCATCCGCACGGAGGAGGGGCGCGCCTACGGCCCCGGCATCAACGACATGAAGGCGGGAGCCCACGCCGCCTTCGTCGCTCTCCGGCGACTTATTGAGGAGAAGCAGACCTCGCCCCTGCCGCTGACCATCGTCTACGTCTCCGACGAGGAGGTGGGCAGCCAGACATCCCAGGCGCTGATTGAGGCGGAAGCGAAGCGCTCGAAATACGTTTTGGTGCTGGAAGCCGCGCGGGGCGGCGGGCGGGTCGTCACCTCACGCAAGGGGCTGGCGCGCTACGATCTCGCGGTGCGCGGGGTCCCCGCGCATTCCGGCAGCGCACACCGGGCGGGCCGTAGCGCGGTGAAGGAGCTCGCCCACCAGATCATCGCGCTGGAGGGGATGACCGACTACGATCGCGGCATCACAGTCAGCGTCGGCCTGGTGTCAGGCGGCACGGCGGCGAATGTTGTGCCGGAGCACGCGACCGCCAGCATCGACCTTCGCGTTCCCACCATGGCGGACGCACGGGAAATGGTGGCGCGCATCGAGGGACTGCGCCCTGTCACGCCTGATGTCACGCTGACGGTGACGGGTGGGATGAACCGTTTTCCCTATACGAAGCAGGAGCGCCCGGACGTGGCTGAATTGTTCGCGCACGCCCGCTCCCTCGCATCCGATATCGGCTTCGAATTGCAGGACCTTCCATCCGGCGAGGGCTCGGGGGGATCGGACGGGCAATTCTGTATCCCCTATGCCGCGGTGCTGGACGGGCTGGGCCCCTTCGGAGGTGGCTCCCACACCAATGGCGAGTTCCTGGACATCGCCACGATCACCCCTCGCGGCACGCTCCTGTTGCATCTTTTGCAAACGCTGCGCTGAGCGCCTGCCGGAAACCTCAGCCTGAATCCATGCGCCGCCTGCGCCCGCATGCCTTGGTTATGAACCGTTGTACTAGCGATTTCAGAGAAGTTCGGAGGGCTGTGGCCTTCGGAGGCGCGCACCTAACCACTCGAACTGGTCAGACCCGAGTTCCTGCCTGAGTTGCTGATATGCCTGCTCGCTGACCTAGCCCGCTGTAGGGTGGGTGCGAGTGGGCAAAGTGACCTGCCGGTCACGTGGAGGTGATAGGGCTCCTGGCCTTTGTTTCACGCAGGTTAGGGCACAGCTGGCCTGCACAGAGCACCTGAGTTTCAGATAGCAGTCACAGCGTGACCGCTCTTTGCCGCGAGTAGATGTCCGTGACGCCTTCCGGACGAAGCCAACTTCTTTGGGTGGTCTCATGATGGAACTTGTATCGGGCGGCCGAGGTGCAGAACCCGTCGCGGGGCGTAAGGCATCGCAGCTGCCCGCCCCGCAGCCACAAGTGACACCCATGACCCGGCATGGCGGCCAACCAGCCGAGCCTTTGGCGCGTAAAGGTCCCGTGGTGGTCATCACCGGTGCATCCAGCGGGATTGGTCGGGCAACGGCCCTGGCTTTTGCCCGCGGCGGCGCCTCCGTCGTTCTGGCCGCCCGGCGAGCGGAGATGCTCGACGATGTGGTGCGCGAATGCGTGGCCCTCGGCGGAGTGGCCCTCGCCGTGCCGACCGACGTAACGCGGGAGGAGGAGGTCGAGGCGCTAGGCCGCAAGGCGCTCAAGCAATTCGGCCACATTAATGTTTGGTTCAACAACGCCGGCCTTGCTGCCTTCGGGCGGCTCGAATCCATTCCCTCGGATGTATGGCGCCGGGTGATCGAGACGAACCTGTTCGGCTTCATGCACGGGGCGAAGGTCGCCATGCGGCAGTTCCGCGCACAGGGGCACGGTACGCTGATCCAGAACGGCTCCATCGTGGGGGCTACATCCAAGCCCGATGGTTCCGCCTACGCCGCCAGCAAGTTTGCGATCCGCGGCTTCTCGGAGGCGTTGCGGCAGGAGGTGCTGGACCAGCCCGGCATTCATGTGTGTACGGTCCTGCCTTCCGTGATCGACACGCCATTCTTCTACCATGCCGCCAACTTCAGTGGTCGTGGCGTGCGGGCTGCGCCGCCGGTCTATACGGCCGAGGAGGTTGCGGACGCCGTGGTCGAGTTGGTCCGGCGTCCCCAAGCAGAGGCCATCATCGGCGGCTTTGGAAAGATCTCCGTCCTCCAAAAGCAATTGGCTCCCACCTTCGCCACCTGGTTCACGGGCCGGGCCCTGCATACCGGCTTTCTGTCCGGGGAGCCGAGCGAGGATACGACGGGCGCCTTGTTCGAGCCCATGCGCGATGGCCGTGGCATCGATGGAGGATGGCGCAGCAAGCCGGAAAGCGGTGGCGCCTCCCTTGCGGCGATGACTTCAATGGCGGCCCTGTCGCTCGACTTCGCTTCGCTTCCGCTGCGGATGGCCGATATAGGCCTGACCTCGGCGTTCCGCTTTCTCGAGGCCGTCATGCCGCCCGGCCCACCTGGTCCTACCTCGAAATAGGCGTGACCTTTCCACGAGAACAAAGCTGATGAGGCACGCCCGCCCGTCTCGTCCACAGGCAGCCGGGCCGAACCTTCTTCCATGACCGCATTCGGAGCGGGCCGAAAACACGCCATGGTGTTCTCCGGCGGCGTGGCGTTGGGTGCCTACCATGCGGGAGCCTATACCGCCCTGCAGGAGGAGAGCGGGCCCGATCTGGACTGGGTGGCCGGTGCCTCCATCAGTGCTGTGACAGCGATCATAGCCGGCAATCGGCCCGGGCACCGAAGCAGGCATCTTCGCCGCTTCTGGGATGAGCTTGCCCTCGATCCTATGCCCTGGGTGTCATCCTGCCCGGGAGCTCCGGCTGCCCTGCCGCAACCGAAAGCACCCAGAATTATCTGAAACCTCCCTAAGACTCGCCAAGCACCATGGTCTGGGACAGACGCGTCTCCCCGGCAGCCTCCGTCTGAAGCTCGCGACGCCGGTCATCCGCGTCGCCGCTGGAACGCTGCTGTCTCGGCTGAGCAAAAGCCTGATCTGGGGCAGTCGGCGCTCCGGCCGGGTGGTAGGCCGGCCAGTGGAAGAAAGGCTCCTGATGCGCCATGATCCAGCGAAGGACACGAGGATTCTGCTGGAACAGGTACTGCCAGCCCTCGGTCAGCTGAACCAGAAGCTCGTCGGCACTGAGCTGTAGATCCTGCAGATCGGCGTTGATCCCGCCGAAGGTGACCATCTGCTGACGGCAGTCATAGGCATCCATGATGCGGTCGGACTCTTCCATCACCCGCCGCCCGAGTTCGGCATCCCTGAACTGCCCGACGGGCCTGGTATGGAAAACCGGAGTCCCGTCGATGATTCCCATGTCCCGATAGTCCAGGAGCTTGGGCCAAAGAGAGTCGAGCCCCCATCCCCAGCCCGTGGTGGAAAGATCCAGCGTAGGGAGCAGTTCCTCCAGGGCTGCCCGGCTGAAACCAGGCACCATAATTTCCACAAAGCCCACCCGCCGCGCGAAGAAGCGCTGGTTCCGCATACCAATGTAATGGGCGTAGCAGGAGTTCTCGCTCAGCGCCGGCGCGAAAAGCTGGAATTGCAGAGCCCGCGCGGCATCAAACATCCGCGTGATCGTATCCTGAGTGGCGAAGATGTCGTCATCCGGCAGCCAGATATGATCATACTCCCGCCAGCCGTCCCACTCCTGTAGCAGCGTCCGCAGCCCTGCCCATTTTGGCCCTGCTATGACGCGCCCCTCAATGCAATCCAGCCCCGCCTGCGAGGGGATCTCCTGGAACGGACACAGATAAAGATCCCAGTTCCGTGGCTTACCCTGATCGATCCAGGATCGATGCAGAGAATTCCGGCCCACGCGTGCCAGTACCAGGTCCCGTCCCATTCATTCTTCCTCTGGTTGGTTGGTGTTGCGGGCCAAGCCGGCAGGCAAGGCACGCAATGAATCACATGGGGCGCCTGAAAAGCGGGCACACAGCGTGCAGGTCTGGTGCAATGGTCAGGCAGATGGATCGCATCTCTTCCGTTGGTGGAAGAAGATCCGGCACCATGATCACCATGCTGCCGGCCGCATCGGCAGCCCTGACGCCGTTATAGGAATCCTCAAGCGCGAGGCAGTTGCCGGGTGCGTGGCCAAGTTCCCTGGCTGCGCGAAGGAATAGGTCCGGATGCGGCTTTCCCCGTGCCACATCGTCCCGCGTCACGATCGCGTCGAAGCGTGAAATAATGCCAGTGCGCCGGAGATGGCGGTCGGCCTTGGCTCGGCTCGACGATGTCGCCACCGCCTTTCTCATCCCGATTGCGTCGAGTTCCGATAGCAAATCCAGAACGCCAGGCTTCAGTTTCAGCGCTCCGGCCTCAATCAATATTTCCATGTGGCGGCTGGCTTCGGCCAGATAGGCCGCCGCAGGGAAGGCCTCTCCGAAACGTTCCTGAACAAGGCGCAGACAATGGTCGGCAGGAACGCCGATCATCGCGTGACGGAATGCCTCCGGCGCGTCGAACCCCATATCGGCTGCGGCGCTCGCCAAGCCTTGCATCGCAAGACTCTCGGTGTCTACGAGCAGGCCATCCATGTCGAAGATAAGGGCCTCAATGGGCAAGGCACCCATGGTTGTGTCACGCGCTTCTTGCAACAGCATTCGATCTCACCTGAAAATGTCCCCATCCATTCGCTTATGCGACCGGCTCAGGGAAGTTCACGAGCCGATGAGGGCCGCGATCGCTGCACGAGGCCCGTGGCGCTGCAACATACCGACTGCCTGCGCCAACTCGTCGCGGAATGGCTTCAGCCTCGGCAACTCTGTCCCAAAGACGTCCTCCATCTCCAGGAAGAGGCTGGTGAGCCGCTTCGGGTCATTTCCCGCAGACCTTCCCAGATCGCGCATATGCTCAGCCACCGGATCCTGCATCTGCACAGGCTCGGCCGCGCCTGCTTGTCCCGACATGCAGCAGATCCAGGCCGCTACCGCGAGCATGGTGCAGGGCACCGGCCGCCCGGCCATCAGGTTATCCCGGATCGAGGCAAGAAGCCGTGGCTGCAGCTTTTCAGATCCATTCCTGCCGATCCTGCTGAGCTGATGCGCGATATCCGGGTTGCGCCAGCGCTCCAGCAGCTGGTGTGCATAGGCACCGATGTCATGCTTACTCGGCGGCATGGTGGGCCTCTGCTCCCGCAGCATGAAGCGCAGGACATAGGAAGCGAATACCGGATCCTCCACAAAGTCGGAGACCGTCTCCAGGCCTTCGAGAGCGCCGAGATAGGCTATGGCCATATGCCTCCCGTTGAGGAGCCGCAGCTTCGAAGCCTCCCAGGGCGCCACATCGGGCACGAACTCCGCTCCGGCCGCCTCCCAGTAGGGGCGTGGGCCGTCGAACTTCTCGATCACCCATTGAAGGAAGGGCTCACCAGAAACCGGGGCGGCATCACTCGGGCCGAGCAGGGCGGCCGCGTCAGCCAGATCCACCTCCGTCGTGGCGGGCACGATCCGGTCAACCATGGAGCAGGGGAACTGCACCGACTGCCCGATCCAACTCGCGAGGGAGTCGTCGTAGAGGGCGGCATAGTCCATCGCCACTTGGCGGAGCATCCGCCCATTCCCGGGCATGTTGTCGCAGGAGATGACGACGGGCGGCCGCCTGCCAGCCTTGCGTGCTGCCGCGAGGCCCCGCACCAATATGCCCGGCGCCGTGCTCGGCACGGGTGCATTCAGATCCCGCAGAATTCCATCGTGTTCCGGGCAGAGACGGCCACTTGCAGGGTCGATGCAGTATCCGGACGACGTGACCGTGAGGGTGACGATCTGGATGGCAGGATCCGCGAAGCGCGCCAGAAGCGCAGCGGAATCCTCAGGCGCGAACAGTATTTCATGCAGGGAGCCCACCACCTCCGCGCGAGTGCCCTCCCTTCCCCGTTCCAGAACAGTGTAGAGCCCGTCCTGCCGGCGAAGGGCATCGCGGGTCGTTGGGCTCATCAGGCTTGCCGCGACAATGCCCCAGGACGGCGCTTCGAAATGCGCGACAGCTTCCATCGCTCGTTGCGTGAAGACCGCTTGATGGGCGCGGTGAAATGCGCCGCAGCCGAGATGAAGAATTCCGGGCCGAAGCGCCGCCATATCAAGGGCCGGGCGCCGCACGGACGATGGCAGCTGGCCGAGTGTCGAGCGGGAGAGGCGTGGAGTGGTGCTCAGCTGGAGGCTGGCGCCGCCTGGGAATCTGAGTGCAGTGGCACCCGAAGTCGAAAGATTTACCATACAGCCCGCCCCGCTCCAGCCGACACCACGCGATAATCCGGCGGGATTATAAATGGATATTGCGAACTACAGTTTCCATTTTAATTTTATTAACAGAGATTATATAACAAATGTTATTTATGCTATATTTCGAATTCGAAATTCTTCCTTTTCCGCAAGGGGGTACTTTGCCGCTAAGAAGCGCCAAGGTATTGGGGCTGGCCTCCCGTCGGCATCATTGCCCACAGATCAGGTAGCGGACAGTGCCCGGGTTGGGAGATCGGGGTATCCTCGTTGACGGGGGCGAACCGCGCGCCACCCACCGGCAATGTCTGGTCCAGGTCCAGACAAAGGCTGCGGAGAGCAGCCAGGGCCGCCGCTAGCGGACCCCTTCCTCGCCGAGGATCTCCAGGGCGGTAACGATGGCGTCGGGCGTCATCATCAGCTCGGTGGTGGAGGTCGCGACGGTCGGCCGCGAGGGCATGGTGGGCCTGCCCCTCGTGCTCAAGGCCCGGCAGAGTGCCCACCGCATCTTCGTCCAGATCCCTGGCGAGGCGGACCGGCTGTCTGCATCCGCCTTCGCCCGCCTGCGGCCACGGCTACCGGCGCTGGAGCGTCTGCTCCTTCGATATGCCCTCTCCTTCGTCGTGCAGGTCAGCCAGGGCAGCGCCTGCAACCGGCTGCACCCCATCGACGCGCCAGGAGGTTCCACTCTCCGCCGTCCGGCGCATTTCCACGCTGAATTCGCAACTAGGAGAGGCGTCCAAGGTTTGCAGTTATGTGCACCAAAACGGTGCCCCAGAGGCACAATGGCACAGCGTAACATCATAGCGATTGGCGGATCACTCGGCAGCACGGCCGTACTCAGGCGGCTGCTCAGCGACCTGCCGGCCGACCTGCCCGCGGCCGTGTTGATCACCACCCATATGCCGACCAACGGCACCAGCTACCTTTCCGAGGTGCTCAGCGGCTCCTCGGCACTCCCGGTCAGCCAGGCAGTGGACGGCCAGCCCATCCAGCCTGGCCACATCTATGTGGCCCCGCCGGATCGGCATCTTCTGGCGATCGATGGCATGCTGGCCCTCGGCACGGGGCCACGGGAGAACATGTCCCGGCCCGCCATCGATCCCCTCTTCCGCTCGGTCGCCTTTACCTACGGGCCGCAGGCCATCGGCGTCATACTGACGGGGCTGCTGAACGATGGCGCCTCCGGCCTGCATGCCATCAAGGGTCGAGGGGGCGTGAGCGTGGTGCAACACCCGCTGGATGCCGAGGCCCCGGACATGCCCCGCGCGGCGCTGGAGACGCTGGACGTGGACCATGTGGCCACCGCGGATAACTTGGCGGGGCTGCTCACCAGCCTGGTGGGCACCCTGGCCGGCCCAGCGGCGCCCCCTTCGGCCGACCTGGAACTGGAAGTCGCTATCGCCGCGGGCCAGTGGAGCGGGTCCGATCAGATGCGGCAATTGGCCACGCCCTCGGCCCTGACCTGCCCGCATTGCCATGGCGTGCTGTCCGAGATGAAGGGAAGCGGCCCGTTGCGCTTCCGCTGCCAGATCGGCCACGCCTTCACGGCCGAAGCAGTGATTTCCGCCCAGGAAGCTGGCGTGACCGAGGCCATCCGGATCGCCATGCGCATGATGGAGGAACGCACCGAGCTGGTCGCGCGCATGGCCCAGGAGGCCCGCGAGCAGGGCCGCACAGCCGTCGCCGAGCTTTACGAGGCCCGGTCAGCAGAATACAGCCGCTATGCTGCCACGCTGCGGCGTGCGGCGACGCTGGAGTTACGCACGGCCCGCCAGACGACCCCGCAGCAGGTCTAGAAGTTCATTTGATGCTACGGTGGGCTTGTGGCCGGGATAGTCGTCACCGCGTTATAGGAGCGACACGCTTGCGCCAGCAGACTGAAGAGGCAATGGGAGTGGTCCCGGGCGAGCCGATGGTGGTGGTGGGCCTGGGCGCCTCAGCGTTGGCCTTCCGCTCGCTGGAGAGACTGTTCACCCTGCTGCCGCGGGAAACCGGCGCCGCCTTCGTCATTGTATCCGAGTCCGAGAACCCTATCGATATCAACTCGCTGGTGGAGGTGCTTGGCCGGAACGGCAGCATCTCGGTCCGCATCGTCGAGGATGGGGACGAGCTGGTCCCAAACCGGATCTATGTCGCGCCCATCGGTACCAGAACCACCTTGGAGGAAGGGCGGCTCCGCCTCTCCTCTGCCGATGAGAAGCCGGGCCATCGCGGCACGATCGATAACTTCCTGATCTCCCTGGCCGAGCAGCAGCGGGAAGCGGCTGTGGGCATCATCCTTGCCGCGGTGAAGCACGCAGGCAGCCTCGGTGTCGCCCGGCTGAAGGAATGCGGCGGACTGGCGCTGGCGGAGGCGGAGCCAGACCATCCCGAACCGGACCCGGTAGATATCGACGGGGCGGCGGGCATGGCGGATATCCGCGTGCCGCTGGAAAAGATCCCCGCCCGCCTCATGAAGCTCGTCGTCCATCTGCGCGAGACGGTGGAAAGCCAGGAGACGAAGGTAATACTGGCCGGGGGGGAGAGCCGGCTCCCGGCCATCGCCACCATCCTGCGCAACCGCACCGGCCACGACTTCAACGGCTATAAGGCCAACACCTTCCTCCGCCGTATCCAGCGCCGCATGCATGTGGTGCAGATCGACAATGTCGATGCCTACACAGAACGTCTTCGCAACAACCCGGACGAGGTGCAGGACCTTTTCCAGGACCTGCTGATCGGCGTCACCCAGTTCTTCAGAGACCCGGCCGAGTTCGAGGTGCTGGAACGGCAGGTGATCCCCGAGATCCTGAAGGATCGCCGGCCCGAGGAACCGCTGCGGGTCTGGGTGCTCGGTTGCTCCACGGGAGAGGAAGCCTATTCCCTGGCCATGCTCATCAGGGAGGCGACCTCCGCCATGGACTCGCCCCCGCATGTGCAGATCTTCGCAACCGACATCGATGCCCGCGCCCTGGCCGTGGCCCGCACCGGCCGCTACCAGGACACGATCGTGAAGGATGTACCGCCCGAACGCCTGGCGCGCTGGTTCATCAAGGAGGGAGGCACCTACTGCATCCACAAGGACCTGCGGGAAATGTGCGTCTTCTCGCAGCACAACGTCATCAAGGACGCACCCTTCTCCCGCGTGGACCTGATCTCCTGCCGGAATCTGCTGATCTATCTCAACGCGGATCTGCAGGAGCGCGTCATCCCGCTCTTCCACTTCGCCCTGCGGCCAGGCGGCTATCTCTTTCTGGGCCCTTCGGAGAATGTCAGCCGCCATCCGAAGCTGTTCCAGCCGCTCGACCGCAAGCATCGCATCTTTCAGCGCCAGGAGACCCCCTCCCGCATCCTGCCGGAATTCCCCCTCACCGCCCGCTCCGAGCTGCGGCGCGTCAGCGGTGAGCCAACCGCGCCGCCGCGCTATGGGGCGGGCACCATGCTCAGCAAGCGGGCGGAACGTGTGGTGGAGCGCTATGCCCCGGCCTATGTCGTTACCGACGACGAGTATCAGGTGCTGAACTTCTCCGGGCGCACCGGCCCCTTCCTGGATCCGTCCAGCGGGGTGGCGAATCTCAACCTGCTCAACCTGGTGCATCGCGACCTGCGGCTGGACCTGCGCGCGGCGCTTCATCGGGCGGCGTCGGACCGCAAGACCGCGCGCGTGGCGCCGCTGCGCATGGGCACCGATGGAGAGGCGCGCAAGGTCGGGCTGACGGTGGAGCCGCTGGCTGATTCCGAGCAGGAAACAACCAGCTTCGTTGTCCTGTTCCAGGACTATGGCGCTGATCCGGGCCATGGCGGCGAGGACCGTCCCCTCGATCCATCCGTGCTGCGCGACGAGCATGTGAACCGGTTGGAAAACGAGCTGAGGGTCGTCAAGGACCGCCTGCAGGCAACGATCGAGGAGCTGGAGAGCACCAATGAGGAGCTGAAATCCTCCAACGAGGAATACCAATCGATCAACGAGGAACTGCAATCCGCCAATGAGGAGCTGGAAACCTCCAAGGAGGAGCTGGAAACCTCCAAGGAGGAGCTGCAATCCGTCAATGAAGAACTGCAGACGGTCAATGGCGAGCTGGCGCACCGCGTGGGCGAGCTGGCGCGCACCAACAGCGACCTGAAGAACCTCCTCGAATCCACGCAGATCGCGACGCTCTTTCTCGACAATGAGCTGCGTGTGAAGAGCTTCACCCCGAGCATGTCCGAGGTGTTCCACCTCATCGAGAGCGATCTGGGCCGGCCGATCGCCCATATTGCCTCCCGCGTACCGTATCCCGATCTGGAGGAGGATGTGCGGCGCGTGCTGCGCACCCTATCCACCATCGAGCGGGAGATCGGCGCGCCGGGGCACAACCGCTATCTGGTTCGCGTGCTGCCCTATCGCAGCGTGGACAATTTCATCGCCGGCACCGTGCTCACCTTCCTGGACATCACCGCGACCACGGTGGCCCAGGCAGCCCGGCAGACGGCGGAGGAACGCACGCGGCTCGCCACCACCGCCGCCCGGATCACCATTTGGGAGATGGATCTGGCCAGCGGCCAGTTCACTCATTCAGACGGCTTCGAGACGGCCTTCAGCTTTCCCCCGCCGCAGACGCTTGAGGCTCTGATCGCCACCACCCATCCGGAGGACCGGGAGCGGCTGGCGACTACCTTTGAAGCCACGCGCAGCAAGCAGGCCTCGTTGGACCTGGAAGTGCGCATGATGGGCTCGCGGGGGGAGATCTGGGTGCGCCTGAGCGGGACGCGCACCGATGGCAGGCTACTGGGCGTGCTGCAGGACGTGGATGCGCGGCGCCGCGCGGAGGGGCATCAATTGCTTCTGCTGGCGGAGCTGCAGCACCGGGTGAAGAACATCCTGGCGGTGGTGCGCAACATTGCAGCCCGTTCGCTCAACAATTCCCAGACGCTGGAGGAATTCAGCGACAGCTTCTCCGGGCGGCTTGATGCCCTGGCCCGCACGCAGGGCCTGCTCGCCAATCGTGGCGCCGTTGGCCTGCGCCTGGACGAACTGCTGCGCAACGAGCTGGCCGTCAGCACCAGCCAGGATGGCGAGCAGGCGGTGATCGCCGGCCCTCCCATTCTTCTGAAGGACAAAGCGGCAGAGGCCTTGTCCCTCGCGATCCACGAGTTGAGGACCAATGCCGTGAAATACGGCGCGTTCTCCCAGCCCGGCGGCCGGCTGAGCGTGCGCTGGCGCATCATGAACACGAGCAGCGGGGGGCGCCTCACCTTCGTATGGCGGGAACGTGGGGTGGCGCTGCCGGAGGGCGAGCCGCCCCGCACCGGCTTCGGCCGCCGGCTGATCGAGAGCGGCCTGCCCTATGACCTGGGCGCGAGCACCGCGCTGGAATTCACCCAGGATGGCGTGATCTGCACGGTGGAACTGCCTCTCGGGCGCCATGTGATCGCGTTGGATGAAGTTGCGCTGAATGAAGCTGACATGCCCGAACCCGCCACTTCGGTGACGGAAGTGCCCTGATGTCCGCCAGCCATCACTCCTCTCCTCTGGCCGGTTGCTCCGTCCTCATTGTCGAGGACCAGTATCTGATCGCCGAGGAGATGTGCGAGTTGGTGGAGCGGCTGGGCGGAACGGTGATCGGGCCCGTTCCCAGGGTTTCCGAGGCACTTGAGGCGCTGGAGGAAGCGAAGCCGGATCTGGCCTTGCTGGATGTGGATCTGGGGAGCGAGAAGGTCTATGTCGCCGCTGAGGCTCTGCGCGCAGCTGGCACCCCCTTCCTGTTCACCACCGGCTACGACCGGGGGGCGATCGACTCCCGCTTCAGCGACGTTCTGCGTTTGGAAAAGCCGGTGTCGCTCACTGCGCTGGTTGCGGCACTTGGGCAGCTGAATTCAATTTGAGTTCGTCTGGCTCCAACTCAATCCAAGCCTCACAGCCGCGCTCAATGCATCCTATCCCTGGCGAGGAGCGGATTCCTCCATGCTCCAGAACATCGCCCCGCACGCAATCGCGCCAAACAGCGTCAGCGCGATCCAGGGACCGGCTCTGTCGAGTACAGCGCCAAAGAGCGGCGCGCCAACCGTCTGGCCAACAGCAATCGCCAGAAACGGGATGGCAAGTCCCAGGTCAGGGCGGTCAGGAAGAAGCGCGGTACCCCGGATCAGCAGGACGCCGCTTGAAATGATATAGGCGGTCCCGAACAGGGCCATCGCCGCGAAAGCGAGCAGTGGGGCCACTGTGGCGGCTGCGAACATCCCATAGCAAAGAGCTATGCCAAGAAGCACCACACGGTGAAGCACGCCAATCCCGAAGCGAGCGACGAGAATGCCGGTCGAAGAGCCCGCAAGCCCCCCGAGACCGAGCGTGATCCAGGCGATGGCGATATGCGCTGCCGAGAAGCTGAACTCGTTGCGGAGCATGTCGGCACCGAAGGTCCAGATCGCGGTGCTTGATACGCCCATCAGAAAGGCTGCCGCGCACAGGCCGGCGAGGCCCGGCCTCGCCAGTTGCTGCGACGGAAAGCCATTGGCCTCCCGCTCTGGCGAGCCTTTCGGCAACGCGAACCACAGCCACGCCGTCACCGCCGCGCCAATCAGGGCAAACAGCGCGTAAAGCTCGCGCCAGGCCGCCGCAAAGCTCATCGCGCCAAGGCCCGAGAGTATGATCCCTGCCGCCGTTCCGGCATTGATCATTCCGTTCGCTCTCGGGCGTGCGGGTGCGTCAAATACCTGCGAGACAGCCGATGCAAGCGGTGGTGAGGCGAAGCCCGTGCTGAGGCCGGCAAGCGCAATGGCAGCCCCTAGCACTGGTACGGAGGGTGCAAGGGCGACGAGCCCCACGCCGGCTGTCGCGGCAAGGCCCGCGAGCATGGCCATGGCTCGCTCCCCGAACTTCACGCCCGCCATGGAGGCGAAGACGATGCCGACGCAATAGGCCGCGAAGGCACTGCCACCAATCCACCCGGCCGCCGGCGCGCCGAGCGAAAGATCCTCACGGATCTGCGGCAGAAGAAGGCCATAGGCGAAGCGGGCCAGCCCATAGGACAAGGCCGTCAGCGCGAAGGCGGCGGCGATGAGATGGCGGCCACCTTTCAAGATGCGCTTCCCTGCGCTGCGTGGAGAAGCGAAGCAGCAGCCGCCTTTGCCTCATCGACGACCGAAAGATCGGAGACACTTGCCGCCGCCGTGGCTCCCTCGAAAAGAATCCATATTTGCGTCGCGAGCCTGTGGTCGCTGCGTCCAAGCGTGGCTTCCACACGGGCGGCGATCATGCGGCGGAACTCGTCCTTCTGCCGGCGGACGAGAGCGACGATCTCTTCATTCGCTTCCGAATACTCGGCCCGGGCGCGCAGGAGCATGCATCCCCGCGCGCCATGCTCCTCCAGCCAGTGCCGGAGCGTGTCGAACAGGGCGGCCACGGCATCGGCGCTTCCCGTAGCAACCTCGAGACGCTCCCGGAAGCGACGATGCCGCTCCTCGAGAACGGCAAGGACCAGCGCATCCTTGGAGCCGAAATGCTTGTACAGCGTACGGGTGGAAGCGCCCGAGGGCGCCAGCACCTTGTCAACGCCGACGCCCCGGAATCCATCGATCTCAAAAGCGCCGGCAGCGCCCGCGACAATATCCGCTCGCTTGTTCATGCGGGCATTGTAAAGTGATCGTTTTACATATCAAGATGCCATTGCCGGCCTTCCCTCCCAACCATCCAGTAAGCCAGGACCAGGAAGGTTTCGTTCCCTTCCAGAAAAGCCGGGATGCATCAGCCGCGCTTCTCCAGAAGACCACCGTCCACTGGCAGGATCACGCCTGTGATGTAGCCGGCCTCGTCGGAAGCCAGGGACACGGCGTCACTGGCCACATCCCACGCAGTGCCCATGCGCCCATCGCACCAGCACTGCGCGCGGCGCTCGATCTTATTCGACCGTCACACCACCCGTGCGGATGACGGATGCCCAGCGCGTGACTTCTGAATTGAGGAATTCACCCGTCTCCTCTGGGCCACGTCCTTCCGCCAGAAGACCCATCTCTCTAAGCTTCGCCACCATGGCCGGCTCGCGGATGATCTTGCTTACCTCCGACGAGACCCGGTCCATGATTGGCTTCGGAGTTCCCGCAGGCGCCAACAGCATGGACCAGGTGCTGGCGGTAAAATCCGCGACTCCCTGCTCCGCGAAAGTCGGGATGCTGGGCGCGAAGGACACCCGCTCCGCACTCGCGACGCCAAGCGCACGGATATTGCCCGCTTCGAATTGCGCTCCCATTGCGGAGTTAACGTCGAACATCGCGCCGATATTGCCGGCCATCAGATCCTGAAGGGCGGGCTGCGTGCCTCGATAAGGAACGTGCATCATCTTGAGCCCCGTGCGGATCTGGAGCAACTCCATCGCGAGATGTGCGGTCGAGCCAATGCCACTCGATCCATAGCTGATCGCGCCCTCCCGCGCCCTGGCGTAATCGATGAACTCCCGCAGCGTTGCCGGCATGCGCTTGCCGCTCGCCAGGACCAATGGTGATGTCGCGACAAGCGAGACCGGCGCGAAGCTGCTCACCGGATCGAAGGGCAGCTTGCCCGCCTGCAGAGTCGCATTTGCGGCATGGGCTGGCAGCACCATGAGGAAGGTGTAGCCGTCCGGCGCACTGGAGGCCACGAGGCCGGCACCGAGGATGCTGTTTGCGCCTGGCCGGTTCTCCACCACCACCGGCTGCCCCAGCACCTTCGAAAGCGACTCCGCCACCAGCCGGGCGGAAAGGTCAGTGAAGCCTCCAGGCGTATAGGGAACGACGATCTTGACGGGCCTCGTCGGGTAATTCGAGGTCTGGGCCTCGCTTCTCTTGATGGCCGGGCTAATCGCCGCGGCGCCCAATGCCAGGGCCGCACGGCGCGCCAAAACCGGTCCAGCAGATGCGAAGATCTTCATCAGATGTCTCTCCCAGATTCTTCTGCCGGCGCTCCGTCATTCACCTGAGATCGACGGAGCTGTGCCGGCAGTTCTTGTCGCTCTACCCTACAGGAGCCCTCCCTTTGCCGTCGAACGCTTTGACCAGCGGCGAGCAGATACGTGCGGCTGGCGAAAGTTCCCGGCCATGGCCGTTGTCACAGGCGCCACCCATGGATCCTGTGGAGGACCACATGCCGGATGAACCACTGAGATCAGTATGACTTCGGTAGCCCCAGCACCTTCTCTGCGATGAAGCAGAGGATGAGTTGCGGGCTGACAGGTGCAATGCGGGGGATCATCACCTCCCGCATGTAGCGCTCCACATGGTACTCCTTCGCGTAGCCGAAGCCGCCATGGGTCATCACCGCCTGCTGGCAGGCGGCGAAGCCGGCCTCGGCGGCAAGGTACTTCGCCATATTTGCCTCGGCACCGCAGGACAGGCCCTTGTCGTAGCGCCAAGCCGCCTGCATCACGCTCAACCGGGCGGAATCCAGCCGCATCCAGCACTCCGCCAGCGGGTGCTGGATCGCCTGATTTTGTCCAATGGGGCGGCCAAACACGATGCGCTCCTTCGCGTAGCTCGCGGCGCGCTCAATGGCGATGAATCCCAGGCCCAGCGCCTCGGCGGCGATCAGAATACGCTCGGGGTTCAAGCCGTGCAGGATGTACTCGAAACCGCGCCCCTCCTCGCCGATGCGGTCTTCCTCGGGCACCTCCAGATTGTCGAAGAAAACCTGGTTCGAATCCACGGCCTTGCGTCCCATCTTGTCGATCGGGCGCACTTCAATCCGGCTGCGGTCAAGATCGGTGTAGAACAGGGACAGGCCCTCAGTGGGCTTGCGAACTTCCTCCAGCGGAGTGGTGCGGGCCAGGATCAGGATTTTTTCCGCAACGCCTGCGGTCGATATCCATACCTTCTGCCCGTTCACAACATACTTGCTGCCGCACCGCTCCGCGCGCGTGCGCAGCCGCGTGGTGTCCAGGCCGGTGTTCGGCTCCGTCACCGCGAAGCAGGCGCGCTCCTTGCCGGCGATCAGCGGTGGCAGCATGCGGCGCCGCTGATCGTCCGTGCCGAACACCACCACGGGCTGCAGCCCGAAAATGTTCATGTGCACGGCGGAGGCGCCGCTCATCCCCGCGCCGGACTGGGAAATGGCCTGCATCATGATCGCCGCCTCGGAGATGCCGAGACCCGCGCCGCCGTACTCCTCCGGCATGCAGATGCCCAGCCAGCCATCGGCGGCCAGCGCCTGATGCAGTTCCACCGGGAAGTCGCCCGTATGGTCGCGCTCCAGCCAGTAATCGTCCCCGAAGCGGGCACAGATGCGGGAGACGGCTTCGCGAACCGCCTCCTGCTCTTCGGTCAGCGCGAAATCCATGTGGCCTCCTCGGGATCGTTGCCGGGCAATTCTGGCGGAGGCCGCAACGGGGTCTCCGGCTGTCCGGCCCAGCGGCCCACCGGCGCGGTGGAACGCAGCGTGCCGCCATTTGGCAGCGGCGCTTCGCGCCAGAAGCCTACGGCGTGCAGGTGCGGATCCTCCAGCAGAGCCTCCACCCCGTTCACCGGCGCAGCGGGGATGTCCAGGCTGCAGAGCAGCCGCAGCCACTCCGCCGTGCCGCGCTCTGCCAGGATCTCCCCGACCATCCCATAGGCATGGTGGAAGTTGACGGTCCGCCCGGCATGGTCCCGCAGCCGGGGGTCGGCCTCCATTTCCGCCTCCCGCCCCACGGCACGAAAGAAGCGGTGCCAGTGCGCGTCGTTGTAAAGCAACACGGCGATGTGGCCGTCGCGGGTGCGGTAGGGCCGCCGCTGCGGCGTCATCAGCCGCGGGTAATGCGGCCCGCCGCGCGGTGGCTCGAAGCTGAGCCAGCCGAGGTGATCGCCCAGTACCAGATCGGCGAAGGTCTCGAACATGGGCACCTCGATCTCCGTGCCCTCTGCCCCCCGCTCACGCGCAAACAACGCGGCGGTGATGGCCTGGGCGAGCTGGATGCCCACGACCCGGTCGCTCAGCGTCAGCGGCACGTAGCGCGGTTCTCCGTCCGGGGAGACACGGCCCATGATATCGGCCAGGCCGCTTGCCGCCTGTATCAGGTCGTCATAGGCGGGGCGCGCCTCATAGGGGCCGCCCGCGCCATAGCCCACCGCGCTCGCCACGATCAGCCGCGGGTTCACCTCGCGCAGCGCCTCGCGTCTCAGGCCAAGCCTCGTGGCGGCATCGGCCCGCATGTTGTGCAGCAGTACGTCCGCTCCCGCCGCCAGGCGCCGTAGCGCAGCCTGCCCCTCAGGCGCCTTGAGGTCCAGCGCGACGGCGCGCTTGCCACGGTTAAGATGGGCGAACATGGCGCCGCCCTGGCCGGCTCGGCGCAGCACGTCGCCCTCCGGCGGCTCCACCTTCAGCACCTCCGCCCCTTGGTCCGCCAGAAGGCGGGCGGCATAGGGGCCCATCACCACGGAGGAGCAGTCCAGTACCCGAATTCCGGCCAGCGGGCCGGCAGGAGGCAAGCCTGTCACTCCTTCGGGATGCCCGCCGCCTCGACCATCTCGCGCCAGACGACGATCTGCTGCTTCACGAAATCCCCCAGTTCCTGCGGCGTGCCAGAGAAGGCGTCGAAGCCGATTTCGGCGAAGCGCTGCTTCACCTCCGGCCGCTCGATCGGGCCGCGGATAGCAGCGTTCAGCGCCTCGATCACCGGGGCAGGCGTGCGGGCCGGTGCGAAGACGCCGTTCCAGGAGGTGATGTCAAAGCCCGGCAACGCCGCCTCGGCCAGCGTGGGCGTATCGGGCATCAGTCGCGAACGATCCTTTGTGGACATGCCAAGGTTGCGCAGCTTGCCCGCGCGCAGGTTGCCCAGCCCCGCCGCGATGTCCACGAACATGCAGTCCACCCGCCCGGCGATCACGTCGGTGATGGCAGGCGGGGTGGAGCGGTAGGGCACGTGCAGCATCTCCGTGCCCGCCAGCCGCGCCATGGTGGCACCGGCCACGATGCCCGTGCTGTTGCCGCTGGCATAGCTCATCTGGCCGCGTCGTTGCCGCGCCATTTCCAGGAACCCCTTCGCGTCCTTCACCGGCGAGTTCTCGCCAACCACCAGCATAAAAGGGAGGTTCCCCACCCGCGCGATAGGGGCGAAGTCCGCCACCGGGTCGTAGTCCAGACGCTTCAGCAACGCGGGGTTGGCGGAGTGCGTGGTGTTGGTGGTGACGAAGAGTGTGTGCCCATCCGGCTCCGCCCGCGCGACATAGCCAGCTGCGATGGAACCGTTGGCACCCGCGCGGTTGTCCACGACTATGGCGCCGCCGCCCAGCGCCTCGCTCATCACCTGCGCCAGGATGCGCGCGCCCGCATCCGTGCCGCTGCCTGCGGCGAAAGGCACCACCATGGTGATCGGGCGGGTGGGGCGCCAGCCCTGCGCAAAAGAAGGGCGAATAGCGGGCAGTGCCAGCGTGGCAACGGCTGCGCCGAGGAGAGTGCGACGGCGCATCACCCGTGCCCTCCTGCGCGGCGCGTCACCTTGGCCGGGTCCTCGCCATAGGGCGGCGCGTAGATCACCATGAGCTTCAGCGGCTGCTCGCTCGTCACGGTGACGACGTGCTCAACCCCGATCGGGAAGAAGCAGAAGTCGCCAGGGCCGACCTCACGGCTCTCGCCGCCCACCTCCACCAGCGCGCGGCCCTCCATGATGTAGCAGGTCTGCTCCAACGTCGGATGCGCGTGCGGCAGCGCGCCATTGCCGCGCTCAATCGTGCCGATCAGCACTTCCATCTGCGTCGCGCCCACTGTCTCGGGAGCGATGACGCGGCGGTTACTGGTGCCGGTATGGTTGGCGGGGCTGTAGGGCGTGACATCTTCGGCGCGCAGGAAGAAGCGGCGCACCTCGGCCACCGGAATCGGGATTGCCGGCACTGGATCGGTCTCCTCAAGCGGCCTGCTGCAGCAGGCTCTTGCATTCAGTGCCACAAAGGCTGGAAGCCCAGCCATGATAAGGCAATTGAAAACTTGTTCTCGCTCGATAAAATTTCTTTATGGACGTAACCCTGAAGGGCCTGCGCGCCTTCCTTGCCATCGCGCGCCACCGCTCCTTCACCCGGGCCGCGGGCTTGCTCCACGTCACCCAGCCGGCGCTGACCGTGCAGATCCGCCAGCTGGAGGTGGCGCTGGGATTGCGCCTGCTGGACCGCACCCCTCAGGGCGTGGAGCCGACGGCGGCCGGCCTGGAACTGGCGCGGGTCCTGGAGGTGCAGTTGCGCGACCTCGACCACACGCTGGAGAACGTGCGGGACCTAGCCGCCCGCCGGCGCGGCACGGTGCGGCTGGCGGCGCTCCCCTCCGTCGCCTCCAGCCTCCTGCCCAGCGCCATGCTGCGGATGCGTGAGCGCCACCCGGAGCTGCGCGTGCAGTTGCAGGAGGCGGTGACCGGACGGATCCACGACATGGTGCGGGCGGAGATGGTGGATATCGGCATTGCCAGCGGCCCGCCGCCAGGCCCCGATCTGGCGCGGGAGCCCTTGTTCCAGGACCACCTGCTCGCCATCCTGCCCGCGGACCACCCCCTGGCTTCACGGCGCCGCATTCCCCTGGAGGCACTGGCGCGGGAATCCCTGCTGCTGCTGGAATCCAATACCTCCGTCTGGCGCGTCCTGGATGACGCCTTTGCAGCGAAGGGGCTTCGCCTCACGCCTTTCCAGCAGGCGGTCCACACCAGCACTCTCGTCGGGATGGCGCAGGCGGGCCTCGGTATCGCTCTCCTGCCCTCTACGGCCGTTGAACTGCGCATCGCCCCGGAACTGGCCAGACGGAGGCTGCAGCCGGACCTGGCGCGAGAAATCGTGGTGGTACACCGTACCGGCCGCTCCCTCTCCCCAGCTGCCGCAGCCCTGATTGATGCCTTGCGTGAGAGCGTCGCAGCCTAGCCACGCAGTCCTGGGCGTAATGGTGCAGGCACCGCCTCGTTCGCCGCTCTGGTTCCATCTGCCAAGCGCTATCCCGGGTTGGGGCTGCCGCACCGGCCTTCCGGTCCGGCGACTGGAGATGTTCGCCCAGTTCGCATCCTGAGCTCGTACTTCTTGCGTGACCGGGCAAAGCCCACCCTGTCGTCAGATAAGTTGACAATACCCAGCCCCGGACACGCCCTTGCTTCTGCACACCAAGTCAGCTCTTCGCTACAGGCATGTCCGTCAGCGCAAGGGGAGGCTCCGTCAACTCTGCCAGGACCTCCTCCTCCGCCGCGAGGTGTAGTGCCAGCAGTGCTTCCAGCGCAAAGATCACGCGCCGGAACTCGGGTGCAGCGGCAGCCCAGCCGCCTTCCCCCCGCGCGACCCTAATGAGGGCCGACAACCGATCCACCAAGGCTTCGATTTCCGTATGCATGCGGACCAGCGGCCCCATCGGGTCTTGCCCGCCGAGCCGCGCGGCAGCAGCCGGGTATAGAACCTGTTCCTCTTTTCTCTGATGTGGCAGAAGCTCTGCGCGCAGCCTTTTCTCCAGCGTTTCAAGGACCCGCAGCGTCGCCGGATCGGACGAGATGGCATCGCCCGCTTCCCGCAGCCGCTCCAGCAATTGTTTGAGACCGTCATGCTCGGCCAGGCGCTCTGCCAAGCCCGCCTCAGCTGGCACGCTGCGGGGTGCTTCCTCCTCACCGCCCCGCCACAGCGCAGTCAGTGCGAAAAGAATGGCAGCGACGTCGATCCCTTCCTGCAAGAAGGCGCCTGCCAGTGGCGTCAGCAGCCCTCCGGCAGCGGCGGCCATGGCCAGTCCGGAAAGCCCCATCCCAAAACCAATGGCACCCAGGGCGATCCGGCGCGATCGGCGTGCGATCGCCACCGCCTCGGCGATGCGATCCAATCGGTCCACTATCAAGACTATATCCGCGGCTTCGGCCGCCGCAGCGGTGCCCTGTGCACCCATGGCGATCCCGACATCAGCCATCGCGAGCGCCGGTGCATCGTTCACCCCGTCGCCGACCATGGCGCAGGGTGCCCGCGCCCGCTCCTCCCGGACCACCGCGATCTTCTCCGCCGGACTGCGGTCGGCCAACACGGCATCGAGGCGCAGGGCAGCGCCAATCGGCGCCGCGGCTGCCTCACGATCCCCGCTCACCATGACAAGCCGTGCGACGCCCTGGGCCCGCAACCGACGCATCGCGCGAGCCGCCTCGGGCCGGAGCCCATCCGCCATCATGAAAGCCGCCACAGGCCGCCCACCAATTGCGAGCCAGGCCACGGAACCCACGGCCGTTCCAACGGTGGTCACAGCGCCCCATTGCCCGGCAGGGGCAATGCCCCGCTCCCGCAAGAATGTTTCGCTACCCAGAACAACAGGCTGTCCCTCCAATATTCCGGAGATACCGCCGCCTGCGGTTTCCTCGATTTGCTCCGGCGGAAGAAGCTGAACCCCGCGCGCCCGTGCTGCGGCGACGAGGGCACGGGAGGCAGGGTGGGTGGAACCCTGGGCAAGGCTGGCGGCTAGGCACAGCGCCCTCTCCCGGCCGACCGACGGATCGGCCTCGATCGTGACCAGTTGTGGCCGGCCTGGCGTCAAGGTTCCTGTCTTGTCAAACAACACCGTGCGGATGCGCCCTAACCGCTCCAACGCACCTCCACCTTTCACGATGATGCCCCGCCGGGCCGCCCGGCTGATGCCAGCAACCAGAGCAATCGGAGCAGCAAGGATCAGCGGGCAGGGTGTTGCTACGACAAGGACCGAGAGCGCACGCACGGGATCTCCCGACAGTATCCAGGCGCCACCCGCCATCAGCAGGGTAAGCCCGACAAAGCCGAGCGCCCATTGGTCGGCAAGCCGCGCCAGGGGCGGCCGTTCCGCGGCGGCCGCCTGGGTCAGGCGGAGAATGGCGGCATAGGTGCTTGCCCCGGCATCGGAAGTGGCGCGCATCCGGAAGGCCATGCCGGCATTCACCGCGCCGCTACGCAGGCTCGCGCCCGCAGTGAGGCTTACCGGGATAGGCTCACCCGTCAGGGCGCTTTCGTCGAGCGTCGCAATCTGGTCCTGCAGTACGCCATCTGCTGCCACCGTCTCCCCCGGCCGGACCAAAAGAATGTCGCCGGGCCGGATAGCTTCCACTGCGACCTCCTGGCTTCCCTCCGGCGTTACCCACATGGCCCAGCGCGGGGCACGGGCCATGAGGTCAGCAAGTGCTCGCTTGGCGCGGCCTTCGGCCCAGCCCTCGAGGGCCTCGCCGCTGGCGACCATAAGCCCGATCACCGCGGCCGCGGCGGCTTCGTCCAACAGCGTCGCGCCAAGGATCGCCGCCAGGGCAATGACATCGACACCCAACTGGCCGCCGGCCAGCGCCCGAATCACGCCGCTCGCGACATGCGCTGCAATGGGCAGCGCAGCCGCCACCCAGACCCAGTTAGCCGGCCCCTCCATTCCGAGGAAAAACAGGCCGGCGCCTGCCAGCAAGCCAGAAAGGACCCAGGAAAGCAGCAGGACTTGGCGCATACGCGAAACTTCTCCGCCAGCATCTGCTCCGGCGTCACCCTGAGGTCACCTCAGCTGCGTGCGTTCCGCCAGCCGCTGGTGGTGCTGTAGCCCGTGGCCGCCACCTTCTCGCGGCAGAAGGGCCGGCAGGGGAAGCATCTTCTGAGCAAGCAGGTTTCGGAGAAGCTGGAGAACCGCGTCAGGGAATTATCGACAAGGACGAGGCAGCAGGAAATCAGTCCCGCGACCGGACTGACAGGACGCGCAGCCGCGAAGGCTCGGCGGAAGGCGCTGGCAACCAAGGTGACAATTGCAAATTCGGCGCCGTTCCCGAAGAAGGAAGGCGCCATTCAAACCACTGATCTTGTGAGCCAAAGCAAATTGGCGTCCCCAAGGGGATTCGAACCCCTGTTACCGCCGTGAGAGGGCGGTGTCCTAGGCCTCTAGACGATGGGGACGTCGTTGCCTGTGGGCGGGCTTCTATCCGCCTTGGCCGGGGCGATCAAGCCGGGGCGGCGCGAATTTTTGAACTCTTTTTCGCGCCCCATCCGGACGCGCCTGGAATCGCTCCCAAGCGCGCCGCGAGATGCCTCATTCGCCCAGCCGGATCTCGCCCAGAGCTCGCCCGCTGCGCGTGTCCACGATCAACAGCCGGTCCCCATCCGCCCGCTGCACCCATACGGCCACCCGCCCCTCGGCACCGGATGCGATGCCTCCAATCCGGCTGCCCGCCGGCTGCCCGAGCGACATTTCCACGGGTGGGCCGGAAGGAGCCGTGGGAATGGCCTTGCCGGCGCGCTGCACGATCATCACAACCAACGCCACGCTGGCGGCAACAATCAGCACCCCCATTCCGACGACAAGAACCTTGAGCGCGCGCACAGAACCCTCCGCTACCTTGGCAGAAACCCTGGAATTCACCGCCACCGCCGAACAGGCGGGGAACCGGCTGGACCGGGCCTTCGCCGGCATGGGCGGTCTCTCCCGCTCCCGCGTCAAGGCACTGGTTGAAGCCGGCCATGCAGCGCGGGATGGAAAGCCCACCACGGACCCCTCCGAATCCCTCCGCCCCGGCGTCCGTTACACGCTCCAGGTCCCGCCCCCGGAGCCCGCCACCCCCCTTCCACAGGCAATGAACCTGACCATCCTCTTCGAGGACGCGCATCTCATCGTCCTGGACAAGCCGGCAGGCCTCGTCGTCCACCCTGCCCCCGGCCATGCCGACGGCACGCTGGTCAATGCCATCCTCGCCCATGCTGGGGAGGAACTCTCGGGAATCGGCGGCGAGAAGCGCCCAGGCATCGTTCACCGGCTCGACAAGGACACGAGCGGCGTCATGGTCGTCGCCAAGTCCGAGACCGCCCACCACGCCCTCTCCACCGCCTTCGCAGAGCGCGACCTGGAGCGCAGCTACCTCGCCCTCACCTGGGGCACGCCCTCCCCCATTTCGGGCAGCGTGGAGGAGCCGATCGGGCGCCACCCGGCAGATCGTAAGCGCATGGCCGTGGTCGCACGTGGCAAGCACGCACTCACCCACTACGCCACCGAACGCGCCTGGGGCGCCGCCTGCGCCCTTGTCCGCTGCCGCCTGTCCACCGGCCGCACCCATCAGATCCGCGTGCACATGGCGCATATCGGCCATCCGCTGGTGGGGGATCCGGTCTATCTCCGCCGCACCCCGGCGGCCGCCCGTGGCCTCCCAGCTGGCACACGTGACGCCTTGCTGGCCTTTCCAAGGCAGGCGCTGCATGCCCAGTCACTGGGCTTCCGCCACCCCGTCACCGGGCAGCCCCTATCCTTTGAATCCCCGCTTCCCGCCGATATGGCGGCGCTTATCGCAACCCTGGATGACGCCGTGTAACCCGACCGTATCAGTCGGGTTTTCCTTGCATTCGAGCAGGCAATAGATTACAAGCTCTCCAGCTTCGCCGCAGGGTGCCACGCAAGGGCGCCACGACGAACTTCCGTCACTCTCCACTCGCGAGCGAGAAAACCTTGGAGAGGGCGGGCGTTCTAAAAGGGCTCAGGGCCCAGCGCGCGAGAGTGAGGCACGGATCCTTCGTGCCGCTTTTTCGACCGTTCGCGCGCCCGCCAACTCCCGGGGGCAGCCCGGCCGGTTCAGGAGGCAGATGCGTCCATGGCTTCCACTTCGATGATCCCCATGGCCCCCGAGGGCAATCTCTCCCGCTACCTGCAGGAGATCCGCAAGTTTCCCATGCTGGCTCCCGAGGAGGAGCTGAACCTCGCCAAGCGCTGGCGCGACAACCAGGATGAAGGCGCCGCGCACAAGCTCGTCACCTCGCATCTGCGCCTCGTCGCGAAGATCGCCATGGGCTACCGCGGCTACGGCCTGCCGGTCGGCGAGCTGATCTCCGAGGGCAATGTCGGCATGATGCAGGCGGTGAAGCGGTTCGATCCGGACCGCGGCTTCCGCCTGGCCACCTATGCTATGTGGTGGATCCGCGCCGCAATCCAAGAGTACATCCTGCACTCCTGGTCGCTTGTGAAGATGGGCACCACCGCCGCGCAGAAGAAGCTGTTCTTCAACCTGCGCCGGCTGAAGGGCCAGATGGCCGCCCTCGAGGAGGGCGACCTGAAGCCCGAGCAGGTGGAGAAGATCGCCCGCGTGCTGCAGGTGCCGGAACAGGACGTCGTGTCCATGAACCGCCGCTTGGCCAGCCCGGACAACAGCCTGAACGCGCCCATCCGCTCCGACAGCGAGGGCGAGTGGCAGGACTGGCTGGTGGATGAGAGCGAGAACCAGGAGACCGAGCTCGCGGACCGGGAGGACATGTCCAACCGCCGTGACCTGCTCAACAACGCCCTCAGCTCGCTGAACGACCGCGAGCGGCACATCCTGATCGAGCGTCGGCTCAAGGATGAGCCAACCACGCTCGAGGAGCTGTCGCAGCAGTATAATATCTCGCGCGAGCGGGTGCGGCAGATCGAGGTTCGTGCCTTCGAGAAGTTGCAGAAGAACATGAAGAGCCAGATCGTCGAGCGCCGCCTCGCGGTGAGCTGACGCGGTGGCCTGAACGATCTGGAAGTCCTGAACGCGGGGCGGCGGAGCAATCCGCCGCCTTTTGCGTTTCAGGCGGCTGGCTTCTCCCGCCCGATCAGCAGCAGCACCCCGGCAAGGCATCCCAGCCCACCAGCCAGGAACACGGCGGGATAGCCGCCCACCCCCACCACCAGCCCCGCCAGCGGCGCCGAAAGCCCGAGCGCCATGTCCAGGAAGATCGAGAAGCTGGCGATGGCCAGGCCGCGGCTCGAATCAGGCACGCGCCGCACCACCTCTACCCCCATGGCCGGGAAGATCAGTGAGAATCCCGCACCGGTCAGCGTGGCGCCCAGTAGCGCCAGCGGCGCGTTCGGCGCGCCCCAGAGCAGCGCCTGCCCCATGGTCTCCGCCACTAGCGACCAGGCAGCAACCCGCCGCCCGCCGAAGCGGTCCGGCAGATGCGAGAGGAACAGCCGCACCAGGATGAACCCGATCCCGAACCCCGTCAGGCTCAGCCCCGCGCCCTCCCAGCCGCGGCTTGCGAAGTAGAGGGCTACGAAGCTCCCCAGCACCGCCTGCGGCGCCGTGCCCAGCGCCAGCACCGCCCCCTGGCGCCAGACCATCGCGGTCACGCGCAGGAAGGACGCCCTTTTGCCCCTCGGAACCGGCGCCACCGCCGCCTGTGCCAGCGCGACGCCCAACCCCACCAGGGGCAGCAGGATCGCAGCCAGGGCCACCGCCGCGAAGCCAAAGCGGTCCATCAGGAAAAGCCCGGCCGGTGCGCCCAGCCCCAGCGCGGTGAAGAGCGCGACTCCCTGCCAGGTCATCACCACCCCGGTCCGCCGTGGCCCCAGGGTCGCGATGCCCCAGGTCATCGCGGCGGTGAGGAACAGGCTCTCCGCCGGTCCCATGAGCAGCCGCCCCAGCAGCAGCACGGCAAGCGAGGCAACGGGATCGGCGATAAAGGTGGAGCCGAGATAGGCCGCCCCCGCCAGCGCCGCCAAAGGCAGGCCCAGCAAGGCACCCTGCTTCGGCCCGGTACGGTCGATCAGCACGCCCGCCAGCTGCCGCGTCAGGATCGTCGCCAGCGACTGGATGCCCACCACCCAGCCGGCGGTCACCAGGCTGAAGCCAAGCCCGTCATGCACCCAGAGCGACAGGACTGGCAGCGGAAGGGCAATGGCCAGGAAGCCGGTGAAGACGATCGATACATAGGGCAGCAGCCGCCATGCGGACGAGGATTCAGGATTCATGGGGCGGGCGCCTCATCAGGGGCCACGGCGGGCCTGGGGGCGCGTTGAATGACGCTAACGCTTGCGGGCGGCACACCGCCGGGGCGGCGCCTTCTGCCCGTGCCGCCACCACAGCGTCAACCCGGCCCCCTTGGGGGATAAGGCCGGCCCCTCCCCTGGCCAGCCGGCCCACCAGCGCCCTCATCCAACGCCAAGGCAACCGCACCATCGGAACGTGACCAGCGGCCGGAAGCCCGCCCTAGGACGGCTTGCGGAGGATTTCGGTCCAGCGATCCAGCTCGGACAGATAGAAGGCCTGATTGGCGGCCGGGCTCTCGCTCAATGTCGGCTCGATCCCAAGGTTCCGGAATGGCCCCTGAACCGCAGGACTCGCGATCGCGGCCACAATAGCGGCGTGCAACGCCTGCACTGCCGCCTCAGGCGTCCCTCTCCTCACGCAGGCCCCGTTCCAGGACCGCATCTGGGCCGCTGCCGGAAGGCCCAGCTCCCCGAAGGCCGGCACATCGGGTAGGGCCGTGGCCCGGTGCTCCTGCATCACGGCCAGGATGCGCACCCGGCCCTCCGCCGCGGCGCCGGAGTGATAGCTGGCCGAAGGATCGAACATCGCCTGGGTATCGCCCGCCATCAGGGCCTGGAAGGCTTCCGAGCCGCTCCGGTACTGCACCGGTTCGAACCGGCCGCCAGCGACCCGGAACAGCAACTCCGGCCCGAGATGGGAGGAGGTGCCGATACCTGCGGTGCTGATCGGCACAGCATCGGCCTTTGCCCGAGTGATCAGTTCCGCCATGCTCGTGATACCCGACTTCACGCTGGCCAGGACAACGATGGGAAGCTGTGTGAACTGGCTCACCATCTGCAGATCGGCGCGCGGACCATAACCCAAGCTCGGAAGCAGCGCCGGGTTGGTCGTCAGGTGGATTCCCGAGAAGCCCACCGTGTAGCCATCAGCCGGAGCCTGCAGAACGGCCAAGGTGCCCAGGTTGCCCGAGGCGCCCGGGCGATTATCCACCACGATCGGAACGCCGAGATGCCGGCTCATCTCCCCGGCCACCAAGCGAACGACCGTATCGGACACGCCGCCAGCGGCAAAGCCGACGATGAAACGGATGGGCCGGTCCGGCTTCCATTCGCGTTGCGCGAAGGCCTGTCCGGACGTGGCCAGGCCCACCGCCGTACCCGCGATCATCCAACGGCGTGAGATCAAGTCGTTTCTCCCCAGGGCGGGCTGGGCCCGCTCTCTCTTTTCTGGGCGACATCTCTACATCGATAAGGTCTCTAAGCAATATGGCCGGCACGGGCCATGGCTCAGCCCATTGGCAGGCCAAGCGCGTCCAGCGCCACAGGCGAAGGGACGAGACCAAGCCCAGGCCCGGGCGGCAGCGCCATGGCAGCGTTCCGGACCGCCGGCCCCTCCGCCAGATCGCGCGCCAGGAAGCGCCCCATGGAAAGCCCGCAGTCGGGAAGCGGCGCCGGCAGCATGGCCGCGACATGCGCCGTGGCCGCCGTGCCGACCGCGCTCTCCAGGCTGACCGTCACGGTCACCTGCACCCCATGTTCAGCGGCACGCATAATAGCCAGTGCGGCCTGATCCGGCCCGCCCAGGCGCTGAGGCTTGAGGATGAGGACATCGGCCGCCCCAGCCTCCAGGATCGCCGAAATGCTCGCAGGATCGGTCGCGCTTTCATCTAGGGCAACGCGCACGGGGCTGGCCTTCCGGTAGGCGGCCATCTCGGCGAGGGAGCAGCGCGCCGGCAATGGCTGCTCCACATAGTCCAGGCCGAACCGGGCCAGTTCCCGCAGATGCTCCAAGGACCAGTCCGGCTCCCAGGACTCGTTGGAATCCAGACGAAGCGCCACATCCGGCGCGGCCTCGCGGATCGCAGTCAGGCGCGCGAGATTGGATGCGCGATCCTCCCAGCACTTCACCTTCAGTGTGCGAAATCCTTCGGACACGAAGGATTTCGCACGCGCCGCAGCCTCTTCTGGCGTCTTGTCGGTCACCAGTGCATTCACCGGCACCTCGGCAGCGACAGGCCGGCCCGCCAGGAAGGTCCCCAGCCCCTGCCCGGCCGCTGCCGCCCGCGCACTCAGCCAGGCCGTGGCGATGCCGCACCGCAGTTCCGCCTCCGGGCGGGCGGCATCGAGGCGCGCAAGGAAATCATCCGCTTCCACCGGCAATCCGGAAACGAGCCGCGCAGCATCCCGAGCCAGCGCTTCCGCATCGATCGGCGTCTGGATCGGGGGAGCGCATTCGCCGAATCCCTCCGCGCCCCATGCCGAGACGCGGACGAGCACGCCGCGCCGCTCACGCTGCACGCCCCCGGCCCAGCGGTACTCGGTCGCGAGCGGCAGGGAATAGGGCCAGAACACGATGTGACCGGGCATGGCGGACCTCAGGGTAAGGACTTCACCGGGCAGCCCGGCACCATGTTCTTGCCGCAGCGATTCCAGCCGGTCCAGCAAGGTGCCCTGACCTCCTGCCGCCAAGGCCAGCCCTGTCCATCATCGGCATCCATACCGCCCATTTGCCAAGGCGATTGGCCTCCAGACACTGCCCGCACCAGGTAAGGGCGAGAAGGAACCCGCCCATGCCCGACACCAACCCCGCCCCTCTGGGTCAGCCAGTCAGAGCCCCCGCCGGACTCGCCATCGGTCACACCCACCTGAAGGTCTCGGATCTCGACCGCGCCCTCGCCTTCTGGCGGGACGTCATCGGGCTGGAGGAGATGTGCCGCTATCCCGGCGCCGTGTTCCTCTCCGCCGGCGGCTACCACCACCACATCGCGCTCAACACCTGGGAAAGCGCGGGCGGCCCACCCCCGGCACCGGGTACCACCGGCCTTTTCCACGTCGCCCTGCTCTATCCGGACCGCGCATCTCTCGCCCGCGCGGCGAAGGCTGTTCTACGCGCCGGCATCCAGCTGGATGGCGCTTCGGACCACGGCGTGTCGGAGGCCATCTACCTGCGCGATCCGGATCAGAACGGCGTGGAGCTGTATGTCGATCGTCCGCAGGAGGCCTGGCCCCGGAACCCTGATGGCTCCCTCGCCATGTTCACTCGCCGCCTCGATCTCACCGGCCTGCTGGCAGAGGCGGAAGACTGACCATAAGGCGCCCAGCCCAGCCCAGCCCAGCACGCAGGCCGGCAGGCGCCTGTTTATCACCCCAATTCGGTGATGAGTTCGTCAATGGCGGCCGAGAAGCTCGCTGCCAGAAGCGCGCGCTGCCCCATTTCAGACATGGCATCGGCTACCAGGGGCGCGTGCTGCAGCACGTCACCGAGTTGGCTGCGCAACTCCTCCGCCGCGAGCCGCCGCTCCGCCCGGCTGGGATATTGGCCAAGCTGGGCTTCGATGCTCAGCCGGCAGGCCGACTTCATCTCTCCGATGCCACCCTGCAGAGCAACCGCCATGCTGTCACCTCACGCCCAAGATCCAAGCCTGGGCGGCGAACACGCCCCCCCTGGAATCAGGCCAGCGATGCCGCCTGTTGAAGGCCGGCCTATCAAAACCCCACATAAAAGGCCAGGAGCATCGCAGCAATTCTCTTCCAAATTCTCATTTTTTGTACGACCCGCAAAATTCCCGACACGTTTTGGTTGAGGCAACAGCAATGGCACTTACTGCCGGGTTGGCGACACCTGAAGAAGCCTGAAAAAGTATAAGAGCGCGGTCGCCATCACAGCCTTCGGTGCCAATCAAAGGGGGCCTTCACCCTTCCCCGGGGCTCCTCACCTCAGGGAAAGGTCACATTCGCCACGTTGCAGAGATCGACGGCTCGCCGCTCCTCCGCTGAGCGGTCGTCATACTCAACGCGGATGTCATAGCTGCAGTCGCCGGCCGGCAGCCGGATGGCGAAGGTAGCGCCAGGAGGCACGGTGGTATCGCCCAGCCGGTCGTCGCCCCAACTGGTATCGGAACTGGGCGAGGCACGCAGGACCAGGATCGTCTTGCTGGTCTGGTTGACCAGATTGAAGGACGGATTGCCGGTTCGCGCCGCCGCGGCAGGCCCGCGCTTGCTCGCGCCCCCCGGCCTGACCTGATTGCCGAAGACAACATCGGTCATCTGGCAGGTGTCCACACCGCGCCGCTCCTCGGAACGCCCGCCTCCAAAGACCACGCGGATGTCGTTGTTGCACTGCCCCGCCGGCAAGCGCACAGCAAAGCTGCGCCCGTTTTCCAGAATGTTGCGGCCCAGCAGATCCTGCCCCCAGGTGTTCACCTGTGTGGAGGAAACATAAAGCTCCTGGATCGCCTGACCACTGCGGTTCACCAGGTTGAAGCTTGAATCGCCCTGCGCTGCCGCCGGCCGGACCCCAGCCAGCATAAGGACCACCAGCGCCAGGGCGGAACGGCGCAACAAGGGCAGTTTCATGAGGCGTCTTCTCCTGCGAGTCGCGCCAAACCATAAGCCAGCCGCCCTGCCGAGCCACAGACAGCACTGCGTGATGCCCCGGTTAAGGAACGCCTTGCCCGGTGCCTTAGCTTCCGGCCCGCATCCGTCCCGGATTCAGCCGCCCCGCCGGGTCCAGCGCCGCCTTAACCCGGCGCGATAGCGCCGCCAGCGCCGGCCCCTCCTCCGGGATCACGGGTAGCGCCGCCCGCAGCGGCTCGGGCGCACGAAACAGGGTGAAGCTGCCGCCGGCCTGCCGCGTGGCCCCCATCAATGCCGCATGCGCCTCCTCCGAGGCCTCCCCCGCCACCCAGATCAAGCCGCCACCCCAATCCAGCAGCATCCTCGCCTGAAAGACCGCGCGCAGCGCCGCCGCCAAGGCGGGTGCCTGGGAAGGCCGCACCGAAAGGCGCCACACCGCCTCATTTGCCCCCGGTTGCAGCACGGTCACGTCCCGGATGGCACGCCACAGCCTTTGCGCTTCCATCCCCTCCAGCACACGCGCCTCGGGCATGGCCGCGCGCAGTCGCTCCATCCGGTAGGCCACCGATGCCGCGACATCCTCCAGCCGCAGCAGCGCCACCGGTCCTTCAACACGGCCCGCCACGATCCCCGCGGGCAGCATCGCCGCCCCCGTGATCCCATAGGGGCTCGTCAGCCCTGCCGTGAGCGCCGCCACCCCAGCCGCCTCGTCGGAAACCGGCACCACCAGCGTCGCCATCCGCTCCGGCACGGGCCCCAGCTTCAGCGTCACCTCAGTGATCACGCCCAGCGTGCCATGGCTGCCCGCCAGCAGCTTGCACAGGTCCAACCCCGTGACGTTCTTGTGCACGCGCCCGCCGGAGCGCAGCACCTCGCCTTCCCCGTTTACGAAGCGGATGCCCAGCACGGCATCGCGCAGTGCGAAGCCAGTGATGCGGCGCGGGCCGGACAGATTGGCCGCCACCAGCCCCCCGATGGTCGGCGGCGGCGCCTCCGGCACGCCCATCATCGCCCGCAGGTCCGGCGGCTCCGGCACCAGCATTTGCCGGTGCTCCGCCAGCGCAGCCTCGATCTCCGGCAGGGTCGTGCCCGCACGAGCGGAGATGACCATCTCCTGCGGCCGGTACAGCGTGATGCCGGTCAGGTTGCGCGTGGACAGCGTGCGCCCTGCCTGTACCGGCCGCAGCATGCCGCGCTTGCTGCCATTGCCCTCGATCACCAGCGGGGCGGCAGCGTTGCGCAGCGCGGTGGCGATCCCCTCCTCGGTGCCCGGCGCCATGTCCGGCACCTCCAGCACGGCACTCATTCGGCGGCGACCAGGGGGTTATCCTCCAACGGGAAGACCTTGGCCGGGTTCAGCAGCCAGTCCGGATCGAAGGCCGATTTCACGCGGCGCTGCTGCGCCAGCTCGGCACGGTTGAACTGCACGCCCATCAGGTCCCGCTTCTCCACCCCCACGCCATGCTCCCCGGTCAGGCAGCCACCCACCTCGACGCAGAGCCTGAGGATATCCGCGCCGAAAGCCTCCGCCTTGCGGAAGCTCTCGGGATCATTTGCGTCGAACATGATCAGCGGATGCAGGTTCCCATCCCCCGCATGGAACACATTCGCAACGCCAAGCTCATAGGCCTCGCTCATCTCGCCGATCCGCCGCAGCACATGCGGCAGCTCGCCCGTCGGGATGGTGCCGTCCATGCAGAGATAATCGGGCGAAATGCGCCCCACCGCCCCGAAGGCGCCCTTCCGTCCCTTCCAGATCGCCACCGACTCCTCGGCGCTCGTCGCCACGCGCATGGAGATCGGATCGAAGCGCGCACAGATGTCACGGATCTTGGCCAGCAGCGCATCCTGCTCCTCGGCGCTGCCTTCCACCTCGATGATCAGCATCGCCTCGGCATCCAACGGATAGCCGGCATGGGCAAAGGCCTCGCAGGCATGAATGCAGGGCCGGTCCATGAATTCCAGCGCCACCGGGATCACGCCCGAGGCCATGATCGCGTCCACCGCCGCGCCGGCCACCTCAGTGGAGCCGAAGGCCGCCAGCATCGCGCGCTGCCCCTCCGCCGCGCGCAGGATGCGCACCGTCACCTCGGTAACGATGCCCAGCTGTCCCTCGCTGCCTGTGATGATGCCGAGCCAGTCATAGCCGGCGGCATCCAGATACCCGCCGCCGATCTCGATCACCTCGCCCGTGATGGTGACGAACTTCACGCCCAGCAGGTTGTTCGCCGTCACCCCGTATTTCAGGCAATGCGCGCCGCCTGAATTCATCATGACATTGCCGCCGATCATGCAGGCGAGCTGGCTTGATGGATCGGGTGCGTAGAAGAACCCCTCCCCCTCCACGGCCTTGGTGATGCCGAGATTTGTCACCCCCGCCTCCACCACCGCCAGCCGGTCCTCGAAGGATACGTCCAGGATGCGGTTCATCCGCATCAGCCCGATCACCACCGCATCGGCCAGCGGCAGCGCGCCCCCCGAAAGGCTCGTGCCCGCACCGCGTGGCACCACCCGCACGCCATTCTCGTGGCAGAAGCGCAGCACCGCCGCCACCTGCGCGGTGGAGGTGGGCAGCACCACCGCCAGAGGCGGCTGGCGATAGGCCGAAAGCCCGTCCGTCTCATAGGGCTTCAGCCGCAACGGCTCGGAGATGACGCCATCCCCCGGCACCAGCGCGCGCAACCCTGCCAGAATCTCCTGGCGACGGCCCAGCACGTCCGCCTTGGGCGCGGGAAGGGCGATCATGGGCTTTCCTCCTGCATGGATGCAGGATGGGATCTGCCGCCCCGCAGGGCAAGCAGGCGCGCGCCCGCTCAGCCCGCGCGCCGCGCCACCTTTAACCGCTCCGCCAACTCCTCGCGCCGGTAAGGCTTGGTCAGCACCGGCACGTCCACCGGGATGCTGTGCTGATCCGCCAGAGCCTCATTCGCATAGCCCGACGTCAGCAGCACCCGCAGGCCCGGCCGCAACCGTCCGGCCTCCACCGCCAGCTGCACCCCGTTCATCCCGCCGGGCATCACCACATCCGAGAACAGCACATCCACCCGCTCATCGCCGCGCAGCCGCTCCAGCGCCTCGGCCGCGTCGCGCGCCGGCAGCACGCGGTAGCCAAGATCGGTCAGATTCTCGACAACGGCCGCCAGCACCGCCGGCTCGTCCTCCACCGCAAGAACCGTTTCGCCCTCCTCCGCGCGCCGCAGCGGAGAAGTCACGCCAATACTGGGCACCGCGGCCTTCGGCACCCCCTCGGTGCGAGGCAGCCAGATCTCCACCACCGTGCCCCGACCGGGGGCCGAGATGATTTCCACCTGCCCGCCCGAGGCTCTGGCGAAGCCATAAACCTGGCTCAGCCCCAAGCCGGAGCCCTTGCCGAATTCCTTGGTGGTGAAGAAGGGCTCGAAGGCCTGGGCACGGGTTGCCTCATCCATGCCGCTGCCATTGTCGGTCACCGACACCACGACATAGCTCCCGGCCTGCAACCCCTCGGGCGTGCTGGCCCCCTGCCTCACCACCACGTTCCGGGTTCCGATGGTGATTCGCCCGCCCTGCGCGGGCATTGCGTCGCGCGCATTGACCACCAGGTTCAACACGGCCGCCTCGAACTCACCCGGATCCACCTGCGTCGGGTGCAGGCCCGGATGCAGCGAGAGGTCCAACTCCACGGCCTCCCCCAGCGCCCGGCGTGTCAGCGGCTCAAAGTCCAGCAGCGCGGCATTCAGGTTCATGGTCTGGGGCCGCAGGCTCTGGCGCCGCGCGAAGGTCAGCAGTTGCCGTGTCAGCCGCGCTCCTCGCTGCGCCGCCTCTAGCCCGGCATCGGCCAGCTTCATCACCCGCGCATGGTCCTGCGGCCGCCGGCGGATCATGTCAAAGCCGCTGGTCACCACCATCAGCAGGTTGTTGAAGTCATGCGCGATGCCGCCGGTGAGCCGCCCCACCGCCTCCATCTTCTGCGCCTGGCGCAGTGCCGCCGCGGCCCGCGCCACCTCCTCGGCCGCCGTCTCGGCCCGCCTGCGCAGCACATCCACCTCGTGCAGATAGGCCCATAGGATCACGCAGGCCGAGGCCAGCGCCTCGATCCGCCCGACATACCAGCCGACTGACCCCCGCGCCCCGCCCGCCATGGTGATGATGTTGTCCAGACACAGCAGCCCGAGCGAGGCGGTGAGCCAGAGATCAAGCACCGTCTGCCGCCCACGCGTCACCCGCCACACCGCGAACAGCGCCAGCAGCGTTAGCGCTTGCACCGCGGGCGCCACTCCCGAGGTCAGGACAGCCGAATAGTCCTGCCCCACCACCTCCGGCAGCAAGGGCAGTCCCCAGGTTGCAATCAGGGCCGCGAACCCGGCCAGCCCGAACGCCGCCAGAGCGGCCAGGGCGCTTGCCAGCCCCACCGCCTGGGGCCTGACCAACCGGCGCTCTCCCCGCCGCAAGGCGAAGGCATAGGCCAATGCGCAAACAGGCGGCCCGAGATGCCAGAAGATCCAGAGCCAGGTCACCGTCTCCGGCCCCGCCCCCAGGAGGCGGCCGGGCGCCACCATGCCAGGAAAGCTCAGAAGCTGGAGCAGCAGAATGATGGTGCTGTAGAGCGTGCCACCCGCCATGAGCAGCAGCGGCAGGGAACGCGCCCACCAGAATTGCGTGAACAGAACCCAGGTGCTCAGCCCATAGGCCGAGATCAAGGCGGTCTGGTTTATGGCGACGAAGGCGGGAATATCAGGGCCGGGCCTGGCGGCAATCGGCAGCAGGCACAGGGTCACGGCCAGAACCAGGGAACAGAACACGAGCGCAGCACGCCGTTGCTGGCGGGTCGGCGGCTCGCTGGCCAGCGAAGCCGAGACGGGGTCGGCGCTCCCTCTCTCCATCACATCCTTCTAACACAACGCGAGTCCAAAGCGGAAAAACACACGCTATGGTTGCATGATGCCATGAAAGATGCCGGAGTCATCCGGAAAGTGTCGTCATTCCACCGCATGAACGCAAAAAACCGCCGTGGGAAATCCCTCGGCGGCATCGCGTCAAACCAGCTTCCCGGCAGGTGCTTCCCGCCTGGATCGCGCTGGCAGCCCAATGAGCCGCCAGCGCCCCGAACTCAGCCCTGGCGGGCCTTCATGCGGGGGTTCTTCTTGTTGAGCACGTAGAGGCGGCCACGGCGGCGCACCACCACGCAGTTCTTGTCGCGCGTCTTGGCGGTCTTGAGGGAATTACGGATCTTCATCGGTCCAACCTGGTCACGGCGCCTGGGCAAGGCATGAGGGGGCGGGGCGACGTGACCGTCCCCCGGAAGGAGGCGGCGGTATATGGGCAGGACCCGCCTGGGTCAACCTTGGCGCCTCCGTCATGCCCCAAACCACGCCCATTTTTTGGGCCAACACAACGATAACGCGCCGCTGCCGCCCATCCCCACACTCCAGGAGCCCCGGGAGGAAGCCTCCCCATGCCCCGTGGTGTGGCAAGCACTCCGCGAACGCCGTTTCAGCCTCAACATCCCGGCGCTTTGCGGCTTTCGTGTAACAGTGACGGCCGAAATACAACGGGGAGTGGAATACCCCTCGCAACCTGCATCCTGCGCTGCACAATTCCGTTGCGCCTAGGATCGGCCCCGATCGGCCACCCATACCGGACCACCGCCATGCTTACCCGAATCCGCCGCCTGCTGCTCCGCCTCCGCTACCGGCCCGAGCGCCGCTACATGCGCGGAAGAGCAGGCGTCTAGGACCGCCTCAGGCGCCATCGCGCCCCATCAGCGCCAGCCCCTCGGCCACCGAGACGAACTCGCCACCACCGAAGATCCGCTCCTCCCCGAAGCGCCGGGCAAAGAGCGCGCGCACAGCCGGCACCAGCGAGGTCCCCCCCGTGAGGAAGACCCGGTCCACCTGCTCGGCACCGATCTTCGCATCCACCAGGGCAGCCTCCACCGCCGCCTCCATCCGGGCCAGATCGGGCGCGATCCAGGCCTCGAAATCCGCCCGCGCGATTGGCGCCTCGATCGTGAAGCCCTCATGCCGGAAGGTCAGCATCGCCTCCTCCGCCGAGGAGAGCGCCGCCTTGGCCGAGGACACGGCGCGGTACAAGGCATAGCCCGCCTCGTCCTCGATCAGCCGGATCAGCTGGTGCAGCCGCTCCGGATGGTCGGCCGTACGCGCCACCTCGGCGATCTCGCGCAGCGTCTTCGGTCCACGCATCAGCGGCAGCTGGTGCCAGCGCGCGAAGCTCGCATACCAGGCGGGCGGGATGGGCAGCGGCTTGCCCATCACCCTGTATTCCCCGCCCTTGCCCAGCAGAGGCGAGACGACATGGTCGATGATCCGCGTGTCGAAGGCGTCCCCCGCCAGCCCCACGCCCGCATGCCCCAGCGCCACCACCTGGCGTGGCGGGCCGGGGTCGAAGCGCATGATCGAGAAGTCGCTCGTGCCGCCGCCGAAATCGCCCACCAGCACGGTGGCCGGCCGCCCGATGGCGCTCGCGAAGCGGTGCCCCGCCGCCGCCGGCTCCAGCGCCACCTCCACCTCCGGCAGCCCGGCCCCGGCGAAGCCCTGGCGCAGCCGCGCCTCGCCGAAATCGTCATCCGCCCGCTCGCCCACGAAGCGCACGGGGCGGCCCACCACCACCTTGGCGCCTTCCATTTCCGGCCCGAAGGGCGCCAGCAGCTCCCGCAGGAACAACGAGACCAGGGATTCCAGCGTCCAGCGCCGGCCCATGATGCGCGTCTCGGTAAAGCTCTTCTGTGCCAGGTAGCTCTTCATGGACATGATGAGCCGGCTGGCCAGCGGCTCGTCCAGATAGGCCTCGATCCCCGCCGGCCCCGCCGCATGCCGCAGCGCCCCGCCCATGGGATCGGACCAGAAGCACAGCACGGAACGGAACACCTCACCCGTATCGTGCCGGAGCGTCACCGCCTTCCCATCCGCGCGGAGGGCGGTGACGACGCTGTTGGTGGTGCCGAAATCAATGCCGATGACGGGTTGCATGCTCCGGCCCCTCGCGAAAAAGGGGCGGGTTCAACCCTGTCCTGCGGCCCCTGGCAAGGGGGTCAGGTCACCAGCGAGTAGATCATCCGGATCGAGGTGATCGCCAGGAACACCGCGAAGGCCCGCTTCAGCGCCAGCGGCGGGATGGTATGGGCCAGATGCACTCCCCAGGGAGTGGCGAGCATGGAGGAAGGCACGATCAGCGCGAAGCCGATCAGGTTCACATAGCCAAGGCTTGCCGGCGGCAGCAGCGGATCGCCCCAACCCGCATAGATGAAGCCGATGGTGGCCGGGATGGCGATGACGATCCCGAAGGCAGAGGCCGTCGCCACCGCCGAGCGGATGGGCGTGCCGAACATGTTCATCAGCGGAACGCCCACCGTGCCGCCGCCGATTCCCATCATGGCCGAGATGCCACCGATGAAGACGCCCAGCACCTGCCGCAGGAAGCCCTTGGGGAATGTCTCGCGCAGACGCGAGTCCACGCCGGTGAAGCCCATGTTCAACGCCACCAGCAGCGCGATCACCGCGAAGATCGCCGTCAGCGTCGCGCCCTTGACCCAGATCGCGATGATCGTGCCGAGCAGCACGCCCACCACCAGCGAGGGGATCATCGCCTTCAGCAGCGGAACATCCATCGCCCCCTTCGCATAGTGCTTGCGAGCGGACTGGATCGAGGTCGGGATGATGGTGGCGAGCGAAGTGCCCACCGCCAGCTTCATCTGAATGGCCTCGGGGATGCCCAGAAAGGGGAAAACATTGAAGAGCACCGGCACGATCACGATGCCGCCACCAACCCCCAACAGCCCCGCCAGCGTACCCGAGACGAGCCCCGTGATCGCCATCACCGCCGCCAGTGCGGCAATCCAGACGGGGTCGTTCATGTGTTCCATGGGTATTCCCTGCGCGATCTGCGGACGAAACTGCCGCGAAAGCGGGGCTTAGGCCGGAATGTACCGGCTGTCAGGGGGGATGGCTGGCGCAGCTCTTTCCTCCAGCGCATCATCCGCCCGTGTCGCTCATCACCGATCCCTGGTTCTACGCCCTCGCCATACCGGGCTTCCTGATCAACGGAATCAGCAAGGGCGGCTTCGCCTCCGGTGCCGGAAATGTCGCGGTTCCCCTCATGGCGGCCGTCGTGCCGGCCCCGCAGGCGGTGGGCATCTCCCTGCCCGTCCTCTGCGTGATGGATGTCGCGGGGCTGCGCGCATGGTGGGGAAAATGGAGCGTGCGGGAGATGCGCGCGATCCTGCCGGCCGGGCTCGTGGGCATCGCCATCGGCAGCCTCACCTTCGGCCTCTTCTCGGCGAAGGGCATCAGCCTGATGCTCGGGATCCTGACCCTGGCCTTCCTGGCCCGCAGCCTATGGCAGCGCGTGCGAGGCCTGCTGCCGCCCCCGGCCGCCCCCAACCGCCTGAAGGCCTGGATCTGCGGCACCGCCTCGGGCCTCACCAGCACGCTGGCCCATACCGGCGGCCCGCCCCTGGCCATGTATCTCTACCCGCTGAAGCTCGACCGCCAGACCCTGGCCGCCACCACCACCGTCTTCTTCGGGGTGATGAACTACGCGAAGCTCCTGCCCTATTGGGGCCTCGGCCTGCTGGACTGGACAAACCTGCTCACCAGCCTCGTCCTGATCCCCCTCGCCCCCATCGGCGTGTATCTGGGCATCTGGCTGCAAAAGCGGATCAGCGACCATAGCTTCTACAATGTGGTGTATGTGCTGCTGGCGATCACCGGCACAAAACTGATCTGGGACGGACTTTCCTGATGGCGGACGAAAAGATCCTGGGTGTCCTCGGCGGCATGGGCCCTCTGGCCAGCGCCGAGTTCATGCGCCAGCTCACCCTCCTCACCCCGTCCGAGCGGGACCAGGACCACATCCCCGCCATCCTCTGGTCCGACCCGCGCATCCCGGACCGCAACGCCGCCCGCCAGGGCCGTGGTCCCGATCCCCTGCCTGCGCTGCTGCGCGGCACACGTGGCCTGGAAGCCGCTGGCTGCGGCGCCATCGCCATCCCCTGCAACACCGCCCATGGCTGGATCGACGGCATGCGCGCGGCGACGCGCCTGCCGATCCTGCATATCGTGGACGCCGCCGCTGATGCCTTGCGTGCCCAGGGCATCGGCCCCGGCCCCATCGGCGTGATGGGTACCGCCGCCACCCTCGCCATGGGCCTCTACCAGGATGGCCTCCGCGCGGGCGGGTGGGACGTCTCCATCCCCACAGAGGAAGAAATGGCCCGCTGGGTCACGCCCGGCATCGCCCTTGTGAAGGCCAACCGCGTGGCCGACTCCCATGCCCCGCTGGCCGAGGCCGCGAAGGCCCTGGCCGCACGCGGCGCGCGGGCGGTGGTGCTTGGCTGCACCGAAATCCCCCTGGGCATCGCCGCCGGCCCCGCCCTGCCCTTCCCGGTCATCGACACCATCGCAGCCCTGGCCCTGGCCTCGATCCGCTGGGCCCGCCCCGACATCCTGGCGAAGGCCGAAGCGGCGTGAATCCATGATCGCGGTGGCCCCGAAGGCTGCGGTGCCTTCCCGGGCCACCCAGATCCCCGGCCTCAATCCTTCCGAACGTTATAGAACAGTGGCTGCCCCTTCAGCACGCCGCTGATGCGCCGGTGATAGGCCGTCTGCTGGTAGAATGTGCCCAGGGGCAGATAGGGCAGCTCGCGGAAGGCCTCCGCCTGCAGCTCGCGCGCGATGCGCTTCTGGCTCTCCAGGTCCGGCGCGTCGATCCAGGCCTCACGCAGGCGCTCCACACCCGGCGCGCTCGGCCAGCCGAAGGTGGTGCGCTCGCCCGTGCCGCGCAGATAGGTATGCGCCGCCGGATCCACCGCCGTGATGCCCGGCACCCAGATGCAGAAGGCGCTCCATCCGCCCTTCTCCACTGGCTGCCGCGAAGAGAGGCGCTGGATCACCGAACCCCAGTCCATGGGCTGGTAGTCCAGGTTGATGCCCATGCGCCGGAACATATCCGCCGCAACCTCGCTCATGGCGTTGATCGTCGGGAAATCGGTCGGCGCCGGCATCACCACGCGCTCCCCCTTGTAGCCCGCGGCCTCCAGCGCGCGCTTTGCCGCCGCGATGTCGCGCGGACCGTTGAGCGCCGCCATCCCCTCGTCATTCGCCATGACGGAGCCGGGCGCAAAAAAGCCCACCTTGTCCGCCCACATCTTGCGGTCGTCTCCCACGACGGCCGCCATGAAATCCGATTGCTGGATCGCGCCGAGAAAGGCACGACGCGCCTCCGGCTTGTCGAAGGGTGGCATCAGCGTGTTGAAGCGCAGGATGCATTGCGTGCCGAAGGCATCCTGCGCCTCGATCGCGATGTCGCGGCTGCGGCGCAGAAGCGGCAGCAGGTCGAAGGACGGCTGCTCCCACCAATCCATCTCGCCAGACTGCATCGCGGCGGCCGCCGTCGAGGCATCCGGGATGGTGTGCCATTCCACACGGTCCAGATGCACCTGCTTCGGCCCGGCGGTGAAGCTGGCGGCACCGCCCGGGCGCGGCACATAGCCCTCGAAGCGCTCATACACAGCCCGCGCGCCGGAGACACGCTCACCGGCAATGAAGCGGAAGGGGCCGCTGCCGACCATCTCCGTCACCTGCACCGTGGCCTCGGTGCGCGCCAGCCGCTCCGGCATGATGGCGCAGATACTCGGGCCGGGCTTGGCCAGCGCATTCGGCAGCAACCGCCAGGGCCGCTTCAGCCGGAACACGATCGTCCGGTCATCCGGCGCGGACAACTCATCCACCACCGCCATCAGCGACTGCCCATAGGCATCGCGACTGCCCCAGCGGCGGATGCTGGCCACCGCATCACGCGCCAGCACCGGCGTGCCGTCATGGAAGACCAGCCCTTCGCGCAGGGTCAGCGTCCAGCGCCTGCCATCCTCCTCGACGCGATGCCCTTCCACCATCTGCGGCTGCGGGTTCAGCGCCTCGTCCACGCCATACAGCGTGTCGAACACCATCAGCCCATGGTTGCGCGTCACGGCCGCCGTGGTCTGGATCGGATCAAGCAGCGTCAGATCGGCCTGGGGGATGAATTTCAGCGCGCTGGCGGGCTTCGCCAGGGCGGGGCGGGCGAGCGGCGCGCCCAGCCCGGCCATCGTGCCCATGGCGGCGGAGGCACGGAGGAACGAACGGCGATACGTCATACGGCAGATCCCTTGGTGGCCTGGCAGTGTGCTGGTCTCCTGCCGCGACCTTATCAACCATTCGGTTGACTGCAATCCGGGCCGGCCGTTGAGGCATATCCATTCAACAGAACATGGCGAATGAATCACGCAAACGAATGCCGCCGGGCCGAACCGCCCGGCGGCATCGTGGTTCGCCAGCCTACTTCGCCAAGGCCGGCGCGTTGCGCTCGCCGCAAGCCCAGCCATGGTTGTGCACCAGCCCATCGTCGTGATCGACAGGCTCGCCACCCACCCGCGGCGTCGGCCCTGCCTCGCCATGGAACTGCGCGGCCTCGGTGGAATGCTTCAGCGCGGTGGTGGAGGAACGCCCGCCGCTCGCCGCCGTCGCCACCGCGTCGAAATAACCCACGCCCACCTCGCGTTGGTGCCGCGTGGCGGTGTAGCCATCCGCCTCCGAGGCGAACTCCGCCTGCTGCAGCTCGGAATAGGCCGCCATCCCGCGCTCGCGATAACCTTTTGCCATCGTAAACATCGAATGGTTCAGGCTGTGGAAGCCGGCAAGCGTGATGAACTGGAACTTGTATCCCATCGCCGCGATCTCGACCTGGAACTTCGCGGCCTGCTCCTCACCCATCTTCCGCTTCCAGTTGAAGCTTGGCGAGCAGTTATAGGCGAGCAGCTTGCCCGGGAACTCGCGGTGGATCGCCTCGGCAAAGCGCCGCGCATCCTCCAGATCCGGATCGCTCGTTTCCCACCAAAGCAGATCGGCATAGGGCGCATAGGCAAGGCCACGCGCGATCGCGTAATCTTTGCCCACGCCCGGCTTGATCCGGAAGAAACCCTCCGGTGTGCGCTCGCCGGAGATGAAGGGATGGTCCCGCTCATCCACGTCGCTGGTCAGAAGCTGCGCGCTCTCCGCATCCGTGCGGCACAACAGCACGGTCGGCACGCCCTCCACATCCGCCGCCAGCCGCGCGGCGTTCAGCGTGCGGATATGCTGGCTGATCGGCACCAGCACCTTGCCACCGAGATGCCCGCACTTCTTCTCGGATGCCAGCTGGTCCTCGAAATGCACGCCGGCCGCGCCCGCCTCGATCATCGCGCGCATCAGCTCATAGGCGTTCAGCGGGCCACCGAACCCGGCTTCCGCATCGGCGATGACCGGCGCCATCCAATGCGTCGTGTCGCCGCCTTCCTGCACCGCGATCTGATCGGCACGGCGCAGCGCCGCATTGATCCGCCGCACCACCTTCGGCACGGAATCCACCGGATAGAGAGACTGGTCCGGATACATCTCGCCAGCGGAGTTCGCATCCGCCGCCACCTGCCAGCCGGAGAGATAGATCGCCTTCAGCCCAGCTTTCACCTGCTGCAGTGCCTGGTTGCCCGTCAGCGCGCCGAGCGTCGGCACGAAAGGCTCGGAATGCAGCAACCGCCACAACCGCTCGGCGCCCATTTCGGCCAGGGTGTGGCGCACACGGAAGGAACCGGAGAGCCGCGCCACATCCCCGGGCGTGTAGTCGCGCCGGATGCCGGCGAAGCGATTGGGCTCGGCGGAGTGGCCGCTGGCGGAGCCATCAGGGGCGTAAGCCGGGTTCGTCTGCGAATGCATCACTCATCCTCCTGCAATGAGTAAAGGATTGACATTTGCAGCAAAAAAGTAAGCCTTTGCTTGCGGTTCGCCTCCGCAAACCCGTGAACACCTTCACCAGATCAGGCGAAAATTCGTAAAGGTTGTAAACCTTGGCGCGTCCCATGATTGGCCGGGTGATCCGGCGGCTACGGCAGGAACGAGGCGTCACCCAGGCCGCCCTTGCCGCCCGCCTGGGCATCTCCGCCAGCTACATGAACCTGATCGAGGCTGATCAGCGCGCCATCACCGCCAGCCTGGTCTTCAAGCTGGCCGACGCCCTTTCCGTCGATCTCGCCCTCCTCTCCGGACAGGCTGAGGGCCGCCTGGAAGCCGGGCTACGCGAAGTCTTCCGCGACCCTCTCCTGGGCGCCGAATCCGTACCCGAGGAGCAGGCGGCCGCCCTCGTCGCCGCAGCCCCTGACGCCGCTCGCGCCATGCTCGCCCTATGGCGCGCATGGCGTGTCGCACGCGAGGATTCCGCTGGTCTCTCCCTGCCCTCCGGCCGCCGCCTGCTGCTACCCAGCGAGGAAGCGCGGGACGCCATCCACGATGCCGGCAACCACTTCCCCGCGCTGGAGGAGGTCGCCGAAACCCTGCGCGCGGCTATGGACGAACCATCCCCGCAATCCCTGGATCACGCCTTGGCGCATCGCCTGCACGCGCATCACGGCATCATTGTTTCGGTTGGCGTTCTCCCCGGTGCCGCGCTCCGCCGCTACGATGCCACCGCCGGCCAGCTCCTCATCAGCGAAACCCTTCCGCGCGAAAGCCGCAGCTTCCACATCGCCTTCACCCTGGCCTTGCTGGAGGCGCGGGATGCCGTGGAGCGCGTCATCGACGTCATCGGCCCCTCCAGCGAGGAAGCCGGCGCCATGCTCCGCATCGGCCTGCTGAACTACGTGGCTGCCGCGGTCATGCTTCCCTACGCTCCCTTCCTCGCCGCGGCACGCTCCCTCCGCCACGACGTCGCTGCCCTCTCCGCCCGCTTCGCCGCCTCCTACGAGCAAACCTGTCACCGCCTCTCCACCTTGCAGCGGGAAGGCGCGCGCGGCGTGCCCTTCTTCTTCCTGCGCGTGGATCCGGCGGGAAATGTCTCGAAGCGCTTCTCGGCCGCCGGCTTTCCCTTCGCGCGCGGCGGCGGCTCCTGCCCGCGCTGGATTCCCCATGCCGCCTTCGCCACCCCCGGCCGCATCGTGGTGCAGGTGGCGGAACTACCCGACGGCGCCGCCTTCCTCTGCTTCGCCCGCACAGTGGAACACCCCGCAACCCGCTGGGGCGAACCCGCCCCCATGCGCGTCGTCGCCATGGGCTGCGGACTCAGCCACGCTTCGGAGGTCTGCTACGCGGATGGGCTGGATCTCGTCTCGGCCCGTGTCGGCATCGGCCTGTCCTGCCGCCTTTGCGACCGGCCGGACTGCCGCTCCCGTGCCTTTCCGCCGCTGGAGCACCGGCTGCAGCTCGATCCTGCCAAGGCCGGCGCGCCTTATGAATTCACCCCGCATCCCGATGCAGGATAGCGCCTACTCTCCCGAGGACAGCTTCAGCCCCACAAGCCCTGCCAGGATCAGCGCCGCGCTGCCGATCCGCATCAGCGACACCGCCTCCCCCAGCACCACGATCCCTACGATGAAGGCGCCCAGCGCCCCGATGCCCGTCCAGATCGCATAGGCAGTGCCCAGTGGCAGGCTCCGCATGGCCAGCGCCAGGAGCCAGAAGCTCGCCGCCATGGCGACAAGGGTAAAAATGGACCAGCCCAGGCGCGAGAATCCGTCCGAGGCCTTCAAGGCGAAGGCCCAGGCGATCTCCAGCAGCCCGGCGAAAACAAGATAGATCCAGGCCATCAAACGGCCCCTTCTCCTGGGGCCGGGCCGTCCCGGCGATCAATGGGATCGGCCGGGGGCCGTCCCCCGGCAGGCAGGTCAGGCGCGCATCGCGCCGCCCGCCGTCAAAACGTCAGTCGCAGTCGCAGCCCCGCGTCGGGCCGGGATCCACGCGCACGATGTGATGGTCGATCCATTCGGCTACGAGCCGCCGCGCTTCGGTCACGCTCGCCTCTGGGTGATGGATGCGATAAAGCGAGGTGCAGGCACCGAAGGCACTGAAATCATTCGTGCCCGCGTCCCGCAGCTCGCGATAGGCGGTCACCACGGCGCGCTCGCAATTGCGGGCGATGTAGCTGAAGTCCTGCCCCATCCGATCCAACCCCAATTCCGTGTTGCGGTGTTGTTGAGAATAACTCGCAACACTAGCCCGTTTTATAACGACACATGAACATCTATTCAAGTGTCGATTGACGCGCCGCGGCGAGAGATCCCCTGGCTTGCCGGAGCACGACGGCTCCGGCCACCATGGGCAAACGCAGCCTATCCCCGCGCCACAGCCTCGGCCAGCGCTTTTCCAACCTCGACCGTTCCGGCATTGCCACCCAGGTCGCGCGTGCGCGGCCCGCCTTCGGCCAGAAGGGACTCGATGGCATGGGTGATGGCGTCCGCCGCGTCCTTCTCGCCCAGATGTTCCAGCATCAGCGCGCCGGACCAGATCTGCGCGATCGGGTTGGCCACCCCCTTCCCCGCGATATCCGGCGCGCTGCCATGCACCGGCTCGAACATGGAGGGATGCTTGCGCTCCGGATTGATGTTGGCCGAGGGCGCGATGCCGATCGAGCCCGCCACGGCCGGCCCGAGATCCGAGAGGATGTCCCCGAACAGGTTGGAGCCCACCACCACGTCGAACCAGTCCGGATGCTGCACGAAATGCGCGCAGAGGATGTCGATGTGGAATTGGTCCGTCGTCACCCCGGGATAGTTCTTCGCCATCTCGGCGAAGCGCTCGTCCCAGAAGGGCATGGTGAAGGTGATGCCGTTGGACTTGGTGGCGGAAGTTACCTTCTTCCGCGGCCGCTTCATCGCCAGTTCGAAGGCGTATTTCATCACACGGTCGCAGCCATGGCGCGTGAAGACGCTCTCCTGGCTGACGAACTCCCGCTCGGTGCCCCGGAACATCCGGCCGCCGGAGGAGGAATACTCGCCCTCCGTGTTCTCGCGCACCACGACGAAGTCGATGTCCTCCGGCCCACGATTCGCCAGCGGGGAGCGCACTCCCGGCATCAGCCGGCACGGCCGCAGGGAGATGTACTGGTCGAACTCCCGCCGCATCGGGATCAGCAGGCCCCAGAGCGAGATATGGTCCGGTACCCCCGGCCAGCCCACCGCGCCCAGGAACACGCTGTCCGACTCGCGCAACCGGTCCAGCCCGTCATCCGGCATCATCTTGCCGGTCTGGGCATAGGTCTCGCAGGACCAGTCATAGTGGGTCAGCTGCAGCTCGAAGCCGAAGCGGCGGGCGGCGGCATCCAGCACCCGCAACCCCTCCGGCGTCGTCTCCTTGCCGATTCCGTCGCCCGGGATCACTGCGATCCGATGGGTGCGCGCCATGGCGTGACCTTCCCTTCCTTGCGCCCCGGTCGTGCCCAAGGACGCGTCCGGCGGCAAGCCCCACCACGCCATCGGCCGTGCGTTCAACGGGCGAGCTGGGCCTCCGGCAACTCCATCTCCACCACCAGCCCCTCGGCCTGCCAGTCATGGGTCATCCGTCCATGGACCTGCCCGGCCAGGCTCCGTGCCGCCAGCATCGTGCCGAAGCCCCGGCGTGCCGGCGGGCCGGAGAGCGGCGGGCCACCCGTCTCGCGCCATTGCAGCCGGAAGATCCCGTCCTCCACCCGCGTCATAATCCGCACCCGCCCTTCAGGGCGGGACAGGGCGCCGTATTTCACCGCATTCGTCGCCTGCTCATGCAACACCAGCGCCAGGGTGTTAGCGGCGGCATAGCCGACCACCCGGTCATCCCCCAGCAGCGTCACATTCGCCCCCTCCGGCCCGGCATAGGGCGCCATGAGGCTGCGCAGCAGGTCATGCACCGTCCCGGACCCGTCGCCCCCTTCATCCCGGCCCCACCCGCGCGGCTTCGCCATGTCATGCGCGACCGACAGCGCCTTCAGCCGGGCACTCAGTTGCGCGGCGAAGGCCTCTGTCGCCGCCTCGCCCCGCGCCGCCAGCGAAGCCAGGCCGCCGGCCACCATGAAGATGTTCTTGATGCGATGGGACAGCTCCCGCGCCAGCAGGTCACGCGCCTCCTCGGCCCGCTTGCGGTCGCTGATGTCGAGCACGGAACCGACGAAGCCCTCGAAGCATCCATCCCCCCCGATACGGGGCGCGGCGGTGTCGATGACCCAGGAGTAGGTGCCATCGGCGGCGCGGAGCCGGTACTCCATCTGGAAGGAGGTCTTCTCCTGCGCGGCCCGCTCGGTGACCTCGCCCGCCCTGCCCCGGTCATCCGGATGCAGGGCATCCAGCCACCCACCTTTCAGCCCCGTCTCTGGCGTCTGGCCTGTATGCTCGTACCAGCGCCGGCTCAGATAGATGGCCCGGCCTTTCGCATCGGTCATCCAAACGATGACAGGCGCATGATCCGCCAGGTTGCGGAACCGCGCCTCGCTCTCGCGCAGCCGCGATGCGGCCCGGCGCTCGTCCGCCGCCCGTTGCAACCGCGTCATGGCCTGCGAGATCTGTCCCGCCATCAGGCCAAGGTAATTTCCATAATCCCCCGCCAGCGGCAGATGCGGATTCACCCCCGCCACGAAAACCCCAGCAGCCGCACCGCACGCCATCAGGGGCAGCACCAGCCCCCCGGGAATTTCCTGCGGCGTCGCCTCCCGCAGCACGGTCTCCGGCACCCTTTCCGGCACTGGCATCGCCCCGGGCGTCATCCCATGGGCGGCCACCGGCGCAAGGCCATTCTTCCCGTCCAGCAGGATGATGCCCCAGGGGAGGTCCAGCGGGTTCTCCGCCGCCATCGTCTCCAGGGCAGCCGCACAGGCATCGCGGAGGCTCCCCTCGGTCACCAGCCGCAGCCCCGTGGCGCGCAGGGCCCGCAACCGGCGGTCAGCCAGCACCCGGCCCGTCGTCTCGGTGGCGATGCACATCACCCCGGCCACTTCGCCATGCTCATGCACGGCGGAGTAGGAAAGGTCGAAGAACACTTCCTCCAGATAGCCATGGCGCCGCATCAGGAAGTGGCAGTCATTCACCTGCACGGCCTGCCCCGTCCGGTAGACCCGCTCCAGCAACGGGCCAACCGAGTCCCACAGCTCCGACCAGCTCTCACGAGCCGGGCGCCCCAGGGCACGGGGATGCTTCTCGCCGATCGCAGGCACGAAGGCGTCGTTGTAGAGTGCGATGTGCTGGTCACCCCAGAACAGCACGATCTGCGCCGGGGAGGCCAATACCATCCCAAGTGCGCAGCGCAGGGCCGGGGACCAACCATCCGGCCTGCCCAGCGGGCAATCCGCAGGACCAAGCCGCTCAATCAGCCGCCCCACATTGCCGGCCGCGTGGAACGGGCCTGATGCAGCAGGATCCGGACGATGCGGTCCCGTCGCTTCAAAGTCATAGTGTCCGACGAGCAAAATCAGATTTCCCCGCCCAGGTTGCCGTCCCCGGCCTATCACCTATCGCAGAGGTGTGTCCTATCGTGTTTTCTACTTAAATTCCAAATCATTTCGCACACAAAACATGAAATCGGTCAGGAATTTTGGAGAAAGCTGTCTGGCCGGTGCCTGGTACTACCCTGACCGCGAACTCGGCCCCACGAGTAAGCCTCCTGGATCAGCGATCTCTGGCCATCGCGCCCGCACCATCTCCGCCACACGCCCGGTCTCATCGAGCGGCACCCGGGGGGGCGCAGCGGGAAAGGCCTCCAGCGGTACTGCCTGCCCCGCTGCGATCAGCGCCGCATGCAGCGCGCGATGCCGCGGCGCATCCGGCATATCCCCCGCGATGAAGACCGGCGCCGTCGTCGTCAGTGCCTCCGACAGCATGGACACCGAGTCGCCCGTCACCACCACGGCATCCGCCACCGCCAGGAAGGCCGCATAGGGATTCGGCCCGCCTGCCCCCCAACGGTGCAGCACCCCCGGCACCCCCTCCAACCGCGTCGCCAGTGCCGCCCCAGCCGCCTCGCCCGTGCGGCGGCTGGTGGTGGCCATCACGCTGCCCGCCCAGGGGATCACCCGCTCCGCGATGTCCAGGGCCTCGGCCGGCGCCATCCCCTCCCCCCGCACCGCCCCGCCCAGCAGCAGGGCCACGCGCGGACGCGGCAGATCCTCCAGTGCCGGCCAGGCCGCCCGCGCCGCCGCCAGCACAGCGGGCGAGACGCGATGCGTCGCCCCCAGGATCGGCAGGATGTTCGGCGCCTCGAGCGGATCGTCATGCCGCCCGATCACCAGCAGGTCGAAATCCCCGCCTCCCATGCCCGGCCGCATGCAATGCACGGTGACCGCCCCGCGCCGCCGCAGCCAGCGGGCAACGGGCGCCGCGCGGCGCCCGGCCGAAACCACCAGCCGCGGCCAGGGCGGCACGATTCCCCCGCGCGCAGCCGGCGCCAGCCCCGCCAGAGTCGGCCATGGCCAGGGAACCGCCGCCAGCCGCCCCCATTCCAGCGCCACCTTCCGGAACGGCACGCCCAGCCGCTCGGCGATCCCCAGTGCCTGGGCCGCCGTCCCCGCCCGGGGATCCGCCAGCACCCAGACCGCCGCCCCTGCCACCCCGCTCACCGGCGGGCGGCCATGACGCATGGACGCCGCCGCGCCGTGCCGCTAGGGAACGGCGAATCCAAGCCGCCCGCCGACGGAAACAGGGACAATTCCATGGCCATCCAGCATGCCTCCGAGTGGGACCGCGACGCGGCGCTCACCACGGCCCGCATCCTTCTCGAGATCAAGGCGGTGAACTTCCGGCCGGAGGAGCCCTACACCTTCACCTCGGGCTGGAAGAGCCCGGTCTATATCGATTGCCGCCGCATCATCTACTTCCCGCGCGCGCGCAAGACGATCTGCGACCTGGCTGCCGAGAAGATCGGCCGCCACATCGGCTACGAGACCATCGAGGCGGTGGCGGGCGGCGAGACCGCCGGCATCCCCTTCGCGGCCTGGATCGCCGACCGCATGATGACCCCCATGGCCTATGTGCGGAAGAAGCCCAAGGGCTTCGGCCGCAACGCCCAGATCGAGGGCGACGTGCCCGAGGGCAAGCGCACCATCCTGGTCGAGGACCTGACGACCGATGGCGGCTCCAAGATCCGCTTCGCCCAGGCGCTGCGCGATGCCGGCGCCATCTGCAACGACACCTTCGTTGTCTTCTTCTACGGCGTCTTCCCCGGCGCCTTCGACACGATGAAGGCGATGAACCTCAACCTGCTGCATCTCTGCACCTGGTGGGACGTGCTCGAGGTCTGCCGCGAGCGTCCCTATTTCGAGGAGAGCGCCCTGCGCGAGGTGCGCCGCTTCCTTGAGAATCCGATGGACTGGTCCAAGCAGCACGGCGGCATCGGCAGCGCGGAGGAAGCGGTTTCCAAGGGCATCACCGCCTGAGGCCGCGCGCCGCCGTGTGGCGGCGCGGGTTTCGTGATTGGCGAACAGGCGCGGCGCGGGCGGCCGGGGCTACCGGCATCCCGCGAAGCCCCGCATGATCGGTCCGATGACGGACGCGAAGACCCCATTCGGCGCGACGGCCCTGGCCCTCGCGCTCCTCGCCACCCCAGCCGCGGCCCAGCCGCGTGACACCCTCACCATCGGCCTCGCCCAGGCCACCGGCACCTTCCACCCCAATATCGAGAGCATGCTGGCGAAGTCCTACATCCTCGGCTTCGCCCGCCGCCCCCTCACCGCCCATGGCCCGGATTGGCGCCCCCTCTGCACGGGCTGCGAAAGCTTCCCCACGCTGGAGAACGGCCAGGTCGTCCAGGAGACCACGCCGGACGGCAAGCCGGGAATGCGCGTCACCTGGCGCCTGCGCGAGGATCTGCGCTGGGGCGATGGACGCCCCGTCACCGCCGAGGACCTGCGTTTCGCCTGGGAAGCCGGCCGTGCCTTCGAAACGGGCTTCGGCGGCGCCGAATTTTACCGCAGCGCCTATGAGTTCCAGTCCACCGACCCGCGCACCGTCACCCTGCGCTTCGACAAGGTGAGTTTCGATGCCGGTTCCGCCGGCAAGTTCGAACCCCTCCCCGCCCATATCGACCGCCCCATCTGGGAGGCCGATCGCCGCAACTACCGGTCCCGCACCGCCTACGACACGAACACGACGAATCCCGGCCTCTGGAACGGTCCCTACCGCATCGCCGCCGTGCAGCCCGGCGCCGGGGTGACATTGGAGCGCAACGAAGCCTGGGCCGGCCCCGCCCCCGCCTTCCGCCGCATCAACATCCGCGTCGTCGAGAATTCCGCCGCGCTCGAAGCCCAACTCCTCGCCGGCCAGATCGACATGATCGCGGGCGAGCTCGGCCTCTCGCTGGACCAGGCCATCGCGCTGGAACGCCGCAGCCGGAACCGCTTCCGCTTCGAATACCGCCCCGGCCTTGTCTGGGAACATCTGGACCTGCGCCTGGACAACCCGGTCCTCTCGGATGTCCGCGTCCGCCAGGCGCTGATGCTCGCCATCGACCGCCCGAAGATCGTCCAAAGCCTCTTCGACAACCGCCAGCCCGTCGCCGCCACATCGATCCATCCGGACGACCCGATGATCGACAAGGCGCTGACTCCCTGGCCGCACGACCCTGCGCGCGCCGCTGCGTTGCTCGATGAAGCCGGCTGGCGCCCCGGCCCCGACGGCATCCGCCGCAACGCCGCGGGCGAGCGCCTGACGCTCGATCTGCAGACCACCGCCGGCAACCGCTCCCGCGAAACCGTTCTGCAGGTCATCCAGGGCATGTGGCGCGCGGCCGGGGTGGAAGCCCGCATCGCCAACCAGCCCCCGCGCGTCCTCTTCGGCGAAACCCTCTCCCAGCGCCGCTTCCAGGGCGCCGCCCTCTTCGCCTGGATCAGCAGCCCGGAGAACGTGCCCCGCAGCACTCTCCACTCGGACGAAATCCCCACCGCCGCCCGCAACTGGTCCGGCCAGAACTACCCCGGCTACTCCAACCCCGAGATGGACGCCCTCCTCGAAGCCCTGCCGCAGGAGCTGGATGCCGCGAAGCGCCGCCCCATGTGGTCCCGCCTCCAGGCGCTGACGCATCGGGACCTGCCCGCCATCCCCCTCTGGCACCGGGCCGAGCCGCATGTCTGGCCCCAATGGCTGGATGGCGTCCGCCCCACCGGCAACATGTCCCCGTCCTCGCTCTGGGTGACGGACTGGCGGGTGCGCTGACATGTGGCGGATGATCGCCTGGCGCCTGCCGCAGATCGCGGCAACGATCGTCATCCTCTCCCTCGCCGCCTATCTCGCCATCGGTGCCATGCCCGGCGATCCCATCTCGCTGGCGATGATGGCCGACCCGCGCCTCGGCGCCGCCGATATCGAGCGCATGCGCGCCCTGCACGGGCTGGACCAGCCCCTGCTCGCCCGCTGGTGGGCCTGGGCCAGCGGCGTGCTGCGCGGCGAGTTCGGCTATTCTCGCCTCTTCGCCCGCCCCGCCGCCGAAATCCTCTGGCCCGCCCTGCGCGGCAGCCTCGTCCTGCTCGGCGCCGCTCTTGCCCTCGCCGCGACGCTTGGCATCGCCGCCGGCATGCTCGCCGCCCTGCGCCCCAGCTGGCGCGCGCCCGTGGATGCCCTGGCCCTCGCCTCCCAGGCCCTGCCCGCCTTCTGGCTCGGCATCCTCCTCATCATCCTTTTCGCCGTCACCCTCGGCTGGCTCCCCGCCGGTGGCACGCCCGACGCGCCCGGCATGCTGGAAGCAGGGCGCTTCCTCGTCCTTCCGGTCGCCACCCTCGCCATCGCCCATCTGGCCGCCTATGCCCGGCACACCGCCGCCGCCATGGCCGAGGTCCTCCGTGCCCCCTGGATCACCGCCGCCCGCGCCCGCGGCGCGCCCGAGAGCCGCATCGCCCTGAATCACGCCCTCCCCAACGCCGCCGTGCCGCTCCTTTCCATCCTGGCGCTGGATGCCGGCGCCCTCGTCTCCGGCGCCCTCATCACCGAAACCGTCTTCGCCCGCCCCGGCATGGGAAAGCTCCTCACCGACGCGGTGTTGGGCAACGACCACAACCTCGCCCTCCTGGCGCTGCTCCTGGTCGCCGCCACCACCCTCCTGGCCACGCTCGCCGCCGACCTCGCCCAGCGGGCCCTGGACCCCAGGCTGGCGCAGGGTCGGTGACGCACACGCCATGACCCGCCTCCGCCTCGGCCTCGCGATCCTGCTCCTGCTGACCACCGCCGCTATTGCCGCCCCCTGGGTTGCGGCATGGCTGGGCGTCGACCCGGATGTGCCGGACCTCCTCGCCCGCCAGTCCGGCCCCTCCGCCGCGCACCCCCTGGGCACGGATGAACTGGGCCGGGACATCCTGGCCCGCCTTCTCTTCGGGGCACGCGTCTCCCTGGCCGTCGGGCTCGCCGCGGCCCTGGCCTCCACCGCGATCGGCCTCGCGGCGGGGCTGCTCGCCGCATGGCGTGGCGGCTGGGTGGATGCGCTGCTGATGCGCCTCGCGGATGGCCTCCTCGCCCTCCCGGCCCTGCCGCTGCTGGTCCTGCTGGCGGCCATGGATCCCGCCGCCCTCGGCCTGCCACGCGGCGGCGCGCTCACGGATGTGCTCCGCATCGTGCTGATCCTCGCCATCTTCGGCTGGGTCGGTGTCGCACGCCTCTCCCGCGCGGCGGCGATCTCCGTCCTCGCGCGGGACCATGTGCGAGCCGCGCGCGCTCTCGGCGTCAGCGAGGCCCGCCTCCTGCGCCGCCACGTCGCCCCCGCCCTGGCCGCACCGCTGACGGTGGCGGGCTCCCTGGCCGTCGCGGGCGCCATTCTGGCGGAAAGCACCCTTTCCTTCCTCGGACTGGGCATTCAGCCGCCCGCATCCTCCTGGGGCAACATGCTGGCGAACGCGCAGGATCTGGTGTTCAGCGCCCCCATGGCCGCGCTCTGGCCCGGCCTCGCCATCGCGGCGGCCGTGGCGGGGGCCATGCTGGTCGCGGACGGCCTGCGGCGCGGCCAGGAAACTCCCTGAGCGCCTCGGTCCCAGCGCTCAGCCAGCTCTCATTGGATAACTCGCCCGTCCGAAGCCTCCGCCCTGATCTCCTCGGGTGGCTCATACATCCAGCGCCCGACGACGCCGCCAATTGCCCCGCCGATCAACGGCGCGGCCCAGAACAGCCAGAGCTGCGCGACATATTCGGACCCCGCGAACAGCGCAGGGCCGGTGCTGCGCGCCGGGTTGACCGAGGTGTTGGTTACAGGGATCGAGATCAGATGGATCAAGGTCAGCGCCAGGCCGATCGGAATGCCGGCGAAACCCACGGCGGCACCCTTTGATGTCGCGCCGACGATGATCAGGACAAAGAAGAAGGTCAGCAGCGTCTCGGTCATGGCACAAGCCGCCAGGCTGTACTTGCCAGGGCTCAGATCGCCATAGCCATTGGAGGCGAAGGCCCCAGGCACCCATCCTGCCTTGCCGGAGGCGATCATCCACAACACCCCCGCCGCCGCGATGGCACCCACGACCTGCGCGATGATGTAGGGCAGCACATGCCGGTTCGCGCAGCGTCTGGCGGACCAGAGGCCAATGGTGACGGCCGGGTTGAAATGCCCGCCCGAGATGTGCCCGACGGCATAGGCCATGGTGAGCACCGTCAGCCCGAAGGCGAAGGCCACGCCCAGGAATCCGATTCCAAGTTCAGGAAAGGACGCGGCCAGGACAGCGGCGCCGCAACCGCCGAAGGTGAGCCAGAACGTGCCGAAGAATTCGGCCGTGACCCGGCGACTCATGTCGTTGTGCATGCCACCCTCCTTGGGGGAGACAGTGAGGATGGCATAAATTCGTTCTGATTTCGAAAAAACTAGCCCCAGCTCCCGGTAGATTGTCCTTGCGGGCGGGTCAGTCCCGCCGGGTCACGGCACGACATCCCCCGCGATGGGCGGCGGGGCATGGACGGTCACCGCCGGCAACGGCCCCTTCCAGACCTCCACCTGCACGAGGCAGGAATGCGCCGCGCACCCCTGCCCGAGCGGCGAGGTGCCCACATCCTGCGTCAGCACATTCGGGTTCCCATGAACGCAGAGCGGCCCCAGCTCCGTCTCCTGCGGGTCCCACCATGCGCCGGTGGACATGGAAACCACGCCCGGCCGCATATCCTCCGTCAGCACCACGCCACCGAGGCAGGCGCCGCGATCATTGAACACGCGCACGATGTCGCCTGCCGCCAGCCCGCGTGCCGCGGCATCGGCCGGGTTCATGCGGATCGGCTCCCTCGCCTGGATCTTGCGCGCCGCCGCGCCACGGCTGGGATCAAGCTGCGAATGCAGCCGCACCGGCGGCTGGTCCGAAAGAAGATGCAGCGGGAAGCGAGAGGTATCGCCGCCCAGCCATTCGCGCGGTGCCTTCCACACGGCATGTCCCGGCACGCCCTCGTCGCCGAAGCCCGCGATCGTCTCGGAATACAACTCCACCTTGCCCGATGGCGTGTTCAGTGGCGCCGCCTCGGGATCCCGCGCGAAATCGGCGAACTGCACGAAATCCTCGTTGGGCAACGCGAACTCGATGTGACCTTCTGCCCAGAAGCGGTCAAAATCCGGCACCTCCTCGCCCATGGCGGCGCAGGCGCGGCGGAAACGGTCATACATGTGGCGCAGCCACGCGCCCTCGTCGCGCTGCTCGGTGAAGCGGTCGCGATAACCCAGCGCATCGGCGATGTCGGCATAGGCGTCGTGGTCGTTCCGTGCCTGCCCCTGCGGCGGCACTGCCTGATGCATCGCGCGCACGAAGCGGTCGCGCGAGGAACTCGCGATGTCATTGCGCTCCAGCGTGGTGGTGGCCGGGAGCACGATATCCGCATGGCGCGCGATGGAGGTCCACCACGGCTCCGACACCACGACCGTATCCGCCAACCTCAACGCGCGCGCGAGGCGGTTCAGGTCCTGATGGTGGTGGAAGGGATTCCCGCCCGACCAGAACACCATGCGCGTATCCGGCAACTGGATGTCGCGCCCGTTGTAGCGCATCACCTCGCCAGGACGTTCCAGCAGTTCCGTGACGCGCGCGACGGGGATGGAGATGCCAACCGGATTGCGCGTCGCCGGCATGTTCACGCTCGGCAGCTCGCGGCGCGAGGTGCCCATGCCGTTGATGCTGCCATAGCCGAAGGCGATCCCCTGCCCCGGCTTGCCGATGCCGCCCAGCACGCTCGCCAGCCCCACCAGCGCCCACCAGGGCTGCTCGCCATGCTCGGCGCGCTGGATGGACCATGTGGCGGTGACCATGGTGGGCGTCCGCGCCGCCTCCAGCGCCAGAGCGCGGATCACCTCCGCCGGCACCTCGCAGAGCGGCGCGGCCCATTCCGGCGTCTTCGCCACGCCATCCGCCTCGCCCGTCACATAGGCACGTAGCTTCTCCCAGCCGACCGTGCAGCGCGCGAGGAAATCCCGGTCCTCCAGCCCCTCCGCGAGGATGGCCTGGATCATCGCCAGCACCATGGCTGCATCGCCGCCCGGACGGATCGGCACCCATTGCGCCTTCAGGAAATCCGCCGCGTCGCCACGGAAGGGGCTGATATTGACGAAGCGCAGCCCCGCCTCCGCCGCCGCCTTCATCATCGGCACATACTCATGCGTCCCGCCACCGCCGGCGGTGACCAGCCCGTTCTTCAACGGCAGCCCGCCGAAGCACAGCATCAGCCGCGCATTCCCGATGATGCTGCGCCAATCCGTCACCGGCCCCTGCACAACATCATTGGTGCCGAGGACATGCGGCATCAGCGTCATGCCCGCGCCATAGGAATAGTTCGTCACCTGGCTGGTGAAGCCGCCGCCTAGCCCCAGGAAACGCTGCAACTGGCTGCGCGCATGATGGAACCGCCCCGCCGAGGACCAGCCATAGGAGCCGCCGAAGACCGAGGCATCGCCATGCTCCGTGCGCACCCGCCGCACCTCATCGGCCACCAGCCGCGTCGCCTTGTCCCAGGAAACCGGCACAAAGCGGTCCCCCCCGCGCGTCGATCCACGCCGCTCACCGCGCAGCCAGCCCTCCCGCACATAAGGCCGGTCAATCCGGGACGGCGCATGGACGATGTCCGGGATGCCGTCGATCAGCGTGCCTGGAAAGGGATCACGGCTGAAGGGGCGGGTGCCGGTGATGCGGCCATCCTCCACCACGGCGTCGAAATAGCCCCAATGGGCCGCGTGCGGCTTGATCTCGGTCATGGGGCGGGAGGATGCGACGGCTGCGCCGCTCCCTGCAAATCACGCGTGCCGACGGATGCCGCATCGCGACCGGCTAGCGGCAACCCCCTGCCCCGCGGAGGCGTTCTGTGGGCCTGCCCCGAACACGCTGCATCCCGTGGCCCGCCAAGGCCATGCGGCGGCACGCGCGGCAGCCGCTGCCCCATCAGGAGAGTCCCGCCATGGACAGCCAGAACGACGACACCCCGTCGCGCCGCCGCCTCATGGGCGGGATGACTGCCGCGGCCGCCCTGGCCGCCGCCCCGGCCATGGCCCAACAGGCCAGCCCCGCACCGGCCGCCCAGCCCGCACCTCTGGCCGCCCCGCGCGACCCACGCGACCCACGCGAGCAATATCCCCGCCCGCCCTTCGAGCGGCAGCCGCAGGAATGGCCCGGCCTCGCCGGCCGCATGAACCCGCGCCCCGACCATGGCGAGACAAGCTATCGCGGCTCCGGCCGCCTTGCCGGCCGCAAGGCGCTCGTCACCGGAGGCGATTCCGGCATCGGCCGCGCCGCCGCCATCGCCTATGCGCGGGAAGGCGCCGATGTCGCCATCGGCTACCTGCCGCAGGAACAGGCCGATGCCGATGAGGTGCTGGAACTGATCCGCAAGGAAGGGCGCAAGGCCGTTGCCCTGCCCGGCGACATCCGGGACGAAGCCTTCTGCCACCAGATGGTGGAAACGGCGGTGCGCGAACTCGGCGGCCTCGACATCCTGGTGAACAATGCCGGCCGCCAGCAGACCGTCGCCTCCCTGGCCGACCTCACCACCGAGAATTTCGACTGGACCTTCAAGACCAACGTCTACGCGCCCTTCTGGATCACCAAGGCCGCGCTGCCGCATCTGCGCCCTGGCGCATCCATCATCATCACCGCCTCGGTGCAGGCCTATGAGCCCTCCGCCGCGCTGTTCGACTATGCCCAGACCAAGGCCTGCAACGTCGCCTTCGCGAAATCCCTCTCCAAGCAGCTGGCGGAGAAGGGCATCCGCGTGAACGCCGTTGCCCCCGGCCCCTACTGGACCGCGTTGCAGCCCAGCGGTGGGCAGACGCAGGAGATGCTGACGAAATTCGGCGGCGACACCCCCATGGGCCGGCCCGGCCAGCCAGTGGAGATCGCGCCCATCTATGTCCTGCTCGCCAGCCAGGAATCCAGCTTCACCACCGGCCAGGTGCTCGGCGCCTCCGGCGGCTCCGGCTTCCCGTGAGGCGTGGGCGGCTCAGCCGCCCAGCCCCGCCTGCCAGTCCCGGATCGCCGCCACCGGCCAGAGCAGCATCAGCACGTTCAGCGTCAGGTTGTCCCGGATGACGGCCATGGCCAGCAGTTCCAGCGCCAGCCCGGATGCCACGGACACCCAGACCGGCACCCGCGCCGCGAAGGCGAAGCCGATCAGCATGAAACCTAGGTCGGACACCGAGTTCACCACGCTGTCGCCCGTGTAGCCCAACGCCATCGTCGCCTCGCGATAGCGGTTGATGACCATCGGGGTGTTCTCGACGATCTCCCAGGCGGCCTCCAGCAGCGCCGCCATCAGCATCCGCGCGCCCAATGGCGCGCGTGGCGCCAGCGCCCGGAACAACCCGTAGAACAGCAGCCCATGCACCACATGCGAGGGCGCGTACCAATCCGCGATGTGCTGCGAGTTCTCCGCGCTGTTCACCGCCCCATGCCACAACTTCACGCTGCCGCATTCGCAGATCGGCACCCGCCCCATGGCCAGCAGGATTCCCGCCATGGCGACGGCAGCGGCCAGGACGGCCAGGCCCCAGATGGCGGGGCGAGCGATTCGTGCGGTCATTCCCCTGCCTGCCATGCCAGGATGCCCAACGCACGGCTTGGGTCATGCCGCGCGTGGGGCTAGAACGGCGCCGGTCGCCGCCCCGCGTGGCCTGCCCCCAGTCTCCGACCCAGGACGCGCATGGCGTCGCGGATCGTCTGCCCCCGGGCAAGACCCTGGGGCAGCCCCGGACCGCCCGCCCTGCGCCACCGCATTCCGCCCACCCGGGCCCGAGGCCACGTCTGACCGCCCCTGTCCCCTCCGCAGCCGAGCCGTCCCGGACCGCTTCCCACGAGGCCGGTCCCGCCCTCACGCCGCGCACCCTCCAGGCCAGCGACTTCGCCGATGGCCCTGGCCCCGGCGCCCTGTATCGCGGCCCGTCCCGCGTCTGGTGGCGGGCCACCACCCTGCCCCTCTCCGTGGCGGCGGCGATCGCTCCGACGGCGGCGGTACTGCAATCCAAGGCGATGGCCCCCATCGCCATCATCGCCATGCTGCTGGCCGTGATCGCCTATCGGCGGGAGGAGGGCCGCTGGCCCTGGCCGCGTGGGATCGCGCTGCCTTTCCTTCTCGCCCTGGCCGCCTGGGCCGCCCTCTCGGCCCTCTGGGCGCCGGACCTGTCCCGTGCCCTCGCCTCGGCCGGCACTCTCGCCGGGCTGGCCCTGCTGGGCGCCGCCTGCGCCGTGGTGGTGGAGGAAGAAGGCGCCGCCGAGCGCCGCAACCTCGTCTGGTGCCTCCTGGGCGGGCTGGCCGCCGGCATTGCCCTCGCCACCATCGACCACGCCACGAACCAGGCGATCCGCGCCGCCGTGCGCGGCCTGCCCGAGCGGCGGCCAGGGCTGGAGTTCGGCCTGAAACCGGCCGCCTCCGTCATGGCGCTGCTGCTGCCCCTCCTGCTACGGCTGCACCTGGGCGCCGGCTGGCGGTGGCTCATCCTCGCCGCCGGCACCGGCGCCATCCTCCTCCTGCCCGGCGACACGGCGAAGATCGCGGCTTTGGCCGGGCTGCTGGCCGCGGGCCTGGTCTGGATCGGCGGGCGCACCCTCTCCTGCCTCATGGCGGCGGTGCTGGCGGGCGCCCTCCTGGCGGCACCCATCCTCGTGCCGCTGATGCTCCGGCCGGATGTCGCGGAACGCGCGCCCATCACCGCCCTGCACCGGATGCTGATCTGGGACTTCGCGCTGGAGCGCGCGGCCGAGAAGCCCGTGTTGGGCTGGGGCATGGAAGCCAGCCGGAACCTGCCCGGCGGGCGCGACAATCCCTCCCCGGAATCCCTGGCACGCCTCCATGTCACGCCGGAAGGCGAGCGGGCTTTCCTGACCCGGCCAGGGGTGGAGCGCATGTCGCTGCACCCGCATAACGGTGCCCTGCAAATCTGGCTGGAACTTGGCTGGATCGGCCTTGCCCTGGCGGCCCTGGCGGTGCTGGCCCTGGGCTGGGGCGCCGGCCCGGCGGCGGCCGGGGTGCTGGCCTCCGCCGCCGTCACCTTCGCGGCCTCCTTCGGCGTGTGGCAGCCCTGGTGGCTCGCCACGGAAGCCTTCGCGGCCGCCCTGGCTGCGGGGCTGGCCATGCGAAGGGTGTGAAGGCGGCCCCGGAGGCTCTGCCTCCGGACCTCCGCCGGGGTGGCACCGGCCACCCCAGACCCCGCGTCAGGTTTTCAGCGAAGCAGCGGGATCAGACAGCGCCGCAGGCAAGATTCCTAGGCCGCGCGGGCTGCCATGCCAGTCGCCTGAGGTCATGGACCTGAGGCGCACCACCCAAAACAGATCGCGGGGTCCGGGGAGCCCGTTGGCTCCCCGGCGGAGGGTCTGGGAGGCAGAGCCTCCCAGAGGCCACCCGCGCCCCCTCATCACCCCGCCAGGATACGCCGCGCGCCTTCCGCCAGCACGCGCATCCCCAGGGCGAGGTCCTCCTCCTTCGTATCCTCCGTCCAGTGATGGCTGATGCCGTTGATGGAGGGAACGAAGAGCATGGCGGCCGGCATCACGCGGGCCAGATATTGTGCGTCATGCCCGGCGCCGGAGGGCATGCGCTGCCAGCGGCCGGGCGCCAGCGCCTCGGCGGCATCGGCCAGGGCATCCTGGAAGGCACTGTCGCTGACCGCCGGGGTGGAGAGGGCCAGCGGCTCCAGCACCGCCTCGCAGCGCTCGCGCCGGTTGCTCTCGGCGATGCAGCGGCGCAGCACCTCCTCCAGCCGGCGCAGCACCTCGATATCCACGTCGCGGAACTGGAAAAGGATTTCGGCGCGGCCGGGAATGATGGAGGGAGCGCCCGGCGAAAGCTCGATCCGGCCGGCGGTCCAGACCGTGCGCTCGCCGCAATGGCGCGGGAACTCCTGATCGATCATCGCCAGCAGCCGCACGGCCGTCATGCCGGCATCGCGGCGCTCGGCCATGGTCGTGGTGCCGGCGTGGTTCTGCTGGCCTTCAATGGTGATCTTCCACTGCCAGATGGCGACGATGCCCGTCACCACGCCGGCCCCGAACCCCCGCTTCTCGAGTTGCCGCCCCTGCTCGATATGCATCTCCAGGAAGCCCTTGTAGCGCCCGGCCTCCACCTGGAAGCGCGGGCGCCCCTCCAGCCCTGCCTCGCGCAGCGCCTCGCGCAGCGGCTTCCCGTGGTAGCGGTTCGCCAGACGGTCGATCTCCGCCTCCTCCAGCAGCCCGGTGAAGGAACGGCTGCCGATGAAGCCGCCGTAATGGCCCTCCTCATCGGCGAAGACCGCCACATCCACCGGCAGCCCGGCGCGGGCGAGATGCAGGGCGGCAACGCAGCCCAGCGCGCCATCCAGCCAACCCGCCTCGTTCTGGCTCTCCAGATGGCTGCCCGCCAGCAGATGCGGGCCCGGCTTCGGATTGCGCCCGAAGATATTGCCGATGCCGTCGATCCCGGCCTCCAGTCCCTCTTCCTTCAGGCGCGAGACGAACCAGTGCCGCGCCTCCATGTCCTGGGGCGTATAGGTCGGACGATGAACGCCGGTCTTGAACTCGCCGAAACGCCGAAGCCTCTGCAGATCCGCGAGGAACCGATCCGTGTCCACCTGCATGCGCGCGATCCCGTCTCCAAGGTTGCGCGCGGAGGTTAGAGCGGATCGGCGCCGCGCAACATCGGGCGAACCGGTCTGTTACCCGTACGACGCGACCAGCGCCTCGTAGCTCTCATGCGGCCGCACGGGTCCAGGTGGAGGCTCGCACCGCCTTACGAGACGTTGAGGGACCGCCCACGAGATCAGGCCTTGTTGACTTTTTGGTGCTCACGTGACCGTCCGCGCTTGCCCTGGGGCGGCGGAAGGGCTACCGCCCCGCGTTTCTTCAGATACGGCCCAGTCCACTGTCCCGCCCCCTCACCACCGCCGATTTCGCCTTCGATCTTCCGGAGGCGCTCATTGCCCAGTCCCCCGCCCGTCCGCGCGATTCCGCGCGCCTGCTGCGCGTGGCCGATCCGCCCGAGGACCGCATCATCCGCGAATTGCCGGATCTGCTGCGCCCCGGCGACCTGATGGTCGTGAACGACACGCGCGTGATCCCCGCCCGGTTGCGCGGCCGGCGCGGCGAGGCGCGGATCGAGATCATGCTCAACCGCGCGGAGTCCGACGGCACCTGGCACGCCCTGGTCCGCAATGCCCGCAAGCTGCGCGCCAGCGACATCCTCTCCATCGACGGCGCCCCGGAACTCACTCCCCGCGTGGTGGAAGCCCCTGTGGACGGCGCCGTGCGCCTGGATTTCGGCCCGGACCAAGGCGCCCTCGCCGCCGCGCTGGAAAAGGCCGGTGAAATCCCCCTGCCGCCCTATATCGCGCGCCCCGAGGGACCACGCCCGGAGGACCGCGAGGACTACCAGCCCATCTTCGCCCGCATCCCGGGCGCCGTCGCCGCCCCCACCGCCAGCCTGCACTTCACGCCGGAACTGCTGGCCGCGCTCGAAGCGCGCGGCGTGGCGCGCACCACCCTGACCCTGCATGTCGGCGCCGGAACCTTCCTGCCCCTGCGCGGCGAGGACCCACGCGCCCAGCGCCTGCATGCCGAATGGGGCCAGGTCACGCCGGAATCCGCCGCCGCCATCAACGAGACGCGCGCCAAAGGCGGCCGCGTCATCGCCATCGGCACCACCGCCCTACGGCTGCTGGAAACGGCGGCGCGGGAGGACGGCACCCTCTCCCCCTTCCAGGGGCTGACCGACATCTTCCTCCTGCCCGGCCACCGCTTCCGCGGCGCCGATCTTCTTCTCACCAACTTCCACCTGCCGAAAAGCACACTCTTCATGCTCGTCTGCGCCTTCGGCGGAACCGACCGGATGAAGGCTGCCTATGCGCATGCCGTCGCGGCCGGATACCGCTTCTATTCCTATGGCGATGCCTGCCTGATCACCCGTGACGACGCGGAGGCCGCGGCATGAACGGCCCGCTCTCCTTCACGCTCCAGGCCCGTGACGGCGGCGCCCGCGCCGGCACGCTCCACACCGCCCATGGCGAGGTGCAGACCCCCGTCTTCATGCCCGTCGGCACCGCCGGCACGGTAAAGGCGATGACGGCGGATGCGGTGCGCTCCACCGGCGCCCGCATGATCCTGGGCAACACCTACCACCTCATGCTCCGCCCCGGCGCCGAGCGCGTCGGCCGCCTCGGCGGGCTGCACAGGCTGATGGACTGGGACGGCCCGATCCTGACGGATTCCGGCGGCTTCCAGGTCATGTCCCTGGCCGGGCTGCGGAAGATGGATGCCGATGGCGTCACCTTCCAGAGCCATATCGACGGCAGCAAGCACCGCCTGACGCCCGAGCGCAGCATCGAGATCCAGCACCTGCTGGATGCCGATGTCACCATGTGCTTCGACGAATGCACCCCCTTCCCCGCCACGCATGACGAGGCGGCGAAGAGCATGCGCCTCTCGATGAAATGGGCCGCCCGCTCCCGCGAGGCCTTCACCCCGCGCGACGGCTACGGCCTCTTCGGCATCCAGCAGGGCAGCATCTTCGAGGATCTGCGCGCCGAAAGCGCGAAGGCGCTAACGGATATCGGCTTCGAGGGCTATGCCATCGGCGGCCTCGCCGTCGGCGAGGGCCAGGAGGAGATGTTCCGCACCCTCGACTTCTGCGTGCCCATGCTGCCGCAGGACAAGCCGCGCTACCTGATGGGCGTCGGCACGCCAGCCGACATCATCGGTGCCGTCCGGCGCGGCGTGGACATGTTTGACTGCGTGATCCCCACGCGATCCGGCCGCACCGGCCGCGCCTATACCAGCCGCGGCGTGCTGAACATGCGCAACGCCCGCCATGCGGACGATGCGTCCACGCTGGACCCGGAATGCGATTGCCCCGCCTGCACACGGCATTCGCGTGCCTATATCCAGCACCTCATCAGGGCCGAGGAGATGCTCGGCCCGATGCTGCTGACCTGGCACAACATCCGCTACTACCAGACCCTCATGGCGCGGCTCCGCGCCGCCATCCTGGAGGGTCGCTTCGAGGCCGAGGCCGCCGCGATCATGGCGAAATGGGAAAACGCCGGACCGCCCGAGCCGCCTTCGCCGGAGGAGACCACATCGTGAACCATGACGTATCCGGCCTGACCATGCTCGGCCGCAGCACCGCCCAGCCCAACTCCCCCGAGGAGGCGGTGCTGGAGCGCGTGCCCAACCCACACAAGGGCACGAACTACGTCGCCCGCTTCACCGCGCCCGAATTCACCAGCCTCTGCCCCATCACGGCGCAGCCGGACTTCGCGCATCTGGTGATCGACTACATTCCCGGCGAATGGCTGGTGGAGAGCAAGAGCCTGAAGCTCTTCCTCACCTCCTTCCGGAACCACGGCGCCTTCCACGAGGCCTGCACCGTGGACATCGCCAAGCGGCTGGTGGACCTGCTGGAACCCGTCTGGCTCCGCATCGGCGGCTACTGGTACCCGCGCGGCGGCATCCCCATCGACGTGTTCTGGCAGACCGGCACCCCGCCCGCCGGCGCCTGGATCCCCGACCAGGGCGTCCCGACCTATCGCGGCCGGGGGTGACGGCCGAAGACCCGCGCGCGGCCATCCGCGACGAAGCCCTTCGCCTGGGCTTCGACGCGGTGGGCTTCGCGCGGGCGGAACTCGGCCCGGAGGTACGCGAGCGCCTCGCGGATTTCCTCGCCGCCGGCATGCATGGCGAGATGGGCTGGATGGAAACCCGCGCCGATCAGCGCGCCCATCCGCAGGCGCTCTGGCCCGATGCGCATTCCGTCATCGCCCTCGGCCTTTCCTACGCGCCCGAGGACGACCCGCTTTCCTATCTGGAGATGCCCGATCGCGGCGCGATCAGCGTCTATGCCCGCCACCGCGACTACCATGACCTGGTGAAGTCGCGGCTGAAGGCCCTCGCCCGCTGGATGGTCGCGCGCTTCACTGGCTCCGAGGTGAAGGTCTTCGTGGATACCGCCCCGGTTTCCGAAAAGCCCCTCGCCCAGCAGGCCGGCATCGGCTGGCAGGGCAAGCACACCAACCTCGTCTCGCGCCAGCACGGCTCCTGGCTCTTCCTCGGCGAGATCTACACCACCCTCGCCCTGGAGCCTGACGCCCCGCATGCCGACCGCTGCGGCAGCTGCACCCGCTGCCAGACCGCCTGCCCCACCGACGCCTTCCCCGCGCCCTACCGGCTCGATCCGCGCCGCTGCGTCTCCTACCTGACGATCGAGCATCGCGGCCCGATCCCTGAGGAGCTGCGCCCGAAGCTCGGCAACCGCATCTATGGCTGCGACGACTGCCTCGCCGTCTGCCCCTGGAACCGCTTCGCCACCCCCACCACCATCCCCGGCCTGATCGCGCGCGAGGACCTGGTGGCACCGCGCCTGGCCGAACTCGCCATGCTCGACGACGCCGCCTTCCGTGCCCGCTTCTCCGGCTCCCCGGTCAAGCGCGTCGGCCGTGGCCGCTTCGTGCGGAACGTGCTGAACGCCATCGGCAATTCAGGTGACGAAGCCCTGCTGCCCGTCGCCCTCGCCCTGCGTGACGATGAGGACCCGGTGGTGGCCGACAGCGCTCGCTGGGCCACCGCGCGCCTCAGCCGCCGCTGACCCGCGATGCCTCAGACGATCTCCACCGCATAGCGATGCGCCCGCGTGTCCAGCCGAGACACGCGCAGTTCCACCGCGCGCCCGGCGGCGTCGAAGGTCACACGCTCGATCAGCAGCAGGGGCGTGCCGACGGCGCAGCCCAGCACCGCCGCATCCTCCTCCGAAGCCGGGGTCGCTGAGAGCTTCTCATCCGCCCGCACCACGATGATGCCGTGCCGGTAGCGGTAATGGACATAGATCTCCGTCCCCAGCTGCTCCGGCGCCAGTGGCAGGGAGAGTCCAGGGAACAGGGCGGCAGGCAGGGTGATCCGCTCGACGATGCGGGGCTCGCCCTCGAAGATCCGGCTGCGGTCGATACGGTGCACCTCCGCGCCAGGGGAGAGGTGCAGGCATTCCACATCTTCCTCGCTGGCCGGCGCGGTCACCACGCGGGTGATCAGCGTCTCGGGCTCCACCGGATTTCCTGCCAGGTTCCGCACACGGAAGAACTGCCCCAGCGCCCGCTCGCTCGTCTGCTGCGCGACATAGGTGCCCCGCCCCTGACGGCGCTCGATCAGGTGGCGCCGCTCCAGCTCCGCCAGGGCACGCCGCAGCGTGCCGGCGGAGACGCCGAGGTCGGCGGCCAGCTCGGGCTCGGCCGGCAACGCCTGGCCTGACACCCAGGCGCCGGAGACAATCCGCTCTTTCAGGATCGCCTCGACCTGCATGTAGAGGGGGCGGGCGTCGGGACGACGCATCTCGTTCAAGGGACGGTTCCAGAGTTTATGGGAGTCACGCTGTCTACCATCCCGCGCCGCGGCAATGCGAGGGTGACCGCACAGGCCAATAGGTAAGCATACCTTACCTGGAAAAGTTTTCGTGATCGGGACGGACCAGCATCAAACCGTCTTGTGTCTTATACAAGACCATGCAAAGTCGGATCGCCGCCGTCAAAGACGGGCCGGGTTTGGGGAAGGAAACGAGGGGACGACGCTGCCCCCGCCTTACAAGCACCAGGATGCTGCAGCATCACTGGTCGGCGGAGGCAGCGTCGTTACCCACAATCCCCCCTCCTTAAGATTTTTCGTCGTTCGATCATCCGCTTAGTGATGATCCATGCCCGCTTTTGCGGGCAATGCCGATTCCGGCCCTTGTTTCCGCGCACAGGAGCAGGGCCTCACCGACCCCTTCCTCCCGCCGCTCCCTCCCCCTGCAGCCAACCGCCGCACTGGCGCGAGCATTTCGCATTACTGAATTCACAAATAAAACCCTCCCATCCTCTGGCCGACAGGAAGTAAAAACTTTCCAACCAATACTTCACGTCGCAATTCAAGCGAAACATCTTGGGCAGAATGTGGCGTCAGTAAGGCGGAAACCTTTGTTTCGTCCTCACGTTATCACGCTCGCGACCGACCCCGCGGGATTTTGGGTTGCGCTCGACTGCGCCCTGCTGGTAGCGGTTTCGCCATGACGTCCGCGCCCCGACCGTCGGCCCCCCCCGGCCGACTGCCCAACGCGGCGTTCCCGTGCGCGATGCCGCGGAGCGCCCCTCCGACCCGAGCCGGGAGCACGACCCTGAAGCGCCGTTCTGGTGCCGCCAGGGCCGTGCTCGCCTCGACCCTTGTGATCAGCCTCGGCTCCCTCGCCGCTGGCTGCGCCACGGCGGACGAGCCCCAGCTTGCCGCCCAGCCTGCCCCACCCCCGGCCGATGTTCCCAAGGGGGTTCAGAACGTTTCCCTGGTTAATCCCGGCACCACCATCCGCGCCCGCATGGCCGTGATGCGGCGGGACGAACTGGATAGCCCCCGCGCCGCCTGCCTCGATGCCACACGTCAGGCCGAGCAGGCCCACCGCATCCCGGAAGGGCTGATGGTCGCCATCGCGCTCGCGGAGTCCGGCCTGCATGGCTACGCCATGAACATCGGTGGCCGGCCCTACTACCCGGACAGCATGGAGGAGGCGCGCCGCATCTACCGCAATGCGGGCCGCGGCCAGTACCTGATGGCCGGCTGCGTCCAGGTGAATGCCCGCGTCCATGCCCGTAATTCTGACTGGCCGCTGGATCCCTGGCAGGCCGCCGACTGGGGCGCCTCCTATCTGCGCCAGCACTACGAGACCTATGGCAACTGGGTGGACGCCATCCGCCGCTGGAATGGCGCCATGCCGTCGGGCAATGCGCTGGCCTGCCGCGTCCAGGCGAAGCTCCAGGTGACCAACCCGAACAGCAAGGTGCTCGACGGCGTTTCCTGCGGTAACACCGCCATCGCCCGCGAGCGCCGCAACGGCGCCGCCCTGCTGGAGATCGCCGAGGCCGGGGCGGAGTGATTCGCTGGGGGTTCCGTCAGGGGTAACGCTGGTGCTTGAAGCCGGCGGGGAAGGCCCAATCTCTCCCCCCTATGCCGGCTCCGCACCCTGAGACCTGGATGAAGGTGACCCCCCTCGGCCTCTATTGCGAGCCGGGGGGTTTCCATATCGACCCGTCCCGCCCCGTGGACCGCGCCATCATCAGCCACGGCCATGCGGACCACGCCCGTCCCGGCCACGGCGCCGTGCTCGCCACGCCGGACACCCTGGCCATCATGCGCGCCCGCTTCGGTGAGGACCGCGCCGGGGACAGCCAGCAGCCCCTGCCCTATGGGCAGACCATCACCAGCAACGGCGTCCGCATCACCCTCCTCCCGGCGGGGCATGTGCTGGGTTCCGCTCAGATCGCCCTGGAATGGCAGGGCAGCCGCATCGTCATCTCCGGCGACTACAAGCGGCGCCGGGACCCGACCTGCGCCGGATTCGTCCCGCTGGAATGCGACGTCTTCGTCACCGAGGCGACCTTCGCCCTTCCCGTCTTCCGCCACCCGCCAGACAGCCATGAGATCCGCCGCCTGCTGGACAGCGTGGCCCTCTTCCCCGACCGCGCCCATGTCGTCGGCGCCTATGCGCTGGGGAAGACGCAGCGAATCATCGCCCTGCTGCGGGAAGCCGGCTGGGACCGCCCCATCTATCTCCATGGCGCCGTGGAGAAGCTCTGCACCCTCTACGAATCGCTCGGCGTCCCCCTGGGCGCGCTCCTGCCCGTGCCGAAAGGCCTGAAGCGCGGCCATCCCCCCATCCTGGCTGGCGAAATTGTCATCGCCCCGCCCTCCGCCGAGGCCACCCCCTGGGCCCGAAGACTCGCCGATCCAGTCACCTGCGCCGCCTCCGGCTGGATGACCGTGCGCCAGAGAGCCAAGTTGAAGGGCGTGGAATTACCTTTGATTATTTCCGACCACGCCGATTGGGACGAGTTGCTGGAAACCATCGGGGAAGTCCGCGCCCCCGAGATCTGGGTCACGCATGGCCGTGACGATGCCCTTGTCCATGCGCTCTCCTTGCGCGGTATTCGCGGCCGGGCACTTCATCTGGTTGGGCGCGGGGACGAGGAAGATGAGGGTGCCCCCGAAGCCCCCCCCACCGGGGAGGAGGCGGATGCCGCCCGGATGGAGCCCAGGTCAGCACATTGAGCGTCCAAGCCTTCGCCGACCTGCTGGAACGGCTGGTCTTCACCCCTGGCCGCAACGCCAAGATCGCATTGATGCGCCGCTGGTTCGCCGAGCAGCCGGACCCGGAGCGCGGAGTCGGACTCGCCGCCCTCACAGGCGAGTTGTCCTTCACCACCGCCAAGCCCAGCCTGATCCGGGACCTGGTGGCCACGCGGGTGGACCCCGTCCTCCTTGCCCTTTCCCATGACTATGTCGGCGATTTCGCCGAAACCGTCGCCCTGATCTGGCCGGAGCGGGAGGGTGTGAACGCCGCGCCGCCCACCCTCGCCGAGGTGGTGGAAGGACTCGAGCTTGCGTCCCGCGCCGAGGTCCCCGCCCTGATGGAAGGCTGGCTCGACACGCTGGATGCCGGTGGGCGCCTCGCCCTCATCAAGCTCGTCACCGGCGGGCTGCGTGTCGGCGCCTCCGCCCGCCTCGCCAAGACGGCACTGGCCGAATGGGCGGGCCAGGACATCGGCGAGATCGAGGAGGTCTGGCACGGAGTCGCCCCGCCCTATCTCCCTCTCTTCCGCTGGCTGGAGGGCAAAGGCCCCCGCCCGGATCCCAAGGATGCCCCCGTCTTCCGCCCGCTGATGCTGGCCCATCCCCTGGAAGCACCCGCCGACATCGCCGCCATCGAAGCCAATCCCAATGACTGGCGCGCCGAGTGGAAATGGGACGGCATCCGGGTCCAGATCACCGCCGGCCCAGGCGGGCGCCGCCTCTGGTCCCGCACGGGCGAGGATATTTCCGGCGCCTTCCCCGAACTCGCGGAATCCATGGATTTCCACGCCGTGCTCGACGGCGAGTTGCTGGTGGTGCGGGACGGCGTGGTCGCCCCCTTCTCCGATCTGCAGCAACGGCTGAACCGCAAGGTGATCGGCCCGAAGCTGATGCGTGACTATCCCGTCGCCGTCCGCCTCTACGACCTGCTGCTGGATGGCGAGGAGGACCTGCGCGCCCTTCCCTTCGACACGCGTCGCGCCAGGCTCGAAGCCTGGGCTGCCCGCCATGCGCCGCCGCGCATGGAGGTGTCGGAAATGATCCGCTTCGCCAGCCTCTCGGACCTGTCCGTCCTGCGTGACACCGCGCGCGAGGCTTCCATCGAGGGGCTGATGCTCAAGCGCGCCGACAGCCCCTATGTCCCCGGCCGGGTGAAGGGCCTCTGGTGGAAGTGGAAGCGCGCCCCGCTCTCCGTGGATGCCGTGCTGATGTATGCCCAGCGCGGCCATGGAAAGCGCAGCAGCTATTACAGCGACTACACTTTCGGCCTCTGGCGCACCTATGAGGATGGCACGCGGGAGTTGGTGCCCGTCGGCAAGGCCTATTCCGGCTTCACCGACCAGGAGCTGATCTTCCTCGACCGCTGGGTGCGCAACCACACCACCGGGCGCTTCGGCCCGGTGCGCGAGGTGGAGAAGAGCTTCGTGCTGGAGGTGATCTTCGACGCCGCCCAGCTGTCCAACCGCCACCGCTCCGGCGTCGCCATGCGCTTCCCCCGCATCGCCCGCCTGCGCCCCGACAAACCCGCCGATGAGGCCGATCTGCTGGAGACGCTGCTGGGGATGGTGGAAAAGCGCGCCGGCTGAAGGAGCGGGGCGGAACGGCTCATCCGGGAGCGGGAACCCGCCCTTCAGACCGCGAGCCGGAGCAGGTGACAGGAACGCGCGGGAACGGCAAAAATCCTAGTGCTGCCGCAGCCACAACTCCTCCACGGCGTGGTTGCGGTCCTTGCGGATGATCAGCCTGGCCCGCTCCCGCGTCGGCTGGATGTTCTCCACCAGGTTGGGCAGGTTGGTCTGCCGCCAGATCTGCCGCGCCATATCCGTCGCCCCGGCCTCGTCCAGATCCTTGAAGTGGTGGAAATAGGAGGTCGGCCGCTGGAAGGCGGTGCGCTGGAGCAGTTGGAAGCGCTCCGTGTACCAGGCCTCGATCGCCGACTGGTCCGCATCGATGTAGATGGAGAAATCGAAGAAGTCCGAGGCGACGACAGCGGCCTGGGAAACCGTCTGCAATACGTTCAGCCCCTCGAAGATCAGGATATCGGGGCTGTCGATCACCTGGAACTCGTCAGGGATGATGTCATAGGCCTCATGCGAGTAGATGGGCAGCTTCAGGTTCCGCTCCCCCGACTTGATCGCATTCAGGAAGGCCAGCATCCGCTTGAGGTCATAGCTCTCCGGATAGCCCTTGCGCCTCATCAGCCCGCGCTTGGTCAGCACCTTGGTGGGATGCAGGAAGCCATCCGTGGTGACGAGATCGACGCGGGGATGGTCCGGCCAGCGCGAGAGCACGGCCCGCAGCAACCGCGCGAAGGTGCTCTTCCCCACAGCCACGCTGCCCGCCACAGCTATAATATAAGGTGCGGCCGCGCGCGGGCGGCCGAGGAAGGCCGTCTCCACCACCGAGTCCACATGCCGCGCGGCGGTGACATGCAGGTTCAGCAGCCGCGACAGCGGCAGGTATATATCGGCCACATCCGCGATCGAGACCGGCTCGTTCAGCCCCCGCAGCTCGTCGATCTCGGCATCCGACAGGGTCAGCGGCGTGGCCGCCCGCAAGGCCGCCCATTCCGAGCGGGTGAAGGTAAGGTACGGCGCTGTCTGCCGAGGTCTGTCTGTTCGCACCGAGCGCCCCAGGGGATCATGACGGCCAAAGCCGAAGCGGACCGGCAGTCAGCATGAGGCGGACGGTCGCCGTCAATCCGGCGGCCTAACCATAAGCCGCTTCGAGCCGTGCGATCTCCAACTTTGTCATCCCCATCATCGCCTGCATAACCCGGCCTGAGCGCGCCTGATCGGGATCCATCAGCATCTCCGGCAGCACCTTGGGCACCACCTGCCAGGAAACGCCGAAGCGGTCGGTCAGCCAGCCGCACTGGCCGGTTTGCCCAGCTTCAGACAGCGCTTCCCAGAACCGGTCCACCTCCTCTTGCGTCCCGCAGGTGACAGTGAGGGAGATAGCCGGGCTGAACCGGAATTCCGGCCCGCCATTCAGGGCGATGATGCGATGCCCATCCAGGATCGCCACCGCAGTCAGCACACTGCCCGGCGCATTCGGTCCGATCTGGCCCTGACGCAGCACGGGGCCGGGCGCGGCCTCGCGCCCGGCGCGGCGGAAGGCGGCGACATAGAACGCCACCGCCTCCTCCGCGTGCCCGTCCATCCAGAGGCAGGTCGCGATACCTGACATGGCGGCCTCAGGCCGGCTGCGGGCAGCGCTGCATGGCCGCCACGTCCATCCACATCACCTCCCAGATATGCCCATCCGGGTCCTCGAAGCTGCGGCCATACATGAAGCCGTGATCCTGCCTGGGCCCAGGATCGGCCACGCCACCGGAAGCCGCGGCCGCCCCCACCGTCTCGTCCACCGCATCGCGGCTCTCGGAGGAGAGGCAGATCAGCACCTCGCTCGCCGCCCGCGCATCCGCCACCGGGCGGGGCGTGAACTGGCGGAACTTGTCATGGGTGAGCAGCATCACATGGATGCTCTCGGAGAAGACCATGCAGGCGGCGGTGTCATCGGAGAATTGCGGGTTCTTCCGCGCGCCCACCGCCTCATAGAAGGTGACCGACTTCGGCAGGTCGGTGACAGGCAGGTTCACGAAGATCATGCGGTTCATGGGACATTCCCCCTTCCTTGACGTTCCTTGATCCTCATGCCCAGTTCGGTTACATATCGCAACTATGAAGTTAGAAAAAATAACTAACAACTCGGAGAGCCAACGCCGCCGTTGGTATGACGATGCCTGCGGGGCCGCTCATGGGCTGGATCTTCTGGGCGAACGCTGGTCGCTGCTGGTCATGCGGGAGCTGATGTTCGGCCCGAAGCGCTTCGGCGACCTGCGCGCCGGGCTGCCCGGCATCAGCGCGAATATCCTGACCCAGCGGCTCGAAGGGCTGGAGGCCGCCGGGGTGCTGCTGCGCCGCAGGCTGCCGCCCCCCGCCTCCACCCAGGTCTATGAGCTGACCGAATGGGGCCGGGAGAGCGAGGCGATCTTCCAGGCGCTGGGCCGCTGGGCCGTACGCTCGCCCATGCACGATCCCAGCCTGCCTTTCAGCGCAGCCTCGCTGATGCTCTCCTTCCGTACCATGCTCGATGCGGAGCGGGCCCAGGGAATCGAGGCACGGATCGGCTTCCGCCTGGGTCGGGAAGAATTCCGCGCCGAACTCAAGGCGGGCCGGATCGAGATCACCGCCGGTCCGGCCGAAGGGGCTGATGCCACCTTCACCGGAGAGCCGCGCTCGATCGCCGCCGCCGTCTATGGTGGGCAGCGGCTGGAAGCGCTGGAGGAAGCGGGCGCGCTTTCGATCGAGGGGGACCATGCGCTGGCGCGATGGTTCACCAGCCTCTTTCCCCTTCCGTCCAAGGCGGAGATCCCGAGGCCCTGAGCCTCAGGGCCCGCGCCAGATGACCTCCGGCCCGATGGCGTCCAGCGTCGGGCAACCGGTCTGCACCATGGCGGCCTCCAGCTCCGTCCGCAGCAGCTTCAGCACATGGGCCACGCCCATGGCGCCGGCGACCGCCAGCCCATGCAGCACGGGGCGGCCCACCAGCACCGCCTGGGCTCCCAGGGCCCGTGCCTTCAGCACATCCGTGCCTCGCCGGATGCCGCCGTCCAGCAGCACCGGCACGCGCCCGGCCACCTGGCGCGCGATGGCGGGCAGTGCATCGATGGTGGCGGGCTGGGTGTCGAGCACCCGGCCGCCATGGTTGGAGACGATGATGCCATCCGCCCCCGCGCCGATGGCGCGCTCGGCATCCTCCGGCACCATGATGCCCTTCAGCAGCAGCGGCAGACGGGTGGCGGCACGAAGGGTTCCGATGTCGTCCCAGTTCGCCGCGGCCTGGACGGCGCCGAAGATCTCGCTTTCGCCTTCGGGCGGCGGTGGCGGCGCGGCGCCGCGCAGATTCACGGCCTCGATGCCTGGCGGCAGGCGGAAGCCAGCGCGCTGCTCACGGTTGCGCAGGCTGATCGGCGCATCGACCGTCACCACCAGCGCGGCATAGCCAGCTGCCTCGGCCCGCCTCACCAAAGCAAGGGTGAAGCCTCGATCAGGCTGGATATAGAGCTGGAACCAGGGCCCGACCTTCGCCTGGGCGGCGATGGCCTCGATCGGCAGGCTGGCCTGGGCGCTGACCACCATGGCACTACGCGTTGCGGAGGCGCCGAGCATCGTCGCCACCTCCCCGTCCTGGTGCAGCAGGCGGTGGAAGGCACTGGGCGCCACCAGGATAGGATGTTCGAGGTCCTGGCCCAGCAGCCGCAGCCGCGTATGGGCTTCCCGCATCGACACCAGCACGCGGGCATTCAGCCGCAGCCGCTCGAAGCCGACGAGGTTCTCCCGCAGCGTCACCTCATCCGCTGCGCCGCCGCCGACATAGGCCCAGGCATTCTCCCCCATGCGCTGCCGGGCCGGCTGCTCGTAATCCGGCACGCAGACGATGCCGTCCGGGATGGGGGTGAAAGCCATGGGCATGGCTTAGATCGAAACCGCACAGGGCGGAACCGCGATCGGGCGCGTCCATCTTCATCGCGGTTGTGTGATGACATCCACGGGCTAGAATATTCATTCGCCGAATCCGCCCAGGGGGACATTTTCCCACCCGGAACAGGCCCGAGCCTTCCGAGGGGAACGGACCAATTTCTGTGAACCTTCCCTTACAGGCCTATTCGACGGCCCTGCTTGCCTCGATCGGCGTGATCCTCGTCACCATGGGGTTGGCGGACAGGCGGCGGGATTGGCTCCTCACCTGCAGCCTGCCCTTCATCATGACCGGCTGCGCGAGCGCGCTGAGGATCGATCCCGCGCTTCTGCCAGGTTCCTGGGGCCTGCAATTCGGTGCCGCATTCCTCCTCGGCGCCCATGCGTCCGGCTGGCAGGCCGTGCGGCGCTTCCAGAAGCGCCCGGGCGGGACCGCATGGGCGATCGGCCTCCCGCTCGCCTGGCTCGTCTTTTCCATCGGCGCCGTGGAAAGCCTGGAGATGCCGGTGGGGAGCGCGGCGGCCCATGCCCTGGTGACGGCGGCCTTCAGTGGCCTGTCCGCATGGGAACTCGCAGGGGAACGGTCGGAGGATCTGCCATCCCGTGCGTTCCTGCGGGGTATCTTCATGATCCATGTGGCGATGGCCGCGCTGCAGGTCCCGCTATCCGCCTTCCTCCCGGTGCCACTTGGCGGCCTGCCGATCACGAACTGGGCGGTGCTGGCCTTCAACATCCTGGCGGCCATCCATCTGATGCTCGCCACGGCCCTGCTGATCCTTCTCTCGCGGGAACGCGCGGTGCTGCACAGCCAGCGCCTTTCCATGCGCGATCCCCTGACCGACACCTTCAACCGCCGCGCCTATGACCAGGATCTGCAGCTTCTCAGCGAAGACCCCGCCCAGGCCCTCACCCTGCTCGTCTTCGATATCGACCGCTTCAAATCGATCAATGACCGCTTCGGCCATGCCTTCGGCGACAAGGTGATCCAGCTGGCCGCCAGGGTCGCGGCATCGGCGCTGCGCGAGACGGACAGCCTCTACCGCGTGGGAGGGGAGGAATTCGTCTGCCTGCTGCGGAACACCTCGGGCGAGGCCGGCCTCCAGATCGCCGAGCGGCTGCGCAGCGCCTTCGAATTCGCGGGCCGTCGGCTGGACGGCGTGCAAATGGGCGCGACCCTCAGCGTGGGCGTCGCCTCCAGCGGGAATGGCCCGGTGGGTTTCGACAGGCTCTTTGCGGAGGCGGATGCGGCGCTCTACGCGGCCAAGAACGGAGGGCGGAATCGCGCCGTCCTGGCGGGCCCGCTGACCAGGGCAGCCTGACCAGGGCAGCCTGCCCCCCTTGACCTTCCCATAATGGGAATCCCCATCTGTGCGGGCAACGGAAGGACAATACCATGACCGTTGCCGAAACCACCCGCCTGACCTTGCCCGTGGAGGGCATGACCTGCGCCGGCTGCGCGGGACGGGTGGAACGAGCGCTTGCCGCCGTGCCAGGGGTGACATCCGCCAGCGTGAACCTAGCCACCCGGCGCGCGACCGTGGAGGGCGATGAGCTTGATCCCGCCGCACTGCGCGCGGCGGTTGAGAAGACCGGCTATTCCTCGCCAGAGGAAACCATAGAGATCGGCGTGGAGGGCATGACCTGCGCCTCCTGCGCCGGACGGGTGGAGCGTGCGCTCGCCGCCCTGCCGGGCGTGACCAGTGCCTCGGTGAACCTCGCCACGCGCCGCGCCACGATCCGCCATATACCGGATGCGGTGAGCCGCGCGGATCTGGAAGCCGCGATCCGCAAGGCCGGCTACCAGCCCGTGCCCGAAGCCCCGGCACATCAGGATCACCACCACCACGGGGATGGCGCGGGCGATCCCCACGCCCATCACGCGGGCCCTCCCCAGGCCGGCGAGGAAGCGGGGCTGCGGCGGGACACGCTGATCGCCCTGGCCCTGGCGGCGCCACTCTTCATCATCGAGATGGGTGGGCATCTGGTGCCGGCCCTTCACCACGCGGTGGACGGGCAGATCTGGCGCTGGGTGCAGTTCGCCCTGGCCACGATCGTGCTCTTCGGGCCGGGCTGGCGCTTCCATCGGATCGGCTGGCCGGCGCTGCTGCGCGGCGGTCCGGAGATGAACAGCCTCGTCGCCCTCGGGACGCTGGCCGCCTGGGGCTATTCGGCGGTGGTCACGCTCTTCCCCTCCGTGGTGCCGGAGGGGCAGCGCCACGTTTATTTCGAGGCCTCGGCGGTGATCGTGGCGCTGGTGCTGCTTGGCCGCTGGCTGGAGGCGCGGTCGCGTGGCCGGGCCTCGGCGGCCATCCGGCGCCTGCTGGACCTCCAGCCGCCGACCGCGCGGGTGGAGCGTGACGGGCGGGAGATGGAGATCCCGGCCGCAGAATTGCGCGTGGGCGATGTGATGAGCCTGCGCCCCGGTGAGCGCGTGCCCACGGATGCCGTGGTGCTCGAAGGCGAGAGCCATATCGATGAATCCATGGTCACGGGTGAATCCCTGCCGGTGCGGCGCAGACCGGGCGATGCGGTGGTCGGCGGCACGGTGAACGGCAAGGGCGCGCTGCGCCTGCGCGCGACCGCCGTGGGCTCCGCGACGGTCCTCGCCCGCATCACGAAGCTGGTCGAGGAGGCGCAGGGCGGGAAGCTGCCCATCCAGGCCCTGGCGGACCGGGTGACGCGCTGGTTCGTCCCGGCGGTGATCGCGGTGGCTGCGCTGACCTTCCTGGGCTGGCTGGCTCTCGGCCCCGATCTTCCCCATGCGCTGGTTGCGACGGTGGCGGTGCTCATCATCGCCTGCCCCTGCGCCATGGGGCTGGCGACGCCGGTGGCCGTGATGGTCGGCACCGGGCGGGGCGCGGAGCTGGGCGTGCTGTTCCGGCGTGGCGCCGCGCTGCAGGCGCTGCGCGAGGTGAAGACGGTCGCCATGGACAAGACCGGCACGCTGACCGAGGGCCAGCCCGCGCTGACCGATTTCATCCCCGCACCAGGCTTCGACGAAGCGGGGCTGCTGCCGCTGATCGCGGCGGCCGAATCCGGCAGCGAGCATCCGCTGGCCGAGGCGATCCGCGCGGCCGCCATCCAGCGCGGCCTGCCGGTTCCCGCGGCCTCCGGCTTCGAGGCCATCCCAGGCATGGGGCTGCGCGCCATGGTGGATGGGCGCCGCATGGAGGTGGGCGCGGACCGCTTCATGGCCTCGCTCGGCCTGGATGTGACGCCCTTCGCCGAGGATGCCGCGCGGCTGGGAGGCCAGGGGCGCACGCCGCTCTATGCAGCGGTGGACGGGCGGCTCGCCGCACTGCTCGCCGTGGCCGATCCGGTGCGCCCCGGCAGCGCCCCGGCCATGGAGGCCCTGCGCGGAATGGGGCTGCACCTGGCCATGGTGAGCGGCGACAGCCGCCGCACCGCCGAAGCAATCGCCCGCCCGTTGGGCATCGAGGCCGTGGAGGCCGAGGTGCTGCCGGAGGGCAAGGTGGATGCGGTGCGCCGGCTGCGCGGCCAGGGCTCCCTGGCCTTCGTGGGCGACGGCATCAACGATGCCCCGGCCCTGGCGGCCGCCGATGTGGGTATCGCCATCGGGACCGGCACGGATGTGGCGATCGAGAGCGGCGACGTGGTGCTGATGTCGGGCGATCCGCGGGGCATCCCCACAGCCATCGCGCTCAGCCGCGCGACCATCCGCAATATCTGGCAGAACCTGTTCTGGGCCTTCGCCTATAACGTGGTGCTGATTCCGGTGGCGGTGGCGGGGCTGCTCTCGCCGGTCCTGGCGGCGGCGGCCATGGGGCTCTCCAGCGTCTTCGTCGTCGGCAATGCGCTGCGGCTGCGCGGCTTCCAGGCCCCGGGACAACAGGCATGAGGATCGGGGAAGCCGCCGAGGCCTCCGGCGTCTCGGCCAAGATGATCCGGCATTACGAGGCGGTGGGACTGCTGCCCGCCGCCGCGCGCCGGGAGTCCGGCTACCGCGACTATGGCGATGCCGATGTCCATGTGCTGCGTTTCATCCGCCGCGCGCGAGATCTTGGCTTCTCGCTTCCGGAGATTGGCGGGCTGCTTGCCCTCTGGGGCGACCGGCACCGGGCAAGCGCGGAGGTGAAGCGCCTCGCCCTGGCCCATGTGGAGGCCCTGGAGGCCAAGGCGCGGGACCTTTCGGCCATGGCGGCGACGCTGCGGCATCTGGCGGCGCATTGCCATGGCGATGGCCGGCCGGACTGCCCGATCCTGGAGGAGTTGGCAGGTGAAAGCTGTACCCGGGAAGCCACATCATCCCACCCCGGCTGACCTGCCTCCGGCCGGGGCGGCCATCTCGATTCGCCTGATCCGGTTGCTCCTGGCAGAATGCCCAGGATGACCGTTCCCGCGCCCGAGCAGGACGATCCCAGCCGCCGCGCAGAGGCGGCGCGGGTTGCCGCTTATCTTACAGCCCATCCAGGCTTCCTGGCGGAACGCCCGGGCCTCTACCGGGCGCTGCACCCGCCGCGCCGCGTGCATGGCGAGAACCTGGCCGATCATATGGCCGCGCTGCTGCATGCCGCGCGCGCCGAGACCGGAGCTGTCGCCGAGGTGGCGCGTGCGGGCCAGGATCTGACCATCCGCGCGGCAACCGCCCTGATCGCCTTGATCGGCGCGCCGGATCCCCTGGCCGTGGTGACGGCCGAATGGCCGGAGTTGCTGGGGCTGGAATGCGCCGCCCTGGCCCGCGAGGGCGCTCCCTCCCCCGCCCTGCGCGACCTGCCGGCAGGCACTGTCGACCGACTGATGGCGGGGCGGGATCTGGTGCTGCGCGACGCGCCCGAGGATGCGGCCCTTCTGCATGGGGAGGCGCATCCGCTGATCGCGCGGGATGCGCTGCTGCGCCTGCCCGGCACCGCGCCGCAAATGCTGGTGCTGGGCGCGCGGGAGGCTGGGCGACTGCCCCTCCGTGGCGCCGGGGCGCCGCTGCGGCTGCTGGCCCATGCGCTCTCCCGGGCGCTTGACGGGTCGGCATGATCGCGGCGCTCGCCGCCCGCGAGGCCTTCCTGGGATGGCTGGAGCGGGAACGCCGGGCCAGCCCCGAAACCGTGGAAGCCTATGGCCGGGATGTATCCGACCTGCTGGACTTTCTTTCCTCCCATCAGGGGGGCGAGCCGGATCTGGCGGCGCTGCGGCTCGCTGATCTGCGGGCCTTCCTGGCGCATCGGGCGGCGGAGGGGATCGGCGCGTCCTCCCGCGCGCGGCAGCTATCGGCGCTCAAGACCTTCCTGCGCTTCCTGGTGCGGCGGCATGGGCTGGAGCCGCTGCCGCTGGGCGGGCTGACCGGGCCGCGCCGCAAGCCGCCCGTGCCGCGCGCCTTGACCGAGGAGCAGGCCCGCACCGCCATCGGGGACAGTGCCGAGGACAGCCCCGCCATGGCGGCACGGAACCAGGCGCTTTTCACCCTGCTCTATGGCTGCGGCCTGCGCATCTCGGAGGCGCTGTCGCTGAACATGCAGGATGCGCCCAGGGCCGGGATCGGGCTTCGGGTGATGGGCAAGGGGCGGAAGGAACGGGTGGTGCCCGTGCTGCCGGCGGTGGAGGCGGCCATGGCCGAATGGCTGCGGCACCGGGGACCGGCGGGGCCGGATGCGCCGCTCTTCACCGGGGCAAAGGGCGGGCGGCTTGATCCAGGGGTCGCGCAGCGGGCGCTGCGGAACCTGCGGCGGATGGCCGGGCTGCCGGAACATGCGACGCCCCATGCGCTGCGGCATTCCTTCGCGACACATCTGCTGGGCGGCGGGGCGGATTTGCGCGCCATTCAGGAGTTGCTGGGCCACGCCAGCCTTTCCACGACCCAGCGCTACACCAGCGTGGACCAGGCCAGCCTGCTGGAAACCTGGCGGAAGGCTCATCCCAGGGCGGGGTGAGGTGCAGGAAGCGTAAGGGGGTGCTCGTCAGGCGCGGCGGGTGACAATCAAACAGGCAACAAGCGGCCAACTGGTCTCGTCAGCTTCTCCGCCAACTCTTCAGCCAACCGCTGGGCATGCTCTTGGGCAGGACGTCATCCACGCCCGAGCCGAGGCTGCCGAACCGCCTGCCGTCCGGTCCGTCGAGCCAGCCAGTGCCCATGCCGCTTGCACCGCTGCCGCCCGATCCACCAACCCTGGTAATACCTCCGCCACGGCCGTTGTTGCCGGCACTGCCAGCCCCGGCGCTGCTACCGCTGTTGGTGCCATTGGCGGCCGATCCACCAGCCCCGATGCTGCCGCCGATATTGCCCGCCCCGCCGGCCCCGGCGCCGCCACCGCTGTTGCCGCCAATAGCAGCCGATCCACCGGCCCCGGTGTTGCCGGTATTGGCGCCCGCCCCGCCAGACGTAGCGCTGCCACCGCTGTTGCCGGCACCGCCAGCACCGGCACCGCCGCCGCTGTTGCCGCCATTGGCGATCGATCCGCCAGACCCGGCGCTGCCTGAACCGCCGCCTGAGTTGCCAAAGCCGGTGCCCCCGGTGTTTCCCGGGCGGCCAGGAATGGCACCGCCATTGCCATAGGGGGCAGCCATGGCTCCCTTACCCGCCGCTGACAGCAGCAGCCCAGCGGCCGGTGATACGAGAGCTGCCTTTCCCGCCCTGTCCAGGAAGGAGCGGCGGTCCTCCCCGTCATTCCTGGAATGGGACATTATTTTCTCCCACGGCTTTGGAGGCGGGCCGCCCAACGAATGCGGCACCGGGCATTTCATTGTCAATATGCAATTTTTGCAAAAACAAAAATCCGCGCGACAAGCAATCGGCGACCTCAAACGCTTGCCACATCATCCCCGCGCGCATCCCGCGGCACTGGGTTGATCGCGGCCGTTTGCCATTCACCGGCAGCGCCGAAACCCGCCGCGGCTGGCCCGGTGCCACTCAGCCCGGCTTGGACCAGACGGCAGGCCGCACCCCGGCCGCGGTGAAGGCGCCATAGGCGGTGATGCCAAGGGCGACGGCGATGAACTGGCCGTCCAGCCCCAGCCCCGCCACATCCGAGAGCAGCCATCCACCCCCCACCGCGACGGCAATGCGCGCCACGCCCGCCGCCATGGGCCATCCCATCCGCCCGGCCCCCTGGGAGGCGAAATACAGCGCCATGCCCAGGCCGAAGCCGCCGAAGGCCAGGCCGGTCCAGGAAAGCGCCTGGGCGGCGATGGCGACCACCGCCGGGTCGGTGGTGAAGAAGCTGGCGAAGCTCTGCGGAGCAAGGGCCACGGCCAAGCCGATGATGCTCGTGATGGCCAGAGCCATGAATCCGCCAGTCCAGGCGATGCGCCGGGCATGGTCCCAATCCCCTGCCCCCACCGTGCGCCCGACAAGGGCCGTCAGCGCCGAGCCGACGCCGAAGGCGATGGGGATCATCAGGAACTCCAGCCGGGCCGAGATGCCATAGGCCGCGACAGCCGCCGCCCCATGGGTGGCGATTCGGGCGGTGACGAGGATGGTGGTGAGGTTCGCGACTCCCGCCAGCGCGCTCGCCACAAGCCCGACCGAGAGGATGCACCAGAACATCGCGCGGGAGGGCCGCACCCGCAGCGCCGGCACGAAGCCCGCCCCGCCACGTGCCACCACCCAGCCCATGACGATAGTCGAGCCAAGGAAGGCAATGGCCATGGCTGCGCCGATGCCCGGCAGGCCCATGCCCACCGGCTCCGCCAGCAGCCAGGCGAGCGGCGGATAGACCACCCAGGTCAGCAGCAGCACCCGTGCCGCCAGGGCGTGCCGCCCGCCGCCACGCAGGACGGAAGCAAGGGTATTCGCCAGCCAGACCGGGATGGCGCCAAGGCCGAAGAGCCAGGTGGCATAGGCCGCGCCCGCTTCGGCGGCGGTGGGGCCGCCGATCAAGCCGAGCACCGCCCGGGGGAAGCCTGCGAGCAGGATGGCGAAGATGCCACCGGCCAGGATGGCGATCAGCACGGCATGAAGCACCAGGGCGGAGGCCTCGTCGCGCCGGCCGGCACCCAGGGCGCGGGCCGTGGCCGAGGCGACGCCGCCGCCCATGGCTCCGGCCGACATCTGCTGCATCAGCAGGCTGAAGGGCAGCACAACGGACCAGCCGGCGAGCGCGGCCGTGCCCTGGCGTGCGGCCAGCCAGGTTTCGGCGATCTGCCCGACCACCTGGAGGACGGCGCTGAGGGCCGTCGGCGCCGCCAGCGCCAGGATTTGCGGCATGACGGCCGGGCGGGGCAGCGGGGCGGCCAGCGTGTCAGCCATGATGGGCTTCCTCCAGCGCGCGCAGGGCGAGGCGGCGGCGCATGGCCTCCCCCGCGCCCGGGCCGGGCAGCAGGCGGACCGATTCGGGGCCGAGAGGACGGCCATCGGTGCCCAGGAGTGGCGGGCTGCTGACCTCCTCCCCGGTGGCCGGATCGACCATACGCACCACGGGGCCCTCCGGGCCGGTCATCCAGCGATCACTCCAGCGCTTCAGGGCGACGAAGGCGGGGAAGAAGTCGCGGCCCATTTCGGTCAGGCGATAGGCGTGCCGGGCGCCTTCCGGCACGCGCTCCAGAAGGCCATGCTCCACCAGCTTGGCAAGGCGGGCGCTCAGGATGTTGGGGGCGATGCCGAGATGGCGCCCGAAATCATCGAAGCGGGTGGTGCCGTAGAAGGCTTCCCGTAGCACCAGGATGGCCCAGCGCTCTCCAAGCACCTCCATCGAGCGGGCGATGGGGCATCGCATGCGGGAGAAATCGGTGCGCGGCATGAGGCTGGGTCCCGTTCAGCTTGCATGATGCAAGCCGATTGACTTGCATCATGCAAGTCAGCCGCATGTGCCTCGCGCGCTCGTGCGCCCGAGGCCGTGTATGAAAGGCTCGGTCAGTTTCGGCGAAAGGTTCGGCGGATGCCCCTGCCCCAGCCGGAAATACGTTCGAGCGAGGAACGCTCCAGCGCCTCAATCCGGTGGATCGCGTTCGGCCAGCGGCCCTCCACCCAGGCCCAGCGATTGGCGGCCCAGAGATACTGGTCGCGCAGGACAAAGACGCCGAGTGCCAGGAAGAGGAAGCCCTGCAGGAAGGGCAGCACGCAGCCCAGGATGCCGAGGGTGATGAAGCTCCAGCCCAGGGCCTTGCGGCGGGGTCTGGGACTCAGGGTGACGTAAGCCGGGCGCATTTCGGTCATAGCGCCCGTAGATGGCCCGCGCACCGCCGCGATCAAGCGCGGCGCGCGGGCTTGTCAGATGCAGGCCGATCAGATGTGGATCGGGCGGCCATCCACGGCGAGAGCGGCTTCCTTCACCGCCTCGCTCAGCGTCGGATGGGCGTGGCAGATGCGGCCCACGTCCTCGGCGCTGGCGCCGAACTCCATGGCCGTCACCATCTCGGCGATCAGGTGGCCGGCATCGGGGCCGAGGATATGGGCGCCCAGCACGCGATCCGTGTCCTTGTCCGCCAGGATCTTTACGAAGCCGTCCAGGTCGCCCATGGCGCGGGCGCGGCCATTGGCGGTGAAGGGGAACTTGCCTACCTTATAAGCCTGCCCGCGCGCCTTCAGCTCCTCCTCGGTCTCGCCCACCGCGGCCACCTCGGGCCAGGTGTAAACGATGCCGGGAATGGCGCCGTAGTTCACATGGCCATGCTGGCCGGCCAGGATTTCGGCCACCGCCACGCCCTCATCCTCAGCCTTGTGCGCCAGCATGGCGCCCGCGATCACGTCGCCGATGGCGTAGATGCCGGGGACATTGGTGGCGAAATGGGCGTCGGTCTTCACCCGGCCCCGCTCATCCAGCGCGACGCCGACGGTATCCAGGCCCAGCCCCTCGACATAGGGGCGGCGGCCGATGGCCACGAGCACCACATCAGCCTCGATCGTCTGGGCCTCGCCGCCCTTGGCGGGCTCGACGGTGAGGGAGACGCCCTTGTCGGTCTTGGTCGCGCCGGTGACCTTGTGGCCCAGCTTGAACTTGAAGCCCTGCTTGGTGAGGACGCGCTCGAAGTTCTTCGCGACCTCGTTGTCCATGCCGGGCAGGATGCGGTCGAGGAACTCGATCACCGTCACCTCGGCGCCCAGGCGGCGCCACACGCTGCCCAGTTCCAGGCCGATCACGCCGGCGCCGATGACGACGAGGTGCTTCGGCACGCTCTCCAGTTCCAGCGCGCCGGTGGAGGTGACGATCTGCTTCTCGTCCACCTCGACGCCACGGAGCGGAACGCTCTCGCTGCCCGAGGCGATGACGATGTTCTTCGTCTCATAGGTGGTGCCGGCCACCTCAACCTTGTCGGGGGCCACGATCTTACCGGCGCCCTTCAGCCAGGTGATCTTGTTCTTGCGGAACAGGAACTCGACGCCCTTGGTGTTGGCGGCGACCACCTCGCCCTTGCGGGCCTGCATGCGGGCGAGGTCGAGCTTCACGCCCTCCACCTGAATGCCGTGGTCGGCAAACTTGTGGGCGACCTCCTCGAAATTTTCAGAGGACTGGAGGAGCGCCTTGGAGGGAATGCAGCCGATGTTCAGGCAGGTGCCGCCCAGCGTTTCCCGCTTCTCCACACAGGCCACCTTCATGCCGAGCTGCGCCGCGCGGATTGCGCAGACATAGCCGCCGGGGCCGGAGCCGATGACGATAAGATCGAAGGTGTCGGACATGGTCGGCAGGTCCTGCAATGATTCTGCGCGCGGGTTAGCAGGCCCGGGGCTCCGCTTGAAGTCCGCAAGCGCGGTCAAACCGGATGCGGGCAAGTTGTCCGCATCGCAACATGGAGCACCGATGCCACTGAAGCCCGCCACCCGCCTGGATTACGGGGCCCGAATCGCCCGCAGCATGGCGCTGCTGGCGCGCGATCCCGGCCGGGTGACCTCTCTGGAGGAGCTTGCAGCCGAGGCTGCCTTCTCCCCTTATCACTTTCACCGGATTTACCGGATGATGAGCGGGGAAACGCCGGCGGAGACACTGGTTCGGCTGCGGCTGCACCAGGCGGCCAGCGAGCTGATCCGCGGCTCCGCGCCCGTGGAGAAGGTGGCGCGAAAGGCGGGCTATTCAGGGGCGGCGAGCTTTACCCGCGCCTTCCGGGCGGCCCATGGGATTCCTCCCGCCGCCTATCGGGCACGCGGAGGGTCGGGTGCCGTGCTGCGATGCAGTGCAACCCCCAGGGAGGATTCCTCCATGCATGACGTGACCATCCGTGAGCTGCCGCCCCTTCGCCTCGCCATGATCGGGCACAGCGGCGACTACCAGCGCATCAGCGCGGCCTTTGACCGCTTGGAGGCCTGGGCCAGGGCCCGTGGGCTGACCGGGCCGGAGACACGTTTCTTCGGCATCTACCATGACGACCCGCACAGCGTGGCGCGTGAGGCCCTGCGTTCGGAAGCCGCGCTGACGGTGCCGGCTTCGGCGCAGGGCGATGATGATGTGCGGATCGTGGACATGCCGGCGCTGCGAGTGGCGGCACTGCGCTTCCAGGGCCCCTATGCGGAACTGGAGTGCGGCTATGACGCACTCTACCGCGACTGGCTGCCGGGCAGCGGCGAGGAGCCGGAGACGCTGCCGGCGATGGAAGAATACCTGAACGACTGCAAGGCCCTGCCACCTACCGAATGGCTGACGGATATCATGGTGCCGCTGAAGGCCCGCGTTCCCGCCTGAAACGCGAAACGCGCCGGAGGGTCTCCCCTCCGGCGCGCCTCATTGGATCAGCCTGGGCGGATCAGAGGCCGAGCAGCAGGCGCCGCGCGTCCTCGACGCTCTCCTTCACGCGCACGAGGAAGGACACCGCCTCCTTCCCGTCCACGATCCGGTGGTCATAGGACAGGGCCAGATACATCATCGGGCGGATCTCGATCTTGCCGCCCACCACCATCGGCCGCTCCTTGATCGCGTGCATCCCGAGGATGCCGGACTGGGGCGGGTTCAGGATCGGGGTGGACATCAGAGAGCCGTAGATGCCGCCATTGGTGATGGTGAAGCTGCCGCCCGCCATCTCCTCAAGCTTCAGCTGGCCATTGCGGACGCGCTTGCCGAAATCGGCGATCGACTTCTCGACCTCGGCGAAGGACATGTCCTGGGCGTTGCGCAGCACGGGCACGACCAGGCCGGACGGGCCGCCCACCGCGATGCCCATGTTCACGAACTGCTTGTAGACGATCTCGTCCCCGTCGATCTCGGCGTTCACCGCCGGGAACTCCTCCAGGGCCGCGACGCAGGCCTTCACGAAGAAGGACATGAAGCCGAGCTTCACGCCGTGCTTCTTCTCGAAGGCGTCCTTGTACTCGGAGCGCAGGGCCATCGCATTCGTCATGTCCACCTCGTTGAAGGTGGTGAGCATGGCGGCGGTGTTCTGCGCCTCCTTCAGGCGGCGCGCGATGGTGATGCGCAGGCGGGTCATCTTCACCCGCTCCTCGCCGGCCGTCAGCGCGCGGGCGGCCTTGGGGGCGGCCTTCGGTGCCTCGGCGGCGGCCGGGCGGGAGAGGAACTCCAGCACGTCACCCTTGGCGATGCGGCCATCCTTCGCGCTGCCCTGGCCGATCTGCTCGGCGGAGACGCCCTTCTCGGACATCATCTTGGCCGCGGCAGGCAGCGGGGCATGGGCGGAGGGTTCGGCGCCGCCCGGGCGGGAGACGGGGCCGGAGACGGTGCGCGGGGCCTCCACCTTCGGGGCGGCAGCAGCGGCCGGGGCGGCAGCGGCGGGCTTCGCCGCCGGGGCGCCGGCGCCGAGCATGCCCAGCAGCCCACCGACCTCGACCTCCGCGCCCTCATCGGCCGCGATGCTCTCGATGGTGCCGGCGGAGGGGGCATTCACCTCCACCGTGACCTTGTCGGTCTCCAGCTCGACCAGCGGCTCGTCGGCCGCGACCGTCTCGCCCACCTTCTTCAGCCAGCGCGCGACCGTGGCGGTGGAAACGCTTTCGCCCAGAGTGGGCACCAGGATCTCGGTCATCTAATTCTTCCTCAACCCAGGCCGAGTGCCTGGCGAACCAGGGCTTCCTGCTGCTGCGCGTGCACCTTGGCAAGCCCCGTCGCGGGGCTGGCGGCAGCCGGACGGCCCACATAACTCGGGCGGCGGGCCTTGCCGCCGATCTCGTTCAGCACGCCCTCGATCCTCCGGTCGATGAAGTTCCAGGCGCCCATGTTCTCCGGCTCCTCCTGGCACCAGATGACCTCGGCCTTGCTGTAGGGGGCGAGGATCTTGGGCAGGGTGATGCGCGGGAAGGGATAGAGCTGCTCGATGCGGATGATCGCGACGTCCTTGATGCCCTTGTCGCGGCGCTCCTGCAGCAGGTCGTAATAGACCTTGCCGGTGCAGAGCACGACGCGGCGCACCTTCTCGGGCGCCACCAGCTGGTCGGCATCAGGGAGGACGGTCTGGAAGCCGCTGCCCGGGCCGAACTCGGCCAGGGAGGAGACCGCCAGCTTGTGGCGGAGCAGCGACTTCGGCGTCATCAGCACCAGCGGCTTGCGGTAGTTCGCCTTCAGCTGGCGGCGCAGCGCGTGGAAGTAGTTGGCCGGCGTGGTGAGATTGCCGACCCGCATGTTCCGCTCCGCGCAGAGCTGCAGGTAACGCTCGAGTCGCGCGGAGGAGTGCTCCGGCCCCTGCCCTTCATAACCATGGGGCAACAGCATCACGAGGCCGGACATGCGCAGCCACTTGGTCTCGGCCGAGGCGATGAACTGGTCGATGATGACCTGGGCGCCGTTGGCGAAGTCGCCGAACTGGCCTTCCCAGAGGACCAGGGTGCTCGGATCGGCCAGCGAGTAGCCATAGTCGAAGCCGAGGACGCCGAACTCCGAAAGGAGGGAGTTGAAGGCCTCCAGGCGCTTCTGCCCCTCACGGATGTTGTTCAGCGGGACGTATTCGGCCTGGGTCTGCTGGTCGATCAGATAGGCATGGCGCTGGGAGAAGGTGCCGCGCTGCACGTCCTCACCCGAGAGGCGAACGCGATGGCCTTCCAGCAACAGCGAGCCGAAAGCCAGGGCCTCGCCGGTCGCCCAGTCGATGCCTTCCCCGGTCTCAATGGCCTGCTTCTTGGCTTCGAGCTGGCGGAGGATCTTCGGATTGGCGTTGAACCCCTCCGGCACGCGGGACAGGGCGGTGCCCACCTCGCGCAGCGTGTCGGAGCCCACCGACGTCTCGGTGTCCGTCTCGGCCTCGTCGCAGCCAGGAGCCTTCAGCCCGGCCCAGTGGCCTTCCAGCCAGTCCGCCTTGTTCGGCTTGAAGGTCTGGCTGGCCTGGAAGGCCTCGTCCAGCTTCGCGAAGAAGGCATCCTGCATGGCCTTTGCCTCGGCCTCCGGCACCTCGCCGGAGGTGGCCAGCTTCTGCGCGTATTTGGTGCGCGTCGTCGGCGTCTCCTTGATGCGGGCATACATCAGGGGCTGGGTGAAGGCCGGCTCGTCGCTCTCATTATGGCCGTGGCGGCGATAGCAGACGATGTCGAGCACGACGTCGGTCGCGAACTTCAGGCGGAACTCGGCGGCCAGGCGGGCGCAGAAGACCACCGCCTCGGGATCGTCGCCATTCACATGGAAGATCGGCGCCTGCACCGACTTGGCCACATCCGTGCAGTAGAGGCCCGAATAGGCATGGGCCGGCGTGGTGGTGAAGCCGATCTGGTTGTTGGTCACCACATGCACCGTGCCACCGACGCGGTAGCCGATGAGCTGGCTCATCGCGAGCGTCTCATAGACCACGCCCTGGCCGGCGAAGGCGGCGTCGCCATGCAGCAGGATGCCCATGACGGACTTCCGCGCCTTGGTGTCGCCGGCCATGTCCTGGCGGGCACGCACCTTGCCGGCCACCACCGGGTCCACCGCTTCGAGATGCGAGGGGTTCGGCTGGAGGGACAGGTGGACCTGGTGGCCGTCGATCTCCACGTCGGTGGAGGTGCCGAGGTGGTACTTCACGTCGCCCGAGCCCTGGACGTCCTCGGGGTGCCCGGCGCCCTTGAACTCGGCAAAGACCTGCGTGAAGGACTTCTTCACCACGTTCACCAGCGTGGACAGGCGGCCACGATGGGCCATGCCGATGGCGATCTCGTTCACGCCGCCCTTCGCGGCTTCGGAGATCACCGCCTGCAGGGCCGGGATGGTCGATTCGCCGCCCTCAAGGCCGAAGCGCTTGGTGCCGACGAACTTGCGGGCGCAATAGGCCTCGAAGCCTTCCGCCTCGGTCAGCTGCTGCAGGATGGTGCGCTTGCTGTCCTTGTCGAAGGCGCGGGTCCAGGGGGCGCCCTCGATCCGCTGCTGGATGAAGGACTTCTGCTCCGGGTCCTGGATATGCATGAACTCGACGCCGATCGGGCCGCAATAGCTGGCCTTCAGGATCGAGAGGATCTCGCGCAGGGTCGCCGTCTCGCGGCCGAGCACATGGTCGATGAAGATCGGGCGGTCGAGATCCGAATCCGTGAAGCCGTAGGTCTTCGGATCCAGTTCGGGATGCGGCTTCTTCTTCTGCAGGCCCAGCGGATCGAGATTCGCCTCGAGATGGCCGCGCACGCGATAGGCTCGGATGAGCATCAGGGCGCGGAGCGAATCCATCACCTGCTGCTTGCTGGCCCCCTGGTCGGCGGCCGGGGCGGCAGCCTTGCCACCCTTGGCAGGTGCGGGCGCCTCGGGCTCGGGTGCGAAGCCGCCACGGGGGCGCGGGGCCCAGGAGGCGCCGGTCGCGTCGCTCAGCACCGCGCGGGCATCGTCGTTCAGCGCCGCGAAAAGCTCCTGGAAGGAGGCGTCCACGCTGTCCGGCGCCTGGACCCAGCGGGCGTAAAGGTCAGCGAGGAAGGCGGCATTCGCCCCCGTCATCGCGCTGGCTAGGATGTCCACTCCGGGCATGGTGTTCCGCTTCTCGGCTTTGTCGGGCTGGGGGTTAGGAGGCGATCAGGGCAGGGCTGTGGCAGGGCGTTCGCTTGAACGGCATGACAGATCGGATCACGGGATCGCGGCTTCGCAATTTCTGACCTGTTTCCGTTGCCGTTTCATCCTGCCCGCCGGAGACTCCGAGGGCTGTCGCCCAATTGGCGTCTTGCGCGCCGGTTGTCACCCGTCTTACCGGCATAACAGGGCGGCGCAAGGCAAGTTGACACGCGATGCCTCCACAATGCCGCGGAACCGCGCCAGAGTTGCACCGGCCGCAGTCGCACCGGCCGCGCCCCTTAGGGGAATACGGCCGGCTGGATGGCAGGGCAGGCGAAAGATTCAGGCGGCCCGCTGCAGGACCTCTTCCGGGCTCATGCGGACCAAGCGCGCATATTCGCCGACCAGCATTTCCGTGATGCGGCCCGGGGCATAGTGGTGATCGGCGATGCGGCGCACAGGCGTCACCTCGGCGGCCGTTCCGGCCAGGAAGACCTCGCTGGCGCGGGCAATCTCCTCCAGGGCGATGGTGCGTTCCACGACCTTGATCTGGTTCTGCCGGGCCAGGTTCATCACCGTGCGCCGGGTGATGCCGTCCAGGAAGCCAACGGGCTTCGGGGTGTGCAGCTCGCCATCGAAGACGAAAAAGGCGTTCGCGCCGGTCGCCTCGGCCACGTCGCCCTTCCAGTCGAGCATCAGGGCATCGTTGAAGCCTTCCGCCTCGGCATCGCGCTTGGACATCGTGCCGATCATATAGAGGCCGCTGGCCTTGGAGGCGGTGGGAGCTGTCTCCGGCGAGGGGCGGCGCCACTTCGCCATGCCGAGGGTGATGCCCTTCATCCGGTCCTCGCCGAAGAGATTCGGCCAGGCCCATGCGGCGATGGCGACATGGATTCTCGTCTGCTGGGCGGAAACCGCCAGCATCTCGCTGCCGCGATAGGCGATCGGGCGGATGTAAGCCTCGGTGAGGTTATTCCGCCGCATCGTCTCGATGCAGGCGGCGTCGATCTCCTCCATGGTATAGGGGATTTCAAAGCCGAGGATGCGGGCGGATTGGAACAGTCGCTCGGTATGTTCACGCAACTTGAAGATATGGCCCGAATAGGCCCGTTCGCCCTCGAAGACGCCGCTGGCATAATGCAGCCCATGTGTCAGGACATGAAGCTTCGCATCGCGCCAGGGAACGAACTGGCCATCGAACCAGATCAAGCCATCGCGGTCGTCGAAGGGAATGGGAGCCATGGCGGCTTTCCTTTCTTGGCATGGATTGTCGCAAGAATTGGTAATATTATTGCCTAAACTGGCTAAAAGTTAAAATGGTCAGCATGATTGCGTCAATGAAGCTGACCCAACCAAGGAGCGGGGCAGCCATGCCGGACGGGACGGACACGCGTGGTGGTGCGGGCGCGGCGGGGCGCAACCTGCTCTTCCTGCGAGAGGAGGAGCTGCGGCTGGCGCAGGACCTTCTCTTCTTCGGCTATCGCGACTTCACGGCCGGGCCGGATGCCATACTGGCGGAGATCGGCCTGGGGCGGGCGCATCACCGGGTGCTGCATTTCCTCGGGCGCCGTCCGGGGCTGACGGTGGGGGAATTGCTTTCGATCCTGGCGATCACCAAACAGTCGCTCTCGCGCGTGCTGACACCACTGATGGCCCAGGGCTATGTGGCCCAGAGCACGGGGCGCGCAGACCGGCGGCAGCGCCACCTCTCCCTGACGCCGGAGGGAGAGGCGCTGGAACGACGCCTTTTCGAACGGCAGCGGGAGACGGTGACGCGCGCCTATCGCGAGGCCGGACCGGTGGCGGTGGAAGGGTTCCGGCATGTCATGCGCGGGCTGATGGGTCCGGAGGCACGACGGGCGCTGGACCGGCTGGGGATGGCCGACCGCCCCTCTGTGCGGGCCGTGCCGCCGCAGGCCCCACTTCAAGGGAAGACACCATGACGGATGCCGCCGCCCATCTCCTGGTGGTGGATGACGATGCACGGCTGCGTGCCCTGTTGCAGCGCTACCTGGCAGAGCAGGGCTTCCGCGTCACCGTCGCCGCCGATGCCGCCGCCGCGCGGCAGGCTTTGGCGGGGATGGAGTTCGACCTGATGGTGCTGGACGTGATGATGCCGGGCGAGACGGGGCTCGCGCTCAGCGAGAGCCTGCGCCGCCATGGCCAGGATGTGCCGATCCTGATGCTCACCGCGGCCGGCGCGCCGGATGACCGGATTGCCGGTTTCGAGCATGGCGCCGACGATTACCTGGCCAAGCCCTTCGACCCGCGAGAGCTTGCATTGCGGATTCGCACCATCCTGAGGCGCTCCGCGCCGGTGGGGATGAGCCCCCTGCCGCCGGTGCAGCTGGGCTTGCGCTGGTTCGATGCGGAGCGGGGCGAGCTGCGCGGGCCCGAGGGGGTGACGCGGCTGACCGGCGGCGAGGCCGCGCTGCTGGTGGCGCTGGCCCGGCGCGGGGGCGAGGTACTCTCCCGCGAGGAGATCGCCGCCGCCATGGGATCGCCCGAGGCCGGGGAAAGGGCGGTGGACGTGACCGTGACGCGCCTGCGCCGGAAGATCGAGCCCGATCCGCGCGAACCGCGTTTCCTGCACACGGTGCGGCACAAGGGCTATGTGTTGCGGCCAGGGGGCTGACGCCCGGTCCGCCTGAGCATCGGGCCGCCCACGCGGCCCCTTTCCGTCCGAAGATCCGGAGGGCCGAGATGGCACCCGATATCGGCCCGGCCGCCGCCGGGATGCATGAAGGCGATGGCCTGCCCAAGGAACACCCCGCACGCCCCGCCTGGACGCGGCGCCGCAAGCGCTGGCGCGGCCTGCTCGCTTCGGCAGTGCGGCCCCTGATCCCACGGGGGCTGCTGGCACGGGCACTGCTGATCGTGCTGGTCCCGTTGGTCGTCACCCAGGGCATCGCGCTGCAGATCTTCTACGGCACGCATCTGGATGTGATCTCCCGCCGGCTCTCGGGCGGGTTGGCGGGCGATATCGGCATGGTGGCGGAAGTCCTGTCCCGCTATCCCAGCCCAGAGGATCAGGGATGGCTCTTCCGGGAGGCAGCCTGGCGGCTGGACCTTTCCCTTGCTTTCGAGCCGGGGGCGGAGCTGGGCCGGTCGGCCATGCGCCCGGCCAGCCTGCCGCTGCTCCCGCTGGAGGGTGACCTGGACAATGCCCTGCGCGAAAGGCTGCGCCTGCCCTTCGACACGGACTGGCAGAGCGACCCGCGCAGCGTGATCATCCGCGTGGGCCTGCCCGAAGGCGTGCTGCATGTGGAGGCGCCTCGCAAGCGCCTCTTCTCCGGCACTCTTTATCTGTTCGTCATCTGGCTTGTGGGCGCCTCGCTGCTGCTCTTCGTGGCGGCGGCGCTGTTCATGAAGAATCAGGTGCGGGCACTGCGGCGGCTGGCGGCGGTGGCCGAGGATTTCGGCAAGGGGCGCGACAGCGGCACGATCAAGCCCGAGGGTGCCTCGGAGGTACGGCAGGCGGCGGCGGCCTTCAACGGGATGCGGGCCAATATCCGGCGCTTCGTCACGCAGCGGACCGAATTGCTGGCCGGGATCAGCCATGACCTGCGCACCCCCCTCACCCGGTTGCGGCTGGGACTGGCGATGCTGCCAGAGGAGAGCCGCGAGGATGCGGTGGCCATGACCCAGGACGTGGAGGAAATGGAGCGGATGATCGCCTCCTACCTCGCCTTCGCGCGGGGCGATGTGCTGGAGGCGCCGCAGCCAACCGATCTGGTGGCGCTGGTGCGGGATCTCGTGTCGCGCTTCCCGGGTGGGGGCAACGGCGTGCCGGTGGAAGCGCCCCCTACCCTCACCCTGCCGTTGCGGGCGGATGCGCTGCGCCGCTGCCTGGGCAACCTGCTGGACAATGCGCGGCGCCATGCGGCGCGGGTGGCGGTGACGGTGCGGGAGACACCCGGCTGGGCCGAGGTGGTGGTGGACGATGATGGGCCGGGTATCCCGGAAGCAGCGCGGGAGGGCGCGTTCAAGCCTTTCGCCAGCTTCTCCTCGGGCGGAACCGGGCTGGGGCTCGCCATCGCGCGGGACATCGCCCGGGCCCATGGGGGCGAGATCGTGTTGGGGGAAAGTCCGATGGGTGGGCTGCGGGCCGTGGCCCGCCTGCCTATCTGAGGGGAACGCCCGCCGGGAACGCGGCCCGGCCGTGCAAAAGCGTGGCGGGACAGCCAGGGGAAGCTGTTCCATGATTCCACTGGCCGGTAGCATGCGATGCTTTCGCGCGTGCCGCCGGCGCGTGCTTCGACCCTTCCCTCAGCGCATGGCGGCGCGGGCTGAGCCCGGTGCCCCACGAGCCGCCCCAGGAGCGAGACCATGGACCGGATGGAGATGGGCCAGGCCGAGACCGATCTGAGCCGCAGTCCCAGCGCTGAGGACCTCTGGGCCGTGCTGCGGGCCGAAGCCGCCGGCGCCGCGGCCGCCGAGCCGGTTCTGCGGGGAATGCTGGAACTGGCCGTGTTGCGCCATGATGCGCTTGGCCCGGCCCTGGCCGCGCTGCTGGCACGGAAGCTGGCCGAGGCGTTGATGCCGGCCGAGCGGCTGGAGGACCTGGCGCGCGAGGCGCGTTGCGAGCTGGTTCCTTCCGCGGTGGCCGATCTGGCGGCGATCCGGCGGCGCGACCCCGCCGCGCGGGGCTGGCTGACACCCTTCCTTTATTACAAGGGTTTCCATGCCCTCTCCGCCCATCGGGTGGCGCATGGGCTTTGGGCCGCAGGGCGGCATGACGTGGCCCTTTACCTGCAGAACCGCGGATCAATGGTCTTCGGCGTGGACATCCATCCGGCGGTGCCGGTAGGGCGCGGCGTGTTCATCGACCATGCGACGGGCGTGGTGGTCGGCGAGACGGCGGTGATCGGCAATGACGTCTCGATCCTCCAGGGCGTGACGCTGGGCGGCACGGGCAAGGAGATGGGCGACCGGCATCCGAAGGTGCGGGACGGCGTGCTTCTGTCCGCCGGGGCGAAGGTACTGGGAAATATCGAGATTGGTCGCGGTGCCAAGGTGGGCGCGGGCAGCGTGGTGCTGACGGATGTGCCGCCCTGCGCGACCGTGGCGGGCGTGCCCGCGCGGGTGGTCGGCTGGTGCCGGGACGCGGTGCCTGCCCTGGCGATGGACCAGAGCATTCCTTCCGGCATGTGACGCAGGAGGTGGCACGCCGCCGCCCGGCAAGCTGGTCCTTCGTGCCGGCCTAACCGGAGGCGCTTGCCCTAACTGATAAAAATGGACCTGGTAAAAATGGCCGGGCCCACTTCATAGCGGGCTCCGGCCGGCTGGGATCGTGAGCAGGCCATGGCAGGTCAGGCGACCTGCCATGACGGATCAGACGTTGAAGCGGAAGAGCAGGACGTCGCCGTCCTTCACCACATACTCCTTGCCTTCCACACGCATCTTCCCGGCTTCCTTGGCGCCCTGCTCGCCACCCAGCGCGACGAAGTCATCGAAGGCGATGGTCTCGCAGGCGATGAAGCCGCGCTCGAAGTCATTGTGGATGACGGCGGCCGCCTGGGGAGCCTTGGTGCCCTTGGTGATGGTCCAGGCGCGGGATTCCTTGGGGCCGACCGTGAAGTAGGTGATCAGGCCCAGCAGGTCGTAACCGGCGCGGATGATGCGATCGAGGCCGCTGTCCTTCAGGCCCAGGCTGTCCAGGAACTCGGTGCGGTCGCCCTCCGGCATCTGGCTGATCTCAGCCTCGATGGCGGCGGAGACGATGACGGCCTTGGCGCCCTGGGCCTTCGCCATCTCCTCCACACGGGCGGAATAGGCGTTGCCGGTGGCGGCGGAGCCTTCCTCGACATTGCAGACATAGAGGACGGGCTTGGTCGTCATCAGCTGCAGGCGGGCGGCGGCGGCCTCCTCGCCCTTGGGCACGGCGGTGCGGGCGGGCTTACCATCGGCTAGGGCGGCGACGATGGGCTCGGCCAGGGCGACGAAGGCGGCGCTTTCCTTGTCGCCGTTCTTCGCCTTCTTCTGGGCCGGGATCAGGCGCTTCTCGAGGCTGTCGAGGTCGGCGAGCATCAGCTCGGTCTCGACCGTCTCGGCATCGCGCACCGGGTCCACATTGCCCTCGACATGGGTGATGTCCCCATCCTCGAAGCAGCGCAGGACATGGACGATGGCGTCCACCTCGCGGATGTTGGCCAGGAACTGGTTGCCCAGGCCCTCGCCGCGGGAGGCACCGCGCACCAGGCCGGCGATGTCCACGAATTCGAGGCTGGTCGGCACCTTCTTGATGGACTTGCCAATGCGCGCCAGCTCATCGAGGCGCGGATCGGGCACGGCGACGCGGCCGACATTCGGCTCGATCGTGCAGAAGGGGTAGTTGGCGGCCTGGGCGGCGGCCGTCTGGGTAAGCGCGTTGAAGAGGGTGGACTTGCCGACGTTGGGCAGGCCCACGATGCCGCAGTTGAAGCCCATCTGGCGGGGTGTTCCGTGCGTCTGTGGGGTTTCGGGGGGTGGCTTACGCCGGGGGCTGGGTGGAGGCTAGCTCTGGGTGAGCAGGGCTACCTTCGTCATGAAGTCCTCGGGCTTGCCCTCGGCGAGCAATGGGGCGGCGTCGGCCACGGCATCGAGCAACTTGTCCAGCCACTCGGCATCCACCTTGGCGAAGTTGCCGAGGACATGACCATGGACGCGGTCCTTGTGGCCGGGATGCCCGATGCCGAGGCGCACACGCTGGAAATCGGGGCTACCGAAGGCGCGCTGCATGTCGCGAAGGCCGTTATGGCCGGCGGCGCCACCGCCCTTCTTCACCCGCACCTTGCCGGGGGCAAGGTCCAGCTCGTCATGGAAGGCCGTGATGTCGCCGATGGGAATCTTATGGAAGGCGGCGGCGGCCTGAACCGAGTTGCCGCTGGCATTCATATAGGTCTGGGGCTTGAGCAGGATGATGCGCTGGCCAGCGATCTGTCCTTCGGACACCTCGCCCTTGAAGCGGCTGCGCCAGGGGGCGAAGCGGTGGCGGGAGGCGATGCGCTCCACAGCCATGAAACCGATGTTATGGCGCTGCTTCGCGTGCTCCGCGCCCGGATTTCCCAGCCCCACCCAAAGCAGCATCACCTGACCCCATCAACGGATGGGGCGCGCCGCTTCCGCGGGCGCGCCCCAAACAGACAGAAAGAGAAGGAGGGAGCGGGGGAATGCCTCCCCCGCCCCTGTTCCCCTTACTTCTTGCCCTTGCCCTTGCCCTTGGCGGGCTCGGCGGCCGGCGCCGGGGCGGCCACGACTTCCTCGACCACCACCGGCGGGGCGATCGTCAGCACGACGAAGTCGCGGGCGATGGTCGGGGAGGTGCCCTGGTTGTCCTTCACATTGGACCAGCGCAGCGTGTCACCGATCTCGGTCTCGGACACGTCGATCTCGAAGCGCTCCGGCACGTTGTCCGGATCGGAGAGAACCTCGAGGTCACGGCGGACCAGGTTGGCGACGCCGCCGGACTTGATGCCGGGGGAGACGTCTTCGCCGAGCAGCACGACCGGCACCTTCACGCGGATCTTCTGGCCAGCGGCGAGGCGCTGGAAGTCCACATGAAGCGGCTGGTCGGAAACCGGGTGGAACTGCACGTCGCGCATCAGGCAGCGCACGGGCTCGGCACCGGCGACCGCCACCTCATACAGGTGGGACTGCCAGCCGCCCTTGTGCAGCTCCTTCATCACGTCACGCGGGTCGAGGGACAGGAGGGTCGCTTCCTGCTTCGCACCGTAGATCACTGCGGGGACCATGCCCCCACGCCGGGTCGCGCGCGCCGCCCCCTTACCGGCCCGCTCGCGCGCCGCGGCCTCGATCCGAATGGTCTGGACCATTGCCGTTATTCCTTCGCACGTTGGGTGTTGCAGTCCGCGCTGCCTGGTCTGGCCAGGCTCTGGGCGCGCGAAAAGACGCTGGCCTCCAGGGGTGCCGGCGCGCGCGGGGTTTAGCGGGCGTGGGGTGGAAGGGCAAGTTTCCCCGGCGGGGCCCTCCCCTGCCCTGCGCTCATTCCTTACCCTCTGGAGGGCGGGTTTCGGGCATGGCAGCCCAGACGGCGAGGACGGAGATGAGGCCGAGGGCGGCGAGCATGGCGAAGGCCGTGGCGGGCCCGAACCATTCTGCGGCGAAGCCCGCAAGGGTGGTGCTGAGCGTACCCCCGATGCCGATGGTGAGGCCGAAAACGCCCATGCAGAGGTTGAATCGGTTGGTGCCGCGCGTGAGATCGGCGGCCAGGAGGGGGAGCATGACGCCCAGGCCGGCGGCGCTGATGCCATCCAGCGCCTGCACGAGGATGAGCCAGCCAGGGCCTTCGACCAGCGTCAGGAGAAGGCCACGCAGCGGCAGGGCGCCGAAGCCTATCAGGAGGGCGATGCGGCGGCCGCGCAGCTCAGCCAGCCGCCCAAGCCAGGGGGCGATCAGGGCCATGATGAGCTGCGGGGCAATGATGCAGGCGGCGATGATGAGATTGGCCTCGTCGCCGGCATGGCGCGTCACCTGGGTTCCCGCCAAAGGCAGCATGGCGGCGTTTGAGAGAGTGAAGAGGCCGCAGCACAGGGCGAAGATCAGCACGCCGCGGTTGCGCAGCAGGACACCCAGCCCGTGCAATGCGCCCCCTTCCCTCTCCTCCGGAACAGGAGGGTGGAGATCCATGGGCCGGATGGTGGCCAGGGCGACCAGGCTGGGGATGCAGAGGGCGGCGGTGAGCCAGAAGACGGCGACCGGGGCGATCCAGGTGCCCGCCGCACCCAGAAGACCGGCCGCCACGCCGCTGCCCACCGCCGCGTAGCGGGCATTGCGGCCCAGCCGCTCGCCCAGGACCTGGCGGCCGACCAGGGCCAGGCTGATGGCCGCGATGGAGGGGCCGAGCACACAGGAGGCGAAGCCGTGCAGCACCTCCGAGAGGAACACCGGCAGCGGGCTGGGCCAGAAGGCGAGGAGCAGAGCCGAGACGGCAATGGCAAGCAGGGCCAAGGCGGCGGCGAAGCGCTTATTGGGGGTGGCGTCCACCATCGCCCCGGCCGGGACCTGCATCACCATGGTGACGAAGGTGCCGATGCTGAGGGCGAGGCCGATCTCCAACTCGGTCCAGGCCTGGGTCGTCAGATAGACCGCGATAAAAGGGCCAAAGCCGGTCTGAACATTGGCCATGAAGAAATTGAGCCAGTCCAGCCCTCGGGCGCTGCGCCCAGACATGCCCCGGCGTCTCAGTTCTTGCTGACGTCGGGTGCCGGATTGGCCGGCGGAGCCTCCGCCGAGGTGGCCGGCCCTGCTTCCGGGGCGGACTCGGCAGGGGCCTCCGCCGCGGGAGGAGCCGCGATGACGACGGATTCCCCTTCCTTGTAGTCGGGGAAGGCGCGGATCTGGTCGCGCGTGAGTTCGAGCCGGACGATCTCGGGCAAGAAACGGAGCGTTCGCCAGGCAACGGCGACGCGGCGACGGCCGACGCCGAGGAATCCGCCATAGTCGAGCACGGCGGCGCGGGGCTGGCCGCTCTCATCCATCAGCACATTGACGATGAGGCCAACGATGGCACCGGAGGGGCCGGTGACCTCGCGCCCGATGACGCGCCGGGCGGCCTCACGGGGCAGTTCCTCGCGGGCGGCGGGTGCCTGGGTGGAGGCTGGCGGGACGCTGGACGGAGGAGCGGCAGGAGCCTCCGCAGCCGGGGGAGGCGTGGCAGGCTGGTCCTGCGCCAGCGCCACCGGGGCGAGCGGAAATGCTGCCACGCCCAGGATCAGGGCGAGGCGCCGGGCGCAAGGATGGAGCTGGGCGCGCATGAAGCAACCCTAGACCAGCGCCGCGCCCGGCCGAAGGGGATCACGGCCCGGCGGGAATGCCGAGCGCGTGATCCAGCGCCATTCAGGCCTCGACGGGGATCTTCACCTCGCTCGTCCAGCCATGCGGGTCGGGAGCCCGGCCGTACTGGATGGCGACGATGGAGTCGTAAAGCTTCTGCGTCAGCGGGCCGGTCTGGCCGCCGCCGATCCTGATCGTCTCGCCCTTGTAGCCGAGCTCGCCCACCGGGGAGACGACGGCGGCGGTGCCGGTGCCCCACATCTCCTGCAGCGTGCCGTCGCGGCCGGCCTGCATGACCTCGTCGATGGAGATCTTCCGCTCGGAGACCTTCAGGCCCCAGTCGCGCATCAGGGTGAGGATCGAGTTGCGGGTCACGCCATCCAGGATGGTGCCGCCGAGCGGCGGGGTGATCACCTCGTCACCGATCTTCATCATGATGTTCATGGTGCCGACCTCGTCGATCCACTTCCGCTCGACACCGTCGAGCCACAGGACCTGGGTGTAGCCGGCGCGCTCGGCCTCCTGCTGGGCGGAGAGGGAGGCAGCGTAGTTGGCGGCGGTCTTGGCCTCGCCCAGCCCGCCCTGTACGGCGCGGACATGGGTATCGGTCGCCAGGATGCGAACCGGCTTCACGCCCTCCTTGTAGTAGGAACCGACGGGCGAGCAGATGATGAAATAGGTGTAGCGGTGCGCCGGATGCACGCCGAGCATCACCTCGGTCGCGACCACGGTCGGGCGGATGTAGAGCGAGGTGCCGGGGGCGGAGGGGACCCATTCATGGTCGGCCGCGACGATCGCCTCGAAGGAGCGGCGGATCAGGTCGGCGTCCATCTCGGGGATGCAGAGGGCGGCGCAGGACTTGTTCAGGCGCTTCGCGTGGCGCTCGGCGCGGAAGAGGCGGATGGAGCCATCCGCCTGGCGGAAGGCCTTCAGCCCGTCGAACACCGCCTGGCCGTAATGCAGGACGGCGGTGGCCGGATCCATGGTGAGGGAGCCGTAGGGGACAACGCGCGGATCATGCCAGCCGCGGCCTTCCTCGTAATCCATCAGGAACATGTGGTCCGTGAAGACCTTCCCGAAGGAGAGGGAGGAATCGTCGGGCCGCGCCTTGGGCGAATGGGTCCGGGTCAGGCTAATATCGGAGGGCATGGCACCGAAGTCCGCAATATTGTTGCTTAGGCGGCCATCCTATCGCAACGGTGGACAAATCGGAAATCGGGGGCGCACATCCCTCCCATGTGCGGGTGCCATGCCCGCCAATGGTGGTGCAACGCCCCGGAGGCTCTGCCCCGGACCTCCATCGGATGGCCGCAGCCATCCCGGCGGAGGGTCCGGGAAGCGGCGGCCTCAGTGACCGCTGGCGAGGGCCGCACCTTCGCGGTGATGGGTGCCGAGGCGCTCGACCATGGTGGCGGAGGCGGCGTTGAGGCCCTGCACATCCACCGCCACTCCATTATGGCGGAGCTTCAGCACCACGCGGTCCAGCGCACCGATCGCGGTGATGTCCCAGAAATGGGCAGCGCCGAGGTCGATCACCACGCGATCCACGCCCTCACGGAAGTCGAAGGCATCGTGGAAGGCATTGGCGGTGGCGAAGAAGATCTGGCCGGTAACCTTGTAGGTGCGGATGGCGCCGAACTCATCGAGCTCGCTGGTGACGGAGAAGGCGCGCGTCACCTTATGGGCGAAGAAGATGCCGCTGAGCAGCACGCCCACCAGCACGCCTTGGGCCAGGTTATGCGTGGCCACCACCACCGCGACGGTCGCTAGCATCACGATGCTGGAGTGGCGCGGGTTGGTGCGGAGCGCGAGGAGCGAATCCCAGCGGAAGGTCTTGATGGAGACCATGATCATCACGGCCACCAATGCGGCCATGGGGATCTGCCGCACCCATTCGGCCAGCACCAGGATGAGGAAGAGCAGGAAGCCACCGGCCCAGAGGGTGGAGAGGCGCCCGCGCCCGCCGGAGGACACGTTGATGACCGACTGGCCGATCATGGCGCAGCCCGCCATGCCGCCGAACAGCCCGGCGACGATGTTGGAAAGACCCTGGCCGCGGCATTCGCGGTTCTTGTCGCTGCTGGTGTCGGTCATCTCGTCCACGATGGAGGCGGTCATCATGGATTCCAGCAGGCCGACCATGGCGAGGGTCAGCGAGTAGGGAAGGATGATCCAGAGCGTGTCGAGGGTCAGCGGCACGTTGGGCAGGAAGAAGCTGGGCAGTTCGGTGGGCAGGGCGCCCATGTCGCCGACGGTGCGGAGATCGAGGCCCAGCCAGATGGCAAGGGCGGTGCCGAGCACGATGGTGACCAGCGGGGACGGGATGGCGGTGGTGAGGCGCGGAAGCAGGAAGATGATGGCGAGGCCGCCCGCGAGCATGGCGTAGAACACCGGGCCGGCGCCCACGAATTCGGGGAGTTGGGCCATGAAGATCAGGATGGCCAGGGCGTTGACGAATCCGGTGATGACCGAGCCTGAGACGAAGCGCATCAGGTCGCCCAGGCGCAGATAACCGGCGGCGATCTGGATCACTCCTGTCAGGAGCGTGGCCGCAAGCAGGTAGTCCAGCCCGTGCTGCCGCACGAGATCGACCATGACGAGGGCCATGGCGCCCGTGGCCGCCGAGATCATGGCAGGACGGCCGCCGGCAAAGGCGGAAACCACCGCGATGCAGAAGGAGGCGTAGAGGCCGACCTTCGGATCGACGCCAGCGATGATCGAGAAGGCGATGGCCTCCGGAATCAGGGCCAGGGCAACCACGGTGCCGGACAGGAGGTCGCGCGTGACATTGGGCGACCACTCGGAGAGTGCGCGTCGGGCAGCTGTCATGGGAATTCCAGGTAATCAGGAACCACGCGCGGCAGAGGCGGCGTGGGCGGCGAACGGATCAGGGGCGGAAGGCGCGGCTGGGGTCCGGGGGACTGGACTGGTCGCGGCGGGGCCGCGCTAGGGCCGCGTGTTCCGAAGGGCGAGGAGGATCCGGTTCATCCCATCCCCTTTGGCCCGGTCGATGCTGCAATGCAACACAAAAAGGACACGCCGCCAGGGAGGCCCCGGCGGCGTATTCCATTCTTCAACCTGCCCGGAGGCAGGTGATCAGGCGGCGATGGCCTTCACCATGGTCGAGCCCAGCGCGGCCGGGCTCTCGGCCACGAAGATGCCCGCGGAGCGCATTGCGTCCATCTTCGCCTCGGCCGTGTCCTTGCCGCCGGAAATGACGGCACCGGCATGACCCATGCGGCGACCCGGAGGGGCGGTCGCACCGGCGATGAAGCCGACGACGGGCTTGTAGTTCTTGGAGCCAGGCTTGTTCTCGCGGCCCAGGAACTCGGCCGCGATGATCTCGGACTGGCCGCCGATCTCGCCGATCATGACGATCTGCTTCGTCTCGGGGTCGGTCAGGAACATCTCCAGCACTTCCTGGAAGTCCGTGCCCTTCACCGGGTCGCCGCCGATGCCGACGCAGGTGGACTGGCCGAGGCCGGCCGCCGTGGTCTGCGCCACCGCCTCATAGGTCAGCGTGCCCGAGCGGGACACGATGCCCACCGAGCCGCGCTTGTGGATGTGGCCCGGCATGATGCCGATCTTGCAGGCTTCCGGCGTAATCACGCCCGGACAGTTCGGCCCGATCAGGCGGGTCTTGCTGCCGGAGAGGGCGCGCTTGACCTTCACCATATCCAGCACCGGGATGCCTTCGGTGATGCAGATCACCAGCGGGACCTCGGCGGCGATCGCCTCCAGGATGGAGTCGGCTGCGAAGGGCGGCGGCACGTAGATGACGGAGGCATCGGCGCCCGTCTTCTCCACGCACTCTTCCACCGTGTCGAAGACCGGCAGGTTCAGGTGGGTCTGGCCACCCTTACCGGGGGTCACGCCACCGACATAGTTGGTGCCGTAGGCGATGCCCTGCTCGGCATGGAAGGTTCCCTGGGCTCCGGTGAAGCCCTGGGTCATGACCTTGGTGTGCTTGTCGACGAGGATCGCCATGGCTCAGGCGGCCTTCTTCACGGCATCGACCACCTTTTGGGCGGCGTCAGCGAGGTTATCCGCGGGGATGATGGCGAGGCCGCTATCGGCGAGGATCTTCTTGCCGAGCTCGACATTCGTGCCCTCGAGGCGAACCACCAGCGGGACCGAAAGGGAGAGGTTCTTGCTCGCCTCGACGATGCCCTCGGCGATCATGTCGCACTTGGCGATGCCGCCGAAGATGTTGACGAGGATCGCCTTCACATTGGAGTCGGAGGTGATGATGCGGAACGCCTCGGTCACGCGCGCCGCATTGGCGGTGCCGCCGACATCGAGGAAGTTCGCGGGTGAGGAGCCATAGAGCTTGATGATGTCCATGGTGGCCATCGCGAGGCCCGCGCCGTTCACCATGCAGCCGATCTCGCCGTCGAGCGCGACGTAGTTCAGGTCGTTCTTGACCGCCTCGAGCTCCTTCGGGTCCATCTCGCTGTCATCGCGAAGGGCCTCGAGGTCCTTGTGGCGGAACAGCGCGTTGTCGTCGAAGGACACCTTGGCGTCGAGCGCGACGATCTCACCGGCGCCGGTCACGACCAGCGGGTTGATCTCGACGATCGCCATGTCGAGGTCGGTGAAGGCGTTGTACATCGCCGTCACGAACTTGACGAAGGTGTTGACCTGCTTGCCCTCGAGACTGAGGCCGAAGGCGAGCTTGCGGCCATGCCAGCCCTGGATGCCGGCGGCCGGATCGATCGCGACCTTCAGGATCTTCTCGGGGTGGTTCTCGGCCACCTCCTCGATCTCCATGCCGCCCTCGGTGGACGCCATGATGGTGATGCGGGAGGTCTCGCGGTCCACCAGGAGGGAGAGGTACAGCTCGCGCTTGATGTCGCAGCCGGCCTCAACATAAACCTGATTGACGACCTTGCCCTCGGGGCCGGTCTGCTTGGTGACCAGCGTGTGGCCGATCATGGCCGCCGCCGCTTCCTTGGCGCCCTCCGGCTTGACGACGCGCACACCGCCCTTGCCGTTCGGGTCGTCCTTGAAGCGGCCTGCGCCGCGGCCGCCGGCGTGGATCTGGCTCTTCACCACCACCACGGGGCCGGGCAGCTTCTTCGCCGCCGCCTCGGCCTCCTCGGGGGTCTTGGCCACATAGCCGTCGAGCACCGCGACGCCGTAGCGGCGCAGCAGCTCCTTGCCCTGGTATTCGTGGATGTTCATGCGGGTACCGCTTCCCTGATCAGGAAAGGGCCGAGGTCACCCCCGGCCCAGTGTCTCAGACGCCGAGCTTCTTGAAGTCTTCGACGAGCTTCTTCACCGCGTCACAGGACTTGTCGAAGGCTGCCTTTTCCTCCGGGGTGAACTGCACCTCGACGATGCGCTCCACGCCGCCCGCACCGATCACCACCGGCACGCCGACATAGAAGTCGCTCAGGCCATACTCGCCATTCAGCATAACGGCGCAGGGCAGGACTCGCTTCTTGTCCTTGAGGTAGGCCTCGGCCATCGCCACGGCGGAAGCGGCCGGGGCATAGAAGGCCGAGCCGCGCTCGAGCAGCTTCACGATCTCGCCGCCGCCATTCGCGGTGCGGTTCACGATCGCGTCGATCTTCTCCTGGGTGGTCCAGCCCATCTTCACCAGGTCGGGCACCGGGATGCCGGCGACGGTGGAGTAACGGGTCAGCGGCACCATGGTGTCGCCATGGCCGCCCAGCACGAAGGCGGTCACGTCCTCGACCGAGACGTTGAACTCCTGGGCCAGGAAGAGGCGGAAGCGGGAGCTGTCGAGCACGCCGGCCATGCCGACGACCTTATGCGCGGGCAGGCCGGACTTCTGCTGCAGGGCCCAGACCATCACGTCGAGCGGGTTGGTGATGCAGATCACGAAGGCGTCTGGGGCGTACTGCTTGATGCCCTCGGCCACCTGGCCCATCACGCCGGCATTCTTGGTCAGCAGGTCGTCACGGCTCATGCCCGGCATGCGGGGGAAGCCGGCGGTGACGATGATGACGTCGGCGCCCGCGATGGCGGAGTAGTCGGAACCACCCGTCATGTTGCTGTCGAAGCCATCGACCGGGCTGGACTGCATGATGTCCAACGCCTTGCCGGCGGCGACGCCGCCGAAGACGTCGAAGAGGACGACGTCGCCCAGCTCCTTCAGGCCGATCAGGTGGGCGAGCGTGCCGCCGATGTTGCCGGCGCCGATGAGGGCGATCTTCTTGCGGGCCATGGGGGAGTCCTTGCCAGGGGGCGAAAAGGAAGCACCGCCCGGTCTGGGCGGACGCGAATAGGCGCGGGTGGATTAGACCCGGATGGCAGGACGGGCAAGGCGGGGCCGGGCCGCGGCGCCCTGTGGAGCCGAACACAGAACCCAAAAGAAAAGGGCGGGATGCCCCCCGGCATCCCGCCCTTTGTCATGCGGCCCGAATTCCGGGCTACATCGGCATGCAGCGGAAGGTATCGGAATGGCCCCGGGCCAGCACCGCCATGGTGCCGGTCGGGCAGTCCATCTGCTCGCCATCCGGGCTGGGCAGGCCGGCATGCCAGACGCCCATACCGCGGGAGCGGGTGGCCTTGCCGCTGACCTTGGCACGGCGGGCGGACACGGTGGCCGCTGCCGCGGGGCGGCCGGTGAGGCTCACCAGACGCAGGTTCGAGCGCGAGGTCTGCGCGGCGGCCTGGCGGCGGGTGGCGGCGCGGGCCTGGGTCCGCGTCGTGCGCGAGGCAGCGGCCTGGCGGGTGGTGCGGGCCACGGTGGCCTTCTGGCGCGTGGTGGCCGGGCGCGCGGTGGCGACGCGGGTGGCCTTACCGGCGGAACGGGCCTCGGCGCGGCGGTTGTTCGTCGCTTCGGCTGGCTGAACGGCGGCAAGCGCCACGATCGCGACGAGCGCGATGGCAAAGATACGCAGCATGTTAAATCTCCCCCTTGGACAGCTCCGGATCGCTCATCCGGCGAAGGCCCCCTCAGACCAGCGCCGAGCAAATCCAGTGCCGTTACTAGTTCATGTGAGATGCGGCAGGGTCAGGTATTCCTGGCTCTGCATTTCCATGAGGCGCGAGGCGGTGCGCTGGAACATCGCCGCCCCCTCTCCCCTTTCATAGAGCTGGTCGGGCTCCGCCTCGGCGGAGGCGACCAGCTTGCAGCGGTGCTCATAGAGCGTGTCGATGAGCGTCACGAAGCGACGGGCCCGGTCGAAGTTCTCCGGGCCCAGTCGCGGCACGCCGTCCAGCACGAGCGTGTGGAAATGGGTCGCGATGGCGAGATAATCCGCGGCACCGAGATAGGCGCCGCAGAGGGCCTCGAAATCCGCGCGGGCCACGCCACGATGTGCCTGCGGCACCTCGATTCTGCGGCCCAGCACGGTCAGCGAGCAGGGTGTGCCATGGGCCGCCCCGCTGAGCTCGAGGAAAGCCGCGTCGAGCGCGCGGTTGGCGCGGCCATCGGCCGGGGCGTGCCAGGTGGGCAGGCCCCGGATCCGGTCGCGCCGGTAATCCTGAAGGGATTCGAGGTGCAGCACCTCAAGCCGCTTCTGGATCATGGCGATGAAGGGCAGGAAGGCATCGCGGCCTGGCTTGCCCTTGAAGAGATCGGCGGGCGCGGTGTTGGAGGTGGCGACCACCACCACGCCGCGGGCGAACAGGGCTTCGAAGAGGCGGCCCAGGATCATGGCATCGGTGATGTCGTGAACCTGGAACTCATCGAAGCAGAGCAGCGCCGCCTCGGCGACCAGGGTGTCGGCCAGCGGCGGAATGGGGTCGGACGCGTCGCCATGGGCGCGGCGGTATTCGTGGATCCGGCGGTGGCACTTCTGCATGAAGGCGTGGAAATGCTCGCGCTTCTTGCGCGGCACATCCGCCGTCTCGAAGAAGAGGTCCATCAACATGGACTTGCCGCGCCCGACCTCGCCAACGAGGTAGAGTCCGAGCGGTGGCCCCCCTGGCTGCTCATCCACGGCCTTGCGGCGGAAGAATCGGGCCAGAAGGCCAGGCTCCTCCTTCGTAGGCTCGGGCCTGGGATCATAGCCGCGCAGCCGGCGCCAGAGGTCCTGGAGAATCTCGGCGGCATGGGCCTGGGCGGGGTCCGCGCGCAAGGCTCCCGCCGCCACGCGGGCGCGGTAGAGGGGGAGCGGCCCCTGCGCCACATCCGCCGTGACGGCGGATGTGGCGAGAGGGCCCGGTGCGGTTGTCGTGCCGTCCATCGAAACCCGGTCTAGCCCGATTTAAGGGATGCTCGCAACTTTGGGAACTCAGTCACTTTCCGGCCACATCCCAGGAAGGGCCTGAAGGTGTCACTTCATCAATGGCCCTTAAGGGTTTGACGCCATTGAGTAGCTGCAATGCGGGAACAAACCTGGGAAGGTGTTCCGATGCGGAACGGAAAAGCCCAGCAAGGGAGGGCTAGCGAAGGGTTCAGTCATCGCGGGCTTGACACCTTCGGGCATCTTTCCGTCGCGCCATCGCTTCCATGTGATTCATGAGCAGCCCTTTGCCCCGAAAATGCCGGGGCAAAAGGTGCCGGCAGCCGGGCCTCAGTCAGCCGTGATGCCGGCGGCCCTGATCACCGGGGCCCAGCGCTCGCGCTCGGCGGCGATGAAGCGGCCGAACTCCTCGCCCTTCATGGGGTAGGGAACGGCACCTTCCGCCCGGAGGCTGGAGATCAGCCCCTCCGTCTCCAGGCTGGCGAGGATAGCCGATTCGAGCCGGGCGCGGATGGGCTCCGGCGTGCCATGCGGCACCAGGATTCCGTACCAGGCCGTGACGCGGTAGCCAGGCAGGGTTTCCGCGACGGTGGGAATGTCAGGCATGGAATCGACACGCCTGTCGCTGGTGACCGCCAGCGCCCGTAGTGCGCCGCCTTGCACCATCCCGGCGACCGAGGGGAGCGTGCTGATCATCGCGGCGAGATGACCCGCGGCGACATCCGTCAGTCCCGGGGCCGCGCCCCTGAAGGGAACATGGGTGGCCTCCACCCCCGCCTGCTGCAACAGCAGGGCCATAGCGAGATGGCCGGCCGCGCCATTGCCGGGGGAGGCGTAGTTGAGCTGCCCCTTCCTGGCGCGGGCTTCCTCAATCAGCTCCGCGAGATTCGCGGATCTGGTCCCCGGGCCGGCGACGAGGACGAGCGGCGTTTCGGCGACCATGGCGACGGGATCGAGCGCCGCCTGTGGGTTCACCTTCAGGTTCCGGCCGAACAGGGTGGGGTTCACCGTGATCGGGCCCTGGTTGCCCATCAGCAGGGTGTAGCCATCCGGCCGGGCGCCCGCGACAAGCTCGGTGGCGAGGTTGCCGCCGGCGCCGGGGCGGTTCTCCACCACCACCGTCTGCCCGAGGATGCTGTTCAGCCGGGCGCCAAGGGCACGCGCGACCGTGTCCGTGCCGCCGCCGGGCGTATAGGGCAGGATCAGCCGGAGCGGACGGTCGGGCCAGTTCGCGGGGAGGCTCGCCTGGGCTCTGGCGCCGGCGGGGATGAGCATCGGCGCCGAGAGAGCGGCGAGGAGCGAGCGGCGCGGCAGGCGCATGGGGCGGTGACCCTGGAAATTTCCGTCGCCCCGAAGAAGCGGCGGGAAGGGGCGCATTGCAAGGCCCCTCCCCGGCCCTCGGCGGCTAGAGCGCGGCGCCGCCATCCACGGCGATGGCCTGACCGGTGATGTTCCCCCCGGCCGGGGAGATCAGGAAGGCGGCCATCGCAGCCACCTCCTCCGCCGTGGTGATGCGGCGCGTGGGGGTGCCGGCGGCGGCATCCTCGGGCGTCATCTTCAGCTCCGCCCATCGGGAGCGAGCCATCTCCGTGTCCACCCAGCCGGGGCAGAGGGCGTTCGCCGTGATGCCGCGCGGGGCAAGGCGCAGGGCCATGGCCTTCATCAGCCCGATCACCCCGTGCTTGGCGGCGGAATAGGCCACCTGATCCGGCACTGCCCGCAGCCCAAGGACGGAGGCAAGGAAGACGATGCGTCCCTCGTGATCGGGCAGGCGGGAGGCGGCGGCCTCGGCGCAGCGCCACGCGCCGTCCAGATTGGTGGAGATGATCCTGTGCCAATGGGCCTCGTCCGGTGCAGGCGGGTCGCCGCCTGCGCTGCCGGCGGCAAGGATCACGGCGCGGAGCGGGCCGGCGGCCTCGAACAAGACCTGGACGGAGGCAGGATCGGCCACGTCGCAGGGGAGATGGCGGATTCCCTCCGGCAGCGGGGCATCGGGGGCGCGGCGGGCGGCGGCGATGACCGGATGGCCCTGGGCAGCCAGCAGGCGGGAGCAGGCGAGGCCGATTCCCCGTGTCCCGCCGGTGACGAGGATCGCGCTCATGCGGCCGTGGTGCCGCCATCGACCGGCATGATGGTGCCAGTGACGAAGCTCGCATGGTCGGAAAGGAGGAAGGCGACCACCGCCGCGATCTCGGAGGGATCGGCGAAGCGGCGCTGCGGCACGGCCTCGGTATAGGCAGCCTCGCTGGCGGGGCGCGAGGGGTCGCGGGCGGCGAGGTCCGCGATCACGGCGCGCAACATGGGGGTATCCGTGCTGCCGGGGGCGATGCTGTTGAAGCGGATGCCCTTGGTCGCGAAATCCAGCGCGGCGGCGCGCGTCATCTGCGCCAGCGCGGCCTTGGAGGCGCCATAGGCGGCGGAGGCGGGCTTGCCGATCAGCGCCTGGTCGGAGGCGATGTTCACCACCGCCCCGCCCTTCTTCAGCAGATGGGGCAGCGCCGCCTGCATCACCGCGAAAGGGGCGAGCCAGTTGATGCGCATGATGCGCTCGGCCTCGGCCAGCGGCGTGTCGAGCAGCGTGCCGATCATGGTGGCGCCGGCATTGTTCACCACCAGCTCCAACCCGCCCATGCGCGCGGCGGCCGCTTCCACGGCGGAGGCGATGGCGGGGATGTCGGACAGGTCATGCTCGGGAAGGTCCAGCCCCTCGACGGTGACGCTAGAGGCTTCCAGCACCGCGACGATGGCCTTGCCGATGCCGCTCCGGTGGCCTGTGACCAGGGCGCGCTTTCCTGCGAGTCCCGTCTGCGCGATGCCCTTCAGTCCCTTGGTTTCCTGCACTTGTATTCCCTGCCGTTGCCGCGTTTCTGAAGGGGGCATGCTAGAGCAGGTAAGTTCCATCTGGCAGCCCGCCCCTCCCCTCTGGCGGAGGGCGGCCCCATCAGAGGCGGTTCATGGCAATTCCCCAAAGCATACCCCGCGCGGCGCTTGTCACCGGCGCCGGGAAACGAATCGGCCGCGCCATCGCGCTCGGGCTGGCCGAGGCCGGCTTTGACGTGGCGGTGCATTACAGCAGCAGCCCGGCCGAGGCGGAGGAGGTGGTGCAGGCCATCCGCGCCATGGGCCGCAAGGCGGTGGCACTGCGTGCCGACCTGGCGCGGGAGGCCGAGGTGGAGTCGCTGGTGCCGGATGCGACAGCCCGGCTCGGGCCGATCGGGGTGCTGGTGAACAACGCCTCCCGCTTCGAGCGGGACGAATGGGACGATGCCAGCCGCGAGAGTTGGGACCTGCATATCGAGCCGAATCTGCGCGCGCCCTTCGTGCTGACCCAGGCCATGGCTCTGGCGCTTCCCGAGGAAGCGGAAGGGGCGGTGGTGAACATGCTGGACCAGCGCGTCCTGTCCCTGACCCCGCATTTCATGAGCTACACCATCTCCAAGGCCGGGCTCTGGGCGATGACCCAGACGTTCGCCCTGGCCCTGGCGCCCCGGATCCGGGTGAACGGCATCGGCCCAGGCCCGACCATCGCCAGCGCGCGGCAGAGCGAGGAGCAGTTCCGCGCCCAGTGCGAGAGCACGCCGCTGCGGCATGGATCGAGCCCCGAGGAGGTCGTGCGGGGCGTGCTGGCCATCCTGTCCCTGCCGGCGATGACGGGACAGATGATCGCGCTGGATGGAGGACAGCATCTGCAATGGTCGCCCGCGCGCGCCCATGGGGAGCCCGAAGAATGACGGCCTATGCTCCGGATGCGGCGCGCGGACTGCGCCGCGTCTTCGTACGGGATCTGACGGTGCAGGCGCGGCTGGGTGTCTATCCGAAGGAGGTGGCGCCCCAGCGGGTGGTCATCGGGATCGAACTGCTGGTGCAGGACGATGCCGCCCCTTCCAGCGTCGGCCCCGAGCGGCTGGACCGCGTGGTGGACTATGCCGCCATTGCAAAGCGGGCGCGGGAGGTGGCGACGGCCGGGCACACCAAGCTGGCGGAGACGCTGGCGGAGCGGATCGCGGTGGCCTGCCTGGACGACCAGAGGGTCGAGGCCGCGCGGGTGACGGTGGAGAAGCCCGATGCCATGCCCGATGCCGCCGCCGTGGGGGTGAGCGTGGAGCGACGGCGCGGCTAAGGCCGCGCGCCGCCTCGATTCGTTTTTGTCAACGCCATGACGCGTAGATGAGAGAATTCATCCCCTGCCGAAACGGCCGGGGATGCGCGTTTGCGGAACGGAGCCGGACGCCCAATGTGAACGAAGCATGAAAGCGTTTCGGCCTCGCACAACGAGCAGAAACAACGGCTTCGTTAAGTGCCCAAAAATCAGGCAGGCGCGTTGCGGCTCTTTGATGACAGGCATTGGACGCCCTATCCCGCCACCCTGTCCACAAGCTTATCCACAGCTTCGGGGGACAACCGAAGAAATCCAGCGGAATCAAGCCTTATGGCCTTCTCCCACGAGCAGACGACCCCCGTGGCCCCGATGGAGGGGCGGGAGGTGATCGAGACCGCGCTGGCCACCCTGCCCTTCTCACCGGGCGTCTACCGGATGCTCGATGCCAAGGGGGATGCGCTCTATGTCGGCAAGGCGCGGAGCCTGCGGAAGCGCGTCTATGCCTATACCCAGGTGCACAAGCTGCCGGACCGGCTGAAGCGCATGGTCTTCGAGACGCGGCATCTGGAGGTGATCACCACCGCCTCCGAGGCCGAGGCGCTGCTGCTGGAAGCCAACCTGATCAAGCGGCTGCGACCGCGCTACAACATCGTACTGCGGGACGATAAGTCCTATCCCTGGCTGGTCATCACCGAGGACCACCCCTACCCGCAGATCTCCAAGCACCGGGGGGAGCGGCGGAAGGGAGCGTCCTACTGGGGCCCCTTCGCCTCGGCCTGGGCGGTGAACCAGACACTGACGGCGTTGCAGCGCGTGTTCCTGCTGCGCTCCTGCCGGGACACGGTGTTCGACAACCGCTCCCGCCCCTGCCTGCTCCACCAGATCCGGCGCTGCTCGGCGCCCTGCGTCGATCGCATCTCCAAGGAGGATTACGCGGAGCTGGTGCGGGAGGCGACGCAGTTCCTCTCGGGCGAGACACCCTCCATCCAGAAGCGCCTGGCGAAGGAGATGGAGGAGGCGGCGGAGAGGCTGGAGTTCGAGCGGGCGGCGGCGCTGCGCGACCGCATCCGGGGGCTGACCCATGTGCAGGGGCGGGACCGGATCAACCTGGATGGCGTGGGGGATGCCGATGTGGTCGCGCTGCACCAGGCGGCGGGACAGGCCTGCGTGCAGGTGTTCTTCTTCCGGGGTGGACGGAACAACGGCAACCGCCCCTTCTTCCTGTCGGGCGTGCGGGCGGATGCGGAACCGGCGGAGGTGATCACCGCCTTCCTGGGGCAGCTCTATGACGACCTGCCGCCGCCGCCGCTGGTGCTGGTTTCCCATGAGCTGCCCGAGGCGGCGCTGGTGGCCGAGGCGCTGGCCTTGCGGGCGGACCGGAAGGTGGAGGTCCATCATCCGAAGCGTGGCGACAAGCACGCGGCGGTGGAGCATGCCCAGACCAATGCCCGGGAGGCACTGGAGCGGAAGCTGGCCGAGGGCGCGGCCCAGGGCGAGCTGCTGCAGGGGGTGGCGAAGGTCTTCGACCTCGCCTCCGCGCCTGAGCGGATCGAGATCTATGACAACAGCCACATCCAGGGCGCCAATGCCTATGGGGTGATGGTGGTGGCGGGGCCGCAGGGCTTCATCAAGAACGCCTACCGGAAGTTCTCCATCCGTGGGGATGGGCCGGGGGCCGCGAAGGGGAAGCGCGGGGCAGACCATGGCCCGGCGCCGGCGGACGCATCCGGGGTGGAGCCGCTGGCGCAGGAAGATGTCTCGGCCCTGGCGCATGATGCCGCCGCGCGCGCCACGCCCCACAGCACGGGCGGGCCGCGGGGCGGCGACGACTTCGCCATGATGCGGGAGGTGTTCGAGCGGCGCTTCGGCCGGGCACTTAAGGAGGACCCGGAGCGCGAGAGCGGCACCTGGCCGGACCTGGTGCTGATCGATGGCGGCATCGGCCAGCTGAATGCCGCGCGGGACATCCTGACCGAGATGGGCATCCATGACGTGCCGCTGGTGGCGGTGGCCAAGGGGCCCGACCGCGATGCGGGGCGGGAATGGTTCCACCGCACGGGGCATGAGCCGATCCAGCTGCCGCCGCGCGATCCGGTCCTCTACTACCTCCAGCGGCTGCGGGACGAAGCGCATCGCTTCGCCATCACCACCCATCGGGCGGGGCGGTCCAAGTCCCTGGTGAAGAGTGAGCTGGACGAGATCCCCGGGGTGGGTACCGCCATCAAGCGGGCGCTGCTGAACCATTTCGGCTCGGCGCGTGGCGTGAGGAACGCAGCGCTTGAGGATCTGCGGAACTGCCCTGGAATTGGCCCGGCGGTGGCGCGGCGGGTGTATGAGCACTTCCATCCCGGCACCACCGGCCCCGTGGAGGCGCCGAAGCCACGCGGGCGGGCGCGGGTGAAGGCCGCGCCGGTGCAGGTGGTGGCGGAAGGGCCGGATTCGGAGGGTGCGGACGGGACGGCGGAGAGCGAGGCCCCTCCCCTGGCGCCGGATGCGCTCGGTCATGAGGCGGAAGGATGACGCCACGCGTTCCCCCCCGGAGCGTTCTGGGCTAGGGGTTCGGCAAGGAGCCGCGGATGCCAACCGACCTGCCGAACCTGCTGACGCTCTCCCGCATTGCAGCCATTCCGCTGCTGGTGGGGCTGATGTTCCTCCGCTCGCCAGTGGGGGACATCCTCGCCTGCGCCGTGTTCTCGGCGGCGGCCATCACCGACTACTTCGACGGAAAGATCGCGCGGGAGCGCGGGGCGCATTCCGCCTTCGGCCGCATGCTGGATCCGATCGCGGACAAGCTGCTGGTGGGCGCGGCCCTGATGCTGCTGGCGGGGATGGACCGCCTCTCGCCGCTGGGCCTGCTGCCGGCCATCGTGGTGCTGCTGCGGGAGATCCTGGTTTCCGGGCTGCGTGAATATCTGGCAGGGATCAAGATCGGCCTGCCGGTCACGCGGCTGGCGAAGTGGAAGACCGGGTTCCAGATGGGCTCCATCGGCACCATCGTGGCCGGAGACAGCGGCGCCTCCGTGATCGGGCTGGGCTTCCTGCCGGTGTCCTGGCTCGGCGAGACGGGGCTTTGGGTGGCGGCGGCCCTCACGCTCTGGACCGGCTGGGACTACATGACCGCCGGCATGCGCCACGCGGCGGCCGAGGATAATAGCATTAGGCAGAGTGAGCGCGCCGGGTAGCAAAGCCGCCCCCTGAAGGCGCATCCTGCGCCCAGCGAATCAGACTGGGCCCGCCCTGGCGGGCCCTCGGAAGAGGATTTCGACATGGATCGCCTTCGCCCGGGGCTGCTGACCGGCCTGCCGCTCGTTCTGCTGCTCGGCGGCTGCTTCGGCGATATCGACATGGCGCCCTTTGGGCGCAGCGACGCGATCAGCGCACCGGACAGCCTGACGGCCCGCCGCGTCATGGGCACCGTGGACGATGCCCAGCCGCTGGAAACCGAGCCAGGCAATGTCTGGCCGACCCAGGAGGCGCCGCGCGCCACGCTGCAGAATCCCGAAGCCGTCCCACCACGCGATTCCACGGCCACGCCACCGGCGCGCCCGCGCCGCCAGGGCAGTTCCGAGGCCCTGCCGCCGCTCGATCCGCCGCCCCTGCCGCGCGCCGACGTGCCGCGCGGCGCGCCCGCCACCCCGCCGGAGCCGCGGGTCGAAGGGCGGGTGATCCCTGTGCCGGGCGGTCCGCCGGCCACGATCACCGGGGGCGCGGGCAATATCCAGACCTTTACGCAGCCCGGTATCGGCACGGGCACGGCGATCCGCCAGAATGGCTCGACCATTCTGATGCAACCTGACGGCAGCACGGTGGTGGTACCCACCCCCTGATGAAGATCCTCTACTTCGCCTGGCTGCGACAGCGCGCGGGGGTGGGGGAGGAATCCGTCTCTCCACCTCCCGAGGTGGCGGATGTGGGCGGGTTAATGCGGTGGCTGGCCGGGCGCTCGCCGGGCCATGCCTCGGCCTTCGCCGATCCGGCTCAGGTGCGGATGGCGGTGAACCAGGAATTCTGTGGCCCCGACCATCCGGTGAAGCCGGGGGACGAGGTGGCCTTCTTCCCGCCGGTAACGGGTGGCTGAGACTATGGGCGTGACCCCGACCATCCGCGTGCAGGAAGCTGCCTTCGACCTGGCGGCGGAGACGGCGGCGCTTTCGGCCGGGCGGGTGGATGTCGGCGGGATCGCCAGCTTCGTCGGACTCTGCCGCGCCGATGACGGGCTGCAGGCGCTGGTGCTGGAGCATTACCCGGGCATGACGGAACGGGCGATCGCCCGCATCGTGGAACAGGCCTGCGAGCGCTGGCCTCTGACCGGCTGCACCGTGATCCATCGCCATGGCCGCATCCTGCCCGGCGATGGGATCGTACTGGTGCTGGCCGCCAGCCGCCACCGCGTGGCCGCGCTGGAGGCCTGCGCCTTCCTGATCGACTGGCTGAAGACGGGCGCCCCCTTCTGGAAGCGCGAGGAGTTCGCCGGCGGCAGCGAGCGCTGGGTGGAGGCGCGGGCGGAGGACGAGGCGCGGACCCAGGAATGGGGAAGCCGGCCGGGCTCGGCGGGTTGAGGCGCCTTCTTGCGGTGCTGACGGGCGGGCTGATGCTCGCCTGGCCGGCCTTCCTGGCAGGTTATCCGCTGGTGTTCAGCGACAGCGCGGCCTTCCTGCACCAGACCCAGGGGCCGCTGATGATCTGGGACAAGCCCTGGATCTACGGGCCGCTGATCTTCCTGTTCCATTGGAATCTCTCCCTCTGGCCGGTGGTCGTCGCGCAGGGGCTGATGCTTTCGCATCTGCTGTGGCTGCTGCTGCGCGCCTTCGGAGGCGGAGCCTCGGCCGGGCGGCACCTGCTGCTCTGCGGAATGCTGGCTGCGTTGACGGCATTGCCCTTCTCGGTGGCGATGGTGATGCCGGATGTGCTCACGCCCGCGGTGGCGCTCTGCGCGGTGCTGCTGGCTTTCGGGCGTGCATCGCTTTCACGGGGCGAAGTGATCTGGCTCTGCGTGCTGGGGTCGGTGGGGGCTGCGGCGCATCTGTCGCATCTGCCGATGCTGGGCGCGCTGATGGTGGTGGCGCTGCTGGGCGGCTGGCGCGCGGCCGGGCGCGTGGCGGTGCCGCTGTTCGGCGCGGTGGCGCTGCTGCTGGCAACGAATGCCGTGGGGCATGGAAAGCTGTCCCTCTCCCCTTATGGATCGACCTTCCTGCTGGCGCGGATGGTGGCGAACGGATCAGCGATCCGCACCATCGAGGCGCGCTGCCCGGAGGCAGGATGGGCGCTCTGCGCCTTCGAGGGGCGCTTGGCGCCCTATGGGCCGGAGGTTTGTTCCACGCGGCATTGCCCACGCGAGCTGCTGCCGAGCGACATTTTCCTCTGGGAACCCTCCAGCCCGGTGAACCGGGACGAGGCCGGCCAGCCGCGTCATTTCGGTGGACGCGCGCTTTCGGGCGAGGCGCGGGAGATCGTACGCGAGACGGTGGTGCGGGAGCCCTTCGCCGTGGCCTGGGACGCGCTGCGGGACACGCTGTTGCAGCTGGCCGCGAACCGGGTGGGAGATACGCTGGAGCGGCGGCATATCGGCGAAGGCGTGCTGGGGCGCATCGAGGCCTTCGGTCCCGAGGAGACGGCGCGCTTCCGGGCCGGGGCGCAATGGCGGGACGCGATGCGCGGGTTGGCGGCGCCCTTCCTCTGGATCCAGGGACCGGTGCTGGTGATAGGGGCCCTCGCGCTGGCGCTGCTTGGCTGGATCGGGCGCCGGGACCGGGCGGCTCTGGGGCTGGCACTGGGGATCGGCATCGCGATCCTGGCGAATGCCTTCGCCACCGGGGCGCTGAGCGGGCCGCATGACCGGTATGGGGCGCGGCTGGCCTGGCTGGTCGTGGCAGGGGCGGTGGCGCTGGGGATGCGCCGGCAAAGGGCACATGGTGAGGCCTCGGAGGCTTCGCCCCTGGCCCCTGACGGAGAGCCATCGGCGCCCGCCGGGCTTTCCGTGGGCGCCGCATCCCTGAAGGGCTGAACGCGGCGCCTCCGGGGCATTCTCCGTTGCCCTTTTGAGGACTGCTTCCCGCGCTAAACCCGCAGGCAGGCCATGCGCGGCTTGTTGTGGCGGGGCACCGGCACCGGCCGCTTCGCGCCGGGCCGCATGAAGCGCCGCGCCTCCGCCGGGCCGCCGATCAGAAGTGCCGGCCGTCGGCCCGGGGCGCAGAGCCCGGCCAGGGCGCGCATGGGCGGCAGGGGGACGGCCCCTCCCCGCCCCCAGACCGCGCCGAGGCGGGCCAGGGCAACCCGGCGGTTATAGGCGGCGCCGCGCGCTTCCTCGCCGGAATGGTAGCGGCCGATGGCGGCGCCCCAGTCCGGCGAGGAGGCGCGGAGGCTCGTAAGGAAACGGGCCGCGTAGCGGGTGTTGGCCAGCGGGTCGAATGCCTGGTCGAGATTTTCGAAGGCGTCGGGGTGGTACATCAGGTTCACCTGCATGCAGCCGACATCGATGGAGCGGACGCCACGGGCCTGGAGAGCGGCGACCGCGGCGATGGCGGCGGCCTTGGTGGGGGCGGTATGGCCCTGGCCTTCGGCGTTCCAGGTCCAGGGCCAGGCTTCGGGGCGGCCTCCTGGGGCGGCCCGGCCGGCCTCGACCAGGGCAATGGCGCCCATCAGCCCGGCGGGGACGGCGGAGCCCGGTTCCACGGCGGCAATGGCACGACGACAGGCCGTCCAGTCATTGGACTGGGCGCTGGCAGGGGCGGCATGGTTCAGGAGGATGGCGCCGACGAGGACAAGAAGCGGTCTGGCGCACGGCATGGGGTTTTTGGTCGGCCAGGGGCGCCTCGGGGTCAAGAGTGTCCGGGCCGGCCGCCGATCAGCTTGTGGGGAGGTCGGCGGCGCGGACGGCCTTGCGGTTGGCCCGCCCTTCGGCGACTTCGGCCAGGCGGGCCCGCTCCTCGCAGGTGGCCCGGGTTGTCTCGACTTCCTCCTCGGTCAGATGCTCGATGCCGATGAAGGCGTTGCCGGCGGGGCTGGAGCGGATGAGTTCGTCCAGCTTCGCCTGGATCGCAGTGCCGTCCCGGTTCTGGGTGTTCTGGATCAGGAAGACCATCAGGAAGGTGATGATGGTCGTGCCGGTGTTGATGACGAGTTGCCAGCTGTCGGAGAAGCCGAAGAGGGGGCCGGAGACGGCCCAGAGGAGGATGATGCCAACGCAAACCACGAAGGTGGCTGGCCGGCCCGTGGCATGGGCCACGTAGCTCGCGACGGTGCTGAAGAGCTTTGAGAGCTGCACGGCGCCTGCACCCTGCTGGAACATCGATCAGCTACGAAGTTGATTCCTCATATCAACGGGGATGCGCGCATTCGGAGGTAGATTTCCGCGAATTCATACCGTTGCCATTTCCGGAACCATCCGGCGGCCGGTTTCTTGCCGGCGCCGCCAGGGGCATCACAGCCCCGGCCCTGGTCCCTGGCGTAAGGCGCGCCCGCGCCGGTCCGGCGCAACCCGCCTCGCCTCCCGACGATAGGCTCCCATAGCCCGGAGGGATCCATGCACACCAAGATCACCGTTCACGCCGCGCCTGAGCGCCTCTTTGCCTGGCTGGCGGAACCGAAGAATGCCCGCCACTGGTTCGCCCAGCTGCGCCATGAGGCGGATGGGATGCCCGATCCGAAGATGAGCGCCGACCTGGCCAGGCGCAGGATCCACTGGACCACCGAGCCGGCGGGAGAGATGGTCGTGACCGGCCGCGGCGAGGTGTCGGACCTGTCTTTGTCCTTTACCGGCAGCGACCACGCGCCCCAGCCGCCCGCGGAGGATGAAAGCCCGGATGACGGGCCTACCAATGCGGCCAGCGCGCTGCGGAGCATCAAGAGCCATGTGGAGGCCGCCGAGGGCGGCGATCCGGACATGCATACGCCCGGCGTCGTCTCCCGGGAGGATGTGGAGGAGGCGGATCGGGAGATCGCGGAGGACCCGGATTCGGGCGGGACGCCGTCGCGCAAGGGCTGAGCGCGGCCGGAAGGGGCGAAGTTGCCCCTTCCGGCTGCCAGGCCGTTTCAGCGAGCCCTTGTCAGGCCGGGTCGCCCTCGGGCTTCGGCGTGCCGGGCTTCTGCGCCAGCACCTTCCAGACGCCGTCGGCCGCGGCAATGCGGCGCTCGCCCACGGTGATGAGGCCACGGACAAAGACGACCGACTTGGCCATGCGCAACACCTCTCCGCGCGCCTCCAGAAACTCGCCCGGCTGGGCGGCGGCGAGGAAGTGGGTGTTGAGCTGCATGGTGACGGCAGGGCGCTGGCCGGTGGCGTTCCAGACGGTCAGGCCCAGGGCGTTGTCCAACAGGGTTACCAGCATCCCGCCATGGATGATGCCATGGCCATTGGCGTGCTGGGGCCCCGCATGGATGCCATAAGCCCATCCATCCCCTTCCGGCCGCATCCAGAAGGGGCCGGTATGGCCGCTGAAGCCGACCGGGGACCGGCGCGACCAGCCCTCGGCCTCCGGGTTGAAGCCGGTGTCGAGGGGCATCAGGCCGCCTTCTGGTCCAGGGCGGCGAAGCTACTGCCCTGCTCCGCCAGACGGACCAGGAGCGGCGCGGGCTGGAGGCTTTCGTCGCCGCCGGCGGCGAATTCGCGCAGCCGGGCGACGATCTTCGGCAGGCCGACGCTGTCCGCATGGAACATCGGGCCGCCGGTCCAGGCGGGCCAGCCATAGCCGTTGAGCCAGACGGTATCGATGTCACCCGCGCGCAGTGCGATGCCTTCCTCGAGGATGCGGGCACCCTCGTTGATCATCGGGTAGAGCAGGCGCTCCAGGATCTCGTCCTGCGGAATGGCGCGGCGGGCGATGCCCTGTTCCGCCGAGACGCGCTCGATCAGGGCCGCAACCTCCGGGTCGGCGGCGCCGGTGCGGCCATCGGCGGAGTAGTCGTAATAGCCGCGCTTGGTCTTCTGGCCGAGGCGGCCGGCCTCGCAGAGCGCATCGGCCACCGGCGCCTTCTTGCCAGTCGCCTTGCGGATGCGCCAGCCGATATCGAGGCCGGCGAGATCCGCCATGGCGAAGGGGCCCATGCGGAAGCCGAAATCGGTGAGCGCCTTGTCCACTTCCTTCGGCTGCGCGCCTTCGAGCAGCAGGCGCTCGGCCATGGCGGTGCGGCGGGCAAGCATGCGGTTGCCGATGAAGCCGTAGCAGACGCCTGAGACGACCGGGACCTTGGCCAGCTTACGGCCGAGATCCATGGCGGTGGCCAGCACCTCGGGCGAGGTCTTCGCGCCGCGCACCACCTCCAGCAGCTTCATGACATTCGCGGGCGAGAAGAAGTGCATGCCCAGCACGTCGCCGGGGCGGGAGGTGCTGGCGGCGATCTCGTCCACATCGAGATAGGAGGTGTTGGTGGCGAGCACCGCGCCCGGCTTGGCGATGCCTTCGAGCTTGCCGAAGATCTCCTTCTTCAGCCCCATTTCCTCAAAGACCGCCTCGACGACCACATCGGCGCCGGCGGCGTTCTCCAGCCCGACCTTGCCCTCGATCAGGGACATGCGCTTGTCGCGCGCCTCCTCGGTCAGGCTGCCGCGCTTGACGGAGGTGGCGTAGTTGCCCGCCACGCGCTCCAGCCCGCGCTGGAGGTTCTCCTCGCTCGTCTCAATCAGCGTCACCGGGATGCCGGCATTGGCGAAGCACATGGCGATGCCGCCGCCCATGGTGCCGCCACCGATCACCGCGGCCTTCGCCACCGGGCGGGGCTGCGTGCCCTTGGGCAGGTTGGGGATGCGGGCGGCGGCGCGCTCGGCGAAGAAGACGTGGCGCAGGGCCTTGCTGCGCGGATCGTCGCGCAAGCGGAGGAAATGGGCGCGCTCCACCGCCAGCCCTTCCTCGAAGGACTTCTCGAAGCAGGCGCGGACGGCATCGACCACGGCGGCGACGCTGGGATTGTCGGCGTTCTTCTTGAGGAGGGCTGCGGCGGCTTCCTCGAAGGCTTCGCGGGCGCCGAGATTCGCACGGTCCCGCGCCGGGGTGGGCAGCGTGCCGCCGGCCAGCTTCAGGGCCAGGGCCTTGGCGGCGGGCACGACATCCTCGGCGACCTCGTCCACCAGGCCGAGGGACTGGGCCTCTTTCGCGGAGATCGGATTGCCCTCGGCGGCGATCTTCACGGCCGGGGCGGTGCCGATCAGTCGGGGCAGGCGCTGGGTGCCGCCGGCGCCGGGCAGGATGCCGAGCTTCACCTCGGGCAGGCCGAGCTTGGCGGAGGGGGCGGCAACGCGGGCATGGCAGCCGAGCGCGACCTCCAGGCCGCCCCCGAGTGCCGCGCCATTGATGGCGGCGACGACGGGCTTGGCGAGGGTTTCGAGGATGGCGATAACCTCGGGCAGGCTCGGCGGGACCGGGGGCTTGCCGAATTCGGTGATGTCGGCGCCCGCGATGAAGGTCTTGCCCTCGGCGACGATGACAATGGCGCGGATCGCCGGGTTGGCGGCGGCGGCCTCGGCCTCGCGCTTCAGCCCGCCGCGCACGGCGGCGCTCAGCGCATTCACGGGCGGATTGGCGATCCGGATGACAGCGACGCTATCCTCGACGCTGCTCGTCACCACTTCCTGCTGGGCCATTCGCCGCTCCTTCACATCTTCGGCAAGACTTTGTTTTCAGAATGGAAACTCAGCCCTGGCCAGGGCGAAGAAAATAGCCGCGGAGCAGCCGCGTCAAGGATTGGGAGCAACCTGGCTATCCTGAGCCCAACCTGGAGTCAGGCCCACAACGGAATGAAGCCGGCCATTTCGCTCCAGGGCACAGCCGCTGAAGGGCCCTCCTGACGCAAAAGCCACAGGGAACGGATGGAACAGACGGCAAGCAGCCGGACGGGTGCCGAGGACCTGCGCGCTCAGCCCGCCAGCCCGTTCGCCGCGCCACCTCCCTCCCGCCCGTGGCAGGAATTGCGGTCGATCTGGGGGCGCTGCCGCTTCGCCTTATAGAGTCGGGCATCGGCGATCCTGACCGCCGCCTCGAAGTCCGACGCATCCCCGGGCAGCAGGGCGATGCCCTGGCTGCAACCGAGACGTAGCCGGCCGGCCGGCGACGGGAGCCCCTCATTCAACGCGGCGTTCAGCCGGGCCCCGACCTCCTGCGCGGCCCCGGCCACATGGGCGGGATCGCCAGGGAGACAGAGAATGAACTCGTCTCCCCCCATGCGCACCGCGGCATCCTGCGCGCGGGTGTTCTTGCGCAACCAGGCGCCGATCCCCTGGAGGACTGCGTCACCCGCCGCGTGGCCAAAACGGTCGTTGATCGGCTTGAAGCCGTCGAGGTCCATCGCGACCAGGGCGCAGCCTCGCATCCATTCGGGATTGGCGCGGCGCCATGCCTCGAAGCCGGCGCGGTTCAGCAATCCGGTCAACGGATCGCGCCAGGCCTGGTCCTGCAAAACTTGGAACCTGCGGGCCGCGTCGCGCTGCTCCCTGCCCAGCATGTGTTGGACGGCGGAGCCATAGCGGCCGGCATTCCAGCCAGCCAGCAGCCCGCCGAGCAGGGAGATGCAGAGCGTGCCGATGCTGAGCCAGATGGCGGAGGAACGGTGCGAGGCCAGGATGGAGGCGCGGTCCCGCTCGGCCACCACGGTCCAGCCGAGGCTTGGCCGGTTGGCCGTGCTCGCCACCCTGGCCGTTGCAAGGACTGCGGGCTCCCGGCCGGGCAGGGCCGCTTCCTCCCAGGTGCCGGGTACCAGGGATCGCGGCCAGAGCTGGTGGCGCTCGCCGTCCGGGCCGAGCAGTATATGGCCATCGGCGGCGATGATGCGCATTTCGGGCGCCGGCTGCCAGGGCGAGAGGCTGATCAGCTCCTCCCGGACGCCCTCCACCCAGCGCCAGGTGAGATGGCCGGCGATCACGCCCAGCACCTTGCCATCCGGAGAGCGGACAGGCGCGGCGGCATCGACGAAATAGGCCCCCTCGCCGCCGCCCTGCTCCACCGGCAGGAGCTTCGCCAACAGGACCGCCGGGTGGACGTCGCCCAGATGGAGCCCCGACAGGGCGGGGCGGAACCAGGGGCGGGCGGCGACATCTACCCCTTCAAGCAGCCCGTCCGTGGCGGCGATGACGCGGCCTTCGGCATCGGTGAAGCCGATCCAGGAGAAGCTGGGCGAGCGGTTCCGCAGGTCCTCCAGCAGCCGCCGGGCCACCGCCGGATCGGGGGGCTGCCGCTCGAAGGCCTCGAAGCGCGCCAGCAGGCCGACATCATTGACCCAGCTTACAAGGCCAGTATCCAGGCGCTGGGCCATCAGCTGGGCGAAGCCGGCGAGCCGTTCGCCAGCCTCATAGAGCAGCCGCTGCCGCTCGGCACGCAGCAGCAGCGCGGAACCGGCCGTGCCGAGCAGGGCGCAGGCGAGCGCCACCGCAAGGCCCTGCCGCCAGGCGGACCCGAGCCAACTTTTATGATTCATCGGCCCCTTCCATGGCTGGCAGCATCCCTGAAGCGGTACGCGACTGACATGCCTATGGCGCCTTAAAGCACTGACCCTGTTCGCGCTAACAGGAACAGGCTGATGTGGCCGCTGCCAAGCCACACTGTGGGGAAAAGGGCACGGGATCAAAAAGCGCAGCGAAAGGTAACGGCGTATCGCCAGGGCCTTTGCGCCCGCCCATCTGGCCCGTATGGCTGCCTGCCCTTCCTGGCAATTCCAGGGCGGGACCGGGCGCGCTAAACCCTGGTTTTCCCCTCCTGGCCTCCTGGCCCCATCACCGCGTGGACGCCCTGCCCTGACCTCCCCCGCGCCGCTCCTGCACCGCTTCGCCAATCCCGGCCGCTTCCTGCGGGCGACATCACGGCTCATGCCCTGGCTCTGGGGCGTTTCCCTGGCCGTGCTGCTGCCCGCGGTGGCTTGGGCGCTGTTCCTCTCCCCGGCGGACTGGCAGCAGGGGGAGACGGTGCGGATCATGTATGTGCATGTGCCGATGGCCTGGCTGGCGATGTCCGGCTATGCCGGGCTTGCCGTGGCCTCGGTGCTGGCCCTGGTCTGGAAGCATCCGCTGGCGGATCTGGCTGCGCGGGAGCTTTCGCCCGTGGGGGCGATGGTGACGGCGCTGTGCCTGGCGACAGGCAGCCTCTGGGGGCAGCCGATGTGGGGCACCTGGTGGGCCTGGGATGCGCGGATGACCTCCGTGCTCGTGCTGTTCTTCCTCTGGGTGGGCCATGCGGCGATCACCCGTGCCTTCGAGGATGAGGAACGCGGGGCGCGCATGGGTGCGATCCTGGCACTGGTGGGGGTGGTGAACCTGCCGATCGTGAAGTTCTCGGTGGATTGGTGGAACACGTTGCACCAACCGGCCAGCGTGGCGCGGCTGGCGGCGCCGGGGATGCATATCTCGATGCTGGGGCCGCTGCTTGCCTGCGCGGCTGGGTTCTCGCTGCTGTTCGGGACGCTGGTGCTGGCGCGGGTGCGGGCGGCGGTGATGGAGCGGCGGGTGCAGGCACTGGAACTGGCGCGGGCCCGGGAGGCGGATCGCATTCCGCCCGCGACGGTGCCGGCATGAGCGCGCATTGGATTCACGTTGTGGCGGCCTGGGGGCTGGTGGTGGCCGGCTTTGGTGGGCTCACCCTGGGCGCGGCGTTGCGGCACCGGGTGGCGGCGCGGCGGCTGCGGGAACTGGAGCGGTCGCCCAGGAGGGTTGCATGAGCGGCGCGGCATCGACCGGGCGGAGTGGTGGTCTGGGTCTGGCGGCGTCCCGGCGCCGGCGGCGGATGTGGGTGCTGCTGCTTTGCGGGCTGGGGCTGGGCGGGGCGGCAGCGCTGGCGCTGACCGCCTTCCAGGACAATCTCGTCTTTTTCCGCTCGCCTTCGGATATCGCGGCCTCGGCTCCGCCGGAGGGACGTGCCTTCCGCCTCGGCGGGCTGGTGGAGACCGGAAGCGTGGTGAAGGACGGCCCCGAGGCGCGCTTCCGGGTGACGGATGGGGCGCACAGCATCTCCGTTTCCTATCGCGGCGTGCTGCCGGACCTGTTCCGCGAAGGACAGGGCGTGGTGACATTGGGGAAGATGGCGCCGGATGGCGGCTTCCAGGCGAGCGAGGTGCTGGCGCGGCATGACGAGACCTACATGCCGCCCGAGGTGATGGATGCGCTGCAGCGCAGCGGTCATTGGAAGCCTGAGGAAGGCGCGGCGCCGCCGGCGGCGAGCTGGAACACGCTGCAGCCTTCGGCACAGCCTTCCGGGCGCCCGGCAGGGAACGGCGGATGATTCCTGAACTCGGGCACTTTGCCCTGGCGTTGGCCCTGGCACTTTCGCTGGTGCAGGCGGTGCTGCCGCTCTGGGGCGCGCAGCGTGGCGATGGGCGGCTGATGGCAGCCGGGCCGGGCCTGGCGCTGGGCGTGCTGATCGCAGTGTCGGCGGCTTTCGCCGCACTGCTGTGGTCCTTCGCGGTGAATGACACGACGGTATCCAACGTCGTGCAGAACAGCCACTCGGCCAAGCCGATGCTCTACAAGCTGGCGGGCGCCTGGGGGAACCACGAAGGTTCCATGGTGCTGTGGGTGCTGATCCTGGCATTGTGCGGGGCAGCGGTGGCTGTCTTCGGGCGCGGGCTGCCGGGGGCTCTGCGGGCGCGGGTGCTGGCGGTGCTGGGCATGATCGCGGCGGGGTTCCTGGCCTTCGTGCTGGCGACCTCCAACCCCTTCATGCGGGTCTGGCCGCCGGCGGCCGATGGGCAGGGCCTGAACCCGGTGCTGCAGGACCCCGGCCTGGCCTTCCACCCTCCCCTTCTCTATCTCGGCTATGTCGGTACGGCGGTGACCTTCGCCTTCGCCGTCGCGGCGCTGATCGAGGGGCGCGTGGATGCGGCCTGGGGGCGCTGGGTGCGGCCCTGGGCGCTGGCTTCCTGGGCCTTCCTGACGCTGGGCATCGCTCTGGGGTCCTGGTGGGCCTATTACGAGCTGGGATGGGGTGGGTACTGGTTCTGGGACCCGGTGGAGAATGCCTCGCTGCTGCCATGGCTGGCGGGCTGCGCGCTGCTGCATTCCGCGATCGTGGTGGAGAAGCGCGAGGCGCTGAAGACCTGGTCGATACTCCTGGCGATCCTGGCCTTCTCGATGTCGCTGCTGGGCACCTTCCTGGTTCGGTCCGGCGTGCTGAATTCCGTGCATGCCTTCGCCAATGATCCGGAGCGCGGCGTGTTCATCCTCGCTCTGCTGGTGGCGGTGATGGGCGGGGCCTTCGCGCTTTTCGCGTGGCGTGCGCCGGCGCTTTCGCCGACGGGCGTTTTCGCGCCGATCTCCCGCGAGGGTGCGCTGGTGCTGAACAACCTGCTGCTCTGCACGATCGCCGCGGTGGTGCTGGTGGGCACGCTCTATCCGATGTTCGCGGATCTGATCCTGAAGGCGAAGATCTCGGTGGGGCCGCCCTTCTACCAGGCAACGGTGTTCCCGCTGGCGCTGCCGTTGATCCTGGCGATGGCGGCGGGCCCGCTGATGGCATGGAAGCGGGCCAAGCCCTGGCCGGTTCTGCAACGGCTCTGGTGGGCGGCTGTCGGCGCGCTGATCGCCGTGATGGTGGTCTGGCTTGTGCAGGGGCAGCCGGTGCTTCCGGCGCTGGGCTTCGGCGCGGCGGTCTGGCTGATCCTGGGGGCAGCGGCGGATATCGCGGAGCGCATCGCTCTGTTCTCGCGGCCGCAGGCGGCGCTGGCACGCGCCAGGGGGCTGCCGCGCGCGGCCTGGGGCGGCGCGGTGGCGCATGCGGGCTTTGGCGTCATGCTGTTCGGCATTGCCGGAATGGGGCTGGCGACGGAAAAGCTGGCGGCCGTGCGCATCGGAGAGACCGTGTCGCTCGGCGGGTATGAATGGCGCCTGGATGACGTGCGCGACGCCGTCGGGCCGAACTGGACGAGCCGGCGCGCGACGGTGACGGTGCTGCGCGACGGCCGGACTGTGACGGTGCTGGAGCCGGAGAAGCGTAACTTCCCCATCGCCAGGCAAAGCACGACCGAGGCCGCGATCCACACGACCTGGGTGTCCGACCTCTATGTGGTGATGGGGGAGGAGGAGAATGGGCGGGCGGCGCTGCGCGTGCACCACAATCCGCTGGCGCCCTGGATCTGGCTGGGCGGCGCGGTGATGGCGCTGGGTGCCGGGCTGTCGCTCACGGATCGCCGGGCACGCGTCGGGGCGCCGGCACGGCGGACAGCCGCGAAGGTGGTGGAGGCATGAGCGAGGCGAAGCGTTCTTCCGTTTCCCGCCGGGCGCTGATGTGGGCGCCGCTGGGGCTGGCTGCCGCGGGCGGGCTGGGTTTCTGGGCGATGCTGCGCGGGATGCAGGACGGATCCTATGACCCGCGCGGCGTTCCCTCGGCCCTGATCGGCAAGCCGGCACCGCGGCTGGCGCTGCCAGCTGTGGCGGAAACAGGGCTGCCGGGCTTCGGGGAGGCGGCGCTGGCCTCGCCGGGGGCGCCGGTGCTGGTGAATTTCTGGGCTTCCTGGTGCGTGCCCTGCGTGGTGGAGCATCCGCAACTGATGGCGCTGCAGAAGCGCGGCGTGCGGATCCTGGGCGTGAACTACAAGGACAAGCCGGCGGATGCGGCGAAGTTCCTGACGCGCTATGGCAATCCCTTCTCCGCTCTGGTGGCGGATGCCGAGGGGCGCGCGGGGATCGAATACGGGCTCTACGGGGTACCAGAGACCTATCTGCTGGATCGCGACGGGGTGGTGCGTTGGCGATGGGCGGGACCGCTGACGCCGGACACGCTCTCAGCGGAACTCGACATCCTGCTGCGGCGGCACGCGTGAGGGCGCTGTTTTTCGCCCTGCTGCTGGCGCCTTCGCTCACCCTGGCCGTGGGCCGGCCTTCGGAGATGCTGCCGGACCCCGCGCAGGAGTCTCGGGCGCAGCAGATCGGGCGTGAGCTGCGCTGCATGGTCTGCCAGAACCAGTCCATCGAGGACAGCGAAGCGGATCTGGCGCGCGACCTGCGGCGGCTGGTGCGGGAGCGCGTGGCGGCAGGTGAATCGGATGTGGCGGTGCGCGAGCATATCCATGCGCGCTACGGCGACTTCGTGCTGTTGCGGCCGCCCTTCAACTGGGTGACGGCGCCACTCTGGGCCTTGCCTGTGCTTGTTCTGACGGGAGGCGCGCTGGCACTGGTGATGATGCGCCGACGGGCGGCCAGGCGCAGCGGGCCCGCGCCGCTGACCCCGGCGGAGCGCGCGCGGCTGGCAAAACTTGAGGACGAGTCGTGACTTGGCTTCTCGCGATCCTGCTGGCGCTGGTGGCGCTGGCTCCGCTTGGCTGGGCCGCGTGGCGCCCGGCGCAGGCGCTGGACCGTGGATCGGCGGACCGCGCGCTCTACCGCGCGCAGCTGGCCGAGCTGGAGCGGGACAAGGTGCTGGGACGGCTGGATGAATCGGCCTATTCCGCCGCGCTGTTGGAAGTGCAGCGGCGGATGCTGGCGGCGCCCGATACGGCGCCGGTGCGCGTGGGCGGCCGTGGGCCGCTGGTGGCGGGGCTGGCCGTGGTGCCGGTCCTCGCCCTCGCCGTGTATTTCCTGAACGGGATGCCGGACATGCCTTCCGCGACCTTCGTGGAGCGGCGGGATGCGGCGGCGCGGGACGAAGCACTGCTGGCGCAGCTTCGCACGCGCTTGGCAGCGCTGCCGGCGGGTAGCACGCAGGCACGGCAGGGCTGGATGCTGCTGGCGGATGCCGAGCGGACCCGCGGGCGGCCGGCGGAGTCCGCCGCTGCCTATGCGGAGGTGCTGAAAGGCGGCTTCGACGCCGGCATCGCCTCGCAGCGTGTGCAGGCGATGCTGGAGGCAGGGCAGGTGGATGAGGCCATCGCCTTCCTGGCGGAGGCGCTGCCGCAGGCGCCCCAGCATGTCGGGTTGCGCTTCCTTTCGGGGCAGGCGGAGCTTCAGGCGGGACGGCCCGCGACGGCGCGGGCGGCCTGGGCGGCGCTGCTGGCTTCGGCGCCCGAGGGGGCGCCCTGGAAAGGAATGGTGGAACGACGCATGCAGGCGCTGCCTTGAACGGTTTGGAGGCGCTGGAGGCACGGCTCCGGCAGGACTTGGAATGGCTTGAACTGCCCTCGAAGCCCTGGGTGCCGGAGCGGATCGCGCCTGATGGGCGCGCGATTGCGGATGTAGCGATCATCGGCGCTGGCATGGCCGGGCTGGCGGCGGCGGCTGCGCTGTGGCTGGACGGGATCGACCGGTTGCGAGTGCTGGACCGGGCGCCGCAGGGACAGGAAGGCCCCTGGGTGACCTTCGCCCGAATGGAGACCCTGCGTTCTCCCAAGGGGCTCGCGGGGCCGGCGCTGGGGCTGCCAGCCCTCACCTTCCGTGCCTTCTTCGAGGCGCAGCACGGGCGCGATGCCTGGGAGGCCCTGGGCAAGATCCCGCGCGTCATGTGGATGGATTACCTCAACTGGTATCGCCGCGTGATGGCGGTGCCGGTGGAGAATGGCGCGGATGTCGCGCTGATCCGCCCGCGCGAGGATGGGTTGATCGCGCTGGAGATGCGCGACGGGCCTGAGGTTCTGTGCCGGCGGCTGGTGCTGGCCAGCGGGCGCGACGGGCTGGGCGGCGAGTTCGTGCCCGATATGGCGCGCGGGGTGGATCGGCGCTTCTGGGCCCATTCGCGGGACGAGATCGACTTCGCGGCGCTGCGCGGGAAGCGCGTGGGCGTGGTGGGCGCGGGCGCTTCCGCCATGGACAATGCGGCGACGGCGCTGGAGGAAGGCGCGGCTTCGCTCGACCTGTTCGTGCGGCGGCCGGCGCTGCCGCGGATCAACAAGTTCACCGGTATCGGCAGCCAGGGCGTGGTGCATGGCTTCGCCGGGCTGCCGGATGAGTGGAAGTGGCGCTTCATGCATTACGCGGGGGCTGCGCAGACGCCGCCGCCGCGTGACAGCACGCTGCGCGTTTCCCGGCATCCGCATGCGCGGCTGCATCTTTCCTCCCCCGTGACGGGCGTGCGGGAGGAAGGCGGCGCGCTGGTTGTGGCGACGCCGCGCGGCGAGGTCACGGTGGATTTCCTGATCTTCGCCACGGGCTTCAAGGTGGCGCTGGATGAGCGGCCGGAGCTGGCGCTGATCGCACCGCATATCCGGCTGTGGCGGGACCGCTTCACGCCCGAGCGGGGGCAGGAGAGCGAAGAACTGTCCTATTCGCCGGATCTGGCGCCGGATTTCTCCTTCCAGGAGAAGGTGCTGGGGGAATGCCCGGCACTGGCCCGCATCCATGCCTTCAACTATCCGGCGACGCTGAGCCATGGAAAGCTGACGGGCGACATCCCTGCCATTTCAGCGGGGGCGCGGCGGCTGGCGCGCGGAATCGCGCGGTCCCTGTTCGTCGAGGACAGGGAAACCCATTTCGAGCGGCTGGTGGCCTTCGACACGCCTGAACTGCTGGGCGATGAATGGTCCGAGAGGGGCCAGGAAGGGGAGTGAACACGTGAACCCCAATGAAAAGCCACAGGACCTGATCGAGGATATCCTCGGCATCGAGCCTGGATCGCCGCTGGCGGAGTTGCGGCGCCGGCGCCCGGAGGCGCTGAAGCACGCGCAGGGCGCCTATCGCGAGCTGCTGATGCCGGATGATCCCGGACATGTCTCGCATGTGGACCGTGCGGCCCTGGCGCTGCGCGCCGCGCTGCGCGAGGGCGACATGGCGCTGGCGGCGCGCTTCCGGGCGCTGCTGGAGGCGGCTTCCGCGCAGGAGGCGATCATGCTGGCGGAGGACCTCTCAGGCGCGCCCATGGAAGGGCGCCTCGCGGCGCTGCTGCGCTATGCCGATGTGGTGGCGGCGCGGCCTGAGGCGGTGACGCAGGAGACGATCGACGCTCTTTCGGCCATGGGGCTGACGCCGCGCGACATCGTGGCAGTGACGCAGCTGGTGTCCTTCGTGCCTTACCAGGTGCGGGTGATCGCCGGGTTGCGCGCGATGATGCAGGAGAAGGCCGCATGAGCCGCTTCACAATGGAGGAGGTGGGCTGGACGCCGCGCATCCCGCCCGTGGATGCCGGGACCGCCACGCCCGCGCAACTCGCCGCGCTGGAAGCCTGCCCGCCGGCGCAGCGCCGTTCGACCTACTTCCTGACGCTTGCGAATGACCCGGCCTCGCTGGGCGAGCGCGGGGCATTGTTCAACACGGTGATGTATGCGCCGCGCGGGCTGCCCCGCGCGGATCGCGAGTTCTCAACCGCTATCGTCTCCATGGCGAATGGCTGCGTGTACTGCACCTCTGTGCATGCGCGGCGATTTACGGATCTTTCCAAGCAGCGCGAGGCGATGCAGCGCGTGCTGGATGAGGGCCATGCGGTGGAGACGGACCCGCGGCGCCGCGCGATCGCGGACTTCTCGGAAAAGCTGACGCTGACGCCGGGTGCCGTGACCGCCGCCGATCTGGCGCCGCTGCGTGCGGTTGGGATGGATGACCTGGAGGTGCTGGACCTCATCCATTCCATCGCGATGTTCGCCAATGCGAACCGCCTGATGCAGTCGCTGGGCGAGTCCACTCCCCCGGACGCAGCCTAGGATCGAAGAAAAAATGGGAGGCCGGGGGAATTCCTTTCCCCCGGCCTTTTTCTATTCGTTCCGGGCGCCCGATGCCTTCACCAGCGCGGCATGGCGCTGGATTTCCTCATGCAGGAAGGTGGCGAGGCGCTCGGGGCTGCCGCCCATGGGGGTCATTCCGACCTGCTCGAACCGCGCCTTCGCCTCGGGATCGCTCAGGATCTCATTGGACAGGGCGTTGAGGCGCCGCAGGAGGGCGGGATCGGAGCCTTTTGGCAGGAAAAGGCCGAACCAGGTGCCGAATACGAGTTGGGGCATGCCAAGCTCGGCCGTGGTGGGCACGTCAGGCAGTTGGGATGAACGGCGGTCGTCCAGCACGGCGATCGGGGTGACGGCGCCGGACTTCACCTGACCCACGACGCCGGTGATGAGGTTGAACATCGCCTGGATGCGGCCGGAGAGCAGGTCCGTCACGCCAGCGGCCGGGGCGGTGTAGGGAACATGCGTCATCTGCGTGCCGGTGAGCGACTTGTAGAGCTCGCCGGCCAGATGCATCGAGGAGCCGTTGCCGGTGGAGCCGAAATTGATGGCACCGGGATTGGCCCGGGCATAGGCGCCGAACTGATCCAGCGTGCGGATGCCAAGATCCTTGTTCACCACCAGCACGTTCGGGACATTGCCGAGGAGGATGACGGGCTCGAAGTCCTTCTCCGGATCGAAGGGCAGGTCCTTGTAGAGGGCGGGCCCCGTGGCGAGGGTGCCGGCCCAGGACCAGAGGATGGTATAGCCATCGGGCGCGGCGCGGGCACCGGCCAGGGCGCCGATATTGCCGTTGGCGCCCCCGCGGTTGTCGATTAGGACGCGCTGGTTGACGCGCTTTTCCATCTCCTGCGCGAAGATGCGGGCGAGGGTATCGGCCGTGCCGCCGCCACCGGGCGCGGGGACGATGATGCGGACAGGCTGGCTGGGCCAGCGGTCGGTGGAAGCGGGCTGGGCCTGCGCAGTGCCAGCCATGCCCAACGCGGCGGGAAGGAAGAGGGCGCTGCGGCGCGTGATCGTCATCGTCGGGGGCTCCCGGAAGCTTTTCGGCAGATTAGAGCTCGAAACGGCCTGGGCGGAAATTGGCTGCGGCGGCTTTGCCGGCGTGCTTTAGCCGGCGATGACCGGCGCCGGTTGCTGAGGGGATCGCCATGCCGGTGACGGAGGCGGTGGTGACGTCGCTGGAGGCACTGTGGGGCTCGGGTTGCGGCGCAATCCTCTGGGCTGGATCCGGCCGCGCTGGACGCCACGCTGCAGTCGGGCATCGGGCGGGAACCATAGTCAGCGCCGATCACAGGGATCGAGACGCGCTGTCTGTATCCGCCTGAAGGCCGAATGCATGGTCCGACCGCGCCCACTCCTTTGCGGATGGGCTGGCGAGGGACTCATGATGTCGGATGCGGATGAGGAGGCGGCAATGCGCGAGGCACCGGTCACGAATGATCGGACAGGTGCGTGGCAACGCAATGGCGCCGCCCAGGATGAACTGCTGCGGCACCTGGTGGCGGATGCGGTTCGCCGCGTGCTGGAGGAAGGCTTGCGCAAGGCGCACGATCCTCTCGCCTATCTGCGCAGCGCGGTGGAGGAGATCGGGCATATGGTTGCGGTGTTCGCGGAGGCACGCCCGGCAGAGGGCGCGGAGTTGCGTGCCATCCTGGCGGAACAGGTTGTGGAGGTGACGCAAGAGCTGATGGCGCGCCACCACCACTGAGGCCGCTTCAGTCGAACTTGATATCGAGCGGTACGGCGACACGGGTCCAGCGATCCAGGTCCTCGCGCAGCAGGGCGGCGAAGGCGCTTGCATCACCGCCATTGGGGGTAGCGCCCAGGTCATTGAGGCACGCGAACGAGATCGCTGCGCATCGCCTTGGAGAAGGCTCCGGCCAGGCGGGCAATGATGGGCGCCGGGGTGCGGGAGGTGACGGCGGTCACCTTGAACTGTGCTCCGCTGGCCGCGAGGACAGAGGGGACGGAAACGAACATCAGCGCGATGCGTCCCGCCGCAAGATCGTTGAAGGCGGCTGCGGCGCTGCATCGGAACGACCCTTGAGGGATGCAGGGAGGTTAGCGCCGGCCTTGTCAGGCGACGAGGCGGCTCATGGCCTTGCGGAAGCGGGCGGCGATGGCGTCGCGGTCGCGGTGTCGGCCTTCGCGCACCAGCACTTCGGCGGCGGCGATGGTGGTGCGGACGGGGTTAGATTGGCCGGAAAAGATCCAGGCGTCGAGCAATGCGTCGCCCTCATGCGCGGTGAGGGTGGGATGGGTGTTGTCCAGTTCCACGAGATCGCAGCGCGCGCCTGGAGCGAGGGCGCCGAGCGGGACTCCGGATGCACGGGCACCGCCCTTCAGCACGGCATCCAGCAGCGCGCGGCCCGGATGGGGTGAAGTGGTGCTGGTAGCGACGGAACGGCCGAGGGAGCGCAGGCGCTGGGAGGTTTCGAGCTGGCGCAATTCCTCGCGCGGGGCGGTGCCGACATGGGAGTCGGTGCCGATGGCGATATGGCCGCCGGCGGCGCTGTAGGCGGGCAGGTCGAAGATGCCGTCGCCCAGCGAGGCTTCCGTGGTGGGGCAGAGGCCGGCGACGGCGCCGCTACGGGCGAGGCCGATGCTTTCGTCTTCCGTCAGATGGGTGCAGTGGATGAGGCACCAGCGCTCATCGATGGGCGCATTGTGCAGCAGCCACTCCACCGGGCGGGCGCCGGTGGCGGCGAGGCATTCCTCGACCTCCCTCACCTGCTCGGCGGCATGGATGTGGATGGGTCCGGGATGGTCCGCCAGGGCGGCGAGCATGGCGGGGGTGACGGCGCGCAGCGAATGCGGAGCGATGCCGAGACGGGTGCGCGGCATGTCGCGCATGGCGGCGGCGCTGCGGTCAAGGATGGCCTGAAAGCCGTCCAGATCGTTCAGGAAAGGGCGTTGGCCGGGATCTGGCTCTGCACCGAAAATCCCGCCATGGCGGTAGAGGCTGGGGAGCAGGGTGAGGCCGATGCCGGTCTGCCGCGCGGCGGCAAGGTGGCGGAGGGACATCTCGGCACGGTCGGCATAAGGCGTGCCGTCGGGCTGGTGGTGCAGGTAGTGGAACTCGGCGAGATGCGTGAAGCCGTGCTCCAGGCATTCAGCATGGAGTTGCGCGGCGACCGCTTCGGCATCGTCCGGCGTGAGGCGGGCGACGAAGCGGTACATGGTTTCGCGCCAGGTCCAGAAGCTGTCGCGCCCGGCGGGGGAGCGGCGCTCGGCGGCACCGGCCATGGCGCGCTGGAAGGCGTGGGAATGGATGTTCGGCACACCGGGAATGACATGGCCGCGCAGGCATTCGGCGCCGCCCGGCGCGGCGGTGCCGGGGATGGCCTTGATGATGCTGCCGGACGCATCGGCTGTGATGGTGACGTCACGCGCCCAGCCCGTTGGAAGAAGGGCGTGGGTGGCGTGGAAGGCCTTCATGCGCCGGGCTTCGTGCTGGTGAGCGGCATCCCCTCCCCCGGAGGATTCTCGATGATTTCCAGCAAGGCGGGATTATCGGTGGCCGGTTCCGGCTCCGGCGCCCAGGCGACGCGCTGGAGATAGGTGGCGAGGAAGCGGCGCAGGCGCGGTTCCTGGGCATCCCGGAAGACCTGCTTCGTGGGGCCATCCACCAGGATGCGACCATGGTCGAGGAAGACCGCGCGGGTGGCGACGGAGGCGACGAAGCCCATCTCATGCGAGACGACGAGCATGGTCATGCCCGTATCCGCGAGGCCGCGGATGACGTCCAGCACCTCGGTCGTCAGCTCGGGGTCGAGGCTGGCTGTGGGCTCGTCGAACAGGACGAGGCGGGGTTCCATCGCCAGGGTGCGCGCGATGGCGACGCGCTGCTGCTGGCCGCCGGAAAGCTGGGCCGGGCGGCGATCGGCGAATTTCAGCAGGTCCACACGGTCCAGCATGGTGCGGGCCCGCTCGGCGGCTTCCGAGCGGCTCTGCTTGCGGACCAGGCGCAGGGCGAGGGTGACATTCTCCTGCGCGGTGAGGTGCGGCCAGAGATTGAACTGCTGGAAGACCATGCCGATGGTGCCGTCGCCCGGGGTGGGCGTGCGGCCTTCCACCAGCACGCGGCCACCGGTGATCGGGTCGAGCCCGGCGATGCAGCGGAGCAGCGAGGACTTGCCGGAACCGCTGGGGCCGATCAGCCCGACCACCTCGCCCTTCTGAACGGCGAGGTCGATGCGGTCGAGGATCTGCGTATCGCCGACGCGGCGTTCCAGCTTCTCGGCCAGGAGGAAGGGGGCGGTCATGCGTCGTTCCTCAGGCGGTGCCGAGCGTGGCGCGGGCGATGCCGCGTTCCAGGCGGCGCGCGGCATAGGCGGTGAGTTCCACCAGCGCCCAGTAGCTGAGCGCCAGCGCCGTCATGGTCTGGGCGAAGGCGAAGGTGGCGCTGCCGACGCCGGAGACGGTGAAGGTCAACTCGGGCACGGTAATGATGGAGAGGATGGCGGTTTCCTTGACGAGGATCACCGCGAGATTGGCAAGGGCAGGCAGGACGGAAAGCGCCATTTCCGGCAGCAGGATGCGGATGATGGTCTGGTTCGTGCTCAGGCCCAGGAGGCGTGCGGCTTCCGTGTGGCCGCGTGGGATGGCGAGGAAGCCGGCGCGGAAGATCTCGCTGAAATAGGCGGTGGCGTAGATGGAAAGCGCCAGCCAGCCGGCGAGGATGGGCGTCAGGTCCAGCCCGATGAAGGGGCCTCCGTAATAGAGCAGGAAGGCCTGCACCACGAAGGGAACGCCGCGCACGATCTCGACCAGGGTGAGCAGCACCGCGTTCAGCAGGCGTGGGCCGAAATGCCGAGCACAGGCCACGAGCACGCCCGCCAGCAGGCCGGTGGCGACGGAGGCGAGCCAGATGCCGATGGTGAGCGGCAAGCCGCGCGCCACGGCCCAGAGGGTTTCGGTGACGACGTTCATATGCGCGTCTCTGACTCGGCGTTCATATGCGCGTCTCTGACACGACCTTCATGCACGGCGCCGCTCCCAGCCGAGAGCCATCAGGACGAGGTTGATGGCGAGATAGATGAGGCCGCAGAGCACATAGGATTCCAGCGGCAAGAAGGTGGAGGCGGCCAGGGCCTGGGAGGCGCGCGTCAGCTCCAGGATGCCCACCAGGGAGATGAGGGAGGATGCCTTCATGATCATGATCGCCTCTCCCACGATGGCCGGGCGCATGGCGCGGGCGGCGATGGGCAGGCGGATGCGGATGAAGGTCTGAACACGCGTCAGGCCCAGCAGGCGCGCGGCCTCGATGGCGCCGGACGGGACGGCAGCGAGGCCGCCGCGCAGGATCTCGGCCATATAGGCCGCGCAGCAGAGGCCGAGCGTACCCACCGCCGCGGCGATGGCGGGGATGTCGAGGCCCAGGAAGGGCAGCGCATAATAGGCAAGGAGGAGCTGCACCAGCAGCGGTACGCCGCGGAAGAAGCTGATGTAGATCGCGGCGAAGGCGCGCAGCCCCCGCGCGCCGGAGGTGGCGGCGGCGGCGATACCCGCCCCCGCCGCGAAGCCAAGGAGGATGGCGGCCGCCGAGACCGCCACCGTGGCCACCGCCCCCTGTAGGAGCGGGGGCAGGGCTTCCTGGATAAAGGACCAGTCCAACGGAAGATCAGACCGCCGGGACGGGAACGCTGTTGGGCGTGTCGAAGGTCTGGCCGAACCACTTGGTCTGCAGCGCGGTCAGGCGGCCATCCTGGCGCATCTTCACGATGGCGGCGTCGATCGCATCGATAAGCGGAGCGGAATCCGCGTCCTTCCGGCCGATATAGGAGAAATAGGCCTTGGCGCCGAAAGGCGGCTGCACGACGGCGAAGACATTCGGGCGCTGCTTCGCGGCATAGGCGATGTTGGGCAGCGAATTGCCGACGGCGGCGATGCGGCCCGCCGCGAGATCGGCATAGGCCTCGGAGAAGGACTGGTATTCGCGGATCGGCGGGGTGGTGCCGGGCAGGCTTTCCACAAAGGCCTTGAACTGGGCGAGCTGCGCGGTGCCGGTGGCGCCGCCGAGCTGCTTGCCGGCGATGTCCTCGGGCTTGTTGATGCTGCGGTCATTCGCACGCTTCAGCAGGGTGACGGTGGCCTCCGCGATCGGAACGGTGAAGCGGTAGCGCTCCAGCCGGGCCTTGGTGATGATGGCGGGGCCTGCGGCGAGGTCGTAGCGGCTGGCATCCAGGCCGGGCAGCACGGAGGCCCAGGGAAGGTCCTGGAAACGGATCTTCACGCCCAGATCCTTGCCGATCTCGGCGAAGACATCGGAGTTGAAGCCGGTCTGCTTGCCACCCTCGGTGAAGTCGAAGGGGGCGAAATGCAGTTCGGTGGCGACGACCAGCTCGCCCGCCTTCTTCGCCTTCTCCAGGTTGTTGGCGGCGGCGCGCTGCACGAAGGCGGCAGCGAGGCCGGTGCCGAGGGCGGCGACGCCGAGGCCGCGGCGGGTGATGCTCATTCAGGTTCTCCTGCGGGTGCCCTGTTCGCGGGCCGCGTGTTGGGGCGCTCTTTACAATGCCCGAGCGCTCTCGCCACCCATGCTCAACTTGACATGACAGGTTATGGACGTGACGATCCCTGGTCCGGCGATCAAGGCCATTCCGGGCTCGGGCCGGGTTGAAGGCGAAGGCGGATGGCTGGCACGACCTCTCTTCCGGTGATCGATGTTTCAGGACTGAACCGGGGTTCAGCAAACGCCGTGCCGCAGGTGGCGGCGGCGATCCGGGACGCCTGCATGGGTCCAGGCTTCTTCTATGTCTCGGAGCATGGTGTGCCGGCGGCGGTGATCGAGGGTGCTGCGGCAGCGGCGCGCGAGTTCTTCCACCTGCCGCCCGAGCGGAAGGCACTGGTGAAGGCCAACAAGCTGCATCGCGGCTGGCACGCCATGGGCGGCGCGCTGATGGAAGGCGCCAGGCACACGGACCGGAAGGAGTTCTTCTCCATCGGGCTGGAACTGCCGGAGGACGATCCTTCCGTGCTCGCCGGGGAGGCGCTGCGCGGGCCGAACCAATGGCCGGATTTCGTCCCTGCCCTGCAACCGGCCATGTCCGCCTATTACGATGCGATGATGGCGCTGGGCGGGCGGCTGATGCGGGCCGTGGCGGTGAGCCTGGGACTGCCTGAGGATTTCTTCGTCCCGCGCTACACCAAGCCGCTGCAGCGGACGCAGGCCATCTTCTACCCGCCGCAGGATGTGGGCGCGGAGGAAGAGATTTTCGGCGTGGCACCACATACGGATTTCGGCTGCATCACCCTGCTGTGGCAGGACGACAATGGGGGGTTGCAGGTGCGCGAGCGGCAGAGCGGCGGCTGGATCGACGCCCCTCCCCTGCCCGGCACGCTGGTGGTGAATGTGGGCGACCTGCTCGGGCGCTGGAGCAATGATCGCTTCGCCTCCACCCCGCACCGGGTGGTGAACCGCAGCGGGCGGGAGCGGATGTCGATCGCGACCTTCCATGACCCCGATTTCGGCGCGCTGATTGATCCGCGCGAGTTGGGGACTCCTGAGGGCGAGGCGCGTTACGAGCCGATCACGGCGGGGCAGCACATTCTGAACCGCTTCGATCAGGCCTTCGGTTACCGCAAGGCGCTGGCCACGGCGGCGGGCTGACTGCGATGCCAGATGGTGGCGCACGGAAGCCCGGCATCGCCGAGGCGCCCAAGCCTCGCTACCAGGCAGTGAAGGACTTCGTCCTGTCGCGCATCGCCACGGGCGAATGGGCGGTGAATGCGCGCATTCCCAGCGAGAATGAGCTGGGGCCGATGCTGGGCGTGTCCCGCATCACAGTGAACCGCGCCTTCGCAGAGTTGGCGCGGGAGGGGCGGCTGCGGAAGGTGCCGGGGGTCGGCACCTTCGTCGCGGAAGGGAAGCCGCGCACAGGGCTTTCCAGCATCGAAAGCATCGTGGACGAGATCCGTGCGCGCGGGATGGAATGGGCCTGCGAGGTGCTGTCGCTCGGGCTGGTCCCGCTGACGGATGAGGCGGCGGATGCGATGGGGCTGCCGCGCGGCGGGCGGGTGCCAGGATCGGTGATCCTGCACAAGGGCGATGGCCTACCGATCCAGTTGGAGGAGCGCTTCATCCGGCCCGGCTATGCGCCGGGCTATAAGGAGCAGGATTTCTCCGGCCGCGCGACATACGAGTATTTGCGGGAAGTCGGCGAGGTAACGGAAATGGAGCAGACCGTGACCGCCATCCTGCCGGGCGCGCCACTTGCACGCTTGCTGGCGGTGGGCCCGCGCGATCCTTGCCTGGTGATCCGCCGCCGGACCTTCCGCCGGGGCGATGCCACGACCTTCTCCCGCCTCACCCAGCCTGCCAGCCGTTTCGAGCTTTCCGGGCGCTACCGGATGCAAGATGGGCCGGGCGGGCATTTCAGCCACTGAGGACCGCATGAGCGACACATCCCGCTTCCGCAATGCGCCGGCGATCCGGGCTCCTCGGGGGAGCAAGCTTTCCGCTCGGCACTGGGTAACGGAAGCGCCGCTGCGGATGCTGATGAACAACCTGGATGACGAGGTGGCGGAAAATCCCGGCGCGCTCGTCGTCTATGGCGGTATCGGGCGGGCGGCGCGGGACTGGCGCAGCTATGAGGTGATTTGCGACGTGCTGCGGCGGCTGGAGGATACGCAGACGCTGCTGGTGCAGTCGGGCAAGCCGGTGGGCGTGTTCGAGACGCATGCGAACGCGCCGCGCGTGCTGATCGCCAATTCCAACATCGTGCCGGCCTGGGCGAACTGGGACCAGTTCAACGTGCTCGATCGCGCGGGACTGATGATGTACGGGCAGATGACCGCCGGGTCCTGGATCTATATCGGTTCCCAGGGGATCGTGCAGGGAACTTACGAAACCTTCGCCGAGGCAGGCCGGCAGCATTTCGGCGGGGACCTGGCGGGGCGCTGGATCCTCACGGCAGGGCTGGGCGGCATGGGCGGGGCGCAGCCCCTGGCGGGCGTGTTCGCGGGCGCCTGCGTTCTTGCGGTGGAATGCCAGCCGAGCCGGATCGAGAAGCGGCTGGAGACGCGCTACCTGGACCATCGCGCGGATGACCTGGACACGGCGCTGGCGATGATCCGCAAGGCCTGCGCGGAGAAGCGTGCGATCAGCGTCGGGCTGCTGGGCAACGCGGCGGAGGTGTTCCCGGAGCTGGTGCTGCGTGGGGTGGTGCCGGATATCGTGACGGACCAGACCAGCGCGCATGATCCTTCCAACGGCTATCTGCCGGCGGGATGGACGCTGGAGGAATGGCAGGCGAAGCGGGAAAGCGACCCCAAGGCGGTGGCGACCGCCGCGAAGCGCAGCATGGTGGCGCATGTGCGGGCGATGCTGGACCTGAAGCGGATGGGTTCCGTGGTCATGGATTATGGCAACAACATCCGGCAGATGGCCAAGGATGAGGGAGTGCAGGATGCCTTCGGCTTCCCGGGCTTCGTGCCGGCCTATATCCGCCCGCTTTTCTGCCGTGGCATCGGCCCCTTCCGCTGGGCGGCGCTGAGTGGCGATCCGGAGGATATCCGCAGGACAGATGCGAAGGTGCGGGAGGTGATCCCAGATGATCCGCATCTGCATCGCTGGCTGGACATGGCGCAGGCGCGGATCGCCTTCCAGGGCCTTCCGGCGCGTATCTGCTGGGTGGGGCTTGGGCAGCGGCACCGGCTGGGGCTGGCCTTCAACGAGATGGTGGCGAAGGGGGAGCTTTCTGCGCCCGTGGTGATCGGGCGGGATCATCTGGATTCAGGATCGGTGGCGTCGCCCAACCGGGAAACGGAAGCGATGCTGGATGGATCGGATGCTGTCTCCGACTGGCCTTTGCTGAATGCGTTGCTGAACACGGCCTCGGGCGCGACCTGGGTGTCGCTGCATCATGGCGGGGGCGTGGGCATGGGATATTCGCAGCATGCGGGAATGGTGATCGTGGCGGACGGGACGCCGGATGCGGCGCGCCGGCTGAAGCGGGTGCTCTGGAACGATCCGGCGAGCGGCGTGATGCGCCATGCGGATGCAGGCTATGATCTTGCGAAGGATTGGGCCCGGAAGATGGGGCTGGACCTGCCGATGGTGTCACCGTGACCGCGCCGGGTGGAGTGGTGCTCGCCGAGTTGCGGGCGGTGATGGAAGGTGCTGCCCTTCGCCTGGATGAAGGCTGGCGGGAGGCGGTTCGGGCGAGCCATTCGGCGCTCGCCGCGCGGCTTGAGGCCGGCGAGGTGATGTATGGCGTGAACACCGGCTTCGGAAAGTTGGCGGGCACGCGCATCGCGCCGGATGCGCTTGTGCAGTTGCAGCTGAACCTGGTGCGGAGCCACGCCTCGGGCGTGGGCGAGCCCCTCCCCCCGCCCGTGGTGCGGTTGGTGCTGGCGCTGAAGGCGCTGTCCCTTGCGCGCGGAGCCTCCGCCGTGCGCGAGGAAACCGTGGAGGCGTTGTTGCGGCTGCTGGAGGCTGATGTGCTTCCGTTGATCCCTGCGCAGGGTTCTGTGGGCGCCTCGGGCGATCTGGCGCCGCTGGCGCATCTCTCCATGCTGCTGATCGGCGAAGGCCGGGCGCTGGTGGATGGCGTGGCGGTGCCAGCCACGGAGGCGCTAGCGCGAGTGGGGCTTTCGCCGCTGCCGCTGGGCCCGAAGGAAGGGCTGGCGCTGCTGAATGGCACGCAGGTTTCCACCGCCATCGCATTGGTGGCGCTGTTCCGGGCACGGGATTTGTTCCGCACGGCGCTGGTGGCGGGTGCGATGAGCACGGAGGGGGTGCGGGGCTCCGACACGCCTTTCGATCCGCGGATCCACGCGCTGCGCGGGCAGCCGGGGCAGATCCGGGTGGCCGATGGGCTGCGCGGGCTGATGACCGGGAGTGCGATCCGGGAGAGCCACCGGACGGGCGATCCGCGCGTGCAGGACCCTTATTCCATCCGCTGCCAGCCGCAGGTGATGGGGGCATGCCTGGATGCCCTCGACCATGCTGCTTCCGTGCTGGAGCGCGAGGCGAATGCGGTGACGGACAATCCGCTGGTGACGGCGGAGGGCGAGGTTCTGTCTGGCGGGAATTTCCATGCGGAGCCGGTGGCCTTCGCGGCCGATCACATCGCGCTGGCGCTGGCGGAGATCGGGGCGCTTTCTGAGCGCCGGACCGCGCTGCTGACCGACCCTGCGCTTTCGGGGCTTCCGGCCTTCCTGGTGCGGGAGGGCGGGCTGAATTCCGGCTTCATGATCGCGCAGGTGACGGCGGCGGCTCTGGCGAGCGAGCAGAAGTCGCTGGCGCATCCGCGCAGCGTGGACAGCCTGCCGACCTCCGCGAACCAGGAGGACCATGTGAGCATGGCAACCGGCGCGGCGCTGCGGCTTCTGGCCATGGCAGGGAACCTGCGCGACATCCTGGCGATCGAGCTGCTGGCGGCGGCGCAGGCGATCGAGTTCCACCGGCCGCTGCGATCCTCCGAGGCGCTGGAGGCGGCGCATGGAATGGTGCGCGGCGTGGCCGCGCCCTGGGATGCGGACCGGTTCATGGCGCCGGATATCGCAGCGGTGGCGGGGCTGGTCTCGGAAGGGCGGTTCGCCGCGCTGGTGGATGGCTGATTTCGACCGCGTCTGGGTGAACGCGCATCTCTGCACCATGGCGAATGGGCTGGGCGTGGTACTCGCTGGCGCGCTGGCGGCGAAGGATGGGCGCATCGCCTGGGTGGGGCCGCGAAGCGCGTTGCCGCCCCATGACTCGCCGGTGGTGGATTGCGGCGGGGCCTGGGTGCTGCCGGGGCTGGTGGATTGCCACACCCATCTCATCTTCGGCGACAACCGCGCGGGGGAGTTCGAGCGGCGGCTCGCGGGCGTGAGCTATGAGCAGATCGCACGGGAAGGTGGCGGCATCCTTTCCACCGTGCGCGCCACGCGCGAGGCGAGCGAGGATGCGCTTCTGGCCGCCGCGCTGCCGCGGCTGGACGGATTGCTGGCGGAGGGTGTCACCACCGTCGAGGTGAAGTCCGGCTATGGGCTGGAATTCGAGGCCGAGCGGCGGATGCTGCGCGTTGCGCGAGCGCTGGGGCGGGAACGGTTGGTTTCGGTGGTTACCTCCTTCCTCGGGGCCCATGCGGTGCCGCCGGAATACAAGGGGCGCCAGGGTGACTATGCCGCGCTGGTGGCGGGGATGATCGCGCCTCTGGCGGCCGAGGGGCTGGTGGATGCGGTGGATACCTTCTGCGAGCGCATCGCCTTCACCCCCGCCGAGACGGAAGCGGTGTTCGAGGCGGCACGGCGGGCCGGGCTGCCGGTGAAGCTGCATGCGGACCAGTTGAGCGATACCGGCGGCGCGGCCCTGGTGGCGCGGTTCGGCGGACTTTCGGCGGATCATCTGGAACACGCGTCCGCTGCGGGGCTGGCGGCCATGGCGGCGGCGGGGACGGTGGCGGTGCTGCTGCCGGGAGCGACCTATTTCATCCGGGAGGAACGGCATCCGGATATCGCCGCGATGCGGGCGGCCGGGGTGCGGATGGCGGTGGCGACCGACATGAATCCGGGGTCCTCCCCGGCACGCTCCCTGCTGCTGATGCTGAATATGGCCTGCACCCTGTACCGCCTGACGGTGGAGGAGGCCCTGCTGGGCGTGACGCGCCACGCGGCGGCGGCGCTGGGGCTTGCGGATCGCGGCGTGCTGGCGCCAGGGATGCGGTGCGACCTTGCTTTGTTCCGCATCGAGGCGCCGGCGGAGCTGTGCTACTGGCTGGGCGGCAATCCCTGCGCCGGGCGCGTGGTGGCTGGCCGGGAGGCATAGCGGCGCCCCAGGGGAAGGCCGGCCAGGGGGAAGCATGATCGACAAGCTGGGCTATCTGATGGCCGTCGCGCGGGAGCGGAGCTTCCGGCGCGCGGCGGAAGCCTGTGGCGTGGCGCAGCCGACGCTTTCCGCCGGGATCAAGCAGTTGGAAACCGAACTGGGCGTGCTGCTGGTGCAGCGCTCCTCCCGCTTCCTGGGGCTGACCCCGGAGGGGGAGAAGGTCGTCGAATGGGGCAAGCGTCTGCTCGGCGATGTGCGCGCCATGCGGCAGGAATTGCGGGTCGGGCGCAGCGGGCTTGTGGGGAATCTGCGGCTGGCGGTGATCCCCACGGCGCTGGCCATGGTGCCGGCCCTGACCATTGCCTGCCGAAAGCGCCATCCGGGCATCCGTTTCACCATCCTCTCCCGCACCTCGGCGGCGGTGCTGGAGATGCTGGACAATCTGGAAGCGGATGCGGGCATCACCTATCTCGGCACGGAGCCTCTTGGGCGGGTGCGGAGCGTGCCGCTCTATACGGAACGCTATCGGCTGGTGGTGCCGGCGGGGTCGGCCTGGGGCGCGCGGCGGTCCGTGGCGTGGTCGGAACTGGCGGGGCAGCCACTCTGCCTGTTGACGCCGGACATGCAGAACCGGCGCATCATGGACCAGCTGATGCGGCAGGCCGGGGTGAATGTGGAGGCGACGGTGGAATCCAATTCCATCGTGACGCTGATCGCCCATGTCCGGAGCGGGCTCTGGATGACGGTGCTGCCGGAAAGCGTGGCTAGCACCATGGGCTCGGCCGGCGGGCTGCAGGCCATTCCGCTGGTTTCGCCGGATGCGCAGTACCGGATCGGGCTGGTGGTGCCGCAGCATGATCCGGCCCCTCCCCTGACCGCCGCCCTGCTGGCGGAGGCGCAGCGGCTTTCGGAGGAACGCGGGGAGGCTTGATAGGATTTTCCTATCACCCAACGGGATCGGCTTCTTGATTCCTGGCCCATCCGGTGACGGATTGGCGGGCGAAAGAACCAAAACCCGATCACTGGGAAGAGCATGTCCGCGCCAATCGCCGAGCTTCGCCCCGCCGCGCCCACGCCGCACTGGGACGACACGCTGGCCATCGAGATCATCGCTGCTCATGCCGGGCTGGAGGGGGCCTGCCTGCCCGTCCTCCATGCCTTGCAGGATGAGTTCGGCTGCGTCCCGCCTGAGGCGGTGCCGTTGGTAGCGGAGGCGCTGAACCTTTCCCGCGCCGAGGTGCATGGGGTGGTCAGCTTCTATCATGACTTCCGGGCGGCCCCTCCGGGGCGACATGTGCTGAAGCTGTGCCGGGCGGAAGCCTGCCAGTCCATGGGGGTGGACGCGCTCGCGGCCGGGCTGCTCGGGCGGCTGGGCGTGGAATGGGGCGGCACCACCGCTGATGGCAGCATGACGGTGGAACCGGCCTTCTGCCTCGGCCTCTGCGCCTGCGCCCCGGCGGCGCTGCTCGACGGGGAGCCGGTGGGGCGGCTGGACGATGCGGCGCTGGATGCCCTGGCGCAGAAGGCGCGGCGGGCATGACGCGGATCTACCTGCCCCAGGATGCCGCCGCGCTGGCCCTGGGCGCCGAGGCGGTGCTGCGGGCGCTGCGGGCCGAGGCTGCCATGCGCGGCGTGGCACTGGATGTGGTGCGGACGGGCACGCGCGGCGCGGTGTGGCTGGAACCGCTGCTGGAGGTGGAGACGCCCGAGGGCCGCATTGGCTACGGGCCGGTGAAGCCGGGCGACATCTCCGGGCTGTTGGATGCGGGGCTGCTGGAAGGTGGCTCACATCCGTTGCGGATCGGGCGACCGGAGGAGCATCCCTGGTTCGCGGGGCAGACACGGCTGAGCTTTGCGCGCTGCGGAATCGTCGATCCGGTTTCGGTGGAGGATTACCGGGCGCATGGCGGCTTCACGGGGCTGGAAAAGGCCCTGGGGATGTCGGGCGAGGCGATCGTCGATGAGGTGAAGCTTTCGGGCCTGCGCGGGCGCGGCGGGGCTGGTTTCCCCACGGGCATCAAGTGGAACACGGTGCGGTTGGCCCAGGCCGACCGGAAATACGTGGTCTGCAACGCCGATGAAGGCGACAGCGGCACTTTCGCCGACCGGATGCTGATGGAGGGCGATCCCTTCTGCCTGATCGAGGGCATGGCGATCGCCGGGATCGCGGCGGGAGCGACCAAGGGCTTCATCTACACGCGCTCCGAATACCCGCATGCCGTGCGGACCATGCGCGCGGCCATCCTGGCGGCGCGGCGCGCCGGATGGCTGGGCGGCGATATCGGTGGCTCAGGGCACAGCTTCGATCTGGAGGTCCGTGTCGGCGCGGGCGCCTATATCTGCGGCGAGGAGACCTCGCTGCTGAACTCGCTGGAAGGGAAGCGGGGCGTGGTTCGCGCCAAGCCGCCGCTGCCGGCCATCGAGGGGTTGTTCGGCAAGCCGACCATCGTGAACAACGTGCTCTCCTTCGCCGCCGTGCCCTGGATCATGGCGCATGGGGCTGAAGCCTATGCCGCCTTCGGCACGGGGCGCTCGCTGGGCACGCTGGCGGTGCAGATCGCGGGCAATGTGCGGCGGGGCGGGCTGGTGGAACTGCCCTTCGGGCTGCCGCTGCGCGCGGTGATCGAGGAATGGGGCGGCGGCACGGCATCCGGGCGGCCCTTCCGGGCGGTGCAGGTCGGCGGGCCGCTGGGGGCCTATTTCCCGGAGGCGCTGCTGGACACGCCGATGGACTACGAGGCCTTCTCCAAGGCCGGCGGGCTACTGGGCCATGGCGGCGTGACGGTGTTCGACGACAGCGTGGACCTGGCGCGGCAGGCGCGCTTCGCCTTCGAGTTCTGCGCGGGCGAGAGCTGCGGAAAATGCACGCCCTGCCGCATCGGCGCGGTACGCGGGATGGAAGTGGTGGATCGCATCGTCGCGGGCGTGCAGCCGGAGCAGAACCTGGCCGTTCTTGATGATCTGCTGGAACTGATGACGGATGCCTCGCTCTGCGCCATGGGCGGGCTGACGCCCGTGCCCGTCGGCAGTGCCCTGAAGCATTTCCCCGAGGATTTCGACGTCGCCGCCCGGGCGGCGGCGTGAGGGAGCCGGAGCAATGGCCCTGATCCAGGAAACCGATTACGGCACGCCGATCCGGCTGGCCCAGGATACCGTTACCCTCACCATTGACGGGCATGCAGTGGCGGTGCCGCGCGGAACCTCCGTGATGGCGGCGGCAATGATGCTGGGGACGAAGATCCCGAAGCTCTGCGCCACGGACAGCCTGGAGCCCTTCGGCTCCTGCCGGCTCTGCCTGGTGCAGATCGAGGGGCGGCGGGGCTTCCCGGCCTCCTGCACCACCCCGGCTGAGGACGGGATGGTGGTGCGCACCCAGAGTGACGCCATCGCCAAGCGACGGCGCGGGGTGATGGAGCTGTATATCTCGGACCATCCGCTGGACTGCCTGACCTGCTCCGCCAATGGCGATTGCGAGTTGCAGGACATGGCGGGCGTCGTGGGACTGCGCGAGGTGCGCTATGGCTTCGACGGAGCGAACCATCGCGATGCGCCGAAGGATGAGAGCAACCCGTATTTCACCTTCGAGGCGTCCAAATGCATCGCCTGCTCGCGCTGCATCCGGGCCTGCGAGGAGGTGCAGGGCACTTTCGCGTTGACCATGGAAGGGCGCGGCTTCGATTCCAAGGTGTCGCCGGGCGGGACGGATTTCATGTCCTCCGAATGCGTCTCCTGCGGCGCCTGCGTGCAGGCCTGCCCGACGGCGACGCTGAACGAGAAGTCAGTGATCGCGCTGGGCACGCCGGAGCATTCGGTGGTGACCACCTGCGCCTATTGCGGCGTGGGATGCTCCTTCAAGGCGGAGATGAAGGGCGACACGCTCGTCCGCATGGTGCCTTACAAGGCTGGGAAGGCGAATGAGGGCCATTCCTGCGTGAAGGGGCGCTTCGCCTTCGGCTATGCCACGCATAAGGACCGCAAGGTGAAGCCGATGATCCGGGCACGGATCACCGATCCCTGGCGGGAGGTGTCCTGGGAGGAGGCGATCAACCACACTGCCTCCGAGTTGCGGCGGATCCAGGCGAAGTACGGGCAGGAAGCAATCGGGGGAATCACCTCGTCCCGCTGCACGAATGAGGAGACCTTCCTCGTCCAGAAGATGATCCGCGGGGCCTTCGGCAACAACAATGTCGATACCTGCGCGCGGGTCTGCCACTCCCCCACCGGCTACGGGCTGAAGACGACGCTGGGGACTTCGGCGGGAACGCAGGATTTCGCCTCGGTGGACCATGCCGATGTGATCCTGGTGATCGGCGCGAACCCCACGGATGCGCATCCCGTCTTCGGCAGCCGCATGAAGAAGCGGTTGCGGGCGGGGGCGCGGCTGATCGTGGCCGATCCGCGGCGGATCGACCTGGTGAAGTCGCCGCATGTCCAGGCGGAGCACCACCTGCCGCTTCTGCCGGGCAGCAATGTGGCGTTGCTGAACGCCATGGCGCATGTGGTGGTAACGGAAGGGCTGGTCGCGGAGGATTACGTTCGCGAACGCTGCGACCTGGCGGAATTCGAAAGCTGGGCCCGCTTCATCGCGCAGGAGCGGAACTCGCCCGAGGCGGTGGAGCCGGTCACGGGCGCGCAGGCGCAGCGCGTGCGCGAAGCGGCGCGGCTCTATGCCACGGGCGGGGCGGCGGCAATCTATTACGGGTTGGGGGTGACGGAGCACAGCCAGGGCTCCACCACCGTGATGGCCATGGCGAACCTCGCCATGGCGACGGGCAATATCGGGAAGCTCGGTGCGGGGGTGAATCCCCTGCGCGGCCAGAACAACGTGCAGGGAGCCTGCGACATGGGCTCCTTCCCGCATGAGTTCTCCGGCTACCGCCATGTGTCAGACGACGCGACGCGGGAGATGTTCGAGACGATCTGGGGCGTGCCGCTTTCCCCTGAGCCGGGACTACGCATTCCGAACATGCTGGATGAAGCGGTGGGCGGGCGCTTCAAGGGCCTCTATGTGCAGGGCGAGGACATCGCGCAGTCCGATCCCGATACGAAGCACGTCACCGCCGGTCTGATGGCGATGGAATGCGTCATCGTGCAGGACCTGTTCCTGAACGAGACTGCGAAATACGCCCATGTCTTCCTGCCGGGCTCCTCCTTCCTGGAAAAGGACGGGACCTTCACCAATGCGGAGCGGCGCATCAACCGCGTACGCCGGGTGATGGCGCCGCTGGGCGGGATGGCGGATTGGGAGGTGACCATGGCGCTTTCCAACGCGCTGGGCTTCCCGATGGAATACCACCATCCCTCGGAGATCATGGACGAGATCGCGCGGCTGACGCCGAGCTTCGCCGGGGTATCCTATGCTAAGCTGGAAGCCGTGGGATCGGTGCAGTGGCCCTGCAACGAGGCGGCGCCGCTGGGCACACCCATGATGCATGTGGATCGCTTTGTGCGTGGCAAGGGTCGCTTCATGATCACGGAATTCGTGCCGACGGATGAGCGGACGGGCGTGAACTTCCCGCTGATCCTGACCACGGGGCGCATCCTGTCGCAGTACAATGTAGGCGCGCAGACGCGACGGACGGAGAACAGCCGCTGGCATGAGGAGGATGTGCTGGAGATCCATCCCTTCGATGCCGAGCACCGCGGCATCCAGGATGGGGAGCTGGTGGCGCTGGAAAGCCGATCAGGGGAGATCGCATTGCGGGCGCGGATCAGTGAGCGCATGCAGCCCGGCGTCGTCTATACGACCTTCCATCATGCGATGACGGGCGCGAATGTGGTGACCACTGATTACTCCGACTGGGCAACCAACTGCCCGGAATACAAGGTGACGGCCGTGCAGGTACGGCGGACCAATGGCCCCTCCGCCTGGCAGGAGGAGTTCGCGGCGGGCGAAAGCGTGCTGAAGCGGATCGAGGTGAGGCTGGATGTCCCTGCCGCCGAGTAGCCGACTGGCCGATGCGCTGGTGGTGGGGGTGGATGGCGGCATCCGCCCCACGCAGCGTGCCGTCCCGGAGGAGGTGCCGGTCAGCCTCGTCTATTCCTCCGTGCCCTTCGCGGTGATGATGCTGACGCCCTCGGATCTCGAGGATTTCGCCTATGGCTTCAGCCTGACCGAAGGGATCGTCGCGGATGCCTCGGGCATCCGGGAGGTGACTGTGGAGGAGGATCCGCGCGGGCTTCGGCTGGCGATCCGGCTGGCACCCAGTGCCCTCACCGCTCATCTGGCGCGGCGGCGCTCGATCGCGGGGCGCACGGGGTGCGGGCTTTGCGGGATCGAGGAGCTGGATCAGATGCCGGCGGCAGTGCGGCCCGAAGGGGATGCGCCCGGCATCGATGTGGCCGCGATCCGGCGGGCCCTGGCGGCGCTGGAGGAATCCCAGCCTTTGAACGACGAGACGCGGGCGGTGCACGCGGCAGGTTTTGCACGGGCGGATGGCAAACTGCTGGCGGTGCGCGAGGATGTCGGGCGGCATAATGCGCTGGACAAGCTGGCGGGCGCGCTGATGCGGGCCGGGGTGAAGGCGGCGGAGGGCTTCGTGCTGGTTACCAGCCGCTGCTCCTTCGAGCTGGTGGAGAAGACGGCCTCCATCGGGGCGCGGACCCTGGTGGCGATCTCCGCGCCCACGGCCCTGGCGCTGGACCGGGCGCGGGCGTTGGACATGAACCTGGTAGCGGTGGCACGGCGGGACACAGTGACAGTGTTTCATGGAATGGAACGCGTTCAGAAGACGGCGCTGGGATGAGCGGCGAGGAGAAGTTGGTTCGCATGGCGAACCAGATCGCGACATTCTTCCATTCCTACCCGCCGGAGGAGGCCCGGGCGGGAATTGCGGACCATATCCAGTCCTTCTGGAGCCGGGTGATGCGCGAGGGGCTGCAGGTGCGGGTTGCGGCCGGAGGCCATGGGCTCGATCCGCTGGTGGTGCAGGCCCTGGGCGGCGCCCCCCAGGGAGAGAGCCCGATCGAGCGGGAGACCGCGAGGCCAGAGGAGGTCGGGCAGCTCGGCAGCGACGCGGGCTGAACCTTCCCCACGGGCATTTGCGTGGGGGCTGCTGGCCGATCCCCCCTGCCCTCGCTACACCGTCTTGCCCTTCGGGGCTCGTCTTGGCGAGGAGGACCGCATGAAGATCACCTGGTTCGGGCACTCGGCCTTCCGGCTTGAATTCGGCAAGTCGGTGGTGCTGATCGACCCCTTCCTGACCGGCAATTCCACCTTCAAGGGCACGGTCGAGGAAGCCTCGAAGGGCGCGACCCATGTGGTGCTGACCCACGGGCATGGCGACCATATCGGCGACACGGTGGCGATCGCGAAGGCGACCGGCGCGAAGCTCGTGACCAATTTCGAGCTCTGCCAGTATCTCGGCCGCAAGGGCGTGGAGAAAACCGACCCGATGAACACGGGCGGCACCACGGATCAGGGCGAGTTCACCGTCTCGCTGACCATCGCCTTCCACTCCTCGGTGGAGGTGGATGACAATGGCGCCTTCAACAATCTCGGCCTGCCGAACGGCGTGGTGATCACGCCCAAGGATTCGTCCCAGCCAGCCGTCTATCACATGGGCGACACGGACGTGTTCTCCGACATGGCGCTGGTGGGCGAGTTGTACCGGCCGAAGGTGGCGATGGTGCCGGTGGGCGACCGCTTCACCATGGGCGCACGCGGTGCGGCCCTGGCGATGAAGCGCTTCCTGCCGGATGTGCCGGTGGTGGTGCCCTGCCATTTCGGCACCTTCCCGATCATCGCCCCCTCGGCCGACGAGTTCATCCGGGAGATGGGCGATCAGAGCGGTCGCGTGCGCCTGCCGAAGCCGGGCGAGTCCTTCGAGGTCTGATCTTCGCCTGCGTCACCCCGGAGGCTCTGCCTCCGGACCTCCGCCGGGGTGGCAGCGGCCACCCCGGACCCCGCGTTCCGTATCGTCAGCGCCCCCGGGCGCGGGGATCGAGCGCGTCGCGCAGCCCGTCGCCGAAGAGGTTGAAGGCGAGGACGACCAGGAAGATCGCCAGGCCCGGATAGATCGCCATCCAGGGCGCCTGGGTGAGGAAGCGCTGGGCGGCGTTCAGCATCGATCCCCAGGAAGGGTTAGGCGGCTGCTGGCCGAGCCCGAGGAAAGAGAGCGAGGCCTCGGCGATGATGGCCTCGGCGATGGCGAGGGTCGCCTGCACCAGCAGAGGCGGCACGATATTGGGCAATACATGCACCAGGGCGATGCGCCAGGGCGGGTTGCCGAGGGAGCGCGCGGCCTCTACCCATTCCGTCGCCTTCGCCTCCATCGCCATGCCGCGCGCGAGGCGCACGAAGATGGGGCTGGCGGAAATGGCGATGGCGAGCATCGCATTCTCCAGCGCGGGCCCCAGGAAGGCGGCGAGCGCGATGGCGAGGATGAGGAAGGGCACCGAGAGCATGGCATCGGTGAAGCGGGAGATGATGGTGTCCACCCATCCACCCGTGAGGCCCGCCAACAGGCCGAAGGGCACGCCGATCAGCAGGGCGGCGGTGACCGAGAGGGCGCCTGCCATCAGCGAGGCCCGCGCACCCCAGAGGACGCGGGAAAGTACATCCCGGCCGTTCTCATCCGTGCCGAACCAGTGGAGTTCGGAGGGCGGCTTGCGGATGCGGGACCAGGAGGTGGCGACCGGGTCGTAGGGCGCGATCCAGGGTGCCAGCACCGCCCCCGCCACGAAGATGGTGATGACGATCAGGCCCAGCACCGCGAGGCGGTGGCGCAGGAAACGGCGCAACGCACGGCGGGCGGGGCTGTCGCCTTTCGCGGCGGTGGGAATGGCGGTGGTCACGCTCATGCCGCGCGCAGCCGCGGGTTGATCGCCATGTAGAGAAGGTCCCCGATCAAGGAGAGGGTGACGAAGATGAGTGCGGTGACCACGACCACGCCTTGCACTACCGGATAATCGCGGTTGAAGACGGCATCGACGATCAGCTTGCCGAAGCCCGGGATGGAGAAGATCTGCTCCGTCAGCACCGCCCCGGCCAGCAGGCGGCCAAGCTCGATGGTGGCGAGGGTGACCACCGGTACCAGTGCATTCCGAAGCGCGTGGCGGCCGATCACCACGCGTTCCGGCAGGCCCTTGGCGCGGGCGGTGCGGACATAATCCTGGGAGAGCGCGCCGATCATGGCGGCGCGGGTGTGGCGCATGAAGACGCCGGCAATCCCGGTTCCCAGCACGAAGGCGGGCATGATGGTGGTGGCGAGGGACTGCCGCCAATCCTGGCTCAGCGGGACATAGCCGGAGGGCGGCAGCCAGCCCAGCTCCACGCTGAAGAGCAGGATCATCATGATGCCGAGCCAGAAATTCGGCGTTGAGATGCCGGCGAGCGCCACGGCATTCGCGGCCCAGTCGGCGGGACGGTCCCGAAAGGCCGCCGAGACGATGCCGGCGGGAATGCCGATGGCGATGGCGATGAGGAAGGCCATGCCGCCGAGCTGCAGCGTGACGGGCAGCTTCTCCAGGATCAGCGATCCCACCGGCTGGCGGATGCGCCAGGAAAAGCCGAGATCGCCATGCAGGAGCCGCCAGAGCCAGGCAGCGTATTGCTCCCAGATCGGGCGATCCAGCATCAGCTCGGCACGGATCTCCGCGAGGACCTGCGGATCGCCCCTCTCCTCCCCCGCCATGATGATGGCGGGGTCGCCGGGCATGAGTTGCTGCAGCGCGAAGATCAGGACCGAAAGAATCAGCAGGGTGGGGATGATCTGCCCCAGCCTGCGCAGCAACCAACCCCACATGACGCTATTGCAGCCGCACGCCCGAGAGGCGGACCAGCCCATCCGGCACCTGGGTGAAGCCCTTCAGGCGGGTGGTATGGGCCGCGATGATCTTCGGGTGCCACATGTAGATCCGGGCGTGATCCTCGCTCAGCACCTTGCGGAAGGCCTGGGCGTAGAGGGCGGCGCGCTTGGCGGGGTCGCTCTCCGTCCGGGTCTGGTCCAGCAGGGCATCCACCTCGGGGTTGGAGTATTTGCCATCGTTCTGCGCGCCACGGCTGTGCAGGAAGGTCCAGACATTGCCATCCGGATCGGGGCGGCCGGACCATTGGTTGAGATAGGCCTGGAAGTCCCCGCGCGCGGCGGCCTGGAGGGAGGAAGCGAATTCGGTGGCGGCGATGCGCAGATCGAAGCCTGCCTCAGCCGCCATGGACTGCATGACCTCGGCCACCTGGCGCAGTTCCGGGCTGTTGGCGACCATCAGCTCCACCTGCACCGGGGCGGTGACGCCGGCCTCACGCAGCAGGGCCTTCGCACGTTCGACGTTGCGGGCGGGAGAGCGGAGGTCCCGCGCATGCAGGGGCGATGCGGGCGGGATCGGTTGGGAGGCCGGGGTGTGCAGCCCTTCATACACCACCTGAATCACCGCCTCGCGGTCGATGGCCAGTTCGAAGGCCTCGCGAACGCGGCGGTCCTGCCCGATCGGCGTCTGGGCGCGGGCACCGTTGCCGACATTGAAGATGATGTTCCAGTAGCCCAACCCGTCCGCCGTGGTCATCGCCAGCCGCCGGTCCCGCCGGATGCCGGGAACGTCGCTCGGGCTCGTCACCTCGATCAGTTCCAGCGCGCCGGATTGCAGGTTGGCCAGGCGCGCGGTGCTGTCGGTGATGGGCAGGAAGGTGACGCGGTTGAAGTGGATGTTGGCGGCGTTCCAGTGGTTCGGGAAACGCTCGAGCACGATGCGGTCCTGCGCGACACGCTCGACGAAGCGGAAGGGGCCCGCGCAGACGGGCCGCGTGCCGAAGTCGCGCCCCGCGGCCTCGGCGGCCTTGGGGCTGACGATCATGCCGGCGCGGTCGGTGAGCTGGCTGAGGAAGGGCGCGGAGGGATTGGACAGGCGCAGACGCACGGTGGTGGGGTCCACCACCTCCACGGATTCCAGATCGGTGATCTCACCGCGACGGAAGCTGCCCTGCATGGTCTTGTGCCGCATCAGCGAGTAACGGACGGCCTCGGCGTCCATCTTCTCGCCGTCATGGAAGGTCACGCCCTCGCGCAAGGTGATGATGAGGGTCTTCGGGTCCTCCCAGCGATGGCCGGTGGCAAGCTGCGGGACGATCTCCAGCTTCTCGTTGATGTCGAAAAGCTTGTCGCAAAGACTGGCGAAGACGATGCGGCCGACGAAGGATCGCGCCAGCGTCGGGTCCATGATGTCCGGGTCCTCACGCAGCCCGATGCGGAGATTGGGCAGGTTCTGGGCCTGGGCGGCGCCGGTGAGGATTGTCGCCGCGATGGCGAGCGGCGCGAGAAGGCGGGCGGTCATGCGGCGGTTCCCATATCTGGCTTTGAGGCAAAGAAGGCTTGCAGGCGGGCGAGGCGCTCGCCGCCCATGTGATGCTCCGTGGCAGGGGAGATGACGGGCAGCTGGTCCTGGAAGTGGCAGGCGGCACGGTGCGTTGGGATGCCGGCCGTGGCGCCGGCGACAAGGGCCGGGTCCAGTTCGCGGCAGATCGGCTGCGCGTGCAGGCAGCGCGTGTGGAAGCGGCAGGCGGCGGGCGGCGAAATGGGGCTGGGCAGGTCCCCTTGTAACGGTGCTCCCTTCGTGCCTATTCCAGGAACGGAGGCCAGCAGGGCACGCGTATAGGGATGGCGCGGGGTGGCGAAGACATGCTCCGCCGCGCCTTCCTCCACGATGCGGCCGAGATACATGACCACCACCCGGTCCGCGACATGGCGCACCACGGCAAGGTCGTGGCTGATGAGGACGAAGGCGAGGCGGAACTCGCGGATCAGCTCCTGCAACAGGTTGATGACCTGCGCCTGGACGGAGACATCGAGCGCACTGACGGGTTCGTCGCCCACGATCAGGCGCGGGCCACTGGCCAGGGCACGGGCGATGGCAATGCGCTGGCGCTGGCCGCCGGAGAATTCATGCGGCCAGCGATCGGCATGTTCCGGACGGAGGCCGACGCGGGCGAGAAGTTCCTGCACCCTGGCACGCTCGCCGGATCGCGGGACGATGCCGTGCAGGCGCAGCGGTTCGGCGATGGCCTGGCCGACCGTCATGCGCGGATCCAGGCTGGCATAAGGGTCCTGGAAGATCATCTGCATGTGCCGGCGCTGGCGGCGCAGCGCGGCGGGGGCCATGGCGCACAGGTCCTCGCCCGCGAAGCGGACCTTGCCGGCATTGGCTTCCTCCAGCCGCAGCGCGAGGCGGCCAAGGGTGGACTTGCCGCAGCCGCTTTCGCCCACCACGGCCAGCACCTCGCCCTCCGCGACCGAGAGGGAGACGCCATCCACGGCGCGCACCGCGCCGCGCTTCCTTCCCAGCGCGTCACGCACGGGGAAGTGGCGGACAACGCCTTCCAGTTGCAGCAGCGGCTCGGCGGTCACGCGGCCTCCAGGATCTGATCGAGGGGGGCGCGATGGCAGGCGGCGCGGTGGCCGGGGCCGACATCAATGAGGGGCGGCCTGGTATCGCAGACCGCGATGCGGAAGGGGCAGCGTGTCTTGAAGCGGCAGCCCTCGGGCGGGTTGGCGAGGTCCGGGACCGTGCCTTCCACCGTGGCCAGGCGCGTGCCGCGCGGGCCGTCCAGGCGCGGGGCGGCGCCGAGCAGGCCGACGGTGTAGGGGTGTTGCGGCTTCGCGAGGATCTGGGCTGCGGGACCGGTCTCGGCGACGCGGCCGGCATACATCACCACCACCTCATCGGCATGATCCGCCACCACGCCGAGATCATGGGTGATGAGCAGGACGGAGGTGCCGGTTCCGCCACGCAGGTCATCCAGCAGGGCAAGGATCTGCGCCTGCACCGTGACATCCAGCGCGGTGGTGGGTTCGTCGGCGATCAGCACGCGGGGGCGGCAGGCGAGCGCCATCGCGATCATCACGCGCTGGCGCATGCCGCCGGAAAGCTGGTGCGGGTATTGGCGTGCGCGGCGCGCGGCTTCCGGTATGCGGACAGCCTCCAGCATCGCAATGGCGGCTTCATGCGCCTTCGCGCGGTCCAGGCCCTGATGCAGGCGCAACGCCTCGGCCACCTGGTCGCCCGCGGTGAAGGCGGGGTTCAGGCTGGTCATCGGCTCCTGGAAGATCATGGCGAGGTCGGCGCCGCGCAGCTTGCGGCGTTCCTCGGCCGGGAGTTCCGCGATCTCGCGGCCTTCCAGGCGGATCGTGCCCTCCACCGTGGCACTGGGCGGCAGGAGGCCCATCACGGCAAGGGAGGCGACGGATTTGCCGCAGCCGCTTTCCCCGACAAGCGCGACGGTGCGCCCGGCGGGAATGGAGAAGGAAATGCCATCCAGCACGCGGAGCGACCCGCGCTCGGTGGCGAAGGTGACGGCAAGGTCGCGGACTTCGAGCGCTGGCTGGGTCACGCCTCCCCGCCCTCGCACAACGGCGTGGCATTCGTCCTCGTGCGCAGGCTGGCGAAACGCATGACCTTCACGACTCCTCAGCATCCCGAATGCATGATTCCGATGCGATGCCGCGCCACTATGGCGCAGGCGGGACATACCGCAAGCGGACCAAGCCATTCACGGAACATGCGGGTCGATGGGTGCGGCAAGGAGGTTCCGTTCCGCATCCGAACGCCGTTGCTCATGTGCTCATCCGCCCCACGAAGATCAGGCATCCGTTCACGCAATGAACATGCCAGGATGGGCGGGGCTGACCCTCGCTGCTTGCGCAGGGCACATCCCGGCAGGCGGCCCCCGCTCTGGTCCGCGACATGGCTTGAGGAACCCACCAGCATGCCCGGCTTCACCACCCGCCCCGAATTGCGCGGCACTTTCGGCGCCGTCGCCTCCACGCATTGGGTCGCCTCATCCGTGGGCATGGGGGTGCTGGAGCGGGGCGGAAATGCCTTCGATGCCGCGGCGGCCTCGGGCTTCGCGCTGCAGGTGCTGGAGCCGCATCTGAACGGCCCGGCGGGGGACGCGCCGATCATCGCCTGCCCGGCGGGAGCGGATGAGCCGGTGGTGATCTGCGGCCAGGGCCCCTCCCCCGCCGCCGCGACCATGGAGCATATGCGCGGGCTCGGGCTGGACCTGGTTCCGGGGACGGGTTTCCTGCCCGCCTGCGTGCCGGGTGCCTTCGGAGCCTGGCTGACCATGCTGCGGAACTGGGGGACAGTCTCGCTGCGCGAGGTGCTGGAGCCGGCGATCTTCTATGCGCGGGAAGGGCATCCGCTGGTTCCGCGCATTCCCGCCGCCATCACCTCGGTGCGGGAGTTGTTCGAGACACAGTGGCCAAGCTCGGCGGAGATCTATCTGCCGGGCGGCAAGGTGCCGGAGGCGGGCCATCTGTTCCGCAACCCGGCCCTGGCCGCCACCTATGAGCGCATCCTGGCCGATGCCGAGACGGTCAGCGGGCGGGAGGCGCAGATCCAGCGCGCGCTGGACTACTGGTATCGTGGCCCCGTCGCCGAGGCGATTGACCGCTTCTACCGCGGCACGGAATGCTGGGACGTTTCCGGCCGTTCCCATCGCGGGCTGCTGAGCGCGCAGGACATGGCGGAATGGGAGGTGCCGGTGGAGCGCCCCGTCTTCGCTGATTACGGGCGTTTCCGCGTCTTCAAATGCGGCGCCTGGAGCCAGGGGCCGTCCTTCCTGCAGGCGATCAACATCCTCTCGGGCATGGATCTGGATTCCATGGACCCGCTGGGGCCGGACTTCGTCCATGTCACGGCGGAAGCGATCAAGCTCGCCTTCGCGGATCGCGACTGCTGGTATGGCGACAGCGCGCCGGTTCCGCTGGAGGCGCTGCTTTCGCCGGAATACGCGGCGCAGCGCCGCGCGCTGATCAGCGACACGGCCTCACACGAGTTCCGCCCCGGCAGCCCGAAGGGGCGCGCGCCGGTGCTGCCGCCGCTGCATGTCGCCGGCACGCGCAAGGAGCCACGCATCGGCACGGGCGAGCCGACGGTGGCGCGGGAAGATGCGCGTGGCGGGCTGGACCATGCGGGCGAGCCACAGACCACGGCGGCGGGCACGCATCGCGGCGACACCTGCCATGTCGATGTGGTGGACCGCTGGGGCAACATGGTCTCGGCCACGCCTTCGGGCGGCTGGCTGCAATCCAGCCCGGTGGTGCCGGGGCTGGGCTTCGCGCTGACGGTGCGCGGGCAGATGTTCTGGCTGAAGGAAGGGCTGGCCTCCTCCATGGCGCCGCGCGTGCGGCCGCGCACGACCCTGACGCCGAGCTTCGCCTATCGCGACGGCAAGCCCTATCTCGCCTTTGGCACGCCGGGCGGGGACCAGCAGGAGCAGTGGTCGCTGCTGCTCTTCCTGCACCACGCGCATCACGGGATGAATCTGCAGGAGGCGATCGATGCGCCCGCCTTCCACACGGATCATGCGCCGGCCTCCTTCTGGCCGCGCGAGACGGCCTATGGGACGCTGACGCTGGAGAACCGCTTCCCCGCCGCGACGGTGGAGGAGCTGCGGCGGCGTGGCCATCAGGTGACGCTGGGCGATGCCTGGTCCGAAGGCCGCCTTTCCGCCTGCTCACGCGAGGCGGATGGGGAGCGGCATGTGGTCAAGGCCGCCGCCAATCCGCGCGGCATGCAGGGATATGCGGTGGCCCGGTAGGCGCCCCGGGCGGGGCGGCTCAGCGGCTGGCCCCGCCTCCCCAGAGGATGACGCCCGCGCCCAGCAGGCAAAGGGCGGTGCCGCCCAGGTCCCAGCCATCCGGCACCCGCCCCTCCACCGCCCAGAGCCAGGCGAGGGAGGCGGCGACGTAGACACCGCCATAGGCGGCATAGGCGCGGCCCGCCGCCGAGGCCTCCAGCAGGGTCAGCAGCCAGGCGAAGAGCGCCAGCGAGGCCATGCCGGGCAGCAGCGCCCATACAGGCCAGCCCAGGCGGCGCCAGCCCCAGAAGGCGAAGCAGCCGCCGATCTCGGCGAGCGCCGCCGCGCCATAGACAATCACGGATCCCATCGGGGCAACTTGCCATGGCGCCCCCCAAGACCCCAATTCGGCCTCATGAAGCGATTCTGGGATCAAGCTGCCGTCCAGCCCGTTGAAGCAGGCTGGGGCATCGCTCTGGACGGGCGCCCGCTGCGCCTGCCGGGCGGCACCACCCTGCACCTGCCGACTCGTCCGCTCGCCGAGGCGGTGGCCGAGGAATGGGCGACTGCCGGCGGGGCCAAGGGCAATGAAATGAGCATGGAGGACGTGCCCCTCACCCGCCTGGTGGGCACGGCGGTGGACCGGATCGCGCCGGATCCGGCACCAAGTGCCACCGCGATCGCGGAGTATGGGCAAAGCGACCTGCTCTGCTACCGCGCCGAGGACCGGCGGCTGGCCGCGCTGCAGGCCGAGCACTGGCAGCCGCTGCTGGACTGGGCGGCGCTGCACCATGACGCGCCGCTGCGGGTCACCACCGGCATCACCCATGTGGCGCAGTCGGAGGATGCGCTGCGGGCGCTGCATGCGGCGGTGGCGGCCCATTCGCCCTTCGGGCTGTCGGCATTGGGTATCGCGGTGCCGGCCATGGGGAGCCTGGTGCTGGGGCTGGCATTGTCGGCCGGGCGGATCGATGCCGCCGAGGCGCATCGGCTGGCGGTGCTGGACGAGACCTATCAGGAATCCTTCTGGGGCACGGATGCGGAGGCGGCGGTGCGCCGGACGCGGGTCGCCGCCGATATCGCGGTGGCCGCCCGGCTACTGGAGTTGTCCCGGTGAAGGCACGGCTGCTGCGGATCCAGGGGCGCGTCCAGGGCGTCGGCTACCGGGACTGGCTGGTGGGGGAGGCCACCGCTGCCGGGTTGACCGGATGGGTTCGCAACCGGGCGGATGGCACGGTGGAGGCGCTACTGGCCGGGGAGGAGGCAGCGGTCGGCGCCGTGCTGCTCGCGGCTCGACGAGGGCCGACGGCCGCGCGGGTGGACCGGATCGAGGAGCGCTTCGCCGAGCTGCCGGAGGAGCCGGGCTTCCAGCGAAGGCCAACCCTTTAGCGGGCGCAGTCCAGCAGGGGGCCAAGCTGGCCCATGCGCCGCTCGATGATGGACGCCCTGCGGAGGACGTAGCCCGATGGACGCGCGGCTGACCAGTTTAGCGGGCTGGGCAGCACCGCCGCCAGCCGGGCGGCCTCCCGCCGCGTCAGGGCATTGGCGGGCTTGTTGAAAAAGGCGCGGGAGGCGGCCTCGGCGCCGTAGATACCCGGCCCGAACTCCACGATGTTCAGATAGACCTCCATCACCCGCTGTTTTGGCCAGAGCAGGGCGATCTGCGGGGTGAGCCAGGCCTCGATCACCTTCCGCACCGGGTCCCGCCCCGGCCAGAGAAACAGGTTCTTGGCGGTCTGCATGGTGATGGTGCTCGCGCCGCGCGGCCGCTCGCCATCCCACCAATCCTCGATTTCACCGTGCAGGGCGCGGAAGTCGAAGCCCAGGGACTGCTCGCAGAAGCGGTTGTCCTCGGCGGCGATGACGGCGTGGGCCAGGGCGGGTGCGATGGATTCCAGCGGTACCCAGTCCTTTTGCAGCCCCTCCCCCTGCACGGCCCGGATCAGCATCAGCGGGGTTACAGGCACGGGGACAAAGCGGAAGGCCAGCATCAGGGCCAGCGGCACCAAGATGAATGCCAGCGCGCTTCGGGCGAGCCAGCGCCGCCAGGGCAGCCGCTTGCTCAAGATGCGTGAATCGAGGGGTGCCGGCCCATGCCCTCTGGTGGCCGCCGGGCCGGTCTGCGTCAAGCGCGGCCCATCTCACCTTGCGTTGCAGCACGGCTTGGACCATCTTCCGCCCGTGCCTGGCGAACATCCGGGCGACGCCCCGGCCGCGTGAGACGGCCGCCTCGCGCAATGATGCGCGCGGCCCTGACCGGGGCGGCAATCTTCCGATGCCTTTGGATGCGACCGGACACGCGGGGCGCTTCCACCCGCCTTGGCGGCCCCGGATGGGCTGCCCCGATTGGAATCCATGACTCAGTTCACTGAACTCGGCCTCGCCGCGCCGCTGCTGCGCGCGCTTGAGGAAGAGGGTTACACCACCCCCACCCCGATCCAGGCCCAGGCCATCCCGGCCGCCATCCAGGGCCGGGACGTGCTGGGCATCGCCCAGACCGGCACCGGCAAGACGGCGGCCTTCGCCCTGCCGCTGCTGCACCGGCTGGCCGAGAACCCGCGCCGCGCGGCGCCCTTCACCTGCCGCGCCCTGATCCTCTCCCCGACCCGCGAGTTGGCCTCGCAGATCCATGAGAGCATCCGGGCCTATGGCCGCCACATCCGCCCGAGCACGGCGCTGGTCTTCGGCGGCGTGCCGGAGAATCCGCAGAAGCGCGCCATGGCCAAGGGCGTGGACGTGCTGATCGCGACGCCGGGCCGCCTGATGGACCTGCTCAACCAGCGCGCCATGAAGCTGGACGGGATTGAGGTTTTCGTCCTGGACGAGGCCGACCAGATGCTGGATCGCGGCTTCTGGCCGACCATCCGGCGCGTGGCCGGCATGCTGCCGCGCACGAAGCACACGATGTTCTTCTCGGCCACCATGCCGGACGACATCGCCAAGCTGGCCAAGGAGCTGCTGCCCGATCCGGTGCGGGTCGAGGTCACGCCGGTCTCCACCACGGCCGAGCGTGTGAACCAGCGCGTGATCCACACCCGTGCCGATGGCAAGCGCACCCTGCTGGCGCAGCTTCTGAAGGCCGATGGCGTGGGCCGCGCACTGGTGTTCAGCCGCACCAAGCACGGTGCCGACCGCATCGTGAAGCAGCTGGAGCAGGACGGCCTCGCCGCCGGCGCCATCCATGGCAACAAGAGCCAGGGGCAGCGCGAGCGGGCGCTGGATGCCTTCAAGAAGGGCACGGCGCCGATCCTGGTGGCGACCGACATCGCCGCCCGTGGCATCGACGTGGATGGCGTGACGCATGTCATCCAGTACGACCTGCCGGAAGTGCCGGAGACCTATGTGCACCGCATCGGCCGCACGGCCCGTGCCGGCGCCTCGGGCGAGGCGGTGGCGCTGGTGGCCCCGGACGAGGTCGCGCTCCTCCGCGCCGTGGAGAAGCTGACCCGCCAGCAGGTGCCGGCCGAGGGCGATATCCCCACCGGCCCGGTGCCGCGCCCGCCGCACCGCCAGCAGCAGCGCGGACCGCGCCGCGATGGCGGCGGCCAGGGTCAGGGCCGTGGTGGGCCGCAGCGCGAGGGCCAGCGCCATGCGCAGGGCCGTCCGGGCGGTGGCCAGGGCCAGCCGGGGCGCTCCGCCGGGCAGGGCCAGCGCCGGCCAGACGCGGAGCGCAAGGACCGCAGCTGGCGTGAAGCCGACTTCCGCGACAGCCGGCGGTGAGATGAGAACAGGGCGCCCCTCGGGGCGCCCTTTTTCGTTGGGGCTGTTTTCGTGATGGCCCCTGAGACTTCAGGTTCGGTCCCCGAACACCTCGGCCCAGGCGGCGATGAGGGCCGAATCGGCCTCCTCCATGGTCGCGGGGATGCCCAGGGCATGCAGGCTGGTCACGCCGTGCTCGGCGATGCCGCAGGGCACGATTCCGCCGAAATGCGACAGGTCCGGATCCACATTCAGCGCGATTCCGTGCCAGCTCACCCAGCGTGAGACCCGGACCCCGATGGCGCCGATCTTCGACTCGGTGCCGTTGGCCCGGTCCTGCACCCAGATGCCGACCCTGCCCTCGCGACGCTCGCCCCGGATGTTGAAGCGGTCCAGGGCGCGGATCACCCATTCCTCCAGCCCATGCACATAGGCGCGCACATCGCGGGCCGGGATGGTGCCGTGGGGGCGGGTGAGGTCCAGCATCACATAGGCCGTGCGCTGGCCGGGGCCGTGATAGGTCCATTGGCCGCCACGCCCCGCCTCGAAGGTGGGAAAGCGCGATTCCAGCAAGCCCTCAGGGCGCGCCGATGTCCCGGCGGTGTAGCTAGGCGGATGCTCCACCAGCCACACGGCTTCCCCCGCCGTTCCGGCCCGGATGGCGGCCGCACGGGCCTCCATCGCGGCCAGTGCATCGGGCACCGGAACGCGTTCTTCAGAAATCAACCATTCCGGAGCCGGAAGCCCAGTTGCTGCCTCCGCATTCATCGGTTATACGCCGCCCCCAGCCAGCGGTCATGGCGGAATGGTAGACGCGCCAGCTTGAGGTGCTGGTGGGGGAAACCCCGTGGAAGTTCGAATCTTCTTGACCGCACCAATTTCTCTCTCACTCGGTTGATAGCGCCGCGTCCGTCCGCCACCCTCCGTCCATGAAGACGGGCCGCCCTGGCGGCAGGCGGCGAAAAGGACGTGTCGATGGACGAGGATTTCCGCAAGGCCGCGCTGGACTATCACCGGCTGCCGCGCCCGGGGAAGCTCTCCATTGAGCCGATCAAGCGCATGGCAACCCAGCGTGATCTGGGGCTTGCCTATTCCCCCGGCGTCGCCGCTGCCTGCATGGAGATCGCGGCCGATCCCAGCAAGGCCTATGACTACACCGTCCGCGGCAACATGGTCGCGGTCATCACCAATGGCACCGCCGTGCTCGGGCTCGGCGCCATCGGAGCACTCGCCTCCAAGCCGGTGATGGAAGGCAAGGCGGTCCTCTTCAAGAAATTCGCCAATATCGACTCGATCGACATCGAGGTGGACGAGCGCGACCCGGCGAAATTCGTCGAGGCCGTCGCCGTGCTGGAGCCGAGCTTCGGCGCCATCAATCTCGAGGACATCAAGGCACCCGAGTGCTTCGAGATCGAGAGCGCGCTGCGCGCCCGCATGAAGATCCCGGTCTTCCATGACGACCAGCATGGCACCGCGATCATCGTGGCCGCCGCCGTGCGCAACGGCCTGCTGCTGCAGGGCAAGCCGATCGGGCAGGCGAAGATCGTCACCTCCGGCGCGGGTGCCGCGGCGCTGGCCTGCCTCGACCTGCTGGTGGCGATGGGCGCGACGCGCGAGAACATCACCGTCTGCGACATCGAAGGCGTGGTGTATGAGGGCCGCACGGTCCTGATGGACCCCTACAAGGCCCGCTACGCGCGCGCGACGGATGAGCGCACGCTGGAGCAGGCGCTGCCGGGCGCGGATGTGTTCCTCGGGCTTTCGGCGCCGCGCGTGCTGAAGCCGGAGTGGCTGCCTTCCATGGCGCCGAAGCCGCTGATCCTGGCGCTGGCGAATCCCGAACCCGAGATCCTGCCCGAGGCGGTGCGCCTCACCCGCCCCGATGCGATCGTGGCGACGGGCCGCTCGGACTACCCGAATCAGGTCAACAACGTCCTCTGCTTCCCCTTCATCTTCCGTGGCGCGCTGGATGCGGGCGCGACGACGATCAACGAGGCGATGAAGGTCGCCTGCGTGGAGGCCATCGCGCGGCTGGCGCGGGCGGAGGCGAGCGAGGTGGTGGTCGCGGCCTATGGCGGGCATGCCCCCATCTTCGGGGCCGAATACATCATCCCCAAGCCCTTCGACCCCCGGCTGATCCTGGAGATCGCGCCCGCCGTCGCGCGCGCGGCGATGGATTCCGGCGTGGCCACGCGCCCGATCGAGGATTTCGATGCCTACCGGCGCGAGCTGGAGCGCTTCGTGTTCCGCTCGGGCGACCTGATGCGTCCGGTCTTTGCCGCTGCGCGCGGCGCCAACCGCCGCATCGCCTATGGCGAGGGCGAGGATGAGCGGACGCTTCGCGCGGTGCAGACCGTGCTGGACGAGGGCATCGCCGAGCCGGTGATCATCGGCCGCCGCGAAGTGATCACCGAGAAGGTCCGCACCATGGGCCTGCGGATGGAGCTGGGCGGCAGCGTGACCGTGATGGACCCGGAGGCGGATGAGGAGGCCTTCGCGCCGCTGCTCGCGCTCTATCAGAGCAAGGTCGGCCGCCGGGGGATTCCCATCGATGCGGCGGCGCGCGCGCTGCGGACGCGCCCCACCGTTGCCGCGACGCTGCTGCTGGAGACAGGCCAGGTCGATGCCGCCATTGTCGGCGGCACGGGCGACTGGATGACACATTGGCATCAGGCCTTCGACATCGTGGGCAAGCGCCCCGATGCCGGGCGCGTCTATGCCATGACGGGCGTAATCCTGCCGGCCGGCACGCTGTTCTTCGTGGACACCCATCTGCTGGTGGATCCGACGGCGGAGCAGGTGGCGGAGATGACCTGCCTGGCCGCCGAGCAGGTGCGCGCCTTCGGGGTGGCACCGCGCGTGGCGCTGCTGTCCCATTCCTCCTTCGGTGCCTCGGACGCACCCTCGGCCCGCAAGATGCGCCGCGCGCTGAAGATGATCCGCGAGCGCGACCCCTCGCTGGAGGTCGATGGCGAGATGCATGGCGACGCGGCGCTGGAGCCCGCGATCCGCGACCGGCTGGTGACGGATGGGCAGCTGACCGGCTCGGCCAATCTGCTGGTCTTCCCGAATCTCGATGCGGCGAATATCGCCTACAACCTGCTCAAGGCGGCCGCTGACGGGCTGCAGGTGGGCCCGATCCTGCTCGGCATGAACAAGCCGGTGCATGTGATGGTGCCCTCCACCACCGCACGGGGCATCGTGAACCTCTCGGCCATCGCCGCCGCGCAACCGGCCTGAGGCGCCCGGCTCAGAGCGGCGGCGGCTTCTCACCGCTGCTGCCCGTGCCGGGCACTGTGGAGGTGACGGTGATGTTCAGCTCCCGCACCGTCCGCTCCCCCGGCAACGCGGCCAAACCCGCGAGGTCGAGGAGCGGCACGGGGGCGGGCGGGCGCATGGCGATCTCGATCGTGCCGAGATTCCGGGCAAAAGCAGCCAGGGCCTCCCGGATCTGCCGGATGGCCGGCGGCTCCTTGCCCCGTGCCGAGCCCGACACGGGCGCGCGAAGCATCATCCGGGCGTAGCGATCCTGCAACTGCTGCTCCGTCACGCGCTCGCGCGTCGCCTGCTGGACGAGCATTGCCTGCAACAACCCTTCATCCGTGTAGCGGATGGCGAGGCCGGCGACGGACCACCTGGCCATCAGGGCGAAAGGATCATCCTTGGCCATGGAGGGTTGGCCGGGCGGGGGCATCTCGATGCCACGCATGTCCATGGTGAAGCCGAGCCTGCCCATGCCCGTGGCCTCGATGGTGAAGGGATCGACGATCATCCGGCCATCCTGCGGGATCAGCCGGGTCCCGAGCTCCATCCGACCAAGAATGCTCTTGAAACCGAGGGCATCGAGCCAGGCGCCGCCATATTCCCCGGGTAGATCCAGGGCCAGCCCTTCCAGCGAGGCAGTGCCGATCTGCGTGTCCGGTGCGGCCGGATCCCAGCTGTTGCGGCCCCGCACGGCGCCGATCCGGAGCAGAGGGGCGCCTCCCAGAGAGATGGAAAGGCCCTCCAGCAGCCCATCCTGATCCTGGCTTGGTACCGGCAGCGGCGGATTCCGGTCATGGAGGTGGGCATAGGCAATGTCTCGCGCCGCGACGCCGGAGAAGCCGAGGCGGCCGAGTTCGACCGTGAAGTCGCCGGTCTTCGGCGCGTTGCCCGTGGTGCCGAGCCCTTCCGCGGCCAGGGTGGTAAGGCGTCCCTCCCCCCAGCCATCGATCTGCACGCGGCCGAGATGGATGGTCGCCCCGCGCTTCTCCGTGGAGATCTCCACCCCCTCCAGCAGCACGGCATCGGCGGCGAGGCCCCAGGGATCGAAGGGCTGGCCGATGCGCGGCAGAACGGTCCCGGCCAAGCGGGCACGGCCAAGCTGCATCCGGGTGCTGCCATCGGTATTGTCGGCAAAGCGGAAGCCTTCCATCACGACCTCCCGCAGCGCGCCGGGCTGGTAGCCAGAGATAGTGAACCGACCAATCGCGGCCTCGCCCCTGTTTTCGACCTCGGCGCGGAAGCCTTCGGCCACGGCACCCTCCACGGCGGCGGCGGCCCAGTTCACGGCGCCATCCCGCCCTGCCGGAAGGAGCAGGGCGTCCAGCGTGATCCGCCCGGCGCTCAGAGTGGTGCGATGGGAGTCACCCTGGCGCGGCGCCCCCTCCATCCGTAGGCCGGAGAAGCTGGCGCGGCCGATGCGGTCCTGGCGCAGATCGGAGAGGCTTGCCTCCGCGATGCTCAGGCGGTCCGTCCCCTTGCGGACTGACAGGCCCTCGATCCGGACGGTGCCGCTCACCGGGTCGATGCTGCGGCGTTGCCATTCGACGGCGCCTTCCGGACCGAGTTCCGCGCGCAGGCGGGCCACAGCCGCATCGAACTGCCGCTCCGCCTCTGCCTGGGCATAGGCGCCGATCGTGACCGGCAAGGCGATGCAGCTGACGAGCAGGAGGTGGCGGCGGCGCATGAATTGGCGCTCCCTGTTTCTGGGCGAGGCTAAGGCAGGCATCTGGACCATGCCACTTCAGCCCATGTCATCCGTTCCGCGAAGGGGCACGGCACCCCATAATCCATCCATGGCCCAACCGCCCGTTCCCACCCAGCCCGGCAATGCCGTATCCGCCTTCCTGCAAAAGGCAGCCTCGCTACCGGCACTGCGCGTAGCGCCCTCCCCCGCGCGGCTGATCTTCGCGGTGGATGCGACGGCCAGCCGCCAGCCGACCTGGGACCGCGCCTGCCATGTGCAGGCGGAGATGTTCGCTGCGACAGCCGGGCAGTTGGCAGTGAGCCTCGCCTTCTACCGGGGACATGGGGAGTTCATGGCCACGCCCTTCCTCTCCGATTCGGCGGCGCTGGCGCAGCGGATGACCGGCGTGACATGCCTTGGCGGGCATACGCAGATCCTGCGGCTGCTGCGCCATGCGGAGGCGGAGGCGGCGCGGGAGCGACTGCACGCGCTGGTCTTCGTTGGCGATGCGGTGGAGGAGGAGCCGGACCCGATCTGGCGCGCCGCCGCCCGGCTGGGCGCGAGAGGCGTGCCGGCCTTCGTCTTCCAGGAGGAGGACGATCCGTGTGCGACCGGGGTGCTGCGTGGAATCGCCAAGCATTCGGGTGGCGCCTGGGCACCCTTCGACCACCGGAGCCCGCGCGCACTGGCGGATCTGCTGCGTGGCGCCGCCGCCTATGCCGCGGGCGGCCGGGAGGCGCTGGCGCGGCTGCCAGGCGCGGGCGCCCTGCTGGCGCAGCTTCCGGGGCCACCCCGATGATCTGGCTGGCAGGCGGAACGGCCCTGCTGGCACTGGTAATTGGCGGGCTCTATGCCTTCGGCTCGGCCAGCCTGGCGCAGGTGAAGTGGGGGCTGGCGGTGGCGGCAGCGGCCCTTGGGGCCGTCCTTGTCATGGCACTGTTGTTCTCGGGGCGGGCGGGGCAGCTGATCTGGGCCCTGGCGCTGTTCGGGCCCCTGCTCTGGCGCTGGTGGAAGGCAAGGCTGCCGCCCGGCTCCTTCGGCGGCAGGCCGGCCGATACGGTAGAGACGGCGATGCTCTCCATGCGCCTCGACCCCGGCACCGGCACCCTGTCGGGCAAGGTGCTACGGGGCCGTCAGGCGGGTCGGGACCTAGCGGAACTCACCCTGGAGGAGCTACGGGCCCTTCTGGCAGAAGCGGCCGCCGATGATCCGGAGAGCGTGCCGCTGCTGGAGGCCTGGCTGGATCGAAGCCATTCCGGATGGCGGAATGGGGGATCGGCAAGCCATTCCGGGGGCATGGACCGGGCGGAGGCGCTTTCCATTCTCGGCCTGTCCGAAGGGGCAAGCGAGGCCGAGATCCGGGCCGCGCATGCCCGGCTGATGCGGGCCGTGCATCCGGATGCGGGGGGGTCTGATTGGCTCGCGGCGCGGCTGAATGCGGCTCGGGATTTATTACTAGACTAGAACGTTATACAAAAAAGGGAGCAGATTGACGCAGAATTTGGGCCAGTTAAGCCCTGTCAATGCCTGTCCGCTGGCATTCCCAACTATAGCGCGACATGGCACATCTCGGGCCAACCACACCAGGGGATTCACCGCCTGTGCCGAAGCCGTTGAAGAAGGCCGTCCTGCCCGTTGCCGGGCTCGGGACACGTTTTCTGCCCGCCACCAAGGCGCTGGCCAAGGAAATGCTGCCGATCGTCGACAAGCCTCTTATCCAGTACGCGGTGGAAGAGGCGCGCGCCGCCGGCATCGAACAGTTCTGCTTCATCACCGGGCGCGGCAAGACGGCGATCGTCGAGCATTTCGACGTTGCCTATGAGCTGGAGCGCACGCTGAAGGAGCGCGCGAAGGATGCGATCCTGGCGGAGCTGCGCGCGAGCGCGGTGGAGCCCGGCAGCATCACCACCGTGCGCCAGCAGGTTCCCATGGGGTTGGGCCACGCCATCTGGTGCGCGCGTACCTTCATCGGCAACGACCCCTTCGCCATCCTGCTGCCCGATGACCTGATGCAGTGCGAGGTGTCCTGCACCAAGCAGCTCGCCGACGCCTATATGGAGACCGGTGGCAACGTCGTCGCCATCGAGGAAGTGCCGATGGAGCGTGTCAACAAGTATGGCGTGCTCGATGTGCTGGAGGACAAGGGCCGGCTGGTCTCCGTGAAGGGGCTGGTCGAGAAGCCGCCGGTGGAGAAGGCGCCCTCGAACCTCACCATCATCGGGCGCTACGTGCTGATGCCGGAGGTGCTTCAGTACCTGGCCGCGATGGAGAAGGGCGCCGGCGGCGAGGTGCAGCTGACCGACGGCATGGCGAAGCTGATCGGCAAGCAGCCCTTCCATGGCCTGCGCTACGAGGGCCGCCGCTTCGACTGCGGCGACAAGGCGGGCTTCCTGGAGGCGCAGATCGCATTCGCCCTGAAGCGGCCGGACCTGGCCGAGGCCGTCCGGAGCTTCCTGCCGAAATACATGGGTTGAGTTAATTCCATAACTCAATGGCCATCCTGCCAAACCGACCGGATCTGAGTGTCCGGGCGGCAGGGATCGGCTTGCCCGGTTCCTGAGGATTCTGAGGAGACAGCATGCGCGTAGCGATGATTGGGGCGGGCTATGTCGGGCTCGTCTCGGGTGCCTGTTTTGCCGAGTTCGGCGTGGATGTCTGCGTGGTGGACACGGAGGTCTCGAAGGTCGAGGCGCTCCGGTCCGGCCGCATCCCCATCTATGAGCCGGGCCTGGACAAGCTGGTCGCCGAGAATGTGCGCGATGGGCGCCTTTCCTTCACCACCGACCTCACGGAGGCCATGGAAGGCGCGGATGCCGTCTTCCTCGCCGTCGGCACGCCCTCCCGCCGCGGTGATGGGCATGCGGACCTCACCTATGTCTTCGGCGCCGCGGAGCAGGTGGCGAAGGCGGCCAAGAAGCCGCTGGTGCTGGTAACGAAGTCCACCGTGCCGGTGGGCACGGGGCGGAAGATCAAGGAGCTGCTGCAGCGGACGCGGCCGGATCTGGAGATCGACGTCGCCTCCAACCCCGAGTTCCTGCGCGAAGGCAGCGCGATCAGCGACTTCATGCGGCCCGACCGCGTGGTGATCGGCGCCGAGAGCGACCGCGCCTTCCAGGTGCTGCGCCGGCTGTACCGCCCGCTCTACCTCATCGAGACACCGATCGTGCAGACGGGGATCGAGACGGCCGAGCTGATCAAGTATGCGGCGAACGCCTTCCTGGCGGTGAAGATCACCTACATCAACCAGATGGCCGATCTCTGCGAGAAGGCGGGCGCCGACGTGCATGACGTGGCGCGTGGCATGGGGCTGGACGGCCGCATCGGGCGCAAGTTCCTGCATGCGGGCCCGGGCTATGGCGGCTCCTGCTTCCCGAAGGACACGCTGGCCCTGGCCCGCACCGCGCAGGAGCTGGGCGCGCCCGCGACCATCGTGGAGCAGACCATCGCCGCCAACGAGGCCCGCAAGGAGGCCATGGCCGAACGCGTGATCGCGGCCATGGGCGGCTCCGTGGAGGGGCGGACAATCGCGGTGCTGGGCCTGACCTTCAAGCCCGAGACGGACGACATGCGCGACGCGCCCTCGCTCGTCCTGGTGCCGAAGCTGGCTGCCGCCGGGGCTACCATGCGCGTCTATGACCCGCAGCCCGCCCATGCCAAGCAGCTGATGCCGGCCTCCACCCACTTCGCCGACTCCGCCATGGAAGCGGCCGAGGGGGCGGATACGGTGGTGCTCCTGACCGAATGGAACGAGTTCCGTGCGCTGTCGCCTCAACGCCTGAAGAGTGCGATGAAGGGGGATGTCGTCCTGGACCTCCGGAACGCCTGGGATCCCGTTGCCTTCCGCGAGGCTGGCTTCCAGTACCAGTCCATCGGACGCTCTTGAGAGGTAACGCCTGCAGATGACCAGCTTCAGCCACCGCTTCGACCCCACGAGCCTGCGCGAGTACGACATCCGCGGCGTGGTGGGGAAAACCCTCTCGGGCGAGGACGCCTTCGCGATCGGGCGGGTCTTCGGCTCCATCGTGAAGCGCGGCGGCGGGACAAAGGTGGCGGTCGGCTATGACGGCCGCCTCTCCTCCCCGATGCTTGAGGAGCGGCTGGTGGCCGGGCTGGTCGCCTGCGGGCTGGAGGTGATCCGCATCGGCTGCGGCCCGACGCCGATGCTCTATTTCGCCGCCTACCATTTCGGCACCGACGGTGCCGTGATGGTGACGGGCAGCCACAATCCGCCAGACTACAACGGCTTCAAGTCGATGATCGGCAAGAAGCCCTTCTTCGGCGCGGACATCCAGAAGCTGGGCCGGATGGCCGCCGAGGGCGACGTGGTGGAGGAGGCTCAGGGCTCCTCCCGCAACGCGGACATCTCCGAGGAGTATGTCGCGCGGATGCTGAAGGATTATGACGGCGGCGAGCGCAAGCTGAAGGTGGTGTGGGACCCGGGCAACGGCTCGGGCGCCGAGATCACCAAGATGCTGGCGGCGCGGCTGCCCGGCGAGCACACCGTCATCAATGGAGAGATCGATGGGCGCTTCCCGGCCCATCATCCCGACCCGACGGTGGCCAAGAACCTGGAGCAGATCATCGCCGAGGTGGCGCGCCAGGGCGCCGATCTGGGCATCGCCTTCGATGGCGACGCCGACCGCATCGGCGTGGTGGACAATGAGGGGAACATCCTGTTCGGCGACCAGCTCCTGGTCGTGCTCGCGCGGGATGTGCTGAAGGCCAAGCCCGGCGCGACGATCATCGCCGATGTGAAGGCCAGCCAGGTGCTGTTCGACGAGGTGGCGAAGGCCGGCGGCAAGCCACTGATGTGGAAGACCGGCCACTCCCTCATCAAGTCCAAGATGGCGGAGACCGGGGCGCCGCTGGCGGGCGAGATGTCCGGCCATATCTTCTTCGCCGACAAGTGGTACGGCTTCGACGACGCGCCCTATTCGGCCGTGCGCCTGCTCGGCATCGTCGCCCGCATGTCCGAAACGCTGTCTGCGGTGCGGGACGCCATGCCGAAGGTCATCAACACGCCGGAGCTGCGCTTCGACTGCGCCGAGGACCGCAAGTTCAAGGTGGTGCAGGAGGTGAAGGACCGCCTGGCCGCCGAAGGCGCCAAGGTACAGGACGTGGATGGCGTGCGCGTGCTGACCGAGGATGGTTGGTGGCTGCTGCGCGCCTCCAACACCCAGGCGGTGCTGGTGGCCCGCGCCGAGGCGAAGAGCGCCGAGGGGCTGGAGCGGCTGAAGGCCGGAATCGCAAAGCAGCTGGAAGCCAGCGGCCTCGCGGCGCCGGATTTCTCGGGGGAGAATGCGGGGCACTGATCCCGCTTTTCCTCTACGGGACGCTGCTGGACCCGCGCGTACTGGCGCGCGAGTCCGGCGATCCCGGACTTCCCCGCGCGATGCAGCCTGCCGTGCTGGCCGGCTTCGCGCGGGTTCGCTTTCGCGGCACCCTTTATCCGACACTGCTCCGCGATCAGCGCGGCTGGGTGAAGGGGGCGCTGATACGCCCCTCCGCGCGTGCCCTGGCGGCGCTGCGGCGTTATGAGGGCCCCTGCTACCACCTCATTCCTGTCCGGGTGCAGACCGCACGAGGGCCGATGCGTGCCCGCGCCTGGGCGGTACCGCGCCATCTGGCCGAGGCACCGGCCTGGCGGCGGCGCAGCGGAGGGCATTAGGCCTGACGCATCCCTCCCGTCCCGCTAGCATCCCGGCGACGACGGAGTGACCGAATCCATGCTGCAACCCCCTCCCGCTGAGCCCGGAATGCGCGAGGAGGAGGTGGATACCCCTGCTCTTCTGCTCGATCTCGATGCCTTCGAAGCCAATCTGGACGCCATGGCGGCCCAGCTGGCTGGAACGGGAGCGAAGCTGCGTGCCCATGCGAAGACGCATAAGTCGGCGGTGATCGCGAATCTGCAGATGCGGCGGGGGGCGATCGGGCAATGCGTGCAGAAGGTGGCGGAGGCCGAGGCGCTGGCCTGGGGCGGCATCCCGGACATCCTCGTCTCCAACCAGGTGGTGGATCCGCGCAAGCTGCGGCGGCTGGCGGCGTTGTCGGGCATCTCGAAGGTTGCCGTCTGTACCGATGACGCGGCAGGGATCGATACCATCGCCGCGGTCGCCGAGGCGGCCGGGCGGCGGATGGAGGTGCTGGTGGAGATCGATGTGGGCGCCGGCCGCTGCGGCGTGGCGCCGGGGCCGGAAGCTGTGGCTCTGGCCGAGCGCATCGCGGCCTCCCCGCATCTGATCTTCGGCGGGCTCCAGGCCTATCATGGCAATGCCCAGCACAGGCGGAGCATCGAGGGGCGGCGTGCCGCCATCGCCGGTGCAGCTGAGGGGGTGCGGCGGACATTGGAGCAGCTGCACCAGCGGGGCCTCCCCTGCCCCATCGTGGGCGGTGCGGGGACTGGCACCTATGAGCTGGAACTGGAAGCGGGGCTCTGGACCGAGATCCAGGCCGGTTCCTATGCCTTCATGGATGCGGATTACGCCGCCAACGGCCATCCCCCTGCCTTCCGGCAGAGCCTTTTCGTCCTGGCCCAGGTGATGTCGGCGCCGCGTGACGGGGTGGCGGTGCTGGATGCCGGGCACAAGGCCGTGGCGGTGGATTCCGGCCTGCCGCTGGTCTGGGAGCGCCCCGGGCTGCGGTATTCCGGCGCCTCGGATGAGCATGGGGCGCTGGTGGTGGAGGGCGCTGCACGGCCGAAGCTGGGTGAGCGGCTGCGGCTCGTGCCGGGGCATTGCGACCCGACGGTCGATCGCTACGACTGGTATGTCGGCATCCGGCGCGGCCGGGTGGAGTGCCTCTGGCCCGTTTCGGCGCGCGGCGGCATGGCCTGAGGCAGGGCGCCTGAATCAAAAAGGGGGCCGGCGAACCGGCCCCCTTCCTCAATGGATCTGCCCGGGGATCTGCCCGGCGGCTCAACGGCGGGCGGGCGGCGCCTGCGGCTTGGTGCGGCGGGCAGCGGCGACGCGCACGAGGCGGCCGCCATCCCCCTGCTCCACGACCCGGCGCGTGCGCGCCGCGGCGGCGCGGGTACCGGCGCGCGGAGCGGGCTTGGCCACGGCGCGCACGGCGGGGCGGGCCCGAGCGGCGGCCACAACACGGCTGCGTGGCTCGGCCGCCCGGGGCGGGGCGGGGCGGGCGGTGCGCAACGCGACCTGGCGGATGTTCCCGCGCGGCGCGGATGCCACGGTTGCGGCACGCGCCCGGCCAGCGAAGGACGGGGCCCGGGCCATGGCGATTGCCGCCTCCGGAGCACGGGACGGGGCAACGCCAAGGCGGGAGAAGCCGTCATCCAGCAGCATGGCGGCGTGGCGGTCTCGCTCCACCCAGGAGGAGCCGCCGAAGACGGAGACGAAGACGCGCTGGCCGCCCCGCTGGGCGGAAACGACGTTGTTGAAGCCCGAGGCGTTGATATAGCCGGTCTTCACCCCGTCCACGCCCTCATACTCGCTCAGCATGCGGTTATGGTTGCGGAAGGCATAATTGCCGCTGCGGATCCTGGCATTGCCGAAGAAGTGCCAGCGCTCCGGGAAATCCAGGTAGAGGCGGCGGCCAAGAGTGGCCATGTCCCGCGCCGTGGTGACCTGATCGAAATCCGGCAGGCCGGAGGCATTTCGGAAGGTGGTGTTGGTCATGCCCAGCTGGCGCGCGCGCTGGGTCATCAACTGGGCGAAGCGCTCCTCCGAGCCGGCCAGGGCCTCGCCAACCGCTACCGCCACGTCATTGGCGGACTTCATGGTCAGGGCGTAGATCGCCACCTCGACCGGGATGGTCATCCCCGGCGGGACACCCAGCTTGGAGGGTATCCGGCTGTTTGCCTCCTCGCTGATGTAAATGCGGCTGTTCATGGTGACGCGGCCTTCGCGCATCGCCTCGAACAGCATGTAGAGAGTCATCATCTTGGTCAGGGAGGCCGGATAGCGCGGCACGTCGGCATTGGCGCCGCCCAGGGCGTTGCCGGTGCGGCCATCCATGATGAAGGAGGCATAACGGTCGCTGCCGATCTGGGCGGCAGCGGGCTGCGCAGCCAGCAAAGCGGGGATCACCGCCAGGCCCAGGGCGGCAATCGAGCGTGCCTGCCTGGCCAGGGGCGAGATCGCCGACGGCAGGCCGAGTCTGCGCAGCCGCGCCAGACGAGGCCGCAAGCCGCGCCACGCGGTGACACCGTAAACCATGCAGCCATCCCCCTGCTTGCAGTCCCGCCTTGCGGGATCGGCATCGTCTGCCCCAACCGGGCAGCGGGCACGGCCCCCCAGCCGTATCCTTGCGCTGACGATAAGGGATGCAGTGGTTGCATGTCTATCGGGCACCACAAGAATTTCTCTTACCGGGCGGAAATCGCAGTATTTTTTCCCCCGCCCAGGAAGTTTCCGCCCGATTATGAAATTGTGATTGTGCACTGCAAAAAGTTCTGGACTAGCGATCGTTTCGGTGAGTACAAAAGTCATGTTGCAGCGCAGCATAGCTGTGGCGCCGATCATGGACTGCCGCAACGGACTTCCAGGAGATGTCACATGGCCAATCAGCCCCCGAAGATTGCCCGCATTACGTCTGACACCGTGAGCAGCATCAGCGACGCCGCCGACACCGCCACCACTCAGGCAACCCAGGCCACCAACCAGGCTGCTTCCTTCGCCGCCGCTGGCACGAGCCAGATGCGCACCGCCATGGAGCGCAGCATGGAGCAGGCCAGCAAGGCCGCCGAGGGTAGCATGAAGGCCGCCCAGGAACTCGCCGAGTTCTCGCGCGGCAATGCCGAGGTTCTCGCCCAGGTGGCGCAAACCTGGATGAGCGGCTCGCAGGATATCAGCCGCCAGGCCTTCGCCTTCGCCCAGTCCCTGACGGACCATGCCCTGGAGAGCGCGCGCGCCCTCTCCGGCGTGAAGAGCCTGAAGGAGGCCGCCGAGATCCAGACGACCTATGCGCGTGGCACGCTGGACCGCGTGATCTCTGAGACTGCGAAGCTCCAGGAGGCCTCCTACCGCCTCGCCGAGCAGGTGGCGGCCCCGGTGACCCAGCGCATGACCCTGGCCGTCGAGCGCGCGGCCAAGCCGCTCGCCGCCTGATCCCCCTGGGCTGGCCGGCGGCGATACCCGCCGGCCAGCCCAACCCGACGAGCCCCGCTCCCCTGCCCCTTCCGGGCCGGTGGGCGGGGCTTTTCGCGTTTCGGCCATGCACCCAGACCCTGGCGCGAGCACGGGTTGCACCCCATATCTGGCCTGTGCGAGGCGGGGCGCGTGATGCGCGCGAGGCTTCACCTCGCGTGACACGATCCGATATTCTTACCTCCGGATAATTTCAGCGCAGCGGGCGCGGCTTACCCTTGGCAAGCCAGCGATCCGTGAGACCATGGCAGGGCGATGAGCAAGCAGGACAGGCGCCCGAGAGGCAATCAGGGCAATACCCCCGAAGATCCCGGCAAGGGTGGCAACGAGCCCACGCGGCCCAACGGGCCGCCGGGTGGCGGCGCCGGTGAGGGCGGCCCCGTAACCGGGGTCGTGGTCAAGGCGCGTCCCCGCACGCGCAAGCCGACCATGTACAAGGTGCTGATGCTCAACGACGACTACACGCCGATGGAGTTCGTCGTGCATGTGCTGGAGCGCTTCTTCCAGAAGAACCGGGACGAGGCGACCCGCATCATGCTGCATGTCCACCGGCGGGGCGTCGGGGTGTGCGGGGTGTTCACCTATGAGGTTGCGGAGACCAAGGTGACTCAGGTGATGGACTTGGCGCGGCAGAACCAGCACCCTCTGCAGTGCACGATTGAGAAAGAATGACCCGCCGATCCAAGATAGCGCCTGTCGGCACTGATACATCGCGTAACCGACCGATCCCCTCCGCGTTCGGGGATTCGAACACAATATTGATGTTTTGCGTACGGCCGCCCCAAGCTCGGCGTCCAGGTGGACGCCCAGACGGGAGATCCCGGCGGCCGATAAGACAGGGGAGCGTCGACTGACATGCTGTCCCGTAACCTAGAACAGACGCTCCACCGCGCCCTCGGCCTGGCCAGCGAGCGCCGGCATGAATATGCCACGCTCGAACACCTGCTGCTCAGCCTCGCGGAAGATACGGATGCGACGACTGTCCTCCGCGCCTGTGGCGTGGATGTGGACAAGCTCAAGCGCGACCTGGCCGAGTTCCTGGACAAGGATCTGGCTGGGCTGGTGACTGACCGCGGGGGCGATCCGAAGCCGACCGCCGGCTTTCAGCGGGTGGTCCAGCGCGCTGCGATCCACGTGCAGTCCTCGGGCCGCGACGAGGTAACCGGTGCCAATGTGCTGGTTGCCCTCTTCAGCGAGCGCGAGAGCCATGCCGTCTACTTCCTGCAGCTGCAGGACATGACGCGGCTGGATGCGGTCAACTTCATCTCCCACGGCATCGCCAAGGCCCCCGGCCGCAGCCAGACGCGCCCTGTGCAGGGCAATGCTGGCAAGGATGGCGAGGGCCAGGACGAGGGCCGTGGCGGCGAGGAGCGGCGCGAGGGCGGCCAGAAGCGGGGCGGCGACGCGCTGTCCAACTACTGCGTCAATCTCAACAAGAAGGCCGTCCAGGGTAAGATCGATCCGCTGATCGGGCGCGCCGAGGAGATCGAGCGCACCATCCAGATCCTCTGCCGCCGGACCAAGAACAACCCGCTCTACGTGGGTGACCCGGGCGTGGGCAAGACCGCCATCGCCGAGGGCCTGGCCAAGCGGATCATCGAGGAGGACGTGCCTGAGGTCCTGCTCAAGTCCACCATCTATGCGCTGGACATGGGCAGCCTTCTGGCCGGCACCCGCTATCGCGGTGATTTCGAGGAGCGGCTGAAGGCCGTGGTGAACGAGCTGGAGCAGCAGCCGGGCGCCATCCTCTTCATCGACGAGATCCACACGGTGATCGGCGCCGGCGCGACCAGCGGCGGAGCGATGGACGCCTCCAACCTGCTGAAGCCGGCCCTGGCCCAGGGCACGCTGCGCTGCATCGGCTCCACCACCTACAAGGAGTACCGGCAGCACTTCGAGAAGGACCGGGCGCTGGTCCGCCGCTTCCAGAAGATCGACGTCAACGAGCCGTCGGTCGAGGATGCGGTGAAGATCCTGACCGGGCTGAAGCCCAACTACGAGAAGCACCACAAGGTGAAGTACACGCCGGAGGCGATCCGTGCGGCGGTGGAGCTCTCGGCCAAGTACATCCATGACCGCAAGCTGCCCGACAAGGCGATCGACGTGATCGACGAGGTCGGCGCGAGCCGGATGCTGCTGCCCGAGAACAAGCGCCGCAAGACGGTCACGCTGAAGGATGTGGAGGATATCGTCGCGAAGATCGCGCGGATCCCACCCAAGTCCGTCTCGACCGACGACAAGGAGACGCTCAAGAACCTGGAGCGTGACCTGAAGGCGATGGTCTTCGGTCAGGACAAGGCGATCGAGGCCCTTTCGGCCGCGATCAAGCTGTCCCGCGCCGGGCTGCGCGATCCGGAGAAGCCGATCGGCAACTACCTCTTCTCGGGCCCTACGGGCGTCGGCAAGACGGAGGTGGCCAAGCAGCTCTCCAAGACGCTCGGCATCGAGTTGGTCCGCTTCGACATGTCCGAGTACATGGAGCGGCACAGCATCAGCCGGCTGATCGGCGCGCCGCCGGGCTATGTGGGCTTCGACCAGGGTGGCCTGCTGACCGACAGCATCGACCAGCACCCGCATGCCGTGCTCCTGCTCGATGAGATCGAGAAGGCGCATCAGGATCTCTACAACATCCTGCTGCAGGTGATGGACCACGGGAAGCTGACGGACCACAACGGCAAGACGGTCGATTTCCGCAACGTCATCCTCATCATGACCACCAATGCGGGTGCCTCCGACATGGCCAAGCCCGCCATCGGCTTCGGCCGCGAGGCCCGGGAGGGTGAAGACGAGGAGGCGGTGAAGCGGCTGTTCACGCCGGAGTTCCGCAACCGCCTGGATGCCGTGGTGCCCTTCGCCGGGCTGACGCCGGAGATCGTGGGCAGCGTCGTCGAGAAGTTCGTGATGCAGCTGGAGGCTCAGCTGGCGGATCGGAACGTGACGATCGAGCTGTCCTCGGCCGCCAAGGAGTGGCTGGCGGAGAAGGGCTACGACCGGCTCTATGGCGCGCGTCCGCTGGCTCGCGTGATCCAGGAGTACATCAAGAAGCCGCTGGCCGAGGAACTGCTCTTCGGCAAGCTGGTGAAGGGTGGCTCGGTCAAAGCGGGCCTGAAGGATGGCGCACTGAGCTTCGACATCGCCGAGGCGCCGCCGCCGGCCCTGCCCAAGCCCGATGAGGGCTCGGGCGATGGTGAGGCGGAGCGGGAGCCGGAGGCGGCTGGCTGACCGGCCGGCGCTCTGCCCTGATGGATTGATGGCTGGCGGGCGGGAGAAATCCCGCCCGCCAGCTTTTTTTGTGCCTTCGTCCTGGAAGTTGCCGTCAGGCGAGGAGGTCGCGCGCCCGGAGAAGTGATGACCGCGCCTCCGGGCCCAGCTTCGGGAACTGGAGGTCGAGGGCCTCCATCGCCTCGGCCACGGCCTCCGCCACCAGAAGGCGGGCCAGCCATTTGCGATCCGCCGGGATGACGAACCACGGGGCATGTGGCGCGGCGGTCGCACGGATCGCCTCGTCATAGGCGGCCAGGTACTCGCTGCGCCGCGCCCGGTCGGCGATGTCGCCGGCCTGGAACTTCCAGTTCTTCGCGGGCTCATCGATGCGGGCCAGCAGCCGCTGGCGCTGCTCCTCCTCGCCGAGATGGAGGTAGAACTTCAGGATCAGCATGCCCTGACGCGCCAGGTAGCGCTCATGCGCGGCGATGTCCTCCAGCCGCTCCGCCCAGATCCGCGGGCCGACCAGCGTGGCCGGCAGGGGCGCGGCCTGGAGGATCGATGGCTGCACCCGCGCCACCAGCACCTCCTCATACCAGGAGCGGTTGTGCACGCCGATGCGCCCGCGCCGTGGCAGGGCGATGTTGTGGCGCCAGAGGAAGTCATGCGCGCGTTCCCGCGTGCTGGGCGCGCCGAAGGATTCCACCTGCACGCCCTGTGGGTTCACGCCGGAGAAGACATGCTTGATGGCGCCGTCCTTCCCCGCCGCGTCGGGCGCCTGAAAGATGCAAAGGACCGACCAGCGGGCATCGGCATAGAGGCGCTCCTGCTGGTCCGAGATGCGGGAGACAGCCTCCTTCAGTGCCTCGTTGCCTTGCTGCTTGTCGAGACCGAGATCGCCGTCGTCATCGGTGCGGCGGCCGGCAAGGGTGAAGCTGGCGCCATCGGTGACGCGGCATGCGGCAACGAAGTCGCGAAGGGGGTGCTGGGGGATCATGGCTTGCTCCCGTGCAGGATTTGCGATCTCCCAACGCGCCAGCGCGTCAGGGGATGTCCAGCACCACGCTGACGGGGCAGTGGTCGGAGAGGCGCTTGCGCCACTCGGGCTGGCGTTCGGTATAGACCAGGACGCGCAGGCTGTTCGGAACCGCCCAGTCGCGGGCGGCACCGCCCAGCAGGATATGGTCGATGAAAGGCCGCCCTCCCCAGCAGGGGTTGGAGCGGCCGGCGGTGGCGCGGGTAAGCGGGGCGGCGCGTTCCAGCATGGGCAGGATCAGCGGATCGCGGTCGAAGCGGCGATTGAAGTCGCCCGCGATGGCGAAGGCCTCCCCGGCCTTGCGGCGCGCCTCGATCCAATCGGCGATGATTTCGGCCTGGCGGGCGATGTTGTCGCAGTCGCGACCGCGGTCATCGGGCTCCCGGCATCCGGCCTTCAGGTGAAGGGAGAGGATTCGCAGAGACGACCGCCCCTCCCCCACGGTCACGTCCACGCCGCGGCGGAGAGAGAAGCGGGCGCCGGCGTTCAGGTCCAGCGCGGCGAGATCCGGGTTCTGCCGGGCGGGAATGTTGCGGCGGACAGCGATGCCGCTGCGCTGCACGTCACGCTCATCGGGGAAGAAGAAGCGCCATTCGGCGGGATCGAGGATGAGAGCGGCGCCTTCGGGGCCGTCCACCTCCTGCAGGGCGATGACATCGGCGGCCAGGCGGTCGGCATAGCCGCGCAGGCGGGCGAGATCGCCGCGGCTGCGGGATTTCAGGTTCCGGGGAAGGTTCCGGTTCCCATCTTCCCGCGTTGTGAGCCAGGCCACATTCCAGGTGGCGAGCTTCAGCTCCGCCGCGGTGACAGGGGTGGCGAGGAGAAGGAGGGCGAGGAGCACGCGAATCATGGGCGTGCTTCTACAGCAGGACCGGCACTTGGTCTGCGGTGGGCAGAGGCTCCAGATGACGGGCGCCGCAGGCGAGGAGATGGGCCGCGACGGCATCCAGCTCGGCAGCGTCACGGGTGGGATCGTGCCACGCGCCATCCGTGGCAGGGCTGCCGGGCGGCACCCAGATGACGGTCTCGTATCGGGCGCGGGTGAGCAGCACGCGGTAGGTGTTCAGGATGAAGGCGCGCTCGGTCTCGTTGCGGACGGTGTTCCAGCGGGGGCCGGAAAGGCTGCGCATGCGCCAGCCCTCCACGCCGCGCAGCATGTCGCCGCCCCAGGCGAGGCCGACCTGATCCAGTTCCAGCCCCTGGCAGTCATATTCGGTGGCGTAGGTTTCCAGCGCGTCGGAGGCGCGGATATCGGGCCAACGATCAAGGAACCAGTGCGGGATGTCGGCGGCCTGCGTGCCCAGCCCCTCGGCGCGTAGGCGGCGAGCGCCGGAGGAAGCGACCAATCCGGCGCGGCGCATGCCCCGGGAGAGATGGCGCAGGGCCGCGCGCATGGTGGAGAGATCGCGGGTGACGAAATAAGGAACGCCGCCGGATTCATGGGCGATGCGGATGGCGGCTTCCTTGTCACCGGAGAGGACGGCATCGACCCAGGGTGCGCCCTGCGGGTCACGCACGGAACGCATGGGGACGGTCAGATCCAGATCGTCATCCAAGGTCAGCCAGGATTGGGAGCCTTCCGCCAGACGCTGCGCGGTGATGGGGGCTGACAGGGCCCGCCCCGGCGCCACGGCCCGCCATCCGGGCGCCCCGGCGATCACACGGCCCCATTCCGCAAGCCCCGCCTCGCCGGTGTTAATCTCCTGTCCATTGCCGATGAGGGCCACCACCACGGACCAGTCGCCGTGACGTGCCATGATCTCAAGCGTATGCGCCGGCTCGCTGTCCGTCAGCCTGCTGGCGCCGCGGCGCTGGGACGGCCTGGTGGCCTGGGCGCGGTCCCATGCACGCTGGGCCTCATCGAAGACGATGACCCGGGCTTCCGGCTGCTCACGCGGTCGCTCGGCATAGTGCTCCAGGAAACGATGGACGTTCTGAAGCGCGGTGACGGCCTGCGCCCGCGCCTGCGCGCGGCGCCTACTGCCATCGGGCGCGGCCTGGCGGACAAGGCTTTCGCGCAGCACGTCGATCAGTGGCATATTGCCGGTCAGGAAGGCCGCGCCATGTCCCTGCAAGGCGCCGAAGACGATGTTGAGCCCACAGAGCGTCTTGCCCGCGCCGGGTATGCCCGTGACGAAGACAGCAACATGCTCGCCGGCCTCGCGCGCTGAGTCGATCGCGCGCTGCACAGCCTGGGTGGTGCGGGTGAGGTTGGCAGCATCGGCACGGGCGGAGAGCATTTCGGCGCTCCGATGCCGGTCGAAGAGCATGGCCGCCGCTTCCAGCACATTCGGCACCGGGCGGTATGGCGCGGCAAGCCAAGCGTTATGGTCGAGCGCGCTTGCTGGTGTGCCGATGGAGCTGTGGATGGCATGCAATGTGTCGCCCAGGCCTTCCGCATTCGCACGGAAAGGCGCTGCCACGCCATGCCAGATGAGGGGACGGTTGAAAGACGTGGCAGGCGCGCGCGTGGCGACCAGCACGGGCACGACCGGAATGCCGCGGCAGCCGGCGTGGAAGTCGTGCAGATCGAGAGCGTAATCCTCAGCCTGGCGGAGATCCGCGAGGGCATGGGTTGCCGCACCGTCCTTGATCTCGAGCACAAGCACGGCGCGGTCGGTCAGGATCACGCAGTCGGCGCGTTTCTCCAGTCTCAGCAGATCGTATTCGAACATCACCGTCCAACCGGCGGCTTCCGGCGCGGCGAGCGCGGCTTGCAGCAGGCGCGCGGTGGAGACCCAGGCCATGCGCTGCGCCAGTTCGAGCGTCGCGTGGCGCGCGGCCTGGGCATAGGCCAGGCGCGCGGCGACATCCTCCGGTGGGAGCGCGAGCAAATCGGATGTGGTGAGAATCAGCCAGGGTCTCAGGCGCGCGTCCTCGAAGGCCAGGTCGCGAGCATCATGCTTCCCAAAAGCAACGCAAAGCCTAACGCATGCGTCACGGTCGGCACCTCGCCGAGGAAGATGATGGCCGTCGCTGCGGCGGTGGCGGGGAGGAAGGCGGTGAAGACGCCGGCGATCCCGGCCGGCGCGCGCCTCAGCCCCCCGTACCAGAGCAGGAGGGCGAGGATGCTCGATGTCACCGCGTGGAAGACGAGCAGCGCCAGGAGCCAGGGATCGGCAAGGCGCGACGCCGCGCCCGCATCCGGCAGCCAGACAGGGAACGCCAGGGCAGCCGAGAAGAATTGCATCCAGAGGCTGGCCGTGAGCAGCGGCAGCGCGCCCGCGGAGCGCTTCGCCAGCAGCACATAGGCTGCCTCTCCACAGACACCAAGGAAGATGAGGGCGTTGCCGATGAGGCTGCCGCCCTCCCCTTCCCCACCACGCGCAAGGACGATGGCGCCCATGCCGGCGGCGGCCAGGACCACCGCAGCCCAGCTACGCGGCGCCAGGCGCTCACGCAGAAAGAAGGCGCTGCCGAGGGCCACAACCGCCGGCAGGGTGGCAAGGACGAGGCCACCTTCCAGCGCGGTGGTGAAGCGCAGGCCGGTAAGGAGCCCGGCATTGTAGAGGATGGTGCCTGCCGCGGCCTGGAGGAAGAGGTTCCATAGCAGCCCGCGTCCCGGGCGCATGGGGCCGTCCTGCCACAAGGCCAGGGGCAGCAGCACGGCACAGGCGATGATGCATCGCAGGCCGACGATCATGAAAATCGGCAGTTCGGACGCGAGCGTCTTCGCCACCGTGACGTTCAGGCCGACCAGGACCATGGAGCCGGCGAGCTGCAGATAGGCGCCGAGCATCAGGAGCGCGTCATGCCTCACCTGCGCGGCGATAGGGGGAGAGCGAGTCCAGTTCCCGCATCTCGGCTTCGATCGCGGCGCGCTCGTGGCGCAGCGAATCCGCAACGGCGCGGCGCAGGCCGGAATGGGCGATGAGATGCGCGGAATAGGTTGGCACGGGGCGGTAACCGCGCTGGATCTTGTGCTCGCCCTGCGCGCCAGCCTCCACGCGCTTCAGCCCATGGGCGATGGCGAAGTCAATGGCCTGATAATAACAGAGCTCGAAATGGAGGAAGGGCGCCTCGACGAGGCTGCCCCAGTTGCGGCCATAGAGTGCGTCGGGCCCCATCAGGTTCAGCGCGCCGGCGACGGGCTTTCCGTTCTGCTCGGCCAGCATCAGCACGACCCGGTCGCCCATGCGCTCGCCCATCAGCGGCCAGAAGCCGGCGGTGAGGTAGGGACTGCCCCATTTCCGATCCGTGGTGCTGCGATAGAACTTATGGAAGAGGCGCCAGATCTGCGGCGTGATCTCGGTGCCACGCACGACGCGCATGGTGAGGCCGGCGGATTGCGCATCGCGGCGCTCGCGGCGGATGGCCTTGCGCTTGCGGGAGGATAGGGCGGCGAGGAAGTCCTCGAAGCTGGAATAGCCTTCATTCGTCCAGTGGAACTGGATGCCAAGGCGCCGCAGCCATCCTGCCTCACCGAGCACATCCCACTCCGCGCGGGTGCAGAAGGTGACGTGGCAGGAGGAGAGCGCCAGCGCCTCCGTTGCCTGCGCCAGGGCCTGGGCAAGTGCGCCATGCGGCACACCGCTGCCGGGGCGGACCATCAGGCGCGGGCCGGGCACGGGGCTGAAGGGCACGGCCACCTGGAGCTTCGGGTAGTACTGCCCACCGGCATCCTCGAAGGCGCGGGCCCAGCCATGGTCGAAGACATATTCGCCGTAGGAATGGCTCTTGGCATAGGCGGGCGCCACCGCGACCAGCGCGCCGGATCCGTCGCGCAACGCCAGGTGCTGCGGCAGCCAGCCGGTGCGCGGCCCGGTGCAGCCGGATTCCTCCAGGGAAAGAAGGAAGGCATGGGAGGTGAAGGGATTTCCGCTCTCGTCGCAGGCATCCCATTCCTCGGCCGGGATGTCGGTGATGCGAGGGTGCAGCGAGAGGGTCAGCTCAGAAGGCATGGGCAGGCATGTGCGGCGCCTGGCGCCGGGTGCAAGCGGGAATCAGCCCTGCGCCCGGGACACGGCGAAGGCGGCGAAATCAGCCACGGCCTCCACCCCGGCGATGACCTCGCCACGGATGGACCAGACATGAAGGAACGGCACGCGGCCTTCGCGGCCGGTGGAGTCGCGCGCGTCATAGGCGCCGCTGGCGAGAAGCCGGCCGTCCGACAGGGGCGCGAAGGCATCCACCGCGATGCGCCAATGCGGAAAGCTGCGGCGCAGGGTGGGAAAGAACTCGCCCTCCACCTCGGCCCGGCCGCGCCATTCGGTGCGCGGCACGGGGTAGCCGGGGGAGACTCGCCAGGAGACATCCTCAGCCAGGAGGGAATGATCGCCGCTCTCCATCCAGCGGCGAATCAGGGCCTCGGCGGGATTCACGCGATCTCGAAGATGGCCTCCACCTCCACCGCGGCGTCGCCGGGCAAGGAGGGGACGCCGATGGTCGAGCGGGCGTGGCGGCCGATCTCGTCGAAGACGGCGACGGCCATGTCGGAGGCGCCGTTCATCACCTGGGCGTGCTGGGTGAATTCCGGCACTGCGGCGATGAAGCCACCCAGCCGCACCACCCGCGCCACGCGGTCCAGGCTGCCCAGCACCGTGCGGGCCTGGGCCAGCACATTGATGAAACAGAGTTGCGCAGCCTGCTGGCCGATTTCGACCCGCACACTGGCGCCGAGCTTGCCGGTATAGGCGATCTTGCCCTCGCGCATCGGCACCTGGCCGGAGACGAAGAGCAGCTTCCCGGCAATCACGGCGGGGACGTAGTTGGCGATGGGCGCCGCGGGCTCCGGCAGAGTTACGCCCAGCTCAGCGAGGCGGGCGGCGATGCGCCCCTGATCAGCATGCGCCATGGCTCAGCCCACCAGCCGGAGAGCGCGGCGGCGCGCGGCGGGCGCCGGGGCGGAAGGAAGGTCCGGCAGGAGGGGAAGTTGCTGCGCGGCGGTGCCGAGATGGTCGAAGCCGCACTCCTCATCGGTCGGGTCCGGAAGGACGCGGCCGCCGAGATGGTCCAATGCCAGGCGGCGGAAGGCCCAGTCGAGCACGGAGGAGGCGCGGTGGATGGCCGGATCACCCTCCACCACCCCGGCCGGGCCGAAGCGGGTATAGGCGAAGGCCTGCACATATTCGTCGAGTCGAACGCCCGAATTCAGGCCGACCGTCACGGAATGGCAGAGCGCGTCCACCATGGCGCGGAAAGCCGCGCCATCCTTGGCGAAGTTGAGGGAGATTTCCTCGAGGCCATGCGCGCCTTCCATGGTGCGCAGGGTGACGCGATGGCCGCCGATCGAAACCTTCCACACGGCACCACGGCCATGGACCGCATGCTGGCGGGGCTTGGGGGCGGGTCGCGGAGCCTGCGCGGGGACGGCGGCGCCGGGGGAAGAGGAATGCATCCAGGGCCGCAGCACCGCTTCCATGGCGGCTCGGGCTTCAGGGCCGCGCGGGGCCAGGAGGCGGGTGGCGTCCTCCCCGGCCAGTAGGGCAGCGCGGGTGGGCACCTCCATCACATCGCCATCCGGGGTGGAGACGAGGCGGGTCGGGGCGACGGCAGGAGCGAGTCCGCCCGTCTCGGCCCCCAGCAGCGCCTCCACGGCATCCGGCGGAGTGAGGGTGAAGATGGCGGCGTGGCGCAGGCCCGGGGCACTGGCCGCGGCGTCCAGCGCAGCGCGGACGGCCTCGGCCAGGCCAGGCACGGGAAGCGACTCGGGCGGAGTCGGCCAGATCAGGGAGATCGGCTCACGCGCGCCAAAAGTCTCGGCCAGGTCGCCCGACGCGGCCTCGGCGGCGCCGCGCGTCAGGGCAGAGATGGCGGCGCCGACGGCGCGGGCCTCGGGGGACTCGTAGTCCAGCCGCAGGGCGGCGAGCAGCCCGGCCAGGTCGGCGAAGCCGAGGCGCAGGCGGGACGCGCGGGCATTGCCCAGGATCTCGAGGGTGGTGACGCCGAGACGGACGGCGACGGCATAGCCGGTCGAGTCGAACCCACCTTCCTCATCAAGGAATGCCGGTAGATTCAGGACGAATCGGGGTTCGGCCTTCGGATCATTGGCCCAGGTCCCGGCGCCGGGCGCGGCGCGGCGCGTGAGGACAAGGCTGCGCAGGCCGGCGGCAAAGCCCTCGGCGGCTCCGGCGCTGGCCAGGACGCCCAGCTTGCGGCCCTTGGCGGCAACGCGGCGAATCCAGCCTTCGGCGAGGCGCGGAAGGGCCACCGGCCCCTCTCCCGGAGCCAGCGCGGCCAGGGCTTCGGCAGCCCCGTCGTCCCACTCCGCAGGCAGCGCCACGGGGCGGGGATTGGCATCGGGATCGGCGGAGGCACGGGTGCGGCGCATCACCACCCCCTCCCAAATCGTGTCCCGGATCGTGCCGTCTCTGCGCGTCATGAGACCGACCATAAGCGGGGTCCGGGCGAGGGTGAAGCCGCCATGTCGTGGGTCGCGTGCGACTCGGGCACAAGATCCGGTGTTCACCCCCCGTGCCTTTCGCGCAAGGCCGGGGCATGCCATATGCACCGCATCATTCACCCGCCCGCATCGGCAGGAGACCTTTCATGTCCGCCATGCAGCGCTGGCTCTCCGGCCTTACCGGCCGCAGGATCGGCACCGATTCCGCTGGCAATATCTACTTCGAGAGCCGGCGCGACTATCTGAACTATGGCCGCAAGCGCCGCTGGGTTGTCTATGCCGGCGCCCCGGAGGCGACGACCGTGCCGCCCGAGTGGCATGGCTGGCTGCACCACATGATGGACTCGCCCCTGGATACCGCCAGGCGCCTGCCCTGGATGAAGCCGCACCAGCGGAACCTCACGGGGACACCCGAGGCGTACCGGCCCAGCGGGCATGACTATGCCGGAGGCCGGCGCAACCCGACGGCCGGCGACTACGAGGCATGGACTCCCGGTTCCTGATGCGAATCCAGCCAGGACAACCCGCGTGAAGGGGCGCCGGATCGCGGAAATCGCGGCGGGGGCGATGGTTCTGCTCGTGGCCGCGCTGTTCCTTGTCTATGCAGCGACGAACTCCGGGCGCTCCAGCACCAATGGCGGGCTGGAGCTGACAGCTCGCTTCGACCGAATCGATGGGCTGGCGCCGGGCGCGGATGTTCGCATCGCAGGGGTGAAGGTGGGCAGCGTAACGTCCCAGCGGATCGATCCCGAGACCTTCCTGGCGGTGCTGACGCTGAACGTCGACTCCGGCCTGAAGCTGCCTGATGACAGCTCGGCCGAGATCACCTCCGAGGGGCTGCTGGGCGGCCGGTACGTGGCGCTGGTGCCGGGCGGGAGCGAGCAGTTCCTGGCCAGCGGCGACACGGTGAAGATCACCCAGTCGGCCGTGAGCCTGGAGAGCCTACTGGGCCGCTTCATCTTCTCCGTGACCGAGCTGAACGAGAAGCGATCGGATGAGGGGGCGGAAGGCGGGGGAGCCTCGCGGTGACGGCCGATCCCCTGGCGCCGCCGGAGTTCTGGCCAGGTGCCGACGGTCAGCCCATCTCCTGCCGGGAGAAGCTGAAGATGCTGGCCGAGAACCATGCGGAGGCTGCGCAGGTGCTGCGCGACACCTTCGAGGACGCTGTATTGATGGGGGTGGACGAGGCAGCGATGCGTAAACTGCTGACAGATCTGGTGGCCGCCCTGCCTAGTCCGAAACGCGCCGCATGAGGCGCGCGGCCTTTCTTCTGGCCCTGCTGCTTTCAGGACCAACTGCGGCGCAGGACATGAATCCGGACCAGGCCCCGCTGCCTGAGGCAGGCTGGGTGCAGAAGCGCACCGCCCAGTTGCAGGCCCTGGACAAGGTGACCGCGCGGATCACCGTGCTGGATGCCACGGTGGGCCAGCCCACTCGCTTCGGCACCCTGACCATCACGGTGCGTGCCTGCAATGCCCGCCCGCCCGATGAAGTTCCCGATGCGGCCGCCTTCATCGAGGTGCGCGACGACCTTATCGCCGCGACCTCGCCTCCTGCCTTCCGGGGCTGGATGCTTGCCAATGCCCCAGCGGCGAACATGCTGGAGCATCCGGTCTACGATCTCCGGATTCTCGAGTGCCGGTGAAGACCTGGCGGCTTGCCGAACCCAATGTCTCCGGCCCAGGGTGGGAGGCGTTATGACCGACCTGACCAACCCGGGCCCTGCCCTCGCCGGGCCGCCGATCCCTGGCCCTGACGCCGCGCTCTTCCTCGATATGGACGGCACGCTGCTGGAGATCGCGCCGCGGCCGGATGCGGTGGTGGTACCGAAGGAACTGCCCGAGCTACTGACGCGCCTGCAAACCGCGCTGGGCGGCGCGGTCGCGGTGGTCACGGGGCGTGGGCTGGCAGTCGCGCGCGGCTTCACGGGCGTTCCCAGCCTGCCAATCGGGGCGGAGCATGGAGCGGTGCTGGATCCGGCTCTGCCTGGAGCCCCTCCCCTGCCCGTGCCGCCGCCTGAGTGGCGCCGCATGGCCGACGAATTCGCCGCTGCCCGCCCAGGCACGCTGGCCGAGCACAAGACGCATGGGATCGTCCTGCATTTCCGCCAGAGGCCTGAGGCCGAGGCGGAAGCAATGGCCCTCCTTCACAGGTTAGTGCGCAATGACCCGCGTGGCTTCCATGTTGTGCCTTCCCATGCTGCGGCGGACCTTCGCCCGGTGGGGGCGGACAAGGGGGGCGCGGTGCACAGGCTGATGACGATTTCCCCCTTCCGGGGGCGGCGTCCCATCTTCATCGGGGATGACATCACCGATGAGGACGGCATGGCAGCCTGCGCCGAATATGGCGGCTACGGCCTCCGCGTACCGGATGATTTCGCCGGCCGGCCGGCACTGGTTCGGGCTTGGCTCTCGCGGCTGGCCGCCTCGCTCACGGCAGGGGCGCGGCCGGATTGAGGGACCCTCAGGAGCCGCTACCGCCCACGACGCGAAACCCCGTTGGGTTTGAATGGTTTTCTCGAATATGGCGGAAAAGAGGAGGATAAGGGGCAGGCAGGCATCCGCCCGCTCCGGCGGAAGGAAGCTTCATTGTTCCTCCGCTGCCCGGCGGAATGCGATGTCCAGGGTTCGAGCCCCCATCAATGGTTTGAATGCCGGTAGGTGGCCCCTTGAGGTTCTCCGGGCCGGCGGAAGGGAGGGATCGTGGGACGCCTCGTCATTGTCTCGAATCGGGTAGGCGTTCCAAAGCGCGGGGACGCCCCGACGGCTGGCGGCTTGGCCGTCGCGCTGAAGGATGCGTTCAGCAACCGCGGCGGGCTGTGGTTTGGGTGGAGTGGAACGGTTTCCGCCGATCCGCCGGACGTGGTGAAGCACGCGCGGCGCGGCAATGTGGACTACGCCGTGATCGATCTCTCGCAGGAGGCCTATGAGGGCTTCTATGCGGGCCATGCGAATGCGGCGCTCTGGCCAGTGTTCCATTTCCGCCTTGGCCTGCTGAGCTACGATCGCGACCATGCGGAATGCTACCGTGCGGCGAACCGGCGCTATGCGGAGAAGCTGCTCCCCCTGCTGCGGCCGGACGACACGATCTGGGTGCATGACTACCAGCTGATTCCGCTGGGGGCCGAGTTGCGCGCCATGGGATCGCGGCACCGCATCGGCTTCTTCCACCACATCCCCTTCCCGCCCTGGGCTGTCTTTTCCGCCATGCCTGGCGCCGAGGAGGTGATCCGTGCCCTGCTGGCCTATGACCTGGTGGGGGTGCAGACGCACCGCGACCTGACCGGGCTGCTGGACTGCATGGCCCAGGGCACCGGGATGAAGGTACGGGCGGGTGGCGAGATTCGCTTCCGCGGCCGCCGCACCCGCTTCCGCGCTTTCCCCATCGCCATTGCCACAGACGAGTTCGCGGAACTGGCGGCCCGCAATGTGACGCAGCCGGCCACGCAGCGACTTCAGGCCAGCCTCGCGGGCCGGGACCTGATCATCGGGGCGGAGCGGCTTGATTACACCAAGGGGCTGCCGGAGCGGCTCCGAGCCTTCGGCGCGCTGCTGGAGCGTTTCCCCGAGCATAGCAGCCACGTGACCTATCTACAGGTCGCGGCGCGCTCTCGTGAGGATGTGGAGAGCTACAAGGATCTCAAGCGCGAGATCGAGCACCTCGCGGGGCGGATCAACGGCGACTATTCGGACGCGGACTGGACCCCGGTACGCTATGTGGGCCGCGCCGTGCCACGCGATACCCTGGCGGGCTTCTACCGGATCGCGAAGGTCGGGCTGGTGACGCCGCTGCGGGATGGGATGAACCTGGTCGCGAAGGAATATGTGGCGGCGCAGGACCCGGAGGATCCGGGCGTGCTGGTGCTGTCACGCTTCGCCGGCGCGGCGGAGGGAATGCCGGAGGCGTTGCTGGTCAATCCGCTGGATGCCTACGGCATGGCCGAAGCGCTGAACGCCGCCCTGACCATGCCGCTGGAGGAACGGCGGGAGCGCCACGCCGCCATGTTCCGCCGGCTGCAGGCACACAGCGTGTCTGGCTGGGCCAAGTCCTTCCTCGATGCGCTGGAGCGGCCGGATACGAGCGACACCACGCATTCGCGCGCCGCGGCGCTTTCGGTATTTCAGCCCCGGCTGCTCTCGCGCAGCGCGGCAACCTCTTCCGACAGCGCCTCGGAGGAAAGCGTAGTGAGCCATGTGGCGGGTTGGTCCACGGCCCGGGCGAGCTGAGCGCGGTATTCGGCCTGGGGGATTTCCGTGGCGCCGAAGCGGGCGAGATGCTCGTTCAGGAACTGCGTGTCGAGGACGGTGAAGCCGCCTCGCCGCAAGCGGACGACCAGATGCACAAGCGCAACCTTCGAGGCATCGGTGACGCGTGAGAACATGCTTTCACCAAAGAAGGCGCCGCCGATGCGGATGCCGTAGAGACCGCCAACCAGCGCGCCATCCTGCCGAACCTCAATAGAATGGGCATGGCCCATGCTGTGCAGGGCGTTGAACAGGTCCTCGATCTCGGCATTGATCCAGCTGTCCTCGCGCCCTGGGGCGGGGGCGGCGCAACCGGCGAGAACGGCAGCAAAATCCGTATCGGCCGTCACTTCGAAGCGGCCGGAGAGCACCGTGCGGCGCAGGCGGCGCGGCAGGTGGAAATGATCCAGCGGCAGCACACCGCGCATCTTCGGATCGAGCCAGTAAAGGCGGCCGGAACGGCGGCCCTCGGCCATGGGGAAGAGGCCCGCGCGATAGGCGCGAAGGACCAGATCAGGCGTAATGGGCAGGGCGCGTCGGCTCATCCGGAGAACCGGGAAGCGGATGCGTTTCGATCCGGGCCATGCCGCATGGGCAGAAGATAAGACCATCCCTGGCGCGGCGCCACGGGCCGCGCCAGGGAATCGGATCAACCACCCGGCATATGGCGGGCGACGAAACGCTCCAGCCAATGGATGGTGTAGTCGCCATCCTGGAACTCCGGATCATCCATGATGATCTGGTGCAGCGGGATGGTCGTGCGGATGCCGTCCACCACCATTTCCGTCAGGGCGCGGCGGCAGCGGGCGATCGCCTCGGCACGGGTGGAGCCGTGGACGATCAGCTTGGCGACCAGGCTGTCGTAATGGGGCGGCACGGAGTAGCCGGCATAGAGCGCGCTGTCGATCCGCACGCCCAGGCCGCCAGGAGCGTGATAGGCCGTCACCCGCCCCGGGCTGGGAGCGAAGGTGACAGGGTCCTCGGCCGTGATGCGGCACTCGATGGCATGGCCGTTGAAGCGGATGTCCTTCTGCTCGTAGCCGAGCGGCTCACCCGCCGCGACGCGGATCTGCTCGCGCACCAGATCGACGCCGCAGACCATCTCCGTCACCGGATGCTCCACCTGCAGGCGGGTGTTCATCTCGATGAAGGCGAACTGCTCGTCCTGGTAGAGGAATTCCAGCGTGCCGGCGCCACGATAGCCGAGTTGCTTCAGCGCATTGGTCACCGTCTCGCCCAGCGCGTCACGCGCGGCGGCGGTGAGGACGGGACTGCCCGCCTCCTCCACCAGCTTCTGGTGGCGGCGCTGGAGCGAGCAGTCACGCTCGCCGAAATGCACGACATTGCCGTGGGTATCGGCCAGGATCTGCATCTCGATATGCCGCGGGCGGTCGAGATACTTCTCCATGTAGACGCTGTCGTCGCCGAAGGCGGCCTTGGCCTCCGTGCGGGCAACGCGCCAGGCCTCCTCCAGCTCATCGGCGTTGTGGGCGACCTTCATCCCACGCCCGCCGCCGCCGGCGGCTGCCTTGATCAGCACGGGATACTTGATCTGCTCCGCGACCTCACGCGCTTCTTCCAGCGAACCGAGCGCGCCGGGCGAGCCGGGAACGAGGGGCACGCCCAGGCGGCGCATCGCATCCTTTGCGGCGATCTTGTCGCCCATGATGCGGATATGCTCGGCGGTCGGGCCGATGAAGGCGAGACCATGGGCCTCCACCATCTCGGCGAAGCGGGCATTCTCGGAAAGGAAGCCGTAGCCGGGATGGATGGCCTCCGCGCCGGTGATGGTGGCGGCGGAGAGGATGGCGGCGGCGTTCAGGTAGCTGTCGCGGGCCGCGGGCGGGCCGATGCAGACGCTTTCATCCGCCAGGCGCACATGCATCGCCGTGTCGTCGGCGGTGGAATGCACCGCCACCGTGCGGATGCCCATCTCCTGGCAGGCGCGGTGGATGCGGAGCGCGATTTCGCCGCGATTGGCGATGAGGACTTTGTTGAAGGCGGGCACGCGACTACTCGATGACCAGCAGGGGCTCGCCGAACTCGACCGGCATGCCGCTCTCGATGAGGATGCGGGTGACGGTGCCCGCCTTGGGGGCCTTGATCTGGTTAAAGGTCTTCATCGCCTCGATCAGCAGCAGGGTCTGGCCCTGGCTGACCTTGGCACCGAGGGTGACGAAGGGCGTGGCGCCGGGCTCCGGGGAGAGATAGGCGACGCCGACCATCGGCGAGGTCACGGCGCCGGGAGTGGCGGCGGTCACCTCATCATTCGCGGCGGCCGGCGCGGCGGGGGCTACCGAGGCGGGCATGGCGGCGGGCGCCATGGCGGCAGGGGCCGGTGCAATGGACTGCACCACCTGCTGGGCCGGCATGCTGCGGGCCACGCGGATGCGGCTTTCGTTCTCAACCAGCTCGATCTCGGTGAGATCGGTTTCACGAAGGATCTTGGCCAGGGCGCGGATCGCGTCCGGGTCAAAGGAGAGGCCACTCATACCGTGTCGTCCTGACCGATGATGCCGGCGATCGCGCGGAGCGCCAGGGCATAGCCCCCAACGCCCAGGCCGCAGATCACGCCCACCGCCGCGCGGGAGACGTAGGAGAGATGCCGGAAAGGCTCCCGCCGGTGAATGTTGGTGATATGGACCTCGACCACCGGCAGGTCCACCGCCAGCAACGCATCCATCAACGCGATGGAGGTATGCGAGTAGCCTGCCGGGTTGATGATGATGCCAGCGGCATTGCCGCGGCATTCCTGGATCCAGGAGATCAGCTCGCCTTCCAGGTTGGTCTGGCGGAAGTCGATCGCCAGCCCGAGTTCCTCCGCCGCCTCGGCGCAGAGCGCCTCGACGTCGTCGAGCGTCGCGGTGCCGTATTTCTCCGGCTCGCGCATGCCCAGCATATTGAGGTTCGGGCCGTTGAAGACGGCGATCAGCGGGGGTTCCACGGTCTTGGTTCCGGTCCGCCCGGGGATGCATCCGGGACTATGCGGCGCCGGGCTAGCATGCACGCGCGCCTGCACGCAAACGGTGCGCCCCCTTCAACCCGGGCCCGGACCATGCCACATGGCCCCTTACCATGCCCGGAACCCTTTCCCAGGCCCCGCCCAGTGCGATGGCCATTACCGTGAACGGAGAGGCCCGGTCCTTGCCGGCCTCCCTCCCCCTTTCCGATTTTCTTGCCCAGGCAGGGCTGGACCTGCGGAAGGTGGCGGTGGAACGGAACGAGGAAATCGTCCCCCGCTCCGCCTATGCGACCACCCTTCTTGAGCCCGGGGACCAGCTTGAGATCGTGCACTTCATCGGGGGAGGCTGAGCCCATGGACGGGATGACGCCGGCACAGGACGATTCCTGGGAGGTGGCAGGCCACCGCTTCCATTCCCGCCTCGTGGTCGGGACCGGGCGGTACAAGAGCCTGGAGGAGACAGCGGCCGCCATCGAGGCCTCGGGCGCCGAGATGGTGACGGTCGCGGTGCGGCGGGTGAACCTGTCGGACCCCAGCGCGCCGATGCTGCAGGATTTCGTGCCGCCGGACCGCTATACCTATCTGCCCAACACCGCTGGCTGCCACACGGCCAAGGAGGCGGTGCGGACGCTGCGCCTGGCGCGCGAGGCCGGAGGCTGGAACCTGGTGAAGCTGGAGGTGCTGGGTCCCCCACCCTTCCTCTACCCGGACATGCCCGCGACCTTCGAGGCGGCGGAGGCCCTCATCAAGGATGGCTTCCAGGTGATGGTCTATTGCGCCGACGATCCACTGGCGGCGAAGCGGCTGGAGGAGATGGGTTGTGTGGCGGTGATGCCGCTGGGCGCGCCGATCGGCTCCGGCTTGGGCCTGACCAACCCCTTCATGCTTCGTTCCATCATTGAGAACGCAAAGGTGCCAGTGCTGGTGGATGCCGGGATCGGCACGGCCAGCGAGGCAGCCCAGGCGATGGAACTGGGTTGCGACGCGGTCCTGCTGAATTCCGCCATCGCCCATGCGCGCGAGCCGGTGCGGATGGCCCGCGCCATGAAGGCAGCGGTGGAAGCGGGGCGGCATGCCTATCTGGCCGGGCGGATGCCACGAAACTACGCAGCTGATGCGTCCAGCCCAATGACGGGGCTGATCCGATAGACGGGAGGCCCTCGGTCCCGGCTGAGGGTTATCCTTCCAATGCCTGCGGTGGCTTGATCCGCCGCGGGTGTGGAATGCAGCATTTACGTGTACCGACATGGTGAAATGAGTTCGGACGGGCACTAATTCACGCCAATCCGCGCAAATCCGGCACTGCCTCCGCGCTCCGGGAGAGTTCAGCCATGTCTGCCACCACTTTTGCCGCAGCGCCGCCAGTTCCACGGCCACCAAGCGTTCAGACCATCCCGGCCCTGGGCGCCGCCCTTCTGCTGCTGCTCGGCATGGTGGCGATCGGGCAGATGGTGAGCCCCAAGCAGGCGGCGCTTTATCTACTCGGCGCCGCGCTAGGCCTTGTCCTGTATCACGCCGCCTTCGGCTTCACCTCAGCCTGGCGCGTCTTCATCGCGGATCGGCGGGGCGAAGGGCTGCGCGCCCAGATGGCGATGCTGGCCATTACCATCCTTCTGTTCTTCCCCGTCCTTTCAGCCGGCACGCTGTTCGGGCAGCCGGTGCAGGGGCTGGTCTCGCCGGTCGGCGTCTCGGTCATATTCGGCGCCTTCATCTTCGGCATCGGTATGCAGCTGGGTGGCGGATGCGCCTCGGGGACGCTCTACACGGCGGGCGGCGGCTCGGTACGGATGGTGCTGACGCTGCTGGCCTTCGTGGCTGGCTCCACCTTGGGTGCCGCGCATTTCCACTGGTGGGCGGCCCTGCCGCACCTGCCGCCCATCTCGGTGGTGAAGGCCTGGGGCGTCGTGCCGGCGCTCGCCATGAACCTGGCGCTCTTCGCCCTTATCGCGGGGGCAACAGTGGTGCTGGAACGGCGCCGCCATGGGCGGCTGGTGACGAACCAGCCTTCCTCGCGCTCAGGCCTTCCGCGGCTGCTGCGCGGTCCCTGGCCAATCCTGGCTGGCGCGGTAGCGCTGGCGCTGCTGAACTTCATGACCCTGGCGCTGGCAGGCCGGCCCTGGGGCATTACCTCGGCCTTCGCCCTCTGGGGCTCCAAGGCGGCCATGGCGCTGGGTATCGACGCCGCCAGCTGGCCCTTCTGGTCGCGCCCCGCCCAGCAGGCGGCCCTGCATGGCAACGTGCTGAACGACGTCACCTCGGTGATGGATTTCGGCATCATTGTCGGCGCCCTGCTGGCGGCGGCGCTGGCAGGACGCTACGCGCCGAGGTTCCGGGTGCCGCTGCGCTCGGCCGTGGCGGCGGTGGTGGGCGGCATCATGCTCGGCTACGGCGCGCGGCTGGCCTATGGCTGCAACATCGGCGCCTATTTTTCGGGCATCGCCTCCGGCAGCCTGCATGGCTGGGTTTGGATGGTGGCGGCCTTCTTCGGCAATGTGCTGGGCACACGGCTGCGCCCGTTCTTCGGGCTGGAAGTGGAGCGGGTGCCACGGCAGACCGGCTGCTGAGGACTCCGTCTGGGCTCCCCAATCAGGGGCGGCCGGCGGCATGCTTCTCCAGAAGACATCACAGGTACCGGCCGCGCTCCATGATCTCCAACGCATACTCCCGATAGGTGATGCCCAGTTCCTCCGCGCGGGCCAGGCGCCGCAGCGCAATCTCTCGCGGAGGGGTCTTCCAGGCTTTCTTATGCGCCTTTCGCCAAACAAAGTGCCGCCAGGAGGCATTGGCATCCTCCTCCAACGGTGGACCACCATTGTGCCCAGGCCCTGGTTGCATGCGCGCCTCCGCTGCGCCGTTCCGGCGGTTGCGAGGCAAGGCGGATGCCAGCCCCGCGAGGCGCCTCAGGAGCTTAGTCCCAGTAGGGCGGCATGTGGCGGAGCTGGCGGTCGCTCCGCGTGCTGAGGCGGGTGGCGCAAAGGATATCAAGCAGCGTCACTCCCACCACAGCAGCGACGGCCAGCTTCACATTGGCCCGCTCGCGCGGACCGAAAACCGGGGTGCCGCCCAGCACAGCCAGGTCCAGCGCGTCGCCGCCTACCCGGGCCCAGAGCAGCGGCGCGCAGGTGGGATTGGCAAGGATAGCGACACCATTGACCATCTCGCGGGCTCCGAAGGCGCGAATGAGCCTTGTGTGGCGCCGCATGCCAAGCTTTCGGGCGAGGGTCCGACCGCAGAAGATCTCCATCAGCCCCAGGCCGATACTGAACCATCCCAGAAAGCGGGCCAGACGGACGACATGCATGGGTCACTCTCCTTGCGCGGCCATGGCGGACACCAGACGAGAACGCCCGAGGAGAGGATATGGCTGTCTTAGGGCAGCATCGCCCGGCGGTCCTGGCCGAGGCGTTCCGCTGGCGGATTCGATGGGCAGGCGGGCCTTGGTGGAGCTTTTCCAGAAGCGTTCCAGGATGTCCGCGCCGTAATCCGGCCTGCCAGCAGGGGGTTTTGCCCTGGATTTGCCGGGCCAGAGGGGCTTTCGCCCGGGAGCTTTCCGGCCCTTTGCACAAGACACAAAAAAAATCGGGTCCCGGCGCCAGATAGGCCTTGCACCCCCAGGTCCGGGGGGCTATCTGCCGCCTCAGACGCAGTACGCACGTGCCTCTGGCCCACAAGGTTACGCAACGACGTCAAGCGTTCTGGCAACCCCCGGAAGCGCAAGCCGACGGGCTTTCACTTTGGTCGCTGGTTCGTTCGACCGTTCGTCAACCTGAGCATGGCCGTTCCGCCGCATGGCGGACGCCTGCCGCCACGTATCGGGAGGGTAGTGCGATGACCCCGAAGATCGCGCGCTTTCTTGCGGATGTTCAGCCGGCAACGCCATGCCTGGTACTCGACGTGGATCGCGTCGAGGAAAATTACCAGCGCTTGCAGTCCGCGCTGCCTCATGCCCGCATTTACTATGCCGTAAAGGCGAATCCGGCGCACCAGATCCTGGAGCGCCTAGTCGGTCTCGGCTCCTGCTTCGACGCAGCCTCCTGGGAGGAGGTTTCGGCGGCGCTGGATGCCGGCGCGGCGCCGGAGGCCATCTCCTACGGGAACACCGTGAAGAAGGAGAGCGCCATCAAGGCCGCCTATGGGCGTGGCGTGCGCATGTTCGCCTTCGATTCCGAGGGAGAACTGGAGAAGCTGGCGCGTTCCGCGCCGGGCTCCCGCGTCTACTGCCGCATCCTGGTGGGCAATGACGGTGCCGAGTGGCCACTGTCCCGCAAGTTCGGCTGCGAGGTCGAGATGGCGCGCGATCTGATGATCCGCGCGCAGGAGTTGGGGCTGGATGCCTTCGGCCTCTCCTTCCATGTCGGCAGCCAGCAGACGAACACGGCGGCCTATGAGGCGGCGATCGCCAAGGTCGCCATGCTCTTCACCGACCTCAAGGAGGCCGGGGTGAAGGTGCGCATGGTGAACCTGGGCGGCGGCTACCCCGTGCGCTACCGCTCGGAGGTGCCCGAGATCGACGAGATCGGCGCGGCCATCATGGGCGCCATGGCGGAGCATTTCGGCAACGCCCTGCCCGACATCGTGGTGGAGCCCGGGCGCTTCATTGCGGCGGATGCGGCGGTGGTGTCCTCCGAGGTGGTGCTCGTCTCCCGCAAGGCGAAGGACGATCCGGTGCGCTGGGTCTACCTGGACATCGGGCGCTTCGGCGGCATGGCGGAGACGGAGGGGGAGGCCATCAAATATGCCTTCCGCACCCCGCATGATGGCACCGAGGAGGGGCCGGTGACGATCGCGGGCCCGACCTGCGACAGCACCGATACTCTCTACGAGAAGTCGAACTACCGGCTGCCGACCAAGCTTCAGCCCGGCGATCGGATCGAGATCCTGGCGACGGGGGCCTATGTGACCACCTATGCCAGCCAGGGCTTCAACGGCTTCGCGCCGCTGGCCGAGCACTATATCTGACCGGAAAGGGCGCCGCGAGGCGCCCTTTCTTTTTTGGTCCGTCTCGGGCCGCAGAAGGATACGGTCTCGAATTATACAACACGGCACTGAATCCGCTTCCTCACGGATGAACTGTCGTTAATATGCGACAAAAGACCGGGGGCTGGCGTGGCTGAGTTCTGGGCGGATTGGGGCGCAGCAGCTTATCTGCTGGCCGCCCTCTGGGCGTTCTTCGAAGGTGAGACTTTCGTCCTCGCGGCTGCGGCCATTGGAGCCATGACAGGGGCTGTGGACCCCTGGATCCTCATGGTCTCGGTCTGGATCGGTTCCTTCCTGGGAGACCAGACCTGGTTCACCCTGGGCCGGCGCTACGGACCACGTCTCATGAAACGCTACCCCAAGGCCGAGGCGAAGATGGCGAGCGCCACCGCCATGCTGCTGCAATACGGCACCCTTTTCGTCCTGACCTTCCGCTTCCTCTACGGTATCCGCAACGTGGCCGCCGCAGCCTGCGGCCTGGCCGGAATGGGGCGGCTTCGCTTCGCGGCGCTGAATTTCATCGCCGCCGGCGTCTGGGCTGGCAGCTTCGTCGCGGCGGGCTGGTACCTGGGCGCATTGATCGGCCCGGAGCGGCTGTTCCACTTCATCGCCGGCGCCGCGCTGCTGATCCTGGCCGTATTCCTGTTCCGCCGCTTCTACCGCAAACGCCGCTCGGCCCGGACAGCCCCCGCACTCTGAGGCGATCCGGACCTGCGGGCCAAGTGGACCCGCCCAATGGACGGCCGGCGCAGCGCTGGCCCTTTCCATGCAGTGCTTTGCATCCCGGTGATTTCCCAAGAGCCGAACTGGCTCTACTCTGCACTCCATGGACGAGATCGACCGCAACATCCTGATCGCCGTGCAGCAGGACGGCGCCGCAGGGCTGGCCGAACTGTCCAAGGTGGCTGGGCTCTCAGTCTCAGCCACGGCTGAGCGCGTAAAGCGGCTGGAGGAGCGCGGCATCATCCGGGGCTGGCACGCGGCCCTGGACCCGGCAGCCGTGGGCTGCGCCCTGCTGGCCTTCGTGATGGTCGCGATGAAGCCTGGGCGGGATGGCGCTGCTTTCCGCAAGGCAATGCGCCGGGCCGGAGTGGTACTGGAATGCCACGCCGTCAGCGGCAGCTGGGACTACATGCTGAAGCTGCGCCTGCCGGATCTGGCGGCGCTGGAGCGCTTCGTCACCGATGAGGTACGGAGCCAGTCCGGCGTCGAGAGGACGGAGATCGTGGTCGCCCTCTCATCGGAGAAGGAGACGATGATCCTGCCGGTTGCCGAGGCCGACGAGGAATAGGGCTGGACTGCCCGCTTCATTCGCTGCGCAAGCAAAAAGGCTCCGGAATATCCGGAGCCTTTTTGCTTCGCTACGCCGGCCTCCCCGCGTGCCATGCGGGGAGGCCAGCCCGTAACGGGGACAGGGCCTCGGAAGTAAAGCCGAGGCCCTGCTTGGGTCAGGCCGCCGGAGTGGTCGCCATCGCGGTCGTCCGCTCATCCGCGCGCGCCTCGAAGCCCAGGTTGCGCTTCAGGGCCCAGAAGTTCAGCAGCTGGTGCAGCGGGATGAAGGCCAGGTCGTCCATGGCCATCTTCACGGCGTCCTGGAACAGCTTCTCACGCTGCTCGTCATCCAGCGTGGCGGCCGCGCGGGCCGTCAGCGCATCCAACTCCGGGTTGCTGTAGCGCCCGTTGTTGCTGGCGCCCATCCGCTTCTCACGGTCATAGGTGCCGAGGATGTTGACCAGCGTATAGGACGCCTCGCCCGTGGAGCTACCCCAGCCGAGCAGGCGGATGGCGAACTCCTGGCGGGCGTTACGCTGGGAGAAGCTGGCCCAGGGCTGCGCCTCCACCTGGGTCTGCACGCCGATGCGCGTCCACATCTGAGCAACGGCCTGAACGGTGCGGGCATCGTTCGGATAGCGGTCGTTCGGGCTGTGGAGGGTCAGCTTGAAGCCGTTGGGGAAGCCCGCCTCGGCCAGCAGCGCCTTGGCCCGGTTCGCATCATAGGTCGCCGGCTTGAGGTCGGGATTGTAGCCAAAGGCGCCGGGCGGCAGCCACTGTGCGGTCGGCACCGCCGTCCCTTCCATCACCTGGCGGCAGATGGCCTCGCGGTTGATCGCGATGGACAGAGCCTGGCGGACGCGGATGTCCTTGAAGGGGTTCTTCGGCAGCGGCTTGCCGTCATTGTCGGTGACGAAAGGCACCTCCCCGTCGCGCGAGAAGTCCGGGAAGAGGTAGATCACGCGCACGCCCTGCGTCTCGGCCAGCTTCACGCGGCTGTCGCGGCGCAGCTTGGCGAGGTCGCTCGACGGCACCTGATCGATCAGGTCGACGTCGCCCGCCAGCAGGGCCGCGGTGCGGGCGCTGTCATTGGCGATGAAGCGGTAGGACACGCGGTCCCAGGGCTGCTTCGGGCCATACCAGTTGTCGTTGCGGACCAGCTCGGTGCGGTCACCCGGCGAATAGGAGACGACCTTGTAAGGGCCGGTGCCGATCGCCGCCTTGAGGGAGTTGAAGTCCTCGGGGTCCGCGCCGGTGGCGGCGTGGCGGGCGACGATGCAGATGCCGGCCAGTTCCGTCGGCAGCAGCGGATGGGGCGCCGCTGTGTGGAAGCGGATGGTCAGCGGGTCCACCACCTCGGTCTTGGTGATGGCGCGGATGAAGCCGGCGAAGCTGCCCGGGGAGCCCTTCACATTCGGCACGCGCTCGATGCTGAAGACCACGTCGTCGGCCGTGAAGTCCTTGCCATCGTGCCACTTGATGCCAGGGCGGAGCTTGAACTCCCATACCGTGTCGGAAATCGTCTTCCAGCTCTCGGCCAAGCCGGGATAGGGCTGGGCGTTGGCGTCACGCTCCACCAGTCGATCGAAGATGTGCATCGACAGGCTGATATTGGGGGAGGCGTTGTAGAAATGCGGGTCGAGCGAGGTCACTGATCCGCCGATCGCGATGGTCAGGGTCCGGTTACCGGCGGCTGGTGCCGCCTGGGCATCGGCCACGCTCGGCGCAAGGCCACCCGTAATGGCAGCCAAAGCGGCCGGGGCTGTCACGAAAAGGCGGCGCGAAATGGACGCTGTCACTTATTACTCTCCTTTTTTTGAAGCTGTGATCACTCAAACTAGCGACAGGAGCAACGGACTGCTAGGATGTCCCTCTGGGAAGGCGCCAACAGGAAGTCCGGGGGACTGGATGAACAATTTTGTTTCAGCGGCCATGATGGCCGCCTTTTCGGCATTTGTGGCGTCCGGCACAGTGACAGGAGCAGGCGCACAGACCCTGAACCTGGCCGTGGGAGCCACTGTTACTTCCCTGGATCCCCATTACCACGCACTTTCCCCAAACTATGCTGTGGCGGACATGCTGTTCGACAGCCTGACCGCCTTCGATGCCCAGGCCCGCGTCCAGCCCCGCCTGGCTGAGAGTTGGGCGCCGGTGGCGGAGAATATCTGGGAATTCAAGCTTCGCCCGAACATCAAGTTCCATAACGGCAACGCCTTCACCGCCGAGGATGTGGCCTTCACCATCGCCCGTGTACCGACAGTACCTAACAGCCCGTCTTCATATGGTATCTACACTCGCGCGATTCAGCGGGTAGAGGTTGTGGATCCGCTGACGGTCCGCTTCCACACCAGTGCTCCCTACCCGCTCCTGCCAGTGGATCTGGCTCAGATCCAGATGCTCGACAGCGAGATCCATGCGAACCCGCTGACCGAGGATTTCAACTCCGGCAAGCTGGCCATCGGCACCGGCCCCTTCCGGGTGCTGAGCCACCGTCATGGCGAGCGGATCGAATACGCCCGCAACGACGCCTACTTCGGCCCCCGCCCGCATTGGGAGCGGGTGAACTACCGGATGATCACCAATGATGCGGCGCGCACCTCGGCGCTGCTCTCCGGCGATGTGGACTTCATCGATCAGGTGCCGACCAGCGACATCGCCAAGCTGCGCGGCGACAGCCGTGTGCAGTTGAGCGAGGCGAACGGGCTGCGGCTGATCTTCCTGGCGCTCGACCATTCGCGCGAGACCGCCTCCCCCTTCACCCTGGACAATGACGGCAAGCCGCTGCCACGCAATCCGCTGAAGGACGTGCGGGTGCGGCAGGCGCTGTCCATGTCGATCGACCGGCAGGCCATCACCGACCGGGTGATGGAGGGCGCCTCCCTGCCCTCCACCCAGCTTCTGCCGCCCACCGCCTATGGCGCCCTGCCCGACCGCCAGGTGGGCCGCGCCGATCCGGATGGCGCCAAGCGCCTGCTGGCCGAGGCCGGCTATCCGAACGGCTTCCGGATCACCCTGCACGGGCCGAACGACCGCTACATGAATGACGCCCGGATCATCCAGGCGATCGGCCAGATGTGGACCCGGATCGGCATCCGCACGAGCGTGGAGGGGCAGCCCTGGGCCACCTTCGTGGCACGGGCGGGCCGCCAGGAGCTTTCGGCGATGCTGGTGGGCTGGGGGACTTCCTCCGGCGAGCCGACCAGCCCGCTGCGCTCGCTGCTGGCGACCTACAATGCCCAGCGCGGCTTCGGCGGCTCCAACCGCGGGCGCTACAGCAACCCGGCCATGGACGCGAAGATGGAGGAGGCGCTGCGGACGCTGGACGACGCCAAGCGCGAGGCCCTGCTGCGCGAGGCGACCACCCTCGCCATGGATGACGTCGGGATCATCCCGATCCATATCCAGAAGAACATCTGGGCCATGCGCCGCGGCCTTCAGCATGAGGCCCGTGCGGATGAGCTGACCCGCGCCCAGGACGTGCGCCCGGCCCAGTGATTGCATTGCCCCCGACGATCAACGCCACTGGAGAGAGCCTATGAGGAAGCTGTACCTGGCTGCCACCGTGGCCTTGGCCGCCCTTTGCGGGGCGCATCCGTCGGGGGCACAAAGCCTGACCATGGCGGTGGGCGCGCCGATCACCTCGCTGGACCCGCACTACCACCAGCTGTCGCCCAACAACGCCGTCGCGGACATGATCTTCGACAAGCTTGTGAACACCGACGCGCGGTCGCGTCAGGTGCCCGGGCTTGCGACCGAGTGGAGGGCCATCGGGCCGACCACCTGGGAGTTCAAGCTTCGCCCCGGCGTGAAGTTCCACAACGGCAGGGACTTCACCGCCGAGGACGTAGCCTTCACGCTCGCGCGGCTGCCGAACGTGCCGAACGCCCCCTCCTCCTTTGCTGCCTATTCCCGGCCGATCCAGCGGGTGGAGATCGTCGATCCCCTGACCATCCGCTTCCACACGGCGCAGCCCCATCCGCTGCTGCCGCTGGACATGACCAATGTGCGTATCCTGGACAAGGAGACGCACGAGGACGCGACGACGGAGGACTTCAATTCCACCCGCGTCGCGATCGGCACCGGGCCGTGGCGTGTCGTTTCCCACCGGAACGGCGAGCGGATCGAATTCGAGCGGAACGATGCCTATTGGGGCAGCGCGCCAGCCTTCCAGCGCGTCGCCTACCGGATGATCACCAATGACGCCGCCCGTACGGCGGCGCTGCTGGCCGGCGACGTGGATTTCATCGATCAGGTGCCGACCACGGACTTGTCGAAGCTGCGCAACGACCAACGGGTGGCGCTGAGTGAGGTGGTGGGGCTGCGGCTGATCTTCCTCGGCCTGGATCACCTGCGCGGGCCGAATGAGAATTCGCCTTTCGTCACGGATAATGACGGCAAGCCGCTGGGGCGGAACCCGCTGCGGGACGTGCGCGTGCGGCGTGCCCTTTCCATGGCTATAGACCGGCAGGCGATCGTGGAGAGGGTGATGGAAGGGGCGGCGACACCAGCCGGGCAGTTCCTGCCGCCGGGCGTGCCCGGCCATGTGCCGGATGTGCAGCCCACCCCCTTCGATCCCGAAGGTGCCAGGCGCCTGCTGGCTGAGGCGGGCTACCCCAATGGCTTCCGCATCCAGCTGAACGGGCCGAACGACCGTTACATCAATGATGGCCGGATCATCCAGGCGGTCGGCCAGATGTGGACCCGCGTGGGTGTCCGGACCGCTGTCGAGGGCCAGACCTGGGCGGTCTTCGTTGGCCGTGCCGCTCGCGCCGATTATTCGGCCCATCTGATCGGCTGGGGTTCCAACCCAGACGGTTCCCACCCGCTGCGCAATATCCTGGCGACAGTGAGCGCGGAAAAGGGATGGGGTGCCTCCAATCGGGGGCGTTATTCTAACCCGGAAGTGGATCGGCTGCTTCAGGCCTCGCTGACGGAGCTAGACGAGGAGAAGCGCCAGAAACTCGTGTTGGATGCCCAGCGGATCGCGGCGGAGGATGTCGCGGTCATTCCGATTCATATTCAAACCAACATCTGGGCGATGCGGCGCGGCCTCGTGCACGAGGCACGCGCCGACGAGGCGACCCGGGCGCAGGATGTACGTCCTGCACCACGGTGAGATAACGGGGCACCGCCCGGCCCGAGGGACCTGAACCATGAGTGTTTATCTGCTGCGCCGGCTAATCCAGGCGGCGCTGGTCATGTTGGCGATGTCGGTGATCGTGTTCATCGGCGTCTATGCCATTGGTGATCCTGTTGAAATTCTGATCTCGCCCGATGCCGACCAGGCTGAGCGTGCGCGTGCGATCGCGGCCCTCGGCCTCGACAAGCCCCTGTGGGAGCAATATTTCTCCTTCCTCGGCAACGCGTTGCGCGGCGATCTGGGCCGGTCCTTCGTGTTCAACGAGCCCGCCTTGCAGCTGATTGCCCAGCGCGCCCCCGCGACGCTGGAACTGGCTTTCGGTGCCACCTTCCTGGCCGTTCTGGTCGGCCTGCCGCTCGGCCTCTATGCCGGGCTGCGCCCGAACGGGGTTGGGGCCAAGACAATCATGGCCGGCTCCATCCTTGGCTTCTCCCTGCCCACCTTCTGGGTCGGCCTGATGCTGATCATGGTCTTCGCCGTGCAGCTCGGCTGGCTTCCCTCCACGGGCCGCGGTGAGACGGTCGAAGTGCTGGGGATGCGCTGGTCATTCCTGACATGGAATGGACTAACCCACATGGCCATGCCGGCGCTGAACCTGGCGCTGTTCAAGATCAGCCTCGTGATCCGCCTGACGCGTGCGGGCGTGCGCGAGACCATGCTGATGGACTACGTGAAGTTCGCCCGCGCCAAGGGCCTCGCGCCCAAGCGGATCATCGGCGTCCATGTGTTCAAGAACATCCTGATCCCGGTGGTGACCGTGGTGGGCCTGGAGCTGGGCTCCACCATCGCCTTCTCGGTGGTGACGGAGAGCGTCTTCGCCTGGCCGGGAATGGGCAAGTTGATCATCGATAGCATCAACGTGCTCGATCGCCCCGTGATCGTCGCCTATCTGATGAGCATCGTTTTCATGTTCATCGTCATCAACCTTATCGTGGACCTGCTCTATTCCGTGCTTGATCCGCGCGTGCGGCTGGAGAGCAAGTGATGAGCGCGACAACTGCACCACCGGTGCCCACCGAAACCAAGGCACCCCGCGTCGAGACCCCGCTGCGCCGCTTCATCTCGGAGTTCGCCGAGAGCAAGATGGCGGTGGGAGCCCTGATCGTCTTCCTGGCAATCGTGCTGATCGCGATCTTCGCCCCGCTGATCTCGCCGCAGAACCCCTATGACCTGGCGCAGCTGGACATCATGGATGGCCGGCTGGAGCCAGGCTCGAAGAGCGGTGACGGCAGCATCACCTACTGGCTCGGCACGGATGACCAGGGGCGCGACATGCTCTCCGGCATCATGTACGGGCTACGTATCAGCCTTGTGGTAGGCGCTGGCTCCGCCATCGTGGCGGCGCTGGTGGGTGCGTCCCTCGGCATGCTGGCGGCCTATGCCGGTGGCCGGACCGACACCGTGATCATGCGTCTGGTGGACCTCCAGCTCTCCTTCCCGACCATCCTGTCGGCGCTGATGATCCTGGCCTTCCTCGGCAAGGGGGTGATGAACGTCGTCATCGCGCTGATCGTGGTGGAATGGGCCTATTATGCCCGGACCGTTCGCGGCACGGCGCTGGTGGAGCGGCGACGGGAGTATATCGAGGCCGCGCAGTGCCTGGCGTTGCCGACCCGGCGGATCATCTTCCGCCACCTGCTGCCGAACTGCATGCCGCCGCTGATCGTGGTGGCGACCATCCAGATCGCCCGCGCGATCGCGCTAGAAGCGACCCTGTCCTTCCTCGGCCTCGGCGTGCCGATCACGGAGCCCTCGCTGGGCCTGCTGATCGCCAATGGCTACGAGTACATGCTCTCGGGCAAGTACTGGATTTCCTTCTACCCCGGCATCGCGCTGCTGATCACGATCGTCTCGATCAACCTGGTCGGCGACCATCTGCGTGACGTCCTCAACCCGCGGCTGAAGAAGTAATGCAACCAACCATCCCAGCCTCCGCGGCGCCGCCGACCCTGCAGGTCCGTAACCTGCAGACCAAGTTCTTCACCCGTGCCGGCGTCGTGCCGGCCGTCAACGATGTCTCCTTCACGGTCTCGCGCGGAAAGGTGCTCGGGCTGGTGGGGGAGTCCGGCTCGGGCAAGACCGTGACGGGCTTCTCCATCATGCGCCTGGTGGACGACCCGGGGCGGATCACCGGGGGCGAGATCCTGTTCAACGGACAGGATCTCGTGAAGTCCTCGGAGGATGAGATGCGGCAGCTGCGGGGCAACCGCATCGCCATGATCTTCCAGGATCCGATGATGACGCTGAATCCGGTCCTGCGCATCGACACGCAGATGATCGAGACGATGCAGGCCCATACCAATATCAGCCGTGAAGCGGCCCGCCAGCGGGCGCGCGACACGCTGGGAATGGTGGGCATCCCCTCCCCCGACGAGCGGCTGATGGCCTATCCGCACCAGTTCTCGGGCGGCATGCGGCAGCGCGTGGCGATCGCCATCGCCCTGCTGCATGAGCCAGAGCTGATCGTGGCGGACGAGCCGACCACGGCGCTGGACGTGACCATCCAGGGCCAGATCCTGGCCGAGGTGCAGAAGCTGGCGGCGAATACCGGCACCTCGATCATCTGGATCACCCATGACCTTTCAGTCGTGGCCGGCCTCGCGGATGACATCGCCGTCATGTATGCCGGCGAGATTGCCGAATACGGGGCGGTGGCCGATGTGCTCGACCATCCCCTGCATCCCTACACCAACGGGCTGCTGGGCTCCGTGCCCAGCCGCAACAAGCGGGGCGAGCCGCTGCGCCAGATCCCTGGCACAACGCCATCCCTCCTCCGCCTGCCGCCGGGCTGCCCCTTCCAGACCCGCTGCCCGCGGGCCGCGGATGTGTGCCGTCAGCCCCCGCCCATGGCCGAGATCCTGCCCGCCCATGAGGCGCGCTGCTTCCGGCCCCATCTTGAGAACGCGGGAGTGGCCGCATGAGCGAGACCATGAACGCCCCGGCCCCTGTGGCGGCCGGCAAGCGTGAGAAGATGATCGAGGTGGTGGGGGTTTCCCGCCGCTTTGCCAAGCGGCTGGACTTCGCCGGCAAGCTCGCCGCCAAGCTCGGCGCCCCCATCCGCGAGGAGGTGGTGCATGCCGTGGACAAGGTGGACCTGACCATCCATCGCGGCGAGGTGGTGGGGCTGGTCGGTGAATCCGGCTGCGGCAAGTCCACCCTGGGCCGCATGGTTGCCGGCATCCTGCCGCCCTCCGATGGCAGCATCCTCTGGAAGGGGCAGGACCGCACGGGGCTGCACGGCAAGGAGGCGCGCGCCGCCACCTTGCAGGCGCAGATGATCTTCCAGGACCCGATGTCCTCGCTGAACCCGCGCCTGAAGGTGGCGGAGATCATCGGCGAGGCGCCGCTCTTCCACGGCCTGACCAAGCGGTCAGAGTTCGGCGCCTATGTCGATGAGCAGATGCGCCGGGCGGGCCTCGATCCCTCCTACAAGTCTCGCTACCCGCACCAGTTCTCGGGCGGGCAGCGGCAGCGCATCGGCATCGCCCGGGCGCTGGCGGTGCAGCCGGAGTTCCTGGTCTGCGACGAATCCGTCGCGGCACTGGACGTCTCGATCCAGGCTCAGATCCTGAACCTGTTCATGAAGCTCCGGCGGGAGTTGAACCTCACCTATCTGTTCATATCCCACGACCTCGGCGTGGTGGAGCATCTGAGCGATCGGGTGGTGATCATGTATCTCGGCCGCGTGGTCGAGGAGGCGCCGACTGAGACGGTCTTCGCCCGTGCGAACCATCCCTACACCCAGTCCCTGCTCGGCGCCGTGCCGCGGATCGAGGCGCGGAAGAAGGCCTTCGTGACGGTGCAGGGGGAGATTCCTTCCCCGCTCAACCCGCCCGCAGGCTGCCATTTCCATCCGCGCTGCCCGCATGCCTTCGACCGCTGCCGGGTCGAGGTTCCGGCGTTGAAGGAGGTGGCACCGGGGCACAAGAGCCGCTGCCATCTGAACGACCTGCCGAACCACGGGGGACAGCCGGTCTGATGCGCCTGCTCCTCACGCTCGCTCTGCTGTTCGGGCTCGCCGCCTGTGGCGAGCGGGCGGAGGGCTCGCGCGGCCCCTATGTGGGTGGTAGTGCCGGAGTGAACGTCCTTCGCTGAGGAAACATCCGTGACGCGCTTCGCCTTCGATCATGTGCATCTCCGCAGCCCTGATCCCGATGCCACGGCCGCCTGGTTCGTGGATTATCTGGAAGCGACGCCGAAGGCGCGGACGGAAGCCGGGAACAGCCTGCGGGTGGTGCTCGACTTCGGTGGCCTGAACCTGTTCATCGACCGTGTGCCGGCGCACACGCCCGGCACACCGCCAGCGCCCTATCTGGGCATCGAGCATCTCGCCGTTGCCGTGAAAGGTATCGACGCGATCATCGAGGAACTGCGCGGCAAGGGCGTGCGGATCGTGATGGAGCCGAACAACCCGCGCCCGAATGTACGGATTGCCTTCGTCGAAGGCCCGGAGAATGTCCGGGTGGAGCTGCTGGAGCGCAGCTGAGCCGGAAAAGCACAGGGCCGGGGAAGACTTCTTCCCCGGCCCTTTTCATGACCCTGCTTCTGCAGCGCCCCGTTCAGGGACGCTTCCAGAAGAAGATGGTATCCATCGCCTCACCCTTGGCTCCGATGGCATAGCCGGGGATGGTTCCCGCCTCCTGCCAGCCAAGCGAGCGATAGAGGCGCTCCCCCTCGCCTCCGACTTCCGTATCCAGCACCAGCAGCTTGCGGCCGATGCTGCGCGCCGTCTGTTCAGCGCGCAGCATGAGCGCGCGGCCAATGCCGCGGCGGCGGAAGACGGGATCGACCAGCAGCTTCGAGACCTCGGCGCGGTGCGGCGCGTTGGGCTGGGGCGCCAGGGCGAGGTGGACGGTGCCTGCCAGCTGCCCGTCGCACCAGGCCCCCAGCAGGACGCGGCTGCCGGTAGCGACATCGGCCGAGACACCGCGCCAGAAGGCGCGTGCCACTTCCCGCGAAAGCGGGGGCAGGTAGTTCACCGAGGCGCCGGCCTCCACGCAGGCAACCATGATGTCGGCAAGGCGGCGCTCCGCGCTGGCGGCGGCGGCGGCGTCCAGCACTTCCACCACCACGCCGGTGGCGGGCTTGGCGTAGCGGAACTCCAGCGACTTCGAGATGTCGTCGAGGATGCGGATGGAGCCGGCCCGAACATAGCCGCGCTTCTCGTAGAAGCGGTGCGCGGCCTCGAAGCGCGTGTCCGTCCAAAGGATCATGCGCTTCGCGCCATGCTCCACGGCATGACGTTCGGCGCCGTCCAGAAGCTGGTGGGCGAGACCGGTGCCGCGGGCAGCCTTGGCCACATACATGCGGCCAATTTCCCAGGCTTCGTCATCGTCGCGCAGCGGACGGGTGGCGACCATGCCGACCAGCTCCCCATCCATCTCCGCGGCCCAGAGGGCACCACCGGCCTGCTCGAAATGGGAAGCAAGGGCGCGGAGCTCCGGCACCTCGGCATCCACGTCCAGCACGCAGTTGGGGTACTCGCCCCAGGCGTTGCCGATCAGGCGGATAAAGCCCTCCGCATCGGCGTCGGTGCCGGGGCGGATGGCGACGCTCATGAAAGACCCCGGCAGAACTCCTGGATACGCGCGCAGGCTTCGCGCAGCGTCTCCGTATCGGTCGCATAGGAGAGGCGGATATAGGGGCTCATGCTGTAGGCGGTGCCGGAAACGGTGGCGACGTGGTTCTCCTCCAGCAGCGCCATGGCGACATCCTCATCCGTTTCCAGCAGGCGGCCACCCCTGGTGGTCTTGCCCAGGCAGCCGGCGACGCTGGGATAGACGTAGAAGGCGCCTTCCGGCTTGTGGCACTGCAGGCCGGGAGCCTGGTTCAGCATCTCCACCACCAGATCGCGACGCTCGCGGTAGATGCGGGCCCGCTCGGCCACGCAATCCTGCGGGCCATCGAGGGCGGCGATGGTAGCGGCCTGGGCGACGGTGGCGATGCCATTCGTCGTCTGGCTCTGCATGTTGGTCATCGCCTTGATCAGCGCCCGCGGGCCGCCGCAGAAGCCGACTCGCCAGCCTGTCATCGCATAGGTCTTGGACGCGCCGCTGACAGTGAGCACGCGATCCTTCAGTGCCGGCTCCACAGCGGCGATGCTGTGCGAACCAATGCCATCATAGACGATGTGCTCGTACATCTCATCCGACAGCACCCAGAGCTGTGGGTGGCGCATCAGCACGGCGGCCAGCGCGGCCACCTCCTCGCGCGTGAGGGCGGCGCCGGAGGGATTGTTGGGGAAGTTCAGCACGACCCATTTGGTCTTCGGCGTGATGGCCGCTTCGAGATCCTCGGGGCGCAGCTTGAAGCCGTTGTTCTGCGGGCAGGGCACGAGGACAGGCGTGCCGCCGGCCAGCTTGCCGATATCGGCATAGGCGGACCAGAAGGGAGTGGGGATGATGATCTCATCGCCCTTGTCCACCGTGGCCAGCATCGCGTCCAGGATCACCTGCTTGGCGCCGTTGGCGGCCATGATCTCGTCCAGCGCGTAGTCCAGCCCGTTCTCGCGCTTGAACTTGCGCTGCACGGCAGCCTTCAGCTCGGGCCAGCCATCATTGGGCGGGTACTTGGTCTTGCCGGCCAGGGCCGCCTGATGCGCGGCCTCGATGGCGTGCGGCGGGGTGTCGAAATCAGGCTCGCCGACGGTCAGGCTGATAACCTTATGGCCCGCCTCCCGTAGTTCCCGCGCGCGGATGGACATGCGGGTGGAGCCGGAGACGAAAATCTCCTGCAGCCTCTGGGCGAGGGCGGGCATCGGCAGATTCCAGTGGTGAGGACACGAAGAGGGACTGAAATTAGGCCCCTGGCGCAGTCCCGCCAACCCCGGACCATTCGTAGAACAGGTCAAACGGAGCCTCCGCGACGAGGCGGAAACCGGCGCGTTCGTAGAAGCGCGCGGCTGGGCTTTCCTTCAGCACCTCAAGGCGAGTGCTCCGGCCGGGCTGCTCAGCGAGGATGGCGTCCAGCACCGCCCTGCCGAGCCCGCGGCCCTGAGCCCAGGATTCGAGGTAAAAGGAATGGATCTCCCGGTGGTCCGGGTGCTCGACCACCGCGACACACCCGGCGCGGCGGCCTTCGCTCTCGATCAGCCGGAAGGCGACGGGATCGAAGCACGCCCGCATACGCGCGCGGCGCCGGGCGGGGTCGAAGCGCCCTACCCGCTCCAGATGCGCGCGCATCACGCGCACCGACAGAGCGAGCAGGGCCTCGAAATCGCCTTCCGTCGTGGGACGGAAGGCGAAGATCACTTCAGCCCGGAGCAGAAGCGCTGGATGCGCGTGCAGGCTTCCTTCAGTTGCTCATCCGAGGCGGCGTAGGAAATGCGCATATAGCCGGGGAGAAGGAAGGCCGAGCCGTGCACGGTGGCGACGCCTTCTTCGTCCAGCAGGGCGAGGACGAAATCCTCATCCGTGTTCAGCACCTTGCCACCCTTGGTGGTCTTGCCGAGGCAGCCCTGGACCGACGGGAAGACGTAGAAGGCGCCTTCCGGCGTGTTGCAGTGGATGCCCGGCGCCTGGTTCAGCATGGACACCACCAGGTCGCGACGGCGCTCGAAGGCCTTGCGCATCTCCTCCACCGTGTCCTGGGGACCGTTCAGCGCCTCGACGGCGGCGGCCTGGGAGATGGAGGAGGTGTTGCTGGTGGACTGGCTCTGCAGCTTGTCCATCGCCTTGGTCAGCGCGGCCGGGGCGCCGGCGAAGCCGATGCGCCAGCCGGTCATCGCATAGGCCTTGGAGCAGCCGTTCATCGTCAGGGTGCGATCGCGCAGGCGCGGCTCCACCTCGACGACGGTTGCGAACTTGAAGTCGCCATAGACGAGCTTCTCGTAGATGTCGTCGGTGAAGATCCAGATGTTGGGATGGCGTAGCAGCACGTCGGTCAGCGCCTTCAGCTCCTCGGCCGAATAGGCCGCGCCCGTGGGGTTGCACGGGTTGTTGAGCATGAACCACTTGGTCCTGGGCGTGATCGCGGCCTCAAGCTGTTCAGCCGTGATTTTGAAGCCCTGGTTTGGGCCGGCCGCGACGATCACCGGGGTGCCGTCGGCGAGGGCCACGATATCGGGGTAGGAGACCCAGCACGGAGCGGGGATGATCACCTCGTCGCCCTTGTTGAGCGTGGCGACCATGGCGTTGAAGATCACCTGCTTGCCGCCGGTGGAGACGATGATCTCCTCGGGCTTGTAGTCCAGCTTGTTGTCGCGCTTGAACTTGTCGGCCACGGCTTGGCGCAGGGCCTTGGTACCGGAGACGTCGGTGTAGCGGGTGTCACCGGACTCGACCGCGCGGATGGCCGCGTCCTTGATATTGCGGGGCGTCTCGAAATCCGGCTCGCCGGCGGACAGGCTGATGATGTCCCGCCCCGCCGCCTTCATCTCGCGCGCCTTGGTGGAGATGGCGATGGTCTGGGAGGGGGAGATCTTGTTCAGGCGCTCGGCGGTAAGGGACATTGCTCTCGGACTTCGAGGTTAGTGACGCGCCGGAACCTAAACCCCTTGGGCGCGCGGCGGAACAGCCGGAATGCGTAAATCAGTCTCCTCGGCGCAACAACAGGCCGATCAGGGCCAAAGCGAGGCCGGCCGCGGCCAGCAGGAGAGTGGCCAGGGCGTTCACCTCGGGCGTCATGCCCAGGCGGAGCATGGAGAACAGCGCCACCGGCAGGGTGGTGCCAGCCGGGCCGGAGGTGAAGGAGGCCAGCACCACGTCATCGAGCGAAAGGGTGAAGGCCAGGAGCCAGCCCGCGGCCAGGGCCGGCAGCATCAGGGGCAGGGTGACGGTGAGGAAGGCGGCGGCGGGACTGGCGCCGAGGTCCTGCGCGGCTTCCTCCAGATCCCGGTCGCGGCTGGCGAGCCGGGACTGAACGACCACGGCGACATAAGCGGTGCCGAGGGTGGCATGCGCCAGGAGGACGGTCAGGGCGCCGCGTCCGGCAGGCCAGCCGATGGCGGCTTCCAGGGCGACGAAGGCGAGGAGGAGGGAAAGACCCGTGACCACCTCGGGCAGGACCAGCGGAGCACCAGCCAGGGCGCCCAGGGCGGCGCGGCCGGCAAAGGGGCCATGGCGGGCCAGGACCCAGCCGGTGGCGCCACCCAGCAGCACGGCAAGGGTGGCGGCCCCTGCGGCGATGCGGAGGGAAAGCCAGGCGGCTTCCAGCAGGCGGTCATTCCCGGCGAGGGCCGAGAACCAGCGCAGGGAGAAACCACCCCATCGGAAGGGAACGGGATCGGCCGAGAAGGCATAGGCGACCAGCAGCGCCACTGGCAGCCACAGGAAAGCGAGCCCGGCCCAGAGGGCGGCCCGGAGCCAGCGTGGTGTCATGCCGCACGGCCCAGGCGCTGGAAGAGGATGATCGGGCCGATCAACAGGACTAGGAGCGCGACCGCGAGCGCGGAGGCAACGGGCCAGTCGCGGCTCTGGAAGAATTCCTGGAAGAGGACGCGGCCCACCAGCGTGGCATTGGGCGGGCCGAGGAGTTCCGGGATCACGTATTCGCCGGCCGCCGGGATGAAGACGAGGAGGAAGGCGGCGGCCAGGGCGGGAAGAAGCTGCGGCAAGGTGATGGTGAGAAAGGCGCGGCCCGGCGTGGCGCCCAGATCCTCGGCTGCCTGCTCCAGCAAAGGATCCAGCCGGGTGGCGGCGGCGAAGAGGGGCAGGACGGCGAAGGGAAGATAGGCGTGGACCATGCCAACCAGCATGGCGCCATGGGTATAGAGCAGGTGCAGGGGCTGATCGGTCCAACCGAGCCCGCGGATGATGGCGTTGATCCAGCCTTCGTCACGCAGAAGACCGATCCAGGCGCCGATGCGGATGAGGAAGCCGGTCCAGAAAGGCAGCAGCACGGCGCCCAGCAATGCGTTCCGCCACTTTCCGGCACGGGCGATGGCGATGCCCATGGGAATGGCGAGCAGCAGGCAGAGGGCGGCGGTCAGGGCGGCGACCAGCAGGGATTGGCCGAGTGAGTCGCGGTAATAGGGGTCCTCGGCCAGAAGCCGGAGGTTCTCGGGATTGGTCCCCTCCCCCGCCCAGGGCGGCGAATAGGGCGGCACGCCTTCGGCCTGCCAGGACAGGGCCATGACGCCGACCAGCGCCAGGGGCGCCGCGACCAGTAGCGCGAGCCACAGGCCGGGGATGAGGCGGAGGGCGATCCTCATCCGTGCAGCGGCACCACGGCATCGGCATCCCAGCCCACGCGGACCGGGGTGCCGCGTTCGGGCGGGGCGCCATCCTCCTCGGCATGGGAAACGCGCAGCAAGGCTCCCCCCGCGAGGCGGATGAGGAGAAGGCTGCTTTCGCCGCGAAAGGCGGCTTCCGCCACGGTGCCCGCGGCGCTGTTGTCATCCTTCGCCGGTGCGAGGCGGATGCGCTCGGGGCGGAGGGCGACGGCGGTGACGCCTTCCGGCAAGGGCGCCGCCGGGCGCAGCGTGCAGGCGGCGGCGGGGCATTCCAGCGCGCCATCGGGCGTGCGGCGGCCTTCCAGCACATTCGCGGCGCCCAGGAACTCGGCGACGAAGCGGGTGGCGGGGCGGTCATAGACCTCGCGCGGAGCACCCTGCTGCACAAGACGGCCGTGATCCATCACGGCCACGCGGTCGGCCAGCGCCAGGGCCTCGGCCTGGTCATGCGTGACCATGATGAGGGCGGCGCCGCTTTCGCGCTGGATGGCGCGCAGTTCGAAGCCGGTGCGCTCGCGGAGATTGGCGTCCAGCGCACCGAGCGGTTCGTCCAGCAGCAGCAGGCGCGGGCGCTTCACCAGGGCACGGGCAAGCGCTACCCGCTGGCGCTGCCCGCCGGAAAGGGCATGCGGGCGGCGGGCTTCCATGCCTTCGAGGCGTAGCATGGCGACGGCCTGGGCGACGCGATCCGCGATCTCCGCGCGTGGGCGGCCTTCACGCCGGAGGCCATAGGCGATGTTGGCCGCGACCGTCATATGCGGGAACAGCGCGTAGGACTGGAACATCATGTTCACCGGGCGGCGATGCGGCGGCACGCCGGAGAGATCGGTGCCATCCAGATGCACCGTGCCGGAATCGGCGACCTCGAAACCTGCCACGACGCGCAGCAGGGTGGACTTGCCCGAGCCAGATCCCCCCAGCAATGCCAGGAACTCACCCGCCGGCACGTCGAGCGAGACGCCGTCGAGCGCGGCCACCGATCCGAAGCGGCGCGTGAGCCCGCGCAGGGAGAGGCGTGCGGTCAACGTCCGGCCTTGAAGCGGGACCAGCTGCGGGAACGTGCGCGCTCCGCCGCCGCGCTGGGGGCGGACACGGTGAAGCTGCGCGCGATGACTTCCGGCGGCGGGTAGATGTTCGGGTCTGCCGCCACATCGGCCCGGAGATGCTGGCGGGAGGCGGGAATGGCGTTGGGATAATGCACCTGGTTTGTGACGCCGGCCATCACCTCGGGGCGCAGCATGTAATCGATGAAGCGCTGCGCGGCTTCGGGATTCGGGGCATCGGCGGGAATGGCCAGCATGTCGAACCAGAGCTGCGCGCCCTCCTTCGGCTGGACATAGATGAGCCCAGCTTCACGCCCGGCCTCCCGCGCGCGGTTCTGCGCCTGCACGACATCGCCGGAATAGCCGATGACGGCGCAATACTCGCCCTGCGCCAGCGCATCGGTGATGGCGGCGGAGGAGATGATGGCGCGCACATGCGGGCGGATGGCCAGCAACGCCTGCTCCGCGGCGCGCTGGTCCGCCGCGTCGTTGCTGTTGGGGTCCTTGCCCAGCCAGCGCAGCACGGAGGGCATGACATCGATACCGCTGTCCATGATGGCGATGCCGCAGCGCGCGATGCGCCGAGCGTTGGCGGGCTTCAGGATCAGGTCCAGGCTGTCCAGCGGCGCATCGGGCGCCAGCGCCTTGATGCGGTCCGGCCGCAGGCCCATGCCGATCGTGCCCCAGAGATAGATGGCACCGTGACGGTTGCCGGGATCGCTGCTCGCCACCTGCGCCAGCAACGCAGCATCCTGGTTGGTCCAGTTCGGGATCTTCGCGCGGTCCAGCGGACGCAAGGCACCGGCGCGGACGAGGCGCGCGAAGCTGGGCTCATTGGTCGGGACGATGACGTCATAGCCGGAGCGCCCGGCGGAGAGCTTGCCCTCCAGTGCCTCCAGGCTGTCGAAGGCATCGTAGCGCACGCGGATTCCGGTCTCGCGCTGGAAGTCCTCGATGGCCTGCGGATCGATGTAGTCGGCCCAGTTATAGACATTCAGCACCGATTCCTGTGCCGCAGCGGGCAGGCTCAGCAACAGGGCGAGCAGCAAGGGGCGAAGGAGTTTCATACGGTTCCCGAAGGACTGAAGGCGCGCGAGGTTATGGCGATGCGCGCGGGACGCAAGCAGGTGATGTTGTTTGTTGAGATATAGGATCATTTTCTTGACATGAGGTTAATCGTCCTGTAGATCCCGTTCCACCAACGGGACAACTGCGCCCGACACCAAATCCCTTCACGCCCCGCCCGGCCCTGCCGGAGCGGGGTTTTTCGCGTCTGCCCCACGGGAGCCATGTCCGCATGTCCTATGTCGTCAGCAACCTCGTTCCGCTTGTCGCGGCGGATTCCTTCACGCTCTGGCTCTACAAGACAACGGACAGCCGGGCCACCGTTCTTGCCCCCGGTTATTTCGCCACCGCCGCCAGCCGCCTGCTGCCAGGCCATCTGCTGGTGCTGCAGGCCGGCGATGCCAGCGCCATCCTGCCCGTGCGCGCCGGTGGCGCGGTCGGGAACGGGCTGGTGCTGGATGCGACCTCCCCGCCGCTTCGTCTTCCTGCGGCGGGCTCACTGGATTTCAGTGCTGACCTGGCGGCGAGCGCGGCCGCGCGATGCCTCACCCTGGGCGCCATGCCGAACGGCGTGAATCAGGGTGAGACCTTCTCCGTTCAGGCCAGCGCTTCCGGCGCGGTCACCACGCTGAAGTTCAGCATCCTGAACGCGGCCGGCGCCGTGGTGCTGGGGCCAGTCAGCGCCACCGTCACGGCTGGCAGCGCCAGCGCCACCTTCACTGCGCCCAGCCCCGGCAGCGGCTACCGGCTGAAGGTCGAGGATGAGGCTGATTCACTCGTCATGCAGATCTCTCCTTCCTTCGTCGTGCTGTCGGCCTTCGCGCTGCTGATCGAGAGCGGGACAAACCTTCTGCTCGAAACCGGCGGCCGCCTGATCCTGTAGCGCCCCTTCCAGTCCCGACGCCCACGCCCCTTCGACGGAGCTGCCCTCCCCTATGCCTGACAGCAAGATCACGGATCTTCCGCCCGCCAGCGCCATTCTCGATACCGACATCTCTCCCTTCGTTCAGGGCCTGGGTTCGGCAGCGGAAACCCGGCGCGCCACCTTCAGCCAGATTCGCGCAACCCTCCTGGCCGAGCGGCCGCTGCATGTCCGCGACTACGGCGCCGTGGGCAATGGCACGAAGGACGATACGGCGGCCATCCAGGCCGCGCTGAACGCCGCCGCTTCGGCAGGGGGTGGCGTGGTGACGATTGGCCCACGCCGTTACCTGATCGACAGCGCGGATCTGGTCATCCCGGCCAATGTCACGCTCCAGGGAGGCGGTGATCCGGGCGGCTGGCGCGTGAACAATGACTACACCGCCCTGCCCTATTGCTTCCTGCTGAATCCGGCCCGCACCATCCGCCTGCGCCGCAATGCCGCGCTGGAGCAGGTGGCGATCATCCGCAAGGGCTTCACCTCCCCTGCCTCGGTGCGCCAGGCGCTGGACGCCGTGCAGGCCTTCGCTGGGACGGCGGTGAGCATCGGCGACGGCAGCACGGGCAGCAGCGCGACCAATGCCACCGACGCCTCGGTGCGTGGCCTGCTGATCATCGGCTTCCACTGGGGCATCTACAGCAACGGTGCCAGCCGCACGCGCATCCGGGATGTGCTCGGCGATTGCACCAATGGTCTCTATCTCGGCAAGTCCTATGACATTGCGCATAACGAGCGCATCAACTGGCACCCGTTGGCCACCACCGGCCGCAACTGGTCCTCGGTTGCCTACACGGTCAGCGGCTGCGCCGATAACGGCGCGGGCCTCGTTCGCCTGACCACCAGCACGCCACATGAGCTGAAGGCTGGCGATGTTGTGGTGGTGGGCGGCATCGGCGGCGTCACATCCGCGAAAGGGCGCTTCACCGTCTCCGCGGCGGGCGCCACCACGCTCGACCTTGCCGCCAGCGCCTTCTCCGGCACCTATACCAGCGGCGGCACGGTCAATCCGGCGCCCAATCACCGGCGCGGCAAGGCGTTCCACATCTATGATGCGGACATGCCGAACTTCGTCAGCTGCTTCGAGTTCGGTCATGACATCGGTTGGCACCTGGACGACCTGACGCACTCCGCGCAGATCGTGAACTGCGGGCTGGACGGCATCGTGGTGGATCCCGGGACGATCGGCGTGCAGATCTCGGGCCTGGCCAACCGCAACAAATGGTATGGCGGCTTCTGGTCCATCCGTTGACGCCTCTTCCTATGTTGCCAGCATTTTTCCGTATCGTCTGGAAATATGGGAATTTATGATAGGCGATAGTTCCTACGTCATCCGTCAGGAACCGCATGCTCCCGGGCATACCCCGGGTATCTTTCGGGACCCTGGAGGAGAAATCCCGGGCATCTCAGGGAAGACCGATGAAGCTGACTGACAAGGCGATCCGCGCGGCACAAGCGAAAGAGAAGCCGTATCGGCTTGCCGATGGAGGAGGCCTGCATCTGGTGGTTTCGCCGGCCGGCGGACGCCTCTGGCGCTATCGGTATGAGATGAAGGGCACCGAGCGCCAACTCGCGCTAGGCTCCTATCCATCTATCTCGCTGGCGGAGGCGCGTCGCGCCCGGGACGCAGCGCGCGCTCTACTCGACAAGGGGCTGGACCCATCCACAGAGAAGCGCACCCAACGCGCCCAAGCCGCGGTGGAGGCGGCTACGACCTTCGAGACCGTGGCTCGCGCTTGGTATGAGATCCGCAGATCCACTTGGTCTGCGACCCATGCCCGTGACGTAGAGCGAAACCTTGAAACGGATGTGTTCCCCGCGTTGGGCTCGCTGCCAATCAAGGCCATCAAGCCCCGCATGGTGCTCGATATGCTGCGCCAGGTGGAGGCCCGGTCCCTCACAACCGCCCGCAAGATCCGTCAGCAGGTGAGTGCCGTCTTCGTCTATGCCATCGCCGAGGATCTGGCGGAGATCGATCCAGCCCAGATGATCGGCGGAGCGCTCCGCCCTACTGGCGAGACCGAACATCACGCCGCGCTGACCGATCCGGCCGATCTACGCGCGATGCTCGCAAAGGTGGACACCCAGCCGGCATTCCCCGCGAGCCGCATCGCGCTCCGCCTGCTTGCCCTAACGGCGGTTCGCTCCAAGGAGCTGCGCGGCGCCCGGCCTGAGGAGTTCGAGGGGCTGGACGGGCCGGAGCCGATCTGGCGCATTCCAAAGGAGAGAATGAAGGGCCGAAAGGGCAAGAAGCGCGAGCATCTCGTGCCGCTCGCTCCAGCTGCCGTGAAGCTGGTTCAGCTTGCTATGACCTTCGCCGGCAAGGGGCGGCCGCTATTCCCCAGCTCCCGCTCCAGCCAGTGTCAGCTGAGCGAGAACGCACTCAACCGCATGCTACACCGTGCCGGCTACGAGGGGCGCCACACGCCCCACGGCTTCCGATCGAGCTTCAGCACGATCATGAACGAGCGCCACCAGAACGAGCACGACCGGGCCGTTATTGACCTGATGTTGGCCCATAAGCCCGAAAATGCCGTGGAGGCTGCCTATAACCGCGCCGCCTACATGAAGCGGAAGCGCGAACTCGCCGAGGAGTGGGCTGCCCTAATCACCGAGGGACTTTCCCCCGCTCAAGACCTCTTGGCACTCCCTCGCTCGGGGATGGGGCGGCCTGCAAAGCCCATCTAGAACATAAGATGAACATAGGCTAAGGCTCGGACGTCACGGACCACTATCGAGGAAACCCGACCTTGGCCCAAAAGCGTCCCCCCTCCCCTCAGCGCGCCGCCATGAACCGCCTCATGGAGGCCATGGCCCGCGGCGCCACGCCCGACCGCATGGTGCGCCAAGTGGACGCCGTGGTGGCCACCCTGCGCGAGCAGGGGGACGCTGAGCAGGTGCAGGAATGGCTGGAGGAGATGCGCGACGGGTTCGCCGAGAGCGCGGAGGCAGCCGCCGAGGCGATCGATGAGGTGGAGAGCACCGAGAAGGCGGCCCGGCGCGCGGCCGAGAACGCCGCCAGGGCGATGGCGGCCGTGCGCGATGCCTTCACCCGGCACTTGGGCGCTCCAGTCCTGGCGTGAGCTGGCAGGCTGATCCGCCGCCCTTCCCGGCCAACCCGCTGCGGGCTGTCGGCCGCGCATATCGGAGCCAGCCCGCTGGAACTCCGGTGCCCCTACCCACTACCTTAGCTCCGCCGCCAGGAGCCTACCCATGAACATCCCACCTCACGTCCGCCGCGAGATGGAGGCAACGGCAACCGCAACCGTGCGAGCGGCGGTCGATATCCTCAACCAGGCGCTCCAGGAAGCAGCCGATCTGGACCTGCGCATCAGCATTGAGGTTACGGACATGGGGCTAGGAGATGACGACCCGAGCGAGGCGGTACAAGCGCCACGCGTCGCCGTGACGGTGGACCGCGCTTGAGCCGAACCCCCGCCCCATAGGGGTGGGACGAGGGCCTGGGATCGAAAGCAGCGCTGTACCCGGCGCCGTGTGCACCCTAGGGTTTATGAGCCCAGACAATCGTAACGAATTCGTGCTGAACATACAAAAACCGCCGGCCGATGAGGTTTCCCCATCGGTCGGTGGCTTTACCCAGGTCACCCCAGGTCTTGAGCGCCGATCCCTCGCGGGAGCGCGGCTGACCTCCCGAGGTTAAGGCGCCACCAGCATTCGGCAGGGTATGCGCTACCGGGGGTAGGAGAGCGCTCACCGTCGCCCAACACAGGTGCGTGAGCAGCCACTAATTCAATACCACCCAGGATTGTTAACGCTCTCGCAGAGATGGCAGAAGCCGCCGCCCTTAGCTTCGCCCTCTGACAAGAGTTTCCGATGAACGCCTCTGTGGTCCAGGCACGTGAGTTGTTGGCGCACCTTCAAAGTCAGGTGGCGCTGTGTACCCAGCGTCTGGCTTTGGCCGAGGCGGCTTTAATGCGAGCGACCCCACCCGCTCCGCACCAAAACCAGAACAGGCAGGTCGAGGCTACGACGGCCCTCAGGTCGGCCCAATAGCTCGTGGCCCTGTGCGATGTGGAGTTCACGCCCCCTACCCGCTTCCCACCACAGCCTCCAGCGCGTTCCGCCAGTGGCAGGAAGCCCCCCTTAGTTTCGGCCACTTTCGGCCGCCCTTAGGGTAACCGCCCCTGCCCGGCGGGCTTCTTGTGGGGGGGCGGTCCGCCAGCTTGCAGCCATCTACCTGCACAGGCTCTCGCACGGCACCCCGTCGCCATCCCCATCCAGCCGCGAGAGCCCGCACTGACTGAGGTAGAAGCGAGCCTCAGCGCAGGTCGTCATCTGGCGACAGTACTGCTTGGCGCCGCAGCTAAAGCCGCTGCTGGATGCCGGAGAGGAGCGCGCGGGAGCAGGTGCGGGCGTTGCCGCAGCAGGCCGCTGCCCCCCACCATTCCTCTGCGCCGCGCGCCATTCCCAGGGCGGCGTCCGCTCCGCCTCCGGTAGAGCCCAGAGCCCGCGGCGAGCGGCCTTGGCCTCCGCTTCGAGCGCCAGGAGGGAACGGTCACGGCTGTACTGCCGGTAAACCCACGCTGCACCCTGGCGAACCATCTCGGCATTCACGTCCAGGGAGCCGACATAGACCCGTCCGACCGTGCGGCCATACCTATCAGTGTCCTGCACCGCCACCCGCACATCCTTGCCGAAAACCAGCTCGGAGAGAGCCTGCTGCGCCCGGGTGCCGTAGGGCTGCCGGCTCTCCGGCGTGTCGATCTCCCCGAGCCTTACCCGCACCTGGCGACGCTCCGAGTTCAGGACCGTGATGGTATCGCCATCGGAGAGGCCCACCACCCGCCCGAGGATCTCGGCAGCCCAGGCGGAGGGCGCTGCCAGAAGGATGGCAAGGATCAGGACGGCGGCCGGCAAGCGGCGGAGTGGCTCGAACATGCCCCAAGGTGCCATGGCTCGCGTCGGGGTTGTAGTTGCTGGGCAAGGGAGATTTGTCTTGGCACGGTTAGGGCATGCCCGCTCCCCCATATTCGATCCTGCCCCTATCCCCGGCGACGTCTCCCCGGGCCGCCGCCACCCCCTTCTGACGGTGGGACGGTCATGGCTGCCCTCGTCGGCGGGGCTTTTCGTAGGTGCCGCCAGTCAGCGGGACTGCTACGATACGCGTGAGGCTCGCTCCCAGCCGGCGACGACTAAGGATAGGCGCGGGCTGCGTAGCTGGGTGTCTTGCACAAACCTTGCCCCATGCACCGAGCCTCCCTGTCCTAGCCGGCGAGGCCTTCTTGTTTGGGATCGGCCAGGCCCGTCTCTTCCCGCAGGTTTCGCCGGATGCGCCTCAACATCTCCGCCGTGTCGTTGAGATGCTGCTTGGCGTTCGGTACATCACCCGCAGCCAAAGCCCGGGAGCACTCGTCGATGGGGCCAGAGAGCAGATAGGCGATCGCCTCGGCGGCGCGGCTGGCGGCATTGTGCGGGGTCATCCCCCACCATGAGCGAACGCCGAGCCATTTAGCGAGCAAAAGATGCCGCTGCCCTGATCCGCTAGAATTTAGGTGCCTCATAGGTGAAACGCGGACTGAGCCGGGACGCTCTATCCTGCCCCTGTCCTCGCTCCAAACACCGAAATGCAAGATGCTTCGGGATCAATGGAAAACCGCCCGAGATGCGATCCAGCGCACCCGCCGCAGTGCGGATGATCTCGGGCGTGCCGTGGCGCGTTCTCAACGGCTCATCGAGGCCAGCCAACGCCTTCTCTGCAGCCCTAGCCTGCCTACGGCCTTGGAGGAGTGGGCGCCCGGTACTGCAAGGTAGGCGCATCAGTCGCCATGAAGATGAGCGTGAAGAGGGTCAACCCGGTTTCGTTGGTCACCTCGATGGTCCACTCGTCATCGTTCCAGAAGGTTTGGGCGTGTGCTTGCAACAACTCGCCGCCATACCGGGCGGCTTCAACGCGGGCTGCCAGGAGGTCAGGGAAATCCGTCCCTCTATGGTCGGGCGGGCTGCGGCCATCATGGACGTGGAAGAAATACTTCGGCATGTGCGCCCCGCATCAGAGTGGCGGCGGCACTTGCATCCGTCAGGCGCAGGGGGCCACGGACGGTCCAGCGATGCGCGACCCTATAGGACGAGGGCGTTCGCCGCACCAGATAATGTTGGCGGCCGCCGCGCGCCCCGCCATTGCCAGCACCTCTTCCAGGCGGCCGTGTCAGAGCCCCGTCTCGCAGAGGGCGCGCTCCTCCGCCCGCCTCTTCACCAACCCAGGCAGCCTGATCCCGGCCGCGGTGACCCATTGCGGCTGGCCTGCGTCGTTCTCGTTGAAGGCCCGGCAGCCGCCGCGCCAGTCGCCGGCATTGAAGCGACGTGCCGCCGTAGATCGGCAGAAGGCCCCCGTGCCGATGTTGTAGGCGAAGGACACGGAGGCCGCGAGTTGGTTGGTTCGGCCGGCGAGCCCCGGCACGCAGGCCAGCACCGGGGCGGCATGGGCGATCAGCTGCGTCTCCAGGCTCTCCTGGCATTCCGCCTCGGTGTAGCGGCGCCCCACCACCACGTCGGTGGTGTCGCCCATGCACTTCGTCGGGATACCGATCGGGTCGAGGTAGCCACGGAGCACGACACCCTCATGGACGGGGACGATGGCGAGGAGGATGCTTGCCGCCGCAGCGCCGACCAGCGTCACCAGCGCGCCTTTCCGCCCGGCTGGCACCGGCGCCTTGGCGGGCGGTGCGGTCTTCGGCGCCTCGTCCTGCCATCTGGCGGCTGTGCCGGCAGCGTTCCACACCCAGGGCATCAGGCGGCCCTCATGCCATCCGCCGGAGCGGGGGTCGCTGCCGGCGATGCCTGGGCTTTGGCCAGCAGCTCGCCGAAGGCGCCTTGCACCATCGAGCGCAGATCCTCGGCCGACACGCCGACCTTGGTCAGCGTCTCGCCCAGCCGGTTCTGCATGTAGCGCACGCCCGTGGCGAGCAGCCGCTCCAGCCGGGCGGGGTCCACGGGACCGCCGGTGTAACCTTCGGCCACGAGGATGCTGAACATCTGCCCGCCGGCACGCTTCAGGGCCAGGTCGATCATCCACACGCGGATGGCGTGAACCAGGGACGGTAGGGCAAAGCGCAGGCCGATGCCGAGGACGGTGGCCACGGGCGCAGACAGGCCCAGGGCCGCCAGGATAGCGGTCCAGTCGATCATGATCGTCTCCAGAATGTCAGGGTGTTCTCGCGTGGCTGAGCCGTGTGGCACTTGTGCAAACGGCCCGGCATAACTGCCCGGTTACGATCGCCTCACAGTTGCATCGTTCCGTGTCAGTTATATGAATTCGTCTATGCCCGAACGACCACCACCCGGTTTCGCCCGTATCCACGGCCTCAGAGCCAGCCGCGTCTCAGCACTGGCCGGGGCCACGCACTACGTGGTCGAGTACGAGACCCTCTCTGGTGAGGGAGAGGCGGAGATACCCAAGGAGCGCCTCATCGCGCACGGCGTGTTCGATGCCTTCTGGAAGGGGCAATTCGTTCCCCTGCCACAGTAGCCGCCGGGCGGCGGGTTAAGTGCCTTGAGCGGGCGGGACGAACCAGAAGGCCGGGGCCTCTCCATTCCCGCGCTGGGCGGGGGACGGGAAGAACGCCCCCCGGTTCAGCTGTGATTTGATTTCGCTGAGCTGGCGGATGATGTCTT
>NZ_JAOXLP010000051.1 GCF_025791835.1 Roseomonas xinghualingensis
GGCCGCGCGGCGCGAAAGCCCGCCCTCCACTGCCCTAACGACGCGGCTGCGAAGATCCTCCGATAAGGTCCGGCCCATCCATGCTGGCCTCCCTACCAGCCATCAGGGTGAATCAGATCGTCGCCGCGTCGGGCAAGAATATTCGAATCAGATCGCTCGGATCATGCTCTAGATGCCAATGCGCAAGGCCTGCCATCACAGACAGAATTCAAAGAATTCCAGATTGACCAGGGAAACGAAGAGCGTGGCCATGCTCGTTACACGCCTGCAGAAGCGTTATAGACGCCGATCTATCCAGCAATGACGCACTGCATCTCTTCTCGACGAAGGCGGCAGCAGCCTTCGGGATTCTCAGAGCCTGTTTGAAAGGCCCTCAGCGCTGCTCCCCACTCCATGGTGCGCAGTAGGCAGATCAAGAAGGCTCGCTGCCGCAGCCGCCCCTTCATCAAGCGTCCCGAAAACGAGCTCGATACACTCGATCGGCTCGATCCACCTGATCAGCGCCTGCACCCCCCTCGGATCCAGCCGCTTGCGCACGACAAGGCATTGTTCAAGAAGCCTTTGAAGTGCATCTGCTTTCGGCATAACGCGAGAGCAAGTCGCCACATGAGCCGCGTAGCGTGGAAAGACCAGCGCCCGCACTGGCTTCGCTTCGCCAAAAGGAGGAAGGCAACCATATGGCGGAGGCAAGTAGGCAACCCGTTTGCCGTCGGCCCGCTGGTGCAAAGGCAATTGCTCAAGGACCGGGAAACGCGAGGTTAGAACAGGTATTCCCGTATCCTTGACGCAGAGTGAGAAGGGCACTGGCAAGACATAGAAATCATCATCCCGGAGCAGTGCCATCTCGTCGGAGTAATACTGGAAGCCGGCTTGCACTAACGCCGCTGTCAGGCTCGACTTCCCACTACCCGGGCTGCCCGGAAGAAGCATAGCGCCAGATTGTCCGCCAACAACCCCCGCGTGTATTCCCAGGAAAAAGTCATGTCGGTTCACCGCAGTGCTCCAGACCAATCCCTTGATCAAAGGCGCTAGTTCTTCGACACCGCAGCAACTACCGCATTCTTCGCCATCCAAGTAAACAGCAATCCCATCACCTGATTGCACGACATCAACAACAGCATCAGAACAGGCGTCGGCATTTTCGAAATGTGCCAGAACTGGGTGAACGACTGCCGCTTGTTCAGCAGCTGTAAACCGGATCCTGAGATTTGAGCTGAGCAAGGTGTAGGAACGCTCTTCTGCGAAGGGCGGCGTGCCCTGTAACAGCTTGGCACCATACTGTTCCACCGCCTGCTCCGTCGCCTCCATGGGTTCCGCTGGAGCTATGAGAGCGGAGCCATCAAGGAAGCCATGTCGGTTCCAATCGGCAAAGGCTGTTCTCACAAAACCTGCCGCGTCAGATGCTGAGACGCCGAAGCTATCCTCCAGTTTTGTGGCAATTCTTGCCTCATCCCAACCATCTTGCAGAAGGCACCAGATAACAGCGGCCGAGGTGTTCAGAGCATGGATCTCCTGCCGAGGCTCAGAGAACAGCAGGCATCCTTCCTCAAGAAAGAATGAGTGCACACCCGAACTGACTCGCACCGCCGGCACAGCATCACTCATGTGCATCCCGCCCTGATCTTTTACCCGGACGCCCAGACAAAAGGGCCTTGCCACTCAGCCAGAGAGGAAGGGCCAAATAATCATGCAGCAACTTCACGGCAGGATAAGCAAAAGCAAGAGGCGCTCCGACGCCGATCATGCGGAGATGCTGTATGCGGGCCGTTGTTGCTGTAGAGAACACGTAGCGCAGCCGATCAACCAGCCGCTCGCGCGCGTGCCAATGAAACGCAGATATGGCGAAGACTGACTCAGGCGCTCTTTGGCTGCTGAACAGGCTGGCTTCAACCTGGCGAATTAAGGCTTGGCAGGCTTCGTCAGCCTGGATCAGACCCTGCACCTGTTTGGGGATTGGAGCGTCCAAAAGTCGCTCAGCCAATGCCAGGCCAAGCAACAATATTCGCAGCAGCCCTGCTTGCCTTACCCGGCACAGCAATCCATCCCACTCAAGTTCAGGATGCCGCCCAAGAAACTCGGCGATATCGGATATCCAGAGAAGGCGGGCCCAACGCTCCTTTGCACCGTGAAGCACCGCAACCATGAGCGTATCCTCAGGGGAAAGGAACTGCATCGTCCGGCCAGCCATTAAGGCAGGCACTGCACGCTCCCAGACACCCGCCATATCCACGAATGCGCTAAAGGTGCTGGGCGCGAAGGCCCAGTGAGGCTCAACCGGCATTCGCCCTTCGGCGAAGAGGATGTCCTGGCCATTATACCGGCGATACGCTCGCATCTGCCTAGCATTGAGATCGCTCGCCTGTGACCGGAACCCGAGTTCGGCGAGGACATGCATCGTCGGCTGGATCTGCTCTTCATGGATCAGAAAATCGAGGTCGCGATAGCTGCGCAACCTGGGATCGCCGTAGGCTTGATCCGCCAGGGCAGGCCCCTTGAAGGGGATAGCAGCAATTCCGGCTTCGCCAAGTGCATCAAGAACATGGACAAGCTCGCTTATCGCAAGGTCGGCAGCCCGGCCATGCCCATCCAGAAACTGCAGCGTCGCATTGCGTAACGGCTCCGGCAGGATGTCTGGCACAGCGTCCAAGAGATGCCGGCATAGCAGCGGGGCCGTACCGTGGATCAGAGACGCTTGGATGACGATGCCCCAGTCTGCTTCCCCGCCCAGACCAGCACGCAAGGCCTCTCGACCATCCTCAGAAAGGTTGGTCCTGGCCGTCGCGAGCAGGACACCGGTCTCGACCGATCGCCTCGTCAGCATATCAACCCCTGACGCCAACCCGCAGGAAGGTCCTGTGACGCGCGTTGTCGTTGCATGCTCCTCTCCGCCAGTTTGACGAAGCAGGGCACCAAACCCGTAGGAAGCGGGAATAGTGCAGACGGCGTCAGGCACGGCCCAAGCGCGTCGCGGTCGTCCATGGTAGCGAAAGCAGAAACGCCTGCTGCCGACTTCCGCCCACCGGCCCGGTCCTTCTCAACTCGGGCCCCTTCCATTCGGCCCATTCTAAGCTGGAGGTCCGCTGCCACTCGGTTCGCTGTCATCGGAACAGCCACTATACGGAGCTTCCATGGCCTCCCGCCTGGCAGCCGGAAGCAGCACTGCGGCAGCAGGCGAGGTCACGGCCGACTTGCCAGCCTCCCCCGAGAAGCACCAGCAGCCCTCCTCGTCGCTCAAAGAGCTCAACATGGGCCCACTTTACTCATCCAGCACGCCGATTCCTGAGACTTCGTTTCTATACTGCATTGTTTTTGGGGGTCAGTAAAGGAACTGTCACCAAGCCCAGCCCACAAGATTCGATTCAGGGAGCCATAGGATGGGCCCGCACCCCTACCCACACACGGCGAGAGCGGCGGGAGAATTCAGGCATCACAGAAAGTTTTGCTTCCGTACCGTTGCGGTATCGTCCCATTTCGAGGGATGATCAAGCCATGCCGATCACAAACGTCCAATATTCTGCCGATGTGTTGATCACGCATCCTGATTTGGTGAATTTGTACGGATGCTCCATCGGGGCTGGAACGAAGATTGGCCCTTTCGTCGAAATTCAAAAGAATAGTCACATAGGATCACGCTGCAAGATCTCGTCACATTCCTTCATCTGCGAAGGAGTTTCCATAGAAGATGAAGTATTTGTGGGCCATGGCGTCGTCTTCACAAATGAACTCTTTCCCCGAGCAACCAATACCGATGGTATGCTGAAAACAGAGGCGGACTGGGAGGTGGTACCCACTATCATTCGCCGCGGAGCCTCCATCGGCTCGAATTCCACGATTGTGGCCGGCGTTGTGGTGGGGCGCGGGGCCATCATTGGCGCCGGTGCTGTTGTCACCAAAGACGTACCGGACTTCTCATTGGTTGTGGGAGTTCCGGCCCGCGTGGTCGGAAACGCCCAGGAAAGAGAACAGCGCCGGCTTCTGGATCAGGCCGCTGAACACATCAACAGCTCGCACAAGATCGCTCAGTTCCGACCGCATCAGCATCGGGACAAGGGAGGGACAAGGTGATCGGAATCGGCGTCATCGGCTACGGCTACTGGGGACCAAACCTTGCACGATGCGTCGCCGACACCGACGGTTGCGCGCTGGTCGGCATTGCTGATTCTTCTCCCGCAGCCCTTATGCGTGCGGGCAAACGCCACCCCTCCGCCAAGTTGTATGACAGCTGGCGTGATCTGATTGCCGACCCCCGCATCGACGCTGTGCTGATCGCCACCCCCGTCAGCACACACTTCGACCTTGCGCTGAATGCCTTGCGTGCACGCAAGCATGTTCTCGTAGAGAAGCCGATCACCGCGACCTCCGAGGAGGCGCGCATCCTTATTGATGTTGCATCACATCACCGGCTGGTGCTGATGGTCGACCACACCTTTGTCTACACGAGCGCCGTACAGAAGATCAGCGATATCATCGGCTCCGGGGATCTCGGAGATCTGTTCTACTACGATTCAACGCGGGTCAATCTTGGACTGTTCCAGCGCGACGTAAACGTCATCTGGGACTTGGCCGTCCATGACCTCTCGATCCTAGATTTCGTCCTGGCAGAACGCCCGGTTGCCGTATCCGCAAGCGGGGCCGGACACATTCGGGGCAGCCTGGAGAATATGGCCCATCTTACTCTCTTCTATCCTGGAGGCGCGGTGGCGCATCTCAACGTCAACTGGCTTGCGCCGGTGAAGGTCCGGCAGACGCTAATTGGCGGTAGTCGCCGCATGATCGTCTACAACGACCTCGATCCCATCGAGAAAATCAAGATCTATGACCGCGGCGTGACAGTCGGTGACGGACACGAGGATATCGATCCGAGGGTTTCCTACCGGACGGGCGATATGTGGGCACCACAGCTTTCAGTGAAGGAAGCTTTGCTGACCGAGTTGGAACACTTCGTGGACTGCATTGAAACCAGAGCCACGCCGATCACCTCGGGCGCCAGCGGTCTGCACGTTGTCGAAACACTGGAGTGTGCCATGGCTTCGCTCCGCCAACGTGGCCATCCCGTGGAAATCGAAGCTCTGATGAGGGCGTCATGATCCCTCTACTTGATATCAAGGCACAATACGCCAGCATTAAGGATGAGCTCGACACCGCGGCTCTGGAGGTTCTGGCGAGTGGCGAATATGTCTCCGGCCCCCGAGTTGAGGCCTTCGAGGCACGTTTCGCGACTTACTGCGGAGCGCGTGAGGCGGTGGCCCTGAACTCCGGAACCTCGGCGCTGCATCTCGCACTGCTTGCTCTGGGTGTCGAGCCAGGCGCAGAGGTCATCACGGTGGCCATGACCTTCGTCGCCACTGCTGCCGCGATCAAGTACGCCAATGCCGTGCCCGTTCTAGTGGATGTAGACCCGGAAACCTGGGTTATGGATCCAGCCTCGCTGGAGCGCGCCATCACACCCCGCACCCAGGCCATCATCCCGGTTCATCTGCATGGCAGGCTCGCGGATATGGATGCGATCCTCGAGATCGCGAAGCGGCATGGCATTCCGGTCATTGAAGATGCCGCTCAAGCCCATGGCGCGCAGCACGCTGGACAGAGTGCCGGCACCTTTGGTGACATCGGCTGCTTCAGCTTCTATCCAGGTAAGAACCTTGGTGCCTGTGGCGAAGGCGGCGCCATTGTAACCAACCGCCCCGAACTGGCGGCAGCGGTGCGACAACTCCGAGACTGGGGCCAAGCCGGCCGCTACAATCATGTCCGGCATGGCTTCAACTACCGGATGGATGGCCTGCAAGGCGCATTGCTCGACGTCAAGCTGACACATCTTCCGTATTGGACAGAGCGTCGCAGGGAAGTTGCCGCCTTCTACGATAGCCACCTGTCCGGATCTGGACTTGGCATGCCTACGAAGCCCAGGGAGCTAGAGCACGTCTACCATGTTTACGCCGTCCGCTCCTCTGAGAGGGACCGGCTGCGCGAAGGTCTGATGGATGCTGGCGTTATGACAGGCCTTCACTACCCACGCCCTGTTCATATGCAGCCGGCCTACCAAGATCTTGGCTACCAGGCTGGTGACTTTCCGGTCTCCGAGCAACTCGCAGCAGAGATGCTGTCCCTTCCGATCTATCCTGAGTTAACCGCCCAGCAGTTGCAGCGGATTTGCGATGCGCTGCTCAGCCTCTGCGAGGACAGCCATGCCGAAGGTTATGCTGCCTGATGTCCTGAGGGACGACAATGCACGGAACAGAGCCTCGGACGCAGGCAGCTTGACCAACCCACTGGAAGGCCAGCGCTGCCTCGTGACAGGTGGCGCCGGCTTCATCGGCTCACATATTGTGGACCTTCTCATCGATGCAGGCTGCTCCGAGATCATCGTTATCGATAATATGATACGCGGGCGCCACGCGAACCTGGAGCGCGCCCTGACGAGCGGCAGGGTACGGCTAATTGAGGGAGACATACGAGACACGACCCTAATGCGTGGGCTCGTCCAAGGCACCGACACCGTATTCCACCAAGCTGCGCTCCGGATAACGCAGTGCGCTCAAGAACCTCGAACCGCCTTTGAAGTGATGGTGACCGCAACCTACGACCTTATTGAGGAATGTGTGCGGGCAGATGTACGGAAGATGGTCGTTGCATCCTCCGCCTCGGTCTACGGAATGGCACAAGATTTTCCAACGACCGAGAACCAGAACCCGTATGACAACCGTACGCTCTACGGAGCTGCGAAAGCCTTCGGTGAGGGCATGCTTCGCTCCTTTAACGACATGCATGGCCTGGACTATGTGACGCTGCGGTACTTCAACGTCTATGGACCACGCATGGACATTCATGGGCGCTACACAGAGGTTCTCGTGCGGTGGATGGACCGCCTTGCCACCGGGCAAGCACCAGTCATCTTCGGCGACGGCCTGCAAACCATGGATATGATCCAGGTCAAGGATGTAGCACGAGCCAATATTCTTGCCGCCATCTCCCCTGCCTCCGACGTGGCGCTGAATGTTGGCAGCGGCGAGGAAACCTCTCTGCTCGAACTTGCGCACCTGCTTGCTCGCATTATGGGACAGCCCGGAACGCAGCTGATCTTTCAGGAGGCGAGGTCAGTTAATCCCGTTCCGCGCCGACTAGCCGATACCACTGCGGCCCGCGAGGCTATCGGCTTCGAAGCAGCCATTCCACTCGCCGATGGGATGGCCGATCTAGTGGAATGGTGGCGCGAACAGCGTGAAACGACGGGACTGGGAGCGATCGGATGATCCCCATCACTCAACCCCTCATCGGGCAAGAGGAGGCCAATGCCGCGGCCGAGGTCATTCGCTCTGGCTGGCTTACCCAGGGCCCGTGCGTTGCCCGCTTTGAGGCAGATTTTACTGCGCTGGTAGGCTCTAAACACGCATGTGCGGTCTCCAACTGCACAGTTGCCCTGCACTTGGCTCTGCTGGGAGTTGGCGTGAAGCCAGGCGATGAGGTAATTACCGTCAGTCATACCTTCATCGCCTGTGCCAACGCCATCAGGCAATGCGGGGCAACCCCCGTTTTCGTGGATATCGACCCGCTCACTTTCACGATGGATCCGGCATTGCTGGAACCAGCAATTACCGAGCGCACCGCTGCCATCATGTGCGTCCATCAGATCGGGATGCCCTGCGACATGGCACGGATTCTGGCCGTTGCACGAACCCATGGCATCCCGGTGGTCGAGGACGCAGCCTGCGCACTCGGCTCTGAAATTCTTCTCAATGGATCTTGGCAACCTGTCGGCATGGCTCATGGCGACGTTGCCTGCTTTTCGCTCCATCCCCGCAAGGTGATCACCGTCGGAGATGGTGGAGTCCTAACCACAAACAAAAATGCACTGGACGAGAAGTTCCGCTTGCTTCGTCAGCACGGAATGAGCGTACCTGATACAGTCCGCCACAGCAGCCAGCAGATTATCTTTGAGACCTATCCAGTGCAGGGCTTCAACTACCGACTGACTGATGTTCAGGCAGCCATCGGCATCGAACAGCTCCGACGCGTTCCTGAAATCATCCGGCGCCGGCGAGAACTGGCAGTAAGCTATGCCAATTTACTAGGGGAACTCGTACCTGAGGTTGAATTTCCCCAGGAGCCTCACTGGGCACGGACCAACTGGCAGAGCTATTGCGTTCGCCTCCCTGAAGGCATCGAGCAGCGGGCCGTGATGCAATACATGCTCGGCCACGGCATCGCGACGCGCCGCGGCATCATGTGCATTCATCGTGAGGCAGCCTATGCAGACCTCCCCCTGCGCTTTCCGTTGCCTGCCTCTGAAGAAGCCCAAACCAAGAGCATCCTCTTGCCGCTCTTCCCCCAAATGACAGCTGACATGCAGGAGCAAGTCGTCCGTGCACTTCGGGACGCATTGTCAAGCAGCAATGCCATGCTGACATCAGGAAGTGACATGGAAGTCTGCCAATAGAAGCATCTGTAAAGCGGCCTCCCTAGCGAGAGAGCGTTCCGTCTCCTCGCAGAGGCCGTACCTGCCCGCGCAACTCATTGCCACGCAGTACGGCTGGCGTCGCCACGAGATTAGTGACAAAGACCGTTGAGTAACTCCCGGTCAGATTGAACTGATTGCCTTCGATGCGTATTTCGGGCGTTGGCCTGTCCACCCCCTCTCCGCCAATGGAGATCGCCGCGGAGCGGTTCTCAGTCTTTGGCCCTTTTTCAAGACGGTTGTTCTGGACGATCACAGAGCCACCGTTCGGGATGTCAATAAGGTAGCTTGCAGTCCCGTTCGGTCCATCTGCGATGTCACAATTCACCACCTCCGTCCGCAACGCACGGGACTTTATGTGATGTCCCTCTCGTGTCTCACGGAACACCGAACGCTCCACGCGTAGGAGCGCAAGGCGATTAGCATAGATGCCGTGGGCACAGGCCTGCTCACAACTACCGTTCCGGACGAACTCGCTGTCGCGCACGTTCAACATACCTTGCGGCTGATCTGCCGCCAGAATCCCATTCTGATTGTCGATGAATCGAACTCGCTCGACCAGAAGATTTCGCCCTTCAGAGCGAATACCCGCCCCATTTCCATCGGGGACGCGAGCACGGGTTAATGTGAGATTGCGCACGCTAACATTGCTACCCGAGATGACGAATATGGCCTTTCCCTGACAGGTCTTATCCGTGAGCACGGTATCGCGTATTGAAACACCCTCAATGGAGATATTGTTCTGTTGCCAGACTGCACAATCGAAGTATTGTCCTGGATCAATTACGATGCGGTCCCCATCCCGCGCCGCCGCAGCAGCCTGCGAGGGTTGCGTGTACTGCCTACCAGGCCCGACCTCTAACGTGCGTGCGCCAGCAGGCAAGGCGATGAGGAGCATGGCGGCACCGGCCATTTTTGAAGGGGAGAGCATTGTCGATCTCCTACATACGAAACGCGCATTTCGGTGCGATTTCAGCACGGATACTAAGACCCCCCGGAGCGGACCGACAACTACTGATTAGCCGGCTTACAAGCGCGCTGTGTCGGGCCGCGGTGGCTATGTCCTGCCTTCTCGTGTCCAGCGCCTTTGCGCGCACACTGACTGTAGGCGATGGCACAGCCTATCCACGCCCCAGCGACGCGGCGCGCGCTGCTCAGCCAGGCGACCGAATCCAAATTCAGCCTGGCACCTATTACGATTGCGCCGTTTGGTTAGCTGACGGACTGGTCATTGAGGGAAGTGGCCCTGAAACCGTTCTGACTGACACCATCTGCCAGGGCAAAGCGATCTTCGTTATCGTGGGTCGTGGCATCACGGTGCAAGATCTTGTCCTTTCCCGCGCGCGCGCGCAGGACGAGAATGGCGCTGGAATTCGTGCCGAGGGGCCCAATCTTCGTGTGCACCGGGTAAAGTTTGAAAACAACCAAAACGGCTTGTTGGCGGCCAATCTGCAAGACAGCGAACTGCAGATCAAAGATTGCACTTTTGTCAGCAATGGCGTGTCCAATGCAAGTCATCAGACAGCTTCTCTTCTTGTCGGATCCTCAGGAAAACTGAGCATACAGGACAGCAAGTTTGAACAAGACCGAGGCCAAACCACGATTCTGTCTCAGGCAACGGTCACAGAGATAGCTGACAGCCAAATTGCAACCCCGGAAGGTGCCAAGGGTATAGCCATACGTGTTTCAGGGGGCTTGGTGCTTGAACGCAGCATCCTAGAGTTCAGGAGAGAGCCTGACGCCAGCCGCACCGCCCTTATGATCTTTCCAGGCGATCCCTCACTTCCGTTAATTGTACGCAACACCACCCTGCAAGGCTCAGGCACGCTACTTCTAAACTGGTCCGGTCGCATCTCTACAATGGAAGAAAATCGCCTGGATGCCTCCAGCATCCTGGAAACCACATCAGGTGCATGGTTCTATCGCGCACGCACCAACATGCGCCAAGTATACGATGCGGTGCGGGCAGGGGCTCGCGCACTGAAACGCCACACGGGGGAGCGGCTGCCCCAATGATATACTTCTCGCTACAGTGTCCGAAGCAGCATTCGGCAGCCCGGCCGCCGGATCATCTCAGTTGCACTTGCCACCGGCAAACTTCCAGGAATTCATACAGGCGGCGTTATGCACTAGCCACACAGCGACAGCGCACGTCGCCCTTTCCAACGGAGACCATCCGATGAGGATCCTGCATGTCCTTCCGTTTCCTGGAGTTGGAGGCACGGAGATCGCGACACGCCGGATTATCGATGGGGTAAGAACTTTTGGCGTGGAGAGCCGCGCGCTCCTCCTCCGCCCCACAGATGAGCAGATTGCTTATTTCCACGACGCAGGCGTCCCCTGTACGGTCCTTAACCCTTCACCTGAGCCCAGCTTCCGGCACGGAGCCACCTTCCTGTCTGAATCTGCACAGCTTGCGAAGACTTGCGCTGACGTGGACCTACTGCACTGCGCAGATGCACCGGCTGCTTTCCGCGTTGGCGTTGCCGGGCGAATGGCAGGGATTCCTGTCCTTTCCCATGTCCGCAATCGCCAGGTAAATCTCACTTGGCGCGACCGCTTTTTTATCAGATCCGCGACCCACTTTGCTTTCGTTTCGAAGGCCTCACGCGAGAATTTCCCGCTGCGTGTCTCCCCAAGTCGCTCCAGCATTGTCTATGACGGGATGGAGGTAGCGCCAGATGAGGAGATTGCCAGTCGTGATGCCATAGCCACTACAGTACGAACTGAGCTTGGCCTTTCTCCCGATACGCTTATCGCTGGCATGTTCGCACGCGTGGCGCCTCAAAAAGACTATGAGAGCCTTATTCAGGCCGCTGCGCTTTTGCGGAATTCTCTACCGAATCTACGCTTTGTCATCGTAGGTGCCGTCTCGGGCGTTCCCGAAGTGGCAAGACATTATGAGCATGTACGGCGATTGCTGGCACAAGCCGGTCTTGAGGAGCGCTTCTTATTCACTGGCTTTCGGTCGGATGTTCATCGTTTGATGCTTGCGGCCGACGTCTGCGTTCTGAGCACCCACTTTGAGGGCCTCCCATTAGTTGTGCTGGAAGCAATGGCACTGGCACGGCCCTGTGTAGCAACGTCGGTTGACGGCGTACCCGAGACGCTAATTCATGGTAGAACCGGTTTACTCTATCCACATAAAGACGCCACTGCTTTGGCAGCTTGCCTGCTGCGTGTTTTAGGCGACAAGGCCTATTCCGATCGTATGGGAAGAGAGGCACGCGAGGACGTCCAGCGGCGTTTCGGATGGAAGCGATTCGCAAACGACATGCACAGCCTTTATGCCAAGCTTGTACGTCCCCCTACCGCTGCAGGGAGGTTGCTTCGTCAGGTGATGGAGCTTCCTGGCTAGGGTCAGGGTTCCTTACGGCAGCCAGAAGGTGATGGTTGCGGCGAGGCAGTTGGCCGGGGGAGAAGATATGGTCGCAGCAGCCATGGTGCATGGCAATGCGGCGCGGCTCTTGAGGCGACCAGGCATATTCTCGATGCGTTAACGCTGACGGCAGAGGTGGAGGGCCCCAGGAAAGCTGTGCCTTCCGGCTGCGTGTTGACGGCATGCAGGGCTCGATGCCCCGCGGCTCAAAGCTTGGCGGAAGCAGGCGCTGCCATACCTCGGGCGGCGATCAGGTGGCGAGCTGGCAACAGCATGGCCACACCTTTGTCTTCGACTCACCTGCCCCTGGGTCGGCAGCAGCAAGGTTATCAAGCCGCAATGGGATCACAGGACGCACGACTGAAGTCGATAGACATGATGCTGGGCATGTAAGCCAGGAAACTCGCCACCCGTGCAGAGCATCATAACGGCGCAGGTTGAGGCTCTCTGCCTCTTGATCAAATTTGCAGCCTTCCTGGAAGCCTTTGCTGCCACCCGCTTGCATTCGCCGCCTCTTGCTAGGAAGCAGGGCCGTTTGATGCATCCTTGGCCGAAACACGTCCCCGCCAGCCTTGATCCGGTTCGGCCGGCTCTAACGAGTAACTCCGGGGCATGCGGTAAGAGCGAGGGACAGAAAGAACTGTATGCGGCGCCTTTGGTATATCACGGCGCCACGCCGCAACGCTTGCTTCCTGATCGTTGAGTTTCGCACGAAGGAAATAATGATTTGCCGCAACAGACAAGGCAAAAAGAAAATAATGAAACGACTGAAACGCAACACCCACAAAGGCGCTTCCAGCAAAATAGGTGGTTGCACATACCAATAGCGCACGAGCCAGATCATGGAGCCAAAGGAGATCCTTATTCCCTTTAGTCCTCCGAGCCAACCGAAACAAACTCAAATAAAAGGTCACCATCAACAGACCAAATATGACAGCACCAACAACGCCGTGCTCTCCCAGCACCTCCAGATAAATACTATGGAACGCCCTGGCTTCTACCGTGAAATCTGATCCATCTTCCATGGCGACAGTGCGCCGATTAATCCGGTAAACATCGAAACCACCCCCTAAGGGATGTTGAGCAGCGTAGTCAATGGTCCATTGCCATACCACAACTCGTGTAAACGCTGAACCTTCCTTCTCGGCCTCCGCGATCGTGGACATTCTATCCACCCATTGTTCGCCCATGAGTGGGACAAAAATCAGCGATGCTATCCAGAAGCCAGCAGCTAGCAAGAGCTTGCGTTTTGAATGCCACCAAGTATAGGCCGCCCAGATAAAACAGGACACCAAGCCAGCCCGCGCGAAGGTGGCAAATGCGCCAATAATAGCAATAGCAGGAGCCGACCAATAAGCAGCCTTAAGAACTCCCTTGCAAGGCATGATCTGGGAGTGACGCATAAGAAAGATAATCAGCGGTATACAGGCGATCGAATTGATCGCCAATGTGCTGCTCTCCCCCAGCCCCACATTAATAGGTAGGAGACCAAGTTGCCTATGGTAGCCACTACCCGAAATCAGCGCCTTGATACAAAAGGGAATGGTATTCGAAAATATGGCAAGAATGATGGCCAGTATGGCGGCTTCGATCTGAATCCTAGAGCGAAACAGGAATGGCATAAAAGCGGAGAAGATGATGGTCTTGAATGCCCAGTCCCACTTTATCCAGGCATGCTCCGGAAGCACGGCCCAAGTGGTTGTAGCGGTGATCCAGGCTGCCCAGAGCAAGGATAACACCGTCATAAGGTTCAACGGGGGGGGATTCCGCCGGTCGCCCAGTATATAGGCCAGTCCGCAAAGACAAGCGGTGATCATGGAGACGGGAAACAAGCCCATGATATAAGGGACGACATCCTGCGGCCTGAATAGGTCTATCCAGATATAGGCCAGCCCAAGCACGAAGGGCGCACAGAAGCCCAGAGCAAGGAGGCCAGCCCAAACCGCCAGGATGAATAGCCCCTGCATTGCTATTTGAGCCTTATCCGGCGCATCGAAGGATCCGCGAGCTGACGGTATCTGATTTTGCGGTCAGGAGTTGCTGAGCCGACTTCAGCGTTGTTCTTGGAAGTTTCTGTTTCTTCAGCTTTCCTGATGGGTGCAAACCATGGGTTTTTTGAGTCGAGGATGACTGCCCGCAGCGCTACAAGTAGCAAGCCTCCGCATGTCAGCAGGACAGCAAGGTTATTGATCATGATAGCACTGAGGCCTCTCCGGCAGACCTTCAACCGTTGCGGCCAGGCTCCGCGCACGCCGACCAAGCGCCAGGCGCGACACTTTTAAGGGCTTGGTAAAAGCCAGATCTGCCTCCACCGAGAACCATTCCTACGCCTGCCTGCAGGCACAATGCCAAAGCGATCACACAAGACGATGCCAAGCATTATACCGACGATCTTGTCCTAGCAGAAAAACCCGGCAAACTTCTCTTGATAGATCGTCGCCATGTCAGCGGCACCAGATTGGTCAGACGCTCCTGCGCTACCGGCCAAAATTGCTGCTTCCGCGAATAAGGCCGATGGGTATCTTTGGGCAATCTACCCATTGCGTTTCTGTTTGCTCGGGGCATGGCCAGGAGAGACTGAGTCTTCCCTTTCATGGCAACTATTGTGAACCGGTCACCAGGCTTGCTCAACTCGGTTGGAAGGTTGCATTCATAGGCTGATGTGAAACCAGCGTCGCTGAGAAGATTGTACAATGAGTTGTGTGCGATCCACACGCTATTCGGGTTATCGAGCGAAGCCCATCTACTCTTAAGCCGCTCCTCCATGCTCGACTGCGGCAGGTGCTCACGGATGAGGCGACCCCAATATTCACGCCCGCGATACTCAAACCGTTGGATATTCTGGACTCCAACATAGGTATCAAATATCGCGAAACCGTGACACCCAGCGGCAATCTGATGAACAAATGAAAAGACATCAGGAGCATCCAGGTGGTACAAAAGGCCCAGGCACAATACCACGTCGAAGTGGCCGTGGATCGCGGGATCCAAGTTCCGCACGTCGTCCTGCAGAAGGTCCAGGTTCGATAGCCCCAGCACCTCCTTCACGAACCGCACCTTTTCTAGATTGGCTCGCCGGCCTTCTATGGCCATCACCTCAGCGCCATGCCGAGCCAGTTCGATAGCATACCCTCCCTCCAGGCATCCAAGGTCAAGTATGCGGAGGTGCTCAACGGGTTTCTGAGCGAGGTCAGAAACGATTTGAACAATGCGCCTCAGCTTGTCGGCCTCACGATCTGGACCGATCGTATATATATCCTCTGCCAAGTGGATATTGTGGGCAGTCCATTCGCCCCATAGGCGGACCGTCTCAGCCTTTCGCCGCGCAATCTCAGCCGCATCCATGGTGGCCAGTGCAACGCCCATTAAAAATCCCCTCCCCAACCGACAGTGGATGACTAGGCGGCCCCCTTCGGCACATAAGCTCGAACAACCCAGGCCCAGCCTATGCCGCGTTGCGGTAATGGCGGCGCTCGCAGCCTTCGACCTAGCCTCACAGGTCACGCTAATCCTCGAAAATCGATTTCGCAACGTTTTTTGATGAAGATTGGCACACGCAAAAATTCAAAGGTTAGCTGCCGCACGAGTGAGTTCCATGGCAGACGATCCGCATAGTGCTGGTCATGAAATGGAGCGCGCGACGGATCATGACAGTCACCATACAGACAGCCCCATGACGCACACGCCCGCCCAAAGCTCCATGCAACGTCACGATAGGGGATGCACCAGCATCCCACCTGCGCTGCTCAGCCTGCGGCCCTGGTTTGCCGCAGGTTGTGTGCACGGGCGGCAAGCGGGGCCAGTGTTGACCAAGCCCGATGCCCCAGCAGGCGCTTAAGAGCCAGACTCAGCCAAGGCCGGGTCCGCCGCACCCCAGGGCAGGTTGCTGCGGCGAAGTCGGCCAGCTCCCGACACACATCAAACTGGCCTGCTTCGAACGCAGCATGCGCCTGCCATGTCGCTTCCTTCGCCAGGGCATCAATGGTCAGGGCACGCAAGCGGGGCAAGTCGGGTAAGCGCGGCGCTTGCTCGGCAAAGAAGGTTGCAAACACGAGGGCACGTTGGCGCATATCGGGCAGCGTCAGAACACGGTCCACAAAAAAGGAAAGAGACATGTTGCTGTCGTGCCGGCGATAGACCGCCTGCGGCGTCGTTAACATGCCGACCTGCCCGTTCACAGCAAAGCGCAGCCACATCTCCATATCACCCGCATGCGGCAGATCCGGTCGGTATCCACCGAGTTGCTTCTGTAGCTTTGTCCGCACCACCGCAGTGGCGGTTGGGACAATGTTGTGCGCCCCACTCATTTTGATGAACTCTATCCCATCGATCACCCGCGCTTCAGCAATCTCGCCTGATAGTGGCGTCGGAGGTGGATCGCCTGGGCGCAATTCGAAGGCCGGCCCAAAGACAAAGCCAATCTCAGGGTTGCAGTCCATCACCGCTACCGCCCGAGCGAGAGTCCCGGGCAGCAAGTAGTCATCGGCTGACAACAACAACGAATAATCGCTCCCAGCCCACTGCAACAATCCCTCATTGTATGTGGCGATGTGGCCTCGATTGACGGCATGCCGCCTGTACTCAACCCGCGGCTCCCGAGTGGCGAGGCTCCTGCCGATTTCTGAAGTGTCGTCCGAGGAAGCATCGTCTATGATCAGGACCCGGACACTCACATCGCTCTGGCTAAGAACGCTACCGACGCACTGCTCGAGAAAGCGTCCGTAGTTGTAGCAGGGAACAACAACATCAACCCGAGGCATTTATCTTCCCCTAAGGGCAATTCCGCCTCGCCTCCCCTTTCGCATGAGATCTCAGCCATGCGGCAAGGACAGCGGGCTGCAGCCAGAATTGTTCTTCTATCAATATAATTAACCAAAGGGCACACGCAAGCTGAAGCTTCAATGCTTCTACAGGGCTTTTTTCCTACAATCTTCCTTCTGCTTCCCGCTCAGCCATTGCGCTCCCAAGACCAGGCCAAACTATCCAACCCCCAGGTAGAGAGAGGTGCTCTCGCTCCACTTCACTGCATCGCCCCCAAGATGCCCCTATCATTGACACTCCCACAGGAACTGCTCAGGCTCCCTTGATCAAAACGATCTCGGAATATTTTAATGGCTGCCAAGCCGCGTACCTCTCCAGACTCATGGCCGAAAGTGACAGGCCCTACTGGAGAAACGGAGCGGCCCGGCTTCATTGCGGAGGCAGTTCAGCACTCCTTGCAAAGCAAAAATCCTAATCCTCTACAGGAACAGCACTTGATTCGCCGTCACCCCACCTGTCCAGGGGAGCCGGGTGCCGTCGTTGCAAGACAAATCAAGTACAGAAGAGCGATAGCTCTTCGCTCTCTCTTGCAGCCGGAACCACCGCGGAAAGGTCCGTGACATGAAGATCCTGTACAGCCACCGCATCCAATCCCGAGACGGCCAAGGTCTGCATCTCGAGCAGATGGTGGCCGCCCTTCGTGACATGAAGCACGAAGTTCTGGTCGTCGGCCCACCAAGTTACGGTCGTGGCGGCTTGGGCGGAGACAGCGGCAGCGTCGCTCTGGCGCGCCGGCTGCTGCCGAACTGGGCAACAGAGCTTGCGGAGCTTGCCTACAACTTGCCAGCCTATCTACGCCTGCTGCGTGCCGCACGCGCCTTCAAGCCAGACGCAATATACGAGCGGGCCAATCTTTTCTTTATTGCCGGCGCCATCCTGGCTTGGCAGCTCCGCGTCCCCTACCTGCTTGAAGTAAACTCGCCCTTAGCCGATGAGCGTAGCCGCTTCGGCAACCTACAACTCCGACGCCTCGGCCATGCGACCGAGCGGTTCATCTGGCGACGAGCTGACTGCGTGCTTCCGGTCACGGAGGTACTTGCTCACCGCATACGGGCTGAAGGGGTCCCTCAGGAACGCATCGAGGTGATTCCGAACGGCATTGATCTGACAGACTTCCCGCCATCAGGCGATGCGCAGAGCATAGAGAAAGAGGATATCACGCTCGGCTTTGTTGGCTTTGTGCGGAGTTGGCATGGGCTGGACAGGGTGCTTCGTGCTTTGGCGGCTTGGCAGGGCAAGCCGCGCCTGCATTTGCGTTTGGTCGGCGACGGCCCGGCTCTGGTGGAACTGCAGGATCTCGCGGCAGAGTTAGGCATGAGTGACCGGGTAAGGTTCACAGGCCTGGTTGAGCCAGGATCAGTGCCAATACACATCAAGGAGTTTGACATCGCCCTGCAGCCCGCAGCGGTATCCTATGCCTCCCCACTCAAGATATTCGAGTATATGGCTGCTGGCCGAGCCATTATTGCCCCAGACCAGCCCAACATCCGCGAAATCCTCGAGAATGGGCGTACGGCCCTTCTATTTGACCCCGCTGTCCCCGGCACGCTGTGGGCAGCCGTGATACAGCTTGCACAGGATCCCGATCTCAGAGCACGCCTGGGCAGGGCAGCGCGGCAGGAAGTGCTGCAACGGGACCTGACCTGGCCAGCAAACGCCCGCCGCGTCAGTGCGCTGACCGAGGTTGCGATGGCACACAAGATATCGGCCATCCGCAAACAGAAAACACTCGATGGCCTTTTGCGGATTGGATCTCGCAGGTGAGGCCGGGTTGATCGACCGGCTCTCCACCCTCTAGAGCAGACTCCGTTCATTCGGGTTCATAGCCGGCGGCTGTGAAGAGGTTGGCGCACTCGGCTGGTGTGAACTGGGGGAGTGCGGTCCCGATGACGGTCCAGAGGTCGTCGAGGTTGCGGGCGGC
>NZ_JAOXLP010000052.1 GCF_025791835.1 Roseomonas xinghualingensis
CGCTCAACAACTCCATGTCGATCACTCCGATAACCCCGGCCATCCGGCCGGGGAGGTGAACAGACACGGGTCATTTCTCGGCGAAAACTTCGGCCCTTACCGGGTCAGCTCTCAGTGTAAATCAACACGCAGCCTTGCCGCCCGAGCTGGTGCGCGACCTGCTGACCGTGGTTGGGGCCCGGGTCCAGCAGGAGCTGCGCGGGGTCTCTTGCCTGCCGCTACAGATGATGACGCCGACCCGGAAGGGGCTCGCTGTCACCCGGGCCTTCGGCCGGCCAGTGGCTACCTGGCCGGAAATGCGGGAGGCGGTCGCGGCCTACGCCACCCGGGCGGCCGAGAAGCTGCGGGCGGAGGGGCTGGAGGCTGGCCACCTCACCGTCTTCCTGCACACCAATCCGCACAACGGCGACCCCTGGCACTCGGGTCAGCGGGCGGCGCGAATCGAGCCGACTGCCGACACGCGCGACCTGATCCAGGCCGCCATCCGTCTCCTCGAGCCCCTATGGAGGGACGGATTCAAGTACGTGAAAACCGGAATCCTTCTAAACGACCTGTCCCCCGAACAGATCCAGGCCCGGATGTTCGTATCACGGGATCCGACTGCCTCCAGGCGAGCGATGGCGCTGCTGGATGCCGTGAACAAGACACATGGCGCCGGTACCCTTCGGCCCGCCTCCACCGGCACCACGCGCTCCTGGGGCGCAAAGGCGTCCCGGCGCAGCCCGCGCTACACCACCCGAATCGAGGAGATCATGGGCGCGCGGGTTTGGTAGTCCGAACGGAGGGTGTCGGTTTCGGACGCCGAGGCTGTGGCGGGGGAGCGGGTAGGGGCCTAGCCCTTCGACCCTGGCCGCTCACCAAGAAGATGGAGGATCACGCGCATCTCTCCGGACAGCGCCACGTCGCCGGTCGCGATGCGGCTGATCCCCCGCAGGATGACCTTCGGGTTACGTGGATCGCCCATCCGCGCCATCTCGCGGGCCAAGCTGCTCTGGGTGTAGCCCAGAGCAGCCAAGCGCTCGCGGAACCACGCCGCGTCATCGGTGGGAGGATTGGCGCCCTCGCTCATCGGAGATCGATCTTCACGAGGTTGCGGATGCCGTCGAGTATCCGGCGCCACCAGGGGCGGCGATCCTCCGGATCGGGCGGGGTCGGCCCGGTCCGCTTCACCTCGATCTTGAACCCCAGCTTCGGGGCGCGGGGCGCCGCGGCTGTGTCGGCATAGGCCATGATTGAAACCTCCGGTGCCGGTGGCTAGATTGGAACCCGGTGGGAGAGGCCGTTGGCGCGGCCTCCCCCTTTCCAGACTAGAAGATCAGGTGGACGGTGATTGCGATGGTCACCGTCCCCCATCTCTTGGTCTGGAAGGTGATTGTGAGGGTCATCCTCATCACTCCTTCCGGGTTACCGGCTCTAGCCACCGGCCCGATCTATATACGTCATTGTGACGTATAAAGCAATGGGAAAATCAACGCCTTTTGTGCGGGGTGCAAGTTTTTGCATGCTGCAGCGCGTGCCCCCAGCAGGGATTCCCTTCCGATCCGGCGGCGTATAGAATCGGCGGGTCAGCCGCTCTCCCGTAAGGGATCGGCACTGAAGACCTGGGGCAACCCAGGCCAGAACGGCTGGTGGTGGGCGGGGGCCTGCCGCCGGCCGTTTTGCGTTGGGGGAACGGGGGCGGAACTGGCGCCCAAGGCCTGTGTCACGCCTGTGCCAAACCGATCCGCCGTGTTCGTGATTCACCCCGTACTTTCCTGAACTGCTGGGGTCTTGCCACACGCTCCAGAAGCCCTTATTCAGCCGCTTACCGAGCGGATGGGCGCATAGCTCAGCGGGAGAGCACCACCTTGACACGGTGGGGGTCACAGGTTCAATCCCTGTTGCGCCCACCATCCGCCCTTTGATTTTTATCGCATTTTCTCTGTGGCTGCCCCAGCCAGCTTGGCCTGTGGGGCGCCAAAATCGGCCGAACAGGGCCAGAACAAAGAGCATCGTCTGGGCAGTCAAGCCACCCGCTTCACGGCGTCCCTCAGATGCTCTGGGGTCCCGGCCGCATACCTCTCCACCATGCGAAGGCTCGACCATCCGTCCAGGCGTATGAGCGAGTACAGGTCCACCCCGGCCATCACCATGCTCCCGGCCCAGCTATGCCGCCTGTCAAGAAGCCACAAACCCAGCCGCCTTGCGGGTGGTCTCATGGGCTTGGCGGATTGCCGCCTCGGTCCAGCCTCCGCATAGGGCTTGTCCTGTTCCCGGCCGCTTTGGCGGACATGTTCCTCCGATGCGCATGGCGTCAACTCGGCGCGCCGAGCCTTACTTTTTAGACAGAAGCGAAATGTTTTACACTTGCCTGCCTTGGTAGAGTCTGGGCAGACATCGTTGCGTGATCCATGCTATACTCAATAAAAATGACAAAACAGACAATGTCGGGGAGGGTAACGTAATGCCAGATCGGCACGATCTGATAGAACTGGTTGTGGAAGTCTTTCAGTCTGGCATCTACGCATTGTTGCAGCGTTACCCCGACATGGATGACCGCCGAGAAGTTCTCGATCGTTTGCGCAAGGCTATGTCAGAGGTGCTGACGGCCGAGCCGGTGGCCTCAGATCCTGTTCTAACGATGAAGCTCCGTACGGTCATTGCAGCTGGCTTCGAGGCCTCGATCCGTGAGGCTGAAGCGGCCGCTGGGGGCCTTAATTCAGAAGTCAGTCGCTCCACCAGCACGGTTCACTGCTCCTATAATGAGAAGGGGGAGGGGCGGAGGGACATCTTGACCAAGGGGTGATCTGTTTTGACGAAGGTGGCCCTGAAAATTTTGCCTTGGGTGCCGGAGCAAAATTTTCTTTGGCTGGGGTGATCCCACCATGAAATTCTCCATGGTCCATCCACGCATTCCCGCTGCCAAAGTGGCGCTTAGGTATTTTCCCGTAATTTGCGTGATTATTGTGGCCTTGGTTGTTTCGCTCTCTTAAACGGCTCCCGACCCAGACTTGATCAAGAGTGTGGATAAAGCGGCCGGCAAGCAGGCGAAAGCCCTGCGCGCCGGCTGCTTTGCGTTCAGGCACGCCACCGCGCCGCCCGATCTGCTACCCCAGGGCTCGGCAAGACTGTCGGGCGGGAAATTCGTCGCTCTTCCAGCAGCTTCCACGAGCTGCTCCACCTGCTGTTCTTCCAAACGGGGGACGCGAGGTCGTCTCGTCGCAGCCAACAAGGTGCCGCGTGGATGTAGAGCCGTGATGCGCCGTTTCCGGCTCGCGCAGGAAGTTAGGACGGCCAGATGCGCCCTGAAAATACCCTGGCCGGCTGCCATAGCGTGGCCCACCAGCCCCTGGCTTCCAGTTGTCGGAATGCGAGGTTCCCGCCCGCTGCATGCACATCAAGTCTTCTCACCGAATCGTGAGAGGTCTAGATTGAGGCGGAAAGAGGGCGCTTGAGCGCCGTCTAGCCCGCGAGGATGCGATGTCTGAAACAACGCTCGACGCGATGGGCATGGATCAGGAAGTGACCATGCTGCGTCTGATGACGGCCCATGCCGCTTTTGCCCAACGGGCGCTCGATGCTTTCTCTGCTCTGCGCGGGGCTCGCGCCTCGGGCGTGCCGAATAAGATGCTCGATGCCCGGAGGGCGTGGGAAGGGCTTTGCGACACGTTCTGGCGCGGCTGATTTCGCAGTCAGCCACTCTCCCTTTGGAAAGCGCTGACCAAAGCCTGCGGTAACCACTGCGAAGCGGCCGGCATCGGGTAGGGACCTGATCGCCGACCGTTTCGTGCCTGGGGGGCGTAAGGCCCTGCGTGAATCCCCCGGCGCATCTTGGCTTGGGACCCCGGTGCTCGACCTGTCGCCTTCGCGCGGGCTATGATCCTGATATGCAAGACGTTCTTTCGCGGTCACGGGGCTGACCAGTTGCCACGCGATTTCATGCGGGCCGCCGTGTCGACGGATGCGCTTCTCCCCACCGAGGCCGTCATCTGGGCTTTCCGCCTGTTGCTGGGCCGTGATCCCGGCCATTCGGAGATCCAGGCGCATCGCCGCCATCCCACGCTCGAGGCATTGCGGCAGGCGCTTCGCCCCAGCGACTATGCCGCGCCGCTCTGGCTGCTGGCGCCTCCTACCTCCCCCCTGATTCCCTGGCGCCTTGAGCCGCCAAGCCTGTCGCGGCCGGCCAGCCAGCTTTGCACCGCAGGCCAGTTCGACGAGCCTGATTATGCCGGCTGGTGCGCCACCATCGGTGAGGCGCCGCGTTCCCATCGCAAGCAATGGGAATTCTGCTGGATTCTTTCCGTGATGCGCGCGGCGGATCTGATCCGGCCCGGGGCGCGGATGCTTGGATTCGGTGTCGGGCAGGAGCCTCTGCCCTCCATGCTTGCGGCCTATGGTGTCTCCGTGATGGCCACCGATGCGCCGGCGGAGCTGGTGTCGGACATGGGGTGGGAGAGCACCGGTCAGCACGTCACGGAACTGATGCAGCTTCACCACCCACGGCTGGTGGACGAGGAAAGCTTCCGCGAGCGCGTTGCCTTCCGCCCCGTGGACATGAATGCCATCCCTGAGGATCTGCGCGGCTTCGATGCCTGCTGGTCCTCCTGCTGCTTCGAGCATCTCGGCAGCATCGACCACGGGCTTCGCTTCGTGGAGAACAGCCTGGAGACGCTGCGGCCCGGTGGGATCGCCATACACACCACCGAGTTCAATCTCGGCTCCAACGAGATGACGTTGGAGACGCCCGGCCTCTCCATCTTCCGCCGCTGCGACATCGAGCGGCTGCTGGAAAGCCTCGCCTCGCGCGGCCATGTGGTCTGGCCGCTGAACCTGCATCCGGGCGATGCGCTGCTCGACACCTATATCGACCTGCCGCCCTATGCCCTGCCGCATCTGAAGATTGAGGCGGAAGGGCATGTCGCCACCTCCATCGGGCTGGTGGTGCAGCGGGCGGGCTGAATGGCCCGCCTCACTTCGAGGTGCCGGCCTCGAGGATCGAGACGATCGAGAACAAGGTGAAGCAGACCGCGCCCAGCCCGACGAGCACATGGGCGCCGACGAAGAAGCCCGGCTGCGCGACAGTCGCCACGAAGAGGAAGGCAGCGAAGAACAGGCAGGTCAGGGCGGTGCCGACCGGGATCAACGGAATGCGGTTGGCGAGGGCGAATGTCTGCCGCCAGACCAGGGCGAGAAGAAGCACCTTCGAAAGAATACTGAAGCAGATCAGCCCGAGTCCGATGAGGACGACGCCGGGCGCAAGTCGCGCCGGATCCTGCGACGAGAACAGCACCCATAGGCCGAACAGCAGGTTCAGCGTTCCCATCGCTGCCACGAACCAGGACCAGGCATAACGCTCGCCGTCGCTGAATTCGTTCCGAACCTGGCGAACGATGCTGGCAACCAGCGCGATCAGCGCGGCGCAGATCACTGACAGGCCGAACACCACATGGCCGGCGATGAAGCCGGCAGGGCCGCCATTGCGGAACAGCGTGGCGCAAATGACGAAGCCGATGGCAGCAAGGACCGCTGGCACCGTGATGAGAAGAGCGCCCAGGCCGCATGAATAAGCGCCGGTGGGGGCCCCCCCGCCGACTGGCAGCTCTTCGGCGGCCTTGATGAGCGAGAATTTGACGGAAGCTGTGGCGACCGTGCTGACGCAAGCGGCGATGAGGCCAACGCCGATCAGGACGTGGCCGGAAACCTGGTCGGGGACGGTTGGCCCGGAGATGATGACGATTCCCCAGATCACCGCGATGGAAGCGGCCAGATAGCCGGCGGCCGGCAGAACGACATGCCAGATCGGCGGATAGTTGTGGATGAGCTGGCGGATGATCGTCGCCGCCGTGGTGAAAAGGGCAACGCAGATCGCCGCCAGGCAAATCAGCACGCGTCCGGCTACGACATTGCCCGCGGCATCGCCGCTGTTCAGCACGTACCAACCAAAGGCGATGCAGATCACCGCCATCACCAGCGGTATCGCGCGGAAGAGCACGCTGATCGTAGGGTTCATGTGATACCCAGCCGCCCTTTGCGTGCCAGCGCGTAGCTTCCTGCTGCCGTCTTTCGCCTGTCAAACCACAGGACGGCCTATGGCGAAGGTGTGATCCTCGGCATGCGCAGCCCTGGCAGCCGCATTCATGCGCGAGGTCGTGCGGGGACGCGTTTTCATGCCGGGCGCCTTCGTGCCGGGGCAATGGCGCAGCGGGCGAGCCGCGCAGATCCGCCTTGGGCCCGGCTGGCCGGGCCCAAGGCATACCATGCCTGGCGTCAGCCGGCCCGCACCAGTACGTGGCGCTTGCGGCCAGCGGAGAGCTTCGCGGCCCCGTCGCGCAGGTCGGAGGCCGTCACCTCCCGCGCGACATCCGTCACCACCTGATCATTCAGCCGCAGGCCGGACTGCCCGACCAGCCGCCGTGCCTCACCCTTGCTCGCCGCCAGCCCTGCCGCCACCGCGAGGTCCAGAAGGCTTGCCGGCAGGGTGGCGGTGATGCTCGGCAGGGTCTCCGCCGCCTGGCCCTGCTCGAAGGTGGCGCGGGCCGTGGCGGCGGCCTGCTCCGCGGCCTCGCGCCCATGCAGCAGGGCGGTGGCCTCGGTGGCGAGGATCTTCTTCGCCTCGTTCACCTCCGCGCCCTGCAGGGCAGCGAGGCGGTCCGTCTCCTCGATCGGCATTTCGGTGAACAGGCGGAGGAAGCGGCCAACATCGGCATCCTCGGTGTTCCGCCAGAACTGCCAGTAGTCATAGGGGGCGAGCCGGTCGGGGTTCAGCCAGACAGCGCCCGAGGCGGTCTTGCCCATCTTGGCGCCGGATGCGGTGGCGAGCAGCGGGGTGGTGGCGCCGAAAACCTCCGCTTGGTCGATCCGGCGGTTCAGCTCCACGCCCATCACGATGTTACCCCACTGGTCGCTGCCGCCCATCTGCAGCGCGACCCCATGGCGCCGGCGCAGCTCCAGGAAGTCGTAGGACTGCAGCAGCATGTAGTTGAACTCGAGGAAGGAAAGCGGCTGGTCCCGCTCCAGGCGCAGCCGGACGCTGTCCATGGTCAGCATGCGGTTCACGCTGAAATGCCGGCCCACATCGCGCAGGAAGGGGATGTAGGCGAGTCCGTCCAGCCAGGACGCGTTGTCCAGCATGACGGCGTCCGAGGGGCCGTCGCCGAATTGCAGGAAGGAGGCGAAGGTCCGGCGGATGCCAATCTTATTCGTCTCGATCTGTTGCTCGGAGAGAAGCTGCCGCCCTTCGTCGCGGCCCGAGGGATCGCCGATCTTGGTCGTCCCGCCGCCGAGCAGCGCCACGGGCTTATGCCCGGTCTTCTGCAGAAGCCGCAGCAGCATGATTGGCAGGAGATGGCCGACATGGAGGCTGTCCGCCGTACAGTCGAAGCCGCAATAGGCGGGTAGCACCCCCTGGGCGAGGCGTGCGGAGAGGGCAGCCTCATCCGTCACCTGGTGGATGTAGCCACGCTGCCGGGCGAGATGCAGGAAGTCATTCATGGTAGCGTCACTCGGGCCTTGCAAAGCGCCTCGCGCCTAGCACAACTGGCGCCATGCTGCGAACCATCGGACTGATGAGTGGAACCTCCCTCGACGGGGTGGACGCCGCCTATGTCGAGACGGACGGGGAACGGATCGGCCGTTTCGGCCCTTCGCTCACGCTCTCTTATTCGCCCGAGTTGCGGCGGGACCTGCGCGCCCTGCTGGACGCGGCGCCCGCCCTGCATGCGGAAGGGCGCCTCGCCGATGACCCCCGGATGCTGGACTGTGCCCGCCGCCTGACGGAGCGCCATGCCGAGGCGGTGGAGGCGCTGGGCATGCCGGCCGACCTCATCGGCTTCCATGGCCAGACCATTCTGCACCGCCCCTCCACGCGCCCGCGTGAAGAGGGCCATACCTGGCAGATCGGCGAGCCAGCCCTGCTGGCGCGGCGCTGCGGGACCGAGGTGGTGCATGACTTCCGCTCCGCCGATGTGGCCGCCGGCGGGCAGGGCGCGCCGCTTGTGCCCGTTTTTCATCAAGTCCTGGCCGAATCCCTGCCTAAGCCTCTGGCGATCCTGAACCTGGGCGGCGTCGGCAATGTCACCTGGATCGGCCGGGACGGGGGGCTGATCGCTTTCGACACGGGACCGGCCAATGGCCCGCTGGATGACTGGGTGCGCCGCACCCTCGGCCAGGATTGCGACCGGGACGGAAGGCTTGCCCTGTCAGGAAGGCAAGATGAGACGGTGCTGGGACGGCTGATGGCCCATCCCTATCTGGCCGCTTCGCCGCCGAAATCCCTGGACCGGCTGGATTTCGACCTGGCCCTGCGGACTGCCGGCACCGGCTCCCTTTCTCCGGCTGATGGGGCGGCCACACTGGCGGCCTTCTGTGCCGCCTGCGTGGCCGCCGCCACGCGGCACTTCCCCGATCCCCCGCTGCAATGGCTGGTCGCGGGTGGTGGGCGGCGGAATCCGGCTGTGATAAAGGCCTTGGCCGAAAGGCTGGAGGCGCCAGTCCATCCAGTCGAGGTGGCTGGCTGGGATGGGGACGCGCTGGAGGCCCAGGCCTTCGGCGTCCTGGCGGCGCGTGTGGCGCGCGGCCTGTCTCTGACCTTCCCTGGCACCACCGGGGCTCCCCACCCGATGACAGGCGGCCGGCGGATGCCGGTTCCAGCCTGAAAAAGAAAAAGGCGGCGTCCCTTCCGGAACGCCGCCCCGATCATCCAGCCGGATGGATCAGTCCGCCGCCATCGACATGCGGGCGCGGTTCAGCACCGTCATCACATGGTCCTCGGCCGCGTCCGCCACCTTTGCGGTCTGCTGGGGCGTGAAGACATGGCCGGCATCCGGCATCGTCCGGTAGTCGATCTTGATGCCCTTCTGGGTGTTCAGCTTGTCCACCAGCTTCCGAACCGAAGGCTCCGGCACCAGCTCATCCGCCTCACCGTGCAGGATCAGGCCGGAGCAGGGGCAGGGGGCCAGGAAGCCGAAGTCGTAATGGCTGGCTGGCGCGGCGATGGAGACGAAGCCGCCCATCTCCGGCCGCCGCATCAGCACCTGCATGCCGACATAGGCGCCGAAGGAATAGCCAGCCACCCAAAGCATGGAGGCGGCCGGGTTCACGGCCTGCAGGAAGTCCAGCGCCGCCGTGGCGTCGGAGATCTCGCCGATGCCACCGTCATACCGGCCCTGGCTCTTGCCGACGCCGCGGAAGTTGAAGCGCAGCGTGGAGAAGCCCATGGATTGGAAGCGCTCGTACAGGGCATGCACCACCCGGTTGTTCATGGTCCCGCCATGTAGCGGATGCGGGTGCAAGATCAGCGCGGTAGGAGCATTGGGCTGCTTGGCGTGGTGGTAGCGACCCTCGAGCCGGCCGTCAGGGCCAGCGAACATCACCTCGGGCATCATCACCTTCCGCCCCGTGGGGCGTTTTTCTGGAGCGGGCCAGCCCCCGAAAGGGAGCCGCCCCGCCTGGTTCATCATCCGTGGCATCCCACCCCAGCGGAACAGGCTCCGTTCGCGCGCCCATCAGGGCTGCTCGAAGGGAACCCGTTCCGCCGAGCGGAAGCGGCCGGGACACATATGGGCCGGGAGTCGCCCACATACGAAGCATACGCGACGTATGGACTTTAGCGTTTCCGAACCAAGCTCCGGGGATGCCATCTGTGCCGCGCAGCCTTACGGTGCGCGCGACCCACCCAATATAGGCAGCGCTGGACGAGATTCATAACCAAATCATGGCATGGGCTCATCTTTCGGTGCGTATGGCTATCGGCTGTGGCGCTCCTGTCATCTTCGGCACCGTGCCAGGGCGGGGCTGAGATGCGGCTATCCACCCGCGGGCGCTATGCCGTGATGGCGCTGACGGAAATCGCCCGCCGAAGCGTGGACGGGCAGGGCGGGGGGGCCGTGCCGCTGGCCGAGATCGCGGCCGCCCAGGCTCTTTCGGCGGCCTATCTGGAGCAGCTTTTCGGGCGGCTCCGGCGCGCCGGGCTGGTTTGTTCCGTGCGGGGGCCGGGGGGCGGCTACCTCCTCGCGAGGCCGGCGCATGCGATCTCGGTGGCTGAGGTGGTGGATGCGGTTGACGACACTATCACCGGGGGCGAAAGCCTGCCCGCCGGGCCACCGGACCAGCGCGATCTCTGGCGGGAGTTGGGGGAGCAGGTCCGGCTCTTCCTCGCCGCGATCACCCTGGCGGATGTGGTGCACGGGCGCACGCTCGGCCGGGCCGTACCTGTCCCCGGCGGCCTCTCCGGCCCAGGGGAGGCCGAACCCTAGCCGTCAGGAGGCGGATTGACCCTTTATCTCGATGCCAACGCGACCGAGCCCCTGCGGCCCGAGGCGCGCGCCGCCGCCATCGTGGCCATGGAGCTGCCGGGAAATCCCTCCTCCGTCCATGCCGAGGGCCGTGCCGCGCGACGTGTGCTGGAGGAAGCCCGGGCCCGGGTCGCAGCCCGATTCGGGAGCGTCGCGCGGGATGTCGTCTTCACCTCGGGCGGTACGGAAGCCAATGCGCTCGCCATCGCCTCGCTTCGCCAGGGAAGGCGGGTGCTGGTGGGAGCCACGGAACACCCGGCGGTGATGCGTGCGGCCGAGGGGGCGGAGATCCTGCCTGTCCTCCCCAACGGAAGGCTGGACCTGGCCGCGTTGGAGGCGGCGCTGGCGGGCGGACCGGCGGCTCTGGTCTGCCTGATGGTCGCCAATAACGAGACGGGGGTGATCCATCCCATCTCCGAAGCCGCCGGCCTCTGCCTCCGCCATGGCGCGGCGCTGCATCTGGACGCGGTTCAGGCGGCGGGGCGCATTCCCTTGGACTTCGCTGCCTCAGGCGCTGAGACCATGGCCATTTCCGGCCATAAGCTCGGCGGTCCCAAGGGCGCGGGGGCACTATTCCTGCGCCCAGGACTCGATTTGGCTCCCCTGATCGCGGGAGGCGGCCAGGAACGCGGCCGCCGGGGCGGCACCGAGGCGCTGCCCGCGATCGCAGGGCTCGGGGCTGCGGCCGAAGCGGCCGATCCTGCGGAGGCGGTCCGCCTGGCGTTGATCCGGGACACGATCGAGGCCGGGCTCGGCCTTCCAGTCGCCGGGGCGGATGCGCCGCGCCTGCCCCATACCAGCAGCATCATCCTGCCCGGCGCACCAGCCGAAACCCAGGTGATTGCGCTCGATCTCGCTGGCATGCGGGTCTCCGCCGGCTCCGCCTGCTCCTCCGGCAAGGTGGCGCGCAGCCCTGTGCTGGCGGCCATGGGCCTTGGCGAAGCGGCCGGGGAGGCAATCCGCGTCTCGCTGCCCTGGAACACCCCCGCCGATGCGGCGGAACGCTTCATCGCCGCCCATGCTGCCATGCGGGAGAGGCTGGCGCTGCGTCGCGCGGGCTGAACGCCACGCGCAACCGACCCGCGTAACCGCCCCTCGTCCAAAGGCATGAGATCGCCCATCTTGGCGGCATGAGGGATGCCGCCAACCGCCCCGCCTATCTCGACAACCAGGCCACCACGCCGGTCGATCCGCGCGTGCTCGCCGCCATGCGCCCTTGGTGGGAAGCGAATTTTGCCAACCCCGCCAGCATCGAGCACGCGATGGGCCGCGAGGCCGAGGTGGCGGTGGAGGAGGCGCGCGCCCATGTGGCGGCGATGATCGGGGCCGAGGCGAGGGAGGTGGTCTTCACCTCCGGCGCCACCGAGGCGAACAACCTCGCCATCAAGGGCGCCGCGCGCTTCGCTGCGGGGCAGGGCACCGGCCGCCGCCGGATCGTCACGGTCGCGACCGAGCATAAATGCGTTCTGGAAAGCGTGCGGGATCTCGCCGCCGAGGGCTTCGACCCAGTGGCGCTGCCGGTGCGTCCCGATGGGCTGCTGGACCTCGAGACCCTGCGCGAGGCGCTGACCGTCCCGACGCTGCTGGTCAGCGTCATGGCCGTGAACAATGAGATCGGCGTGGTGCAGGACATCGCCGCACTGGCCGCCACCACGCATGAGGCCGGGGCGCTCTTCCACACGGATGCCGCGCAGGCCGCCGGGCGCATCCCGCTGGATGTGAACGCCATGGGCATCGATCTCCTCTCCCTCTCCGCCCACAAGCTCTATGGCCCCAAGGGGATTGGCGCCCTCTATGTCCGCCGACGGCCGCGTGTGCGGCTGGCGCCGCTGCTCTCCGGCGGCGGGCAGGAGCGGGGACTGCGCTCCGGGACGCTTCCGGCGCCGCTGATCATCGGCTTCGGCGAGGCGGCGCGCATCGCCAGGCTCGAGTCGGCGCTGGACGAAGGCCGCATCGCCGGCCAGCGGCAACGCTTCCTCACGGCGCTGGAGGCCGGAATCCCCGGCCTGCGGGTCAACGGCAACCGGGAGCGCCGGGTGGCCGGCAACCTCAACATCACCCTGCCTGGCGGGGTGGATGCCCAGGCGGTGATGAAGGCTGCCCCGGGGGTCTGCGTCTCCACCGGCAGTGCCTGCTCCTCGGCCAGCATCGAGCCTTCCTATGTGCTGCGGGCGATCGGTCTGCCTGAGGAGGAGGCGCGTGCGACCTTGCGGATTGGCATGGGCCGCTTTACCTCGCCCGCCGAGGTGGACCGGGCCGCGGCGGAGCTGGCACGTGCCTGGCAAAGCCTGCGGCAGCAGGCGGCTGCGGAGTAGGAGAGACCATGCCGAAGATGACCTTCGTCGAGCGGGACGGCACGCGGCGCGAGGTGGATGCACCCCTCGGCCTTTCAGTGCTGGAGATCGCTCACAAGCACGGGGTCGATATCGAGGGGGCCTGCGAGGGCAGCCTCGCCTGTTCCACCTGCCATGTGATCGTGGACGAAAGCTGGTTCGGCAAGCTTGAGAGCCCGACCGAGGACGAGGAGGACATGCTCGACCTCGCCTTCGACCTGCAGGAGACCAGCCGCCTGGGCTGCCAGCTCATCATGACGGACAAGCTGGACGGGCTGGTGGTGAAGCTTCCCGCCGGCAGCCGCAACGCGGGCTGATGGAGGCCCTATCCCCCCAGCCTTACGGGCGCGAGGGTGGGCTTTTCCACGCGCTGCGCTCGGCGGCGGCGCGCGAGTGGGATGCCTATTGCTGGCATCCCTTCGTGCGGGGTCTGGCCGATGGCTCCCTGCCGCTGAAGGCATTCCGGCGATACCTGGTGCAGGACTACCTGTTCCTGGTGCAGTTCGCCCGTGCCCAGTCCCTGGCCGTGGTGAAGGCGGAGAGCCTGGAGGCCATGCGCGTCAAGGGCGCCGTGGTGCAGGCCATTCTCGACGAGACGAAGCTGCACCTCGTCTATTGCGCCGAATGGGGGCTGAACGAAGCCTCGGTGCTGGCCGAGCCCGAGGCGCCGGAGACGGTCTGTTACACGCGCTGGGTGATGGACCAGGGCTATCGCGGCGACATCCTTGACCTTGAGGTGGCGCTGGCGCCCTGCACCATCGGCTATGGGGAGGTGGCGATGCGGATCGAGGCGCATCCTTCCCGCAGGCGCGATGGCAATCCCTATGAGAACTGGATTGCCCAGTATGCCAGCCCGGACTACCAGGTCGTGGCCCGCGGTGCGGCGGAACGGTTGGACGCGCTGGGCGAAACCCATGGCGGCGCGGCGCGGTTCGCCTCGCTGACGCGGCTTTTTGCCGAGGCGTCGCGGCTGGAGGCGGATTTCTGGCAGATGGGCCTGAATGCCGCGCGGAACGAAGTGCCATGAAGATTCTGGTTGCCATGTCGGGCGGCGTGGACAGCAGCGTGGTGGCGGGGCTGCTGGCCGAGCAGGGCCATGACGTCATCGGTGCCACGCTACAGCTCTACGACCACGGCGCGGCCGTGCAGAAGAAGGGCGCCTGCTGTGCCGGCCAGGACATCCATGATGCGCGCGATGTCGCGGACCGGCTGGGCATTCCGCATTACGTGCTGGACCGTGAGAGCCGCTTCCGGGACGCGGTGATCGGCGACTTCGCCGACAGCTACGCGCGCGGCGAGACGCCCATCCCCTGCGTTCGCTGCAACCAGACCGTGAAGTTCCAGGATCTGGTGGCGCTGGCCCAGGACCTCGGCTGCGAGGCCCTGGCGACTGGCCACTATGCCCGCCGCGTGGAAGGCCCGGATGGTCCCGAGCTGCGCCGCGCCGCCGATCCGGCGCGCGACCAGTCCTACTTCCTTTTCGCCACCACCCGCGAACAGCTGGCCTTCGCCCGCTTCCCGCTGGGCGACATGCCGGACAAGGCCTCGGTACGGCGCGAGGCTGCGCGGCTGGGCTTGGCCGTGGCGGAGAAGCCCGACAGCCAGGACATCTGCTTCGTTCCCTCCGGCCGCTACCATGAACTCGTTTCCAGGCTGCGCCCGGGGGCTGCCGAGCCGGGCGAGATCGTGGACACCGAGGGCCGCGTGCTCGGCCGCCATCAGGGGGTGGCGCGCTACACCGTGGGGCAGGGCCGGGGGCTGGGCCTGCCGGGCGATGCCGGGCTTCGAGTCGCCGCTCTCGATCCTGCCCGCCGCCGCGTGGTCGTGGCTCCGGCGGCCTCGATTCCCGTGCCGAGCGTGGCGGTGGGCGAGATGAACTGGCTTACGAATCCGCCCCACGCGCCCTTCCGTGCCGAGGCGAAGTTCCGTGCCCGGGAGATGCCTCAGGCGGTAACGGCGGAGTGGGACGCGGCCTCCGGCCAACTCATCGTGCACCCGGACGAGCCGGTGATCTCCGCGCCTGGTCAGGGCTGCGTGCTCTATGATGGTGATCGCGTTCTCGGAGGCGGATTCATCCGTCAGAAGCGCATCACCCCGGTTGACGTGGCGGCGCCGGCAGCCTAATTCGCGGGCCTCGGCAGGCAGATGCCTTCTGTGGCGACGTAGCTCAGCGGTAGAGCAGGGGAATCATAATCCCTTGGTCGGCGGTTCAAATCCGTCCGTCGCTACCACAATTTCAATGCCTTACCTGCCGGGTTCCTCACGCTAGTCACTGCCTCTAGTCACTTCCGGTTTCCGGGGTGTTCTGGTGTCGCATCGTCATCTTGCCGATGGCCGCTGTGGCAAGGCGCTTGCGGTTCGCCCTCCGCGTGTAGTGCCGGACCATCTGCGTGGTCTTGTGTCCAGTGATCGCCATGATCTCTTCATCGGTGCATCCGGCCTCCGCCAGCCATGTCGCGGCGGTGGTCCGCAGCCCGTGCCAAACCACCCCCTTCAGCCCAGCATTGCGGATCGCCGCCCCGACCACATGGCGGAAGTGGTCGATCTTGTAGGGCTCGCCGTCCTGCCGAGTGAGAATGTGCGTGGCCTCTCCCCGGACAGCCTTCGCTGCGTCCAGCAGCGCCCGGAGCGCCGGGTGGCAGGGCACCCAAACCTTGGCCCCCGTTTTGCCCTGCACGACCTCCACCGCCGTCCCGTCGTAGGCATCCCAGGTCATGGCGATCTGGTCCTCGCCGCGCTGGCCGGTGCAGAGGGCCAGAAGCAGGCGCAGATTCCAATCTGGGTTGGCCGCCAAGAACTGGCGGATTTCATCCTCCGTCCAATCCCGGTAGCCTTCACCGGTCGTCTTGAGGCGCTTAGGCCGGAAGGCCGGGTTGTCCTCACGCCATCCCAGGTCGACCGCATGCGTGAGCAGGATGCTGAGGGTCGTGACGATTCGGTTGGCGCTCCGGGGCTTCTCGGCGAAGCGGTTGCGGATCTGGAGCACATGCGGACGCTTCAGACCGACCACCGGCAAGTGCCCAAAGGCCGTCTCCAGTGGGACAAGGCCCTTCTCGTAATCCTTTCGGGTGGCTGGTTTCAGTTCCTTCCACTCCGGGCTCGCACGGTAGGAAGCGATCAGGACCGCCAGGGTCTTGCCCTGCGGCTTGGTCGGCTTCGGGCCGAGTTGGCTGTCCACACAATTGGCGTGCGCCTCCTGATAGGCGGCCAGGAACTCAGGAGAGCCTGGCTCGCCCCGCAGCCGCACGCGATAGGTGCCGCGCCGGTAGTAGTGGAACACCTTCCCACCGCTCCGGTACGCGTTAACGAAGGGCAGGGCTACCGTAGCCATTGAGTGCTTGGTCCCACATCGCAGCCGCTTCTTCCGGGCTGGGTTCGGAGGGGCTGCGCGACGCTATCGGGCCGCCCATAAGGCCGTCCAGTTCCTCCCGGTCCCAGCGCGGGGACCGGGGGCCAAAGTGGAATGACGGCTTGGGGATCAAGCCTTTCTTCACCAGCCGGGGCAGCTCATCCACCCGAACGCTCAGGTATTGGGCGGCGGCTTCTCTATCGAGCCACCGGGGCGCGATCTTCATTCCCCCGCCTCCCTCACCACGTCGCGCGGGTCGGGCCACACCTCGTCTGAGGGCTTGGGCACATCAGGCAGCCGGTCATAGAGGTACTGCACAAGCTGCTCGACGCCGCTCTGGGTAAGATTAATCGACTGCCAGCGGCTGCTACCGCCCTCGGGCCACCACTCCAGGCGCAGGGTGGTTCCCGCAGGGTCCGACGCATCGACGTTCGGGAAGGCGAGGAAGCGTTGCCCGTCACCCTCCAGAACCAGCGCATTCCCGACTGCTTCTGACCGGCCCAGTTCGTGGGTGACCTTGAAGATCTCCGCCAGCGCATCCCGTTGCTTCTTGAGGGCCTTCTCGTCCGTCGGCCAAGCGATGCGCTGCTTCACCCAATCTAAGATGCGCTGGACCTGAAGGGCGCGCGGCTTCTCGAAGGCCTTCACTCCCCACCTCCCGCGGCGACCCTGCCGATCAGCTTCTCGACGTATACGACGAGCGCCTGCCCGTCGCGCGCCAGACGCTCACTGTCAGGGCCGCTCCGTGTGTTGAGATAGGCGACGTGCCGCTGAAGCTCCTTGGCGCTCGCGCGCCCCAGAAACAGCAGCAGATCTCGTTCGTCCTGGGTCACTCCCCACCTCCCGCGGCCTGCGGCTGGTTGGTCGGTGGCTCGGGGAGGGGCTGCCAGTGGGTGGGCCTCCACGGCTTGTTCCCCGGAACCCGCAGCCAGCTCCGTGTGATCGATGAAGGCGCGAAGAACCACGTCCGATAGATGTGCCCGCGTTCATTCATGCCGATCACCTCGGTCATGTCCCTCGGCGCGGTTTCAATCGGCTGCCACTCACCCATCACTATCACCTCCCTGCCTCGCCCTCGGCTGCGGAGGGGCCTTGGTCCACCAGATCCACGTCTGCGACATGTCGTTCCACTGCGTCTGGATTGTCCCTGCCCTCTCGGCGGCGGCGAGTTCGGGCGGGAGGGGTGGGGTTGGGGCGGTCATCAGTTCACCTCCGAGGACACGTTGCCGAATGGGCCGTGTGCCCGGACCCCGGCGGGCGTGGTGAAGTAGTGGCGGATGCGCCCTGGTAGCGTCGCTCGGGACATGAGCCCCGCAGCCGACATAGCCTCACAGCGCGCTTGTATATCGGCCTGCGTGGCGGTCATCGGCTTGTCGTCACACATCGTGCCCTCGGGCAAAGTGCCCAGCCGCAGCAGGAAAAGGTCGATGTGATCGAGATAGACCCTCTCCCCCACCCCCTGTCCGCCCAGCGGCGCGCGCAGAGGGGCGGTCATGGGGAGGGTTCCGAGATGTTCAGCACTTGAGAGGCGATGATCTCGCCGTCCGGAGCATTCTTGAAGTCCAGTATCGCC
>NZ_JAOXLP010000053.1 GCF_025791835.1 Roseomonas xinghualingensis
AGAAGACCGCCTCCAACCTGCAGGAAGCCGCCGCCCGCGGCGGCCGCATCATCGCCTTCACCGACGAGGACGGCGCGCCCGCGCTCCGCCCCTTCGCCTCCCGCATCGTGGTGCTGCCCAGGGTCGATCCCTTCGTCGCCCCCATCCTGCACACCATCCCCGTGCAGATGCTCGCCTACCATGTCGCCGTGCTCAAAGGCACCGATGTCGATCAGCCCAGAAACCTCGCCAAGGCCGTCACCGTGGAATAACGCCGCATGGGCCGCTGCCCTGGTGGGCAGCGGCCTCGCGCATGGCACACGGATATGCCCGGCCGGCTACTGCTTGCGCGGATCCTCGTTCGTGTTGACGTAGTTGACTGCCCAGGGCCCGATCGAGTTGATCTGAACGACCGTCGGCTCTTCGATGAACGCGAAATGGGGCGAGTTCGGCGGCAGCGCGACGAAGCCGCCCGCGGGGATCGCCTGCGTCTTGCCCTTGTCCGCCCCGCTGCCCATGCCGATGCCGAATGTCCCGGAAAGGATGGTCACCACCTCGGCGCCCGGATGGGAATGCGCCGGGATGCGGTAGTCCGCCGGGAAGCGCAGCCGCATGGCGAAGGGACCTTCCATTGCGGGGTTGCCATAGAGCACGGCGACCTCGGATCCCCGCGGCAGGCTGGGCAGGCCCGCGGCCCATCGTATGTCCTGGGGCGCGACGATGCGGTGATCCGGCTGGTGCGCCGTTTGTTGCTGCGCCGCTGCGGATCCTGTCGCGACGAGGGCGCCGATTGCCGCCCATGTGGCCATGGTGGTCGGTTTCATGGTGATGACCTTCCTGCCCATCCTCGCGTCGCGCGAGGATGGGCGATCATAAACATGGGGAAGGTCATAAACGGGGTGTAACGGCGAAGTGACGCCACCCCGGCCTTTCTTCAGTCAGCCGTCACGCCCAGCTCGCGCAGGATCGGTCCATAGGCGCGATACTCGCTCTGGATCAGCTTCGTGAAATCCGCGCGGCTCATGTAGTTCACCACCACGCGCATCTGCTTCGTCACGCGCAGGAACTGTTCGTCCTGCACGCCCGTGCGGCAGGCTTCCTCCAGCTTGTCCAGCACCGGCTCCGGCGTGCCGGCCGGCGCGTAGATGCCGACGGGGCTGTATTGCAGTGCATCGATGCCCTGCTCGCGCGCGGTCGGCACATCCGGGAAGTCCGGATGCCGCTTCTCGGAGAAGACCGCGATCAACCGCAGCCGCCCTGTGTTCACCAGCTCCGATCCGGAGGCGACGACGCCCGCCGAGAAATCCAGCCGTCCGCCCATAAGTTCGTTCAGATGCGGCGGATCGCCACGGAAGGGCACATGGGTGAATTCCACCCCGGTCGCCTTCTGCACGCGCCACATGCCAAGTTGCGGAAGCGAGTTCGGGCCAGGGCTGCCGAAGGAGAGTGGGCGCTTCCTGCCTTCCGCCACCAGGTCGGGGAGGTTGCGGATGGGGCTGTCGGGCCGCACGAAGACGCCCAGCACATTCTCATTCGTGCCGCAGACGGGCGCAAAGTTCTCCGGCGCGGTGCCGGTGCCCTTCACCATCCAGGGCTGCACCACGACGGCCGTCATCGGCGTGATGCCGATGATGTGGCCGTCGGCCGGGGAGGTGGCGACATAGCGCATGCCCACCACGCCCGAGCCGCCGTCACGATTCACCACCACCACATTCTGGCCCATGGTGCGGGTGAAGTGCTCGCCGAGTGCGCGCGAATAGGCATCGGCGGCGCTGCCCGGCGAATAGGGAAGCACGATGGTGATCGGCCGGTCGGGGAAGGCGAGCGCCGGCGCAGCCCCCATGAAGGCCGTCGCGAGGGCGGCCCCCAGCATCCGTGTTGCCATGCTTATTCCTCCAGGATGGCCACTGCGCGGGTCCAGCCCGCGGAGGCCTTGTGAATCTTCACGGGGAAGCAGGACACCGTGAAGCCATCGGCCGGCAGCGCCTCGAGGTTGGACAGCTTCTCCATATGGCAGTAGCCGATCTCGCGCCCCGCGCGATGCCCTTCCCAGATCAGCGAGGCATCGCCCGTTTCCTGCACGCGGCGGCGCGTATGGCTGAAGGGCGCGTCCCAGCTCCAGGCATCGGTGCCCACCACGCGCACGCCGCGCTCCAGCAACCACAGCGTCGCCGCCTTGCCCATGCCGCAGCCCGTGTCGATGTAGTCGGCCTCGCCATAGCGGCTGCCGGCGCGGGTGTTCACCACCACGATCTCCAGCGGCCGGATCTCGTGCCCGATCCGCTTCAGCTCGGCCTCCACCTCCTCGGGCTGCACCACATGCCCGTCCGGCAGATGGCGGAAGTCCAGCTTCACTCCGGGCTGGAAGCACCATTCCAGCGGCACCTCGTCGATGCGCATGGCAGGGCGCCCGCCCGGCACCAGCGCCTCGTCCTGGCGCGAGAAATAGTGGTAGGGCGCGTCCAGATGCGTGCCGTTATGGGTGGAGATGTTCACCTGCTCCACCGCGGCATATTCGCCCTCCGGCAGCGCATCCACCGGCACGCCCATATACTGCGCCATGTTCGGCGCGGTCCTGTGGTGATCCCGGTAGTCGATCTGCGGCAGCATATGCGGCGGATCGCTCGCGATGCCGGTGGTCAGCGCGACCGAGATGTCGATGATCTTGCGTGGCATGGTTTTTCTGCTTCCTCCCCTGCGCCTCAGTCAGCCGGCCAGGCGGGCGCCGGCAGGATCTGCGCGCGGCACTCGCCGAAGCCGATGGACACCGCGCCTTCCGCATGGGCGCGCCCGCGGAAGATCACCTCGTCCCCATCCTCCAGGAAGCGCCGCGTCTCGCCATTCGGCAGATGGATCGGCCCGGAGAGAATGATCTCTGCCATGCAGGCCCGGCCCTCGTCTGTGGGGCCGGAGCAGGTTCCGCTGCCCAGCAGGTCACCCGGCAGCAGGTTGCAGCCGTTGGTGGCGTGATGCGTGACCATCTGCGCCGGCGTCCAGGCCATGTGCATGAAGTCGGTGGCCGTCAGCCGCGCCGGGCCGCTGCCCTCCGCGCACATGCGCGACGTCAGCAGCCACACCTCCATGGCAATCGCCAGCCCGCCGCGCGCACGGTTCCACTCGGAATCCAGATAGGGGAGGGGAGGGGCCACGCCTTCGGTGCGCGCCGCCGGCACCTCGAAGGGGATCATCGCCTCCGCCGTCACCACCCAGGGCGAGATGGTGGTGGACAGGCTCTTCGCCAGGAAGGGCCCCAGCGGCGGCATTTCCCAGCGCTGCACGTCCCGCGCGGACCAGTCGTTCAACAGCCCGTAGCCGAACAGCCGCTCCGGCGCCCGGGACATCGGCACGGGCACGCCGAGCGCATTCTCGCCCGCCAGCCACACCGCCAACTCCAGCTCATAGTCCAGCGCCTCGGTCGGGCCGAAATGCACCCCGTCCTTGCGCTTCCACTGCCCGTTCGGTCGCACCACCGGCTCGCCGCTGACGTGCACAGAGCTGGCGCGGGAATGATAGGCGACCGGCAGGCTGTCGAAGGCCTGCGGCAGTGGCGAGTTTGGATCGCGCCGTGCCCCGAGGCGCGACGAATGGTCGCGTGAGGCCATGAAGTCCGAGAAATTCGCGATCGCGACGGGAAGCTGCATCCGCGCCGCGCTCATCGGCACCAGGATGGAATCGCCCTGGGATGCCGCGTCGCTTCCTTCCGCCAACAGCCGGGAAAGCTGTGCCCGCAAGTCCCGCGAGGCGGGACGGCCCATGGCCATCAGCCGGTTCAGCCTCGGCTCCGCCGCCGCCTCGGCCGCCTCGCCGGAAATCAGCCCCGCCTTCAGCGCGGCGCGCAGGTCCAGCACCTGGTCGCCGATCGCCACGCCGCCGCGCGGCGCCTCGCCGTCGCGGGAGAAGACGCCGAGAGGCAGGTTCTGGATGGGAAATTCGGAATCCGGCGCATTGGCCGAGCGGACCCAGGCCCGAAGCTTCGGGTCATGGGTGGAATCGAGGACGGTCATGCCCGCCAGCATCGCGCCCTTGCGCATGGCTGCAAAGGGGAAATATATTTTTTGGTGTTGATCGAAAATCCTGCCTCAGACGAAGCCGCCACCCTTTCCGAAGCTGCCGCCAGGCGACTGCGGCAGGATATCGTGGGCGGCGGCCTGCCCCCCGCCACGCGCCTCCGCCTGCGGGACCTCTCCGCCCGCTACGGCCTCGGCGCCACTCCTTTGCGGGAGGCCCTGGCGCGCCTTGCCGCCGAGGGCTTTGTCACGCTCGAAGGCCAGAAGGGCTTCTCCGTCCCGCCCATTACCCGTGCCCATCTCATGGACATCACCCGCTCCCGGCAGGTGGTGGAGCCCCAGGCTCTGCGCCTCGCCATGGAGCATGGCGGCGGCGCCTGGGAGGATGGCATCGTCAGCAGCCTCTCCCTTCTCCGCCATGAGATCGCCCGGCGGGATCCTTCCAGCGAGGCCTGGCTGGACGCCTATGAGACCCGCCACCACCGCTTCCACCGCGCGCTGATCGCAGCCTGCCCGCTGCCCTCCCTGCTGCGCTTCTGCGACGACCTCTACCTGCAAAAGACCCGCTATCGCCGCGTGATGGAAACCGCCCATCAGGACTGGGCCCGTATGCTCACCGTCCATGAGCGCCTCGCCGAGGCCGTGCTCGCCCGCGATGCCGGGGCGCCCGCCCTGCTGGCTTCCCATATCGGTGTGACCGCGGAAGTGGTGTTGACCCTGCTGGGTGAGGCGCCTCCGGGCGGCTGACGCCCACGAACGCGGAAGGGCACCGCCGGCCGGCGATGCCCCTTCCTGCCTGGTCATGAGGGACGGATCGCCCTGTGGGGTTCAGTCGGCCGAGCCGGCCACCGGCGAATCGACCGTGAAATGGCCGCACCAGTCCTCGCGGGAAACAATCGGCCACAGACCATGCGCGTCGGGACTGGGCTGGGAGACGGGCGGGTTGAAGCGGCACAGGCCCTCATCGGGCGTCTTATCGGCGGCCTGGACCTTCACCTGGGGCGTTACGTGATCGTCGAAGAAGCGGCAGCGGGTGCAGGCGACATCGGCGGGGTGGGACATCGTGACTCTCCAATAGAAGAAGAGAAGAAGCCGATTAGTTGGATATCATCGCTAAAGCGCCCATTGCGAGCAAAAGTCACGAAGAAGGCTTGGGGTGTCTATCAAGATTATTTGGGAAGCGCGATGCATTTGCAAATAAAGTGCTGACTGCGCCAAGTATGAGATGAAAAGGCGAGATTTTTCAGCGGAACGGGGGTTCTGAGCCGGATGACATCCGCGGCCGGTTATCCCATCTTCCGCTCCGCTCAAGCGCCTCAGGAGGCTCCCATGCTCGATACCGCCGCCAAGCTCGTCCTGAAGGACCCCAGTCTCTTCCGACAGGCGAACCGCGTGGGCGACCAATGGGTCCAGGCCGCCTCCGGCAAGACCGTCGCCGTGAGGAACCCCGCCACGGGCGAGGTGATCGGCCATGTCCCCTCCCTCTCCCGCGAGGAGGTCCGTCAGGCCATCGAGGCCGCCCAGGCCGCCCAGCCCGCATGGCGCGCCCTGCTGGCCAAGGAGCGCGCCGCCATCCTGCGCCGCCTCTTCAACCTGATGATGGAGAATGCCGACGATCTGGCCGCCATCATGACGGCCGAGCAGGGCAAGCCGCTGGCCGAGGCGAAGGGCGAAATCGCCTACGCCGCCTCCTTCATTGAATGGTTCGCCGAGGAGGGGAAGCGCGTCTACGGGGACATGATCCCGACCTTCAAGCAGGGCAGCCGCATCCTGGTGATGAAGGAGCCGATCGGCGTCTTCGCGGCGATCACCCCCTGGAACTTCCCGGCGGCCATGATCACCCGCAAGGCCGGCCCCGGCTGGGCCGCGGGCTGCACCGGCGTCATCCGCCCGGCCTCCCAGACCCCGTTCTCCGCCCTGGCCATCGCCGTGCTGGCCGAGCGTGCGGGCATGCCCGCGGGTGTCTGCAACGTCGTCACCGGCTCGGCCCGTGAGCAGGGCGAGGAGCTTTCCACCAACCCGATGGTCCGCAAGCTGTCCTTCACCGGCAGCACCGAGGTTGGCCGCACCCTGCTTGCGCAATGCGCCGGCACCATCAAGAAGACCAGCATGGAGCTGGGCGGCAACGCCGCCTTCCTCGTCTTCGACGATGCCGACCTGGATGCCGCCGTCACGGGTGCCATGGCCTCCAAGTTCCGCAATACGGGGCAGACCTGCGTCTGCGCCAACCGCATCTTCGTGCAGGATGGCGTCTATGACGCCTTCGCCGAGAAGCTGAAGAAGGCGGTGGAGGCGCTGAAGGTCGGCAATGGCATGGACCAGGGTGTCACCCAGGGCCCGCTCATCAATGCCGACGCCGTCGCCAAGGTCGAGGAACACATCGCCGATGCCACCAGCCACGGCGCGAAGGTCCTCACCGGCGGCAAGCGCCACTCCCTCGGTGGCAACTTCTTCGAGCCGACCATCCTCACGGATGTGCCCATCTCGGCGAAGGTGTTGAAGGAGGAGACCTTCGGCCCCATGGCCCCGCTCATCCGCTTCAAGACGGAGGAGGAGGCCATCCGCCTGGCCAATGACACCGAGTTCGGCCTCGCTGCCTATTTCTACGCCCGTGACGTCGGCCGCATCTTCCGCGTGGCGGAAGGGCTGGAAAGCGGCATCATCGGCATCAACGAAGGCATCATCTCCACCGAGGTGGCGCCCTTCGGCGGCGTGAAGGAAAGCGGCCTGGGCCGCGAGGGCAGCAAGTACGGCATCGAGGACTATCTCGAGATCAAGTACTGCCTCATCGGCGGCGTCTGACGCGAATGGGGGGCGGCCCACCGGTGCCGCCCTCCGCTATCTCCCGGCCGTCCTCCAGGCCGGAGTACCTCCGTTACGGATAACCGCCGCAGCCTCTCGGAAATGAGAGCGAAGCCGGGCACGATCACGGCGTTATGGATTCGGGCAGGTGCCCAGGAGGACCCGTGCCGCGCGCCTTGTCCCTGTTTCCCGTCGCGATCATCCCGCTGCTGAGCCTGTGCGCAATCGTGCTGCTCGCGGATAGATCGGAGCACCAGCTCTCAGGCCTCGCCCTGCTCCTGCACATCTTCGCCGTGTCGCCACTGCTCTGGTGGATAGGGCGCCGGCTGAAGCGCCGTTGGGAGGCCAATCCAATATCCCGGGCCGATGGCCTGGTGGCTGCCATGCCTACCGTCACCGGGGCATGGAATTACGGTGGCAACGCCGTGGGTGGGCTGGTCTTCGTTCTGCTCGCCGGCATTCCCTATCTCGCCCTCTGGCTCGGCCTGGGCCTGCATCGCCGGGATGCAAGGCTGAGCTGATCCCTTCCGGCCCTTGCGCCGGGCCGCTTCAGAGCCGACTTTCCGGCGCATGAGCGCGTCCCATCCCTACGACCTCGATCTCTTCGTCATCGGCGGCGGCAGCGCCGGCGTCAGAACCGCCCGCATCGCCGCCGGGCATGGCGCGAAGGTCGGCATTGCCGAGGGGCGCTTCTGGGGCGGCACCTGCGTGAATGTCGGCTGCGTGCCGAAGAAGATCATGGTCCAGGCTGCGGAATACGGTGCCTGGGCGAAGGACGCCGCCGCCTTCGGCTGGACCCTGGGCGAGGCGAAGCATGACTGGGCCACCCTGGCCCGTGCCCGTGACACCGAAGTCGCCCGCCTTTCCGGCATCTACCGCCGCCTGCTGGAGGGCGTCGGCGTGCAGGTCCATGAGGGCTACGCCCATTTCATGGGGCCGAACGAGCTTCGGGTCAGTGGGCAACGCATCACTGCCAACCGCATCATCATCGCCGTGGGCGGCAATCCCCGCCGCCCCGAGATCCCGGGCGCCGAGCATGCCTGTATCTCCGACGACCTCTTCACCCTGAAGGAGATGCCGAAGCGCGTCCTGGTCGTCGGCGGTGGCTATATCGGCCTCGAATTCGCTTCCATGCTCCACGGCCTGGGCGCCGAGGTGACGCTCGCCTACCGCCAGTCCCTGCCGCTCCGCGGCTTCGACCATGAGCTGCGCGAGGCCGCCGCCGAAGCCCTGGCGGCCGATGGCATCACCATTTTCTCGGGCGAAACCCCGGCCGAGATCACCCTCTCCGGCGAAACCCGTGTCACCCGCATGGCCAGTGGCAAGGTGGTGGAAGCCGACGCTGTCTTCTTCGCCACCGGCCGCGTGCCCGCCACCAAGGGGCTGGGCCTGGATGCCGCTGGCATCAACTGCCGCGAGGGCGCCGCCATCGCGGTGGATGACGACCACGCCACCAATATCCCGCATATCTACGCCATCGGCGATGTGACGGACCGCGTGAACCTCACCCCCGTCGCCACCGCCATGGGGCATGCCCTGGCCGACACGCTCTTCGGCCCGAAGCCCCGCAAGGCGTCCTACGAGAACGTCCCCAAGGCCGTCTTCACCTCGCCCCCAATGGCCAGCGTCGGCCTGACGGAGGAGGAAGCCGCCGTCCGTGGCCCCACCGAGATCTACACCAGCCGCTTCACCCCCATGCGCCACACCATCACCAAGCGCGAGGGCCGCAAGACCCTGATGAAGCTGGTGGTGGAGGCCGGAACCGGCTGCCTGCTCGGCGCCCATATGATCGGCGAGGACAGCCCTGAGATCATGCAGGGCATCGCGGTGGCCGTGGTGAACCGGCTGACCAAGGCCCAGCTCGACGCCACCATCGGCATCCACCCGACGGCGGCGGAGGAATTCGTGACCATGCGCGTCGCGACCCGCCGGGTGGGGGAGGGGGCGGCGAAGGCGGCCTGAGCCGCCCTTAACCCTTTCGGAATAGAAATTATCGCGATATCGTGAGCAGCCGGCGATCCAGGCCGGATCGATCGGAGTCGCTCATGCATCGCCGTGCTACCGCTGTCGCTGCCCTTGCCTTGGCGGCCCTTCCATTCCTGGGGAGCCCGGGTCGGGCGCAACCCCAAAGCCATCTCGATTTCAAACTGGTCAACCGCACGGGCTACCAGATCGACCAGGTCTTCGTAGGCCGTTCGGACTCAACCTCCTGGGAAAATGACGTGCTCGGCCGCCGCGTGCTGTCGGATGGCCGCTTCCTGAACATCCGCTTCAACCCGAATTCCAGGAGTTGTCACTGGGACCTGAAGGTCATCTACAACGATGGTGACCAGGGCCAGTGGTCCAGGCTGAACCTCTCTAATATCTCGCAGGTCACGCTCTACTGGAACCGCCGGAACGGCACGACACGGGCCGTGACCGAATAAGTTCCTTCGCTGGCCCGCCTCCGGCAGCCCATATGTGTTGCCGGAGCATTCCTGCCCGTTTCGCTACGCCCTTGCTACCGGCCCCCCCCTCGCTATGGTGCCCAACCCGCCGGACACTCAGAGCGGGCGCCACACACCGGACGTAGCAAGATGACCACCTCCTCCTGGCACCCTGCCTCCTGGCGCGACATGCCGATCCGCCAGGTTCCCGAATACCCGGACCAGACCCGCCTGCGGGCCATGGAGGAGAAGCTCGGCCGATTTCCCCCGCTCGTTTTTGCGGGTGAGTGCGACCGCCTGACCAACCTCCTGGCCGAAGCCGGGGAGGGGCGCGCCTTCGTCCTCCAGGGCGGCGACTGCGCCGAGAGCTTCTCGGACTTCAACGCCAACAACATCCGCGACACCTTCCGGGTGCTGCTGCAGATGGCCGTGGTCCTCACCTTCGGCGGCGGCCTGCCCGTGGTGAAGCTCGGCCGCATGGCCGGCCAGTTCGCCAAGCCCCGCAGCAGCGACACCGAGACCCAGGGCGGGGAGACGCTTCCCTCCTACCGGGGCGACATCATCAACGGCTCGGAATTCACCCCCGAGGCCCGCATCCCCGATCCGCAGCGGATGGAATTCGCCTATCTGCAATCGGCGGCGACCCTGAACCTGCTCCGCGCCTTCGCGACCGGCGGCTTCGCGGACCTGCACGAGGTCCATCGCTGGAATCTCGGCTTCGTCGCCCGCTCCCCGCTGGCCGACCGCTATGCCGACATCGCCCAGCGCATCGACGAGACGCTGCGCTTCATGGCCGCCTGCGGCATGAACAGCCTCACCGCTCCGCAGATCCGCGAGACGGAGTTCTACACCTCGCACGAAGCTCTCCTCCTTCCCTTCGAGGAGGCGCTGACGCGCGAGCCGATGACCCATCCGCGCCGGCACTACGCCTGCTCCGCCCATTTCCTCTGGATCGGCGACCGCACGCGGCAGCCGGATGGCGCGCATGTCGAGTTCCTCAGCGGGGTCGCGAACCCCATCGGCCTGAAGGTCGGCCCGACGACGGAGGTGGAAGACCTCCTCCGCCTGGCGGACCGGCTGAACCCGAACAACAAGGCCGGCCGCCTGACCCTCATCGCCCGCATGGGCGCAGCGAAGCTGGAGCAGAAGCTCCCCACGCTGATCCGCGCCATCCAGCGCGAGGGCCGCAAGGTCACCTGGCTGACCGACCCGATGCATGGCAACACGCATTCGGCCGGCGGCTACAAGACCCGCTCCTTCGATGCGATCCTGCAGGAGGTGCGTGGCTTCTTCGAGATCCATGACGCCGAGGGCACCTTCCCCGGCGGCGTGCATGTCGAGATGACGGGCCGCGACGTCACCGAATGCCTCGGCGGCGCCCATTGCCTGACGGAAGCCGATCTCTCCGCGAACTACGCCACCTTCTGCGACCCCCGCCTGAATGCGGAGCAGTCGCTGGAACTGGCCTTCCTCGTGGCCGAGGGGCTGAAGTCCCGCCGCGGCGCCAGCATCCAACTCCAGGCGGCGCAGTAGCCATGGATGCGCTGCCACCTGAGAGCCCCCTCGAAGCGGACATCGCCGCACGGACCGATGTCTACTTCAAGCGTACCAGGGCGATCGTGCAGCGCTTCGGCAACGCTCGCGTCACCTACGCCATCTTCCTGCGGCGCCCTGTCGTCTGCGCCCCGAAGCTGATGCTGGACTGGCTTAGTGCCGTCTCGCGCCAGCGCGGCGCGGAGGTGTCGGTGGAACTGATGCACAAGGAAGGCACCTGGGTCGGCGCGGGTGACCCGATCCTCTACCTGACCGGCTCCTTCTCCCATCTGGCCGATCTGGAAACCCTGCTCCTGCAGAAGCTCGGCGCCGCCTGTGTCGCCGCGCACAACGCCTATCAGATGTGCCTCGAACTGCCACATATCGCCTTCCTGGCGATGGAGGCGCGCCACTGCGCCGGGGCCGAGATGCAGGAGATCATGGCCTATGCCGCCGCCGTCGGCGGCAAGGCCGCGCAGGACGAGGGGGCGAAGGGCTTCGTCGGCAATGCCAATGACGCCACCGCCCATTACTACGGCGCTCCGCGCGGCGCGGGCACCATGCCCCATGCCCTGATCGGCTATGCCGGCAGCACGCTCCGTGCCGCCGAGATGTTCCACGAGACCTATCCGGACGACAATCTCACCGTCCTCGTGGATTATTTCGGCCAGGAGGTGACCGACGGCCTCGCCGTCTGCCGCCGCTTCCCCGAGCTCGCCGCCGCGGGGCGCATGGCCGTGCGCCTGGACACCCATGGCGGCCGCTTTCTCGAAGGGCTGGACCCCGCCACCTCCTATGCGGTGATCGAGCGCCACGCCCCCGGCGCCATCCGCCGCTACCGCAGCGATGCCGAACTGCGCCACTTGGTCGGCACCGGTGTCTCCGCCGCCGCCATCTGGCGCATGCGCGATGCGCTGGACGAGGCTGGGTTCCCGAAGGTCCGGATCATCGCCTCTTCCGGCTTCGGCGTGTCCAAATGCCGCGTGATGGCTGAGGCGAAGGCCCCGATCGATGTCGTCGGCACGGGCAGCTTCATTCCCAACAACTGGAGCGAGACCTACGCCACCGCCGATATCGTGGCCTATGATGGCGTGCCGCGCGTGAAGGTCGGCCGCGAGTTCCTGCTGCGCGACGCAGGCAGGTAGCACGCCCCGAAACGGCCTGGCCGCCGGGCCTGCCCGTCAGGCCGGGTTTCCGGCCCCGCGCCGCGAGCATCTAGGCTGCGCCCCATGCCAGAATCCCTTCGTATCGCCATCGCGCAGACCAATCCGCGCATGGCGGACCCCGAGGCGAATGCCGGCCGCCTCCGCGGGCTCCGTGCCCAGGCCGCCATGCAAGGCGCTGACCTCCTCCTCACCCCGGAGCTTTCCCTCTCCGGCGCCGTCCCTGCCGAACTCGCCGTCCATCCCGGCTTCGCCGCCGCCTGCGAGGCCGCCCTGGCCAGCCTTGCCGCCGAAACCGCCGATGGCGGCCCCGCCCTCATCCTCGGCACCCCCTGGCGGGATGGCCCCCGGCTGCACGACTCCATTGCCCTGCTGGAAGGCGGCACTATCCGTGCCCGCCGCGCCGCGCATGAACCCCGCCCCGGCTACGATCCCGGCCCGGTCCCAGGCCCCATCGCCTTCCGTGAAACCCGCCTCGGCCTCATGACCGGCCGCGACTGGCGCCACCCCGCCACGCCCGAAACCCTGGCGGAAACCGGCGCCGAACTGCTGATCGCGCTCGATTCCCTTCCCGCCGGTCCTGAGGCTGACGAAACCCGCCTTCAGACCGCCCTGGCCCGGGTGGTGGAGAACGATCTTCCCCTGATCCTCCTCAACCGCCTCGGTGCCGAGGAGGAGGAGGCCCATGACGGCGCCGCCCTGATCCTGAACGCGGATCGTGCCCCCGCCCTCCGCCTCCCACCCTTCGCCGAAGGCCTCACCCTCACCGAATGGCGGCATGACGGCACCCGGTGGTATTGTGTCCCCCAGCCATCCCCACCCCCGATGCCTGCTCCGGAGCAACTCTGGCGCGCCATCCTCCTCGCCCTACGCGACCATGCGGATCGCCACGAGGCCGCTGCCTTCCTCATCCCGCTGTCACTGTCATCCTCTCCCGAAAGCGCCCTGGCCGCCCTCCTGGCCGCCGATGCCTTCGGCCCGGCCCGCCTCCGCGCCCTGCTGGCGGAACCGGAAGGGGAGGGGGCCGCTCCGGACTTCGCCCACCGCCTGGGCATCCCCTTCGAAACCCTCGATCTCGCCCCCGCCCTGGCGGCCCTGCCATGGGCCGCTGCTGCGCAACTCCATCAGCTGGCCCTGGACAGCTTGGCCGAAACCACCGGCGCCCTTCCCATCGTCACGGTCCCAAGCGCCTGCCCGACTGCCTTCGCCCCGTTGAAGTACCTCTCCGGACCCGAACGCCGCGCCCTTGCCGTCTGGCGGAACGCGAACCACCCCTCCGGCCTGCTCGGTCCCGGCAACCCCGCCCTGCCACTTCCCCCCGTGGACAGTCCCGCCGCGACGGGGCATGACCCCGCCCCCCCGCGGCGGCTCTGGCAAAGTCTTGCCCTGGCGGATTACAAGCGGCGCCAGGCCCCGCCCGGCGTGAAGCCCGGCCCCCGTGCCCCTGGGCACGACCGGCGCCACACCAACCCCGACGGACCAAAGGCGCCATGACCAATTCTCCGCACCCCACCGCCAGCGGCCCCTTCGTCCGCATCAAGGACCTGTCGGGAGGCAATGGGGACGAGCCCGTGGAGGAGATCCGCGGCTTCCTCACCACCGCCGATGCCGCGACCTTCGCCCGCCGCTATGTGCGCGACAGCATCGAGCGCTGCCGTGCGCCGGGCATGGATGCGGAGGTCGTCCTCGCTGCCTGGTTCGCCTTCGGCGAGGATGCCGAGGCCCTGGACCCTTCCGGCGAGCACTGGACCTCGGCCGCAGAGATTCGCGCCTTCGCCGCCAAGCCCCCCCGAACCAAGTCCGAGCGCAACTGGCGCGCCCTGGACCCCCGCAAGAACATGACTGACGACGAGGAAGACGACGTGAACGGAGACCAGGGCGAATGAAGGTCCGCTTCGCCCCCAGCCCCACCGGCTGGCTGCATGTCGGCAATGCCCGCCCCGCCCTGGCCAACTGGCTGGAGGCGCGCAAGCGCGGCGGCACTTTCATCCTGCGCCTGGACGACACGGATACTGGCCGCTCCAAGCCCGAATACGCCCAGGGCATCGAGGAGGACCTGCGCTGGCTCGGCCTCGACTGGGACGAGTTCTTCCGCCAGTCCGACCGGCTGGACCGCTACGCGGCCGCCGCCGAAGTGCTGAAGAAGAAGGGCCTGCTCTATCCCTGCTTCGAGAGCGAGGATGAGCTGAACTTCAAGCGCGAGCAGCGCCGCAAGCAGGGCCGCGCCCCGATCTATGACCGTGGCGCCCTGAAGATGACGCAGGAGCAGCTTGAGCGCGCCCTGGCCAACGGCAAGCAGCCCTATTACCGCTTCAAGCTGAACACCCGCACCGTCTCCTGGCGCGACGGCGTGCTGGGCGAGCGCAATGTGAAGCTGCCCAGCCTGTCGGATCCCGTGCTGGTCCGCGCCGACGGCTCCTTCCTCTACACCTTCACCTCGGTCGTGGATGACCTGGAGACGGGCATCACCCACATTATCCGGGGCGAGGACCACGTTACCAACACCGGCATCCAGATCGATATCATCGAGGCGCTGTCCGGCCGCCCCAACCGCATCCATTTCGCGCATATGCCGCTGCTGATGGATGCGGAGGGCGGGCAGCTCTCCAAGCGTCTCGGCAGCATCTCGCTCCGCCAGTTCCGGCGCGATGGCATCGAGCCCGCGGCCATCACCGGCTATCTCTCAGCGCTCGGCACCTCGCGCGATCCCGTCGCCGCCGCGCCGCGCGACCTGATCGCGGATTGGGACATCACCCGCGTCTCCCATTCCCCCGCGCGCTTCGATACGAAGCAGCTTCTCGCCCTCAACCGGAAGTACCTGCACGCGCTGGACTTCGAGCAGGTGAAGGATCGCCTTCCGGAAGGCGCGGACGAGGAATTCTGGCTCGCCATCCGCGGCAATCTCGACCTGCTGCCCGAGGCGCGCGACTGGTTCGACGTGGTGAGCGGTGACATCACCGTGCCCGAGCAGCCCGAGGAAGCCGAAGTCCTGAAGGCCGCGCTCGAAACCCTGCCCGACGGTTCCTGGGACGCCACCACCTGGCCGGCCTGGGCGGCCGCCATCGGTGCCGCCACGGGCCGCAAGGGCAAACCCCTCTTCCTCCCCCTGCGGCGCGCGCTGACGGGCGAGGAACACGGCCCCGACCTCAAGACCTTCCTGCCGCTGATCGGCCGCGACCGCGCGGCTGTCCGCCTGCAACGCTCCCTCGGCTGAACCTGATGCAACTCCATTTCCACGACAGCGCCCGCCGGCAGAAGGTTCCCTTCCAGCCGATCGATCCTAACCACGTGCGCCTCTATGTCTGCGGGCCCACGGTCTATGACCTGGCGCATCTCGGCAACGCGCGCCCGAATGTCGTCTTCGACGTGCTCGCGCGCCTGCTGCGCCGCGAGTTCCCGCGCGTCACCTATGTCCGCAACATCACGGACGTGGACGACAAGATCAACGCGCGCTCGCGCGAGAGCGGCGAGCCGATTTCGGCCATCACCGCGCGCACCACGGCGGATTTCCACGCCGACATGGCGGCGCTGAACTGCCTTCCGCCCGATGTCGAGCCGCGCGCGACCGCCAGCATCCCGGAGATGATCACGCTCATCGAGCGCCTGATCGCCAATGGCCATGCCTATGCCGCCGAGGGCCATGTGCTCTTCAGCGTCGCGTCCTACCCCGATTACGGCAAGCTCTCAGGCCGTAGCCCCGACGAGCTTCTCGCCGGGGCGCGCGTCGATGTCGCACCCTACAAGCGCGATCCCGGCGACTTCGTCCTCTGGAAGCCTTCCGACGACACAACCCCCGGCTGGGATTCCCCCTGGGGCCGCGGCCGCCCCGGCTGGCACATCGAGTGCTCCGCCATGTCCTGGAAGCATCTGGGCGAGGATTTCGATATCCATGGCGGCGGGCACGACCTGATCTTCCCGCACCACGAGAATGAGGTGGCGCAATCCTGCTGCGCCTTCCCCGGCAGCCACTTCGCGCATCTGTGGATGCATAACGGCATGCTGCTCGTGAACGGCGAGAAGATGTCGAAGTCCCTCGGCAACTTCCTCACCCTGCGCGACATCCTCTCCCGCGGTCCCTGGGCCGGCGAGGCCTTCCGCCTGCTGCTGCTCAAGACCCATTACCGCGCCGCCCTGGACTACACCGCCGAACGCCTGGACGAGGCCCGCGCCGAGCTGGACGACCACTACGCCCTTCTCGCCCGCGACCTCCCCGAGCCGGAGGAGGGCGATGAAACCGTCGCCGACATGGTCGCCTGGGCATTGGAACCCCTGGCCGACGACCTGAACACGCCCCTGGTCATCGCCCGCCTCCGCGACCTGCGCGCGCTGGAGAATGTGATGCAGGTCGGCGGCTCCATGACCACCGTGCTCTCCCGGTCCGGCCGCGACTGGAAGCCGAAGCCCGGCCAGGCGGGCGCCGCGCTGCGCCTGGCCGCCAATGTCATCGGCCTGCTCCCCTCTGACCCCATGGCCTGGCGCCAGGGCGGGGCAGGGGACGACGCGGAGATCGAGGCCGCCATCCAGGCCCGTCTTGCCGCCCGCGCCGCCAGGGACTGGGCCGAGGCCGACCGCATCCGCGCCGAGCTGGCGTCCAAGGGCATCCTGCTTGAGGACGGCAAGGGCACCACCACCTGGCGGCGTGCCTGACAAAGGGCGGGGGCGCCCGGCGCGGGGCTGAACCCGCCCTGGGCACCGGCCTGGCGCGATGGCAGCGGCACTGCCATCGCGCGCGTGCTACGGATGTTCGGAGGGGTCGTGGGGGCGAGATGCCATCGGCCCACAACGTCCAGCAAGGAGGCTTGGCCCTGTGATCACGCGTCAGCCGAATGAAGTCGAGCGCCTTTCGCGTGAAGGCGAGGAAGACCGGCGTCACTATGAGCGGATCGCCAATGCCGGCGCGGACCTCATGAGCCGCCTGCATGCGATGGTTGCGGCCGGCGCGTTGAAAGCCTTCCCCGAAATGGAAGCCATGGAGATCGCCCTGGCCGATCGGGACGGGGAACCCTAGCTGCCCGGCCGCAGCGTCATGCCGGAAACGTGCGCCCACGCAGCACGCAAAGGGCCTAGGCTGGCTGATGGCTCACGACAATCAAACCTTCCCATTCGAAGCCTCCGGGCAGGCACCACAAGGTACCCATCCGGCGGCGGCCAATCAGCCTCTGTCGCTCCGATCGCCCCGGTGGCTCCATGACCGGATCCTGTTCGAGATCGAGGAACGCGGCACCGCGATCGCCTGCTCCATCTCGAAGGCCGCCGTTCAGGACGCATGCGGGCGCTACTCCAACCTGCCGCGTGACGTCATGTCCGAATTCCTTCGCCTTCGGCCAAGGATCGAAGAGGTCGCGCTCGCCAAGCTCCGCGAACGTTCGGGCAGCGTGGAAGGGCCGGTCCATGTCTGGTCCGCCGATCTCGACGACGATCCGGAGCCGCCGGGCGAGGCGAGCCAGGCCGCAATCCAGCCCTAGAGCAGACTCCGTTCATTCGGGTTCATAGCCGGCGGCTGTGAAGAGGTTGGCGCACTCGGCTGGTGTGAACTGGGGGAGTGCGGTCCCGATGACGGTCCAGAGGTCGTCGAGGTTGCGGGCGGC
>NZ_JAOXLP010000054.1 GCF_025791835.1 Roseomonas xinghualingensis
CGCTGGTCCCGACCGCCGATGGCGTGCGTGAGCCGCAGAACCGCCGCGTCGAGATCGTGCTCAAGTAAGAAGCACGATCCTCTCGCGAGGAATGAGGAGGGGCGGGACCGCAAGGTCCCGCCCCTTTCTCTTTTGATGTTTTGATTGTGAAACGTTTTTGTGTCTTTCCTGCCACAGGTGACCTGTAAGAGGCAACTTCCCCACCCTGCCTAAAACTCATGTGATTTGTCCGCATTCATGTATTGCCGCACCTACAAGCGGTAACCGTTTCCCCTCATTCCTCAGTACGAAGGAAAATCGTCATGTCGCTCCGCAAGGCTCTCCTGGCCGCGACTATGTTCGCGGTGCCGCTTGCCGCTCAGGCCCAGCCGGTGACTGGCCTCTACATTGCTGGTGGAGCCGGCGTGAACTGGCTGCAGGAATCCAAGCTGTCTGCCACTGGCGATCTTGCGAACTCGCTGAGGAACAGCGGAATCGATCCGAGCGGCAAGATCGCCTTCGATGTGGGTTGGGTCGGCCTGGCCAGCCTTGGCTGGGGCTTCGGCAACGGCCTGCGCCTCGAGATTGAAGGCAACTACCGCGAGAACGGCGTTGACAAGTTCCGCGGCTTTGAAGGCACGCCCGTTACCAACGTCAACGGCAAGTCGCGCAGCTATGGCGTGATGGGCAACGTCTTCTATGACATCGACCTGGCGATGTTCGGCGTCCGCCAGAGCTATGTGCAGCCCTATATCGGCGCCGGTGTCGGCTACATCTGGCGTGAGTTCGACGATATCCGCGGCGATGTGCTCGGCGGCCAGATCCGCACCAGCGGGACTGACGGGCGCTTCGGCTACCAGGCCATCGCCGGCCTTGGCGTTCCGCTCACCCAGCTTGGCGTTCCCGGGCTGACGCTGACCGCTGAATACCGCTTCCTCGGCACGCTGGAGCACGACATCAGCACCTCGAGCGGCGGCGGCAGCTTCACGGTGAGCCGCGGCGGCACCAAGTCCGAGAACTACAACCACTCCATCCTGCTCGGCCTGCGTTACGCCTTCAACCAGCCGCGTCCGGCTCCGGCCCCTGTCGTGGCTCCGGCTCCGGCCGCTGCCCCGGCTCCGGCCCGCACCTACCTGGTGTTCTTCGACTTCGACCGCGCTGACCTGACGGACCGCGCCCGCCAGATCGTCGCCGAGGCCGCCCAGGCGGCGCAGAGCACCGGCACGACGCGCATCGAAGTGGCCGGCCATGCCGACCGCTCGGGCTCGCCGCAGTACAACCAGCGCCTGTCCATGCGCCGTGCCGAGGCGGTTGCCGCCGAGCTCGCGCGCCGTGGCATCAACCGCTCGGAGATGTCGATCCAGGCCTTCGGCGAGAGCCGTCCGCTGGTCCCGACCGCCGATGGCGTGCGTGAGCCGCAGAACCGCCGCGTCGAGATCGTGCTCAAGTAAGAAGCACGATCCTCTCGCGAGGAATGAGGAGGGGCGGGACCGCAAGGTCCCGCCCCTTTTTCATTGCAGCGGCCCATAAGGAGCGGTTCCCTCGCGCCGGTAACAGGCGTAACCCGCCGCCATGACCGCCCGCCCTAACCGAGAGGCCATCATGGCCGAGATCCATCGCCAGCTCGCCTCGCACGAGCCCGGCAAGAGCATTTGTCCCAGCGAAGTAGCGCGCGCCTTGCTGCCGGAGAAATGGCAGCCTTTGATGACGCCCGTGCGACAGGCGGCTGTTGCCCTGATGCGCGAAGGACAGATCGAGGTGCTGCGTAAGGGAAAGCCTGTCGAGCCAGCTGAGGTGCGGGGTGTGATCCGCCTTCGCCGGCCTGTCGCCGCATCAACAACAGATTGACCGGGACCAGGGGCAGTAGACACTCACCGGCTCAGAACCTGAGCCGGGCCCATCTCCGATGCGATCCTCACTCGCCGCCTCCCGCGATGCATGGGCCCTGTCCCGCCCCTTCTGGACCGGCAAGACGCGCTGGGCCGCGCTGGGCCTTCTGGCCGTGGTGGTCCTGCTGAATCTTGCCCTGGTGGCGATGAACGTCATCCTCACCTACTGGCAGCGCGGCTTCTACAACACGCTTGAGACGAAGAACTGGGAAGGCTTCATCAACCTTCTCCTGCTCGGAGGCCCTACCGAGGAGTTCAGCTACATGCCGGGCTTCTGCCTGATCGCGGCGCTCTACATCGTCGTCGCGGTCTACGCACTCTATCTGAAGCAGGCATTGCAGATCCGCTGGCGCAGCTGGCTGACCGAATCGCTGACCCGCCGCTGGTTGAGCCATGGCGCTTATTACCGGCTGGCGGTGCAGGACCGAAGCACGGACAATCCGGACCAGCGCATTGCCGACGATGCGCGCCTCTTCGTCGATAGCACCCTCACGCTTGGCCTGGGGCTGATGCGGGCGGTGGTGACACTGCTTTCCTTCATTCTCGTGCTTTGGGGCCTGTCGGGTGAGGTCACCGTCTTTGGCATCTCCATTCCCGGCTATCTCGTCTGGGTGGCGCTGGCCTATTCGGCGCTTGGAACCTGGCTGGCCCATAAGATTGGCGGCAAGCTGATCGGGCTCAACTTCCTCCAGGAGCGTGTGGAAGCCAATTTCCGCTACGCGCTGGTGCGCGTGCGCGACAATGTGGAGGGCATCGCCCTGCACCGGGGCGAGGAAGAGGAACGGGCAGGGCTGGATGCCCGCTTCCGTGCCCTGATAAGCAACTGGTGGGCAATCATGCGGGCGACAAAGCAGCTCACCTTCTTCACCGCCGGCTTTTCGCAGATCGCCACGATCTTTCCCTTCGTGGTGGTGGCGCCAAACTACTTCGCCGGGCGCATCCCGCTGGGCGCGTTGATCCAGACCTCATCCGCCTTCGGCTCGGTGCAGGAATCCTTCTCCTGGTTTGTGAACAACTATCCCGAGCTGGCGGCATGGCAGGCTACGGTGCAGCGCCTGACCGGTTTCGACCAGGCGATCGCGTCGGCCGAAACTCGGCTGCATGACGGCCCCGAGGTTAGAGGGAGCGCCGGAGAGGAGTTGCGCGCGGATGGGCTCGAACTCGCCCTCCCGGACGGGCGGCGGCTGCTGCGGAACGCATCGCTCTCGGTCTCGCCAGGCGAAGCGGTGGTGATCACGGGCGCCTCGGGCGGCGGCAAGTCCACGCTGTTCCGAGCGCTGGCCGGAATCTGGCCTTTCGGTTCGGGGTTGATCACGGTTCCGGCGGGCAAGTCGGTGCTGTTCCTGCCACAACGTCCCTATTTACCGCTGGGAACGCTGCGCCGCGCCCTCGCCTATCCGGGAGCTGAACACGGCTTCGACGACGCCACACTGCGGCGCGCTTTGTCGGATGTGGGCCTGGGCCATCTGGCCAGGCGGCTGGACGAGGTGGACAGTTGGGAGCGGGTGCTGTCGGGTGGCGAGCAGCAGCGCCTGGCCATCGCGCGTGCCCTGTTGCAACGCCCCGCGTGGCTCTTCCTCGACGAAGCGACGGCAAGCCTCGATCCGGCCAGCGAGGCACAACTCTACAAGCTATTGCGCGAAAGGCTGCCGGAGACTTCGATCGTCTCCATTGCTCACCACCCGGCGGTTGCCGAGTTCCACGACCGCAAGCTGCGCCTGGAGGCTGGCCGGCTCGCGGCCGCTTAAGTCCTGGTCCGTCTTACCGAGGGCGCATCCGCGCCCTCGGGCTGATCGGGCCCTAAACTGCCTAGTGATCCTGATCGGGCGCCGGATCCGAGTTCAGCAGCGTGTAGCGCTCCTCCCCGATCTTCTCGATCAGGGTGAACTGGGCGTGCAGGAAGTCCTCATGCTTCTCCTCATCCGCCAGGATCTTGAGGAGGAGATCACGGGAGACATAGTCGCGCACCGCCTCGCAATGGGCGATGCCGTCCTTGAGATCCTGGATGGCCTTCTGCTCAAGGCGGGAGTCGCATTCCAGGATTTCCTTCACGGTCTGGCCGATCAGGATCTGGTTCAGGCGCTGGACGTTAGGCAGGCCGTCGAGGAAGAGGATGCGCTTGATGAGCCAATCAGCGTGGCGCATCTCCTCAATGGATTCCTCATATTCATGCTTGCCGAGCCTGGTGACGCCCCAGTGATTCAGGGTGCGGGCATGTAGGAAATACTGGTTGATTGCCGTCAGCTCATTGGTGAGCTGGGTGTTCAGGAACTCGATGACCTTCGGGTCGCCAGCCATGGCTTGGGCCTCCGTGCGCTACGGGGACCGAGATGGAACCTAGAGGCTGGACGGTCAAGTCTTTGTTTTGTCAGTACTTTGCGACTAATTCGCGATTGAGACGGGCAGTTGAGAAGCGTTCTCCACCTCGTTCCGTCCGCTGCGTAGCATGCAGAGGATACTGGCGGTGCAGGATCCGCATTGGGCCCTGCAATTACAGGCCGAATAGACGTCATGGGTACGATTGGCGCCGGAGGAGATGGCCGACTTGATCTGAGTATCAGTCAGGCCATTGCAGATGCAGACATACATGCTGTGCCGGGCTCCCCCTGCGCCGCCCCTGGCGGCCGGGAGAGTTCTAGCAGTTGCGAAGGATGATGCAAGTCATTCGCAATGCAGAGCCGATAAAAGGCGGGGCCCCTACCCCGCCTCCCGCAGCACCCGCAATACGTCGAGCCCGTAGCGGTCCAGTTTCGATGCGCCAACCCCATGGACCGAGGCGAGGTCGTCCAGGGTTCGGGGCTTCTGCGCGGCGATGTCGGCCAGAGTACGGTCGGGAAAGATGACATAGGCGGGCACGGCCTGGTGGGTGGCCTCCTCCTTTCTCCAGGCCCGCAGAGCCTCGAAGGCAGCCGCCTCGGGCTGGCCCCCGAAGCCCGTGGCGATGGCTGGAGCGGCACGGGCCGAGCGCGGGCGGCGGGTTGCGCGGGCGGCTTCCCGAAGGGCTGCCTCCTGCAGCATCACCGGCTGCTCGCCGCGTAGGATGGGGCGGGCGGCCTCCGTCGCCTGGTAGATGGGCAGGTTGGTATCACTGGCCATCTCCAATGCCCCGCGCGCCAGGAGGTGGCGGGCAATGTTGCGCCAGGCGCCTTCCGCCACGTCACGCCCGATGCCGAAGACCGTCAGCTTGTCATGGCCGAAGGACGTGACCTTCTCGGTGTCCTTGCCGCGCAACACGTCCACCACATGGCCCAGGCCGAAGCGGCCGCCGGTGCGATGGACCGCCGAGAGGAGCTTGCGGGCGGCCTCGGTGGCATCCACCAGTCGCGCCGGGCGGAGGCAGGCGTCGCAATTGCCGCAATCCTCCTCCAGATCGTCCCCGAAGCAGCGCAGCAGCAGGCGGCGTCGGCAGGTGGCGCTCTCGACGATAGCGACCAGGCGATCCAGCCGCTCATGGTCCAGGCGCTTCTGCGTGTCGGCGGCCGGGCTTTCGGCGATGCGGCGGCGGGCCACCGCGATATCCTCGGCGCCATAGAGCAGCAGGGCGCGGGCAGGAGCGCCATCGCGGCCGGCACGCCCGATCTCCTGGTACCAGGATTCCGGCCCGCTCGGCAGGGCGAGATGGGCCACCCAGCGCACATCGGGGCGGTCGATGCCCATGCCGAAGGCGATGGTGGCGGCCATCACCACCGGATCTCCGGAGGAGAAACGCTTCTCCGCCGCACGCCGGTCGGCCGCGTCCATGCCGGCATGGTAGTGGAGCGCGTCATAGCCGTCGCGGCGCAGGCGGGCCGCGGTGCGCTCCGTCTCGGCGCGGCTGGGGCAATAGATGATACCGGCACCCCGCCCGTCATCGGCCTCGTCCATGAAGGCGGCGATCTGGGCGATGGCGCTGTCGCGCGGCGCCACTTCGATGCGGATGTTCGGCCGGTCGAAGCTGCCACGGAAGACCGGCGCATCGGTGAGCGAGAGGCGCTCGCGGATATCGTCCACTGTGCGGGCATCGGCGGTGGCCGTCAGGGCCACGCGGGGCACTTCGGGGAAGCGTTCCGCCAGCATGCTCAGCATGCGGTATTCAGGGCGGAAGTTATGGCCCCAGGCGGAGATGCAATGCGCTTCATCCACGGCGAAGAGCGCCAGTTCCCGCCGTGCGAGGCGATCGGCCGTGCCTTCCAGCGCCAGCCGTTCCGGCGAGACATAGAGGAGCTTAAGCGTGCCGTTCGCCAACTCACGCTGGACGTTTCTGCGCTCCTCCTCGTCCAGGCCGGAATGCAGCGCGGCAGCGGGCACGCCCTGCTGGCGCAAGGCCGCGACCTGATCCTCCATGAGCGCGATCAGAGGCGAGACGACGACGCCGAGGCCTGGCCGGCACAAGGCCGGCACTTGGTAGCAAAGCGATTTTCCGCCACCAGTTGGCATGAGCACGAGGCCGGAGCCGCCGGCCGTCACATGCTCGACGATCTCCGCCTGGCGGCCACGAAAATCGGGGAAGCCGAAGACGTCGTGCAGGATGGCGCGAGGATTGGCGCTCATGGGCGCCTTCCCCGCGTGAGGGACGCGAAGCGGGTGGGTCGGATTGACATGGTTTCGGCTTTAGATGGTGCAGCCCGTTCCGCCGTGACAGGGCACGCGGGCGGAACGGTGCGGATCAGGACATGGCTGGCAGAGCCCGCCCGCCCGCGATGCGGAGGATGCGCGTCGGCCGCTCCACGCCGATCAGGCGGTGGGTGATGAGAATGGCACTGCGCCCGCCGAGCGCCGTGTCCAGCGTCTCGAGGAAGGCGCGTTCGGTCGCGGCATCGAGCCCGGCGGTCGGCTCGTCCAGGATGATGATGCTGGCGGGCGAAAGCAACGCACGGGCGAGCGTGATACGCCGTGCCTGTCCGCCGGAGAAGCGCGCCCCGGCCTCGCCGCAGCGCGTCTCCAGCCCTTCCGGAAGGGCACGGATCAGATCCGCGATGCGGGCGCGATCCAATGCTTCCCAAAGCGCCTCATCCGGCGCATCCGGCGCCGCGAGACGGAGATTGGCAGCGATGCTGTCGTCGAAAAGCGTGGCATCCTGGGTAAGGCAGGCGATGCGCTTCCGCACTGCATCGGCCGAGAGAGTGGCGTAATCGGCGCCGCCCAGGATGATGCTTCCCTCCCGAGGCGCGGCCAGCTTCAGCAGCAGCGCCGCGAGAGTGGACTTGCCGCTGCCGGAGGGACCGAGCAGGGCAATGCGCGCGCCTTCGGGCAGATCCAGCGACAGGTCCTCGAAGACAGGGCCGCGCTCCTCGCTCCAGGCGAAGCGTACACCGCGCATGGTGAGGGCATGGCCCTTGGGTTCGGCCGATACCGGCGGATCGGGCACCACGATGGGCTGGTCAGCGGCTTCCAGAAGGCGCCGCGCGCCCGCAGCGGCCAGGGCCAGGGCCGCACCGGCGCGGGGTAGCGCGCCCAGGGCATCCATCGCGGCCAAGGTGAGGAAGAGCGCGACAACCACCGCCCCCGCCTCGGTACTCCCACCCGCAATGCCCCAGGCCAGCGCACCAAGCAGCGCCGCCTGGGTCAGCACCGTGCCCGAGGCCGCGCCGAAAGAGCCGGCACGGATCAGGCGGCGCCGCTCCTTGTCCATCCGTCGGGCAGCCTCCTCCACCTTGGCCACAGCGCGTGGCTCGGCATTGGCGGCCAGGATGTCCTCCATCGCCGTCAACGGCTCCACCGCCTCGGCCCTCAGCCCGCCGGTGGCATTGGCGGCGCGGGCGGCCGCGCGGGCCGCGAAGGGCGCGACGAGGGCCGGCAGCAGCAGGGCGATGGCCAGCGGCAACACGACGATCGCGGCAAGCCCGGGTGAAAGCGCGCCGAGGATCACCGCGATGGCCGCCACCACCGAGGCGGCGGCCGCCATGGGCACCAGGGCGCGCAGATAGAAGCCGTCCAGCGCCTCCACATCGGTGACCAGCCGCCCGAGCAGGTCACCGGAGCGGTTCATGCCGGGGCCGGCGGAAAGGCGCTCGGCAAGGCGGCGGAAGAACCACACGCGGGTATCGGCCAGGGCGCGGAAGGTGGCCTCATGGGTCGCCATGCGCTCGCCCCAGCGGAAAAGGGGACGCAGGATGATCAGGGGCCGCAGCAGGACCAGCGAGGCGGCGCCTGCCACCAGCGTACCGGCCGCCAGCCCCTTGGCCACGCCCTGCCCGGCCAGTGCCAGCAGCGCCAGCCCGGTCAGTGCCGAGGCGCAGGCCACCAGCGCACCGAAGGCCAGCCAGCCGCCTCCGCGCCGCCAGAGGCCGAGGATACGGAGCAGGTCTCGTGCCGGACTCATGTGTTCACCGCCCGCCGATGCGGCACCACGCGGCCATCCTGCAGTTCCAGCACCTTGGGGAAGCGGGCACGCAGCGCCGCGGAATGGCTGGCGATGATGGCTGTGCGGCCCATGCAGAGGCGGCGAAGGCTATCCAGGACCAGAGCCTCGGTCGCCGGGTCCAGATGGGCGGTAGGCTCATCCAGCAGCACGATCGGAGCATCGCGCAGGAAGGCGCGGGCGAGAGCCACCCGGAGGCGCTGGCCGCCGGAGAGGCCGTGCCCCCCCTCACCCACCATGGTGTCGAGACCCTCCGGCAGGTCCTGCGCGAAGGCCATCACCTGGGCGGCGCGGGCGGCGGCCTCGACCGCGTCGTCACCGGCCTCGGGGCGGGCCAGACGGATATTCTCGCGGATGGAGGCCCGCAGCAGCACCGGGCGCTGCGGCATATAGGCGATCATCCGGCGCAGTTCGGCGGGGGCCAGGGCCAGGGCGTCGCGACCGTTGAGCGCGATCCGTCCCTCATCGGGGCGGGAAAGGCCCATCAGCAGCTTCAGGATGGTGGACTTGCCGGAGCCGCTCGGCCCGGAAAGCACCAGCACCTCGCCCGGCAACACGCGGAAGGAGACATCCTCCACCGCTTTCGGCCGGGCGGGGTCGGGCCTGTGCGAGAGATGGTCCACCACCAGGGTAACGCTGGGCGGCACCTCTTCCAGTCTCAGGCCGGAAGGAGGCTCGGCATTCAGGATGGGTGCCAGGGCCGCTGCCGCGCCCTGCGCCGACATGCGCTCGTGATAGGCCACGGAGAAGGCGCGGAAGGGAGCGAAGAAGGCGGGCACCAGCAAGAGGCAGAACAGGGCCGAGACGGGGGCCGGATGCCCTTCCGCCGCCAGATTGCCATGGCGCCAGGCAAGGCAGCCCAGAACAGCCGCCGCGATCAGTTCCAGCGTGCCAGTGGAGAGGAAAGCCAGGCGCAGCACGCGCATGGTACGCTGGCGAAGCTCCTGCGCCGCTGCCTCCAAGGCGTGGGCCTCGTCCTCCTGCCGGCGGAAGAGCACCAGGGTAGGCAGGCCGCGCATCCGGTCGAGGAAACGGCCGGAAAGCTGCTGCAGCGCGTCGAACTGGCGCCGGCTGGCCATGGCGGCCCCGATGCCGGAAAGCGCCATGCCCACCGGTACCAGCAGCCCGGCGGCGAAAAGAATGATGCCACTCAGCGGGTCCGCCGCGGCGGCCGCGAAAGCTACCGCCAGAGGCGCCATCACCGCGAGCGACGCCGCCGGCACCCAGCGGGCGAAATAGCCGTCCATCGCCTCCACCCGGTCCACCGCCAGGGCGGCACCCTCGCCCGCCGGGCGGCTGGCGGGCGTCTCCCCCAGAAGCCTGGAGAAGAGGCGCCGGCGCAGCGTGGATCGCGCGGCCTCACCGGCGCGGGCGGCGGTGGTTTCCTGGGCGACGGTCAGCGCGATCTGCAACAGGGCCAGGGCAGCGGCAGCGGCCAGCATGTCCCAGCCGGCGGTCCCGAAGCCGAGCAGCGCCGCCAGCAGGCTGGCCACCAGCCAGGCCTGTGCGATCCCGCATCCGGTCGCGGCAAGGCCCAGGAGGATGGGGGGCATCAGGACCGAGCGCCCTTCCCGCGCGGCAGCGGAAAGTAGGGCGCGGGCGGGATCTCGACCGGCGGTTGGACGCATTGCCCGGCGGTTCTAGGCCAAACCGCCCCGGGGAGGAATGCGCCACTGCACGCGGTATGGCATCTGCATCTGGCGGCACCCTAAGTCTTTACACGAGGAAATCATGCTCCCCAGCCACGGCCGGCACGGCTACCACCCCTGGCGCGGGCGGCCGCAGTGGGAATGGCCCGGCGGAGCACGTCTGGCCGTCTATCTCGGCGTGAATCTGGAGCATTTCGCATTCGGTGACGGCCTGGGCGCGGAACTGGCCCCCGGCGGCCCGCAGCCCGATGTGCTGAACCATGCCTGGCGCGACTACGGCAACCGGGTGGGCGCCTGGCGGCTGCTGGAGACGCTGGAGGAACTTTCCCTGCCCTGCACCGTGCTGCTGAACACCGCGATTTACGACCACGCGCCGGAGTTGGTGGCGGCGCATCGCGCCAGGGGCGATGAAATGGCCGGCCACGGCCGGACCAATTCCGAGCGCCAGTCCGTAATGCCCGAGGCGGGAGAGCGCGCCCTGATCGCGGAAGCCACCGCCACCATGACGGCACGGGAGGGCAAGGCGCCGCGCGGCTGGCTGTCCCCCTGGATCGCTGAAAGCCATGCCACCCCGGACCTGCTGGCCGAGGCCGGGTATCGCTACACGCTGAACTGGTGCAGTGACGACCAGCCTGTCTGGCACCGCACGAAGCACGGCCCGCTGATGGCCATCCCCTACCCGCAGGAGGTGAACGACATCCCCGCCATCGTCGCACGCAAGGACGGCGCGGCCCAGTTCGCGGAGATGATCGTGGACGATTTCGACGAAAGGCTGCGCCAGGTGCGGGATGGGGTGGCGCAGGTGATGGGCATTGCCCTGCACCCCTATATCATTGGCCAGCCCTACCGCATGAGGGCGCTACGGCGAGCACTGGCCCATATCGCCGCCCATCGCGGCATGATCTGGATCACCACGGCAGGCGGCGTATTCGACCATACGCTTAGCCTACCCGAGGGCAGCATTCCGGGCTGAGCCCACCTCAGACACCGGCCGGCACCCAGACCCGCCCATCGAACAGACGCCGCGCGGTCCGGTAGAAGGAGCCGGCGCGGGCATGCCAGGTGCCATCCGCCTTCGGCTCCACCTCGGCGCCGACCGTCAGGATGCCGGAAGGCATGCCGAGTCGTAGCGGGCCATTGCCCAGGCCACCGGAGGCGAGCGCCTCATGCACGAGCGTGCCGCCGATGCGCGCGGCGACGGCGGTGCAGAGGGAGATGGTCAGCGGCAGGGCACGATGCGGCTGACCGTTCGAAATGATACGCGCCGCGAGGTCCATGGACTGGGCAGGGATCGCCTCCCCGCTCAGGTCGCGGAAGGGGGCGGCGGGGCTTACGAAGCCTACGAAGGGAATGGCGGAGATGGCCCGCGCCGCGTCGGGATCGGGCGCGATGCCCATCGCGACCGAGGCCGCCACGCGAATCGCCTGGAGCCGCGCCATGACATCGGGCCGCGCCTCGATCGTCTCGGGGAGTTCCGTGCCCTCCAGCCCGATGTCTCGGGCACGGACAAAGGCGCAGGCATTGGCGGCATCCACCAGCGATGCCTCGATCCGCGTTCCGTCCTCCAGGACTAGGAGATCCAGCGGCCGCCCCGTGGGGAGGAGCTTCCCCGTGCTGGCGCCGCCCGGATCCAGGAAATCGAGCCGGATCGGAGCGCCCGTGCCGGAGACGCCGGGAATGGAAAGGTCCCCGGCATAGCTGGGCATCCCGCCGGCCACGGCGAAATGCGCGTGGATGATCTTGCGCGTGTTGGTGTTGTGGATGCGGACCATCGCATCCCCGTCCGGCACGCGGACCAGTCCCTCCTCCACCGCGAAGGGCCCCACCGCGGAGGACATGTTCCCGCAGTTCTGCCGCAGCTCGATCCGGGGTTCCCGGATCATCACCTGGGCAAAGGTGTAGTCGAGATCGGCGTCCTCCAGCGTCGGCGGCCCCATGACGCAGGCCTTGGAGAGGGAGGAGACGCCGCCTCCCATGCCATCCAACTGACGGCCGAAGGGATCCGGGCTGCCCAGCGCGGCGGTGAGGATCGGCGCCCAGTCCTCCGGCGAGGCCGGCAGGTCGCGCGCATGGAACATCACCGCCTTGCTCGTCCCGCCGCGCATGAACACGGCGGGAATCGCGCGCAGGTCCATCGCCTCAGAAGGTCACGACGGAGCGGATCGACTTGCCTTCATGCATCAGGTCGAAGGCGTGGTTGATCTGCTCGATCGGCATGGTGTGGGTGATCAGGCTGTCGATGTCGATCTTCCCCTCCATGTACCAGTCCACGATCTTCGGCACGTCGGTGCGCCCACGCGCGCCGCCGAAGGCCGAGCCCTTCCAGACGCGGCCGGTGACAAGCTGGAAGGGGCGCGTGCTGATCTCGGTGCCGCTGGGCGCGACGCCGATGATGATGCTCTCACCCCAGCCGCGATGGCAGCATTCCAGCGCCTGGCGCATGGTGTGCACATTGCCGACGCATTCGAAGGAGTAGTCGGCGCCACCATCGGTCAGGTCCTGGATGGCCTGCACCACCTTGTCGCGGCCCACTTCGTCCGGATTGACGAAATGCGTCATGCCGAACTTCTTCGCCATCTCGGCCTTGGCGGGGTTCAGGTCCACGCCGATGATCCGGTCGGCGCCCACCATGCGCGCACCCTGGATAACGTTCAGCCCGATACCGCCCAGGCCGAAGACGACGACGTTGGAGCCGGGCCGCACCTTGGCCGTGTAGATCACTGCGCCGATGCCGGTGGTCACGCCGCAGCCGATGTAGCAGATCTTGTCGAAGGGAGCGTCCTCGCGAACCTTCGCCACCGCGATCTCCGGCAGCACGGTGAAGTTCGAGAAGGTGCTGCAGCCCATATAGTGCCAGACGGGCTTGTTGGGGTTCTCGCAGGAGAAGCGACTGGTGCCGTCGGGCATCAGGCCCTGGCCCTGGGTCGAGCGGATGGCCGTGCAGAGATTGCTGCGCTGGGAAAGGCAGGTTTTGCACTGCCGGCATTCGGGCGTGTAGAGCGGGATCACATGGTCGCCGGGCTTCACGCTGGTCACGCCCGCGCCCACCTCGCGCACGATGCCGGCGCCCTCATGGCCAAGGATGCAGGGAAACTTGCCCTCGGAGTCCAGGCCGGAGAGGGTATAGGCATCGGTGTGGCAGACGCCGGTGGCCATGATCTCCACCAGCACCTCGCCCGGCTTCGGGCCTTCCAGATCGACCGTCTCGATGGTCAGGGGTTTGTTCGCCTCCCAGGCGACGGCGGCGCGGGTCTTCATGCGGGCGGCTCCCTTTCATCCAGGCGAGGTGGTTTTATCCGGCACCGAAGGCAGGGGCCAGGGAGGATAAGGCGTGACACCGGAGGAACTGACAGACCGGGTGCGGGCGGGAGTGCCCCTTGCCGCCGCGCTGGGGATCGAGGTGCTGCGCGCCGCACCGGATACGGCGCTGCTCCGCCTGCCGCCCTCGGCACTGTCGCTGCGGCCCGGCGAGACTGCTTCCGGACCGGCGCTGATGACGCTGGCCGATGTCGCGATCTGGGTTCCGCTTCTGGTAGCGACGGGCGGCGCTGACGACACGCGCACGGCCCAGCTGCAAATTTCCTTCCTGCGCCCTGCCGGGAATGACGGCGTGCTGGCGGAGGTGCGGATCGTGCGCCAGGGCCGTTCCAGCCTCTATGCCGAAGTCTGGATGCGCGCCGAGGGCCAGGAGAAGCCCTGTGCCCATGCGACCTCCACCTGGCTTCGGGCGCCGGCGGGTTGAGCAGCAACAAGCCTGCGTGAGCCCAGCACCGCCTTGCGGCCGGTCAGCATGGTAGCGGACGACTCAACAGCAGCTTGCGTGCAGCCGATGAAGCGATTTCTCAGCGCGCTGTTTCACACGCATCTGCATCGCCTTGGCGGTGACGGCGTTCCCCCCGTGACCGGGCCCCTTCCGGTGCCCGCCTATCCATCGCGAGGAGTCCGCGTATGCCGGCTATCAAAAGTCTCGACGACCTTTTCCTGAACACGCTGAAGGACATCTATTTCGCCGAGCGGCGCATCCTGCAGGCCCTGCCCAAGATGGCGAAGGCCGCGCAGAGCGACGCGCTGGCCGAGGGCTTCATGCTCCACCGCGATCAGACCAAGGAGCAGATCGAGCGTCTCAAGCAGGTGTTCGAGGCCATCGGAAAGCGCCCTGCGGGCGTGACCTGCGAGGCCATCCAGGGATTGATCGCCGAAGGCGAAGAATTGCTGGAGGACGCGAAGGAGCCAAGCCCCGTGCGCGATGCCGGGCTGATCGCCTGCGCTCAGGCGATCGAACATTACGAGATGGCCCGCTATGGCGCGCTGGTCGCCTGGGCCAAGGCGAGCGGCAAGTCTGATGTGGTGGCCCTGCTGCAGGCCACGCTGGATGAGGAAAAGAAGACCGACGCGTTGCTGAACACCATGGCCAACCGGAAGATCAATCCGATGGCGGTGCGGGAAGCGGCCTGAAGGCTGTCACGGTCCCGGGCGGCTTACCCCGCCCGGGATACATGCGATGCTTGAGCGGAGTGGCGCACCCTGAGGGAGCGATTTCCCCGAGGAAAAACAAAGCCCTGGCCTGTCTAACCAGGGCTTTTCCACAGGCAAGAATCAAGGGGTTACAAGGCGATTGGCAAACCCAGGGCGGGGTTGGCAGGCACTATATATAAGGAGCCCCCCCCAACGCAAAACGGCCGGCGGCAGGCCCCCGCCCACCACCGGCCGTTCTTGCCTGGGTCGCCCCAGGTCTTGAGTGCCGATCCCTTTCGGGAGAGCGGCTGACCTGCCGATTCTATGCCCCTACCCGCTCCCCCGCCATCCGCAGCGCCTTCGCCCTCACCTTCTCCATCCCGTTGGTCAGCCGCAGCACCAGCCCGCCTGCCGTGGATTGCTGAGGGTCGTCTATACCCTGTTTCAGGCAACGACCTCGGGGCGACTACCGGCGCATATAAAGTTATGTATGCTCGCGGATCACGATTACGACAGGACGCCCAAGTGCCGGAAGAGCAGAGCCCGCTGCCGCTTCAGTTGCTTCATGAAACGCTTTCAACGTTCCTGGCTGACAATCCGAAGTCACCATTGGCGGAGATCAATTCTCCGAAGGAGTGTTTCGCCATCCAGACTCCATGGAGCGACAACTCCATGGTTATCGAGGTGGATGGAGAAAACGGTGCTCTGCACGAAGCCTTGAATGCGGTTATATTACCAGCTCGGTACGCAGCCATCTGGCACAAGGACAAGCGTGAGTTCGAGATCATCTGGACGGCATTTAAGGTGCCATCCGGGATCTCGGACGTCGCGGGTCGTCAGTTCACATTCCGATACGACAACATCGCATACAAATGCGAGTTCGGGCCTTCTAGTGAACGACTTCTGGTCATAGCATCATCCGTGATGCCGATTGGGCCATCAACAACCCAATATCGGAACTTATTCTCGTTCTCGACCTATTTGACCGGGAAGGAGAATGAAAATGCATCTCCGAGCACCCCATTCGGCGAGCCCTTGTCATTCTGGATCAGAGATATCCCGTGGGACTGGGACGACGACAGAATGCTCGACCTAGCCACTCATCTGAACTTTCATATGTATTATTACGATACCCGCACGCCGCAGATACTCATGTTCAACATGGGTCAAGAAGCAGTAATCAAACCTCAAAGCCGCTACAGGGAGGAAAAATTTCCAGCCATCATCAATGCAAGAACCATTGATGCACACGCATACTATTTTTGGGACGCCTCTCTCTCAGGAGATGTATCGCGACGCTTTATCTACAATTATCAGATCATTGAGTATGGAACATTTTACTTCACTGACGAGTCCGTAAAACGCTCAATGAGGAGGATACTTTCTGCGCCTTCTGCCTCCAGCAACGTCGAGAACACGATGCGTCTACTGATGGATGCCTTTGGTACCAGCAAGATGCAAGAGGCGCAGAAGATGGAAAATTTGCTTCGAAATATTGTGGACCCCGCGGTAATTTGGAGAGAAATCGAACAAAATATCAACTACTTCACGGCGCCAATACAGTTCGACGGCGGATATGAACTTGCGGCACTCATTAAGCCCAACTGGAAGGTTGACGACTTTTCTCATCAATGGCTTCCAACGTTTCCTAACACAATCCGAGGCATTCGGAACGCTCTGTCTCACGGAAGAGAACAGCGGCAGGTACAAGTTATTGCTCCCACCAAAAAGAATGCGCAGTATTTACTTCCTTGGATAGCACCGCTCTCGGTAATCGCCCGTGACGTGATCCTCTACAGTGATCTCGGATGAGTGATTGACGAACGCGCAGCAGATATGCAGTTTGACGGTTACGAAGTGAGCCGTTGGCCCCAACATGGGGTGATGGACGCTCATGGTGGGAGAATCCTGATGTCGCCTGGTGGCTGAGTTCTCACTCAATCAACAGTTCAACCGAGGCGCCGCAGGTTGATCCCGTGGCGCCTTCTCTTTGAGTTCCGGCCTAATCACGACGGCAAGCTTTCCGCAGCCCCGCTGTTCCGCCCTAGCACCTCCAGCGGCCTTTGATACTGCGACTAACGGCCGTCCTAGCCGTTCAGCCTGCTGCCAGAAGCCACGTAGGCTTGGTTCAGACCCCCACCCGCTCCCCCGCCACAGCCTCCAGCGCGTTCCGCCAGTGGCCGGCCCAGGTGCCAGGGTGCGGTTTCCCCGGCCTCCAGTTCCGGACGTAGTACCCGTAGCCCTCCTCCGGCTGATCCACCCCCGGCAGCGCCTTCGGGTCGGTGAACAGCAGCAGCCGGGCGAACACCGCCGCCAGGTCGTCGTTGAACTCCAGCGCCGGGTGGACCCCCTCAGGAGTGGCCGGCACCAGCAATGCCTGACAGGCGGCCAGGGCATGGGGGCGGCTCGCGGCATGACGCAGCACCCCGGCCACGCCCCCTCCCCGCTCGAATTGCCAGAGCCCCATGGCATGGGCGACGGGCACCTGCCGGCGGTGCCGGAACCCACTCTCCTGACCCGCGATCGCCAGCAGCAGCACGCGGG
>NZ_JAOXLP010000055.1 GCF_025791835.1 Roseomonas xinghualingensis
ATGCACCCCCCAAGATCCGCGCCTTCTTCGACGAGCCGACCAACACCGTGAGCTACCTGGTCTGGGACCCCGCCACGAAGGATGGGGCGGTCATCGACCCGGTCCTCGACTGGGACCACAAATCCGGCATTTGACCAGTGCGTCGGCGTGCCGCCCTCGCGAATGGTGGCTTTCTCCTCGATGGTGAGCTTCTGGCGTGGCGCGGCGATCAGGGTTGCGTCGATGATCTGCCCACCCCATGGCCAGATAGCCTTGCTCAGCCAGCACCGCGTCGAAGCGGCGGAACAGCCCCTCGACAGCCCCTGCCTGCTTCAGCTGCTCGCGATAAAGCCAGATCGTCTTGGCGTCGGGCACTGCCTGGTGCAGGCCGAGACCTGCGAAGCGCATGAAGGACAGCCGGTCCCGCAATTGGAACTCGGTCTGCTCGTCGGAGAGGCTGTAGAGCGCCTGCAGCACCAGAATGCGGAACATCACCACCGCGTCATAGGGTGGGCGCCCGCCGCGGCTGCGATCCGACCGCACCAGCGCCGCCTCCAGCACAGGCCGGAAGACCTCAAAGTCGACCGCGGCCGTAAGACGTTCCAGCGGATCGCCGGCGGCAGAGATGGCCGCATACCGCTCATCGACATCGAAGAAGCCAGGCTGATCCGCCATCGCCACTGCCTCCGCTGACCGGAGCCAGTGAATCACCTCAGCGCCCTAACAGCGAGGTTCTTCGAAGTGTCCATCTGCGCCCGCGTCCTCACCCGAACATCATGGGTCCGACGGTAGAGCTCATCCAGCTCGCGCAGCTGCTCATCGGACAACGCGTCCAGGCGAATCGGGCGCATGGCATCCTCCTGCCCATGCACCATAAACGCCCAGATCCCACACCAGTTCTGAGAGCGTACTTGGTAATTGGGCGCCCTGCAGAATGAAAGCGCTTCAACCAACATAATTGCTAATTTGGAGTCTGGATCGCCTTGCACCGGGTGCTGCTGGAGCGGCTCGAGGCAGCCGGGCAGATCGACTGGCACAGAGCTGCGCTGGACAGTGCCTGCATTGCCGCCAAAAGGGGAAGGCGAGGCTGGGTGGGAACAGGGATGGAGGACGGGCAGGGCTGCCGCACTTCCAATCGCCGCGCTGCTCGTCCCTTGTACAAAGCGCATTTAATCACGGAGCTTATATCAGAGGGTCATTTCAGTATTTTGATGGGCTGAGAGAGCAACAGACCTCCCGCAGTTCCCCAACGATCTCCTCCTGCCTGGCCTGGATGTCGTCCAGCGCCCCACCAAGCCCGATCGAGAGCGGCGGCTGGGCGGGGAGGGCGGGCAGCATCATGCCGATCACACCCACCCCCTTCTGAACCGAAGCATTGCCCGTGGCCCAGCCGCGTTCCCGGCTCTGCCGGATGTCCTCCAGGAAGGCGGCCTGGGGGATGCGGAGACGAGGGTCCGTTTCCTCGGCATTGGCACGACGCAGCAGCCGGGCCACCGCCGCATCGGGCATGGGCAGCAGAAGCGCCTTGCCCAGGCCTGTGCGGAAGATGGGGCGCGCCATGCCTGCATGCGGCTCGTTCTCGCCCGTTCCCTCCCGCCGTAGGGCCAGGATGTAGCGCACGCGCGTTGCCTGCTGCATGCCGATCAGCACGGTCAGGCCCGTGCGGGTGCGCAGGCCATCCATGCGGCGCAGCAGGCTGCCCTGGCCGATCAGCCGGTCCTGCAACCAGGCTCCGAGCAGCATGACGCGAAGGGTTGGCCGGAACAGCCGGTCCACCTTCTCGAGATAGCCGAGCTGCACGAGGCTGAGGAGCAGCATGGAGGTGGAGGATTGCGGATAGCCGAGACGATGCGCGACCTCGGCCTCCGTTACGGGCTCGTGCGTCTCAGCAAAGAGCTCAAGGATCTCAAGCGTGCGGCGTGAGGACTTGATCGTGCCGCCCGTCTCACCGCCCGGGCCCGTTATGCGCCGCAGCATAAACATCACATCCTTGATGATCCGTTTCCGTCTAACCCGTGTTTAAATGCCTCTCAACAAGAACCTTCGGGGGAACTCATGCCGGAACCGGCCACGCCCTAGAGCACACCGCTCGCTCCGCATTACCCGCTGCAACCTGACGTGCCGCCAACGGCACGAAGAAATCACGCGTGCCCGCTGCGCGCGAAGAGGAACACGCGCCCATGCCAGATCAGGCCGTCATGGAATCCGACCTCGCCTCCCTGGCCTTCCCTGACTGGATTGGCCGCAGCACCAGCACAGAGGATGAAATCACTCTTCCTGCCGTGCGCCGCATCGCCGTCACCTTTGATCAGCCCGCCGATACCTTTGCCAAGGGCGACGCCTTACCACCCCATTGGTACTCCATGTTCTTCCCGGCACTCGCGCGGCAGTCGGAACTCGGCCATGACGGCCATCCGCGCAAGGGCGATTTCCTGCCGCCGGTACCGTTGCCGCGTCGCATGTTCGTGGGCCGCCGCGTGCAGTTTCCGGGTGCGCTGCATGTGGGCGACGCGGCGGTGAAGCGCTCCGAAATCGCGGCCATTACCCCGAAGCGTGGCCGTTCCGGAACCATGGCTTTCCTGACGGTGCGGCACACGATCAGCGTGGCAGGCAAGCCCGTGGTAATCGAGGAGCAGGAGGTGGTGTACCGGGAGGCCGCGGCGCCTGGCGCTGGAGTGCCGAAGAAGGAACCCACGTTGCCGCCCGCGGGCGCCACTTGGCGCGAGAGCGTCTTCCTCGATCCTGTTCTGCTCTTCCGTTATTCCGCCGTGACATGGAACGGTCACCGCATCCACTATGATGCGGATTACGCGCGCGATCAGGAGGGCTATCCCGCCTGCGTGCAGAACGGCGCACTGACCGTACACCTGCTGGTGGATGCGGCGATGCGCCGTTCGGGCCGGCGCCCCACGGGTCTTACGGCGCGGCTCTCCCAACCCCTCTTCGTCGGCCAGAATGTGGTCCTGACAGGGCATGACGCGGTGGATGGCCGCATGCTCGTCTGGGCGGAAACAGAGTCCGGCGGCCTGGCCGCGACGGTCGAGCTGGAGATGCCGGCATGACGCCTCGTCCAGACCTGCCGCTCTGGCGCTCGCTGCTATTCGTGCCGGCGACGGCCGAGCGCTTCGTGGCCAAGGCGCATCTTCGCGGGGCGGACGCCATCATCCTGGACCTCGAGGATGCCGTGGCGCCCGCGGAGAAGGACGCGGCCCGGCACGCTTTGCGCGCGGCCGTGCCAGCCGTGGCGCGGGGCGGGGCGGATGTCTGCGTCCGTATCAATCGGCCGCTCGATCTCGCGGTTCCCGACATCGCTTCCGCCGTGGCTCCGGGTGTCACCGCGCTGGTCGTGCCCAAGGCCATGGGCGCGGAACACCTGACCCTGCTGAGCGAGGTCATCGCCGCGCATGAGACGGCCGCGGGCCTCGCCGTCGGCACGGTGAAGCTCGTGGCCCTGGTCGAGGAAGCGGAAGCGCTGCCCCGCATGGCCGAGATCGCAAGGGCGCCGCGCATGGTGGCCATGGCCGTCGGTGGCGAGGATCTGGCCACCGACCTGGATGCCGAGCCGACTGCCGACAGCCTTTATGTCGCGAAGATGATGGGCATCCACGCTGCCCGCGCCGCCGGCATCCTGCCCATGGGCTCGCTCGGCAGCGTCGCCGGCATCGGCGACACGCCGGAATACCGCGCCGTGCTGCGCCGTTCCCGCGCGCTGGGCTTCGCCTGCGCCACCTGCGTGCACCCTGCCCAGGTGGCCGCCATCAACGAGGAATATGGGCCCCGCCCGGAGGCGCTGGACCATGCCCGCCGCCTGGTTGCCGCCTTCGAGGCAGGGGTCGCCCGTGGCCTTGGCGCCATCGAATTCGAGGGCGCGATGGTGGACCTGCCCGTCGCCGAGCGCGCCCGCCGCCTCATCGCACGCGCGCCTCTGTCCAGCCGCGCCGCTTCCTGAAGGGTCCGACATGTCCAGCAGCAAGCCCCTGGCGGGCTTCACCGTCGTCGAGATCGGCCACAGCATTGCCGCCCCCTATGCCGGCATGGTCCTGGCCGGTCTGGGCGCCGAGGTGATCAAGGTCGAGAACCCTGGCCAGGGTGATTACGCCCGTGGCTGGGGGCCGCCCTTCTGGGACGGAGCGGCGCCCCATTTCGTGGCGATGAACCGCAACAAGCGCAGCATCACCATCGACATGCATGATCCCGCCCAGCGCGCCAGGCTGGAGCAGCTGATCCTGGACGAGGCGGATGCGGTGCTGTGCAATCTCCGCCCCGGTTCCGCCGACAAGCACGGGCTGGGCGCCGCCCAGCTCCTCGCCCGCAAGCCCTCGCTCATCTTTGCCGATATCGGCGCCTTCGGCCGTGGCGGTCCTCTTTCCGACCTTCCGGGCTACGACCCGCTCATGCAGGCCTTTGGCGGGCTGATGAGCATCACCGGGGAAGCGGAAGGTCGCCCTCCCATCCGTGTCGGCGTCTCCATGATCGACATGGGTGCGGGGCTCTGGGCTGCGATCGGCATCATGGGCGCGCTCATCGAGCGGCAGCGCACCGGCCAGGGCGGACGCATCGAGACCTCACTCTATGAGACCGCGCTGGCCTGGACGGCCATTCCGATTGCCAGCGTGCTCATCAATCCGCGCGTGATGAAGCCGCAGGGGTCCGGTGCCAGTGGCATCGTGCCGTACCAGGCCTTTTTGGCGAATGACGGCTGGATCGTCATCGGCGCGGGAAACGACAACCTGTTCCGGAAGCTGTGCCGCGCGCTGGAGCGGCCGGACCTGGAGAACGATCCCCGTTTCACCACGAATGCGGACCGGGTCCGGAACCGGGATATCCTCATCCCCCTGATCGAACCCGACATCGCATGCCGCAGCACCGCGGAGATCCGCGCGCTGCTGGATGCGGCTGGCGTGCCCAACGCTCCCGTGCAGCGCATCGACCAGGTGGTGCATGAGCCCCACGCCAAGGCGCTGGGCATCATCCAGGAGGGGCCGGACGGCTCCCTGCCGACCGTGGGCTTGCCGCTACGGTTCGATGGCGAGCGCCCCGCCTATGAACGTGCGGCGCCCCGGCTGGGGCAGCACGACGACGCCATCAAGACCGCCGAGATCGCAGGAGACTGAGCGTGGACACCAATATGCCCTTCACCACCGACAACCTCGTCACCCTGCAGATCGGCGAGGATTATCCTGAGATCCGCGAGAGCGTGCGCCGCGTCTGCGCGGACTTCCCGCAGGAATACTGGCGAAAGGTGGACGAGGCGGAAGCCTATCCGACCGAATTCATCAATGCCTTGACCGAGGCCGGATTCCTGGCGGCCCTGATTCCCGAGGAATATGGCGGTACCGGCCTGCCGCTGCGCGCCGCCTCCGTTATCCTGGAAGAGGTCTGCGCCGCCGGCTGCCACGCCGCCGCCGGCCATGCCCAGATGTACATCATGGGCACGCTGCTGCGGCATGGCAGCGAGGAACAGAAGCGCAAATACCTGCCCGAGATCGCCGCCGGGCGGCTGCGCCTGCAGGCCTTCGGCGTGACCGAACCCACCACGGGCTCCGACACCACCCAGCTCAAGACCCGTGCGGTGCGGACGGAGAACGGCTATCGCCTGAACGGCCAGAAGGTCTGGACATCCCGCGCCCTGCATTCGGATCTGATGCTGGTGCTGGCCCGCACCACGCCGGCCAACGAGGTGAAGCGCAAGACGGACGGCGTCTCCACCTTCCTCATCGACATTCGCCAGCATCTGGGCAAGGGCCTCACCATCCGCCCGCTCAAGGCGATGCTGAACCATCACGCGACCGAGGTCTTCTTCGATGATCTCGACATTCCCGCCGACAGCCTGATCGGCGAGGAGGGCAAGGGCTTCCGCTATATCCTGGACGGCATGAACGCCGAGCGTGTGCTGACCGCGGCTGAGGCGGTGGGCAATGCCCGCTGGTTCATCCGCACCGCCACGCGCTACGCGCAGGAGCGTGTGGTCTTCGGCCGCCCCATCGGCCAGAACCAGGCCATCCAGTTCCCCATCGCCCAGGCCTATGTGCAGTCCGAGGCGGCGGACATGATGGTGCGCCGCGCCGCCGCGCTCTTCCAGGCCGGCCAGCCCTGCGGCACCGAGGCGAATATGGCGCGCTACCTTGGCGCGGAATGCGCCTGGAACGCGGCAGAGGCCTGCATGACCACCTTCGGCGGCTTCGGCTTCGCGGTGGAGTATGATGTGGAGCGCAAGTGGCGGGAGGCGCGGCTGTCCCGCACGGCGCCGGTCTCCACCAACCTTATCCTCGCACATGTGGCCCAGCACACGCTGGGACTGCCGCGCTCCTACTGAGATGGTGGCCTCGCTCACCCAGGCGCTGGGCGCCTTCGTCGCCGGTTTGCGGCCCGAGGCGATCCCGGAGGCGGCACGGGCCGTGGCGCGCATGGGCTTTACCGATGCGCTCGGCTGCATGCTCGCCGGTGCATCGGAGCCCGTGGTCGGCCTTCTCCACGGCGTTCTCGGGGATGGCGGCGGGGTGGAAGCCTCGCTGCTTCTCGGGGAGGGGCGCGCGTCGGCGCCCGTCGCCGCCTGCGTGAACGCCACCGCCGCCCATGCGCTGGATTATGACGACGTGGCCCAGCGCGGCCATCCGAGCACAGTCCTCGTCCCCGCCATCCTGGCCGAGGCGGAGGCGCTGGGAGCGGATGGCCTGTCGATGGTCGCCGCCTATGTCGCGGGCTACGAAGTCTGGGCGGAACTGGTGCGGCATGATGCCGGCTACCACCATGAGAAGGGCTGGCACCCGACAGGGCTGTTCGGCACCGTCGCCGCTGCCGCCGCTTGCGCGAAGCTGCACGGGCTGGACGCGGGCGGCTGCGCCACCGCCATCGCCCTGGGCGCCTCCCAGGCAGGTGGGCTGGTGGCGAATTTCGGCAGCATGGCAAAACCATTCCATGCCGGCCGCGCCGCCCAGTCCGGCTTGCTCTCCGCACGCCTGGCGCGAGCGGGCATGACGGCTTCGCCCGACGCCATTGAGCATCCGCGCGGCTTCCTGCGTGCGGTCTCTCCCGAGGGGAAGCTGGACGACCTCTCCCCCAGCCCCGGCTTCGGCCGGGAATGGCGGATCGTGTCCGGGGGACTGAGCATCAAGAAGTACCCGATCTGCTTCTTTGCGCATCGCATTGCCGATGCCGCATTGGACCTTGTGCAGGAGGCTCGGCCTGATCCGGCGGCCATCGCGCGGATCGAGGCGAGCGTCAGCCGCCCTCACGCGGGCGTCTTGCGCAATGCGCAGCCGCAGACCGGATTGGAAGCAAAGTTCAGCGCGCAATTCGCCGTCGCTGCCGCCCTGACGGCCGGATGGGTTGGGCTGCGCGAGTTGACCGACGAGTTCGTGCAGCGGCCTGAGGTTCAGAGCCTGATGTCCCGTGCGACCGTGCTGCCGAGCGACGACATCGATCCGAACCTCCCCGGTTACGCCCGCGCCGACCACGTCACGCTGATCATGGCGGATGGGACGCGGCTGGAAAGCCCTCGCATCCATCGTCCGCGCGGTCATGCGGAGAAGCCGCTCGGTGAGGGGGAACTGCAGGCGAAGTTCGAGGACTGCCTGGCCTCCGTTAGCCTCGCCCACCGTGCCGCTCCGCTCTTCGCGCGGCTGCAGCGGCTGGATGAGCTGAGATCGTCTCACGACCTGGCCGCAACGGCCACAAACATGTCCAGCGCCGTCTGAACGGCACGGTCTCTAAGGGAAGGAAACAAGACTATGATCCATCGGCGTTGCCTTCTGGGCACCATGGCCGCCGCCGCGGCTCTGCCGCTTGCGCGTCCGGCCTTTGGGACGGGCTATCCCGATCGCCCCATCCGCTTGGTTGTGCCCTTCACTCCCGGCGGCGGAGCGGACACGCTGGCGCGCATGGTGGTCCAGCCGATGGCGGAGCGCCTGGGCCAGAACATCGTTGTGGAGAACCGGCCTGGTGGCGGTACGACGATCGGCTCCGGCGCCATCGCCCGTTCGGCGCCTGACGGCTACTCCCTTCTGGTCGGCACGGGATCCCTGGTCATAAACCAGTACCTGCTGCCCACCGTGCCCTATGACATCGTGAAGGATTTTGCGCCCATCGGGCTGATGGCACGCATTCCTTTCGTGCTGGTGGTGAATCCTCAACTCCCTATTCGCAGCGTGCCGGAGCTGATCGCCTACGCGAAGGCGAATCCGGGCAAGCTGAACTTCGGCTCCTACGGCATGGGGAGTCCTGCCCACCTGACCGGCGAACTCTTCGCGCGGGAGGCGGGTATTCAGATCGAGCATATCGCCTACAGCGGCACGGCACCGGCGCTGGTGGACCTCGTGGCTGGGCGCGTGGGCATGATGTTCAGCACCATTCTGCCAGCCGTTCCCCAGATCAACGACGGCAGGCTGCGCGCCCTGGCCGTAACCTCTGAGACGCGGGTTCCCGTTCTCTCCTCCCTGCCCACCATGATGGAGGCCGGTATGCAGGGCTTCGAGTCCACTGGTTGGAACGGCCTTCTTGCCCCAGCCGGTACGCCGGCGCCGGTGATCGGGCGGCTTAGTGCCGAGCTAATCCGTGCGCTGGAGGAGCCTCGCCTGAAGCAGGAGCTGAACAACCAGGGGCATATCCTGCCGACCAGCAACACGCCGGACGACCTTCGCAAGCTGTTGCAGGCCGAAGCCGCGAAATGGTCGAAGACCATCCGCGAGGCGAAGATCTCCGTCGAATAGCGCCGGCTTCGACTTCGGCGTTCATGATAAGGGTGGCGAGCCGTGATCCTGCTGCTCTGTGTGAACATTCTTATGGAGTACGGGCAGGACCGCATGCGCGGAGCCCGGGCGAGGAGTTGCGGGACCTGCAGCTTTCAATCAAGGCGTGATCAGGCGTCGTCAGGTTGGCGAGAACGGCGACGCCGAGAGGTTACGACTGGTGATGGCCTCACACGGCAGCCGCAAATCCGGTCACATCTCGCCATGCGCTGAACGCGGCGCCACGAACGGTACGGTATTCAGTGGCGGTCAGGAGGTGGCGGCGGAGCTGGAAGTGGTTGTGGATCCGGCTGTGTGTCGAAAGGAAGCGCTGCGCGTGACGGGCTGACTTGAACCGCTGCATCTGCCGTTCTCGTCGTCGTGTCGGCTGGTGTGACACCTCGGCACGGTTGTTGAGATAGCGGCTTTGGCGATGCCCCAACCCTGGCAGGATCTCGCGCTTGGCTGCGGCATAGCTGCGCAGCTTGTCGGTGACGATCACACGGGGCATGTACTGGAGCCCCTTCAGAAGCTTGCGAAAGAAGCGCTTGGCAGCCGTGATCAGGTCCCGCAGCGTCTTGGTGGTGGCCCGCGGACCTGCCATCAAGATGACTGGCGATTCCGCGAGCATAGTGACGCCGGCAAAGTCCTTGAGCGTGTCATAGGGCAGCTGCTTTTGGATGGCCGGATTGAAGTAAAAGGCATTGTCCGCCGCCAGGATGGTATGCCCATCAGGTTCTGCCCTGGCTACGAGCTGTGTACCGACAACCGTTGGCATGTCGGTGCGATTCTCGATGGCGACGGTCTGGCCGAGCCTCTCGCTTACAATTGGCGCTAGTTGCCTGCGCCTCCAGGGATTTGCGGAGGCGATCGGCGTCGTAGGCCTTGTCGGCAAGTACGCGACGCGGCGGCGCGATGCCGTCGAGCAGGTAGGCAGCGACGCTGATGTCGGCGACGTTGCCGGGTGTCAGGATGAAGGCGAGCGGTCGGCCTTCAGCATTGGCCACAGCGTGGATCTTGCTGGTCCGCCCGCCACGTGACCGGCTGATCGCCTGCGCGGCTTCGCCCCCTTTTTAGCCCCTGCTGCCGAGCGGTGAGCCTTCACATGCGTGCTGTCGATCGAGATCTCATCCGGGATGTTCCCGGCTGCCGCCAGGCGCTCGAAGATACGCTTCCAGACGCCTTGGGCACTCCAGCGGTTGTAGCGGTTATAGATGGTGGTCGCTGGGCCGTACTCAGGTGGGCAGTCGCGCCAGCGGCAGCCGAACGCAGGACGTGCAGGATGCCGCTGATCACCCGCCGATCGTCCACCCGATGTGCGCCAGGACGGCCTTTCGGCAGGTGTGGCTCGATCACCGCCCAGGCCTTGTCGCTCAGCCACTCTGATCCGCTCATGCCGCCTCCTCCGAAGAAGCACAGCGAATCAGAAGACCTCCATCAAATCAACAATCTGATCAGGTTCTCAGCATAGGGGACGATCCAGCTTCCCAAGCGATCTCACCGAGCGACACGGTCGCGGCTAGGTCCGGCAGCCGACCTCGTTCGCGGTCCTGCGACTTACCGAATATGAATGAGGCCTGCCGAAATCAGGAGGAAAAGAGCTTTTGGCCCTCACCAAATGGGCAGCTGGTGACGATAGGTCCGAGGCTGGCCGGAAGCGGCCTGTCCGCTTCGGAACGCGCAGGCGGTTGAAGCTAACGTTCCTCTCCCAGCCGCTGTCGACCCATTCCGGGCATTGCTCCACTTAGCGGCTACCAGAAAGCAGACCTAGACCGCTGTAGAAGGCTGGCGCGCACCCCGCCGATCTGCCGAAATGAAAACTCCTGATTGCTAGTGAGGCTAATGAGATCAGATGGGCACTATATCGCAATTCTTTCAGCCGCCGCTCTACTGGCAGCAGTTCGAAGAGCTTGCCGTAGGGATGCTGCGCGAGGTCTATGACGTCATGGACGCCCAAGCGTACGGGCGGCCAGGGCAGGCCCAGAATGGCGTCGATGTTTATGGGAAATCCCGCTTCGGGATCGTTGGCATCCAGTGTAAGCGCCTCTCTGACCTCGACGAGAATGGAAACCCCTATCCGGGCGGGCCGATCAGCCGCAAATTCCGGCGTGACGCCGCAGCGGATTCTCTGGCCTTCAAACTCAAACTGAAAATTTGGATCCTGGCAACGACTGCACGGCGCGATACGCGCGTCCAAGGTTATGTCGACGAGCTCAACGAGGAGTGGGAAAACGACAAAGACAGCAGGAGGGCAATCGTCTGGTCTTGGGACGAGTGCATCTCTTATCTGAATAGCTTCCCGCCGCTGCAACGCTGGTACTATCAAGACGTAGTCCAGGTCCGCGGCGAGAAGGATCTCGACGAGGTGATCCTCCGCACTATCGCCATGGCGTTCGCTCGTCCCGCCTTCGAGGTCCCCTTGCATTGCGAAACGCCCGATGAATTCATGCAGGCGCTCAAGGACACGCAGAAGGCGGTTCGCACCGGCGAGCTTGTTGATCGCGAGAGTCGTCAGGTGATCCGCAAGGCAGTGGGTGGTTATCGTGAGGTTAACGATGACGCTTGCCGGGCGGGCCTTGGCAGAGTCGACAAGTACCTGAGGCAGATCAGGTCGCAGCTTGAGCAAGGCCTCAAGAACAAGATCATCCGGCGGGCCAACGGGTTTCTCGATATCGCGGACCCAGCGCTTGCCCGGGACCTCAACGAGGTACGCAGCCGGTGCATTCAGGACCTGAACGACGTGTTGCGGCGAGCTGGCATTCCACCGATCTAATACGGCGGCGCATTAACGTAATTTACCCGGAACGGATGTCTGCGTTCGGGGTTTTCCGACTACTCCCGATACGTCCGCGAGGCGGCAGAGCGGCCTCGGCGGCTCTGCTTAATCGCACTGTAGGTGAGTTTCATGCAAGGTCTGCCCCCGCTTTTCATGCTCATGTTCGTGCACAGGAAGCTGGATCGGTTTAAGCGAGGAAGCTGTCCGGACCTGTTCCCGCGAGCTTGGCGCCGAACGGCGCGTAGACAGCCGCGATGTCCTCGATCGATCCAATCTCAACGAAGAGAGCATCGCCCCCCGCCAGAGGTGAACCGCCCTCAGGGTCTAACGCGAAGCGCATTTCCCGCTGGTAAGCATAGGGCATCTCCTTAGCGATGAGTAGCGAAAGCCTCTTCTCAGCGGGGTGATAGAGGTCGAAATACTCAATAGGGAAAAGCTTCTTCGTGGCCCTCGGCGCTGCCTGGATGAGATGTGGTAGCGCGCGTTGCACGAATGCCATTGGGTCAAATATCACGAGGCAAGCATCACCATCTAAGTGGCCGCTTGGAAATTCTGTGAAGAGACGTGGATCAAGGTCGCTGCTGAACGAGCATAGCCAGTATGGCACGTCATACAGCACACCGCGCCGCTCGATACTGCGGATCGTAGCGAATTCGACATCGCCGATCGGCGTGATGAACTCGCCGCGCGGGCCAGTGATCTTCAAGACCTGTCCCGGCCGATGATAAGCTTTGCTCATCTCATCGTCCGCGCGGGCACCACCCAGCGCCGCGTCACGGTATGAGGTAGCTGGCGCAAACCTTAGTCGGCCCCGTTGCAGTAATTCGAGTGACCACACCTTGGCGCTGATACGCACCAGCAGTTTTCGACCTCCAGCGACCACGCCTTTGAAATCAGATGCAAGCGCGGGCAGTGCGGGAATCGTCGGAGTTGGGCCAGGCGTCAGGCCACGGTGCTCGAACTCCAGCACCGTCCAGTGCCTTATCCTGAGCCACCACCAGGGACTGAGCCAGCCGCGTTCGGCAGGGAGATCGTCCCGGGGCGTTACGCTGCTATCGAGGTACTGGATGTTGCGATCAATCCTGTTGAGGCGCTCTTGCAATGCGTCGTCCGAGATGTTTCTCAGGTTCCGGCCGTTCGCCCGAGCCATGAACGTCCAGAGTTGCGTGTCGTAGGCCGGCATCGCCATCCGCCTTGCCAAGATCTCGTTGATTAACGCCACTCGCCGCAATCCTCCTTGCCACCCTCAACCGGCGCGCTCACGTCGTGGGGTATGTTGGCTATTTTGCACAAGTGGAGGGTTCTCTACAGCCGCTTCCCGCCCAACCCAGTCAGCCTGAGTTAGGGCACGCTGTCCGCATTCGGGGCACCGACCGCACGCCGCATATGCCCAGGATGGGCGCATCCCGCGCTGAAAACTGCCAAGGCACTCGGGACGGCAGGGTCATCCCGAGATGCCAGTTGAGTCAGATCTCCGTGGCTTCGGACAGGGTGAGGCATGCTCGGCATCAACGCCCAGGTACCGCACCGTGCTCTCCAACTTTGTATGGCCGAGCAGGATCTGCACAGCCCGTAGATTGCCGGACCGTTTGTAGGTGAGCGCGACCTTGGTCCGGCGCAGGCTGTGGGTGCCATAGGCTGACCGGCCAAGCCCGATCGTCTCGACCCATTCACCAACGAGGCGGGCATATTGGCGGGTGCTGAGGTGCTGGCCCCCTCTGGATCGGCTCGAGAAGACGTAGTTATCCAGCGTGCCGCCGCGGAGTTCCAGCCATGCGAGCACGCTCTCGCGAGTCTGGTCGGTCAGCTCGAATTGTACTGGTCGTTCGGTCTTCCGCTGGATGACGGTCGCGCGGTAGCGGGCGGTGCCGTTCACGACCAGCTGGCCGATCTTCAGCCGGACCAGGTCGCAGCCCCTGAGCTTGCTGTCGACCGCCAGATCGAACATGGCTAGGTCGCGAAGGCGCTGCTCCCGTTGCAGATGAAGGCGGATAGCCCAGACCTTCTTGGGCTTGAGGGGCGGCTTGGGACCAACGAAGCGCCCCCTGTTCCAGGGCATGACGGGCCGCGTATGTGGGAGCGGAACGCCCGCATGGTCGTGTTGCACAGCATATCTCCTGAGCCGCGGGACTGCGGTGCAGGAGGAAGGGCGCCGGAGTGGGACCGGATGGCCGAAAGGGGCCCGACAGCTCCGAGGCCCAGATTCTGAGAAGCGGATCTTAGGAAGGACCGCTTCCTGCGCTCGTCATCCTGACGTGGCCGGCTGCCTTCCAGCTGCGCTGCTATACACATCGGTGAACTGGATCACGCCCTTTAGGCGCGCAGGGGCCGCCACCCCCTGGCGGCGCGACGCTTAGCATCGACCACCTCGACGGTATCGGTCGCATTGATCGTATGGCAGCACATCAGTCCCGGCAGCCAGTCGGGCGTGATGCGGTCAATGACGCGCTCTTCATACGCCGTGGGGGACAGGGCGCGGATCTCGCAAAGGTTGATCGCGTAGCCATAGCGGACCGAGCAATCCTGGGACGGGCGAATCAGCACTCCGCCGCGCCGGAAGATCCGCCCCGCGGGCCGGGCCGATCGGACATCGGACTTGATCGGGTTCATCGGGTGCGGCCGCCAGGGACCGAGCGGCGTCTCGGCGTGGAACAGGAACAGTTCGTCGTCGAGCGGCCCGCCATCCTCGCTCGCATTGGCGAATAGATACCAGCGGCCTTCGTGCTCGAACAAGTTGGCATCCACCACGGGTACGCCAGAGAGCAGGTCGCACACATGCTCCCAACCGTCAGGGAAGCGCGTCGCGCGGTATAGTGAGACGGTGCGCACCTCCGCGGATTCTGGGACCATGTACGCCCGCCCCTCCCATTCGAAGACGAAGGGACTGGACAGGTGGTGGCTGAGCGACAGGACCGGCCGCATCGACCCTGGCCTGCCGGCGGAGTCGAAGGCGAAGGTCCAGATGTCGCCGCGCCCGGCCTGGCGGTCGTAGCGCTCGAAGAACACGTGATCAGTGCTCTCGTGCTTCAGGACGAAGGGGTCGGCCCAGAATTCATGTGCGGGCGGCCGCATGGGCACGAAGCCCGACATGTCCACGCGCGCGGTATTGGTGACGAACTTCTCCCTTTCATGCCGATAGGCGAGGAACCACTCCTCCTGGCCGAGGCGGTTCGCCACCCTGCTCCGCAGCGAACGGAGCGCCGCCCGCGCCAGGAACGGCGCCATCTGCGCGTTGGTCGGCTTGCGGTAAAGGTGGCCCTTGGCCCCCGGCGCCTCCACCGGCAACGGCTCGCCGCCGCGCTGGTAGAGTTGGCGCAGGCAGCGGATCACGAAGGGCGAGGCCTTGCGGTACAGCGGCTCGCGGCTCGAGGACATCCACATGGATCGCCCCGTCGCGCCCCAACTGCGGTAGATCACCTCACCGCCATCGAGTTCATCCGTCAGCACCTGCAGGATGGTGCCGGTGACGGGATTGCGCTCGGCGATTTCCCAGAACATCGCCGGCCCGCCTCGATAGGCGCTGTTGTCCCCGTGATGAAACGACCACACGCCATGCCGCGCTGCATGCAGGATTCCGCCGCGCAGGACGTTGAAGCCGAAGCGCAGCAGGACGTCGAGATCGTGCCCCTGGATCGCCGCCAGATCCCCATCGGCGAAGCGATGCACGAAGCCCTTGCGCGCGGGCCTGACGCGCAGGCGCGGCACCTCCGCGAGAAGGTCCGCCACATTCGTGTGCGCCAGGACACTGCCATTGCGTTGGTTGCGCTGGTCGCGCTTGGCGTACTGCCAGAACATCTGCCCTTCGAGGTGCGCCGCCCACATGCCGGCGCCGGAGCGGCGCGGTGGCGGGGCAGGTGCCTCATCATTCAGGACGACCAGCGCGATCTGCGTGAAGGGCGCCTCCTGTATATCGGTAAGGACGGAGCGAACCCAGCGCTCCGCTTTCGGCGCGTCCAGCAGGATGCCGACCCGAAGTTGCGGCGCAACAAGCTGAACCGGCTCGTAGAGGCAATCGCGCGGGCCGATCATGGGCGTGCTCCGGTTCTGGGATGCAGCCTGCGCAGGAGATCACAGCATCGCCCAGGGGAAAAGTCGTCTGTTCGGCGCCTTGAGCAGGAAATCTGTCACTAGTCCGATCAGCCAGATCACCATGATTCTGACGATCATCTGCCCGGTGCCGCGCAATCGCTGGCTGTCCATGATCATGCGGCCGCTTCCGCTGGTTGCGCCGATCAGCTCCGCCACAATCACGTAAGTCCAGGCCCAGCGGAGCATGAGGCGCAACGTCTCCATCACTTGCGGCGCGGCCGAGGGATGATCACTCAGCGACGCGCACGGAAGGCGGCCCAGCTGGCGCAACGATGCGTCTGTCCACGTCGTCCCGGTTACCTGGCGGCGGAATTCAAATGTCCGCTTTCGGGGGGTGATGGCACGACGCCGATGGCCTCATTGGGCGCGAAGCCGCCATGGGCAAACCTAGCCGAAACCAGCCGGTTCGCGTTCCGGCCGAGACCCTGAAAATCGGTCACGGTTGCAGCAGTCTTCCTGATGTGCAGATGAAGATCGCGAAGACCTGCCCAGAATGAAGGGCATTGCATGGCAGCGCCAATCTGCGATCACCTCTTCGCTCTCCCAGAAGGACAGGCTCCTCAGCTTCTAGGGATTGATCCGGAAACCGAAGCGCTCGACCGAGATGAAGCCGGGCACCTTATCCTGCGCTGAGCGCAGCCGGGCGGCGTGGACCAGGTATTTGTCAAAGTGCCCGTCGGCGTGCTCAACCTCTAAGACGACCGCGATCATAACGCATGTCTCCTCTGTGCGCTTCGAACTGTTACCGTGGCCTCTCAATGTTGAGTTTCGCTGAGAACTGACCCGACGTTTTCATCGAGAACTGACCCGTGCAGGGATATGTCCCGCAGGCTCTGGTCGCGGGTCAAGCAGGTGTTTTGGCTCTCCTGTTCCTGGGTTCGGCCGAGCTGCTCCTGAACCGGAAGCTGTCGTTGCCGGTCTCGA